>CAYLYX010000050.1:0-2560 GCA_964387945.1 uncultured Flavobacteriales bacterium | reverse complement strand
ACCTATCTCAGCACACTCCTCTGCGTTGTTTAATGACCCTCGAAGTTGCTGCTAGGCAGCCCAGATACTGTGCCTCCATCTCCATCACCTTACCGGTGTCACGGCTGATTTGAAAGACCCTCAAAAAAGCTGCATGTTGGAAGCAGAGGATTGAACAAGTGGCACCGAACACATCAATCGGCGAAGTTGCATGCTTGGATAGGACTGGATCTTGAAATCGATGGGTGGTGGTAGCGATAGCTGTTGCATAGGATTGCACTTCTTCCAAAACTGATCCATGTCCATTCGATAAATAGATATCAATACCTTGCTTATCAAGTTCTTTAGCTAGCATCAGAAAGTAGGAAGAGCACAGCGTCGGATCTCCACGCCGCAATGTCCAGTGCCTTCTTGCAGACTCCATCTGTAATAGTGCAAGTTCCATACTCTGATAGAGAAGTCGATCCGCGGGATAACGGCCATCTAGTGCGGAGAGAAGTCTCTGAAGCTCTGCACATACTTGGTATCCGCTATTGACAAAACCAACAGTTAGACACGTAGCCAGGCTAATTTCCTGCTTTATTGACATCAGACACCTCCCAACCCAGCCAATGGGCGAGTGCCTTGGCTTCAGTAGGGTCCGGTCTCACAAGACCCTGTTCGATGTAGTGAAGTCGCTCTGTCGTCAGTCCGATCGCGTGAGCAGCTTCCACCAACGGTATTCCCTTTCGACGTGCTAAAACAGCGCTCCCTAGCTCAGTCGGTAAATCACGCTGTTCTTCTCCCCGATCTAAGGCGATCACGAGCTGTGCTATCGTCGCGGGCTCGATGCCAAACTCCCGAGCAGCGCGAATCACACTGACAACAGGCGCTTGAGAAGCACACGCCCCGTCGGGGCTTGAGTCCTCAATCACCTCGGAACCTGCAGGCCGGAGTGCTTCATGCATTACTCGATTTACTGGCCAGTTAAGCCAATTTGCCAATGCTCGCGCAGTCTTCATAGACGGAACGTGAGTTCCGGCCTCGGCGTGTCCGTAGGTCTGACGACTCACGCCGATCTCTGCCGCTACGACCGTCTGAGATCGGCTGCCACGGCGCTCGACAAGGGCCTGTCCAAGCCTGGTGATGGGTGCCTTCGGTATGGGTCCCGGAACTGCCATATGGATCTACCTAGCTGGTTGCTTAGTTTGGCGCCATGGGCTAGACTGCAATACTGTTTTGCATTTCAACCTATATAAGGAGGAGAGCCCAAACTGTACTTCGGTAACTTGACCTTTCAACCCTAAAAGACGAGCGCCGCGCGGTTCGGTTGGAGCCAGGCCGCACGGCGCTCTAAAGACCCGGAGGTCTCTGCGATGAAACCTACTCGCAGCGGAGACGTGCGTCTACCTGACACCGTCCTACCGCTTCTCTCTCGCCCCTGGCGCCTCTCCCGCTTCGCGCGCTTGGTCGCCTCGATCGCCCGCCTCGCACGCTTCGTCTCTCCCTGGCGCTGCGTCGTTGGCGTCTACCCCCTCGGCATTCGGCCCGTCGCCGGTCGCACCCTCAACGCCGCCTCCCAGCGCGCCGCCGAGTCCTACATCCGCCGGCTCGCTGGTCCGCGGTATCGCTGGCAGGCCCCAGCCATCCAAGCCGAACTCGCCCGCGAGCTTCCTCGCTGGCCGTGGGCGCTCTACTTCGTCCATCCGACCCCCCGAAACGTGCTCTCCCTCGCGTACACCCTCGGCTTTGCCGACGATATCGAGCGCGTGCACGCCCTCGCTCGCCTCCTCAGCGTCTCGCCGGACGACCTCCCCCAGGGCGAGTCCGCGCCGTTCGACAGCCGGCCCATCGTGCTCCACTACGAGTTCTGGCCCGAGGACGAGCTGTCCAGCGCGCGCCAGCGCGTGACCAGCGAGCCCACCGCATCCGACTCGGCCGACGACCTCTCCGCCGCCGACCTCGCGACCCTGATTGACGACGACGAGCCCACCGAGATCCGTGCCCTCGCCGACGGCGAGTCCATTGCGAGTGCGCCCTTTGCTGACGAGCCGACCGAGATCCGCGGCCTCGCCGACGACGAGCCCACCGAGGTCTACCCAGCGCTTCAGGCGGAACGCGATGGAGAGTGAACACCTGCGCGCCGTTCGCTGCCACGTCGGCGAGGGGCTGCGCGCCTTGCGCATCGCGCATGGCTACCGACAGACGGATGTCGCTGCGGCGATGGAGGCCACGCCTGCGACCATCTCCCGCTACGAGACCGGTGGTCGCCCCGTTTCTCCCGAAATTCTCGCCCGCTACGCCGACGCCCTGGGCCTCACACTCACCGAGGTCGCCGCGAAGGTCTTCGCCAACAGCCCGTCCCCCTGGATCCTCGCTTCCGACGGTTCAAGCGCAGCGCTGGACGACCTGGAACCCACCACACTCGCCCAGCGCGTCGGGGAGGGGCTCCGGGACCTGCGCGTGGGGCGAGGACTCTCCCAGGCTGCTCTCGCCGAGAAGGTCGGAGTAGAGCCCGAGACCATCGACTACTACGAGCGCGCCCACCCGGCGCCCACGCTTGCCACGCTGGAGCGCCTCCTCTGCGCCTTGGACTACTCGC
>CAYLYX010000049.1:0-2609 GCA_964387945.1 uncultured Flavobacteriales bacterium | reverse complement strand
AATGACGATCCTTTGACGACAAAGTCATCGGCTCCCAGGTCAAAAGAAGTAATTTCCGCTTCTGTAGACTCTTGTGCCGTAAAGAAAATAATTCCTCCTTGATAGAACTCCCTTAACTCTTTACAAACATCATAGCCATCCTTCTCTGGCAAGCCAATATCTAGTAATACCACATCAGGATTAACCGCTATCACTTTTCTAATTGCTGCAGACCCGTTAAAAACTTGAACCACTTCAAAGCCTTTGTGCTCTAATTGGGCTTTTAGCATTAAAGAAGCAACACTGTCGTCTTCAATAATAAGAATTTTTTGCATGTGCTACCTAAGTCATAGCTGGTTACTTAAATCAGATACTATACCTGTAATAATATTTATCAATAAGTTATAACCCAATTGCTCAATATACAGGCATTTATTAATTAACATTTACCTCCCTTTAACCTTATTTGAACATTATACCAACCTGCATAATAAAACGTAAAAGCAGCTCGAATAACCAACAAAACTAGACAAGATCTCTAATTTCCGTTAAAAGCATAATAATAATAGTAATTGAAGGGAATTCATGAATAAGGTTGACTATGGAAGCAAGCGCTTCCTTATTATCGATAATATCAAACAGTCACGTGATACATTGAAAATATTTGCTTATAGCCTTGGCGCGTTAAATGTAGATACCAACTGCCATGCCGCAGATATTTTAGTGTTATGTGACACTAATGAGTACGACGTCATCCTGCTTGGCTACGATTTAGGTGATAAAAGAAAAAACGGTCAACAGATTTTGGAAGAGCTCAGAGCTAAAAATAAACTAGCTCGTCGCTGCATTGTTATCATGATCACCGCTGAAGTTTCACAGGCCATGGTACTGGCTGCCTTAGAACATAAACCCGATGAATATTTAACCAAACCTTATACACTAAAAGATCTCACCATACGCTTGAATCGCAGTTTCGAAAAAAAACAGGCAATGTGTGCTGTTTACCAGGCTATGGACGACAACGATAAGGTTAATGTTATTGCACTGTGTAAACAATTAATCCAAAAAAATTCCCCCTATAAAAACGAGTGCCTTGGCATTAGATCTCGTCAACATTTTGAATTAGGTGAATATGAACAGGCGAAAAAAATCTACTCCGCTTATTTAGGTACACCAAACTGTCAATGGGCAGCGATAGGCATGGGAAAAATAGCGCTGGTTGAGGGAGATTATCATAACGCAGAAAAATATTTCAAAGCAGTAATTGATGACAACCCGCTTTATCTCTCCGCCTATGATTGGTTAGCTAAAGCTCATGAACTGAACAATAACCCAGACAAGGCGGAAGAAGTACTGGAAAAAGCATTAATGGCATCACCGCGCTCTGTTAATCGGCTAAAAAAATATGCTGAACTCTGTTTGACCAACAATAAGCTCGATAAAGCCACCAAGGCATTATCTAAAACCAATGAGCTTGCCTACCACTCCATTCATAAGAAACCAGATCATGCAATACAGTTTGCCGAAGCATTAATCGAATATGCCGACAATTTAAGCCTGTTTGAAATACGAAAGCTTAATGTTAAGGCCTTTGATGTCTTAACGAATATGATCAAAGATTTTCCAATCAACGAATTAAAAGTTATCGCCCAATTTTTAATCGCACAGTTACACAATAAAGCAAAGGACACCGGCTTAACCAAAAGCACACTGAAAAATGCAGAGAATTTATTAGATGTTTTTCAAGAACAACTATCAGTAGAAAATACTTTTAGAGTAGCCCGAGCACTCATTGCATTACAAAGACGCAGCAAAGCAGAGCGGCTTTTAGAACAACTCGCACAAGCACATCCAGATAATATGGAGATATTATCTGAAGTAGTTGCATTATCAGATCGTCCAATCAGTGAAAAAGATAAACAGGCCGCCCAGGCAGCGCTAGAAGTAGGTGTTAGCCTTTATAAAGCTAATCATTATACTTTGGCAATAGACAAGCTTAATCAAGCGCTCTATCACTTTCCCAATCATTTAGGTGTCAAATTAAATTTATTGCAGGTATTGCTCGTTTCCTATGAAGCAAATTCCACACGCCTTAGTGATTTCAAGCAAGCTAAAGTGCTGATGAATCAATTAAAAGAACTGTCTCCAGATAGTGAGTCTTTTAAGCGTTACCAAAAGTTAAGAAGCAAGTATCAGGCATTAGCTACATTCGCTAATAAGAGTTGAAAATAAAAAGCCTGCTCAATCAAGCAGGCTTTAAAATAATGGTGGAGGGAGGTGGATTCGAACCACCGAAGGCGGAGCCGTCAGATTTACAGTCTGATCCCTTTGGCCACTCGGGAACCCCTCCGAAACTGATTAAAGCCCAGTCGTTTAGACTGGGCTTTGTAATAGATGTCTAGCAATGACCTACTCTCACATGGGACCTCCCACACTACCATCGGCGCAGTTGCGTTTCACTTCTGAGTTCGGCATGGGTTCAGGTGGTGCCACAACGCTATTGTCGCTAGACGAAAACGGTTGTCAATCAAGCTCTCGCTCAATTAACCAATCTTGGAAAGCTAATTTATCAATATTATTCAATGATTCGAGTACGTGAATGTTTGTACTTTGTCAGTCACATACAAAAC
>CAYLYX010000048.1:1924-2930 GCA_964387945.1 uncultured Flavobacteriales bacterium | reverse complement strand
TCTTGCAAGGTGGGCTCGCTGCCAGCACCGGCCAGTTGATCGATATGTAATGGATTCGAGGGTAGAGTCTTTCTTATAGGCGTATTGATCCCTCTCGAATTGTTATTGTTCGTGTGCGGCATAGCTGAGAGACGGGTTTCTAGTGGGTAATTATTGAGTACTAACAATGTCTGATAATCACAAACAATGGCAAAGCCTTTTAACTGAACTCAAGGAGCGTACAGCTCAAGCTCAGGCCATGGGTGGCGAGCACAAGGTCGCTACTCACAAAGCGCGAGGTCATCTAACCGCCCGTGAACGTCTAAGCTATTTATTTGATGAGGGTGAGTACCAAGAGATCGGCGCACTGGCGGGTATGAGCCATCCAGCGGGACAGCCCCCATTGCCGGGTGATGGCGTAGTGGGTGGTGTCGGGTGTGTAAGCGGTTTGTCTGTGGTCGCGATGGCCGAGGATTTTACCGTCAAGGGTGGATCGATTGGACACGCCAATGCGGCGAAACGCGCTCGATTGGTGCGCATCGCAGCCGAACAAAACCTGCCATTGGTACTCATGCTTGAAGGCGCAGGCGAGCGGGTGGGTAATACATTGGAGCGCTATCCCAATACGCCCAACGATTTACAGCTTGTGGCTGATCTCAAAGGTCTGGTTCCCGTTGTTACCTTAATTATGGGTGCTTCAGCTGGCCATGGCGCGATCACCGGGATGTTCGCAGACTTTATTGTAATGCTTGATGGCGCAGCCTTATTCACTGCTGGGCCGCCGCTGGTCGAGATGTCTTTGGGTATCAAAACCACCGCACAGGAATTGGGCGGTGCCTTGATGCACGCAAAAGAAAGCGGCGTGGTGCACAATATCGCCGCGAGCGATGCGGATGCGATCGATCAAGCAAAGCGTTATTTGGAATTTGTCTGTGCCCGGAAAGCAGAGACGAGTAAGGTAGCCGAGCAACCGCAACCGCAACCGCAACCGCAACCGCAACCGCAACCGCAACCGCAACCGCAACCG
>CAYLYX010000048.1:0-1824 GCA_964387945.1 uncultured Flavobacteriales bacterium | reverse complement strand
CAGCCGCAGCCGCAGCCGCAACCGCCGAGGTATCCCACCTCTCAAACACAGCCGCGCTACCAGCCACAGCCGCGCTATCAACCTCCCGCGTACGGGTACGTCGCCCCGGTATATGTCAATATGGATATTGACATCGAGACCGGTGTGGTCGAGCAGCTGATGTATTACCCGGCGACTGCATCGACGCCTGAGTTCCGTGAGTGGACATTTTTATGTGAGGCTCCTTGTCGAGTGTATGTACATCCAAAATCCCGGTTGCGCGTGCATGGCGGCCCGGTTCGAGGAGGCTTTCGTCCGATCTCTGGGAGCCGCACCAACTACGTCTACTACGACCCGGGGAATCCGGGAGCGCGGGTCGGCGGCGGCCTCCTTCTCGGTATCGGTACAGCCGGTTTTATCGGCGGCTTTGCGATGTTGGTGACGGCATTGGTGTTGGCCGCCGACGGGAATACCGAGGACGCAGGAGGCTTGGCGTTGTGGGGGTTGCTGCCGTTTGCCGGTGGGATCGGCATGGTCTCGGCCGGCTCCTACCTCGCCGCGACCCAAAGGCCGAGGATCCGTGTGGAGATTGGCGGCGGACGGTTGTCTCTGCGTCCCCGGAGGCTCGAGATCGGTGCGGGGGGCCTGCGGTTTTAGCCCGGGCTGCGCCCGTCGCATCGTGGAATTGTGTCGGCACGGTGGCAGGCATCCGACCCAGAGTCTGCGAGGGCTTTTTGGGCGGACGGACGGCGCAGTGGGAGCGAAACGGATGCAGTGAACGAAAGAATGGTGAAATGGAACAATCGCCTTCGTGAGGTGTTTAAAGAGTGTGTCTGTCCCTCGCGCCGTATCGTTTGCCTGTCTCCTCTCGCTGGGTGTACCTCTGGTTACAGGATCTTACCTGTCTCTAAAGACACAAGATGCTCAGGCCCGAGCTTCGTACTTCAGCCTCGAAGAGTTGGTCGCACGTGCCGATGCGATCGCGGTTGTCGACACAGGGGTTATCGATGAGATCGAGGTCGAAGGTTCGCAGTGGACCTACCGCCAGCGCGCCCATGTGACGCGCAGCCAGTTGATCAAGGGCGACCTCGGGCGTGTCGACACGATCCTCGCCGAGGCCGATTTTCGTTGTGCGATGGCCAGCTATCTTCCTCGACAGCGGTACTTGGTGTTTTTGGCCCGCGACCAAGTCAGCGGCGAATTTGTCACCCTTAATTATGAAGCTGGCAATCTCCCGGTCGACCGCGACCAAACACTCGAATGGTTTTACGGTGACACGTTTGAGCGCAGGCTCTTGGCAGATGTTGTCGCCGAACTGCACGACATGCTGCCGCCAATGCCGCCGCTCGAGCACGCTGGTACACAACTCTCGCCGGAAGGGGTCGCCGACGTGGACCCCGACCCATGGTGGTTGTCGAGTGTCCTCCTCGCCTGTGGAGCCTTTGCAGTCGTTCTCGGGTTTGGGGTCGCTAGCCGTCGCCTACGTTGATTGAAATTTATTTGTGCATTCATCTACGTTATTGCCGATTCACTTTTCTTGGGTCGGGCGATGACTTCGCAGTGAAACAGGCGAAAGCCACGGGCGCGGTAGTTGGCGAGTGCGGCGGGATGGTCGTCCGAACAGGTGTGAAGCCAGATCCGAGAAGGTCCCCGGGACCAAGCGAGGTCGATGACCGCACTCAACATCGGCCCACCGAGCCCTTGACCACAAAACTGTGGAAGCAGACCGAAATAGACAATCTCGAGCGAATGGCCGGCATCCTGGTGTTCGAACTCAAAAAAACCGATCGGCGTGCCGCACCGATACCCCAGCCAGGTCTCCTGCTCGGGTCGGTCGAGGTCGGT
>CAYLYX010000047.1:0-2952 GCA_964387945.1 uncultured Flavobacteriales bacterium | reverse complement strand
CTTCAACGACGATTAAAGGCTGGGCCAAGAGCTCCGCTTGTTGCCCGCCGCCTCAAGGCGGCGGGCATTATTTGCGACTTACTCACGGCAGCGTGAGGTTTTTCTGTCGCACGATGTCAAAAACGTCCTTCGGACAAATCCTTACACACATCTCCTGCTAGACAGCTGTCAAACGGCATGCTTTGCACTTGAAAACCGTGTGAATCCAACGGGCACACGGAGGGAGGACCATTTTATGAGGAAGAATTTCGCGGCGATGATGCTCGCCGGGTCAAGCGTATTGGCTCTGGCGTCGCCGGCTCTCGCGCAAGACGAAGACGACGGCGAAATCGTCGTCACCGGCACCTTCATTCGCGGCGTCGCACCTGCTGGCGCGAATGTGCTCGGCGTGAATCAAGAAGATGTCGCAGCCTCCGGCGCCACCGCGACAAACGAGTTGCTGACGACCATTCCGCAGGTCGCCAACCTGTTCAACAACGCCGACGCTACCGCCACGACGATGACCATCACGGGCGGCGTCGGCATGGGCATCAATTTCCAATCGCAGGTCACGCGCCCGAACCTGCGCAACCTCTCGCCAACCACGGCGAGCGGCTCGTCCACGCTGGTCCTGATGGACGGCCACCGCATCGTCAGCGCCGGCATCAACCAAGCAACGCCCGATGCCGACATCATCCCACCCGGCGCATTGCAGCGCGTTGAAGTGGTGACGGATGGCGGTTCTTCGCTTTACGGCACGGATGCGGTCGGAGGCGTGGTCAATTTCATCACGCGCAACAGCTATGACGGCGTTGGCGTCAGCGCGACCTATGGCTTCGGCGACGATTATGAGACCTACAACGCCAGCATCATTGGCGGTTATGATTGGAGCAGCGGCTCGGCGTTCGCGTCCTATAGCCATCAGCACCGCACGGCCATTCTTGGCAGCGAGCGCGACTTCGTTCGCGGATTGGAATACGATCCAGCCAATCCAGACGTGATCGCCAATGGCGGCAATCCGGTCCCGTTCAGCACGGCGTGCGCCAGCCCCACTGTCTATATCGGCACCGACACCTATGCCGTGAGCGCGGACGGTCAATCGCTCGGTGCTTTGGGCACCACCAATCGCTGCGATCTCACCGCCACCAACACCTTTGTCCCCGAAGAAGAGCGCGACATCTTCATGGTTGGGGTGAGACAGGATCTTACCGATTGGGCCGAACTCAACGTTCGTGGCTATCACAGTGTCCGCGATACGCTCGGCAATGGCGGGCCGGCGGGCAACTCAGCGGCGAATTCAGTCAACGTCCCAAACACCAATTTCTACTTCCCGCAATATCAGGTTGGCGCCGAAACCTCGCAATCGGTTCGCCTGAACTGGGCGCCGGTGACGGGAAATAGTTTCTCCACCCAAAACACCAACATGGAATCTTGGGGCATCACGCCATCCCTCGCGCTCGATCTGGGTGCGGATTGGCAACTGACGCTGATGACCAATTATGGCCGTAGCGAAACCTATACCCGCAATCGCACCCTCAATGCCGATGCACTCGCGGCCGCGCGTGACGCCTCCACGCAAGCGGATGCGCTCAATCCTTGGGACCTCGCCTCCACGCCGGCCGATGTCCTGAACGAGATCATCAACACGGGCGACATCTGGAACTACGCCAACGGCCGTCATCGCCTCATCAATCATCGCGCCGTGTTCGACGGTCCGTTGATGGAGCTTCCCGGTGGTGAGATTCGCGCGGCTGTCGGCGGCGAGTTCATCAATGAGGATTTCCAAGTCCGCAATGGCTCGATCCCGACCGGCGGCGAAGGCGCACTGGTGGCGACCGAATATTCGCGCGACATCAACGCCGTGTTCGGCGAGTTGAACATCCCGATCGTTGGCCCCGGTAATCGCGTCACCGGCATTGAATCGCTCTCGCTCTCTTTGTCGGCGCGCTATGACGAGTACGAGGATTTCGGCACGACGACGAACCCACGCGTTGCGTTGACCTATGAGCCCACCGAATGGCTGCTGTTCCGCGCCAATTGGGGTGAATCGTTCAACGCGCCGACCGTGGTCGACCAAGCCAATGCGCTGCGTTCGCCGGCCGGCAACGTGTTCGCCTCCTTCTTCCCCGAAGGCCCAGGCACGCCCGTCCACACCGCGGGTCAGACGATGATCTTCCTGGCCGGTCTGCCGCGTTCGGCAACGCCAAGCCTGGAGCCGCAAACGGCCACCACCTGGTCTTACGGCTTCGATATCGCGCCGCCGATCATCCCCGGCCTGACCGCAAGCGTGACCTATTACAACATCGAGTATCGGGGCCAGCTCGCTCAAGCGCCGTTCTTCGACGGCGCAACGATGGCGCGCACATTCCCGAACCTCATCGATTACAATGTCACCCAGGCAGATCTCGACGGCCTGCTCGGTGTCGGCGGCGCCGTTTACACGGCGTCCGACGGTTCGTCGTTCAACGTTGATCTGCCGAATACGCAGATCGAGAACCTCAATCCCGCGGATGTCTTCGCGATCGTCGACGCCCGCCTCCGCAATCTTCAAGATGCGCGGCATGAAGGGATCGATTTTTCGGCAAACTATCGCCGCGATACGAGCTTCGGCTCGATCGAGGCCGGCGTGTCGGGCAATTATCGCATCAGCTACGACATCTCGGCTTCGCCGGGCGTCTGGACCCCGATCGACCTCGACACCAACGCCGACAATGCCGGACCGCGCTTGCGCTACCGGGCGAACATCGGCGCGACCTGGGGCGATCTCTATGCACGCGCCAGCTACACGCATACGGGCGGCATGAACATCGTTCCTTCTTCTGAGATTTTCGGTCAGACCGAGATCGACTCGTTCTCGACCGTCGATCTCTACTTCCGCTACGACCTCGGCGAAATCGGCATCGCCGACGACCTCTCCGTCTCGCTCAACGTCAACAACGTGTTCGACGAGGAGCCGCCGGAGCTTCGCCGCAA
>CAYLYX010000046.1:0-3008 GCA_964387945.1 uncultured Flavobacteriales bacterium | reverse complement strand
CTGGAAGTACCGGCTGAATATATCGTTGGCAAAGTATTGTCAAAAGCCTATGTTGATGAATCAACAGGTGAAGTAATTGCCGAAGCGAATGCTGAAATTACGCTTGAGCTTTTAGCTGAACTTAGTCAGGCGGGTCATAAAGTATTATCAACACTTTATATGAACGAATTTGATGTTGGTTCATATATGTCTGATACCTTGCGTATTGACAGCACTACGAACCGCTTAGAAGCATTAGTTGAAATTTATCGTATGATGCGCCCGGGTGAGCCACCAACAAAAGATGCGGCAGAAACCTTATTTGCTAACTTATTCTTCTCGTTAGAGCGTTATGACTTATCAACGGTAGGTCGTATGAAGTTTAATCGTCGTGTTGGCCGTGACGAAGAAACTGGCGACGGTACGCTTTCTAACGACGATATTATTGCGGTAATGAAAACCTTAATCGCTATTCGTGACGGTAAAGGTGAAGTGGATGATATTGACCATTTAGGTAACCGTCGTATTCGCTCAGTTGGTGAAATGGCTGAAAACCAATTCCGTGTTGGTTTAGTACGTGTTGAACGTGCAGTACGAGAGCGTTTATCTCTTGGCGATCTTGATGCAGTAATGCCACAAGATTTAATCAATGCCAAGCCTATTTCTGCTGCCGTGAAAGAATTCTTTGGTTCATCACAACTTTCACAGTTTATGGATCAAAATAACCCGTTATCGGAAGTTACCCACAAACGTCGTATTTCTGCGTTAGGCCCAGGTGGTTTAACTCGTGAACGTGCAGGCTTTGAAGTACGTGACGTACACCCAACTCACTATGGTCGTGTTTGTCCTATCGAAACGCCTGAAGGTCCAAACATCGGTTTGATCAACTCGCTTTCATGTTACGCACGTACCAATGACTTTGGTTTCTTAGAAACGCCATATCGTCGTGTAGTTGATGGTCAAGTGACGGATGAAGTTGATTACTTATCAGCGATTGAAGAAGGTAACTTTGTTATCGCACAAACCAGCGCTGAAGTAGACGAAAACGGTAAACTGGTTGAAGGTCTGGTTAACTGTCGCCATAAGAATGAATTTACCTTAATGGCATCTGACCAAGTTCAATATATGGATGTTTCGCCACAGCAAATCGTTTCTGTTGCTGCGTCTCTTATTCCATTCCTAGAGCACGATGATGCTAACCGTGCCTTGATGGGCTCGAACATGCAACGTCAAGCCGTACCTACCTTGAAAGTGGATAAGCCGCTGGTTGGTACTGGTATGGAAAAAATTGTAGCGGTTGACTCTGGTGTAACTGCGGTTGCTAAACGTGGCGGTGTAGTATCATATGTTGATGCATCCCGTATCGTAGTTAAAGTTAATGATAACGAAATGCACGCCGGTGAAGCGGGTATCGATATTTATAACCTAACTAAATACACACGTTCTAACCAAAATACTTGTATTAACCAACGTCCAACTTGTCGTTTAGGCGAGCCAGTTGTACGTGGTGATGTGTTAGCGGATGGCCCATCGACCGATATGGGTGAATTGGCGCTTGGTCAAAACATGCGTATCGCGTTCATGCCGTGGAATGGTTACAACTTTGAGGATTCAATGTTGTTATCAGAACGTGTTGCTCAGGAAGACCGTTTTACCACTATTCATATTCAGGAATTAAGCTGTATTGCGCGTGATACTAAACTAGGCTCGGAAGAAATTACTTCTGATATTCCTAATGTTGGTGAGTCAGCGTTAAGCAAGCTTGATGAATCAGGTGTTGTTTACATCGGCGCTGAAGTGAAAGGCGGTGACATCTTAGTAGGTAAAGTGACCCCTAAAGGTGAAACTCAATTAACACCAGAAGAAAAATTATTACGTGCGATTTTCGGTGAAAAAGCGGCTGACGTTAAAGACAGCTCATTGCGTGTACCTAACTCAGTGTCAGGTACTATTATCGACGTACAGATCTTCACCCGTGATGGTGTAGAGAAAGATAAGCGTGCATTAGAAATTGAAGAAATGCAGCTCAAAGAAGTTAAGAAAGATTTAGGCGACGAATTCGCTATCTTGGAAGATGGCATTTATGCCCGTGCCAAGAAGTTGTTATTGTCTGCTGGTCTAAACGATTCTGATCTTAACAGCATGTCACGTGACAAGTGGTTAGTACAAAACCTATCTGACGAAGGTCAACAAGCTGAATTAGAGCAAATTGCTGAGCAATACGACACTATTAAAGCAGACTTCGATAAGAAATATGAAATCAAGCGTCGCAAGATCACTCAAGGTGATGACTTAGCACCAGGCGTCTTGAAAATCGTTAAGGTTTATTTGGCCGTTAAACGTCGTATCCAGCCAGGTGATAAAATGGCGGGTCGTCACGGTAACAAGGGTGTTATCTCTAATGTGGTTCCTGTTGAAGATATGCCTTACGATGAAAACGGTGTACCGGTTGATATCGTATTGAACCCGTTAGGTGTACCATCGCGGATGAACATCGGTCAGATCCTGGAAACTCACTTAGGTATGGCGGCTCGTGGTATCGGTGAGAAAATCAACCGTATGCTTGAAGAGCAACGTGAATTGGCCAAGTTACGTGAATTCTTAAAAGACGTTTACAAGTTAGGTGATTCACGTCAAGAAGTGGATATCGATAGCTTCTCTGATGACGAAGTATTGCGTTTAGCAGATAACTTACGTGCCGGTTTACCGATTGCGACACCGGTATTTGATGGTGCAGCCGAGAAAGAAATCAAAGAGTTATTTAAACTTGCTGATATGCCGGAAAGTGGTCAGTTTGAATTAACTGATGGTCGTACTGGTCGTAGATTTGAGCGTCCGGTAACGGTTGGTTACATGTATATGCTGAAACTAAATCACTTGGTTGATGACAAAATGCATGCCCGTTCTACTGGTTCTTACTCATTAGTAACTCAGCAACCACTAGGTGGTAAAGCTCAGTTCGGTGGTCAGCGTTTCGGAGAGATGGAGGTCTGGGCATTAGAAGCATACGGTGCTGCCTATACTCTACA
>CAYLYX010000045.1:0-3059 GCA_964387945.1 uncultured Flavobacteriales bacterium | reverse complement strand
GTTAACAAATTAGCTGGGCAAGCAAGTTTACAAGACCTTGGCAGAAATCATGCTCAGCACTTGGGCTTTAGCGGCAGTGGCGCTGCCGATGAATACAGTTATTGTCTGGCCAATCAGCTATTAAAAAATCAGGTTAACAGCCCGGCATTGGAAATTACCTTAGGGCAAATCAGCTTAACCGCCAATGCCAGCTGCACTTTCGTTTTAACAGGTGCTGATTGCAATGCGTGTACTTTGTCAGCAGATGGAAAAACAAACCAAAAAATCCATAACAACCGGATATTCCAACTAAAAGCCAGAGAACAATTACAGCTTAATCATCCGAAAGCTCAGCTGCACACATACTTGGCAATAAAAAGCGGATTTAAAGGTAAACTCTGGCTTAACAGCGTTAGTCAGGCAGTTAATGAAATGCGCTTAGGCTTTACCGAACCGATAGTAACCAATGGCAGCCACTTACATTTCAACGACCAAGAATTGACTACCTGTGATACAAGCAAAAAACCAGAAAGTCGCCGAGCTAACTATCATTTCCATCAAGCCAGGCATTTGCTATTAAGGTACTTGCCAAGTCAGTTGTGGCACAATTTAACCGAAAAAAAACAGCAGGAATTTCTTTCACAAAACTATCAAATCAGCGCGCAAAGTAATCGTATGGGCTATCGATTAACCGGCAATGTCATAGATTTAGGAGAAAATGATAATAAGCTGTCAAAACCCGTGTGCTACGGCACTATTCAACTGCCGAGCAATGGCCAGCCAATAGTGCTGATGAAAGACAGACAAACTATCGGCGGCTACCCGGTATTAGGCACAGTCATTCAAACCGACCTGTTTCGCCTGAGCCAAAAACGACCCGGCGAAAGCGTGAGTTTTTTACCTATCACGCTTGCACAGGCTCAAGCGCAACTGTTTGCTTTTCAACAACGTTTCACTCTGGCGTAGCAACAAAAGATAAACGCTGCTACTACTAATATAAACCGCTCTAGAGTACCTTTGATAAATAATTAGTGAATTGTCAGCTATCAGGCTTTAGAATAGCCGCGTTATTATCCTCGCAACTATTTAAGGCATCCTTAGTGTTATTAGTGATCGATAATCTGCATGAGTATCTAGCGTGGTGTATAAACGTCCAGTAGTTACAAGTCATTTGGTTGATTACAAAACGTTTTTTTCCTGTAGCGTTTATTGCGATCTAGCACCATCTTGATAAATTGCGGGTATGAATGCGGGTATGATTCTGGCCATACCCGCACTATCTTTAGTTACTGGATGCATAGTGTTGAGTATATGATGCTCTGGTATTTATCCAGTTGGTGATATCCTGCTCCTTCCACCCCACAGCCCTTTGTCCAAGCTTGATGTTGAGCGGAAATTCTCCAGTCTTCATGAGTGCATAAATTGAGCTTCGACTGAAACCAGTTAACTCAATAACTTGGGGTAAACGTAAAATTCGATTATCCATGACTAACTCCTAATGTTTAATTCAGGAGTATTATGAAGTGTGAGGAGAACCAGTGCGGGTCAGCAAGATGCAAAAATTCATCACTTAATCAATCGACCTCCAGTGCCTTAGATTCGATTTCATCCAAATAATCCGCCCACCATTGCATCATCTCTCTGCGCTTAGATAGATGCTGAGCATGGTTATAAGCTTTTACTACAGAATTTCGTTCGGCATGCGCGAGTTGCCTCTCAATAATTTCGTGTGGCCATTCGTGCTCATGAAGCACTGTTGATGCCGTACCCCTGAATCCATGCGAAGTAATACGGGCTTTATAGCCCATGTACTCTATGGCTCTATTTATCGTGGTGTTGCTCATCGCCGTATTTGCAGTAGAGCGATTTGGAAAAATAAAACCAAATGGCCCTGTAAAAGTTTTAAGCTCTCTTAAAAGTTGCATGGCTTGTTTGGATAATGGTACGACATGAGGCTCCCGCATTTTCATACGTTCGCCAGGAATTCGCCATATCGCATTTTCTAAGTCAAACTCATCCCAAATTGCAAGACGTAGCTCGCCGTTTCGAACAAAGGTAAGCAGTAGTAACCTCAATGCAATTATGGTTTGTCGCATTCCTCGTTCTTCATAGGCGTTTAACGCTCTCATAAAACCGCTTAGTTCTGGGCCTTCTAAATGAGGGTGATGCCTGACTCTCGGTCTTGTAATAGCTCCTTGAATGGGGGCTGCTGGATCGTATTCAGCCCTTAATGTTACTACTGCATACCGGAAAATTGCTCCGCACCATTGCTTTACAAGCAATGCAATTGAAGGTGATCCTTTCTTACCTTTTCTTTTATCAACACCTTGTTTCTCTATTTTTTGGACAATTACCAAAATATGGGCAGATTCAACAGACTTGATTGGCAGCTTGCCAATTGACGGAAACACATAACGCCGTAAATTGATTTCAATCTGGCGCTTGTAGTTTTCGGACCACTTGGACTTATTCTTTTCTATCCACTCATGCGCCAACGCTTGAAAGGTATTAACGCTTTCCCATTCGTTTTTAACCTTTCGAGACTGTCTGATTGTCGTTGGATGTTTACCTTCTTTTACTAGTTCAGTCGCCTCTTGGCGCTTAATTCTGGCTTCACTAAGGCTAATTGTAGGATAATCACCAATTGTAAAAATTGTTTCTTTCCCAGCAATGCGATACCGGTAACGCCATTTTTTTGCTCCTGATGGTTTAACTTCTAAATACAGACCTGCGCCATCGGTTAATTTTTGTATTTTTTCGGTAGGTTTGATATTTCTACATTTTGCATCTGACAACTTCATAAATACCCCCTAATTAGTCAAACCGAAGTTTTGATTTTAATGATTGTTTACGTGATTCTGCTTTGGGTTCTGGCGCTGTACTGACAGAAGTAATTTCACCATCTGGTGCATGGCCATCCACCGGTGCAGATGTCGTTGATAGATTGGGTTGGCTCATGTGAATTAACCCAAAGGTGGCCAGCATCCGCAGACGCTCAGCGCGTTCCCGTGGTGGCGTCTTTTCCAATTCTTTGAGCAGTTCAGGGTGGCTCCCTGGGGGAATGTTGACGACAACTCTCA
>CAYLYX010000044.1:0-3070 GCA_964387945.1 uncultured Flavobacteriales bacterium | reverse complement strand
ACTTGATTCTAACAACAAATTAAATTTTGTTAGATGCGTGGAAAGAATTAACCGTTCTATTACTGCATATCATAGTGAAATTGAAAATGTATTAAAATAACTACGCACAACAATGTGTATAGTGCATAGCACCTTACGGGATGCTACGACACCATACACTAAACGTTGTGCTCAATGAAAAAGATAGTTAGAATTAAAGTCGAAAAATGGGAACTTTAAGAATTAAAAAGTTTGACTCAATTTGAGACTCATTATTTCTTTTATGAAAGGCATTATTGTCATATCAACATTCTTGATTTACTGCGCTTCATTTGCGCAAAACGAACCAACTATTGTGTACGAAGGTCATTATCAAGGTGAAAATATATATGTTCAAAATCCTTTTGCGAGCAGTGGAGCTGGATTTTGCGTCACTCACGTAGAAGTCAACGGGGATATTACCAAAGACTCTATAAAAGCTACCGCATTTGAAATTGATTTAAAAAATACTGGACTTAAGGTAGGGGACCCATTGATGATTACAATTTACCACAGAACAGATTGTTTACCAAGGATATTGAATACCGTCACAGGGACGAGACCAAACAAACCACCAAAAGATCTTATAATAGATTTCGAACATGCTAATGATTCAGTAATTTTTTGTCTAAATGATGACGCCTACAAGTTTGATTCAGTTGTTGTAGAAAGATACAAATGGAACAGATGGAACAAGACTCTTTCATATGTACACACACCAAATGAAGACACTATTTATTGCTTACATGGTTATTGTAAATATTTACATCATGGCGAAAACAGCCTCAGAATTCAATTTTATGTAAATGGTAGACCAAAACTTTCGGAGACAAAAACCCTAATAGGCGACCTAGTTCCTATAGACATGGAATACAATAAGAAGTCTAAGAAGATTATTTTCAATAAACCCACTGAATTTGAGCTCTTTGATACATTCGGAAATATGCTGATAAATGGTAACGGTAAAGAAATTGACTGTTCTGCCTACTCTCCAGGACTTTATTTTTTAAATTATGACAACACTACTGGAGATGTAATAAAAATAAAATGAAGCAGATAGTAATTGACGGAGTTTTCTGAATAAAAAATAACTGAGCACAACATAGAACTAACCAAGTGTGAACGCCAAACCACTAGTCTGACTATTAAACAAGATTAAATTAATATCAAAACTTAGCGCTTCGGCTTAGAACTAATCACAAAAATTGTAATTTCAGCCAGTGGCAGGACACGTTCCACTACCCCACGGGTTTTAAGCGAAGCATAGATAATTAAGAACAATGGCACATCATACAATCATATTTGGAAGAATAAAGGGAGCCACTTGGAAAACTGAAGACTATTATAAGTTACACAGATTAAACCTTGAAGTGTTAAATAGTCTGCCAGAAAAGGATTTTGAATTTCCTTGGATAAACAGAAGTATGTTTTCAACGCCTAATGAACAAGGTGTTTTTAGAGATCAAACAATAACCTTTGGAGCGAGTTATAAAACCCTTGAATATGAATGGCACTTATGGATTGAAAAATTTGAAGAAATACTAAAAAAATTGTTTTGGTTTGATGCAACTATTTATGCTGAATTTGAAGTTATGGGGTCCTACAAATATGATTGGCAGATTAATCTTGACCAAATAGATAAATGGCATAATGATACTCCTGAACCTATTGTGGAATGGACATTCGAAAGTGATGGGCCACGAACTTTTGAGAATGAATAAAAGAAATAAACAACTTACAAAAATGTATCTTGCATAGCTTCCCTAAGGAGTGGCACTGCATCATTAACAAAACGTTATAGCCAATTAAATAATGAATAGAATACTAATCGCTCTTATTCTAGCACTTGGACTCGTTTCATGTAAAAAATCTGGAGACGATCTTCAAGGTACAAAAAGTGAGTATAACCTTAGCTCAACTATCGTAAACGATAACTTCAAGATTTTCACTTACTTACCTACAGACTACAGTTCGAGTAATCAATATCCTGTGATCTTTTTACTAGATGGCGATTGGTACTTTGAGGACTTCACGAAAGAATTTAGCGACAGTACAGAACATTATCATGCTAACAAGACGATGATTCATATTTATGTACCCAACGTTTTTAAGACTTTTGATAAAGCCATAGAGATGGGTTGTGAAATAATCGAAGAGCCAATCAACAAGCAAGGCGACCCTGATACAAGAGGTGCATTCTATGATTTTGCAGGAAATTATTGGTCGGTAAGCACTCAAATTAACCAATACACCTAACTATGAAATTAAACGCTGGAATCATAACCGAAAAATTGGCAGAAACAAAAGAGTTTTACACTAAAATATTGGACTTTGGTGTAACATTTGAAAATGAGTTTTACCTTTTACTACACACACCGAATCACGAAGCAGAGATAAGTTTTTTACTTCCAAATCACATAAGCCAACAACCGATTTTTCAACAACCCTTCCAAAATCAAGGAGTTTATCTGACGATTGAAGTTGATGACGTAGACAGCATTTACCAAGAGCTAAAGGTAAAAGGAGTTGAAATAAAAATTGATATCCGAGACGAGCCTTGGGGAGATAGACATTTTGCGATTCAAGACCCAAATGGTGTTGGAATTGATATCGTAAAATACTCACCCATAAATTAAAATCAAACAATATGACAGCACAAACAAAAAACCCTTTCACTTGGGTAGAAATTTATGTAGAAGATATGAGTAGGGCTCAAAAATTCTACGAGACGGTTTTACAATTAGATATGGTTCCGATGCAAACGCCAGGCGAGTTTGGAGACTTGGAAATGTTAAGCTTTCCCTGGGCACATGGTGAAAACAATATCAGTGGAGCTTTATGCAAGACAAGTGATATGAAACCCGGAACAGGTGGAACATTGGTTTATTTCACTTCTGAAGATTGTGCCGTTGAAACTGCAAGAGTTGAAAAAGCAGGTGGTAAAGTACTTCAGAACAAGTTTGCGATTGGAGAACACGGTTTTTGTTCGATTGCAATGGATACGGAAGGCAATACTATTGGCTTTCATTCGGACAAATAAACAACCACAATC
>CAYLYX010000043.1:0-3176 GCA_964387945.1 uncultured Flavobacteriales bacterium | reverse complement strand
CTACTACTGGTGATTGCGTAACTACTACGCCTGAACAGTTGTCCGTAGCTGTCGCTAATCCTGTAAAGTCAATTAACGTGTAATCACAAGCTGAACTAAAGTCTACATCCTGATCTACTGGGCAGGTGATAGATGGATCAATAATATCGTCAAACAACACATCAAACGTACATGTAGACGTGTTTCCGTTTCCGTCATCTGCGGTCATCGTAATGGTCGTTGGAGCAGAAATTACTGTTCCTACTGCTGGACTTTGGGTAGTGGTTGGTGTTCCCGCGCAATTATCCGTAGCCGTCACTAAACTGGTATAATCAGGCAATGTAAAATTACAACTCGCATCAGGATTCTCTGTCTGATCTCCCGGACAAGTTACTACAGGAGATATGGTATCCAATACAGTCACAACGGCAACACAGTTGTCGGTATTTGAACTTCCATCAGTTACTGTGAGTGTAACGTTATTCGCTCCAAGATCAGCGCACGTAAAAGTCGTTTGAGAAGCACTTAAAGTAGTCACAGAACAGTTATCCGATGAACCACCATCAATATCTACAGCTACTATGGAAGCATTTCCTGACGCATCCAAGTATAAGTCAACATCCTGACATACCGCAGTTGGGTCGCTGCCATCAGTAACTGTTACTACAGCTATACAGTTGTCGGTATTGCCACTTCCATCCATAATGGTTAGTGTAACGTTATTCGCTCCAAGATCAGCACATGTAAATGCAGTTTGCGATACACTTAAAGAAGCTATAGAACAGTTATCTGTAGATCCACCGTCAATATCCGCTCCAGTAATTGTTGCATTTCCTGCTGCATCTAAGGAAATCGAAATATTCTGACAAACTGCTGTTGGATTTATTCCATCCGTGATAGTCACAATGGCATCGCATGAACTTGAATTCCCACTTCCATCGGTTACGGTAAGTGTTATGTTATTCGCTCCAAGATCAGCGCACGTAAAAGCAGTTTGCGATGCACTTAAAGAAGCTATAGAACAGTTATCCGCTGAGCCACCGTCAATATCTCCGGCTACTATGGAAGCACTTCCTGCTCCGTCAAGTGCTACGGAGATGTTTTGGCAAACAGCTACAGGCGAAACCGTGTCTAAAACCGTCACTACCGAAACGCAGTTATCAGCATTGCTGTTTCCATCAGTCACCGTTAGGGTTACGTTGTTTGCTCCCAAATCGGCACATGTAAATGTTGTCTGCGAAGCGCCAAAGGTTAATCCTGAACAGTTATCTGTTGAACCTCCGTCTAGATCAGCTCCAATTATTGTTGCATTCCCTGCCCCATCTAGGTAAGCATTAATGTTTTGACAAACGGCTATTGGTGCAGTTGCATCATTTAATATCACATCAAAAGTACATGTTGAAGTGTTTCCATTACCGTCATCTGCTGTCATGGTAATTGTTGTAGTTCCAGAGATCACAGTTCCTGCCACAGGTGATTGTGTTACTACTGGTGATCCTGCACAGTTGTCCGTAGCTGTCACTAAACCAATGTAATCAGGTAATATGAAGTTACAGCTCGCATCAGGATTCTCTGTTTGATTGCCTGGGCATGTTGCTACTGGTGATATTGTATCTAATACCGTAACTACTGCTACACAGTTATCTGTGTTGGTGCTTCCATCGGTTACCGTAAGGGTAACGTTGTTCGCTCCCAGATCAGCACAAGTGAAACTTGTTTGTGAAGCTGCGAGTGAAGCCACTGAACAGTTATCACTTGATCCGCCATCTATATCTGATGCAGTAATCGTTACGTTTCCTGATCCATCTAGGTAAGCATCAATATCCTGACATATTGCCGTTGGGTTGGTTCCATCGGTGACTGTAACCACAGCTATGCATGTACTTGTATTCCCGCTTCCATCGGTTACGGTCAGCGTTACGTTGTTGGCGCCTAAATTTGCGCAAGTGAACGCTGTTTGTGAAACACTAATACTCGCTACCGAACAGTTATCTGTTGATCCGCCATCTATATCGCCTGCTACAATGGAAGTATTACCCAAAGCATCCAGAACAACAGAAATGTTCTGACATACAGCTGTTGGATTGGTAATATCGGTTACCGTTACCACAGCTACACACGTACTCGTGTTACCACTTCCATCGGTTACGGTCAGTGTTACGTTATTGGCTCCCAAATCTGCACAGGTAAATACTGCTGGACTTACACTTAAGCCTGCAATACTACAGTTATCAGTTGATCCTCCGTCTACATCTCCCGCTGTGATGGTAGCGTTTCCTGATCCGTCCAAGGCTACTGAAATGTTTTGACAAACGGCTACTGGTGAAATTGTATCTAACACTGTTACTACAGCTGCACAATTGTCCGTGTTGCTATTCCCATCTGTTACGGTTAACGTAACGTTGTTAGCTCCAAGATTTGCACAGGTAAAAGCTGTCTGCGAAGCTGAAAGGGTAAGACCCGAACAATTATCCGTAGAACCTCCATCTAGATCTGAGGCTATAATGGTAGTATTACCTGATCCATCCAAATAAGTTGTATAATTCTGACAAACGGCTGTCGGTGCAGTTGCATCATCCAATGTTACGTCAAACGTACAGGTTGAAGTGTTCCCACTTCCATCCGTAACTGTCATGGTGATAGTAGTAGTTCCTGATATCACAGTCCCTGCTACTGGCGACTGAGCTATAGTTGGAACCCCACAATTATCTGAAGCTGTCACCAAACCAGTGTAATCTGGCAAAGTGAAATTACAACTCGCATCTGGAGTTTCAGACTGATTACCCGGACAAGTTCCTACAGGTGATATCGTATCCACCACCGTTACTACTGCTACGCAGTTGTCCGTATTAGAGCTGCCATCAGTTGCTGTAAGTGTTACGTTATTCGCTCCCAAATCTGCACAGGTAAAGGCTGTTTGTGAAGCACTCAATGTTGGCGTTCCACAATTATCACTTGAGCCACCATCAATATCTGCAGCTACAATTGTCACATTTCCTGATCCATCTAAATAAGCGTTGATGTTTTGACAAACAGCTGTCGGTGCTAGTGGGTCTGTCACTGTTACTACTGCAACGCATGAACTTGTATTTCCACTACCATCCGTAACTGTTAGCGTAACATTGTTCGCTCCAATGTCTGAACACGTAAAGGCGGTTTGAGAGGCACTCAAGGTCGGAGAACCACAGTTATCGGAT
>CAYLYX010000042.1:0-4235 GCA_964387945.1 uncultured Flavobacteriales bacterium | reverse complement strand
ATCCGATAACTGTGGTTCTCCGACCTTGAGTGCCTCTCAAACCGCCTTTACGTGTGCAGACATAGGAGCCAACAACGTGACACTGACGGTAACAGATGGAAATGGTAATACCGCCAGCTGTATAGCTGTAGTTACCATAACAGATCCATTAGCACCAACAGCCGTTTGTCAGGATATTAGCCTTTTCTTAGATGGAACGGGGAATGCAACGATTACTGGGGCGGATATTGACGGAGGATCATCGGATAACTGCGGATCTCCAACCTTGAGCGCCAGTATTACGAGCTTCTCTTGTGCAGATTTGACAACTTCCACTAACGATTTAATCATCACGGGTACGTTTGATGGTCCATTACCAGGAGGCCTACCCAAGGGAGTTGAGCTATATGTAGCACGCGACATTGCAGATTTATCCCAGTACGGTCTTGGATCTGCCAATAATGGTGGGGGAACAGACGGAGAAGAGTTTACTTTCCCTGCTGCAGCCGTTACAGCTGGCTCTTATATCTATGTAGCCTCGGAGGCTACAGAGTTTACAAATTGGTTTGGTTTTGCACCAGATTATACTTCGACAACTTTGTTGATAAATGGTGACGATGCCGTAGAGTTGTTCCACATGGGTGGAGTGATCGATGTGTTTGGTGATATCAATACGGATGGAACTGGACAACCTTGGGAGTACTTAGATGGTTGGGCTTACCGAAATAGTAATACAGGAAATGATGGCTCAATTTTTACATTAGGGAATTGGTCTTTTAGCGGGATTAATGTATTGGATGGTGAAACAACCAACGCTTCAGCAGCCACTCCGTTCCCGATTGGTACGTTTGGAATGGGTGGGCCAGCTCCAATTTCGGTAACACTTACAGTAGATGATGGTAACGGGAATACTGCTTCATGTATTTCTACCGTTACACTTATAGATACGATTTCACCGACAATCGCTTGTCCTGGTAATCAGTCTGAAACTCCAGATGCGAGTTGTAACTTCACGTTACCAGATTATACTGGCTTATTGGTTGTTTCTGACAACTGTGGAACACCATCGGTTGTTCAGTCGCCAGTGGCAGGTACAGTGATATCGGGAACAACAACTATTACGATGACGGCAACAGATGCCGCAGGAAATTCAAGAACTTGTTCTTTTGACGTAACACTCGCAGATGCCACAGCACCAACAGCAGTATGCCAAAACATCAATGCTTACTTAGATGGTGCTGGAAACGTTACCATTGTAGCGAGTGATTTAGATGGAGGTTCTACGGACAACTGTTCTGGGTTGACATTTGCCGCTTCCTCAACTGCCTTTACTTGTGCAGATCTTGGGGCCAATAACGTAACACTTACGGTAACTGATGGAAACAGTAATACGGACAATTGTGCAGCTGTAGTAACAGTGTTAGATACAATTTCACCGATAGCAGTTTGTCAAAACATTTCCGTAGCACTAGACGGAACAGGCAATGCCACTGTCACGGCAGCGGATGTAGACGGAGGGTCAAGTGATAATTGCGGAATCGCAAGCACTACGATCAACGGATCACCTACTGTATCTTTTACTTGTGCGGACTTGGGAACTAACAACGTAACGTTGACGGTAACGGATGGAAGTGGTAACACGAGCACATGTACAGCAGTTGTGACTATCACGGATGGAACTAATCCAATAGCCATATGTCAGAACATTTCAGTGGCTTTGGATGGTACAGGAAATGCAACCATTACAGCATCAGATATAGACGGAGGATCAACAGATAATTGTTCAGTAGCTTTACTGAGTGCTTCACAAACCGCCTTTACCTGTGCGGACTTAGGGGCTAATAATGTAACTTTAACAGTTACGGATGGAAGTGGGAACACAAGTTCATGCGTTGCCGCAGTAACGGTAACGGATGTAATTGCACCCACAGCTGTTTGTCAAAACATTAATACCTATTTAAATGGAGCTGGTAATGCAACTATCATAGCGTCCGACCTAGATGGAGGATCAACAGATAACTGTGGAGCACCCACCTTGAGTGCATCACAAACCGCCTTTACTTGTGCTGACCTTGGAGCCAACAACGTTACGCTTACAGCAACTGACGGAAGTGCCAACACAGACAACTGTGTGGCAGTAGTGACTGTAATAGATACAGTATCACCTGTAGTAACTTGTCCAGGAAACCAATTAGAAACATTTGACGGATCTTGTCAGTTCACACTTCCAGATTACACTGGTTTGGCTACAGTGAGTGATAATTGTACTGGAGTACCAACCCTAACGCAGAGTCCTGTTTCGGGAACGGTTATTTCCGGAAATACCACCATCACAATTACAGCGGATGATGGCAATGGAAATACTTCAACATGTACATTTGATGTGGTACCAAACGATGCTACACCACCAGTGATATCTTGTCCGGGTAATCAAGTGGGAGCTGTGGACGTCACTTGTATGTACACCGTTCCAGATTATACAAGTTTAGCTACTGTATCAGACAACTGTGGAACACCAACGGTTACTCAATCTCCAGTAGCAGGTAGTACAGTTCCGCAAGGTATAACAACCATTACCCTTACAGCGGATGACGGAACGAATACAGCTAGCTGCACGTTTGATTTGGATGTGTCTGGACCAACGGCCGCCTTTACTTCAGCACCAGCATCTGCATGTGTGAATGAAGATATAACTTTCACGGATGCTTCGGTTAACGCAGTAGATTGGACTTGGGATTTTGGAGATGGAAATACATCAACGAGTCAAAACCCAACACACACTTATGTGGATACGATTACTGCTGATGTATCACTTACAGTAACAGACGCAGCAGGTTGTGCTGTTACAACTACCGTTACAAATGCGGTGACCATTAACTCACCAGTGGCTGGTTTTTCAGCGAATCCAACAGTGGGATGTGCCATACCTCATACCGTATTCTTTACGGATATGTCAACCTTACCAGATACTTGGTTCTGGGACTTTGGAGATGCGAATACATCAACAGCACAGAACCCTATTCACACGTATACGGCTTATGGAACTTATACAGTTTTACTGACAGTAACCGATACTATTTTTGGATGTCAGGATACAGCTTCAGTTGTGATTCAAGTAGAGGACGTTACTCCTCCAACAATGACTTGCCCAGGGAATCAAACGGAGAATGTAGATGCTTCATGTCAAGTTTCACTACCAGACTACACGGGTATGACAATCGTTACGGATTTGTGTGATACATCACCGGTGGTGACACAAAGTCCGGTAGCAGGAACACTATTAAGTGGAGCAGGCACGGTGCAAACAGTTTGGATTTATGGTGAGGATGCAGCAGGTAACATTGATAGTTGTTCATTTGATGTAACACTTCAGGATGCGATTGATCCTACGATTGCCTGTCCAGGAAACCAAACAGAATACGTAGATGGTTCTTGTGCGCTTTCACTGCCAGACTACACGAGTTTAGCAACGGTGAGTGATAACTGTGATGCAGCTCCTGTTGTAACGCAATCTCCGGTAGCAGGAACTTCAATAACAGGACATGGAACGGTTCAAAACGTTGTGCTCACTGTTACAGATGCTTCAGGAAACAATACCTCTTGTAATTTTGATGTGACCGTGCTGGATACAATTTCTCCAACGCTTACGTGTTTATCCAATCAACAAGTGAGCTTTACGGCATCGTGTGACTATACGTTGTTAGATTATACCACAATGGCAACGTTTGCTGATAATTGTGGCGCACCCGTGATCTCTCAGAGTCCGGTTGCTGGAACAGTAATTACCGATACCACAACGATTACTTTAACAGTTGACGATGGAAATGGAAATAGTACCTCATGTACGTTTGATGTTGAGCCATCGGATGACATCGCCCCTTCGATTACTTGTACAGGACCGCAGACGGAGTACCTGGATGCAGCTTGTTCGTTCACGATACCAGATTATATGGTAAGTGCGGTGGTAAGTGATAACTGTACTGGATCACCTGTGTTAACGCAGTCTCCTACGGTTGGAACAGCTGTCAGTGAAGATACAACTGTAATGGTATACGCAACAGATGACGCTGGTAATGTGGATAGCTGCTCAGTGGCACTAACACTCTTAGACACCATTTCACCGGTGATCACCTGTCCATCAGATCAGAACGTAGATTTCAGTGCAACTTGTGATTACACGTTGATTGACTTTACAGGTTTGGCGACAGCTACGGACAACTGTTCAGGCGTAGTAGTTACGCAATCACCAGTAGTAG
>CAYLYX010000041.1:0-5722 GCA_964387945.1 uncultured Flavobacteriales bacterium | reverse complement strand
GACCGCCCCCATGGGCGGGCGCTTCTCGCCCACCCGCGGACGGGCGCTGCCCTCCTGATCTCTGGTTTTGATGTGCGCGAGGCAATTTCATGAAACTCACCTCCCAAACCCTAACCACCTCTGACGATTTCAAACGTCGCCGGGCCTACCACCTTGAGGCCATCGAAA
This sequence comes from uncultured Flavobacteriales bacterium, assembly GCA_964387945.1. Taxonomy (GTDB): domain Bacteria; phylum Bacteroidota; class Bacteroidia; order Flavobacteriales_D; family Parvicellaceae; genus Parvicella. The sequence goes on along the minus strand of CAYLYX010000041.1, from coordinate 5,554 downwards.
CAGCGGCGGAGGCGGCGCGGCTCGCAGCAGGTGGCGGCGGTGAAAAATCCCGCGCCCGTCATGTCGGTCGTGGCAAGATGTTGCCGCGGGACCGGGTCGCGAACCTCTTGGATCCCGGCTCGCCGTTCCTTGAAATCGGGGCGACCGCTGCACATGGGATGTATGACGGCGCGGCCCCCTGCGCGGGAGTGATCGCGGGCATTGGCCGTGTCGCAGGGCGCGAGGTGATGGTTGTCTGCAACGACGCCACCGTCAAAGGCGGCACCTATTACCCGATGACGGTCAAAAAACACCTCCGCGCCCAGGAAATCGCAGAGCAGAATCATCTGCCGTGCGTCTATCTTGTCGACAGCGGCGGGGCGAATCTGCCCAATCAGGATGAGGTTTTTCCAGACCGCGACCATTTCGGGCGGATTTTCTACAACCAGGCGCAGATGAGCGCCAAGGGCATCCCGCAGATCGCGGTGGTGATGGGATCCTGCACGGCGGGCGGGGCTTACGTTCCGGCGATGTCTGATGTCACGATCATCGTGAAGGAACAGGGCACGATCTTCCTCGCCGGGCCGCCGCTGGTGAAGGCGGCAACGGGGGAGGTTGTGAGTGTCGAAGACCTCGGCGGAGGGGATGTTCACACGCGGCTGTCAGGTGTGGCCGATTACCTGGCCGAGGATGACGCCCATGCGTTGGCGCTGGCGCGGCGCGCGGTGGGGAACCTCAACCGCAAACGCATCGACGGCATGGATTGGGAAACGCCGGAGGACCCCGCCTATGACCCCGAGGAAATCCTTGGCATCGTTCCTGCGGACCTGCGCACGCCCTATGATGTGCGCGAGGTGATCGCGCGCATTGTCGATGGCTCGCGCTTTGATGAATTCAAGCCGCGCTTTGGCGAAACGCTGGTCACGGGCTTTGCCCATCTTAAGGGCTGCCCGATTGGTATTGTCGCCAACAATGGCGTGCTGTTTTCAGAGGCCGCCCAGAAAGGCGCGCATTTTGTCGAACTGTGTTCGCAACGGCGCATTCCCTTGGTTTTCCTGCAAAATATCACCGGCTTCATGGTTGGGCGCAAATATGAAAACGAGGGGATCGCGCGCCACGGGGCGAAGATGGTGACGGCGGTGGCAACGACATCCGTGCCAAAAATCACGATGGTGATCGGCGGCTCGTTCGGGGCGGGCAACTATGGCATGTCAGGCCGGGCCTACAGTCCGCGCTTCATGTGGTCATGGCCGAATTCGCGCATCTCCGTCATGGGGGGGGAGCAAGCGGCGGGCGTGCTCGCCACCGTCAAACGCGACGGGATGGAGCGGCGCGGCGAAAGCTGGTCTGCCGAAGAAGAGGCCGAATTCAAACGTCCGACGATCGAGATGTTCGAAGAACAGAGCCACCCGCTTTATGCCTCGGCAAGGCTCTGGGACGATGGCATCGTGGACCCGCGCAAATCCCGCGATGTGCTTGCGCTAAGCCTGTCCGCAGCCCTGAACGCCCCGATAGAGGAAACACGTTTCGGCGTGTTCAGGATGTGAACAATGGATATTGAGATTGCTAAGAAACGCTACCCCAACGCCGCCTTTTTTCAGTTCGGAGACAGCGAAAAACTTTGTGACGAACTGCTTGCACTGGTGCGTAAAGGCAAAAAAACCGCGACTTGCGGGGCGCTGCGGGATTTTGGCGGTGATGGAGAGACGATGCCGGTTGTTGGGCGGCAGGATATTGCTGTGAACTGGTATGGGGAGCCGCAGTTGCTGATTGAAACCGTTGAAGTTACGCAACGGCGGTTCTGCGATGTGGACGTGGAGTTTGCCCTTGCAGAAGGCGAAAACGACAGCCTCGCGGGCTGGCAGAGCGATCATCAGGCTTATTTCAGCCGCAATGGCGGCTTTGATCCAAAGATGGAGCTGATTTGCGAGCGGTTCCGCCTGATCGAAGATTTTGGAGGCAACCCTGATGTTCACTAAAATCCTCATAGCCAACCGGGGCGAAATTGCCTGTCGGGTGATCGAAACGGCGGCGCGGATGGGTGTCGGCACTGTGGCGGTTTATTCCGATGCCGACGCAGGTGCCAAACACGTCGCCATGGCGGATCAGGCGGTGCATATCGGTGGCGCTGCCCCGGCGGAGAGTTACCTTAAGGGGGCCGCGATCATCGACGCGGCAAAGGCGACAGGGGCGCAGGGCATTCATCCGGGCTATGGCTTCCTGTCCGAAAACCCTGATTTCGTCGAAGCGGTTGAAAAGGCAGGGTTAACCTTCATCGGCCCCTCTGCCAGTGCGATCCGGGCGATGGGGCTGAAAGACGCCGCCAAAAAACTGATGGAGGAGGCAGGCGTTCCGGTCGTGCCGGGCTATCACGGCGCGGATCAGGATGATGCGCTGCTTGCGAAAGAGGCGGAGGCCATCGGCTATCCGGTCCTTATCAAGGCGGTCGCGGGCGGCGGCGGCAAAGGCATGCGGCTGGTGGAAAAGCCAGGCGACTTTGCAACAGCGCTCGCCAGCGCACGCGGAGAGGCGAAAACCGCCTTTGGCAATGACGCCGTGCTGATCGAAAAATTCGTGACTTCGCCGCGCCATATTGAGGTGCAGGTTTTCGGCGATGGCAGCAGGGCCGTGCACCTGTTTGAGCGGGATTGCTCGCTCCAACGCCGCCACCAGAAGGTGATCGAAGAGGCGCCAGCCCCCGGCATGACCGAAGAGGTGCGCGCCGCGATGGGGGCGGCCGCCGTCCGCGCGGCGGAGGCCATCGGCTATGCGGGTGCCGGCACGGTGGAGTTCATCGTTGATGGCTCCGAAGGGCTCAAGCCCGATGGTTTCTGGTTCATGGAAATGAACACCCGCCTTCAGGTCGAACATCCGGTCAGCGAATTGATCACCGGTGTTGACCTCGTTGAATGGCAGTTGCGCATTGCGGCGGGCGAAGGCCTGCCCGCCCAGCAGGAGGATCTGGCGATCAATGGTCACGCCTTTGAGGTCCGCCTCTATGCGGAGGACGTGCCAAAGGGGTTTTTGCCCGCAACCGGAACATTAACGCATCTCAGGTTTCCCGATGGCGCACGCGCCGACAGCGGCGTTAGGGCCGGGGATGAGATTTCCCCCTGGTATGACCCGATGATCGCAAAACTCATCGTGCATGGGCTTTCGCGCGAGGTGGCGCTCGGCAAGCTCAGCCAGGCGCTGGCAAAAACGCAGGTGGCGGGCTGTGTGACGAACCTCCATTTCCTGCGGGCACTGGTGCGGCACACGGGGTTTGCGGTGGGGCATGTGGATACCGGGCTGATCGACCGTGATCTTGACAGCCTGACCACGGATCCGGTGCCCTGCACGCGGTCCCGGTCTCTGGCGGCTCTTGGGTTTCTTGGGCTGCACCGGGAAAATCCGGCGGATGCAGGGTTTGCGCTATGGTCGCCCTTGCCGCAGGAGCTGCGCTTTCTGTTCAAGGAGGAGGAGGTCATTGCGCGGGTCACCACGCAAGGGCCTGACCGTTTCACGGTGGAGATCGGGGAGACGCGCCATGACATCAGCCGCAATGGCCGCGACTGGTGGGTTGATGGCGACAAAACCCCGGCGGAGATTGTGCGCCTGGGACAGAATGTTTCTGTCTTCTGGGGGAACAATTACCACTACACCGGGATTGATCCGTTGGCGCGTGATACGGGTGCACATGGCGATGGCAATGTGGTGGAGGCACCGATGCCCGGCCTTGTGAAATCCGTGTCCGTAAAGGCAGGTGCTACGGTGTCCGAAGGTGACGCGCTCGCCGTTCTGGAAGCGATGAAAATGGAACACACGCTGAAAGCCGCGCGCGATGGCGTGGTGGCCGAGGTGCTGGCCGAAGCGGGTGCGCAGGTTGAGGCGGGTGCCGCGCTGATCCGGTTGGAGGAAGCTCAATGATCCACCTACATCACGTGCCGCTTGGGCGGTCCTTCCGCGTCATGTGGCTGCTTGAGGAACTGGGGTTGGACTATGAAGTGTCCTATTACTCGATCCGTGACGGATCGATGCGGACGCCGGAATATCTGGCGATGTCACCTGCCGGGCGGACCCCGGCGCTGGAACTGGATGGCAAAGTGTTGTTTGAAAGCGGCGCAATCCTGCAGATCCTGTGTGAACGCCACCCGGAGGCCGGGTTGATGCCGGCACCGGGGCACAACGATCGGGCGCGATTTCTGGAAATGATCGGCTATGCAGAAACCATCGGTTGCCTTGTCGAAAACCTGAACCTCAACCGCGTGTTCCTGCGCGACCCGGCAGAGGCTTCGCCCGTTGTCATCAAGCTCCTGACCGCGCGTCTGCGCGCGGCCCTTGGCGCGATGGAGGATCGTTATCAGGGCGATTACCTGCTGGCGGGCGGGTTTTCCGCCGCTGACGTCATGTATGCCTACGGGTTTAAGCTTGCCCGCCGCTATGTGCATCTTGATGAATTCCCCGTGCTCAGCGCCTATTGGGATCGGCTAAAGGCGCGCCCTGCCTATCAGCGCGCAAAGGCGCGGGATGGCGAACAGGACCTTTACGACCAGGATTTCTATCCTCTGCCGGAGAAACAGAATGGCTGAACGCGTCGAAATCTTTGAGGTCGGCCCGCGTGACGGGTTGCAGAATGAAAAGCGGAAAATCCCAACCGCAGAAAAGATCGCGCTGGTAAACTGCCTGAGCCGCGCAGGGTTCCGCCGGATTGAGGTTGCCTCTTTCGTCTCGCCCAAATGGGTGCCGCAGATGGCCGATAGCGCCGCTGTGCTGGCCGGGATCAAACGGGCAAAGGGCGTGTCCTACGCGGCGCTGACCCCGAATATGCGCGGCTATGAGGGCGCGGTTCAGGCAAAGGCCGATGAAATTGCGATTTTCGGGTCGGCGTCAGAAGGGTTTTCCAAGGCCAATATCAATGCGACCATCGCAGAAAGCCTTGAACGGTTTGCCCCCATTGCCGAAGCTGCGCGCCACATTGATCTGCCGATGCGGGGCTATGTGTCCTGCGTCACCGATTGCCCATACGACGGCCCAACCCCGCCGGAAAAGGTGGCGGAGGTCGCGGGCAAGCTGTTTGCAATGGGCTGCTATGAGGTATCGCTTGGGGATACAATCGGACAGGGGACACCGGAAAGCATCGCCAGGATGCTGCTGGCGGTGCGCGAAGAGGTGCCTGTGCATCGGCTCGCCGGGCACTACCACGACACAAGCGGGCGGGCGCTGGATAACATCGACGCCTCGCTTGCGCTGGGCGTGCGGGTGTTTGACGCGGCGGTCGGCGGGCTTGGTGGCTGCCCATATGCACCGGGGGCGGCAGGCAATGTCGCCACAGAGGCTGTGGTTGCCCATCTGACAGCACATGGTTTTGACACCGGGCTGGATGCCGGGGTGATTGATGAGGCGGCTGGTATGGCGTGCGCGATGCGGGAAGGATAATCATGTTTGAAACACTGAAGCTTGAAACTGACGCCCGTGGTGTTGCCACGCTGACGCTGAACCGCCCTGACAAACACAACGCGATGTCCGGGGAAATGATTGCTGAGCTTCAGCAGGTCGCCGGGCAGCTTGCGGCAGATGAAGCTGTCCGGGTGGT
>CAYLYX010000040.1:0-6035 GCA_964387945.1 uncultured Flavobacteriales bacterium | reverse complement strand
CTTGATCTGATCAGTGAGCATGCTAAAAGTTCAATTTATAATGATCTTGCCGTGCAAAGGGAGCAATTAAGTTAAAAAAGTTTAACCATTATTTATAAACTGTTTAACTTGCTCAAAAATACTACCATCATCAAGCAATTGTGTATTGACGGTGTTAGGTTCAATGGTAACGCTGTCGATATTTAATGATAAATCGCTCAATATCACTTTAAAGTTACCGTGTTCTAAAGTAAATAAATTAACTCCTAAGCCAAGTGATTTCGCTTGTAATGCTTTTTTTTGAATTGTTTCAGACCCAATGCGATGATCAAATTCTACCATGTGATAGCCACATTGATGTACTTGCTCTATATTTATATGCTTAGCAGGGAAATAAATCCGGCTGAGTTTAACAAACGGTTGAATATCCGTAAATTCAGCCTCCGCTAACACATCTCTGAAATTTGACAAAGTGTCATAACCGTCGGCGTGGCGAATAACGGTAAATCGCTCACTATTAAAGTAAGCATACTTACCATCCAATTTTTTTTGCCGCTTTAATAATCGTAATAACTTTCTCCCCTCTTCTTTAGGCGTCTCAATATCTTTTAGTTCAACGAACAGAATACGAGTACTTTCAATAAGCAACTCATGCCCAACAATGCCATTCAAAAATACACCATCACTGTCGGGATCGTGGGCAATTATCGGAGCTTCGATGTTAGTAGTTAACACATCTAATTCGATACTATCTGCATCGCCTTCTATGGCAGTTTTTATAATCGATATAGTGTCTTCGGTACTACTTTGCCTGTAACAATTATGGCAACTAACCGCGATTGGTCTACTGGAATATTTAGAAAATGTTAAAGGTTGTGCAACTCCAGTAAAAAATTCTGCACCTTTGTCAACGGCAGGATGCGCATCAATACAGGAAATAGCCTCACTTTTTGTATTACAGGCTTGCAAGGTAATTAATGTAATTAGACTCGTGAATAAATAGCCAGTTTTTAGCATTCAACAACTCATTTCGCTTTAATTATTATTATCTTGAATATTAATTACACAAAAACTGGCTAGGTTCAATCAATACCACAGTTCAACTATCTAAAAGCGCTTCAAAACGATATAATCTTCGCCTTTATATAATAAGTCGGTAAGCTGTTTAAGTTTTACCAACGTAAATAAGGAATTGGTAAGTGCGAGTAATCACCTTTGGAACGTTTGATGTCTTTCATTTTGGCCATGTAAAAATTCTCGAACGCGCAGCTGCCTTGGGAACAGAGTTAATTGTTGGCGTTTCAACAGATGCATTAAACTTTTCCAAAAAGCAACGCTATCCAGTATATGAACAATCTCAACGCGCTTATATTATTAACAGCTTGAAATTTGTTAACGACGTTTTTTTTGAAGAATCGCTTGAACTAAAACGTGAATACATCAAACAACATAAAGCGGATATTTTAGTGATGGGTGATGACTGGCGTGGCAAGTTTGACGAACTTAATGATATTTGCAAAGTCGTTTACTTAGAACGAACCCCTTCTATCTCAACTACTGAAATTATTGAAATCGTTAAAGCTAAATGAGTCTAAAGGGTTTAAAAACTAATATCTCTTGGTTGGCAATCATAAAAGTCGTCAATATTTTGCTACCGTTAGTAACACTGCCACATCTAACCGCCAGTTTAGGCACGGAATTATTTGGTGTTGTTGCCATTGGCTTTGCCATTCAGCAAGTTGTCGTCGCAATTTGCGATTATGGTTTCTCGCTATTAGGGCCAAAATTAGTTGCTCAGAATCAACAAAACTACTCATACCTCGGTAAGCTGTTAACGGCAATATCCTTGATAAAGACTTTGTTTTTTGTGTTTACCTCAGCAATAACATTACTACTATTAAATTTATTTATTAGCAACGATGGATATTTTTCAATATGGGCAATGATGTTGGTGCCTGCTTTCTTGCAATGCTTAGTCCCATTATGGTTTTTCTTAGGGATTGAGAAAATGGCTAATATCACCATAATTAACATCGTTGAGCGCAGCCTATACACTGTACTTATATTTATATTAATCCGCGATGCGCTAGACGCCACTTTAATACCACAAATCATGATATTTTCTCAATGTCTAGGCTTGGCTTGTGCTGTTTTACTAGTTTTCAAATTTCCTGTTAAACTCACTATTCCTTCGTCTAAAGAGCTTTTTACGCTTATTCGCCAAGGTTGGGGCTATTTTTATTCAAGACTCACGTTGTTATTGTTTTCAAAATTCAATGTCATCATTGTTGGTGCATCGTTGGGTGAGGCCGAAGCGGGTTTCTTTTCTCTAGCTGAGCGAATTTATAATGCCGGTCGTTCGATGATTTCCCCTCTTACAGATGCCCTCTATCCGTTTATGGTAAAAAACAAAAATTGGCAGCTTGCCAAGAAAATAGTTAAGTTTGCTCTTATATTTGGCTTTATTAGCATCTTAATTTCTCATCTATTGGCAGATTGGTTTTTTGTTAATTTATTCGGCGCTAATGATTACCTTCAATCAGCGCATTTATTCAACATTCTGATTATTGGATTTGCAATTAGTCTGATTTCTATGTTGATTGGCTACCCTGTTCTGGGCGCAGCAGGGAAAGCAAAATATGTTAATAGAAGCGTGTTAATCGGTGCTTTAAGTCATCTTATGGTCATCAGTATTTTGTTTGTCACTAATCTATTATCAAGCGAGCTACTTGCTGGTTCATTGGTATTAACAGAACTGGTGATCCTACTTTATCGCTTATATTTTCTTAGAAAAGAAAAGTTATTTTCCTCCTCATCGAATAATGTTAATGAGTTAAGTTAAATGAAATCCGCACTATTGTTACTTTTAAAGTGGCTTATTTACCCCATTGGAAAAATATTTAGACGAGATAAAAACTTATGGGCTTTCGGTAGCAGACGAGGCCAGTTTGTTGATAACCCTAAGTACTACTTTTTACACGTTGCGAACGAGCAAAAAAATATTACCCCCGTGTGGATAAGTGAAGATAAAGACTCCGTTACTTTTTTGAAAAATCAAGGTTATCTTGCCTACGGTCGTTGGAGCTTAAAAGGGCTTATAGCGTCGTTTCGGGCAGGTGTTTATATTTACGCCTTTGATGCCAACGACATTAACTTTTTCTGCTCAGCAGGTGCTAAATTAGTCAACCTTTATCACGGCATCCCTTTAAAAAAGATCGAGTTTGATACCACCGTCGGTAACTCTCGTCGGGTTTATCACCCAAGAACGCTTTATGAAAAAATATTAACCAACATTCGCTCAATGCCTAAATGGGTTAAGATAGATTTATATCAGCTCCCTTCTCCGTCACTGAAAAAAATTCATGATCAAGCGTTCAATCAACTTATTAAAGAATACCACTATGGTATTAATCCAAGACTCGCTCCATTATTAGATAAAAAGCATATTGATAACTTAATAAGTAGAGATACAAAAATAGCTGAACAATGGGTCAAAGGATATGACCAAGTATGGATTTATATGCCTACATGGCGTGTTGGTCATCCAAATATCATTGAAGAAGCATTTCCAGATATTGAAAGACTCAATAAAAAATTACGAGAAAAGAACATTTTGCTTATCTTCAAAATGCACCTTTATAGCGAAGACGTGATTAAAGACTGTAGCCACATTAAGTTGTTTCCAGCAACCCTTGATGTTTATCCGTTTCTAATCTCGGTTGATGTGTTAGTCACCGACTACTCATCGATTGCATTCGATGTATCACTGATAAATAAGCCGATCATTTTTTATGCGTATGATTTAAAGCGGTATCTCGAAACTTCTAGTGAAGGCTTTTACTTTAATTACCAAGAGTTCAGCAATAACTCAGCAATTTCAACTTTTGAGGAGTTTATTGATATTATTGAAACACTATCATTATCAGATCATTGTCTTGGTCAGAATATACGTGATGACTTGTGGGCTGGTCTAGAACATCAGTCTGTTTATCAAAGCAATATTGACCTAACCGTAACAATTCAAAATTTATGGAAGACCTAATGCCCAAAATATCGGTGATCTTGCCCGTTTATAATGCCGAGAAGTATATAGAAGGTGCAGTGAATAGCATTTTAACCCAAACATACACTGATTTTGAATTTATCATTATTAACGATGGTTCAACGGATAACTCCCTAACACTATTAACAAACTTAGCAAAGCAAGATAAAAGAATCGTTCTTATTTCTAGAGAAAATAAAGGGTTGATAAGCACATTAAATGAGGCTATCTCTATAGCCAAGGGAGATTTTATCGCGCGTATGGACGCTGATGATATCGCTCTTCCTGAGCGATTTGAAAAGCAAATTAACTACTTAAAAGCGCATCCTGATCTAGCAGTGCTTGGCACAGGGTATCGTTTCATGAGTGAAGATGGCGTCGTAGGTAAAAAACGAAGAACGCTGTGTTCCAATGACGATATCAAGGCTAGTCTCTTTTTTGGTAACCCCATCGCACATCCGTCAGTCATGGTTAACTACAAACTTATCGGAAAACAATTTTATTACTTAGCAGAGTATAAAACTATTGAAGATTTTGAATTGTGGTGTCGAATAAGCCAGCACTATAAAATAGAAAACTTGAAAGAAGTTCTTTTGCACTATCGCGTGTTAACATCAAGTATTTCAGGCCAAAACCTTGATACTCAAGTAAACTTAGCTGCAACAGTCTTAGCAGAAACGCCTTTATTAAAAGGTAGAAAAAATGCAATTAAACTGATGCAATCGTTATATTGCTATTCAATTAACAAAGCAAACTATATACAATTACTTATTGCCTGCATTAAATTGAATTGGTTTAATTTATTTAGTGCCAATATTAGTCGTATAAGCTTACTAAAACGCAGTATTTTTGCCTTATTAGCAGCAAGTAGAAAGAATTTACGAAACCAATAATTACCCGATAACTTAGGCTTGTTAGATGAGACAGTATTTCAATGACCAGTAAAACGCTTACACTTGCATTTGCATGTCTTGGTGAGCGCTTACCCAAGCTGCTTGAAAATCTTGACTCTATCTCGTCAAATGAGCATGTTAGTATTACAGTTTTAGTTCAAAAGCCTGTAGAAAGCAGTAAAGATATCGCGAAGAAATCTGCGCACAACATTGTTATATTAGACTCCATTGGACTAAGTAAGAGTCGTAATGCAGCAATTACCCACTCGTTTAGCGACTTTATCTGGTTCCTAGATGATGATGTGCAACTTAGCAATACTGACATTGATTCTGTACTTGCCATTATCAATAGTAATGACGCTGATTTTTATCGGGTTAAAATTGGCTGTATCGAGTGGCAAGATAAAACCTTTAAGAAATACAAAAGTATTAAACGCCCTAGTAAACTTAATTTATTACAAATTAGCTCTATCGAAATTATTGCAAATTTAAATTTCATTAAAGAAAAACAGCTGCGCTTCAATGAAAAAATAGGGCTGGGTACTAAATACCAATGCAACGAAGAAAATAACTTTCTAATCGATGCATGGGAACAAGGCGCTATATTTAAATTTATAGATCAAGTGCTTATTCGCCACACCTGTATATTTGAAGGCAGGGTGTTAGCTAATAATGAAATATTTGAAATCAGAGGCGCTACCGCTTCACGCTATGGTTTGCTTGGCTATTTGTTGATAATTCGCTGGTCGCTTCGCTACCTAGTTAGAGAAAAAAAGATAAGTTACATTAGTGCGTTAATAAAAGGTTTTTTCCGTAAGTACCAGCGGTATATTTAAATGTACATTGTTTAATAGCAACGACCAATAACATCATTAATAACCAATACGCACTACCACCGCTATTTTTTGAACCTTGATTAACCTCTTCCAACTTATTCACAATAGTGAAATTTATATTCACATGTTCAGAAGCTTCACCGTCACTAACCGTTAATCGCAGCATTACTTGCTCATTTTGGTTTACCTGCGGCAACTGAAGATTAAAAGGTGAACTCACCACCTCATTTGTATCCGTCCGGTGATCAGCGCCTAGCGTTTGATATTCCAGGGTAACAGGGATTC
>CAYLYX010000039.1:0-6754 GCA_964387945.1 uncultured Flavobacteriales bacterium | reverse complement strand
ATCAAGCATCAGATAACTTAGTTGTGCAAGACGAACAGCATAATACTTACACATACTCTTTTGCATCGGATGACAAACATTATCTGGTGAAGCGCAACGATTACCCTTATTGGTTTTCTTTGCCCAAAGTTAAGTTTGAGCAACTTTCAAATGTATCTTTAGCACAATTTATTATTGAAAAACCTAATTCAGAGGAGGCATCAACAGCAGACCTTTCTGAATAAACATCCGTGATGCTCATGAGGCATTCACGCCTCATGAGCATCGCTCAACGGCTAAATTATTGCCATTTGAATTTGTTTTATATTGCTAAAGTGAGGGTATATTATGATTTCAATTTACAAACCATTTATCAAACTCGCATCTGTGGTAATACTTATCATAGTAGGGATGGCATTCTCTGTTTCATCTGTCAGCAAACAGAGTCAGCAAGCCTTAAAATCACCATCAGTTGTCAAGGAAAATATTGATTATCAAGCAAAATCCAAGTTAGCACGTAAACTACAACGCGGGGTGAACATGGTAACGCCAGGGAATAAACAATTCAGTCCTCGTTATCTCAATTACTTGCTAAAAACCACTAAGGTAAAATAGGGGGAATTATGTCTTTCGCATTACCGATAGTCCATAAAAACAGTGCCAGCTTCGAGTCTTATATGGCTTATGTCAATAGTCTGCCTTTGCTAACCGAGCAGCAAGAACGAGAGTTGTTTGTGAAATATCAAAAATACAATGACTTAAATGCCGTTCAGCAAATTGTGATTTCTCATTTACGCTTTGTTGCCCATATTGCAAGGAGCTATCATGGTTATGGCTTGCAAATGGAAGACTTGGTGCAAGAAGGTGCCATAGGGTTAATGAAGTCAGTGAAAAAGTTCAGTCTGGATTTTGGTGTTAGACTATCAAGCTTTGCTGTGCATTATATCAAAGCGGAAATCCAAGAATATATCGTGCGTAACTGGCGGTTAGTGAAAGCGACGACTACTAAAGCCAAGCGAAAATTGTTTTATAATTTAAGGCGTTTAAAAGCAACCTCCGACTGGTTATCCAGTGAGGAGAAAGCACAAATTGCCAGTCAATTAGCGGTTACCGAAAAAGACGTGACCGAGATGGAAGTTCAGTTATGTCAATCTGATGTAATGCTTGATTCCAGCTTTCAACAAGAAGGCGAAAGTAACGTTAATTATAGAGAGACCTTGCTAACGGATAATCATCAGCAAGTTGAAGAACTCTTGATAAAACGAGACTTTAGCAGCAAAATGATGGCTGGCATCAGGGAGTTTATTGCAACCTTAGATGAGAGAAGTAAAGATATTATTTTTCATCGATGGTTGTCTGATGAAAAGAAAACACATAAATATTTTTCGGAAAAATATCAGGTATCACAAGAGCGCATCCGGCAAATAGAAGAAAGAGCATTAGCTAAAATCAGGCAACATTTACGAGTAGTAGATACTTAGTATTTTAATCACAAGGCAACGAACCTATGGATAATCAATTCAATTTTTTTAAATTATTACGCCTGTTTATCTGGTTATTTGCCGGTTTATACTTATTCTCGATAATTTTACCTGTGGTTGAAAGGTATGCCGTTTCTTATGATGCTACTCCACGTACAGTGTCTGCGAGAGGCAAGTTGGCAGATAGCGAACAGTCAACTATTGATGTATTTAATAATGCCAGTCCGTCGGTGGTGTTTATTTCTACCAGCCAAATTGTGCGCAGTTACTGGACCCGTGATGTCAGAAAAGTACCCAAAGGGTCAGGATCCGGATTTATCTGGGACGAATTTGGTCATGTAGTGACTAACTATCATGTGATCAAAGGTGCATCGGAAGCTAATATTCGGCTAAATGATGGTCGAACCTATCAGGCGAGTTTAGTTGGTGCCAGTGAGAACCACGATTTAGCGGTACTGAAAATTAATGTTGCCTTTGATTTACCGCCAGCAGTACCGGTTGGTACTAGTGATGATTTAAAAGTTGGGCAATCTGTATTTGCTATCGGTAATCCGTTTGGTCTGGATCACACCTTAACCAGCGGTATCGTTTCAGCGCTTAATCGTTCTGTATCGTCAGATGCCGATTTCATTATTGATAATTTGATCCAAACCGATGCCGCGATTAATCCCGGAAATTCAGGCGGTCCGTTACTGGACAGTGCTGGTCGTTTAATTGGCATTAATACTATGATTTATAGTCCTTCAGGGGCTTATGCCGGAATAGGTTTTGCCGTTCCTGTTGACACAGTGAATAAAGTGGTTTCTCAGCTGATTGCTCATGGCGAATATATTCGCCCGTCATTAGGCATTGCGGTGGATAATGATATTAATCAGCAAATCAATGAACAGTTAGGCATTGAAGGCGTAGTGATTCTTGATGTTGGCCGCAATTCTGCAGCGGCTAAGGCGTCGCTTAAAGCGGCAAAATTATCTCATTATGGTATAGTGTTAGGTGATGTTATTCAGTCAATTAATCAGAAGAAAATTACCTCTGTTAAGTCGTATTTGGCTGAACTTGATAACTACAATGTTGGCGATACGGTAGAGCTGGGTATTTTACGAGATAACCAATTACTAACGGTGACAGTCACGCTGCAATAAATGTACGGCCGTTATTTATTGCCTTGGCTGGCAAAGCGAAAACCTGGCGAGTAAGAATGAAAACCATCAAAATTGCCTTTGCTCAGTGCGATACCATTTGCCCTGGCAATGGCGTACACCATGCTGATGTGAAAGAGAAAATTAGGCACTATATACAAGTGGATAAACTCTGACTGAGGCAAGGTGATCTCGGCATCACCTGCTTTATCGCTGAGCTGTTTATTATCGTCGAATTCAATTATTTCCGCTGCGGCATTTAGGTAGGTCAAAGTATCGCTTATTTGCTGATTCAGTGCATCCAGACCAGGTGTTTCCTGAAAAAATGAAACCACTTTTGAATCTAACAAAGGGCAATAACCTCTTAAGCTAAAATTGGCGGCGATTTTGGCATGCATTTCCAGTGAAAACATGTCATCGGCTAGACTACAACTAAGTAGTTCTTCTGGCAGCAGCGAGACAATTTCTTGTAGCTGCTGCAAATAATGGCTAAATAATTTTTTAATCTTGGGCATAGTGTTATTAATTGGCTACTCGGTTACTTCCGCTAACGGGTGAGTCGTTTTAGCGGTATCTTTCTTGGTAAATAAATAGCGACATGGCACTTCAACATATTTATAAGAATAGTGTGCAGAAATTATCGTCAAGGTGATAAAACTAATGACATAAAATGTGATTTGAGTAATTGATAGCTGTTCGATCTGCCAGGCCTGCTTAACAAGGGGCAAGGCAAACCAGAATACCATAAACCAGACGCCATGCATCAGGTAGATAGAATAGGATATCCGCCCTAAATATTGCCAAATAGCACCTGACATCAGTGCTAATACTTTGTTCTGATTATATGCCGCGCACAGCACCAGAATCACAAATAGCGGAACGACTAGCAGATCGTTGAACTGCCAGTGAAAAATTGTGCAAATTGCAATCAGTGTTATCAGAAAAATGCTGTCATTTGATAATAGCTTGTTGCCGAGATTGTGCTGATACAGCTGGTAACTGATAACGCCTAGGGTAAATTCAAACAAGCACCTTAAGAAACCAAAATCAAAGGTGATATCCAGGTTGCTTTTCGGGTGCCAATTAACCAGAAAAATCAAGCCAGCAAAGGTAATCATCGTCATGATAATAATAAAATTCAGGCGCTGATTACTGATGAAATAAAGCAGACCGATAGCATAAATATAAGCCCACCACTCAGCGCCAATCGACCAGGAAACGATATTCCACGACAAATAGCTATGCTGGTTCATCGCATTGGTTAACAAAATATTACTCAATAGCGCCTGCCAGTCAAAGTAAACCTGCCAGCTGCTGTCGATTACCTCAGGTAAAAAATTTGCCGTCAGCATTACCAAAGGGAGTAGCAAGATAATGGTAAACAAGTGTAGCGGGTAAATACGGAAAAACCTTGCTTTCAGATAACTTGTGATCTTGCTTAACTGTTTATTGCCGCTGAGTTGTTCGCCGTAGATGTGGCAAATAATAAAGCCACTTAAAATAAAAAATAGATCGACCCAGAGATAACCTTTAGCGATCAATCCTGACCATTGCTGTGGCAGTAATGTTCCTAATTCTCGGTGATAAATGATAACGTCGAGGTGAAACAGCACTACCCAAAGCGCGGCAATACCGCGTAAAGCAGTGAGCGTTGGCAAATATTGATTAACTTCCGCTGGCTGTGCGCTTGTCATACCTTGAGTTTGCACTTAAAGCTCCTGTTTATAATGAGTTGATTTTAAGTGCTTTATTGTTCAATAATTCAGCATTAATGAATAGTTAGCTACATACGTATTCATTAAAATAGCTATTATTAATTGATTATCTCCGATATCTGCCGACAAAAACTGTTTGACTAAATTTAACAGGCTACACTTAATTCAATGTGTTGAGATTGAATTAAGGGGCGTTTTATGAAAATTATCGCTTTTGCTGCAACCAGCCATACGAAGTCTATTAATCAGCAGCTGGTGAGTTATGCCACCAGTCTACTGACTAAAGCCAAGGTGGAAATAGTCGATCTGAATGATTATGAACTGCCGTTATATAGCCAAGATCGTGAAGAAGAAATGGGTCATCCAAAACTGGCAAAAGACTTTTTAAACAAAATTGCCGAAAGCGACGGCTTATTAATCTCCTTTGCCGAGCATAATGGTTCCTATACGGTCGCCTATAAGAACTTATTTGACTGGTGTTCAAGAATAGAGCCCAAAGTTTTTCAACATAAACCTATGGTATTATTGTCGACTTCGCCCGGAGCCAGAGGCGGCGCTTCGGTTCTGGCGACTGCGGTACAATCCGCGCCATTTTTTGATGGCATTGTAAAAGCAGAATTAGCGATACCAAGCTTTTATGATAATTTTGATCAACATAAGCAAGTACTTAAGCACCAGGAACTGGATGAACAGTTAAAAGACGCGGTTAGTCATTTAAATCATTCTTGCTTTCGTTAGTTGTCCTTAAAGAAAAGTGTCAATTTTTCTGCAGACAGTATTTTAGTGGCAGGCCAAACGAAATGCCATTATTGCAAGCAGTGTCGGTATTGCGAAACCAAATCCTGAAATCCACATCGGGATTTGGGCATTATCTATATAGACACTGAGGCCGAAAATCAGTCTCAATAGATGAGCCAAGGCTACCAAGGCAAATAAGCTGCCTGAGACTAAGTAATAGCAGTGAGCTTTCATTGCAGATCCTCCGATTACAAAGTGGCTATAACATTTTATAGCGCATTTTTCGCGTTAATTGTGTGAATTTCAGAGAAAGTATGGATTAAACGTTAGAGGGTGTTACACTGGTGTCAGACATAATTATTCATATATGCAACCTTGTTGAACTTCAATAAATTAAACGCTTTTCTTTGCCCCTTGCTGCTAGTGTCAGTGTTGGCTATTGTGGTGTCGCTAAACAACTCCTCTGCCTTTTCTGAGCTTCAATTGACTGTCGGGGAGCACACCGAGAGTCAATGGCTGAGCGAAGAATTTCAGTTACTTGGTAAAAACCTGTTGTTAGCTGGGGTTAATCAAGCCGCTTATTTTAGTCATGCTCAACAAGTATCAATAGATTATCTCTTTGTTGTTGTAATTGCGATTTTCTTGATTGCTGCTGTGCATTATCGGTTTTATCAGCCGATAGTTTTAGCGCCGCCCTGGTATCTGACGCGCAAGGCGTATTCTGGTTTTCGGCGATTAGGCTGGAAAATCGGTAATCTGCTTTATCGAGATAAAGCGCTTCTCTGTAATTTTTAATCTTTTTATTGAAATTTTTAGTCGGTGCACAATAGAGTTTCAGTGCTCGGTTAGTTGTATTTAATAAGGTTAAAAAATGAAAAATTTTATCAAAATTTTGTTGGCCGGGTTGTGGCTGATAACGGTTAATGTTTATGCGGCTGAGCAACCACAATGGGCAGCTGGATTATCGCAACAGCAAATCACTGAAATTGTTGCAAACACCACAGCAGCGTTAGAGCAGAGCTATCTATTTCCTGAGAAGGCGGCGTTAGCGAAAAAGGTACTAAGGTATCAATTATTGTCGGGTGAGCTCTATCAGTATAAGACGCCGCTCGCATTAGCAAAGCGGCTTACCACTTTGCTGCGCCAGAGCACAGGCGATCATTATTTTCAGTTCATTGAAGATAATCCATCACTGGAACTCGGACATTCTTTCGAGAAAACACCAAACCAAGGCACAAGTTTTGGTGCCGTGACTGTCGATATTCTGGACGGCAATATTGGTTATTTAAAGTTTGGCCGTTATTACTCGCTAGCTTTGGCGCAGCAGGATGTTGATAATGCAATGCATTATTTAGCTAAGGTGCGGGCACTGATCATTGATCTCAGAGATGCGGAGTCAGGCTCTTTAGCGTTATCACAATACCTGATGAGTTTTTTTATCAAACCAGGGAGCAAGCTTAGCGATATTCTTTATCGGCAAGCGAAAACAAGCGAAGCAAGAGAAACAGGTGAAGAATTATTATCGCTGGCGCACAGCGATTATCAGAGTTTTCAACAAAACTTGCCGTTATATATTATCAACTCTGCCTTCGTGGCCGGAGGCTGGGAGTATTTCACTTACACCTTAAAACAATTAGATCAGGCGGTGATTATCGGAGAACCACCCATGGGGCTGGGTTATCACACGACAGAGATAAAAGTC
>CAYLYX010000038.1:5913-7220 GCA_964387945.1 uncultured Flavobacteriales bacterium | reverse complement strand
AAGGCGGCTTTGGGCATTCCGTAGATTGCGCTACTCGCCTCATCTTGGACAAACGTGCGCGCTCCTGCGGCCTTGAGTGCTTGGAGGCCGATGGCTCCGTCACGGCCCATCCCGGTTAATAAACAGGCAATTGTCGATGGACCGGCTGTGGCCGCAAGCGACTCAAATAGGACGTCGACCGAGGGGCGACAACTGTGACGCGGCGGGCTCTGATCGAGCTGGATCCGTCCATATGCAACCCGCATGTGATGGTTCGGAGGTGCGAACACAACCCCGGATGTTGGCACGGTTTGATTGTGTTCTGCGTATTGTATGGGCATTGGAACTTGTTTTTGAAGCCACTCCACAAATGGCCATGCAAAGGCTTCGCTCAGATGTAGTACACACAACACGGGTAGCGGGTAGGTGGCTCCGAGTGCTGTCAAGAGGGTACAAAGTGCTTTCGGACCCCCCGTTGACGCGCCGATTGCGAGATGGCGTACCGACCGAGTTTGTGATGGTTGTAGATTCACACGATTGCGCGGCCGGATATGACGGATCACCGCGATTTTAGCGACCATGCGAATTTTGGCCACCAACGCACCGGCCTCGGGCCCAAGAGCTGCCTTTTCGACCACATCGAGGGCACCGGCATGCAGAGCATCGTAGGTGCGAAACACTTCGGCGCGTTGGATCGAACCCGAGACGATCAGGATCCTCGTCGGGCAGTGGGCCATGATGTATTCGGTCGCATCGAGCCCAGTCTTGCCCGGCATCATCAAGTCCATGGTGATGACATCGGGACGCAGACGCAGGGCCAAGTCGATCGCCTGTTGTCCATCCCGGGCTTCACCGACCACTTCGATGCCTTCGGCATCCTCGAGAATTTCTACGATCACCTTGCGTACGGTCAGGGAATCGTCGACGACTAAAACACGGATCATTGGGCGAGCAGCATCTGGAGTGTACGGATAAACTCGAGTTCATTGAACTGCGTTTTGACGAAAAATGCATCTGCCCCGACCGCGAGCCCCCGGCGCTTGTGGTCGTCGGTCGCCAGGGTCGTGACGAGCACCGTCGGCAGCGTGGTGAACCGCGGATCGGCGCGGACGCGACCGACAAACTCAAATCCGTCCATCCCCGGCATCTCGACGTCGCTGACCACGGCACCAAATGTCTGCTCCTGCAACTTGCCCCATCCATCCTCGGCGGAGACCGCCATCTCGACGGCAAACCCGTGGGTCGTCAGCACACTCTCGAGCATCATGCGGGTCGTCATCGAATCGTCGACGACCAAGATCGGCTGACGCCTTTTCGGGGCCGGGGTG
>CAYLYX010000038.1:5068-5903 GCA_964387945.1 uncultured Flavobacteriales bacterium | reverse complement strand
CTCCCTGGACCGCCTCGACCACGGCCTCGGGGTGGACGACCAACTGGGGCACACCGAACTGGTCTAAGAACGCCCCGACGATCAGTGGGGACGGACGCGGAAGTGGCAGCAACACCCGCTGTGCAGCCTCGCCTACACGATCCACCCCGAGAAGCACTCCGCCGCGCAGTTGCAACACAGGGCACACGGTGGGCATGTCAACATCGAGATCGAGCACCGCCGCCAGGTGCGAATAGGGGTAGGTCTGGCCGTCGAGGACCATCATGGTACGTCCCTCTTCTTCGACCAGTGGACGCTCTTGGGCCACCCACGCCTTTTCGATCGCCTCGAGGGGAATCGCTACAGTTTGGCTACTGAGTTGTACATGCAACACTGTCCACGAAGCAGCGGACACCGGCACCTTCAGGGAGATGGTGGTCTCCTTCCCGGTTTGGGTGGTGACATCGACGGTCCCGCGCAACTTGTGGGCCACCGCTTCAACGACTTCGAGACCCACGCCCCGTCCCGCGACTGCTCCTGCGGTGGCACGTGTGGTGAGTCCGGGGTGAAAGATCAACCTGGCTCGCTCGGCGTCGGACAGCGGGGCTTCGGAGGTGACGAGTCCGCGTTGGATGGCAGCCTGGTGAACGGCGTCGAGATCGATACCACGGCCATCGTCGCGACATGCAAAGACCACCCGAGTGCCCTTGCGCTGCACGTCGACGCGGACTTCTCCGATCGCCGGTTTGCCCGCGCGCCGTCGCTGGTGTGGTGATTCGATCCCGTGGGCGACCGCATTGCGCACAATGTGCAACAGTGCGGGTTTGAGTGTTTGCAACACGGCGCCATCGAGTGC
>CAYLYX010000038.1:2822-5058 GCA_964387945.1 uncultured Flavobacteriales bacterium | reverse complement strand
GCCTGCTCGCCGCCGTTGCCGACAAACCGGGCCTTTCGCCCACAGCGATCGGCGGCATCGTACACAGCGCGCTCGAGGTTGCCAAAGATCGTATCGGCGCGGACGAACCGGAGCTCTCGGACCCGCTGGTACATTGCTTGTACCTGCATCGTTGTGTTCTCGACCGCGAGTGACAGGTGGGTCCGGGTCGCGTCGAGGTGTGTGGCGAGCTCTGCCAGTGCGGGTTGATCGCGGGCGAGGGCCTTGACCTGCCGGGTGATGCGTGCGAGTTCGGGAACGACTTGGGCGATCCCCTCGGCTGCGATGTCGGCATCACTTGCAGCGGCCAGCAAAGTATCGAGTTGTTCGACCTCGCAGACGATGGCACCGTGCTCGGCCGGCTTGGTGGGGGATTTTTTTGATCGACTCTCCTCGCGCGACGCAGCTTCATCCGGGGAACCCTGGGGTGTCCGTGGAGACACGTTCGGTGTGGTTGACTCCGGTCGAACCTCAGGCGCACGCGAAGACCACTTGGGTGCGGAGGACGCCCGCGTAACCTCGGGTGTGTATGAACCCCGCGTAACCTCGGGCGAGGATGATTGTACTGCATCCGACCGTTCTCGCGAGGGGTGCCCCGACGGATTCGGCGGTTGCTGCCCCGATGATGCAGACGAATCTGCAGGTGGTTCTTGCTGCGTCGGTTGTGACGCGGCCCCGAGGCTCTCGAGGATTTGCTCGAGCGAGCGCAACAGTCGGCGTGCCTGGGTAAGCGTCTGCTCGGGTACCGCTCGTTGGCGACAGGGGCCGAGTAATTCTTCGAGGTCGTGGGCGAGGTCGGCAGCTTGTTTGAGGCCGACAACTGCTGCCGCACCTTTAAATGTATGTGCATGTCGCAACACCGCGGCGACGGCTTGGTTGTCGCTTGCCTGTCCTTGAACGTCGCGCAGCGCCGCAGTCATCTGATCGAGGAGCTCGCGCGCCTCGATGCGAAAAAACCGGTACGGATCGCGTTTGTTCACGCGACCTCGGACTTGGATTCGATCAGTTCTCGAAGCGATCCTGCCGTACTGTCGAGGCCGTTGACGGACTCGAGCACCTGCCCGACCGCAATGTCGGTCTCGCGCGAAGCCTGCAGGCAATCGGCGATGGCTGCACTCGCCTGTTGCACGCCGGTGTATTGTTGTTGTGTCGACAATCGGATCTCTTGGGCGGCCTGGGCGGCTCCTTGGACCATTTCCCCGATCTCTCCAAACGCCTGGACGATGCCGCTGAACTGATCGGTCCCGGACTCGACAGCTTTCGAACCGGCTTCGGTCGCCATCACCGTCGCGTTGACGGCTGCCCGGATCTCGTCGATGAGTGTCGCGATGTCACGCGTCGACGTACTCACACGATCGGCGAGTTTGCGGATCTCGAGGGCGACGGCGGCAAACCGGATCCCGGCGTCTCCGGCCCCGGCGGCCTCGATGGTCGCGTTGACCGAGAGGATGTTGGTCTGTTCGGACAGTTCCGAGATGATCTTGACGACACTTCCGATCTCCTGGGACTTGCGCCCGAGCTTGAGCATTTCGGTGACCACCGACTGGACCTGATTGCGGGCGTGGGTCATGCTCGTGCGGCCATCTTCAACGATTTTGGTGCCATGTGTGGCCGATTGAGCAGCCGTTAAAGTTGCTTGTGCAACTTGGCTCGCACTCTCCTCAATTTGGCGCGCGGTCACCTGCAATTCCTGCATGGTCGTGTTGAGTTCCGTCAACTGCTGGGATTGCTCCTGTGCCGTCGTCGACTGTTGACCGGCCGAAGTTCGCAGTTCGGCCACCGAAGTCTGGACCGTCCGGACCGACACGCCGAGGGTGCGCACGAGGTAGCGGGTAAGCACGATGACGAGAATGATCCCGATCGACGCTGAGCACAGGGCGAGAATCGCCGAAAGTGTACTGGCATAGCTGGCATTGCCGGTGGCCGAGGTCCGCGCGCGACCGACTTCGGTGAGTCGATTGCCGGCGTAGGTTGTGAGCGCGGCCCGCATGGCCTTGGCATCACCCTCGAGGCGTTGCCACATTTGGCGATTGTCCCCGACCCCAGCTCGCCGAGCGTCACCGAGGGTGGCGAGAAACACCCGATTGGCCTGGTCGATGGCGTTGAGATCGGTGGTTTCTTGTGCTGGCGACTCCGCCTTAAGTTGCAGGTACAAAGTTTCAAAGGTACGGTTGGGTTCGTCGAGGAGCTCGGAGTATGAACCATCGCCGGCGAGAAA
>CAYLYX010000038.1:0-2812 GCA_964387945.1 uncultured Flavobacteriales bacterium | reverse complement strand
TTCAAACGTTTTTTCGAGGTCCTTGGCGGTCAAGAGTTTTGTTGTATGGAGTTCGATGACCCCTTCCAACTCTGAAATTGTATAGCGGATCGAGACAATTGCGGTGACCGCCAATATAAATGTCAGAGCGAGCTTTAAGGAGAGGCCAACTATCAGACGGGAGCGAAGGGTCCATTTCACGGTGCATTCTCCTCTTGTAGATTCAACTTTTTGAGCAGGACCGCGGCGTCGAGCACCGCTCGCCCGTCGGCGAGCACCGCCTGCACCACTTCGGCGCGTGCGGGCAGCAGGTCGTTGGGTCGTACAGAAATGATCTCGTGGACCCCGGTGACGGTTACACCGACGGTCTCCATGAGGCGAACGAGCCATGGTCCGGGGTGGTCCCTGTGTTGCAGCAAGTGGCCCAGTGGCGTCGCCATCGCTAGTTTTCCCGCCACGCCCACAAGGCGGGTGACACCCCAACCCGGGACCTTGACCGCCTCGCGCACCGGCGAAATCCCGACCACATCGGCGAGGTCAAAAAACCCCGTGTCGGTTCCCCACGTCAAGCGGACGAGGCTGCGGGTGGCGGCCTGTGCCTGTTCGCGCGGTTCGGTGAATGCGGTATCAAACGCCCTGCGGATGTCCTCGAGGTCCATCACGGTGCCTGCATCCTCTCTCGCCCGCGCAGTCGTACGAGTTCAGCGACACACATCTCGATCAAGTCGTCCCGCTTCAGATCCCCTGAAAACAACGCTATCCGTTCGATCCGCTCATCGGGAAGGAGTTCGACGGCGACCTGCAACAGCGAGGTGGCGGTGCGCAGCTTGCCCATCCTTCGCGATATCCACGACGCGTGGATGTGGGGCATGGCGAACTGACGATCGAGAAAGATCGCCGACTTGTTGGCCCGCATCGCCCCTACCATGTCGCCCTTGGCCTCGTACAACAGGGCTGCGACGTAGTGGGCATCTGGGTTGAGTTCCTCGGCTTCGAGCAACGCTTGCACATCTCGCTCGGCGCAGTCGAGGGCATTTTGATGTATCTTCAAGTAGATTTCGAACAGCCGCAGTGTTCCCGCGTCGGTCCCGCGAATGCCCAACAGTTCGGTCGCCGCATCCATCTCTCCGCGAGCGATCGCCTCGCGCGCATCTGCCATCACCGTGTCGTTGGCGGGATGCTCGAGTGGAACCTCGACCGGCAGCGGTTGTGTGTCGTTTCGGGTTTGTCTCGGGAATGGCTGCGAGTGCTTTGGGCGCGCCTCGGCCGCTCGCACGTCGCTCAGGGATTTTCGCGAGAACGGCTGTACGTGCTTTCGGGGTGGAGAGCCGAACCCTTCAGATACGACTGACGACGGAACCGACACTACAGGCAGGAGACGGTGAATGTCGGTACTCGGGCGGGCGTCGGGACCTGCTCGTTCGTAGAAAAATGCCCCCTTTGCCTGGCGCAGGTGGAGCCCGGGGCTCACTCCCCGGATATTCTCGACCGAGCCGAGAAACAGCACACCCCCGGGAGCGAGTTGGCGCTCGATGTGGGCGAGTACCCCGGCTCGTGCCCGGGACTGGAAGTACATCAATGTGTTGCGACAAAACACGATGTCCCAATCACCCGAACCCCAAAACGCTGCGCGGGTATCCATGAGGTGACCTTGGACAAAGTCGACGTGCTGGCGTAGTTCGTCGGCGAGGACAAACCCGCGCGCGGTCGGCCGAAACCACCGGTGTCGGATCTCTGGTGTGACACAACGGAGGTTCCAGGTGCGATAGAGGCCGGCTTGGGCATCTTCTATCGCCTGGGCATTGAGGTCGACCCCGCGTAGGATGAGTTGCCACGTTTTCAGGAGTTCGGGAAACCGCGTCGCCAGAATAATGGCGATCGTGTACAGCTCATCGCCCGTGGCACAACCCGCGCTGAGGATCCGCAGTCGACGGATGTTCGAGCGCGCCGCGATCCGCTGCGGCAACACATCTTCGGCGAGTGCACGGAAATGTCCAGAGTTGCGAAAAAAGTAGGTCTCGCCGACCGAAAAGTACTCGCCTAGCAGGGCGAGCTCGGAGGTCGTCGGCAGGCAGTTGCGCAAGTAGGTGGTGCAATCGCAGCGTAGCTCGCGGCAACGCCGGGTCAGGAGTACATCGAGCGAACGAAACCGTTGTCCTGCGATTTCGAGACCGAGGTGCTTCTCGATCGCATAGGCAAATGCATGTGTGTCCTGAGGTGAGGGGGTCATGAAAGTGCGTCCCAAACATCCGGGGGGATCATGCGACTCAGCGATAAAATCGTTAAGAGTTCACCATCGCGAATGCGAATACCTTCGACAAAGGTTGTATCGACCGATTGTAACAATGGCGGGAGCTCACCCACTGCCTCGAGTTCTTCGACCCCAAAGACTTTCTCCACTGCCAGTGCGACTTGGCGCTCACCGAGGCGAATCGCTACAAACCGTTGCCAACTCGCAGGAATGGAACTGCCGAGAAGGAGCCCGAGGTCCACCACGATGGCGACTGTACCGCGCATTCGTGTTGCGCCGACGACAAAGGCCAGTGGGCGCCATGACACTTCGGTCAACGGCAGCGGCCGACAGGTCTCGACGACATGTTCTAACGCAATTGCGCAGACCGTTGTGCGAGCAGAGACGACTAGGAACTTCAATACGTTGGCCTTCAGAGTCGTTCGCAGGGAATCGATTGGGGTTAAACACCACAGTCATGGTGTGAGGTTAATTTGGAACATCCTGGCATGAAATGCGATGGGGTGAATCGGTTCGCTTCACATCGGGCACGCGGTAGTGCTACAGTCCTTTCGCTTTGTGGCTGAGCGCCTCGAAGGTAAC
>CAYLYX010000037.1:249-9238 GCA_964387945.1 uncultured Flavobacteriales bacterium | reverse complement strand
ACCGCCGCGTCCTTCATGTCGAGGACCTCCACGGAGCACGACCCGCAGACCATGCTGGGCCTCGTCGTTCACCTGCGGGCCGGACTGACCAACGCCGAGTGCTTTCGAGCGCTGTGGCTCGCGGGGGCGAGGCGGCTGTCGGTCGAGGTCGAGGGGGTGCGGATGGAGTGCAAGCTATCGATCGCGGTGACGATCACGGAAATGCTGGTCGCATTCGGCGATGTGCGACTGCTGGTCCGCGGCGACGGGACGGGTCAACTGTTCCCCCGACCACGACGTTTTCGCGAAGTTGAAGGAGCCGCGGCCGTGGTGTGGGAGGTCCCGCGATGAACCGCTTGTGGCGTTCTGCCGGTATGCAAGGTTGCGCATCACGGGCGATAATGCGAAGCTCGGGTATGCGCTTGGTTCTTCTGGTCGTCGTCGGTTGTACGCTCGGTTGCGGAGATCACGACGCAATCCTGAATCAAATCCACCAGCACAACGCAGGGTACACGGACGACGAACCGATCGGGGAGTTTTCAACCGGAGGATCAGGAGGCGACACAGAATCCGCAACCACAACAGGTGCACCCCCAGTTCCCACTCCAGACTTGGCGAGCGATCCGCAGTTTGGCGTCCGCCTGGTCGCGTCTCACACATCGATCGACCACGTGGGCACCGTGACGCTCACAGCCGAGGTCCTGGGTTTGTTCCCTGTGGACTCGATGACCCTGTTTGCCTCCTCTCATGAAGGGCCAAAGCTTGAGTTTGAGTGGACGCCAGGCGAACCTTTTGATTTTCGGGTCGGTCCAACCACCCCACCCGGTGCATTGGAACTCACGGTTATCGTGCAGTCAACAGGTCAGGCGCCCGCTATCGATAGTGTTTCCCTTGATGTCGCTCTCCCCACTGGGGGGACGGTCTTTCACACAGCCGCGGGTGAACTCGGCACCCGGGCAATCGGGTTTGCCTCGGACGATCCTGCGGTGCCCGAGTTGGTGGAGTTGTTGCTATGGCATGGGGGCGAACTGGTGCTTACCAACCGCCACTTTCACGAGCTGCAAACCCTCGACACTGATCCGCTGGATGTCACAAGCTCTGTGCGGATGGCCGACGGCAGCCTGGTTGTGGCGGGCGAAGTCGGCGACGATGCTGAAATTCGGCTCTACCGGCAGGGCGGCGGCCTGTGGCATCGGTACTGGGCAAAGGAAATCAAGGACGCTCGGGTGCTCGATGTCGCGGAGACTTCTGATGGGCACATCGTTGCTGCTGGCGATAAACGTCGGCTCGAGGCTGGAGACGCTGCGGTTTGGCAGCTCACCGAGAGTGGGGCGTTGTTGCACTCCGTTGTGTTTCCGTCTGAGAACGAGGATGCACACTTCTCGGGAATCCACTCAATCGCGGTTGAGAGTGGTGACCAACTCTTCGCGGGTCACGCCTCGTGGGTCGGAAAGGATGACGCGCCCACTCGCGCAACGATCTTCTCGCTTGAGGGCACGCAGCTCGTGCCCATCTTCCAAGACAAGGATCCGAGTCCGGTGGCGACATCAACGTGGAATGCCCTGACCCTCGGTCCGCCCGGACTCGTGGCGACCGGAAGCCGCAAAGGGGCCTGGCTTTTTGGTCATGCCGGAAACTTCCCGCAAGAAATCTCTGAGGGCGAGGGCACAGCGCTCGCTTGGTCAAACCACCACTCTCATGTGGTGGGCGGGAGAGACGGAGATGGAAACCTCAGAGTGCACACGACACGGTGGGACTTTTTGGGTGAGACAGGCGAGGTACGGTCATTGTTGGTGGACCCCCATGGGTATGTGCATGTGGCAGGCGTCTCGAACGACCGAGCATTTGTTTTGACTCTCAACCCCTAACCAGACGCGTTGTCAGGTCGGAGGCTCCTGACCACACAAGCCGAGCGCAAGCGTCATCGCTTGCTCGAAATGCTCAGCGTAGCTGGGCGAACAAATACTCCCGTGCACAAAGTGCTTGGTGTGGTGGTGGAGGAACCGCTCCACATCACTATAGAAGTCTTCTTCGACGAGTTCTTCACACACCCCCCCACCGGGGAGGGATTGGTCGGTCACAATCCCGAGGACCGCAAGTTTGCTGGGGTCGCCGTTTTTTGCGGCCAGCAAGTCCGCGGCCCACTGCTCTGGCGGACCCGCAAGGCTCGTCCCGACCCCACCATATCGGCTAAAAAGCACTACAAGCAGAAGCGCGTCGTCTCGCAAGAACCCAAGGTTACACCCTCCCGGCACTTTGACCGCAGTGGGCTTGAGCGCCTCGAGCATCCCCCTCTCGGCGAAGGCGCCCCCATGCGATGTCCAGCCGGTGTCGGTAATGCATTGCAAGGCTGCGAGCAGGTCCGGCTCTTCGGTTGATGAAATAAATCTGTTTCCACCGGCAATCTCGCAGCGTTTGTTCGCGGCCTTCCAACCTGCCGGGAACGTGAGCCCAGCCCCACGGGTCGTGTCGCAAGTGTCCAAGTCATCGTACGCACACGGGTAAGCGGGCGGTCCTGCCGGCCAGCACGTAGCCCCATCGTTCGCGGCACACTCGGCCTCGCACTCTTTGATTCCCCAGATCTCGTGTGGGGTGGAGACCATCCAGTGCGTGTCAAAAGCCGCGAACCACTCGACGAATTGCGGGAGGGCCACCTCGAGCGACGCTTCCCACACATCGTAGTACTCCTCTACGTAGAAGTGGCGATCGAGGGCAAACAGGATGTCAATTTTGCCCCCGCAGTCCGGGCCATCCGCGCCAAAATCCGGCAAAATGCCCGTGGTTGTCGGATGTGTGCCAGTTGTGGAGCCGCTCGTGCCGTCCGAGTCTGAAGTGGTTGTGGACTCGCCAGGCGTGCCAGTCGTCGAGGTAACGAGCGTTGGCTCGGGAACTCCGGTGGTGGGTTCGAGGTTGTAGGTTGTGATGTCCGACGTAGCAGAGCTTGTCGGCCTGCTGCAGCCCACGAGCACAAAGACCCACGTGATCCAGTGTTTCGCGACCGTTCGCACGTGGCCAGTGTAGAGCCAACCGCCGCAGAAGGACAACGGTCGAACTTTATCGGGGGGTGTCCAATCGGTCAGACCCGGGCAGCCAAGCAAGCCACCTGCCCGGGCCGCCATTGCCCGGGCAGCCATTGCCCCCCTTGTCCGTTGGCCCAGACGACCCCGGGCAGCCACTGCCCCCCCTTGTCGCCACTGCCCGGGCAGCCACTGCCCAGGCCGCCATTGCCCGGGCAGCCATTGCCCCCCTTAGTCGTTGGTCCAGACGGGCAGCCAAGCAAGCCCCTGCCCGGGCCGCCATTGCCCGGGCAGCCATTGCCCCCCTTGTCCGTTGGCGTCGCCCCGGCCCGGGCGGCCCGGGCGCAGGGCGCCAGTGGGCGGGGGGCCCGGGGCCCCCGCGGGCCCCCCCCAGCGCTTCGTGCTCGCGGGTGTCGGGCGTGCAGACCAAGACTTCCAGCAGCGGGCGCTGCTCCGGCGCGATCGGGACGATGCCCGCGAAGCGGATGGTGCGGCTGGCGGCATCGATGACGATCGGGCGATCCTCATCCGGCCAATTGTTTGGCCACGCGTTTGGGCCGCGGTCCGTGCTGTTCGCGGAGCAGCCACCGATACTGCTAAGAGCAGCGATCAGGACCGGAAGGACGATTCGTCTCATTCACCGGGTGCCCGGTTGGCCATGCGCTCGGGCGCGAGGATCGCCAGCACGCTCATCGCCGTGCCGTAACTCGCCGAGCGGGGGAACACCCGATCATTCCAGGTTCCATCCGCTGCGTTGCGCGTCAGCCACAGCAGTCCCAGGACCTTCGCGCGTTCGCCGGCGCGATCCGGTTCGGGCAGGTACTCCACGGCCTCGGCGGCGTAGCGGTGCGCGAAGTAAAAGTAATAGGGGGCCACGCCGTAGGGCGGTTCATGCGTGCCCGGCTTGGCCCGGCGCTTCTCGAGTTCATCCCAGTGCTGGGCGAACGCGCCCAACGCGGCGCGGAGCCGATCGGTATCGCCCTTGCCGACGCGCTGCAGCGCGACCTCGCTCACGAGCATGCGCCCCGTCGCGCCCGGTACGCCGCTAGGTCGGCGCTGCTGCGCGGTGCCGGAATAGACATACTCGCCGCTCTCGGCGCGGCTGGCCTCCAGGAAGGCCACCGCGCGGTCCATCACGCCGGGATCAATCGCGTGTCCCGCGTCTTTGGCGTCCAGGATCGCGAGGATGGTCATGGCGGTCATGAATGAGGAGGGCGGGGAGACGGTCTCGATGCCCGGGCGACGCGCGTAGTTCCAGCCGCCGACCTGCGGGATCTCGGTCTGTTCGACGGCTTTGAGGTACCACTGCGCACCGTCGCGGATGGACGCGGTCAGTTCGTCATCGAACCCGCCGCGCTCGCCGGCGAGCACGAGCATCGAGAGGGCCGTGGTGTACCCCCAGCCGCGGACATCGTAGCCCGCGTCGTAGTCGGGGCTCATGAGCGGGTGCTCGCGGGCTTGGAGGACGAACCGGATGCCGCGCTCCACGGCGTCGCGCCGGGGCTGGTCGTCTTTCCAACCGTCCGCGTGCATCAGCGCCTCGCAGACGATCGCGGTCCCCCCGACGCGGTAGCCGACGGGGATCTGTCGGTTCACGCGGTACACCCCCTCGTAGGGCCACTCGCCTCGGTTCGGGCCTTCTTCCATGGCCACGAGTCGCGCGACGCCGAGGCGGACCGCATCCTCCTGCATGGCCTCGGTGACCTCGACCATCCGCTCGAGCGGGGCCTTGGCCTGCGGATCGGGTTCGGTTGGTCGTTCTGTTGGTTGATCGGGCTGGGCCGGCTGCCACAGGGCGTACTGGCTCTCGGGCGAGCATGAAGCCCCGCCGAGCAGCGTGAGCGCAAGGCCCGCCGCGATGGCCGGCGTTCGGAAGGCGTGAGCAGAGATGGGCATGCGAGGTTCCTCCAGAGGACCAGTATGGACGGGCCAGGGCGGCTTGTCACTTTGGCAGCCGTCTGCCACCGGGTTCTGTCATCGCGGCACGCTACGGACCGTCCACCGCGTTTCTCGTCTCAAAACCGGGGATCCAGGCCCGGATCGGCGTCTGGCACGGGCTTTGAAAGGAGTAGGGCGAACACATTCACAAAGCACTGCATCCTGCAAGGAGAACAACGCATGATGAACCGCAGTCCACTGTTCCGTGATCCCGTCTCGCGTGATCAGATTTTCCGCGACCCCGTCTTCTGTTCACTGGCCTCGTTTGCGAGCGATCTCGATCGCGCCTGCGCGGCTCCCGCGCGGGCCGCGGTCCCCACGGCTGGCCGCGCGGCGGCTCCGGCGATGAACATCTACGCGAGCGAGTCCGCGCTCACCATCGAGGCCGAGGTGCCCGGCATGGCGCTCGACGATATCGAGATCGTGCTCAACGGCGATGAGCTCACGATTCGTGGTATCCGGAGGGGTACCCGAAACAACAACCAGCCGGAAGGATCGAGCGTCCTGCGACGTGAGCGACCGGTCGGCAGCTTCGAGCGCACCTTCACCCTGCCCGCCGAACTCGACCGTGAGAACGCGTCGGCCTCGCTGGAGCACGGCGTGCTGACGATCGCGCTGCCCAAGTCGCAGGCCGCCCGCCCGCGTCGCCTGGCGATCAACGGCGCATCGCCGAAGGTCGAAACCCAGGTCGGCGAAGCGAACGGCCATGCAAATGGTGAGTCAGGTGGCGAGTCGGGCGTCGATCCGGCTCAGAACTGATCGGCCGAGAACGCAACCGGCACAGAATCGGTCGGTCGCCGCGCGCTGAGAATCACCAGCGCGACACCGGGAACTCTCGCGAGAGCACCGCGAGAGGATCCAGAGTCTTCTGTCCCACACAGCATCACACCCCGCGCTCGTCGGATCGGTCGCGGGGTGTTGCTGTTTTTTGGGTGCGGAGGCTTTGCGGTCCGGAGCCAGTTCAGCTCGCCAGGCGCAGCTCGGGCGACCCCTGATCGCTGAGTGGATCGTAGAGGTGCACGCGGTTGCGTCCGGAGGCTTTGGCGGAGTAGAGCGCGCGGTCGGCGGCTTCGATCCAGTTGGAGATCTCGCGTCCGCCGCTCACGCCGCAGGTCGTGATGCCGAAGGAGCCGGTGACACGCATGTCGGGGTAGCGGGGCCAGGTCATCTGGGCGATGGCCTTGCGGATGCGATCGCACAGCCCAGCGGTGTTCCTGGCGTCGCTGGAGGGGACGATGAGCGCGAATTCCTCGCCGCCGTAGCGACAGGCGACATCGTAGCGCCGCAGCTCGGCCTTGAGGATCTTCGCGAAGCTCTGCAGCACCACATCGCCCGCCGGGTGGCCGAAGGTGTCGTTGAGCCGCTTGAAGTGGTCGAGGTCGCACATCACCAGCGCGAGCGGGTCACCGCTGCGCACGGACTGCTCGATCTCGGCGGCGAGTTTTTCGTTGAGGTGGGCCCGGTTCCACAGGCCCGTCAGCCCGTCGATCTGCGCACGCTGGGCGAGCATCCACAGCAGCCGGGTGACGCGCAGCGAAGAATTGATGCGGGCCCGCAGTTCGGGCACATCGAAGGGCTTGGTCACATAGTCGGTCGCGCCCATCTCGAAGGCGACCACCTTGTCGCTCGAGGTGGTGGAGCCCGAGAGCATGATGACCGGGATCTCGATGGTGGTGGCCTCGTCCTTGAGGCGGCGCAGGGTTTCGAGACCGTTGATGCCGGGCATGTTGATGTCCAGCAGGATCAGCGAGGGCTGCAGGTCGATCGCCATCTCGATGGCTTCCTCGCCACCGAAGGCCGAGAGCAGCGTGAGGTCTTCGTTGCGGAGTTTGACGCCGAGCAGCCGGTGGATCTCCGGCGCATCGTCCACGAGCAGCACGACCGGGGTGTCGTCCTCGCCCCGCCCGGGCATCGGCGCATGGCCCGCGCCCGTGGTCTGGCCCGTGTTTGGGCCGTTGGCAGGATCGGCGGCGGGCTTGCCCGGTTCGTCGGCCCAGGATTCGGAATCGGGCTTCAGCGTCACGATCGAAGGCACCTTCCCGCTCGGACCAGCGGCGAGCCGCGGATCGCGTTTCGAATCAGCTCACGACCCGCCGGAGCAGTTCCGTGAGTTCGTCAATCTGCTCTCGGACATCGTCCAGACTGGCCTCGCCCTTCAGCGGCTGTTCGAGTTTCGCCGCAGCGAGTCCGACTTCCTCGAAGCCGTAGCCCGCGCAGGCCCCCTTGAGCTGGTGGGCGATCCGCTGCACGCCCTCCCGGTCGCCGGATTCGCAGTAGTCGCGGATCGACTGGAGGCGGCTGGGCACTTCCCCCACAAAGAACTCGACGAGCTCGGCCATATCCGGATCGTCCGCGAAACTGCTGCGAATCGGAGTCGCTGGCGGCATCGACCGATTCACGCTGGCGTTCGAAGAAGGTTCGGACATGATGAGGACTCCGGGAGAGGCTGCTGCGGCTCGCGGAATGGGCGAGCCAGCGCGGAAAGATCGATTTCCAAACGGAACAGCCATCGACAGAAATCAACCGCCAATCCACACGAAGTGCGATGTCGCAGGGACTTTCCCCTATTGAGGTGGCGTCCTGGTTTCGCTTCCAGGGGACCGGTCTCGCGGTGTCATCAACGGAGCGAACCGGAGGTACCCGCCGGGCGTATCGCCTGAGCGGGTCCGGATCGCGGGTATGCTGAACGCGGCAATCTGGTGAACGGATGCGGATTGTGCCGACTGGTAGGATGAGGACGGCTGGTGAAGGCCGGGGGTCTCGATGAGGATCGGTTTGCGGAAATTCAGCACAAGAATGGCCGCCGCCTGCTCCGAAATGGAAGGTCAAGGGGTCTTTCGCGCCCGTTTCGCCCGTCTGTGGGGGCGAAGTGGGCCGGCGAAGTCTTCCTTGATTCCGGAGGTCGATCCGACCATGCAGCCCTACACCCTTTCGCAGCGTGCCCGACTCCTCCCGAGCCGATCCGCAGCCGCGGCGGTCCTGAGTGCCGCCGCGCTCCTGGGTGCGGCCGCCCCGAGCGCGCTCGCCCAGTCGGATGGCTGGGAGCATTACAGCGTCGCTGCTCCCAAGACCATCACCCTCGAGTTCGAATCGGACCTCCTGGCTTTCGACCTGTGCTGGTCGGACCACACGGAGATGACCAAGGAGCGGATCGTCAACGCCGCGATCGCCCAGATGACCAGCCCCGGCCAGCTGCATGTGATCGACATGCCCGGCCTCCCGCCGTTCTACCGGCGCACCAGCAACGCCTCGGTCTGGCGTGACCTCAACGGCGATGTGATCCGCTCGTCGGACATCCTGCCCAACCGCCGCAACTACCACATCGATGTGGAGCAGGCCCTGATCGACATCGCCGGACGCATCCGCGACGCCCGTCCGGGCGCGAAGCTCACCTTCAAGGGGTTCGAGCTCCAGCCGCTCCCCGGCGGCCGCCCGCCGGCGTACGAGCAGCTCGGCGCCGTGCAGGACTTCTACATCACCGACCGCACGATCTACCTCAACCACGTCGGCCACATCCTCCACCACGCCCTGAACAGCACCTTCTACCGGGCCCGCGTGAACTTCGCGAGCGAACAGGAAAACTGGCTGGTCTTCCCCGACCAGAACGGCCAATTCTCCCTGGCCTCCATGACCACCCCCGACTGGCCCCCGGCCGAGTTCGAGCCGGAGATTCTGGCGCTTTGGGGGGGTGGGGATGACTCTATCTCCCAGCCGACCTTGCCCGATCTGCCACCCGGTGATTTCGCCGTTCTGCAACCCGGCTCTGGATGGAACGGACCGACCGCAGAGCCAGCGGCCATCGGTCACCCGTCTGATCTTGGGTATGACGCGAAGGCGATCGCCCGATGGGATGTGGTCCCCTTCCAGACTTTCGACGAGGCGTTCGACATCGGTGTCGTTGCCTTCCACATGAACGCGATCCAACGGGTCGACTTCGCGGTCGATGGCGGGTCTTGGGTGTCCGTGAATGCGCCCGAGTACAACGCCCGCACCGGAGTGATCGAGTACACCGTGCGACTTGAGCCTACGCTCTTTGACGACGGACCCGTCGAGGT
>CAYLYX010000037.1:0-239 GCA_964387945.1 uncultured Flavobacteriales bacterium | reverse complement strand
GGGTTCTGGAGTCGCTCGAACTTTTCTCGAACGCAAATGGTTCTCTGACAGGAAACACAGTATACGTTTCGCACTCGGGAATCGATGCTCCAAGCCGTGGATCGCAGAGCAATCCATTCAAGACAATTGCGTATGCGATTGATAACGCGGGCTCGGGCGGTGAGGTTATCCTTCTCGATCCGGGTTTCTACCAAGTCCCAGGTAGCAGAAACCTAAGCAATAATCTTTAAATAACGGTC
>CAYLYX010000036.1:0-9614 GCA_964387945.1 uncultured Flavobacteriales bacterium | reverse complement strand
CATTCTTATCTAAACGACTTATATCACGATGACATTCGCCAGCAAATTTTTCAACGCTTTGAAGGACATATCATCAGAGACCATGGCAAATGTTTTCTCGGTGAGTTAGCGTTAATGGATGTAGAATTTCGCACCGTTAAGTCGCGCCGCTCTGTTGCGATGAAATTACTGCACAAAACAGAGAATGTTGCCGCAGACATTTTTGACTGGATTGGCATTCGTTTTATCACCTATTCCCGTGCTGATGTGCTGGATGTACTGTCCTATTTAAGGGTTCAACACATATTAACCTATGCCAATCTGAAGCCATCGCGCTCACGCAACACTTTGATCGACATTAAATGGCTGGATAAGTGTTTCAATCAAGGCATGCCAATTGAACAAATAAAGCAAGAAATGCAAACGCTTAGTTACCCGATTAATGAGCAAAATCAGCCGGTTAATCCGTTTAGCGAAGTCTCCTATCACTCGGTACAAATCACCTGTCGGCAGCGGATAAAAATTGTTCAGCCAGACGGTAAACACCTGTGCTTTTTCTTCCCGTTTGAAATTCAGTTGATGGATCATCATAGCTATCTCGCCTCCAGAGAAGGCTTGGCCTCACACGGTGAATATAAAAAACGCCAACGAAATGCGGTGAGAAAACGGGTACTACCGTTTTTAACTTAATGCTTTAAGCCTCGATAATTATCAAAATGCCATAATTTTATAATTTGACAACTTTTTACTTTAAATATTCTATACTTCAATAAAATTTATATAAAAATCAGGTTAATGAAAAGAACATTAATACTTTTTCTTTCTGGGTTATTTGCTTGTCAAGTTAGTGCTTTCGAAGCTTCCAGTTCAAGTGATATATTCAACTTAAGTCTTGAAGAATTGCTTAAATTGCAAATTTCTACCAGTGCTAAATCTCAGCAAAACCTATTAGATGCCAGCAATACTATTTCTGTTATTACCAGTGAAGAAATTGCTCATTCTGCAGCGCAAAATTTATTTGAATTATTAGCAACTTTGCCTGGTATAAGTGTTGATTTAGAACACCGAAACGTACCTGATATTGATGTTCGCGGCTTACGTAGAACACCATTACTTTATTTATTAAATGGCCAACCGTTAACTGGCGGTATTTCAGGTGATGCGAAAAACACCGCGTTAATTTACTTACCATTAGATAATATTGAACGTATTGAAGTGGTTCGTGGTGTCGGCGCGTCACTCTATGGTGCTAATGCGTTAGTGGGTATTGTGAATATTAAAACTATCCAACCACAAGAAAAGGGCAAAAACCAAGTCACAATAAAAAGTCAATTTGAAGGTTCAGGCCGAGTTAACAATACCTTTAATGCTTATATTAACAAAACAATCAACGACAATATAAAATTCAATCTAAATGCCAATGTCGCGTCACATGATGGTATGGAGAGGCGCGTTGAAGCTGATGCCGATGGTAAATCAGGTATTGCAGAAAATGGCATCGACGCAATTGATATTCAAAGTAGTTTGATTGTTGACGATTATCAATTTTACTTGCGTTATAACGACTTTGATCGAGATGACTTTTTAGGTGTTACTGATTACTTGTCAAACCAAGGCTATGAAGAAGCAACTCAATATTTTGCTAATATAAACTGGCAAAAAACAGTGAGTCCAAACGTACAAGTGAATGCGACCGCCTATTATGAACATAAAAAAGTTGATTGGTTTTGGGTATTTTTCCCTGCTAGCAGTGGCCTTACTAAAAAGGGACAGCCATTTTATCCGTGGCGTAATGATGGCTTAAAATCTAGCACCCGCTGGAATGAATCGAAACTAGGTAGCGATTTTTATATTAACTATCAAGGAGTTGAAAGTCACAATCTAGTGCTTGGTATGTCAGCTGAACAGCAAAAGTCTTTTGATATCGCTCACTTTGCTAATCATAATCCAGACTATTTAGATAACTTTCAAAATGTTTCAACAACCTTTAACTGGAGTCAACCTAAGACCAGAAAGGAGATGGCATTGTACCTTCAGGATAGCTGGCAACTATCCGACAGCGTTAATATGACATATGGCGCGCGTTACGATAGTTACAACGATTTTGGTGATACCTTTAACCCTAGAGTGTCGCTCATTTATGACCTGAATGATAAACACAAAATTAAATTTATTTATGGCACGGCATTTAGAGCGCCTGATTTTGGTGATATGTATGCTATTAATTTGTTTGGCACAAATGGTAACCCTAATATTAAACCTGAGAGTTTAGATAGCTTTGAGTTAGTATGGAGCGGCCACTTAAATACTCACTTACTTATTCAAGGGGCTTTGTTTTCAAACAGAATTACAGATTTAATTGTTAGCGGCACAACAGCAACTAACCGAGGACAATCGAAAGCTAAAGGCGCAGAGTTTGATGTTAATTATCAATTTAATGATGCGCTTTCTATTAATGCAAATTACACCTTTGTTGATTCGACATCCAATGGCCATGAGTTTAGTAATGTTGCTAAGCACCGGGGAAATTTTACTACTCGGTATCAAGTGAATGACAGTGCTCATTTTTATCTCAATGGCTATTTTCAATCATCATCACGCAATCGGGCAGGGATTAACAATCCTGGTTACGGCGTATGGCATGTCAAATATAGCGTCTATGATCTATTACCCGATCTTGATTTCAATATCACGTTAAATAATCTGCTGGATAAGAAGTATCGGTTTCCCACATTATTTGCTGAACCAGGCTTTGTTGCTCAAGGACTCAGTGCCTCAGTGTCATTTTTGTATAGTTTTTAACAAAACGAATGCCATCTAACGTTAAACTTTCGCTATCACCACCTAAGTCAAAAGAGAGCAGCTGCGGGCGTGTCGGCCGTAAATTCACTCGCATAACATCAGGCTTTTTATAAGCGGTTGCTACCGATTTTAGGTTGCCCCAGTTAATTTCAAATTGGCCTTTTTGATATGAAACGTGTATCTCTCCTGCGAGTGGATGGCTGTAAATACCTGCGTAGTCGGCTTTATCATGCTTGAGTTGCCACGGCATATCTCGGTAAGTTTGCTCTTTTTGTATCAGTTTTTTACGATATTCAACAGCCATAGTTTTTAATTTGGTGATACGCTTAGCAATGCGCTGTTCGACATTGGTTTCTTTTAATAATTTGCTATAAATAAAATCGGCAATAACATCGGTTAGCCTATCGTTAAGCAAACCTTCGTTGTTTAAAATTACCAGCCCGATACCGTGCTCGGGAATAAAAGATAAATGCGGCCTAAAACCATCGAATGAGCCAAAATGATGATAACTCAGCGTATTTTTATAGATACCAGTGTACCAGCCAAGCGCATAACCTTGGCGCTCAAAGTCGCCGCGCTTGCTGGATAAGGTTGCCACTTGTTCTTGGGATAATCTAAGTAAATCCGCAGCAATTAGCTGTTCACTGCTTGCAGTATTATTATGAATGCTCAATTGTGCTATTAGCCACTTGGCCATATCTGAGCTCGTTGATAAAACACCGCCCGCGGCATGCATGGTGTTATCTTTTTTAGTTAAATATAAAGCCTGTTCTTGCTGTTCAGCGAAAAAAGAATAGGGCAATGCGATGCACCAGTTTTGTCTAACAGCTTCACTCATATAAGCGGTAGATTTTTGCATCTGCAGTGGCGCAAATACCTGTTGTTGCAGATAGCCTTGCCATGGCTGTTTAAATGTCCGAACAAACCAAATACTTAAAATATTATAACCT
This sequence comes from uncultured Flavobacteriales bacterium, assembly GCA_964387945.1. Classification (GTDB taxonomy): domain Bacteria; phylum Bacteroidota; class Bacteroidia; order Flavobacteriales_D; family Parvicellaceae; genus Parvicella. The sequence goes on along the minus strand of CAYLYX010000036.1, from coordinate 5,883 downwards.
AGATTAGTGTAATCAAACTCACCTAGTTTACTGTTTTTACTAGCAAATAATTCCGCTAACATCTGCAGCTTTTGCTCCGGGCTGTGTATGCCCGAAATCGATACCGCCGTGGTCAGGTAATTATCATCTAGGCCAGAGGTATGAGTTAACAAATCGCGGATGGTAATTTTGTCGGCCATTATTTCTTTGGTAAAACTTACCTCGGGAAACATTTGCGCCAGGGTATAGTTGAGGTTGTAGTCAGTTTGTTGCAATGCCTGTAGCAGGGCAAATGCGAATAACGGCTTGGTTATCGATGCAATATAAAAAAGCGTATCATTGCCGGCAGGTATTTGGTTGGCAATATCGGCATAACCAAATGTTTGTTGATAAAGTATTTGCTCACCTTTGACCACCGCAATTGATGTTGCGGTTTTTATGTTGAACTCTGTCATCAACTCGACAATAAAGCTATCAAGGCTGCGTTGAAAAGAGTTTAATGATTGTTGTTTGTTCATTGAATCTGGTATTTCTTTGACGCTCGTTGGAGCCGCTTCATTAAGCTGACTGAACAAAACTAAAATCCCTACTATTAACAATTGACTGGCTTTTCTCATGGTTATCTTTTCACTATTAACGGGTAATAATTAATTAGAGGAATTACTTTGCCAATTTGGATGCAACATTTGCATTATTTTTCAACGGTAAGCAGCCATAGACTCGGTAACAGGCCACAACATAACAAAATACTGCTCAATAAAATGGGTTGTTGAGTTAAAAAATTCGCCATAAAACTATCAGGCACAAACTTGCTTAACAGAAAATAACAAACCAGTATCGCTAACGCTAAAAACGCAAGTAACACATAAACTCGCAACTGCTGAGCTCGTTTTATTTTCGCCATTAATTGTGGGGTAAAATCTTGCTGACTTAGATTTTGATGGTATTGCAATAAGTCATTTAAAAAATCTTCACTATCGCTTGATTGCTTGTTCATATCCACACCTTATATGTTGCTCTCTGATAATATCCAAATGCTAAAGTTTCTGGCGCTGCGCATGCGTCACGAGTTTTTGTTTTGCTCTATTGATATGTGATTTAATGGTGCCGAGTGGCAAATCGGTTACGCTGGCAATTTCTGAATGACTCATGCCTGCGCTAATCGACAAGGTTAGACAAGTACGTTCAACAACAGATAATACCGCCATGAGTTGTTCAATCGCTATCTCTTTATCTACAGCTTCTGTTGGCGTAGATAACAGTTCAAAGTCAAATGCTAGATGTTCATGTTTTTGATAACTTTTACTTTGCGATTTATAAAAATGATTGTAAGCAATTCTGTGTAACCAGGTATTAAGAGACGCATCTCCTCGAAAGGTTTTCAGTTTTCGATAAAGCGTGATAAATGTTTCTTGTGCCAAATCATCGGCAAGATGGTGATCACCTGCGGTTAATCGCCGTAAAAGCTGCCGGATGGCAGATTGATATTTACCAACCAAGCAACTGAATGCGTGATGATCATTGCTGCCGATAACTCGAGCGATCAGCTCGTTATCATTAATCATATAGCAAGTCTAACTCGCGCTTTCCTTCTGTCCTATTTTCCAAAGTAGGAAAAACGCCATGGCGAGAATGATCGGAAAAGCGCTTATCGCCAACCCTATTTTGAGAATGTTTAAAAATACACTTGCTGCAATAATTGCCGCGCCTAGTGCACAAAGTAAAATGGCACGTCGCAAATCAATGGCATAAGGATATTGCACTACGCCAATCTTATCGAGTAATTCGGCTGATAAATGTTGGCCTGAGTCCAGGGCTTTTCTGATGGTTGCTTGCACATCGGCTTTTAATTTGAACTCCAGCCATAATCGCATTATGGCGATAACACTCAAACACACTGCTATAGCTATGGGGATCCAATTTTCATTCATAATATTTCTCAACAAATTAATACCTATAGTTAGTTAGATACCGACACTAACAAAATTAGATGCAAAAAAGATAAATTTTTATGGAGAACACGCCCTAATTAGTTACTGAGTTTTGTAGCTTTTGGGGAAGAATTATTGTGCCAAATTAACAATTAAGAAAAATAATGCTAGCGCTATCGAATTTGATTTCAGCGACTTTTATCCTGAAGAAGATGTAATTACTGACAAAGAAATAGAGCAGCATATAGAACAATGTGAAGTAACTTGGTTGAGTGTTGCTCCAGCAGGTTATTACCGCAGGGAGATTTTGTGGTTGCAGATAAAGGCTATGATAGTGAGGCTATCAGAGATAAGGTTCGAGAGCGAGACTCAAACCCCGTAATACCTAGAAAGCAGAATTCGAAAACAGGTAACGATGATATAGATTGGTGTTTATATAAATATAGGCACTTAATTGAAAATGCTTTTGCAAGGTTGCAACATTTTCGTGCTATTGCGACAAGGTCGCGATAAATTAAAATTAAAGTTTGAGAGTATGTTGACTCTTGCATGCTCAATGATTTGGCTGCCAATGTGAAAGATCAACAACCCCTAGAGTTTTGGCCTCAACGCCTCACTAAGAGGCGAATAATAGTTGGTTAAAATAAGTGACGAAGGAGCAAAAACCAACTGTTATTTGTCCTTTTGAGTGACTTGATATATTTTTTAAACTACAATGTACGACAATACCGTACATAATATCGGAGTTTACTATGGACAGCATAAGTGTAAATCAGTTTAGAGACAACTTAAAAACATACGTTGAACAAACAGTTAGTGAGCATGAGCCTATTAAAGTAACCAGGCGTGCTGGTGATGCTTTTATTGTGATGAGCGCAGATGATTGGGAAAGAGAGCAAGAAACATTACACGTTTTACAAAGTAATAGTTTGATGCAACAAATTTCAGAATCAATAAAGACACACATTAGTAATAAAGGCTACAAACCAACACAAGAGCAGTTAGATGAGATCATTAATCTTTGAAGGTAAAACATGGCTCACTTATGAGCAATTAAGAGAAAAAGATAAGAAGTTGCATAAAGCATTGTGCAAAATATTAAAAGAAATGCTTCGTTCAGATCCTAGTAGTGGTTTAGGGAAGCCTGAGCCTCTTAAACATAATTTATCTGGGTTATGGTCTAAACGGATTTCTCAAAAAGACAGACTCATTTATACATTCGATGACGAGTATATTTATATCTTTGCAATTGGCGGACATTACGCCGGCCATTAGAACAATATAACGCCCACAATAATGGGCAAATAATAGTTGGTTAAAATTAAGCGAAATTATATCGTGCTCGCCTCATTCCCCCATTTCTTAGCATCGAATTTAAGAGCACAAGCATCTTGCTAACGCAGGCAATAATTGCCACTTTTTCGGCTTTCCTACCGCTACCTCAGTTTTCTATCTCTTGTTCTAAATCAATCAGTAATTTTGCCAATAAGGTGGCCAAGGTTTTACGTTCTTCCTTGTTTAATGCAGATAACATCGTTTCCTCTACCTGCATATCCTCCTTAAACGCTTTATCAATTAAGGTTTTGCCTTTACTCGATAAGGTAACTGTAAGGCTACGACGGTCAGTTGGTGATGGTTCCCGCTTTATCAGGCCCTGTTCCTCTAACCGTCGCAATCTGTCAGTCAGGCCGCCGGAGGAAATCATCAAGGTTTGAAATAACTCGGTAGGACGCAGAGAGTAAGGCGCACCACTGCGACGCAAGGTCGCAAGTACGTCAAATTCACCGGTATCGATACCGTGTTGAGTAAAAACAGATTCAATTTTAGGGCGTGTTAACATAGTTAAACGACGCGCTCGTGCCAGTACTTCCATACCATCCAAAGGAACATTGGGAGTTTCGCGGCGGCGCTGTTCAATCAGTTTACCCACGTGATCTATTTGCATGGTTTGCCTAGGTTCGTAATAAAAAAGGTAGTACATATTAGCCAGTTAGTATCTTGACGTCGAGATAAAATTAATTTATCTTGATATCGAGATACTTTAACACCACCGTCTGAGGTTATTGTTATGAATCAAACATCATCTCCCATTCACACTGAAAATCTGCCTTGGATGCCTTTAGCCCAAGGTACCTGGATTAGGCCATTACGCTTTAGTGGTCACGATCGCACTTTGCAGCTAAAAGTGAATCCAGGTGTCATTATTGAGCGCCACCAACATAGTGGTGAAGTGCATGCCTTTAATGTTTCCGGAAGCCGCCGTTTGGAAAATGGCGATATTGCAGGCCCAGGAGCCTATGTTTACGAACCGGCGGGCAATATCGACTCTTGGGCGTGCATTGGTAACGAGCCGTGTATAGTGCAAATCAGCATGACGGGCAGACTCACAACATTGGGTAAACAGGGGCAACCACAAAATTACACCGATACTGAAAATTTGAGGGAAAAATACCTTGCTTGGTGTGACGAAAACCAAATAAAACCATGGGCGCTAGGCGCGTGATCGCCGATCTCGGTAAAGCTTGGCTCGGTTGCACTTAGCTAGACATTTTAGCAAACTATTGTCAGCTTCTTAAATGGGGGTTATCGCTGTTAATTCAACAAACGTATTATGAATGGACGCCGTACGCTTGGCTGGCGATCGTTCCTTGCGAAGTATAGCCAAGCTAATCCGCCCATTCTACGGACATTAGGCAAAAGATGAATCAAAGACCTGAGTTATTGCGCCGATTATTGCGAGCGAAAGATTGTATGGACTATGCGCCCTATGAGGATTGGCCGATAAAACGGCTAGCGCAAGTGAGTGCTGTTTCTGTGGCGCATTTTGCACGAGAGTTTAAACAAGCTTTTGGCACACCTCCACACCGTTACTTGCTCACCCGCCGTATTGAACGAGCAACTGCACTTCTTCGCGACACAGACCTACTCATTACTGAAATCGCACTGCAAACCGGTTGGAACAGTATTGGCACCTTTGGGCGCATATTCAATGACATTATAGGTGAAAGCCCAGGAGAGTTTAGAGCACGGGAGCGCACAGCGCCACATGTGCGGCAGAAAGTGCCTGAATGCGTGATTCGCGCCATTGAACGTCCAAATCTCAATATAGCAGTTTCGGAGAAGCGTCGGCAAGAGTCTGCTGGCAAACTAAAACTCCAATCTAAATGAGGAGGTCTTATGACTATAGGTGTTAATACGGTGGGATTATATGTGCGAGATCAAGAGGAAGCTCTCATGTTCTATGTCGATAAGTTAGGGTTTGTTGTTCATACAGATGTTCGCAATGGCGACTATCGTTGGCTGACGGTTCAGCACCCGGAACAGCCTTCATTTCAACTTGGCTTATTCAAACCAGGTTCGCCAGTGCATGATAATGAAACAACGCGTATTTTGCATGAAGTAGTTGCAAAGGGAGCTATGCCCCCTTTGGTGTTATTGGTGGAAAACTGTCGTGCTGCTTACGAACGTATGAGTAAGTGTGGCGTGGAATTTACTCAGGAACCCATGGAGCGGTTTGGTACAGTAGACGCTGGCTTTCGAGATCCTTCAGGCAATGGATGGAAAATGATTGAAACTGCAACTAGTACGTAAATTGGAGGCTCTAAATGAACTGGAATTTATTGATTCGACAATGCCATCGGTGGTTGTCGATTATTTTTACGGTGACTGTCATTACAAATTTTGTCGCCAGAGCTGTAGGTTCTAACGAACCTTCTTTGTGGATAACATACTCGCCATTACCCCCGCTCTTTTTAATGCTGGTAACAGGTCTATACCTATTTATCTTGCCGTATAGTACTAAACGGAAAGCTAAAACGGTTGCCTAACAAATAACTCGCCGGAGAATCAAAAGTACAGCTTTGCTTTTGCTTTCTGGTGATTTAAGCGTTATGTATTTTGAAGGAAAGATTATATCAATGGCTATGGTCCCTTTAATTGTGGTTGTTAAGCTAATCCATTGATAAATAAGGAT
>CAYLYX010000035.1:0-9731 GCA_964387945.1 uncultured Flavobacteriales bacterium | reverse complement strand
TGTCCTGGTCACGCGGATTACGTAAAGAACATGGTAACTGGTGCTGCTCAAATGGATGGAGCTATTCTTGTTTGTGCTGCTACAGATGGTCCAATGCCTCAAACTAGAGAGCATATTCTATTATCAAGACAGGTAAACGTTCCTAGAATCGTTGTATTCATGAACAAAGTGGATATGGTTGACGATGCAGAGCTTCTAGAGCTTGTTGAAATGGAATTGTCTGAGTTGTTAGAGTCTTATGAGTATAACGATACTCCAATCATCAAAGGATCTGCTTTAGGTGCACTTAACGGTGAGCAGCAGTGGGTTGATACTGTGATGGAATTGATGAACACAGTTGATGAGTGGATTGAAACACCAGAAAGAGATACTGAGAAGCCTTTCTTGATGTCTGTGGAAGATGTATTCTCTATTACAGGTCGTGGTACAGTAGCTACTGGTGCGATTGAAACAGGAATCGTTAACACAGGTGATCCAGTTGAAATCATTGGTCTTCAAGATGAGAAGATGACTTCTACTGTAACTGGAGTTGAGATGTTTAGAAAGATCTTGGACGAAGGTAGAGCAGGAGAGAACGTTGGCCTTCTTTTGAGAGGTATTGAAAAAGCCGATATCAAAAGAGGGATGGTAATTGCTAAACCAGGTTCAATTACTCCTCACAAGAAGTTTAAAGCTGAGGTTTATGTATTGAAGAAAGAAGAAGGTGGACGTCACACTCCTTTCCACAATAACTACAGACCGCAGTTCTACCTTAGAACGCTTGACGTTACTGGAACAATTTCATTAGGAGATGGAAGAGAGATGGTAATGCCTGGAGATAACGTAACAATTACTGTTGAGTTGATTACTCCAGTTGCGATGGACAAAGGGCTTCGTTTTGCAATCCGTGAGGGTGGTAGAACAGTAGGAGCTGGTCAGGTGACTGAAATTATTGAGTAATAATAACTCAATAACCTAATAAATTAGACAAAAGGCATACCCTTTCGAGGGGTTGCCTTTTTGTCGCATACGGGTGTACCTGCCTGCCGACAGGTAGGGCTCAGTAACTGAGCAAAGCTGTCGGAAAGAGGTGACTTTGAAATAAAAGGGTTAATTGAAGGAGTGAAAATTCCTTCAAACACGGGTGTAGCTCAGTTGGTAGAGTAGTGGTCTCCAAAACCATTGGTCGTGGGTTCGAGTCCTACCGCCCGTGCTAAGTGAAAGATAAAATAGATAAAAGTGGCTGGAATAAAGACATATATTGAAGAGGCTGTACATGAATTAACCACTAAGGTTTCATGGCCTACTTGGGAGGAGTTGCAAAACAGTTCTATCGTGGTTTTGATAACATGTATTTTGATCTCTGTAGCGATTTGGTTAATGGATACCATTTTCGGTGTAGTTCCAAGTAAAGATGGGTTGCTAGGCTTTTGGAAAGGACTGTTAGGAATTTTTTACGGTATTAAACTATAACAAGCGCTGAGTATGTCTGATGTAAAGAAAAGATGGTATGTAATCCGTGCCATTAGTGGTAAGGAGAAAAAGGTGAAAGAGCTACTTGAGTTAGAAGTGGAGCGAAACGGTCTGACTGAGTTTGTCAATCAAATCTTAATTCCAACTGAGAAAGTATACCAGATTCGTAATGGGAAGAAGGTTTCTAAAGAGAAGGCTTATCTTCCTGGATATGTATTAATTGAATGTGCATTGATTGGAGAAGTTGAGCACACGATTAAATCGATGAATAACGTCATTGGTTTCTTGGGTGGAGAGAAAGGAGGAGATCCACTACCGATGAGACAGTCTGAAGTGAATCGAATCTTAGGTAAGGTAGATGAATTAGCTGAAACAGACGCTGAAATGGATATCCCATTTGTAGTAGGTGAATCTGTGAAGGTAACTGATGGACCATTCAACAACTTTAACGGAGTTATTGAAGAGGTAAACGAAGAAAAGAAGAAACTAAAAGTAATGGTGAAGATCTTCGGAAGAAAAACTCCATTAGAATTGAGCTACTTACAAGTAGAAAAAGAAGGATAATAAAATATTGTAGTCCAAAGCGATTAAAGCTTCCCGCGAGTAGATTACATAACTAAAAATAAATAATAACAATGGCAAAAGAAGTAAGTGGATTATTAAAGCTTCAAGTACGAGGCGGTGCTGCTAACCCTTCGCCCCCTGTAGGGCCTGCATTAGGTGCTAAAGGTGTAAATATCATGGAGTTCTGTAAGCAGTTTAATGCTAGAACCCAAGATAAGGCTGGGAAAGTTTTACCTGTTGTTATCACTGTTTACACTGACAAGTCTTTTGATTTTGTGATCAAAACTCCACCCGCTGCTGTGCAGTTACTGGAGGCGGCTAAGCTCAAAAAAGGTTCTCCCGAATCCAACAAAAAGAAAGTTGGTTCGGTGACTTGGGAGCAAGTTCGTGCGATTGCAGATGATAAAATGCAAGACTTGAATTGCTTCACGCCTGAATCAGCAATGAAAATGATTGCAGGTACAGCGAGAAGTATGGGATTAACAGTTAAAGGTACTGCGCCTTGGGCGTAATAATCTGAATTAACGGAAAAATTATGGCACTAACAAAAAAGAGGAAAGAAGCAGAAGGAAAATTCGATGCTGAACAACATTACTCTTTAGCGGAAGCTTCAAAAATTGTCAAGGATATTACAACGACAAACTTTGACTCTACTGTTGATCTAGCGATTAGATTAGGAGTAGATCCACGTAAAGCTAACCAAATGGTTAGAGGTACGGTATCTCTTCCTCACGGAACAGGTAAGGATGTAAAAGTTTTGGTTTTGTGTACACCAGACAAAGAAGCAGAAGCGCAAGAGGCTGGTGCTGATTTCGTAGGATTGGATGAGTTCATCACTAAGATTAAAGGTGGATGGACAGACGTTGACGTCATCATCACAATGCCATCTGTAATGGGTAAAGTAGGTGCTCTAGGTCGTATTTTAGGACCAAGGGGATTAATGCCAAACCCAAAAACAGGTACGGTAACTATGAACATCGGACAAGCAGTAACAGATGTGAAGGCCGGAAAGATCGACTTTAAAGTGGATAAATACGGTATCGTTCATGCAGCAATTGGAAAGGCATCTTTCGAATCAGAAAAATTGGCAGAGAATGCTAGTGAACTGATTTCAACCATCCTCAAAATGAAGCCTTCTTCGGCAAAAGGTACTTATATGCAAAGCGTAACGCTTTCAAGTACAATGAGCCCAGGGGTAAGAGTGGATACGAAATCACTAACTGCGTAATCTTCAAAAAAACTAAAACATGAACAGAGTAGAAAAACAACAAGCCATTGATGCTATCGCAGAAACGTTATCTGATGCGAATGTTTTTTACTTAGCAGATACATCTTCAATGGATGCTTCTAATACAAGTAACTTGAGAAGACAATGCTTTAACAAAAACATCAAGATGACTGTGGTAAAAAACAAATTACTGCAGAAAGCGATGGAAAAAATCGAAGGCAAGGACTATTCCGAAATGTACAGTGTTTTGGCGGGGCCAACTGCAATTATGATTGCTGAGGTGGGAAATGCTCCTGCAAAATTGATCAAAGATTTTCGTAAGAAAAACGATAGACCAATTTTAAAGGCAGCCTACATCGAAGAGGCAATCTATATTGGAGATGACCAATTGGATGCACTAAGTAACATCAAATCTAAAGAAGAACTTCTTGGAGAGATCGTTGCATTGCTTCAATCGCCTGCGAAGAATGTTGTTTCTGCACTTAAATCCGGTGGAAGCACAATTGCAGGTTTAGTTAAAACATTATCGGAAAGAGAAAATTAATTAATTATTGTAGAATCTAAATAAGTTTTTAAAACTTAAAATAAAACAAATCAAAATGGCGGATATTAAAGCTTTAGCAGAAGAGTTAGTAAACTTAACTGTAAAAGAAGTAAATGAACTTGCAGAAGTTCTTAAAGAAGAATACGGAATCGAACCTGCTGCTGCTGCAGTAGCTGTTGCTGGTGGCGGTGCTGCTGCTGGTGGTGGTGAAGCTGCTGAGGAGAAAACAGAGTTTGATGTAATTCTTAAATCAGCTGGATCAGCTAAACTAGCAGTAGTTAAGGCTGTTAAGGAGCAAACAGGTCTTGGGCTTAAAGAAGCTAAAGATCTAGTTGATAGCGCACCAAGTCCAATTAAGGAAGGTGTTGCTAAAGACGAGGCTGAAGGCTTGAAGAAAGCACTAGAAGAAGCTGGTGCTGAAGTAGAGCTTAAGTAAGATAATTACTTATTCTTATAGGTTTAGACATTTCTCCTCCGAATTTTCGGAGGAGAAATTCGTCTAAACCATTTGTAGTTTTTAGTAACTACCTTCTTAGAACACAACCGCTCCCGTGTTCTCTAAATTAAAAAAGAGCAAAATTGTTAAACGAAAACATTTTTAGCCTTGGCAACAACTAACATTTCAACAGAAAGGGTAAACTTCGCTTCTAGCAAGCATAAGTTCCCTTATCCAGATTTTCTGGAAATACAATTGAAGTCTTTCCAGGAATTTTTTCAGTTAGAAACAACTCCAGAAAACAGACAGAATGAGGGATTGTTTAAAGTATTCTCTGAGAACTTCCCGATCACAGATACAAGAAACCAATTCGTATTGGAATTTCTTGACTACTTTGTTGATCCACCAAGATACACCATCGATGAGTGTGTAGAAAGAGGGTTGACTTACTCTGTGCCGTTAAAAGCCGTTTTGAAGCTTTACTGTACAGACCCAGAACACGAAGATTTTGAGACCATTGTACAAGAAGTATATCTTGGTACAATTCCTTACATGACACCAAGAGGTTCCTTTGTAATCAATGGTGCGGAAAGAGTGATCGTGTCACAGTTGCATAGATCACCAGGTGTATTCTTCGGTCAAAGCCGTCACGCCAATGGTACTAAGTTGTACTCAGCCAGAGTAATTCCTTTTAAAGGATCATGGATTGAGTTCGCTACAGATATCAATAGCGTAATGTATGCTTACATTGATAGAAAGAAAAAGCTTCCTGTAACTACTTTGTTTAGAGCAATCGGTTACGAAAGCGATAAAGATATTTTAGACTTGTTTGATCTTGCTGATCAAATGAAGGTAACCAAAACGGGTATCAAGAAAGCTGTTGGACGTAAGTTTGGTGCAGGTGTTTTATAGACATGGGTTGAAGATTTCGTGGATGAAGATACTGGAGAGGTTGTGTCTATTGAAAGAAATGAAGTGTTGATCGACCGTGAAACAGTGATCGAAAAAGAACACTTAGATTTGATTGTTGATTCAGGAGTAAAAGAAATTATCCTTCACAAGGAAGATGTAAACTCTGCTGACTTTGCAATCATCTACAATACCCTTCAAAAAGATACGTCAAACTCAGAGAAAGAGGCTGTTGAGTTCATCTACCGTTTGTTGAGAAACGCGGAGCCGCCAGATGAGGATACAGCAAGAGGAGTAATCGATAAATTATTCTTCTCTGAGCAACGATATGATTTAGGAGAAGTTGGTAGATACAGAATCAACAAGAAACTTAAGTTAGAAGAATCATACGACCAAAGAGTATTGACGAAGAGTGATATCATATCTATCGTGAAGTACTTGATCGAGTTGGTGAACTCTAAAACAGATGTGGATGATATTGATCACCTTTCAAACAGACGTGTAAGAACGGTAGGTGAGCAGTTGCATACGCAGTTTGGTGTTGGTCTTGCGAGAATGGCAAGAACGATTAGAGAAAGAATGAACGTTAGAGATAACGAGGTCTTTACTCCAATTGACTTGATCAATGCTAAGACCTTATCTTCGGTAATTAACTCGTTCTTCGGAACTAACCAGTTATCACAGTTCATGGATCAAACGAATCCACTTTCTGAGGTAACTCACAAGAGAAGATTATCGGCACTTGGACCTGGAGGTCTTTCTAGAGAAAGAGCAGGGTTTGAGGTTCGAGATGTTCACTACACTCACTACGGAAGATTGTGTACGATTGAAACACCAGAAGGACCGAACATTGGTTTGATCTCTTCTTTGAGTGTTTATGCAAAAGTAAACAGACTAGGTTTCATTGAGACACCTTACAGAAATGTAGAAAAAGGAAAAGTAGACATCAAAGGTAATCCAATCTATTTGTCTGCTGAGGAGGAAGATGACAAGCGAATTGCGCAAGCAACTGCTGACATCGATGACAAAGGAAAGTTTGTCGCTGACCGAGTAATTTCTCGTTTGGTAGGTGACTTCCCAATCGTTACTCCAGAAGAAGTTGACCTTATGGATGTTGGTGCCAACCAGATTGCATCGATCGCGGCATCTTGTATCCCATTCTTAGAGAATGATGATGCAAACCGTGCCCTGATGGGATCTAACATGCAGCGTCAAGCAGTTCCATTATTGAGACCAAATTCTCCAATCGTTGGTACAGGAATCGAGCAACTAATTGCTAAGGATTCTAGAGTATTGATTCATGCTGAATTGGATGGGGAAATTGTATACGTGGATTCAATGGAGATCCATGTGAAATATAACCTTTCAGAAGAAGAGAGAATCGTAAGATTCGAAGACGAAGTGAAAGTGTATAACTTGATCAAGTACAGAAAAACGAACCAGGGAACATCGATTAACTTGAAGCCAATTGTATTCAAAGGTCAGAAAGTTAAGAAAGGAGATGTACTTGTAGAAGGTTACGGTACGCAGAAAGGAGAATTGGCTCTTGGACAAAACATGAAAGTAGCTTTCATGCCTTGGAAAGGGTACAACTTTGAGGATGCGATTGTAATTTCTGAAAGAGTGGTAAGTGAGGATGTATTTACGTCAATTCACATTGATGAGTATTCACTAGAAGTAAGAGATACCAAAAGAGGTCTTGAGGAATTAACTTCAGATATTCCAAACGTAAGTGAGGATGCTACAAAAGATTTGGATGAAAACGGAATCATTCGAATTGGTGCAGAAGTAAGACCTGGAGACATCTTAATCGGTAAGATTACACCAAAAGGAGAAAGTGATCCTTCACCAGAAGAGAAACTTCTTAGAGCAATCTTTGGAGACAAAGCAGGTGATGTGAAAGATGCTTCATTGAAAGTATCTCCTTCTACGAGTGGTGTTGTTATCAATAAAAAGTTGTTCTCAAAAGCAATCAAAGACAGAAAGTCTAAAGCAGCAGATAAGCCATTACTAGAGCAGATTGATGCTGAAATGGACAAAGAGTTGGCTTCACTTAAAAGTGTTTTGATTGAGAAACTTTTGAAGATCATCGGAGATAAGAAATGTCAAGGTGTTTTCAACAACTTCAAAGAAGAAGTGATTAAGAAAGGTGTGAAATTCACTGAGAAAACACTAAAAGACATCGAGTTCCTTCACATCAATCCTAAGAACTGGACTACCGATGAAGCAGTGAACCAGATGATTGAAATCACGCTTCACAACTATAACCTTAAAGCAACCGATGTAATGGGAAGCTTTAAGCGTAAGAAGTTCCAGATTTCAGTTGGAGATGAGTTACCAAACGGAATTATGCAATTGGCAAAGGTTTACTTGGCTAAGAAGCGTAAACTGAAAGTAGGAGATAAGATGGCAGGACGTCATGGAAACAAAGGTATTGTTGCGAGAATTGTTCGTAAAGAAGATATGCCTTTCCTAGAAGACGGAACGCCAGTTGATATCGTACTTAACCCACTTGGGGTACCATCTCGTATGAACCTTGGGCAGATTTATGAAACTGTTCTTGGATGGGCTGGTGAGAAGTTAGATAAGAAGTTCGCTACTCCAATCTTTGACGGAGCGTCAATGGATGAGATCAATAAATTTACCGATGAGGCAGGTGTTCCAAGATACGGAAGAACCTACTTGTACGATGGAGGAACAGGTGAGCGATTTGATCAACCGGCAACAGTTGGTATCATTTACATGATTAAACTGAGCCACATGGTTGACGATAAAATGCACGCACGTTCTATTGGTCCTTACTCGTTGATTACGCAGCAGCCACTTGGTGGTAAGGCACAATTTGGAGGTCAGCGTTTTGGTGAGATGGAGGTTTGGGCACTTGAGGCATTCGGTGCATCTAATATCCTTCAGGAAATCCTTACAGTTAAGTCGGATGACGTTATCGGTAGAGCGAAAACGTACGAAGCAATTGTTAAGGGTAAAAACATCCCAACTCCTGGAATTCCAGAGTCATTCAACGTATTGTTGAACGAATTGAGTGGTTTAGGACTTAACATTACATTAGATTAATAAGGGTATTGCTCCCGAGCAATCGGGAGCATTCCTTAACTTAAATAAAAAGAACTTATGGCTTTCAGAAAAGAATCAAAAGTTGACAGCAGTTTCAACAGAATCATCATTAGCTTGGCATCGCCTGAGCAGATCTTGGCTAGATCTAATGGTGAAGTACTAAAACCTGAAACGATTAACTACAGAACTTATAAGCCCGAGAGAGACGGATTATTCTGTGAAAGAATCTTCGGTCCCGTTAAGGATTATGAGTGTCACTGTGGAAAATATAAGAGAATTCGATACAAGGGTATTGTTTGTGATAGATGTGGTGTTGAAGTTACCGAGAAGAAAGTACGTAGAGAGAGAATGGGACACATTAACTTGGTTGTTCCAGTTGCACATATCTGGTATTTCAGGTCGTTGCCAAACAAGATTGGTTACCTACTAGGGTTACCATCTAAGAAGTTAGATCAAATCATCTATTACGAGAGATATTTGGTGATTCAGCCAGGTATTGCGAAGAAAGAAGATGGGGAAGAACTAGCGAAGTTTGACTTCTTAACAGAAGAAGAATACCTAGACATTTTGGATACACTTCCAAAAGAGAATCAATACTTAGAAGATGCTGATCCAAATAAATTCATCGCAAAAATGGGTGCAGAAGCGCTTTACGATGCGTTGAAGAACATTGATTTGGATGCGGAATCATACTACCTAAGACACAAAGCGAATACAGAGACGTCTCAACAAAGAAAGAATGAGGCATTGAAGAGACTTCAAGTAATTGAAGCATTCAGAGATGCTCAGGATACAATTGAGAACAGACCTGAGTGGATGATTGTAAGAGTAGTTCCGGTTATTCCTCCAGACCTACGTCCGTTAGTTCCATTAGATGGTGGTAGATTCGCAACTTCAGATTTGAATGACCTTTACAGAAGGGTGATCATCAGAAACAACCGTCTGAAAAGATTGATTGAAATCAAAGCACCAGAGGTGATCTTGAGAAACGAGAAGCGTATGCTTCAGGAGTCTGTGGATTCATTGTTTGATAACTCAAGAAAATCATCTGCGGTTAAAACAGATAAGAATAGACCATTGAAATCACTTTCAGATTCATTGAAAGGTAAACAAGGTCGATTCCGTCAGAACTTATTGGGTAAACGTGTGGATTATTCTGCTCGTTCGGTAATTGTTGTTGGACCAACATTGAAATTACACGAGTGTGGTTTACCAAAAGATATGGCTGCTGAGCTTTACAAGCCGTTCATCATCAGAAAAATGATCGAAAGAGGTATTGTGAAAACAGTGAAGTCTGCTAAGAAAATTGTAGATAAGAAAGAGCCAGTTGTTTGGGATATCCTTGAGAACGTATTGAAAGGACACCCAGTACTATTGAATCGTGCCCCAACGCTTCACAGATTAGGTATTCAGGCGTTCCAGCCAAAATTGATCGAAGGTAAAGCGATTCAGTTACACCCATTAGTGTGTACTGCATTTAACGCGGATTTCGATGGTGACCAGATGGCGGTTCACTTACCATTAGG
>CAYLYX010000034.1:0-9818 GCA_964387945.1 uncultured Flavobacteriales bacterium | reverse complement strand
CCAAGCGGATGATTAACCGCGGTTTTACCGCCAACGGAAGAATCGACCTGAGAAAGCAAGGTCGTCGGGATCTGGATAAAGTCGACACCACGCTGATAACAAGCGGCGGCAAAGCCGGTAATATCGCCAATAACGCCGCCACCTAAGGCGATTAACGTGGTATCTCGACCATGGGTATTCGCCAGCAAGTGCGACATGATTTTTTCAAAATTAGCGAGATTTTTTTCAGCTTCGCCATCAGGTAAAATCACTTCATCTAGCTGAAAATCAGCCAGTTGACTTTTAATTTTAGCTAAATAAAGTGGGGCAACTTGGGTATTGGTGACAATACAGACACGCTGTGCCCGGATATAACAAGACAGTAAATTACCTGTACTGAGTAATTTACTGTCAATATGGATTGGATAACTACGCTCAGCTAAGTCGAGCTTAAGTGTCGCCATCGATTAAAAATCTAGAGAGTCAACGATTTTATTGGCGACTACTTTGGCACTTTGATCATCGGTTTGCACGATAACGTCAGCCACTTCTTCGTATAATGGATTTCTTTCAACCGCAAGGTTTTCAAGTACAGTGCGTGGATCTTCAGAAGTTTGCAATAATGGACGACGACGATCGCGCTGAGTGCGCGCTACTTGCTTATCTATGGTGGTTTCTAAATAGACAACAATACCACGAGCGGATAAGCGATTACGTATTTGACTGCTGATCACAGAACCACCGCCTGTTGCCAGCACTATACCTTGCTTTTCAGATAAGTCATTGATCACTGCTTCTTCTCTTTTACGGAAGCCTTCTTCACCTTCAAGATCAAAAACCCAGGCAATATCTGCACCTGTTCGACGCTCTATTTCCTGATCTGAGTCAAAAAACTCTAAATGTAGCTTATCTGCTAATTCTCTACCTATGGTACTTTTGCCTGCGCCCATTGGGCCAACTAGGAAAATGTTACGTTTTTCTGCCATGAGATTAACTTAATACTCGTTTTTAAATTGCGTTTACAGGTAAGAGGGAACCTCCCTCGAAAATTTTAAGGGCGTAATTATCGCAATTGTTCGGTATAGATTGCAAGTAAGCAATGTACAAAAATACAGCCTAGTTGCAAATTATTTAAAAACGCTCGGTAACAATTCGAGGTGTTACAAAGATCAATAACTCTTTTTTCTCATTGAAATTATTATTATTTCTGAACAACCAGCCAAAGTAAGGAATATCTCCCAGCACAGGTACTTTTGATACGCTATTGATAATGGATTGCTGATAGATACCGCCAAGCACTATGGTTTCACCATTATTGACTAAGACCTGAGTACCAATACGCTGTGTGTCAATTGCCGGAGCATTACCACTGGTAACCTCAGACACCGTATCTTGGGTAACCACTAAATCCAAAATAATTCTATCGTCAGGAGTAATGTGGGGAGTAACGGTTAAACTAAGTACTGCTTTTTTAAACTGAGTTGCAGTTGCACCACTGGAAGCTGCTTCCTGATACGGAATTTCAACTCCTTGTTCAATATAAGCTTCTTTCTGATTAGCGGTAGTAATGCGAGGACTGGCGATGATTTCACCCTTATTCTCTTTTTCTAACGCACTCAGTTCGAGATCCAATATGGTACCATCGGCTAAACGAGCAACCTGGAATGCTATACTACCCGCAGGGCTGGTAACGGGTAAATTAACATTTAATTGATCGTTAAATGCTGGAACGGCTCCAGTATTGGCAGAAGCAGCACCTGCTAAAGAGCCTGATGTTGCGTATTCACCATCGGTATCGGTAACCCCCCAACGAATACCCAACTCTTCATTAATATTGTCTTTGACCGTCACCATACGAGATTCTATCACCACCTGACGCACCGGAATATCCAGCACATTCACCATGCGCTTAATATCTTCAATACTGTCAGCAGTGTCCCGGATCAATAATGTATTGGTACGTTCATCGACACTGACACTGCCGCGCGGTGATAAAATGGTATTGTCTTCACTTTTAATCAGTTCGGCAAACTCACTGGCTTTAGCATAATTAATTTGTACATATTCAGAATACAGCGGTGCTAAATCAGCAACCTGTTGTTTCGCTTGTAATTCTTTTGCTTCCCTGGCAGCCAGCTCATCACTTGGCGCCACCATTAATATATTGCCTTCCATGCGTTTATCCAGGCCTTTAACTTTAAGGATAATATCCAATGCCTGATCCCAAGGTACACCATCTAAGCGCAGGGTAATATTGCCGCTAACGGTATCACTGGTGACCAAGTTGAAACCGTTATAATCGGCAATAATCTGCAATACGGTACGCACAGGAATATCCTGAAAGTTCAACGATATTGCCCGACCGGTAAAGTCTTCAGCCTCCCCTAAATAGCCCGGGACAATTTCTTTTTCTGTCACTGTCAGTGAAAACACATTGTGTAATTGTTTGTGTTCAAAAGTAAATTCGCCGTCGATATCCACCACTAATCTGGCATTTCGGCCCTCTTTAAAAGTTTCGATACTTTTTACTAAGGTACCAAAATCCGCAACATCCAGAGTGTACAATAAATCTTCAACGATCTGAGTATTGTGAAATTCAATATACAACTTACCTAAACGATCGCTAACATCGACCGCTACCATGCTATCGTCAAGATTAACGATAACTTGCCCTTCATTGCCTTTTCCTTTGCGAAAATCAATGGATGCTATGTTATTGATAAAGTCACTGCCAACCGGCGACAACTTGTTAATAGTCACCGGAGAGGCACCAGTATTTAACGTTAAAGAAAACTGATTAGCCTGTTGGCTAACATCAAAAATAGATAACTGATTTAAGTTCACCGAAGCTTGCACTTTGCCAGCCAGTTTTTGCACGATAATATTTTTTACCCCGGCATGCTCGACAATGGTTTGCTCCAGTTGCTTAGAAAAACTATCGGCATCAAAAGTAATGTCGATCCGGGCGGGATTCATCGAGGTTTTCACTACCGGCTGGGCATTGATATTTTCCGATAACGAAAACACCAACTCTATTTCATCATTCTGTATCGTGTTATAACTAACCCCAGTTAATTCGTTACTTTGGGAGCTAAGTGAGAAAACTAAAGCCATCACGCCCAATAGCAGTGAATAAGCTTTTCGATAAATAAGATTCTTGTTCATTGTATTTAATTGCAACATTACTTCCTTTGCCCCTCTGTATTTGAATCAACCATAGCGACAACTGTTTCTCGCTCCACCCAACACCCAGCACCATCAGGGATCAACTCAATAACTTTGACATGGTTTTGATTTACTTCAGTAATTCTACCATTATACAGACCTAAATAATTACCCACTGCCACACGGTGCAAAGTTGCATCTGAAGCTTCAACTAAGGCCCAGGTAATGCCTAACTCTCCAAGCGTGCCTTTCATGCTCAGATCACTTAACGAAAATTTTTCCAATGGCTGCTTTCTACGCCGAGGATCCGGACTTAAGCAACCCGACATCTGTTGAATTTTTTCCTGTATCGCTTCTGGTCTTGGCGCATCAAACGGACTTCTCAGTGAAGTGACTGAATAATCAAAATGATTAAATTCCGGAATTTTAGGGATAGGTTCAATTTGTTTCGGGGTATTGGCCTGTACCTGTGCAATATGCGCCTGCAAGTCTGAGGTATCGTCAAAGCACCCCGCCATCGACAACGATAATAGAACCACGGCTATTTTTCTCATTGGGTACTAGCCTCCCGATAACGATAAGTTTTTGCTTCCAGTTTAAGGTTTAACAAACCATTGTTTTCTTTGCTGATACCTATGTCAAAATCATGCAAGGTAACAATACGGGGTAAGCCAGCTATTTTACTGACAAAGTTACCAAACTCATGATAAGTCCCTATAACCTCGATATCGATAGGTAACTCAATATATATTTCCTGAGTAATTTCTGGTTGCCAGTTTAATTTGACAAAATCCAGGCCGCTAGTGGTACCAACGAAAGTAATATCATCCAGTAAACCGGGAGTTTCATGACTTTCAGGTAAGCTTTTTAATTGTTTCGCGAACAGCGTTTCCGCTTCGACCATTTGCTGTTTAAATAATTCCAGGTTTGCAACCACATGATACTTGGTTTGATATTGCTGCTTTAAGGTATTCTCTTCCGCCGAAACCGCATCTAAGCGAACAAGTTTATCGCTGACGATTGCGGTATAACCTAACCCTAACACAACAATCGCAGCAAATGCCGCAAACACGCCTTTGGCAAGCGGAGGCCAGTTACCAATATTATTGAGCTCGAGATTATCAAATTGTGAAAAATCTATATTCACGGGGTAGCTCCTTGAGTTGCGTCATTGTCCAGCAAGCCTTTAATCCGCACCCGCATTTTAAAATCACTCAACAATTTGCTTTGTGCATCGTTCGAGGTAATAGACTCCAACACAGCATCAACAAAAAAATCAGACGCTTCAATATTGCGGATCATATTCGCTAAATGGTTATTAGACTCACTCTTACCAATTAACTGTAGATTTCCGCCTGATTTTTCCATTTTCGTTAAATACACCCCCGAAGGCACAACCTTGGCAATTTCATCTAATACCTGAGTACCAACATTTCTGCTGCGCTGCAACTGTTCAACAACACTGGTGCGTTTTAACAGCTCACTTTTTTTCGCGTTTAATGATTTGATTTCTTTAATGCGTTCATCAAGCAACTGAATTTCATTTTTCAGATACTGATTACGAGCCACCTGACCATCGATACGCATTTGAAAAAACTGACCGATCAAAAAAACCACGGCAAGCGCGCCAAATGCTACAGCAGTTAATAAGGTAAAATATTCTCTTTGTTTGGCTTTTTCGGCCTCTTCACGCCAGGGAAGCAGGTTTATATGTGCCATGATGAAAAACTCCTTAACGCTAACCCTGCCGCAACCATATATTGAGACGCGGTATTATTAAGTTCTTGTTCATCAATCGAAGATGATATTTGCATACCAGCGAAAGGATTCGCAATCACGGTATGAATACCAAGCTCTTCATTGAGTAATTCATGTACGCCCTCAACCAGGGCACAGCCACCAGAGACCACCAGATAATCAATTTTCTCCTTACCACTGGAAGTTAGAAACATCTGGATCGCCCGGCGAATTTGCTGCACTAAGATGGTGTGAAATGGCGCTAACACTTCAAAGGTATAATTCGGTGGTAAATTTCCCGTTATCTTGGCGATTTCTGCTTCTTCAAATGACATATTGTAGTAAGAGACGATAGAACGGGTATATTGCTCACCACCAAAAAGTTGATCTCGACTATAAATATTTTCGCCTGCCTGGGTCACAGAGAATAGAGTCATTAACGCGCCGATATCGACGATAGCCACGCTTTTATCTGCCGCATCATCAGGCAATAAGGGGAGTATCAAATCATAAGAACGGCTTAGGGCATAAGATTCAACATCAATGACTTTAGTAGTAAAACCACCGGCTTCTAACGCAGAAACCCGAGCCTCGACAGATTCAGTACGGGCAGCACTTAATAAGACATTAATTTTCGTAGGATCTGACTCATTTACTTCCAAACGTTCAAAATCTAGACTGACCTCGTCTAGCGGGTAAGGAATTAAGCTATCTGCTTCAATTTCAATCTGACTGGCTAACTCTTGTTCGTTAAGCGCAACATCCATATAGATAACTTTAGTGATAACGGTTTGTCCGGATACCGCCGCCGCCGCATTTGACACTGAAGAGGTAATTTTACCGCGCAACTTTGCAATAACATTACCTACCGCTTCAATATCTTGAATTTCTCTGTCAACAATGGCGCCACGAGGCATGGGTTCTGTTGCAACGGCTTCTAATACATAACCGTCATTACCCTGGCTGATAAAAACAGCCTTAGCGGAGTGAGAGCCTATATCTATTCCGACGATTGCCGAATTTTTAGTATTCCACAGATTTTTCAGCATAACTTCCTACTAAATCGTTTTATTATAATAATATAGATATAATTTCCATATAAATACATTTATTACATGCTTTTAAAAGATATACTAGTAGTATTGTGCAATTTTTCTAATTTTGTTGAGCAATTAATTTGTTTTCTTTCAAAAAAATCCTAAAAATCAGTGTTATTTCATCCTTGGTGGGGCTTGTCGCGCTATTCGCCTTATATCTTTCGATGCGCAGTGAATTACCCAGTGTAGAATCACTGAAAAATGTTCAGTGGCAAACACCGATGAAAATATATAGTGCCGACGGCAAATTAATGAATCAGTTCGGCGAAAAAAAACGTATTCCACTGTCGTTGGAGCAAATGCCACAGCAGCTGATCGATGCGATACTCGCCACCGAAGATGACCGCTTTTATCTGCATTTTGGCGTTGACCCTATCGGTATGATGCGTGCTGTTTTTGGTCAGCTTACCGGTCAAAACAAAGGAGGAGCCAGTACTATTACCATGCAGGTAGCGCGCAACTTCTTTTTAACCCGCGAACAAACCTATATTCGCAAATTAAAAGAAATATTTACCGCCTTCCATATTGAGCACCTGTTGACCAAAGATGAAATTCTCGAACTTTATATGAATAAGATCGAACTCGGTCATAGAGCCTTTGGTTTTGGCGCAGCAGCTCAGGTTTACTACAACAAAGACGTAAAGGATCTCACTTTGGCGCAAATTGCAGTACTCGCCGGGCTGCCAAAAGCACCATCCACCATGAACCCAATCAGTCGTCCGGATCGAGCAAAAGCAAGACGTGCCGTCGTACTACAGCGAATGCTAGTCACCAACTATATTACCCAACAGCAATATCAAGAAGCGATTAACGCGCCGATCACCGCGCAAAAACACGGCGCGGTGATCGAATTAGATGCGCCTTATGCCGCAGAAATGGCGCATCAGAAAATGATAGAACGCTATGGCGCGGAGCAGGCTTATACTGGCGGTTACAAAGTATTCACTACAGTAACCGCAAAATTGCAGCAAGCAGCAAAGCAATCTGTGATAGATAACTTGCTTGCTTACAGCCAACGACACGGTTATCGCGGCCCACTGTTATCGCTACGCCCGAATAACAACACCCAAAGCGACACAATTTCGGTTGCAGAGACCGCTCCACTAGACTCAGCTGAAATCTCCAGTGCCTTAACGCAAATAATCGAATATCAACCATTACTGGCAGCGGTTGTTACTCAGGTTGATCAGCAAAGCATTAATATCACCTTAAAAAATAACGAAACGGCAACTATCGACTGGCCAGGGCTTTCCTGGGCACGTGAGTATATCAATGACGATAAGCAAGGCCCTGCTCCACAAACTGCCGAAGATATTCTGCGCTATGGTGATGTTATTTATGTCACGCAAATAGAGGGTGCCTATCAGTTAAGCCAGCTACCGTCTGCCAGTTCCGCCCTGGTCGCTTTATCTCCAGACAATGGCGCAATAAAGGCGGTCGTCGGAGGCTTTAGTTTCGAGCAATCTCAATTTAATCGGGTCACTCAGGCGAAACGTCAGGTTGGCTCGAATATTAAGCCCTTTGTTTATTCTGCCGCACTGGAAAATGGTTTTACCTTAGCCTCATTGGTAAACGATGTACCGATTAATCAATGGGATCAAAAATCTGGTTTTGTCTGGCGCCCAAAAAATTCCCCTGAGCAATACAGTGGTGAAATCCGGGTCAAGCGTGCATTGGCACAATCAAAAAACGTCGTCGCTGTACGTCTGCTCAGGGCGGTTGGTTTAAGTAGACTCATTCCGCATCTCGCGTCTTTTGGCTTTGCTCCGGATGAATTGCCAAGAGATGAATCACTTGCGCTAGGTTCTGCCTCATTAACGCCCCTTGAAGTAGCCACCGGATTTGCCACCTTTGCCAACGGTGGCTTTTTAGTAAAACCTTTTATTATCGAGCGCATTGAAGATTCTTTTGGCAATATTGTCTATCAAGCCAATCCCGCCATTGCTTGTGATAACTGTAGTCAATTTGAGCATGACGAGGAATTAACCGCACAACTTGAACTACCAGATAACGATATCGCTAAGCTTGATGAAAACACGTCAATAACCAAGTTCAATAAAATGGCTGTTAATCAGGCGGAGCGGGCGATTAGTGCCTCAAATGCTTTTTTAATCACTCAAGCATTAAACGAAGCCATCTGGGGCGCCGACTGGTCACAAACACCGGGCTGGCAAGGCACAGGGTTTAGGGCACGTAAATTAAAAAGAAGAGATATTGCCGGTAAAACCGGAACGACAAACGAAGCGAAAGATGCCTGGTTTTCCGGCTTTAGCCGCCGCTTAGTCGCCACCTCCTGGATCGGCTTTGATGATCCAGCCCATAACCTCGGCAGTACTAGCTACAATAACAATCTGCCCAAAAACCAAATCACCGGTAAAGAATTTGGTGCCAAATCGGCTCAACCGGCGTGGATTTCCTTTATGCGCACCGCGTTAGAAGATCTACCGGAAGAGCCCTTTGTTCAACCTAGCGATATCGTATCGGTTCGTATCGATAAGCAAACAGGTAAATTGACGCAAAAAACTGATCGCAGCAGTATTTTCGAATTTTTCGTACTCGGCACAGCGCCAACTGAATATATCAGCAAAGATCACAGTCTGGAAATTTTCGAGAATAACAACGAACCACAGGAAGAAATTTTCTAATGTAGAAAATTTCTTTCGTTTCAAATGAAATCATCAGAGCTTTAATAAACTTACCGTTAAAATTCCCGGAAATGTTGTTTTATTTCCTATATTTCACATCAAAACTTATGTTAACTAATCGTAAGTAAACTCTAGCCTGGCGCTAATATTGGTAATAGCAGTGCTAAATTTTTCTCGATTATCGCCACAATAAATGAAAGTTACAGTGAAAACTTTCAAACCGAAACAAATTTTTCTTTCGTTTTGTTCCAAAATCGCCTAGAATGCGCCCTAATTTACACTGAGTACACTTAAACTATATAACGTCATACTTTAGGAGCTAACCCGCTATGACTGTTTTGCAAAAAAACATCGACTTATCTCAATACGGCATCAACAACACCACAGAGGTTGTTTATAACCCTTCTTACGATTTGTTATTTGCAGAAGAAACAAAATCTGAACTCACAGGTTTTGATAAAGGCGTAGTGACTGAACTCGGCGCAGTTTCTGTTGATACCGGCATCTTTACCGGCCGTTCTCCTAAAGATAAATATATAGTTCGTGACGATGTCACTCGCGATACCGTTTGGTGGTCAGATCAAGGCAAAAACGATAACAAGCCGATGACAAGCGAAACCTGGAATCACTTGAAATCATTAGTGACCGAGCAATTATCTGGTCAACGCTTATTCGTAGTTGATACCTTTTGTGGTGCCAATGAAGATACTCGTTTAAAAGTACGGTTTATCACAGAAGTTGCATGGCAGGCACACTTTGTGAAGAACATGTTTATCCGCCCAACAGATGCCGAACTGGAAAGTTATGAGCCAGATTTCGTGGTAATGAATGGCGCAAAAACCACTAACCCGAACTGGCAAGAACAGGGATTAAATTCTGAAAACTTTGTCGCCTTTAACTTAACTGAAAAAATGCAGTTAATTGGTGGTACCTGGTACGGCGGCGAAATGAAAAAAGGCATGTTCTCTATGATGAACTACCTGTTGCCACTTAAGGGTATAGCTTCTATGCACTGTAGTGCCAACGTTGGTAAAGAAGGCGATGTTGCGATTTTCTTCGGTTTATCTGGCACAGGTAAAACTACCCTTTCTACCGATCCTAAACGTGAGTTAATCGGTGATGATGAGCACGGCTGGGACGATAACGGTATCTTTAACTTTGAAGGTGGCTGTTACGCAAAAACCATCAACTTAAG
>CAYLYX010000033.1:0-9850 GCA_964387945.1 uncultured Flavobacteriales bacterium | reverse complement strand
GTCGTGTACCAAGGCACCCAGGGTCATTTCTTTTACCGTCGATTTTTTTAAAACTAAGTAAAGGCCAAAGCCACATATCAGCACTGCACAGTTGATTGCATGTTCCCATTGGTAAGTTGATTGTTGTCTGATCCGGGTTAATATGGTGATCGCATGTTCGTTTCTTAGCAGAGATTCGGTAATTTCATCTGCCAGCACTGTCATAGATTCCGTGTTCAGTGGCTTGCCTAAGTTAGTTTCAAGAAATAGCTGTTTGACATTTTCAGTGGCCTGATCATAGATTTCACAGCAGCGGGTAAATTCCTGCTCAACGCTGATTTCTTCGCTAGCTTCACCTTTATTTGCTTCGTTGTCATCGCTAACCGTGATCTCGGATGTTGCTGGAGGCTGTTCATCGCATTCGATAACAACTTCTGCGACCCCTTGTTTTTTTAGTAGCTCTATAGTACGCGGGGAATTGACAATTCCCTGGTTTTTAACTTTATGATCGCTGTTTTTTAGTATGATGTCTTTAACATACATACCAACTTCCAGCTCATCAATCGATAGTTTCTTCAGCATATTAATAGTTTAGCCTTGTTATTCTTATTATGGTATCGGCATTAAATGGCTTTTATTTAACCATACCAGCATATTCTAGTTTTGTCGCTGCTGTCATTTTAGTGTCATGTTTGCGAAATAAAAATTACATATTTCTAAAACAATTCTGTCATTTTTCCTTCGTAGGATAGCGTCAAATTTTTATCAAGCTGATTAAATGAAGTTTTCATGACAATAACTCATGAGCACGTCTATTTACTCTGTTTGGTCAATTTAACAATAAAATTCTGCGGAGCAGAGTGCATGTCTTGATGTTTGACTCATTTGTCGTACATCACGGCACTCAAATCGAGCGACGTAAGCTATCTAAAGCTATCTAAAGCTATCGTTAATGCCGGATAATACTCGCGAGCCTGGACACAAGGCATCCTGGCTTAACTGGTTTAACGGCGTATCGTTAGTGTTATTGAGCTCATGAAAATGGCTGCAGGTCGGGTCGAGATAAAACAAGCCGGTGAGAATTTCCCCCTGTGCTTTATGTTGCTCAATATCGACAATCGCCTGCATCGCATTATTGGTTTGATAATTATGGTCTAACTTGTGAATTCGCATAATCGAACCATCGTGTAAGCAGATATCTTCATTCTCACCGTCGCCAGCGCCGCAGGTAATTTCTTTTTTTACCGGCACAAAATCGGCGATTGCCGCGGTAGTAACATGCTCGTGAACATAGTCATAAGAGCGGGTTGAACTCGCGTGATTATTAAAAGTCACACAGGGTGAGATGATATCGATAAAGGCAAAGCCCTGGTGGCTGATTGCCGCTTTAATTAACGGCACCAGCTGCTTTTTATCGCCAGAGAAACTGCGGGCAACAAAAGTGGCGCCTAATTGCAGTGCGGTGACACATAAGTCGATATCGGCAAATAAACTGGATTCACCTGCTTTGTTAGTGGCGCCTTTATCGGCGGTCGCTGCCAGTTGGCCTTTAGTTAGACCGTAGACGCCATTGTTGGCCACCATATAGAGCATATTGAGCTGGCGACGCACCACATGGGCAAACTGCCCCATGCCGATCGACGCGCTGTCGCCATCACCTGACATGCCGATATAAACCAGCTCGCGGTTGGCAAGATTGGCTCCGGTGGCAACAGATGGCATCCGGCCGTGGACGGAATTAAAGCCGTGCGCCTTATTTAAAAAATAGGTTGGCGATTTTGATGAACAGCCGATACCGGACATCTTGGCGATTTTATGCGGCGCCAGTGATAACTCAAAGCACGCCTGAATGACCGCAGAAGAAATAGCATCATGGCCACAACCGGCACATAAGGTTGATAAGCTACCTTCATAATCGCGGTAATTTAGCCCAAGCTCATTGACTTTTAGCCTCGGGTGATGAAATCGCGATTTTTCAAAACTCATAACAGCTCCTTAGCTGACTTCCTGGTTGGACAGTTCGTTAGATAAACTGGTTAAAATGCCATTGATAACAAATTCACTGGTCAGTGGCAGACCATCATAATTGGCTATGCTGATCAGGTCGTCCGGCGCTATGCCAAGTTCATTGATTAATAAGCTGCGCATCTGGCCGTCGCGATTTTGTTCGATAACAAATACTTGCTGATGCTCGGCAACAAAGTGAGTAATTGCCGGTTGAAATGGAAATGCCTTGATGCGTAAGGTGTCGGCAGACAGGCCATGCTCTTTCAGCTGTGCTAATACTTCCGAGATGGCATGACTACTGGTGCCAAAATAGATCAGCGCTAACTTTGCCAGTTTTTGCCCTTGAGTTATTACCGGCTGTGGCACCAGCTGAGCGGCGGTTTGAAACTTTTTCGTTAGCCTTGCCATATTAGCAACATAATCGTCGGGTTTTTCGGTATAACCGGCATATTCATTGCGCGAGGTGCCGCGGGTGAAAAATGCGCCTTTGGTGGCATGAGTGCCGGGCAGGGTGCGATAGCAGATGCCGTCGCCATCGCTGTCTAAGTAACGCCCATAACGTTCGAGACTGTCGAGCTGTTCGGCGCTTAATACCTTACCGAGGTTGTATTTTTTATTATCATCCCAGCTAAACGGCTCACTTAAGTGATCATTCATGCCTAAGTCTAAATCACTCATTACTATCACAGGGGTTTGCAGTTTATCGGCGAGTTCAAAAGCTTCTGCGGTTAAATCAAAGCATTCTTTTGGCGAATCAGGAAATAGCAGTACCTGCTTGGTATCGCCATGTGAGGCATAGGCGCAGGATAAAATGTCTGATTGCTGGGTACGGGTAGGCATGCCGGTTGACGGACCCGCGCGCTGAACATCGATTAGCACCATAGGAATTTCGGCAAAATAGGCGAGGCCTAAAAATTCACTCATTAATGAAATGCCGGGGCCACTGGTGGCGGTAAACGCGCGGGCACCATTCCAGCCAGCGCCGATGGCGATGCCGATAGCGGCGAGTTCATCTTCTGCCTGCACTATGGCAAAATTTTTCTTGCCTGAAGCTGGGTCGATACGCAGTCGCTGACAATAATTACCAAACTTTTCCACTACTGAAGTGGATGGCGTGATCGGGTACCAGCCGGCAACAGTGGCGCCGCCGTATACTGCGCCTAATCCGGTGGCAGTGTTGCCATCAACCATGATGCGATCTTTGATCAAGTCGCGGCGTTCAACTTTAATTGGCAGTGGGCAGGTAAAATGATGGTTGGCAAATTGATAGCCAAGCTCCAGTGCATAAATATTCGGGGTGATCAGTTTTTCCTTGCCTTTAAACTGATCACCCACCAGGGCTTTTAAAATATCAAATTCAATATTGAGCAGCGCAGCCAGCGCGCCGACATAAATCACGTTTTTAAATAGTTGGCGCTGGCGTGGGTCTTGATATTCTTTTAAACAAATCGCTGAAATTGGTATGCCGAGATAGCTAATATCGTCGCGCATTAATGTACCGGGTAAATGCTTACTGGAATCATAGAGTAGAAAGCCGCCGGGTTTTACGCTATGGATATCCTCCGTCAAACTTTGGGCATTCATCGCCACCACGAGCTCTGCCTTGTCGCCGCGTCTTGCTAAAAAGTTGTTTTCGTTGATCCTCACTTCATACCAGGTTGGCATGCCCTGGATATTGGACGGGAAAATATTTTTCGCACTGACCGGAATGCCCATGCGAATAATGGCTTTGGCAAACATGTTATTGGCGCTGGCCGAACCTGTGCCATTGGTATTGGCAAAACGCACGACAAAGTCGTTAATGTTATGGCTGACTGATGAGGTTAACGTCTGACTCATTTGATGGTTGCTCCAATATTATCCAATACCAGTTTTCGCATGTCCCAGGCGCCGGTTGGGCAGCGCTCTGCACATAAGCCGCAGTGCAGACAGACATCTTCGTCTTTGATCATCAAATGCCCGGTTTTTAATTTATCCGACACCATCATATCTTGCTCGGGGTTAAATTCTTTGACTCTAAGTTGTGTATTTACTTGCTGATCTTCTGTTTGTTTGCTGTTGCTGTCGACTTCAACAAAGTTAATGCAGTCCATCGGGCAAACATCTTCACAGGCGGAGCATTCGATGCAGGTGCTTTCGGTAAAAATGGTATGGATATCACAATTGAGACAGCGGTGAGCCTCTTCCAACGCCAGTTTTTCGTCAAAGCCAAGTTCTACTTCGGTGTTGAGTTCTTTAACTGCCTGTTGCCAGTCAACGTGTGGGACATTTTTACGCTCTCCGTGATCTATCTGACTTTGGTAACTCCATTCATGAATGCCCATTTTTTGGCTGATCAAATTAAAGCCACTTTCCGGTCTTTCATGTTCCGGATTTTTACCGTGACAAAACAAGTCGATGGAAATCGCCGCCTGATGGCCGTTGGCAACCGCAGAGATAATATTTTCTGGGCCAAACGCGGCATCGCCGCCAAAAAACACGCTTTCAAGCGTGGATTGCAGAGTCGCGCGGTTAAGTGCTGGCTGGCCCCATTTGTTGAATCTCAGCCCGATATCGCGTTCTATCCAAGGGAATGCCGTGTCCTGACCGACCGCCACTAATACTTGATCGCAAGGGACAAACAAGCTTTCGCCGGTGTCTTTTAACGTCCGTTTGCCAAATTTATCGTAAACAGATTCAACCTTGCTAAAACGCACACCTTTAAATTCGTCATCTTCAAAGATATACTCCAGTGGTGTGTAATTAGGCTTTATTTCGATACCTTCGGCGATGGCATCATCTTTTTCCCATGGCGAGGCTTTCATATCGTCAAAGCTGGAACGGACTAACACAGTAACTTGTTCTGCGCCAAGGCGTTTGGCGGTGCGGCAACAATCCATCGCAGTATTACCGCCGCCTAATACCACGACACGTTTTTTTGCACTGGTGACATGGCCAAAGCTGACATTCGATAACCAGTTAATACCGGTTTCGACTTGCCCTGAGGTTTTATTATGGCCGTCTATGCTAAGCCAACGCCCTTGAGGCGCACCGGTACCGACAAAAATCGCATCAAAGTTCGCTTTAAGCAGATTATCTAAACTGGTGATTTCTTCACCGAAATGCGCTTCAACTCCCATATTTAAGATGTAGGCGAGCTCTTCATCCAGCACGGTTTCCGGCAGGCGAAACGCCGGGATCTGGCTGCGCATCATGCCTCCGGCTTTAGCATCACGTTCAAAGAGCACAACATCATAACCGAGCGGCAGTAAGTCTCGGGCAACCGTTAGTGACGCAGGTCCCGCGCCGATTAACGCAACTCGTTTACCGTTTTTTTGACTTGGCACTTGCGGGATAAACTGGTGAATATCGTCCTTATAATCGGCCGTCACCCGTTTAAGGCGACAAATGGCGACCGGTTTTTCTTCAACTCTGGTGCGCCGACACGCCGGTTCACAAGGCCGGTCACAAACCCTTCCTAAAATGCCGGGAAAGACATTGGAATGCCAGTTGATCATATAGGCTTCGGTATAGCGTTTTTCGGCGATTAAACGGATATATTCAGGAACGGGCGTATGAGCAGGGCAGGCATATTGGCAATCGACCACTTTAAGAAAGTGCTGATAATTGCTGGTATCGGTTGGCTTCACTTAATTCCCCTCAGAAAAAGTGCTTACTTATTAATCTACACCAATTTTGAAAGCTGTTAAGTAATTTTTCAGAAAAACTTTTATTTATGGATCATTTTTACAATTTGTATAAGTATTAATTTGAATTGCTAGGCTTTGTTGTTACGTTACGATCAAACTTGGCTGTCGTTTTTATGCCAAATACGGACATTCAACGCCATAGTCTCTTGCTATATGCCGTTTTTATTAGAACAGCGTTTAATTAAACTACTTTTGAAAGCTTTCACTTGGGCATCTGCTTTACGATAAAATACGCCATTGTCTTCATCCAAATGCTGGCCATCTATGTCAATTTCAAAACTGGTTTTGATATCTGTCTGCTCATAAATAGTTATTTTGACATTATAATTATTGAGTTTAAAAGTAAACTTTGAACCACTCACTATTAAATTTTGAATATTGTTGGCATTTTCAATTGTAGCCTTCATGCACTCTGAAGTTACAAGAAAATCAACTTTCATTCCTAGGCCGATACGGTTGTCATTTTCAATTTCGCAACCGGTAATAAATATTGGTAATGGTAAAGCTAATAGTCGATTCATAATTTTAGGCATATATCACCTCAATAAAAGGCAACGCTTAACACGTCCGACTTTATTTTCCTTGTTAGTTGCCGAACATTCGGATCTCTACATCAACCAAATGCTTAATAAAAAAGGATTGTAGCTGTTTCACGCATTTAGCTTCAACGCCGTAAATTTCCCTAGAATTTTGAGAAAATGTTATAGAAAGCAATTTTTCATCTAACTGATAACTGAAATCTAAATAACTTCGAATGTCAGTTGCAGACATCATAGTACTTGGGCCATCAACTGAGAAACCACCATGTTTATCAAAGTTTAAACTTTGATAATGGTGTCCATTTCGCGTGGTCTTGATAACAAAATATCCATCTCCACTCTCGCATTGTGATTCGTAATCAGGCATTGAGTCGCACCCATTAAGGAGCATCACAAAAATTAAAAAATAGAATCGATTCAAAACACACCTTCAAAGGCAACTAACGCTTATTATCGAAACCTTGCAAGGTAGAGATTTAAGTAAACAAGATTTCGCTTTTTAAGAATGAAAACTCATATTAAATCAAATAATAAGATAAATAAACTGATTGTATATGAACTAGCGCTATTTGCTCATTGCAGCCCGTCGTTAATTATCAACTTTTTACAAAAGCTGGTAGAGCAGATATAGACCACTACAAATCATTGAGGTAATTGAGTGCACAGCTTTTGCCGTTGCGGGTCGAGGCTACCTTATTTGGGTGAGTGAGATCTTTCCAGGCGGTGATCTTGCCGCCGATGTTAAGCTGCTCAAAGGATTGGATCATTTCAGGCAATTGTAAAAACTGATGCAAATTGTTAAAACTCTCCGGCTGGCTGACATCTAAGGTAAAGAACCTTTCAGGCATTGTAGAAAAATACTCATTTACTTGTTGTGCATGGCGTTGATAACAGGCGGTTAGAAATTCATCACTGTTAATGTTTTTCTCGTTAAACGGGGAGAATACTTCTTGGTAGCAGCGCTTGATGATAGGGTTAAAGCCGCCATCTGATCGGGTCACATTGGTATACATGCGTTGCAGCAGTTGCTTGATTGACGGTAGCCAGCTTTCCATCGTCCGGGTTAAGTAGATAAATTGACTGTTTGGATAATACTGTGCCAGTTGTTGGTAATCGCAAAACACCGGGGTGTCGGCAATTACCTGAGCCTGCTCAAAAGTTTCCTGGGTATAGGCGGTATGGGCGACGGTAAAGCCAAGTTGTAAAAATTTGCTGCAAACACTGGTGGTACCGGTTCTTGGCAGGCCAATAATAAATATCTTGTTGCTTTTCTTGTTAAGTTGCACGTTAAATTTCACGTTTGTGGTAATAGGGTTAATAAACTTGTTGTTCGGCCTGTTTAAGCATTTTCGCGAGCTCGCCGTTAGCGGTTAATTGTTTGATTATCTGATCAACTTCCGTAACGATATTGGCATGTTGTTTATTAATGTAATGATATAAGGGCTCGTATGCTAGTTCTTTATGCAGCACTTTAAAAGTCTGAGGGGGAAGTTTTTTCATGGTATAAATGCCGTCGCGATAATTAGTTAACGCGATATCGATATGGCCTTGTGCCAGTTGACGAAACAGCTGCTCGCTGGTGTTGCTTTTATACACTTTCGGCATCCCCCTGGTAGCAACTTTAGTGTGCTGCACCCCTCTGACAATACCAATGCGATATTGAGCTAAATCTGCTAATTTGCTGATATTAATTTCACTGCTTAGCTGACTAAAAGCGGCAGTCGTTAAATTGTAGTAAGGGGTTGGTACTCGGATGACATTGGGGGTTTCCAGGCCATAGTTGAAAATTCTTAAAATTTCGCCGTCTTTGACGCCACTATTGGCCTCCTGTTGTGCCCGACTTGCCGGTAGTGGCGTGATAATCGCGGTTTTGCCGAGCTTTTGATAAATTTGTGGCAACACTATGCCTGCCACTTGTTGTTCACTTAGTTGGACAATAGAAGCGAAGTTAAGTTGTTGTCCATGGCTGGTGGGCAACATCAAAATATTTAGCATCACTAGTGATAGCGCTAATAGCCGAATTTTCTTTACTGTGTTCATAATCAGGCTTGCTTAGTTTTTAGTAAAACTATGACTGATAACTTCTATTGAATCAATCTCTTGATTGAAATAGACGCCTTATAAAATAAAGCGTCTATTGGCAGGATAGTGTTAAAACTGACGAATTTTAGTGATTTCATCCGCGGTTATTCCGAGAGATTCGAGAAACTTTTGGTGCTCTTGTGGTTCCAGTTGTTCAAATTTTTGATGCCAGCGGATCATGTCATGTTCACTAAAACCGGCGGCTTGCATTATTTTTACCCAACGTTGTTTAGTCACGGTATTTTCCTCTAATAAATGGGGTTGTTGTAGCAGTGCGACTATGGCTTTTTGTTGTGCTTTTAATTGCTGAATCTCACTATCGAGTTGATTGAAATGTTGCTTCAATATATCTGCTTGAAATTCACCATTACGACAGAGCAGAGAGCGTATGCTTGCTACCGGCAGGCCATAAGAGCGATAGGCATTAATGGTAGCTAGCCTTTCGATTTCTTTTTCGCCATACCAACGGTAGCCGTTTTCTGAACGATAGGCCGGCAATAGTAATTGCTGCTTCTCGTAATAGAGTATGGTGGCACGCGAAATTCGATGTTTTTTCGCGAGCTGAGTTACCGTTAGCATAAAGTTCTCCTTGCTGTAGTCGAATTGCTACTATCAACCCTGAACCCATAGACGGGTCAAGCATGAAAATTAAAAACTATCGAATATAAATATTAGGTGCTTAATAAAAATCTGCTGTCATTTCTCGGACATCAGATTGTCATATCACCGGCTATGCTAACTAAGTAAGCAAATGCTTATGTCGATTTTTATTATTAGTTTGAGCTGAAACACAGGCGTCGTTTGCCGTCTAGCCGATGTTAACTGTAAGAAAAATGTCACTATTTTGTCATTTAACAAAGATGCAATATTAGTGAAACCTAACTGTCATATTTTTTGATTAAAATTCCTCTCAAGTAAATTCAAGAATGAGTCAGTTTATCTTACTCATCAACTGCTGCCTTGCAGCAATAATTAACGTTAAGGTTTTAATTATGAAATTGTCTTCACTGGCAAAAGCGAGCTTGATTGTAAACACGGCCGCCATGTCTTTTTCAGGTATTTCTCACGGTGTTAATGCTGAATATTCAGAATTTACATAAGTGGTTGACGCGGTTAAAAAAATCAATCAAATGGCGAATAACTCACAGCAACGTGTTGATAAATTAAGCGAACAAATCCAAAGCAAATTACAGCAGTTTAAAACGGTTAATAAAGAAGTTGACGGCTTAACGGTTTATAACAAGCAAATGCAGACACAAGTTGATAACCAGTTAATCGAACTGCAACAACTGGCCGAGTCAATGGAGCAAGTGAGCATTATTGAACGTCAGGTTTCACCATTAATGGCGCGAATGATAGACACCTTAGCAAGTTTTGTTGCTTTAGATGTGCCTTTTTTACCGGAAGAACGTAGTACTCGTATTAAAAATTTAACAACCATGTTAGACAGAGCGGATGTTTCTGTCGATTTTAAATGTTCACAGATTTTTAACGTCAGGGCAGGGTAAGATCATGAGATTTCATTGAGACGCAATTTGTGATCAAATACTCAAA
>CAYLYX010000032.1:0-14850 GCA_964387945.1 uncultured Flavobacteriales bacterium | reverse complement strand
TTTCCTGCATCGCACCCATCTCTGTTGCCAATGTAGGCTGATAACCTACCGCAGAAGGCATACGTCCAAGAAGTGCGGACACCTCAGAACCTGCCTGCGTAAATCTAAAGATGTTATCTACGAAGAAAAGGATGTCTTTTCCTTGACCGTCTTCACCTCCATCACGGAAGTACTCTGCCATGGTAAGACCAGAAAGTGCCACTCTTGCTCTCGCTCCAGGAGGCTCATTCATCTGTCCAAACACCAATGTTGCCTGAGATTTTGCCAATTCAACTTTATCTACTTTCGAAAGGTCCCAACCTCCTTCTTCCATGGAATGTTTGAAGTCCGCACCATAGCGAATAATATCTGATTCTAAGAACTCTCTTAGAAGGTCATTTCCTTCTCTCGTTCTTTCACCTACACCGGCAAAAACTGAGAATCCTTCGTATGCTTTTGCAATGTTGTTAATCAACTCCTGGATCAATACGGTCTTACCTACACCGGCACCACCGAACAATCCAATCTTACCACCCTTAGCATATGGGGCAATCAAGTCAATTACTTTAATTCCAGTAAACAATACCTCTGTAGAAGTAGATAGTTCCTCAAACTTAGGTGCTGGTCTGTGAATTGGTGCACCGCCCTCTTTCGAACACTGGTCGATTCCATCGATCGAATCACCTACCACGTTAAAAAGTCTTCCTCTTACCTGCTCTCCAGTTGGCATCGTGATTGGGTTTCCTGTAGCAACAGCTTCCATTCCTCTACAAAGACCATCTGATGAATCCATCGCAATTGCTCTTACCGACTCTTCACCAATATGTTGTTGACATTCCAGTACTAGCTTGGTTCCATCATTCTTAGTAATTTCAATAGAATCTAAGATTTTTGGTAGGGCACCAGCTCCTTCAAAACTGATATCGATCACCGGACCGATTACCTGAGAAATTTTACCTTTAATTTGAGACATTATCTATAATGTTTAATTACTATTCTTCAATAATTTGGGCACAAAAGTAGAAAGATTTATTAGTTGAAGAACCTATTTTATTATTTTTTTGCCCCAGTTGCCTAGAGTTGTCGATAAGTCACGCTATATTGTGGATTGAATGGAAAATGTCTTTCGAAATATCGATCTTTTCTCGGTTATCACATTTGTCATGAGGTATTTAATCCTTTTTATGGTTCCAACGGTTTTGATTTCGTGCAATAACCCCGAAAACGAACCTAAAAATGAATACAAAGATCTTGAGGAAATTGGCGTTTACGAAGATTGCCAACCCGCTCAGGAAGTAGCTTACAATCATAGCCTCCATGCCGGAAAGCTAGAAATGGACTGCCGTTACTGCCATACAGCACCCTCATCAGCCGAAGCAGCGTCCAAATCGGTTGATCTCAACGTTTGCAAAGCTTGTCATCTCTTTGACGCTGACAAGGACCTCAACGCGCAAGACATTACAACCCATGACTGGTCAAAACTTCACACGGAAGAATTGCCAGAAATCTTAAAGAGTAAGGATTCGGTAATGTTTAGTCATAAAGTTCATGTACAACAGGCTGGAATAGATTGTAAGTCCTGCCATGGTCATCAGGAAAATGGAGTAGAGAAGTTTGCGCTGGATCTCTGTATAGAATGCCACAAGTAATTCTCTATTACGTGAAGTATGCCACAAAAAAGGTTTCCTGACCTGTTTCAAAAAGCAACCTGAAATGTGAGGCTGTAAAAGGTTTACTTTCTTCCAAAAACCCATTTAGGGTATTCAAACTCATTCCCAACTGACCTACCAACAGCTCCCACATTTTATCCGGACCATTTCCATAATAACCTGCAGCCCCTTCCTGATGTTCGAATAAAATGACCGGTTGATGTTCGAAAATAACTCGCTTCGCCCCATCGAGTACGTCAAACTCAGCTCCTTCTACATCTATCCGAATCAAGTCGATATTGGGACAATCCTTTAGGGCATGATCTAGGGTATTGGTTGGGATGGTAATCTCACTAATCTTTTCTGATTTGGGATAATCTCTTTTTCGAATCCCGCTAAACATGGGATTAGACTCAACATAGTTAAACGATGTTTCTCCCACATAGTTGGTAACTGCACAATGCTGCAGATTCACCAATTTTCCGAACTCCTTTTCTAACTTTTTGTAATAGACAGGAATCGCTTCAAAAGCAGAGTGTTCTCCTTTAGGTGCGAGTTTCAAGGCCATTTTGAGAATCTCTCCCCGATGACAGCCCACATCAATATAGGCAGAAGTCTCCTCTGTCAAAACCTTGGATAAGATTTGACCTACCGACTTGCCTTGTTTGATATCGTGAAGTGAACGAAAAGCAAGTCCAGGAAATATTTTACTTACTAATCCCATTAAATCAAGCTACTTATAAATCCTCTTCTACTGTTTTAATGTGCACTAAATCAATTTTGGTGGACGACACCTCTCTGATTGTAAATTTATAATTTTCAAACTGAAATTCATCACCAACCTCTGGAATATCTTCTAAATGATGGATGATAAACCCAGCCAACGTTTCATATTCTTCTGATTCTGGCAACCTGAGTTCATAGTTTTCATTGATCGCATCAATTTCGATTCGCCCTCCAAATACATATTCATCGTTCTCCAAAACCTCCTGAACAATCTCATCAGAGTCGTGCTCGTCTTCTATTTCCCCAAAGATTTCTTCAATCACGTCTTCCATGGTCAACATCCCAGCTGTTCCTCCAAATTCATCAATCACCACAGCAATACTTCTGTTTTTCTTGATCAGATCTTCAAGAATTTTATTGGCCGTCATGGATTCTGGAATAATACTCACAGGCAGCAAGGCAGACTTCACGCTATCTGGCTCCTTAAACATCTCGAAGGAATGCACATAACCTATGATATTGTCAATCGTTTCTTTGTATACCAACACTTTTGATAAGTTGGTCTCTACAAACAACTGATGCAGTTCCTTGACGTCATCGTTTATTTCTACTGCAATGATTTCGTTTCTTGGCACCATACAGTCACGCGCAATGACCTCATTAAAATTCAGCGCGTTGTGGAATAGTTTCACTTCATAATCTTGTTCATCGCCTTCTGAAGCGCCACTTAAGCCTTCTTCCAAGAAATCATCTAAATCTACTTTCTCGAAGGATACAAAGTCCTCGTCTTCCTTTTTTCTGATAAACAAACGAAGAATGAGCTCAGCCAAGCCAATTGTAACGAAGGTCGGAATAAACAAAATGACATAAACGATCATCAATGGAATCGCCATAGTGCTTAAAATGCTATTCGCATTGATTCTAAAAATCGCCTTTGGAAGAAATTCTGCCAGAAACAGTAAAACAATGGTCGCCACAATCGTTTGAAGCATCACAACCCCAAAGCTGATCTCGTTTTCTGAAATGCCAAAAATCTGGTTGAACGCTACACCCACAAAAATACTGTAGATGACGATGGCGATGTTATTCCCCAAGAGCATGGTTCCGATAAACCAGCTGGGCTTGTTGCTAAAATACCCTAGAATCTTAGAAGCAATACCTCCTTGCTCTTTGTCAATTGCAATCTTTAATCTGTTAGCGGAGATAAAAGCGATTTCAATGCCGGAGAAAAATGCGGATAATAGTATTGTGACAACAATGGTAATCGTCAAAAAAATGACGGAAGGATCATCCATAAAACCTACTTTCAAATGGTGTTAATTCAAAAGTAAAAAAATAATCAATAACTTGCCTGACACAAGCTGTTATTTACATCTCAGTGAAAAAGAATGTCCACAACCATACGATTGTCTTTTACAACGTAGAGAACCTCTATGATACGATTGACAATAAAGGCGTAAAGGATTCCGATTTTACTCCTGGTGGTGCAAAACATTGGACCCAAGAGCGTTTGGAGAAAAAGTTAGTTGATCTCGCTACCACCTTGGATAACATTCATAGCAAGCACCCGATTATTGTAGGGCTCACGGAGGTTGAAAATCGTGAAGTGGCTCGCCAACTTATGGAAAAGCTTGCACAGGAAGACTGCAACTATAAACTGCTTCATCAGGATAGTTTGGATGTAAGAGGGATTGATCTTTGCCTGATCTACGACAGTTCCTTTGTCACTTACATTTCTCATCTCTATCTGCGCATCGACTTCCCATGGAATACGGACATTAAAACCCGTGACGTATTGTTTTTTGAATGTGAAATCAATCAGGAAAAACTTTGGGTAGTGGTGAACCACTGGCCATCTAGGAGATCGTCATCTTCTGATAAAAAAAGAAACCATGTAGCCAAAGCCGTTCGAGCTAGGCTAGACGAAATTATCCGTCATGATCCAGATGTCAAGATCTTGGTATTGGGCGACTTTAATGACGAACCGAATGATTTGAGCTTGGAACGCTACTTAAAAGCAAAGCGGACAAAAAACATTGACAACGAGGAACTGTATAACCTTGCTACAGAACTGCACGAAAAAGGCGTGGGCACTTGCGTGCACGATGGTGAGTGGTTGATGATTGATCAAGTTCTAATCAACCGCAACCTGCTGCAAAATAAGAATGACGGTATCAGTATCAAAAGAAACGAAATGCACATTCATGCACCAGCATCTCTTCTTTTTCACAAGCGCGACTACAGTCAACCCGATCACACCTATTCTGGAGACAAGTACGAGGGTGGGATTTCAGATCATCTACCTGTCTACGTGAAACTATCGTAAACAAAAAAGGCTCCCTGTCGGGAGCCTCATTTTAAAAAGTATCTTGTGATTAGACTTTTGCCAGCTTTTCCGCAATGTCTTCGTAGTCCATGTCTTCTTTTAGCATCGCCAAAACTTCTTCGATGTGCGCATCCTCAACGTCTTCAAAACCAATTTGAATAGCAAATACCGAGAGTAAGTCCATTTCTTTCTGATCCAAAACGCCATCTGCCTGAACCACGTCAACCATGTGCGCCATGTGCTCAATACGCTCCAATTTGCTTACTGGAGGGATTACAGAATAGCCGTGCGGATCATCAATGATTTCACCGATCTGACCATAGGTCAATCCTACGTGTCTTCCGATTCGATGAATCAAAACCAACTCTTCATCGCTCACATGACCGTCTGCCTGAGCCAACAGTACTAAATTTTTTACGTGACCTTTATCCTGACTCGTTTCTCCGCTTTCAAAATAACTTGCTATTGACATTTTCTCTTTTTTTGGCAAAAGTAAAAGT
This sequence comes from uncultured Flavobacteriales bacterium, assembly GCA_964387945.1. Classification (GTDB taxonomy): domain Bacteria; phylum Bacteroidota; class Bacteroidia; order Flavobacteriales_D; family Parvicellaceae; genus Parvicella. The sequence goes on along the minus strand of CAYLYX010000032.1, from coordinate 9,670 downwards.
TAATTTTTTACGGTAGCGATTTGAACCAAAATTTATTAAATTTGTAATAGAAGATAAAAGTTATGTCTGTAATTGAAAAAACACAAGAAGTTGCTGAAGTTGAAGAACTTTTGGTGGATGAGTTCGATCTGATACTTTACAACGATGATGTGAACACTTTTGACCATGTGATCAATCAGTTAGTAAAGTACTGTGATCACCATGTGGTTCAGGCTGAACAGTGTGCCTATATCGTTCATTACAATGGGAAGTGCCAAGTGAAACACGGTGGTTTTGATCAACTACGTCCTATTTGTGAAGCACTGCTCGAAAAAGGGCTTACGGCAAAAATCGAGTGATCCTGACTTTTATTCGAAAGCTATCTTTCGGTCAATAATCTTGTGAAGAGAATGCGTAGATTTGCAGCTCAAATTTGAGCATTATGAAAAAGTTTTTCTATTTAATTGTCTTCTCCTCCGTTTTGGTTGCTTGTTCTAAAGTTCCGATTACCAATAGGAAGCAGCCTAATCTACTGCCTGAATCTACGCTCATCAACATGTCTCAAGACCAATACGCTGCTTTCTTGGCAGAGGCGCAGGTTTTACCAGATTCTGATCCTAGAGCTCAGCGCGTAAAGGAAGTAGGTGAAAAAATCAAAGATGCTACGGAGAAGTTTCTTACGGACAAAGGTTACGCCAAACGAATTGAAGGTTTTGATTGGGAATTTAAAACCGTAGTGGACGATGCCGTAAATGCTTGGTGCATGCCGGGAGGAAAAGTTTGTGTTTACACCGGGATCTTGCCCCTTTTTGCATCAGACGATGAAATGGCCGTGGTGATGGGGCATGAAATCGCGCATGCCATCGCGCGTCATGGAAACGAGCGAATGAGCCAGCAGATGATTGTAAATGGTGTGGGATCAGTACTTTCTCCAGCCGATACAACTCAAGTTTCTATTTTTCAAAAAGTATTTATTGGTTCTGCTACGCTAGGTATGCTTAAATACAGTAGGGATCATGAAAGCGAGGCAGATAAGCTAGGTCTTGTATTTGCAAAAGTTGCAGGTTACGACCCTGCGGCAGCCATTCCTTTCTGGAAAAAGATGGCCGCTCAAGGCGGATCGAATGTTCCTGAAATCTTTAGAACTCACCCCAGCGATGAGAAGAGGGTTGCTGATCTAGAGGCTTTTTTAGAAGAAATTGATCAATATATTGAATAATCCATGAAACTACCTATCCTATTAACTGTTCTTGCGGCCAGTTTGCTTGTCGCTTGTACTGAAGCTACTGGCGAAGAAGTCACAAATGAAACATCACCTTCCACTTCTTCGATGCAGGGAGACTCATCGATTGGATTAGAAACTCATCCAGCCTTTCTTAGTTCCATACGATGGGACACCATCAACGATGAGGGTGATTACTATATCCTCAACTATGCTGGAACACCTAGTGAAGAAGAGGCAGTAGCTCTAGTGGACTCTCTTATCCCTAGCTTTCCCAATGCTGGCTATTTGTGGATTCCTGATTTCGCGTCATTGAGTGGAAAAGAATTGTTTGCAGTTTTTCTAGACCAAAACAAATACAAGTATGGTATCATGGAGTCTTTGCAAGCGCACAAAACTGATATGGAGGGCATTTACGTTGTAAACGTTAGTCAAGACTCGGAAAGATGGGTGGCTTACTCTCCCATTGACATTCGTATCAATGGAGAAAAAGCGAAGATGATTTTAACGTATGCTACGCCAGAAGAGGAGGAAGCGTATTTTAATGATGGAGGAGAAGACTGGATGTGGTTTGTCTCTGATGTACAAACCTACTTTAACGAAAACCATCCTGAAATCCTCTTTGAATCCGTATATTACTGCGATCTCCTTCCTGAAGAAATTGAGCAACTAGAGCAGGAATTGGACCTAGAAGGGTTTTGCTACATTTTTACCGATGGCAAAAACAAGGCTGTTATGGGCCATGATCTCTCCGACTTTGTGATTGCTGAAGCCTGTGAGTTCTATGGCTTTGAAGCACCTGACTATGGTCACTAATGTTTTACAACTCATTGTGATCAAGCATTTTAACTTAAAAACACGATCTATTGTTTTAAAGTTATTCTAATATTTGTACCTTTGCCGCTCCTAAAATGGCCACGTGGCGCAACTGAATAGCGCATCTGATTACGGCTCAGAAGGTTATAGGTTTGAATCCTATCGTGGTCACAAAGAGAACGAAGTTCGACCATTTGGTCGAACTTTTTTGTTTATCGCCTGAACTAAACGAAGTTTGCGTGAAGGATATAAATAAAAAAGGAAAGATCGAAGATCTTGAACTTCAGTTTCAGAATTTGGAGCATAAAGGATCATGAAATAATCCTATCGTGGTCACTCTAATCAAAGCGTTTACGGAAAGACGCTTTTTTTATGAGTTAAATTGACCTTGCTCGAAATTTAACGAATAAGAAAAAGACATGCGTGAAGCGAACAACGGTTTGATCCATTATATTCCGAACAATAATCATTGTATATAATTGATTCGTAATAATTTAACATCTTGTCTTGGGAATTTGGTTAGCTTGAGCCTAATAAACTTACAATTGAGTCAATATGAAATACTTCTACCTCTTGATCTTATACTTTCTTTCTGTCTGCGCAACACGTGCCCAAAGCAATACCTGGGTTAAACAAGCTACACACCCCTCTACCAACACCAATACGTGCATCGATTTTCCGAGTGATTCGGTCGGGTATCTGGTTAATTTTTCTGGCGATTTTTGCAGTACAGCGGACTCCGGAAAAACCTGGACACTGGAATCTTCGATTACCCCAAAAGACCTGTTTGGTGTTGATTTCGCCAATGACACCATAGGATATGCTGTTGGAGAAGATGGTGTTATTTTCAAAACCACTGACGGAATTACCTGGAATCAACAAACCAGTCCCACTACCGAAAATTTGTACAGTGTAAAAGCGATTAATGATACCATAGCCTTTGCGGTTGGTTGGCATCACACCATTTTACGTACACAAGACGGAGGTCAGAACTGGACCCAATATGGAGTTTTTAATGGTGACAACTACGCTACTCTATGGGCAGTTGACTTCGTGAACGACACCTTAGGTTTTGCAGTTGGAAAGTCAGACCAATACGATGGCTATATGTATAAAACCACGAACGGAGGTGATAACTGGTTCGCCACGGGGAGTTTTCAGTGGAACATCCTCACCGATATCCATTTCATTGATGATACAACATATTATCTGTTGAGTCACACCATTAACACTTTTCCCACTACCCGTCTGAACATCTTTAAAACAACGGACGCTGGTGGAAGTTGGGAGCTCAACTTTCAGGATACACCTGGATATATTGAAACTGGTTCTGCCATCGGCCCTGATCGCTTTTATTTTAATACCGATTCAACTTTGTTCATAGCTGGTGATAATGGAATGATCACCAAACTAAATGTTGAAGACTCTGTCCTCACTCAAATGAATCAATTACTGGGATCTGTTGCTTTTAAAGATATTGTTTTCTTAGATGAACTTCATGGATATGTAGTAGGTGTTGGAGGCATCATTTTAGAAACCATAGATGGTGGAATGAACTGGTTTCAAAACAGCAATGGACTGGGAGGAGGTGTACGTGCCATTCAAGCTACAACACAAACAAAAGCTCACGCTGTAGGCAACTACACAACGGAGTTTTATACCAATGATCAGGGAACTAACTGGGACGTAAAAAAGCGTGGCATTTATCATACCAAGGATGTGTTTTTTGTTGACTCCCTATACGGGTTTAACGTTATTTCATCTGGATCAACCTCCTACTTTTACAGCACAACCAATGGTGGCACATCGTGGACCTCTCAGAGTATTTCCGGAGTATTAAATACCATTGTATTTACTGATTCACTTAACGGCTATTTGGGAGGAGACAATGGTCTTGTCCTCAAAACAGCTGATGGTGGGGTGAGTTGGACGGATGTAAGCACTCCATGGACATCCAAAATCAGAGGAAGCTTTGCGTTATCGCAAGACACTGTTTATTTTGTCGGGGACAATGGGCTTGTTGCCAACACCAATGATGGCGGAGCCTCCTACAATTATTATACAACTGGCTTAGGCATCTCCTATCTGGACACTTATTTCTGGGATGCTGATACAGGATATGTAGCCGGCCAACTCAATACCTTGCTCAAAACTACCGATGGCGGTGCCAATTGGACAAGCGTTTCTCCTTCCATGGGTTCTGATATTACCTCAATTTATTTTATGGATGATCAAACTGGGTTCATCGCAGGTGGTACTAACGCTACGTTCAGCTCAGGAGCAAGCGGTGGGGGGTTTGTACACAAAACAACAGATGGGGGAACATCTTGGGAAACTAATCAAACGACATCCTCAAATGGATTTAACACCATTCACTTTTCACCCGAGGGCCAAGGATATGTAGGAGGAAACAACGGGTATATTGCCCACGCTGAGAACTTCTCCGTTGCCATTGTTCATGAACAAAACGTGCAATGTACGGGACCCAACACAGGTTCTGCTACTGTTCAAGCATTTAATGGCACACCTCCATACTCCTACAGTTGGTCCCCAACAGTAAGTAGTGACTCTGCAGCTACTGGACTTGCCGAAGGTGTTTATGTAGTAACAGTTACTGATGCTCTTGGAAATTCATTAAAAGAACGTGTGGCGATTGAGGGACCTAGTACTTATAATTACGCCTATCAATCCATGGAGGTCTGCGATAGTGTAATGTGGCAAGGGAACTACTATTCCGCTTCTGGTATTTATAAGGATACAGTAGTTGATGTGTCTGGTTGCGACACCATCAAAACGCTTACCTTGACCGTTGGACTTTCGACTTCTTCATCCGAGAGCATGACAGTATGTGACGTTTATAATTGGAATGGAGTAAATTACGACTCTACAGGAACCTATTATGACACCATAGCCAATGCTGCAGGTTGCGATAGTATCATGACCTTAAATCTAACCGTCAACAAAACATTTGCCGCAATTTCAGAAAGTGCTTGCTATACCTATACTTCCCCTAGCGGATTGTATACCTATAGCAGCAGCGGTGTTTATGTAGATACCATCTCAAACACCTTGGGCTGTGACAGTATCATAACGATTGACCTGAGTATCAATAGTACTTACGCCAACCTTACTGAAACGACCTGTAATGCATATACTTCTCCAAGTGGTAGTACTTGGACAACATCTGGCAATTATATGGATACCATTCCAAATACTCTAGGATGCGACAGTGTGATTTCTGTCAATCTCACTATCAATACGGTAGATGTATCTGTCAACCAAAATGGGATTGAACTTGAAGCCCAAAACACGAGTGCTAACTCCTATCAATGGCTAGATTGTGAAAGTAATTTTGCCAATATCTCTGGAGAAAACGGTTCTTCTTTCACCGCTTCTCAAGATGGAGAGTATGCTGTAACCATTAATGAAAACGGCTGTACAGACACTTCTAGTTGCTATATAATACAGGGAGTTGGTATTGACAATGCCGTTGACGAGCAGTTTATTCTCTATCCCAATCCTACCCAAAATAACGTCATGCTTAACGTGACAGAGAACATTTCGGTCGAGTTCATTACGCTTTATGACGTCTCAGGTAGGGTAATTCAATCCTACCCTGTAGGTCCCAATAGTACGTTTGAAATTGAATTACCCGAAAACTCTGGAGTTTACTTCATTGAATTAACAAGTGATGCTTATGAAACAAGTGTTTTGAAATGTATTAAGGAATAGGCCAAAATGCGACACGATGCAATCGTGCGGCAGCGTTGGGAATTGGCATCGGTTCATTTGCAACCGGTTTCTGCACAACAAATAAGTGAAGCTGCTCACTTATGTTTGTCTATGGCTATCGATCAGTCTAAATAAATACATTTGCAATTAAGACTTGATCTTACCTTACCATAACTATTGTGTTGAGATATGAGAAAAATCCGAAATACTTGTTTAGCTTGTCTATTGCTATTGTTTCATCCTTTTTTGACAGCCCAGCTCATACATGGTGTCATTTATAGTAATCGAGACATGAAACCAATTCCATTCGCCAGTGTTTCCGTGGAAGGCTCAAAAATTGGTACGATTTCTAATGAAGAAGGTAAGTTTCAGCTAAACACAGCTAAATTAGGTGATGAATTTGTTTTGGTTGTATCATCAATTGGATATGAACCGAAAAGAATAAGTCAGTCAAAAAAAGGAGATCAGTCTCCTCTGTCTATCTTTTTGGATGAAGGGTCAATTGAACTCAAAGAATTCACTACAGAAACTCTCTCGGCAGAGAGTATTCTAAACAAGTTTTATGACGCATATGAAACGAACTACTCATATCAGTCTTCCATTTCTCAAGCTTACTACGTCTCTACTTTATTTGAAGACAACATAGGTAAACGCTTTCTTGAGTCAACCGTAGAAATATCAGCATTTAGCAGGAAAAAGGAGCGATCATTTCAGGTTCAAGTAATTCAATGTAGAAAATCAAATGATTATAGAAATGAAAAATGGCCTGAAATGAATAATTACTTATATGAAGCTATCAAAAGTAACCCCATTTTGAACTTAACAGATTTCTTAAACCCAAAAAACCGGAAAAATTACACTCTTAAAAGAAGAAGTAACACAACCTTTAACAAAAGCCTTGTCTATGTCATAGAGTTTAAACCTAAAATCAAAGCCAAAGACCCTCTATACTCAGCTTTAGCTTACTTCAACTCAACAGATTTTGCACTGATAAAAGCCGAATACACTTTCTTAAATCATGATTCCAAAATCAAAAATCAAAAATTAAAAGACAGAACTTATCACATCCCCTATATTTCTGGCGCTATCCAGTACCATAAGTCAGATAGCATATATGCCCCTAAATATTTAAGTTACACTAATGGATGGACCATTATTAACAATGCCACGAATGACACTATAGTAAGGGATGAATTGACGAATGAGGTTCTATTTATTGAAACAACAATCAATAGGAGTGCCGGGCTTTCAAACCCGTTAAGCAAATGGGGTGATATTTTCGAAAAACCGTTTCCATATAATGCAAAGTATTGGTCGAGTCAAACTAAGGTGCCTTATTCAAACCTACTTGAGAGAGCAATTGATGATTTAGATCAAAGGCAGTCTATAGATGTTCAATATTTTAACAATTCATCGGGTATTGAGCTAGGGAATGATTTAAAATGGTCTCCAGTAAATCAAGTTGATAGTATTCTATTGGTTTATGAGCATGCTGGACTATTTAATGGAGTAGCGTTAATAACCAAAGAGGATAAGATTATTCATCATAGTGCCTACGGTTATTCAAATCTGGCAGATTCAATAAAATTGGATACTGCTTCTATTTTTGACATTGGCTCTATTGCAAAGCAATTTACAACCGCACTAATTTTCAAGCTGATTGAACAGGGAAAGCTTGATCTTGAAGATAGCATAGGTAGCTACTTGAATAACTATAAACATGGTGATGTAATTACCATCAACGAATTACTAACTCATAGGTCTGGGATTCCTTCATTTGATCTACAGGATGATAATTACAGTGAGACCACATGGTTTAAATCAGAACTGCCTTTAAATGATTTGATTGTTGCATTTTGCAGTGGAGACCTCGAATTCGAACCAAATACCCGGATGGAATACAGTAATAGTAACTTCATTATTCTTGCGGCAATCATCGAAAAAGTAGAAGGGGCAGATTTTTTCTCAATCCTTGAAAAAGACTTGATTGAACCGTTAGAATTGAAAGATACCTACAGCGCTATAACCACTCCAAACGACAAAAGAGCCACCGGTTATGTTTCTGAGAACAACAAACTTGTTCCAGAACCCCATTGGGCAAAAATGAATATGAAAGGGTCTGGAGGAATCTATAGCACGAGTAGTGATTTATTAAAATGGATAAAAGCCTATAGCTCAGCCGGATACCTTCAGGAAAAGGATGTTTCTTTAATTAAATCTAGACGCTCCTATTACGAGTTCTACGACTCTGATTTTGGTTATAGCTGGGCAATAAATACCAATATGTTTAATACAGATCAACAAACATATTTCTACGGAGGGACAAGTCTTGGGTTCTTTTCTATGATAACAACGATTCCAGAAAAAGGTATAAATATTATACTATTGGGTAATAACGGTTCCTTCCCTCGTATTGATATAACTAAACAAATACTTCAGTTGCTTATTACACCTTGATCGATGTTCTCTTTTGATACGCTAAGCTGTGTTCTTGTAAAAGAATAGATTTCTTGAATCAAATAGGGTAAACGACTTCCCCCAACTTTGACTTTTTCTTACCGTAGGAAACCTCTAAACCCTTTCTCCGACCATCATACACGAATAAGGGAATCTTCTCTGGAAAGTCCTCCGCAATATAGTATATGATGTTTTTTATTCGATTAGGAACCTTCTGTGGTATCAGAAATGTGTTTGAATATGATGATAAACTGACCTGAGACAACAGAACAAATAACCAAATTCTCCCTATCATATCTTATTTCTTAATAAACAGAATCTCCACTCTTCTGTTCTTCTTTCTATTCTCTTCGGAGTTGTTGGGGTACTTAGGGTCAGACTCACCCTTAGCTTCTGTGGTCATTTGTTTAGTTGAAACTCCCATGTCTTTTAGCGCATCATAAACATTCTTAGCTCTCTGCTTTGAGATTTGGATGTTCTTCTCATTAGACCCTAAATCACAGGCGTGTCCCACGATCTTAATCTTTGCACCTGGGTTATCCTTCAAATATTCTGCAAGGTCCTTCAATTCATTGTTACCAGCCAAGTCAAAGTTCTCTCCATCATTCAGTGGAAACAAAATCTCTGGTTCATACGTCTCTGGGAAATCATCTTCTTCTATTATTTCCTCCTCAATTACAGGATCCTCTATCGGCTCTTCAATTGCTTCTTCTAGATCATTAACTGGAAGATCAATTTTTACTTGTTTTTCTTCAGATAACGATAACGAATCTGTATTCACAATAATTCCAAACGAATCATAAGTGCCACTCAGAACCAATTCGTTTTTCTTACATAACTTCAACCCTAGCATGATCTCATGCGATCCTGTGGAATACGATAAGATATTTGCTCCCGAAAACTCATACGCGTAACCCAAATAAACCATATCTTTTATACTGATCCCTAATCGAGCAATCATTCCGATATGCGTTCTGTATCCTGCTCCCACCGAAATCATATCATTAAACGTCACCATTCCGTTAAAATCAAACTGATTCAAACCAGATTGAGCTGTTTTGTAAAGTACAGATGGTTCAATATTCCATTTATCGTTTAGCTCTATGTCATAACCTCCGTAGGCTACAAAGTGCCTTCTGCTGGTGAACCCATCAATGCCCTCAAACTGTAAGTCTGCTTGTGTTTCCATTACCTGTGGTATAGACACACCTAGCTGAAGTCCTTTTAAGTTGTAAAAGATTCCGAACTCAGAGTCGAAGTTCATTCCACTCTGTGCTCCACCACTTACCACTTCATCTGTCACATCATCCACCACAGCGTTGGTTGCATCTAGCTTAATTTGAAACAACCCTGCGGATAATCCAAACCTCAAGTTGTGATCGTCTCCCAGTTTGATTCTATAAGCGTAGGAAACTTTTGCTGAAAAACGACTTACAAAAGAAGCTTTATCTAGCACTACTCCTC
>CAYLYX010000031.1:0-23425 GCA_964387945.1 uncultured Flavobacteriales bacterium | reverse complement strand
ACCACATCAAACTTTCGTTATCAATGGCAGCTATTAATGCGATTTGACTTTCGTTCTACAAAGCTGCAATGATTTAATGAGATTTATTCCCAAGTTGGGAATGGGTTGGGTGAAAATTTAACAGTAATATCTATTAATATTTTTGGTCATCATTATCCATCTTTTTTTCTAAATTTATCTTTAAATGATTGATGAAACGTGTTCTATCCATTTTACGCTCTCTTATTTCTAAATAAGTTCTATAAAAATTACCTAAGTCAAGAGAAAATATCTTTTCGCAGATTGTCGCCATGAGCTTTATTTCTACATTTCCTCCTTGAATAGCACCAGAAGCTTGCAATGCATAGATAAGTTCAACCAAATCTGTTTTACTAGCTGTCCAAGATATATCTTCAAGAGGCTTTATTGGTGAGTCTTCATTAAACTGTTGTAGTTCCTTACGTCGTAGATAATCTAATTCTGAATTATAATGATTAATTAATAACTCAGAAGCAATAATTTGTGCTACCATGTTATCATGACTAGTAGAAAACTCTGGGTCCGTATAATAATGTGAGGTATCTGAAATAAGTTCTAATGAATCTTTACCGCGAACAAAGTAGTACTTGTCAAGTTTCATTTCTTTTAGTAGATAATATCTTTCAAAATCAAGATAGGACTTTCTTTGTTTATCAATTTCTTCTATTTGACGATCAATAAATTCGCGTTGTCTAATTATAGACCCCTTAGGCTTCTCCAAAATATTTTTATGTAGTGTTACGAAAAATTTCAATCTAGCATAAACAAAGGGTTTTTGCTCCTTAAAAAATTTAATTTCATATTCAACAGACTGAAATTTCTTATCTCTAACTATTAACCTTAGTTCCTGTAAGCAATCTCTAGATATTTGTATACCAAGAGACGAGTTTTTTGATTCTGACAGATCTGATTCTTCAATTTTTTGTATTTCTTTTCTGAAAACGACTAATACTTTTTCGATTTGGGGCTCTATATTTTGATTCAAGTTTCAATATGCTTTTTTTTATGTAAAAAGCACAGAAATAAACTGCGCTTTAGTTTTAAAATATCATTGATTAATATATTAAGTAACTTCTGCGATAATCAAAATCAAGTTTATTTTTGATAAGATTGCCTTTTTATTAAAGTAGATTCTATTATAATATTTTGATTAGTTTTTAGTTGTGGATTCTTTAAATGTTCTAATGCTAACTGCATAGCTTTTATACCCATGGTTTTTCTATGTTGGTTTATTGTACTTACAGAAACATCTATACTTTCAGCAATATGCTCAGACATATATCCAACAAGAGCAATGTCCTCAGGAATCCTTTTATTTATTTGTTTTAATACTTTTAAAACGGTAAAAGTAGTACCTTCTTCTGTGGTTATAATGCAGTCAACATCATTAGAATCAACTAATTTCAGAAGTTTCTTCTTTATATTCTTAGAACTTGAGTTTAAACTATTCTTTTTACTCTTAATATTTATATCCTTTTCAGAAACTTTATCAAATCCTATTTTTTTCAATTCATTATTTACATTTGACGTACTACTCACTAATGCTATACTCTTGTAACCATCAGTAAGAACTTTTGTAGTTATTGTTTTAATAGTATCGGTACTATCACTAAGTATCTGACAACATTTTATACCCTCTACAGCTCTATCTATGAGAATTAAGGGTTTTGTAGATTTATGAATAGCTTCTAAATGATTGATATCTCCCATTAGAATAGTTTCTTCTGAAGCCGCAATAATAAAAGCATCTACTTGATTGAAAATTTTGTTAATGAGATATTTTTCCTTGTTTAGACATTCGTTAGTAATACAAGTCATAATACTATAATTTGTATTAACTATTTCACTCTGAATACCATGGTAAACTCGAGCATAAAAGGAATCTTCAATACTGGGAATTATGACGGCAATGCAATAATTTTTACCTGAACGAAGCGAAATGGCAGTTTTATTAGGCCTATAGCCCAATAATTTACTCACCTTCTTTATTTTATTTTTTGTTTCTTTTGAAATTTCGGCACTATCACTTAACGCCTTTGAAACAGTAGATACTGAATATCCAGTAATTTTTGCTATTTCATTTAATGTGGTGCCTTGTCTCATAAACGTGTATATAAGGGCCTCTTATTCAGTTTTTCTAAAATAACTTTCCCATTTCCAAGACGATTTAATCATATCATTCAATGTCTTTTTAGCAACCCAGCCCAAACTTGCCTCTGCTAAAGTTGTTGCTGCAAAAAGTGCAGGTACATCTCCATCACGTCGACCAGTTATTTCGTAATTTAGTTTACTCTGAGTTACTTTTTCAAAAGTATTTATTACATCCAGAACAGAATAACCATCTCCAGTACCCAAATTATAATACTCTAAAGAATTTTTATTTTGACTTGAAAGTAATCTTTCAACAGCAATCACATGAGCTTTGGCTAAATCTACAACATGAATATAGTCTCTAATCGGTGTACCATCTTTAGTAGGATAATCATCTCCAAAAACCATCAATTTTTCACGAACACCTATGGCCGTTTGTGTAATGTAAGGCATCAAATTATTAGGAATCCCATTTGGCAATTCTCCAATTAAACCAGAATCGTGTGCACCAATAGGGTTAAAATAGCGTAAAGATATAGCACTAAACGATTGTTGACTTTTTGTGAAGTCATCTATGATTTCTTCAGCAATCTTTTTAGTATTACCATATGGTGAAAATGGTCTTTGGGTTTCTTCTTCTTCAGTAATCGGAAGCGTTTTAGGGCTACCATATACTGTTGCGGAAGAAGAAAAAATAAAACTATTAATACCTAAATCTATTTGTGCTTCTAACGTATTAAGCAGTCCAAATAAATTATTTTTATAGTACATTAAAGGCTTTTGTACAGACTCACCCACAGCCTTGTGAGCTGCAAAATGTATAACAGCCTTTGCATCCTTATGAGCATTAAAAGCTTTACAAGTTGCTTGTGCATCTTTTAAATCAACATTTATAAACTCTGGTGTAATCCCAGTAATTTGATGGATACGTTCTAAAGTTTTTTTAGAAGAGTTTGACAAATCATCAAAAATGACCACATTATAACGACTATCTATAAGCTCTATTACTGTATGAGAACCTATATATCCACAACCACCTGTAACAATTATTTTTTTATTCATATATCTTATATTATTTTACCATAGTATGGCATAAAGTGCTGTTAAAATCATCAATATTGCATAAGCTCCAATATTAAACACCGGTGATGTTTTAAACAATGGCTTACTTAGCTTTATCCCTTTAGCATCATTAACACCTTTGTTCTCAATGTAACTTGCAATACAAATAACTAACATAGTTAACATAAGTGTATAACCCATTTGATTCATAAAAGGAATATCTACAAATACAGATGCGGTAGACCATCCTTTTGGTGCTACTTTAAAGTACATGGCAATAGGAACTGAAAAGAGCACACCAATAATAGCTGATTTGTTAGTGGTTTTTTTCCAAAAAAGGCCTAATAAAAATACTGCTAAAATACCAGGACTAACAACACCTGTGTACTCTTGTATAAATTGAAATGCTTGGTCTATCCCCCCTAAAAGTGGCGCCATGACACAAGCAATAATTAATGCTACTGACGCAGATATCCTACCCATATTTACTGTTGCTTTATCGCTTGCATTTTTATTAAAATAGGGTTTATAAATATCCATAGTAAATATGGTAGACGTTGAATTTAGCATCGATGCTAAAGAACTCACTATAGCCGCAGATAAAGCGGCAAATGCTAAACCTTTTAAACCTACTGGCAAAAATTTTAATAACCACGGATATGCTTTATCTGCAGCTTCAGCACTTGGTAAGTTTTGAATAGCAGTATCTCCTAATCTTGCCATAATTGCAGGGTCATTGATCATTACATAAGCGGCAATACCTGGTATAACCACTATAAGCGGAATAATTAACTTTAAAAATGCTGCAAATAAAATACCTTTCTGAGCTTCCTTTAATGATTTTGCTGCCAAGGTCCTTTGTATAATGTACTGATTAAACCCCCAATAGTATAAGTTGGCTACCCACATACCTCCAACTAAAACGGCAATTCCCGGTAAGTTTTTATATTCTGGATTGGATTTATCTAATATCATCTCAAAACGTTCTGGAACCTCTTTGTAAACTGATTTTAAACCTGCAAAAAAACCTTGTCCACCAGACACATAATCTAATGCTAAATAGGTAGTAACTAGGCCGCCTAGAACCAAGAATACGACTTGTATTACATCTGTCCATGCAACTGCTGACAAACCTCCATATAACGAATACGCTGCTGCGAATAATGCTAAACCTAATACACCATATATCATAGGAATACCCATAATAGTTTCTAAAGCTAATGCCCCTAAATACAAGACAGAAGCCAAGTTTACAAATACATAAAGTGCAATCCAAAATACGGCGAGAATAGTTTTAAGGTTGGTAGAAAACCGTTTTTCAACAAACTCTGGGATCGTATATAATCCTTTGTCTATAAAAATGGGTAAAAAATACTTACCCACGATAATAAGTGTAAGTGCAGCCATCCACTCATAAGAGGCTATGGCCAAGCCAGATACAAAACCAGAACCTGACATGCCTATAAATTGTTCTGCAGATATGTTAGCTGCTATGAGTGAAGCTCCTATTGCCCACCAAGGCAACGATTTGCTCGCCAAAAAATAATCTTCTGCATTTTTCTGTTCGCCTTTTTTTCCTCTAGACACCCATAAGCCTACGCCTAGTATTAATAATGCGTAAATAATAAAAACGGTATAATCTAGACTTTGAAAATTGTTACTCATAAATTATAAATATTCGTTATAATGAAATTCTTACTCTAACCATATACTTACTAATGACATGCCTAAGAGCTGTTGTTTTTGATCATCACTAAGACTAGGCCCTATAGATATTTGTATGCTTTCAACTGCCTCTACATTAAATTTGTTTTTATTATTATGTTTAAAAAAGTAAGGTAAAAATGATGGATAAGGTCGTGGTAAAGTAACTGTACTTACTGGTTTTAAATCTGTTAAGCTAATGGTATGTGTGCTCATATATTTTGTTAAAGGTACAATGGCACCATAGCTGCTGCCATCATCTAGCACAAAAGCAATCTGAACATTTAAAGGACTGTTTTTTAAACTTCTAGCCTTAATTTTTAAGAATTGCTTATCATGTAAATCATTTAAACGTCCTTTTATATTTTCTGTTACTACATATTTAAATGAATAATCATAAATAGGTTTCGCTTTTATGTTTTCTTCATCCTTAACGAAAAGACTATCTAATGCTACTTGATATTCGGCTTCGTTATAAAAACTTGTTGGCACTAATTTTATACCCTTACGCCATGTACCAACAATATCCTTGAAGTTTGTTTTTGCATTAAATAAATATATAGGAAAATCATTAGATACTATTTTGGTTTGATAGGTTTGTCTATCATAAAAATCCCAATCGTAAACATCACCTTTTTTATTTGCAGGGTAGGTTATGTTTTTACCATCGGAATGATTAACAATTAAATTATAATTTAAAAAACCTTTCTCTAAATAGTCTTTACTTAAAGTTGTTTTAAAGATATAGGGTGATTGTTCTACTAAGGTGTCTTGGAAGTAAATCGCTTCGGAATTATTACCCTTTATAACTACGGATTGTATTTGCTTGTTAGACACAACTTGGGCTTCTAATGTTAGTGATTTTGCATCAGTATGTACTTTTAATGGTTTATGACTAAGGTATGTGTTATCTAGAGTACTATAAGGTGCTATAAAAGTTTGAAGCTTATACGAATTAAAAACATCTGTTTTTTTCCATGTTTTTTTCGCTGTATTTGAAGATAGCATATAAGTTCCTGGTTGTACTAAAAAGTGACCGTTCTTTGCTATTGTTTGTTGAGTATCATTACCACTTATTGGTATAATATTAAACGTATTTGTTAAATCTTTTAATTGAATATTTATATTGTGGAAATTAGATTTTAATACTGCAACTTTTTTATTTGGACTGTTTCGTCCAAACACATTATTAACTACAATTGCATCTGGCAATACTTCTAATCGCCATAAGCCATCCGATATCTTATCCATAAAATAAGCGCCTTTTCCTTTGTAGTTTACAATTCTAGAACTTCCATAACCTGCAATTTCAACAAGTTTATTTTCATTTTTTGGGATTATTGTATTAGAGTTCGTGTATATAAATTTTTGACCATTATTATAAATAGCTAAGTCGCTTTTATAGTCTATAAAAGTATTTCCAAATGTTGTATTATCTGGGTATTTACCATAGCTCTTATACAAAGGCATATTATGGAAGATCTCAGAAGATATTTTTAGAGCTAATGCTTTACTGGGTGTGTACAACAGGTTCATATAATGTGTATTATACTCTGTATTAACATTCGCTAAATAAGTAGGGTCGTATGAAAAATGGGTTGCAACTTGTATTCCCGCAGTTCTAAAACTTCTTGCCATTGCAGGATAGATATAGGATTTATTTACATCGGCAGCATCAAACTCATACACTAGTTTTGCACCATTATACTTATTAAAAACACTATCAAAAGGAATATGATAATTATCTACATTGGGTAGTAAATTACCTGATAATTCTTTTTTAAACCCTAAACCTGTTGGGTACCATTGAAAAGTTCCTCCTTGAGCACCACCTTTAAAATAAGCTTCTGCAAAATGTACAGCGTGACTCATGTTATAAAAAATTGGGGTTTTAGTACCTGTCTTCTTTATGGCTTTAATCATTTTTTCTACAAAACGAGTTACATCTTTTGCTTCACCTCTATGATGTGGTTCGTTGCTTACCTCAAAAGCAATAATATTTGGGTCATCTTTGTATGCGATTTTTGTATAGCTGTTTATGTGATTGGTAAATTGGTATAAATAATTTTCTTGAGCTTTAATTGCATCAGTATTGGTAAGTGCATTTTGTTTGCCATATAAATATGAAAAACCAGGTGACTTTGTATCAGGTTCTGGCCATCCGTTGCCCCAAAAAGCTATTGGTGTTATTACATAGTTTATCCCCTTTTCTTTAAGTTTGAAAATTAAATAATCAAAGGTATCTAGATGCTCATTATTTATTAAATTACCATTAACATCACTAATTTGCGTATCCCAAACATGCACTCTAAAAAGATCAAAACCAAGTCGTTTAAAGTGATAAATGTCATTATTTATAGCTGTTTTAATATCTACCCCTAAACGTTTTGCTGAGCGATATGCATGTGCAAATGGAACAGTATAGTTTACACCAAACCCCTTTACTTCTTCATTAGTATTATACCAGCGTAAAACACCAGCGTCATCAACATATGTCCCTTTAGAATTGGTATTTTGAGCTGTGGTAATATTTATAGCAATTATGGCAACAATTAGTATTCTTAAAATCTTGATATTAAATTTTGTTCTTTTTTGAAACATTATGCATCATTTTACAAGTTAACAGAACTAAATCTTTATTATAGCAGATTGGATATTTTTAGCTTTTGCAGTAATATTAATTAATTCCTTTGTATAATTCGTTCGTAATAATATAGTTGCAATACCAGCTTCCGCATTGACTTCTGTTGGCCCAATAATTTCGGCTAAACCATTTTCTATTGTAAAATCAACCTTGTGATTAGCATCAGTAACAAGGGCATTATTTTCATCCAAAATAGAAGCATATATAAATACAATATCATCTTCATCAGTTTTGACCTCTTTTCCTGAAGTATCAATCTCTAATTTTATTTTATACGCTTTTTTTGATGTGCTTACAGTATGCTCAGCAATTTCTTGACCATTAATAAGACCAATTGCTCTAAGTGTACCAGGCTTAAAAGTATTAACTTGAAAGTTAAATGGCGGATATTTTAAATGCGTTGAATAGTTATTAGTATTAGATGATTTTTTTTCTATCAATTCGTTATTAAGATACAAAGCTACCTCATCACAATTACTAAAAACCGTAATTTTTCTAGAAGAGTCTTTATTCCAGTAATTGGATACATAAACCATAGGTTTACTAAAAGCATCAATATTTGGTTCTTTTTGACTTTTGTAAAAATAATAGGCAAACTTTGGTATCCTAAATATATCACTTATCCCAGAAGCCTCTAAATCATCTGCATAGCCTCTATTATAATCAAACATTAACCAATTGGCATGACCAATGGTATTTTTACCCTGTAAATTAGAATTAAAAGCTTCTTGATAATTCAACGCTTGCTGTAAAAGTCGCTTTTCACCAGCTGTTCTAAGTTGTCTACTTGTACGTTCTTCTTCTTTTAAATTTTTAAATTCGGTTTGACTGAACCCAGCATTTTGAGCATAGTATTCCCAATCCCCATATTCTGCTATTAATATTTTTCGCTCATGGTTTTCATAATTTTTCCAATAGTCAGGTGGCTTACTATGTTGCCTAGCAGGAATAAACAAATCGTAAGCATCATGGTCTGACCAACCAGCTGTATAAGTGTCTTTATAAGGTAATTCTGCTTTAGCTATGGCATTTGCATTAGGTATAAAATCTCCTTTCATCCATGACTCATTAAGTGAGTTTTCCCAAAAAATAACACTAGGGTGATTTCTATCTCTTCGCAAAAGATCTTTAATATCTTTATAGGCATTTTCTTCAAATTCACCTTCTTCAAAAAATTGCCATCCTGGAATACAATTCATGACCATTAATCCTAGCTCATCACATGCCTGCAAAAAAGAGGTGCTATGAGGATAATGCGATAACCTAACAAAATCAAATCCTGCCTCCTTTATTTTGTATGCATCACGATAGTTGGCATTATCTGAAATGGCATAGCCCACATAAGGATATTCTTGATGACGATTTGTGCCATTAATGAATCGCTTTTTTCCATTAAGAAAAAAACCTTCTTCGTTTAGAACAACATTTCGAATACCAGTTTTCAAACTCTTTTTATCAATTATTCTATTGTTCTTTGCATCTATAATTTCAATATCAAAGCTATATAGTTCTGGTGATTCTGGTGACCATAACAAAGGCCTTTGTACATCCACAGTATCTAGACTGATTACATCACTTTTGGGCTTTACTTTGAAAATCTCACCAATGATTGAGTCAGAAGAATTTTTAGTGGACCACCTAATTATTGATTTCAACTGTTGTTCTTCATCTGTATCATTTTGAATATGAATCTTTGCAAAGCCTTCTGCTTTTTGTTCAGAAATTTCATCAAAATGCAGTAATACTCCACCACTATTTACCTTGTTAACTGCTACAGCGTCGGTAATATATACTTTGTTTGTGCTTATTAAGTGTACATTACGATATATACCACCATACAAATTAAAATCTAAATCTTTTAAGGGTTTGCCTGGTGGAATTGTTGGGTTGTCAGTATTTACAACTTTCACAGTAATAATATTATCTAACTTACTGTAATCAATATGTTTTGTAATATTAATTGTAAAAGGTAAATAACCGCCTTTATGGTGGGCTACTTTTGTGTTGTTTACCCAAACAGTCGACTCTTGCATTACCCCTTCAAACTTTACAAAATGATTCTTGTTTTTTGATAAAAAGTCTGAAGGAAGTGCTTTACGATACCAGCATGTTCCCTGCCATTGATCATTAACCACAAGAGGCTCTATTATTGGCGTGTGCGGAATATTTACTACAGACCAATTTACATTATTTATAGTGTCTCCTATTTGAAAATGCCAATCCTTATTTATAATCGTTGAAACTCTATTAGTGTATTTTTCATCTTGTGTACTACAATTAAAAATAAATAAAATTAAAATGGGAACAGCTATCTTATAAGCCTGTTTTACTGATATCACAATTATAATAGTGTTTTACTTTTTTAAGAATTTTATTGGTGCTAAATTTTCAATCTTTAAAATATAAAAACCAGATGCTAGATTCTTGACATCAATTGTGCTATTTGATATAAACTGATTTTTTATAACTTCTTTTCCTAATATACTATAAATAGAAAATAATTTCCCAGATAATGACAGTTCTGTGGTGACATTTAATAAAGTTTCAACAGGGTTAGGATAAACGCCAACATTTTCGGAATCAAAATCTGAAACAGATAAAGTAGAATTTACCGTTAAAGGGTCTTCGTAATGACCAGCCATCCAATTGTATGAACTATCGCGTAATTCAATTTTGTAATAGTAAAAATCAGTACCGATATCTGATGAAGGTTCTGTACTTGCCGGTATTGTCACTGTATATTGTACTGTTTGATCAGTGCCTGTTGAGGGTACTACAAATTCTTGATAATCTACAGTTGAAACATAAACATAACCTGCATCTACACGCTCTAAGTTAAGTTGAATAATGTCTGTAGGATTAGATGAAGTAAATGTAATATCAATTGTTACGTCATTACCTGCAGCAACTGGGTTAGGCATAATAGTTGCTGATATTGATTGTCCGTGTACTACAAATTGTGACACAATGATCATTAAAGCAGAAAGTAATTTTGTTTTCATAATAGATAATTTTTAAAAGCTAATATTTGTGTTATGATTAATTATTGTTATTGTAAAAGTTTAACCCGAGTGTTGGTACGCCATCGTTATCAAACAAGGTAGCATTATCCCAATGCGAACCTGTAGCCCAAAGTGTAGAACAACCTGTAGAAACCCAAGCAGGTTCCCAGTATATCAATCCTTCACCACCAGCTTCTTCTATTTCAGTTTTTAAAGCATTAAGAAAATCTAATTGCCCTTGTTGCGAAGCAGGATAGCCATTTACAATCGCATCATTTCCAAGGATATTATTAGCACTATCAGCATTATTTAAAGTAAAAGGATAAGCTGTTTCTACAATCATCAAGCGTTTATTATAAGTGTTTATTAGTGTTGATAAAGGTTGTTGTATATTATCTAATGTATAGTCTGACCATATAGGATAATACGATAAGCCAATCCAATCGAAATCTGTTACACCATTTTGAGTAGCCTGCTCAAACCACCACAATCCATTTTCTGGTTGTGCAATATGCAGCATCACTTCAATAATAACATCTAGTGTGTCAGATATATCTCTTACAGCTTGTATACCTTTATTTAATAAGGTAGAATTTCGATTCCAGTCTATAGGAAATGGATTGCCTTGAGTTACAATATTCCCGTTGGTCTCATTACCTATCTGAACAATATCTGGTAATAATCCATCATCATTCAATTCACTTAAAACATCATAGGTGTAATCGTAAAGTAACTGACCAAGCGCATTAGTATTGTTTATTTGTGGTAGCCAAGCGGCAGGAATCTCTTGACTTCCTGGATCTGCCCATGTATCTGAATAATGGAAATCTAAAAGTACTCTCATATTTTTGTTCTTTGCTCTTTGGATAGATTGTTTTACATCTTCTAAGTTTGAATAATTGGTCCACGTCGGATCATGCCATAACCTAAATCTTGCCAAATTAGCACCTGCTTCATCAAATATTTCATACACATCCTTTACATTATTACTGGCATCTTTATAGACGGCACCACAATCCTCCATTTCGTTTACATAAGAAAGGTCAGCTCCATAAAAAAATTCTGGTGATGGTAGCGTTGTAGTATCATCATCACTACCATTAGCCAAAGGGTGATCAATTGTTGGCGAACAAGAATAAAAACTTAACAAAAGAGTTGAAAAGATAAAATATAAATACTTAGACATATTCTGATATATTTGGTGTTAGATTAGTTTAAAAGCCATTTGCTTACCGTTAATACTCAAACGGCTTTTTTAAGTGACTAACTCAATTAATTAAGGGTTATAGTTTGATTTACAGCATCTATTGTAATCGTATAAGTACCTGGTGTGCCTATAAATTCGAAATTTTCATCACTTCCTTCTTGACCCTCAAAAGCGTCATCTATACTAAATCCCTGATCTCCATAATAAGGGTAGTTAAAACTAGTGCCCCAATCATTGAAGAATGGAAAAAATCTAAAAAGCCCACTATTTAGTGTGATGGACGCTGCCCATACATCTGGGCTTGTTTCAATGAGTTCAATTGTATCATCATTAAAACCCCAGCCTCCTGGTACAGCATCGCCAACAGCAAATAAATTGTTAGATGGTGTAAGTGTTATTTCTTTATTAATATTATCGATACTGATGGTATAAATACCATCAGTTCCTATAAAATTAAAGTTACTGTCGCCGTCCATTGCATCTTCTAAATTAGGGTCAATAGTATAACCTTCATTTGAAAAATAATTATACCCAAGACCAGAATTCCAATCGCCTTGAATTTGAAAAAACCTGAAATTCCCTTGGGTTAAGGAAACTTTAACTACAAGAATATCATTTTCACAAACCAATTCTGCACCAGGGAAATTCCAGCCATGGTCAACAAGAGCAGCTCCAACCCCAAACCAAGAATCACACTGACCAGGAATAACCGTTTCAATAATAGATATAGATATAGCTTCTACTGGGGAATATGTAATATTAGTAGGTTCAGCTGCACCTAGAAATGCCTTAACTCTTAGATATACAACACCAGAATTATTAGGCAATCCATTATCATCAGTCGTATTTGGGTCATCGTCTAAACCTAAATCATCGGCTAAGTCTAATAAATCATCTACTAGAATAGGGAATTGTGTATTGTTGGTAGCAACTAAAACAGTAAAGTTTGTAAAATCTGCATCAATAGCCCCTTCTATCTCATAGGTAATATTAGTATCGACATCATAATTTGGTGCTGTCCAAATAAGTCTATCTGCAATGTTAGCACTTGTTTCGTCAGATAAGAGATACTGTGAAGCAAAAGAGTTTATAAATTCTATGCCTTCAGTATTTTCTTGAGCAATAAAAATGGGTTCATTATCATCTTCACATGACGTGAAAGCAACCATTAAAATTATGGTTATAATCGTATAAAATGTATTTATTGTTCTTTTCATGATTGTATATTTTAATATCCTGTATTTTGATTTAAATTGGAATTTGAGGCCAAACTGGCACTTGGAATAGGAAACACATTCAAGTGATCGGAAATCGAAACTCCTGTTAAAGAATTACCTTTCCAATTCCAGTTATAAGCACCTCCTGAATATCTGTTAAACCTAATTAAATCTTGCCTTCTGTGACCTTCCCAATACAGCTCTACTAATCGTTCTTGTAGTATAAGGTCTAAAGTCAACTCATTGGTGGTTATAGTATTGGCATTGTTTGCTCTAGTCCTTAAGTTATTTATGTAAGTTGTAGATTGACCAATGGTGCCACCTGTACCCCCTCGTAAAGTAGCTTCAGCATACATAAGGTAAACATCTGCCAATCTAAACATTGGAAAATCTGTGTCTACTTGCTCGTTGGCACTTCCATTACTACCCAAGGATGTTTTGTTAGACCACTTTCCTGTAATATATCCAGTACCATTATTTCCAATATCTGTAATATCTATAGGCCTATCTGCAGTAATAAGTGTGTTTCGATCGTCAGTATCATAATTTCCATTCATAAAGACTTCCGAAAATTGACGTGTCACTCGCAAAGCACCACCCCAACCACCAGCACCAACACCAAAGTCTTGACCATTCTGCTCTAGGGAACCAACTTGTCCATTAACCATAAGTGTTGTAGGTCCCCAATTTTGAGTGGTTATACCATCTGATACTACTGCGAAAATAATTTCGTTTCTTGCAGAATTTGTATCGTTATCTGCATTGAAATTATTAGCATATAATGGGGATAAGGTATATGAAGTTTGTAGAATATTATTACAATAGGTTATACAATCTGTGTATCTATTTTCTCCAAGATAAACCTCGGCATTTAAATAAATTTTAGCTAAAAGCATCCAAGCAGCTGCTTTATCTACTCTAGCATATTCGTTTTGAAGTGGGTCTAACAGTGTAGGCAATATGTCTAAAGTTTCGGATTCAATGAATTGAAACAACTGCTGCCTATTATATTCTGGTGATTGCACAAAACCTACTGGATCATTTTCAGTAATAAAACCTGCTTTACCAAACAAATCCATCATGTGATAGTAAGCAAATGCTCTCAAAAATCTTGCTTCAGCTCTGTAAACAGCAATATTATTCAACAAATTAGTATCTGTTACTCCCCTTGAAGATAGTTTACCATCTGTTGTTTGTCTTAAATACTCATTTGCAAAGGCAACTTGAGCCATGCACCTTCCAAAAAAACCTCGTATTATGGCATTATCAGCTGACCAATTGTTACGGTTTAAATCTCTTGTACCAGGGTCATTCTCCCAAGACCATTTAACTTCATCAGTAGTTAATTCTTGCAAATTCCATAGACCTCTGCCATATTGACTAGTACCAGCATCTAGACCTGAAATATTAGAGGCATTTGGGCCTGAAGCACTCGTTAAAGTTAAGTTTGCATACACACCGGCAAGCCCTTGCTTATAAGATTCTGGTGTAGAATAAAAATCATCGGCTAAAAAGCTGTTTGGGTCTTCTGGAACTACGTCCAAATCACTTTCACAATTAGTAAATAATATTACCCCAATACAAATAATGAGAGGTAAATACATTTTCATTTTTCTATTTTTCTTATCCATAATTTAAAATTGAAATGATGTATTAAACAAAAAAGTTCTCGGTCTAGGATAGATGGTATCATCAATACCATTATTAAATACTTCAGGATCTAAACCAGAGTAATTGGTAACAACAAATACATTTTGAACGCTTGCAGATAAACGCAATTGTAGTTTTGAGCTTAATAAATTTTTAAAAGTATATCCTAGAGAAATATTGTCCATTCTCAAAAAGGATGCGTTTTCAACAAAGGCATCAGACAAAATTACATTCTCGGTATTGACAAAATTTGTTTGTAAAACGGATGTTGGTATGTTAGATACTACATTACTATTATCTAACAGATTGTATTGTGCTCTAGCTGAGTTGACATTGTTATATACATAATTACCAACTACTGCTCTCATATTAAAAGCAAAATCAAAACCTTTATAAGATAAATTTGACGCAAAGCCAAAACTAGCTGAGGGGTCATTATTATTAAAGATGTATCTATCATCATCATTAATGATATTATCTCCATTTAAATCCGCATAGTTTCCTTCAATTGGAAAGCCATCTGTGCCGTAGACTTGTTTATAGACATAAAATGAAAATGGCGTGTAACCCACTCTTTGTATTTGAACATCAACGCCAGTACCACCTGAAGCTGTTCCAGTAATAATATCCTCATCTTGGAATAGAGAGGTCAATTCTCTTCTTATTATCGAAGCATTGAAACTAGCACTTAAATTAAAGCCATCGTCATCACTTTTTACTATATCACCTTGTAGAAGTAACTCTAGGCCTTGTGTAGTCATTTCTCCAATATTCTGAAAGCCAGAATTACTAAAATTAGAGCCATCAGAAACCGCTGCAAATACTAACAAATCTCTAGATTCTTTTCTAAATACATCTACAGATGCAGAAAACCTATCTTTTAATATCCCAACATCTAAACCAACATTATAGGTAGTCGTTTCCTCCCATTTTAATTGTTCATTTCTAAACTCTGGAACACCAATAGGAATAATTGTATTACCAAATTGATATTGTGAATTTGGAATCCCAGTTACATAACCATCTAAATATAGATCTAAATTATTAGCTCCAATATCTTGCTGTCCAGTAATTCCCCAACCTAATCTTAATTTTAAGTTGGATAAATGTTCTGAGTCCTTAAAAAACTCATCTTTAAGTTGCCAAGCAAAAGCTGCAGAAGGAAAATTACCCCAACGATTTTCTTCAGAAAAACGAGAAGTTCCATCTCTTCTATAAGTAAGTGTTAATAAATATTTATCTTTTAATGACAAATTAGCTCTTCCAAAATACCCTAACAAAAAAAGATCTGTATCTATATTTAATAGTGGTAAGGAAGCATCCGTTTCATCCAATAACTCATTAGTATTAAATCTTTCTCTTTCAAATCTTTGCCATGAATACCCTGCAGTTGCATCTAGATTGAATTTACCAAAAGATGTTTTATAATTAAAATAGGCATCTAATAGTAAATTTACTTGAGAGTTTTCATATTCAGATCTTGATCCTACAATACTACCGTCTGCCTGCGAAAGTGGATTTTGGTCGGAAACACTTACCGAACCATCAGCATCTTGCCTGTCAAACCCTAGATTCAAAGAAGCTGTTAAGGCTGGTAAAAAATGTAAGCTATAGTCTACTTTAAAATTTCCAAAAAACCGATTCACTTCACTTATGCTATTGCGTTGTAAAAGCTCTGCTACAGGATTGAAGGGTGCCAAAGGCAATAAATCATCTTGGTTTATAACACCATCATTATTATCCTCATAATATTGAAAAAAACCTCCAAAAGGCGAGCTCGAGTCGTAAACTGGTTGTGTAGGGTCAAAGGTTAATGCATTTGCTTCTTGCCCGGATGCAAATCTATTTTGTTCATTTGAATAATTACCGTTGAGTGTAATCTTTAATTTGTTATCAAAAAAGTTAGGGTTAATAGATAAAGAAGCTGTATTTCTTTGAAACTCTGATGTTAATCTTAATCCATTCTGCTCTGAACGTCCTACAGAAAGCCTAATTGGAATTTCTTTAAATAAAGCTCCTCTAACCGATAAATTTACATTAGTTGATAATGTGTTTTTATATATTTCACGCTGCCAGTCAGTATTTGCAGTACCTAATCTTGGCAATAAGGCTGGGTATTGTTGTGCAACAATCTCTCTTAATTCATCAGCACTAAAAACATCAACAGTATTCGTTAAGGTGTTATAACTAACACTCGAATCTATGTTTACTTTCAAACTTTTTTTACCTCTTTTGGTATTAATTATAATAACCCCATTAGAAGCTCTAGAACCATATATGGCTGTTGCTGAGGCATCCTTAAGTACTGTAAAAGATTCTATTTCATTAGGGTTAATAGTACTAAGAATAGACCTAGACCCTCCAACATTATTGTTATCTACAGGTAAACCATCAATAACCAATAATGGGTCATTGGACGCATTTAAAGATGAACCTCCTCTTATTCTAATTACTGAACCCGAACCAGGACCGCCACCAGTATTAATTGATAAACCCGCCACACGTCCTTGTAATAAATTTTCTGCAGTTACAATATTACCTTTATTTAAATCTTCCGCTTTCACAGAGACAACTGAACCTGTTGCATCTTTCTTTTTTACTGTTCCATACCCTATAATGACCACTTCATCAAGTTTTGCTAAATCCTCTTGTAGAAAAATTTCGAAAAATTTGGTTTCACTCACTTTAATTTCTTGAGTAATGTAACCTAAGTATGAAAAAACTATTATTGATTCTGTATCTGCAACTGTTAACGAAAATTTTCCATCAAAATCTGTTTGGGTTCCATTTGCTGTTCCTTTTTCTATTACAGCAGCACCAGGAAGAGGTGTACCTCCTGAATCTCTAACTACACCTTCAACAGTTATATTTGATAATTGTGAGTTTTGATTATAAATTTTATCATTTAAAGAATACCCGTGAAAAGAACAAAAAAGAACTATTATAAGTATAAATTTATAAGACATAGATTTTATTGCACAATAATAATAAATCAAAGTCATTATAAAAGAGGTACATTGAAAATAAATTGATTGATTTAGTTGTGTCATTTTGTATTAGTTATTGTTTTTTAGTCATATAGCTCGTTATTAAATTCTCATTTTTTAGCTATATACATTAATAATTTGAAAAGTTTTCACTCTAAAAATTTAGATATCCAATACAAATATATAATTTTTTTTTAAATAACCAACTAGTACCAACCAGTAGTATCATTTTTTTTTTTTAAATTTGCATCAATAATCTAAACTTGGATGTTAGAAATCAATACACAAAACAAAGCGCTTACTAAAAAACAAGAAATTGTAAATACTATTGAAAAAGCGGTTGAAAATAAAAAGATTAGGAAAGGTGATAAATTACCATCTCTTAATGCAATAAAAGCAAATTTTTCAGTATCTAGAGACACTGCAATTGACGCTTATAATGAATTAAAATCAAGAGGCATTATTCATTCTATTGTTGGTAAAGGTTATTATCTAGCTAATGAGAAAATTGATACTATTCAAAAAATATTTGTTCTCTTTGACGAGCTCAATGCCTTTAAAGAAACCTTATACAAATCACTAATTGAACATCTTGGAAGTAACGCAGAAGTAGAAATCTTTTTTCATCATTTCAATAAAAAAACTTTTAAAACCATTATTGAAAATAGTATAAGCAAATACTCACATTATGTGATTATGCCAGCTAATCTTAAAAAAGTTAGTCAGCTTATCCAAGGTTTACCCCAAAACAAGGTTTATATTTTGGATCAAATGCATAAAGACCTAGAAACATATCCTGCAATATATCAAAATTTTGAATCCGGTCTTTTTAAAGGTTTACAACAGCTAATAAATTCTATTGTAAAATACAATCATTTTACCATGATTTATGATAGCTCTATTCAGCCAGAGGGTATCCTAAAAGGTTTTAAATTGTTCTGTGACACTCACCAAATAGACTATTCTATTACTGGATCCAATAAAGAGATTACAGTCATAAAGGATACTTTATACCTTACTCTAGATGATAGCACATTAATAACTATTATAAAACAAATAAAACAACAAAACTTACAAATTGCAAAAGAGGTCGGTATTATCGCATACAATGACACGCCCCTAAAAGAGATTATTGCAGATGGTATTACGTCTATTTCTACAGATTTTTCCATCATGGGAAAAACCCTAGCTGAGATGATAACTCAAGGTAAAAAAGACACTATTGAAAATAATATTTCTGTCACGCTAAGACATTCACTCTAAATGTATACACTACAAAAACAACGAGATATAAACTCGAATCTAGAGTACGTTAATTTACAAAATGATAAAAACTCTTTGATTATCTGTCCAGAATATGGTGCGGCTATATCAAAACTCATTCTTAATGGAAAGACTATAATTTTATCGCCAAAAAAAGTAAATACTCCACATACATATGCATCATCTATTTTATTTCCTTTTGCCAACCGTATTGATAGTGGTATTTATAAATTTAATGATAAAACCTATAAGCTAAATAGGAATGAAATTTCAAAGAACCATGCCATACATGGATTAATTTATAATAAGCAATTTAAAATTGAATCTTATTTTTTAAAATCAAAAAAGGCCTCAATTACACTAAGTTATACGACTAAAGAATATGGGTTTAAAGGATATCCTTTTCATTTTAAATTTCAACTAAAATATACCATAGAGGATAATGAACTCACATTAGATGCGAATATAAAAAATTTGGGTAGTCAAACACTACCATTTAGTTTAGGCTGGCATCCATATTTTTATACTGAAACTACAATAGATAGACAACTACAGCTAAATGCCAAATCTAAATTAATTATTAATGAGTCTATGATTCCTATTGGCATAGATGAAGAAAATATAACCAGCATATTCATTGACAGGAACTATGATGATTGTTATAAATTAGAAAATAATGAAGTTATTTATAGAACTCTAGATTATGTTTTACGTCTATCTTCAAATTCTGAAAATAATTACCTACAACTATACACTCCAAAAAATCAAAATTTAGTAGCCATTGAATACATGACGGCTCCTCCCAACTGCTTTAATAATAATACTGATTTATTACTGCTAAAGCCAAGCAAAGAATTCTCTAACACTTGGTGCTTAAAACTTATCTAAAAAAATTTATGAATACATCACTTATCACACAAATAAAAAAAGAATTCTATACCCAATTTCAAGTTGAGCCATTAGTTGCTTTTGCTCCAGGTAGAATAAATATTATTGGTGAACATACAGATTACAATGAAGGGTTTGTTTTTCCAGCTGCCATAAATCTGGGAATTGGTGTTGCTATTCAAAACAGTACAGATACAAATTGTCACGTTATTTCAAAGGACATGAATGAAAGTTTCAGTTTTAATATGAATGAAACCTTAACTCCTATAGCCAGTGGTGGGTGGAAAAATTACATTTTAGGCATTATTATAGAACTAAAAAAACTAGGTATTAGCTTACAGCCCTTTAATATGGTCTTTAGAGGCAATATACCAATTGGCTCTGGCTTATCATCTTCTGCCGCTCTAGAAAATGCATTTTTAACAGGCATCAATACTTTACAGCACCTCAATTTAAAGAAAATGGAAATGGTACTCATAGGCCAAAGTGCTGAGCATAATGCTGTTGGGGTAAAGTGCGGTATTATGGACCAATACAGTAGTATGTTTGGTAAAAAAGAACAAGCTCTTTTTTTAGATTGCAAAACGATTAGCTCACAACTTATCTCTATTAATCTAAAACACTATGAAATCTTACTTATCAATTCAAATGTAAAACACAGTCTTGCTGAAAGTGCCTATAATGAAAGGCGTGAAGCGTGTGAACGTATAATAAAACATTTTAAAATTCCATCATTAAGACTCCTAACTCATGAAGTTTTGATGTCATCAAAAAACCAAATAAGCAATAATGATTTTAATAAAGCACTTTATATTTTAGACGAAAACAATCGTGTAAAAGATTCTGTAGCTGCTCTTCAAAAACAAGATATTGAAACATTAGGAAAATTACTTTTTGAATCTCACGAAGGAATGAAAGACTTATATGAAATTACGTGTAAAGAACTTGATTTTTTAGTAGAAGAAGCTTATAAAAGTATTGATGTTGTTGGTGCTCGAATGATGGGTGGTGGTTTTGGCGGCTGCACTATAAACATTATCAAAAAAAATAAATCTCAAGTTTTCTTTGATATGTTGTCTAAAAAATTTCATGAAAAATTTGGGATCTCATGTACTTCTATACCTATCATGATTAGTGATGGCGCAAGATTAATTAATTCCGAAACAAAAAAATAATGCAATACCTACAAGAACAATCTCACAAAAGACTTAATATTCTTACCAATGAATGGGTTTTAGTATCGCCACATCGAACAAAACGTCCTTGGCAAGGTAAAGAAGAAAAAACGGATACTAACGATAGTGTTATTTATGACGCTAATTGCTATTTGTGCCCAAATAACAAAAGGGCTAATGGGATTAAAAACCCAGATTATAAAGATGTATTTGTATTTGACAATGATTTTGCGGCCTTAAATAACCTAACAAATCAAAACATATATGATAATGATTTATTACAAGCTAAAACCGAATCTGGAATATGTAGAGTTGTATGTTTTAGCCCAGATCATTCTATGTCACTAGCAAATATGGATGTCGTAAATATTTCAAAAGTTGTTAGTGTCTGGAAAACGCAATATGAAGAGTTAAGCGAACTTCCAAATATTAACTATGTGCAAATTTTCGAAAATAAAGGCGACGTTATGGGTTGTAGTAATCCTCATCCACATGGACAAATATGGTCGCAATCTTCTTTACCTAATGAGGTTATAAAAAAAGATATTACCCAAAAAAAATATTTTGAAAGCAACAACCGTTCTTTATTGAGAGACTATGTGAAACAAGAAAGTTCTATAAACGAGCGAATTGTCTATGAAAATGAAAACTTTATAGTACTGGTGCCGTTTTGGGCTATTTGGCCTTACGAAACCATGATAGTACCAAAGAAACATTTACAACATATAGGCTGTTTAAATGAAAATGAAGATAGAGGTTTTGCCGATGCTATTTCGAAAATTACAAAAGCTTATGATAGCGTTTTTAACTGTTCTTTTCCTTATTCTGCAGGTATTCATCAAGCTCCAACTAATGGAAGGGTCAACACACATTGGCACTTTCACATGAGCTTTTATCCACCACTTTTACGAAGCGCAACTGTTAAAAAATTTATGGTAGGCTATGAAATGTTTGGTATGCCTCAGCGAGATATTACGGCAGAATATGTAACTGATCAGTTAAGAAACATAATTAATAGAAATTAATCATTTCCACCATTGATATATATTGATTTTGTTTTAGCTGTACTTAACTTTCTTTTTAGTGCATTTATATCTTCACTGACTTTTCTCTCTAATACTCTTGCATAAATCTGAGTAGTTGCTATTTTACTATGACCTAAAAGTTTTGAAACTGTCTCAATTGGGACACCATTGCTTAATGTAATTGTAGTTGCAAATGTATGGCGAGCCATATGAAATGTTAAGTTCTTCTTTATACCGCAGACAAAAGCAACATCTTTTAAATATGCATTTAGTTTTTCATTCGTAATTTTTGGAAATAATGTCCCAGAGACTATTGTCATTGGATGGTCTTTATATTTATTCATTAATTCTTCAGCTTTACCCAATAATGGAATTTTAACTTTGATTTTAGTTTTTTGTCTATGAGTGAAGATCCAATTCCCTCCATCAATACCCAATAAAATATTGTCTTGGGTTAAATTCATAATATCTATATAACTGATTCCTGTATAACAACTGAAAACGAATAAATCACGAACACGCTCTAATCGTTCTTGCTGAAATTCTTGTAACTCCATATTTGATAACTCATTTTCGGAAAGGAATTCTCTTTCTTTTTTCTCATAAACTGGTTTCCATCTTACAAATGGGTCTTTATCAATCCATTCCATGTGATATCCAAGTGTGATAATTTTACGTAACCTTTGAATATGTTTCATAATGGTATTATTGCTCATTCCTCTTGGATGACCAGCTGGCCAGTAATTGGCTAAATAACTTTCAAAGTCACATAAGAATTTAAAATCTAATTGCTTTAGATAGATATCGGATGTTTTTTTCTTTTTCTCCAGAAATCGATTGATATAATTTTCGGTAATTCCGAAATTTCTAATAGAACCAGGTGCAAGTGTGTTTTCTATTTTCTTACTATGGTATTTAATGAGATCTTGAATTGATTTTGTGTTTTCATCTTCACCATTATAATTAGCTTTAATCAATTGGGCAGTAATTAGTTCTCCTTTATATTTTAAATCTTGATATACCTGGAATAATTTCGCATAAGTTTGATCGAGATAATTATTAATCTGTTTTGCTGAGGTTGTATGACCTTTTACACGTTTCTTTTTAACATCCCAAAGGTTCACGTTGACCTTGCGTTTTAAGCTAATATTAACGCGCTTTCGGTCTACGGTTACTCTTGCATAGATTTCAGCTTCATTATTTTTTGCACGTGAAGCATTTATCCAGAATAGGATAGAGAATGTTTTTGATGTTTTCATAGTTGGACGCCTTTAAAGATTAAACTTGCTTTAGACGAAAGTCAAATCAACTATGCTCTGTGTTTTTCGGTCGCGGTCAACAATGTTGACCGCAGTATATTGGTGTTAACCGAATAGGTGTCATATTATATCAAATTAGTTGATTTTCTATGATTACCTAAAAACTACAAAAGCTTGCAAAATCATAGATTTTACAAGCTTTTTATACTCATTACGAGTTTTTTAGTGACCTC
>CAYLYX010000030.1:19409-25214 GCA_964387945.1 uncultured Flavobacteriales bacterium | reverse complement strand
TTTCTTTTGCAACGCTCTTCGATACCTCGCCTCCATGTTGGAAGCAAAGACAATGGCAATACTCAACGCAAAAACTTGCTCTTTTTTCGAAAATACACGCTCAATTTCACCCGTTTTTTCAAAACACATCACGCCAATCAACTCACCTTCCATCCGCAAGGGGATATCCATCAACGAAATAACGTTATTGGGCACGGAGTAGTCTTCATCCAGTTCTTGGGTCTGAGCATTAGAATGAACGTTCTCGACCAATACAATTTCGTTGTTTACAATTGCCTCAAAGTAAGTGGGGTACTTATCTCGCTTTAGATAATTGTTTTTAGAAAATTGTTTAGTCGGCAAATGATACTCACCAATGGATACCAGCTCGGTTTTATCTTCATCAAAAATCCAGACACTCATTCGCTCAAGCCTTAATGTTTTTAAAACACGCTCAGCAAATTCAATCATGATGTTATCGATATCTGCTCTAAACAGACTATGAATCTTGGAGATATTGTCCAGTTCTTCTAGGAGGTTAATGGAATCAGGCATAAATTTGGGGCAGGTTAAGTATGTCAATATCGTTTTAAAGATAACAAAACTGTTATAATACTGAACTTTAGAACATTATATTCTCAATATCGGACAGCAAATTCTAAATAACTGAGTAGCAAATAGCATTCGAACCTTGGATAACTACAATGCTGTGAACACCTCAAAAGGCTGTGACATTTGGGATCATCTCAAAAACACACTGTTAACATCCTCTCCTACTTGTTAATTCTCATAAACCCTTTTTGCCTTACATTTGTCTTACTAAAAATGGGAACATGAGAACTTGGACGAAAGAAGAGATTACCGAATTGTATAACCAACCGTTGATGGAGTTGCTGTATCAAGCAGCGAGTGTACACCGTAAAAACTTTGATCCGTTAGAGGTACAGGTAAGTACCCTAGTATCCATAAAAACAGGTAATTGTGCTGAAGATTGTGGTTATTGTCCACAAGCTGCGAGATACAACACGGGTATCGACACCAACGAGCTAATGTCATTGGAAGAAGTAATCCAAAAAGGAGAAGATGCAAAAGCAGCTGGATCTAGTAGAGTTTGTATGGGAGCTTCTTGGCGTAACGTTAAAGAAGATGATGATTTTGACCAAGTACTTGAAATGGTTCGTTCACTCAACGAAATGGACTTGGAGGTTTGTTGTACACTTGGAATGTTGACCGAAAATCAGGCAAGAAGATTAGCAGATGCCGGTTTGTATGCATACAATCACAACTTAGATACTTCAGAAGAATACTATAAAGAAGTGATCTCTACGAGAGGTTACGAAGATCGTTTGAACACGATTGACAATGCCAGCAAAGCAGGCATCACCGTTTGCAGTGGTGGAATCTTAGGGATGGGAGAAAAAGACGAAGACCGCATTGGTATGCTATACACACTAAGTCTGATGAACCCAAGACCAGCTTCAGTTCCAATCAACGCACTGGTAGCGGTAGAAGGAACACCGATGGAAGATCAACAAGAAGTTACGATCTGGGAGATGGTGCGAATGATCGCTACCACCCGAATCGTGATGGATACGTCTTATGTTCGTCTATCTGCCGGGAGAACACAAATGACGGACGAAGGACAAGCGCTTTGCTTCATGGCAGGTGCCAACAGCATCTTCGCAGGTGAGAAACTATTGACAACTCCCAACCCTGAGTTTGTGGGAGACATGGCATTGTTCAACAACTTAGGCATTAAGCCGATGCCAGCTTACAAGCATGGTCCAAAACCACAGATTAAGGAAACGTACAAAGAGCGTTCACCAGAAGCAAATGAAAAAATCAAGTGGTCTAGACCAAGTCATAAGATCGAAAAGAACGAGCAGAAAAAAGCAGAGGCGAAAGCTGCTCGCAAAGGAGACTTTGAACCTAGAAAGGTGACTTCAGTGGAAAAGATTTAATGCCTGTTCTTACCTTTCATCCTTTTTAAGAGTACCTCGTAATGTTCTTAGCAGGCTCTTCGCTTTGTCTATCTAGGTCTGCAGGCTCAGAGTGACAAGTTTTTTGTGTTATTCTCAGATATGCAAGTTGTAAAAGAAAATGGTCTGAGAATCAAAGAGTCGATGATAAAATCGGTTTGACGCTACACTCTTCTTCAGTAGATTTGAACAAAATTATTAATTACGACTAAAGTATAACCTCATGAAAACATTAATCACCCTAGGTCTGACGTTGCTGTTAAATAGCCTTGGTCTAGCGCAAACAACTCACCTTCTAACCGGAAACGATCACTACTTCGATCCAGACACATTGGTCATCCAAGCTGGTGATACAGTACAATTCATTCAAAACGGATATCACAGCGCAACTGAGGTAGATTATACTGATTGGGTAAACAATACTGCTACGCATAACGGTGGGTTTTGGGTAGGCTTCAACGCCCCTACTTCTGACATGAAATTTGCTTTGGACAATCCTGGCACTTACTACAACATATGCGTACCACATGCAAGCATGGGGATGAAAAGCATCATCATCGTAGAACCTGCAACCATGAACATTGAAGACGATGAACAAGACGAAGAAACCATCATCTACCCTAATCCATCCAATCACTCGATCTCTGTACGTAAGTCGCGTTCCATCCAAATCTTTAACCTTGCCGGCCAGCTGGTTTTAAGTAAGAATAACCTTTCGGTTTCGGAGCGTATTGATATTTCTTCACTTCCAAAAGGGCAATACGTAGTTGTTTTGGATAGTGGGAAACAGAAGTTAGTTGTTAAGTAACTCTTAACCTAGTTTCCTAGGTACTGCCTACCTTTTCTCTATTTATAATCGCCTATGCTTCATTCGGTATAGGAGTTCAGCTTATTGTCATTTATCTTGAATAAGAAAAATCAAAAGCTATGAAAAAATTAGTACTATCACTCTTAACGGTAACAGCAATTACAACTTATGGTCAAACGTGTGAAGCCACAGCATGCACCGAAAAACCTAAAAAGACGATAAAAGCCCAAACAGAATATGAATCTGGTGAAGTAAAAGGCGAAGGCACTCTAAAACTCACTGATATTCCACCATCACCCAGAGGCTGTTGTTCTGGAGGCTATTCGATGACCGCCTATACCAAAAATGGCAAATGGACTTGAATACTATGAAAACGGTCAGAAAAAACAAGTTGTAGTTTACACACCTGGTAAAGCTCCAAAGATTAAAAAGAAGTGGGATGAGGAAGAGAATAGGATTGCCTTGGCTCAAAATGACTAAAACAATGTAACTTAGAGCTTCTGTTTTGTTATACTGACATGAAGAAATCTCTTCTTTTATTGCTTATTCTATTAACCGGATTTGGAGGCTATTCACAATACCCTTCAAACATTCCCTTAAATGATGTTCACATCTACAGCGACTTTCCTATGCTAATGGCAGATGAAATGCTAAAGAACATCTCTACACCAAAAGATAGAGCCAGTTCACTCGGTACAATATCAATTGCTTATTTCAATACAGAAAATCTTGAAAAAGGTTTAGTATATTATTCTAAATTCAAAGATGAATGTAAAACCATTTCTGACGACACTGCTAGAGTTTATTTACTTGCTAAATTCTCGAATCAACTCATTGAGTTTATTCCAAAGCAAGATATTTTATCATTAACTGATGAGTGCATCAAATTTATAGCACCCAATAACAATCTGCTTCTTATAGAAATAAGTGCTCTTTTAACAGAGTTAGGTCAATTTGAAAAAGCCATAGAACTACTATCTTTCATTCAGTTTGGAGAAAGACAGTTAGCTTTTGACTATAGTAGCTTAGAACGAAGTAAAGGAGCAATGGTAATCGCTAAAATCTTAGATAAATCTGTTATTATGCCATGTGTAGAGAAACAGTTCATACTAGAAAAACTATCAACACTTGATCTGGGTCAATATGTAGAACCTGGAAATATAAGAATAGACAATGCTTTTGATAGTTTGTTTATTAGCTGTATTGATGACTGTTCTTTAGAATCTACGATAGCTATGACTGATGCTTATCATCGTCTTTTCAATTCAAGAATGACATTAGTAATTCCTTTTAATGAATACCATAAGCGGCAAGATACAGCGGCAATGAAAACCATTATTCATCAAATGGAATCCCTTATAGACTCTTTGGAAAGGTATAGCCTTCAAGGTCATTTATTTGGTCTATTTCGAAGCTATATAAAAATTGGTGAGATCGATAAAGCTGTCGCATTAGAAAGTCAATTTGCAGATGATGCTTATCTACGTAAAGAGACTCTCATCGAACTTGCTGAAGTATTATTCGAGTTATCAAGACCTGAGGAAGCTCTAGACAAACTGCGACAAGCAGACACCATGAATTCGAACGACATTCATAGTTGGGATGGAAGTACAGATATTCGAGTCATTCGGTTATATGACAAGTATGGCTACTCAGATAAGAGTTCAGGTCATCTCCAAAAAATGATCAGTCAAGTAGAGAATGATGAATCAACTTTCGGCAAACATTATACCATCGAGAAGATCATTAAATATCTGGCTTCCAATGGTAAATATGAAGAAGCTCTTAAGCTCGCTTTTGGCAATTTAGACAACTATGGCCCAAGTAGCCCTAGAATAGAGGCTATTTATGAAATGTATAACACAGCCTTCAATAATGAAGACACCATTTATGGCATGAAAATTCTACAAGTAGCAAAAGAACTATTAAGAGATATAGAGCATCCCCATCAAGCAAATGCATATGTCGAATATACGGCTACAAAATATGCAGAGATTGGTCAAATAGATCAAGCTCTTACAATCAGCCATCAAATCTCTTCCAATGTATATTGGTCTATATTCGACTTTACTCAGGGACTATTTGATATTGTAGAGAATGATAAATCCATAGCTTTTACAGATAGACATTTTCAAGAACTGGTTACCTTACTTACGAATGAATCAAGTCTAAGATGGAATGCTAACAATATTTCCTACTTAATATCAAAATATGATTCGATTAATCAAGATTTTGTTGGTGGTTGGTTTGAATCAGAAATGGAGAACATCATTTTAAACAACTCTCTTCCTGAACTAACCAAAAAGGATCGTGGAAAACATGATCATTCATCCTATAACTTGGTTGATCACTACAGACATGTATTTATAGACTTCATTAGATATAACTTGCTTTATCAACTCTATAAAGCATCTGGAAATAAGGTTAAGGAAGAGGAAGTACTCAATTCAGCTACTGATCTTGTACATCAACGAACATACAAATCTCAGCACATTGAATGGATGATCAGGATCGACAATACTCATGGACAGTGGGGTTGGTGGTATTAATGATCTCAAAAAACGGGATTAAACCTTATTCTTAGAAAGCTCGTTATCTTTACGCCAGTAAATAATGAGCAAAAAAGTCTACATATCTGTCATCAACGACCTATCCAGTGATCAACGTGTGCACAAAGTTTGCAAATCACTGCATGAAGAGGGTTACGAAGTGCACTTAGTAGGGAGAAAATTAAACAACAGCAGACCACTCAACAGGGATTATGACACGCATCGAATGCGAATGTTTTTTACCTCTGGAGCATTATTCTATGCTTTTTACAACATTCGTTTGTTCTTGTTCCTGATCTTGAGAAAAGTAGATATTGTTCATGCGAATGATTTGGACACGCTACTGGCCAATTATCTGATCAGTAAGATCAAGGGCATTCCAATTGTATACGACAGTCACGAGTACTTTACAGGAGTGCCAGAAATACAGCACAGAGCATTCGTTAAGAAAACCTGGACCAAATTAGAGAATTGGATCTTCCCGAAGCTA
>CAYLYX010000030.1:16560-19384 GCA_964387945.1 uncultured Flavobacteriales bacterium | reverse complement strand
GTATTTACTGTAAATGACTCCATAGCAGAGCTATACTACCAGGACTATGGAAAGCGTCCACACGTGATGCGCAACATTCCCTTCCAACAAGAACTCCCAACGCCTGTAGAGCGCGACTCCATCGTAAAAGACGAAACCACAAAATTACTCGTTCTGCAAGGAGCGGGCATCAACGTAGACCGTGGGGCTGAAGAAATGCTTGAAGCCATGGTGCATCTAGATAATTATAAACTCATGATCATCGGTAGTGGTGACGTGATCAACGTGCTGAAAGCAAGAGCTGCACAGCCTGACCTCAAAGACAAAGTCTTGTTTTTTGGAAAAATGTCATACGAAGAAATGATGCGACACACACAGATCGCTGATGCAGGACTCACATTGGATAAGGACACCAACATCAATTACAAGTTCAGCTTACCCAACAAAGTCTTTGATTATATCCGAGCTGGTATCCCTGTGATTTCCTCCAATATTATCGAAATAAAAAAGATCATCGAAAAGTATGAAGTGGGCACAATAATCGCAAATCACGACCCGTTAGTAATGGCAGAAACCATTAATACGTATCTTTGCAATGTAAACAAGACTGAACTTTATCAGAAAATAAAGTTTGCTTCTGAGCAACTTTCCTGGGAAAACGAAGTCATTATGTTGTTGGAAACGTATAAAAACCTTACCGACCATTGAAACACGAGTTGCACTTAATATCGTTTGACGTTCCTTTTCCGCCCAACTATGGAGGAGTTGTGGATGTTTACTACAAAATCAAGGCCCTTCATGCAAAGGGTGTAGGAGTTCATTTACACTGCTTTGAGTACGGCAGAGGTGAACAACATCATTTAAATGATCTTTGCGAAAGTGTTTCCTACTACCGCAGAGATGAGAATAAATTAAACTTTCTAAAAAGCGAACCGTATATCGTGGCTTCCAGAGCCAATGCCGATTTATTATCTCGGTTGAAACAAGACAACCTTCCGATAATCATTGAGGGGTTGCACAATTGCTGGATCATCGACTCACTAAAACCAAGTGATCGGCAGATTTTTGTACGAACTCACAACGTGGAACACGACTATTACAATGGCTTAGCAAAAGTGGAAAAAAGCTTGACGAAGCGTCAGTACTATAAGTGGGAAGCCGCCAAATTAGAAAAGTACGAAGAGATTCTGGCAAAAGCGGATGGTTTGTTTTCGATTTCACCTAACGATCAGACCTATTTCGATTCAAAGTATGGCAATGCTACTCTCCTACCTGCTTTTCATAGTGGAGAACGTGTAACTTCTGCAGAAGGCATGGGAGAATATGCACTTTACCATGGAAACATGGCTGTGGGTGAAAACGTTGAAGCAGCTACTTATCTGATTGAAGAAGTGTTTGCTCATAAACCAGAGTACTATCTGATCATTGCAGGTAGTAATCCTCCACCAGAGTTGTTGCAGTTGGCGTCTCAATTTAAAAACGTGGAGATCAGAGCTAACATTTCAGTAGAACATTTAGAATCGCTAATTGCTGATGCGCATGTTAACGTATTACCTACTTTCCAGCCTACTGGAATTAAGTTAAAAATGTTGTCTGCTCTTTACAAAGGAAGGTTTGCCCTAGTCAACGATGAAATGGTGGAAAACACTGGTTTAGAATCATTGTCTACAGTAGCCAATACACCACAGGAATGGATGAAGGAGTTAGATCATTTGTTCAGTCTTTCTTTTGAAGAAGTCGATCTCATTCATCGTAAAGAGGTACTTTCCAAGCATTTTGACAATCTTGTAAATGTGGATGTAATTTTGGAGAAGATTGGGGTGATGGCTAAAGCTTAACCAATCAACTCATCAATCTTCTTCGCCAACTCATAATCCTTATCCGTAATCGCATTTTGATCGTGCGTACATAAACTGATCTTCATCTTGTTATACGCATAGATCTGAACATCAGGATGATGCTGTTCTTCCTCTGCGATTTCAGTTATTTCATTGAGCAAGTCTACGCAAGCAACAAAATTGTCGAGTTCAAGTTCTCGTACTAACGTGTTATTTTCAACTTTCCACTGCATTACTCTTCAAATTTAAAATGGACTCATACAACTGTTCTAATGAATCAATCACAAAGTATTCCGTCTGCGGTTCATTATTCACAAAAGGTTTCTGCAAGATTGTTTCAATATCATAAACATGATGTGTCATGTCATCTGCAATTGAAGTTTTGCTCTCCCCAAAACTCGAAATGATACCGGCACCGTAAATTTCCAGCCTATCTTGCTCTTTGATTAGTCCAAATTCAATCGTAAACCAGTATAAACGTTGCAGTTCAATTAACTTTTGTTCGTTACCAATTGCCGCTTTTCCCATCTTGGCGAATTCAAGCACAAAATCTGAAAACACATCATTGGCCAACAAGGGAACATGTCCAAAAATGTCGTGAAACATATCCGGCTCGTCAAGATAATCGAGTTGCTCCCAACTCCGCAACCACGTACTGGAGCAAAACTTTTTTTGACTCAACAGATCAAAAAACTCATCTACAGGAATCATTCCGGGTACGACTTCTATTTGCCATCCAGTTTTGGATAACAACCATGTATTCAGCTTCTCAAAATTAGGAATGCTTTTCGCGTTGAGCACTTCAGCCATATCATCCAAACACT
Source organism: uncultured Flavobacteriales bacterium (assembly GCA_964387945.1). Taxonomy (GTDB): domain Bacteria; phylum Bacteroidota; class Bacteroidia; order Flavobacteriales_D; family Parvicellaceae; genus Parvicella. The sequence continues at coordinate 16,743 of CAYLYX010000030.1, read as the reverse complement.
GAAGATAGGCACTACACGCCTTGTCTTGAAGGTTTTCAACTTGTCTTTCGAACAGTGTTCTCCAAACTTTCAGGTCCTCTGCAGTGTACTTGTCGTATTCCTGTCTCATATTCATAAAAATAAAAAAGCCCTGACCAAAAAGATCAGGGCTTACGTTAGTAATATATTGCATACCATTACTTC
>CAYLYX010000030.1:10206-16550 GCA_964387945.1 uncultured Flavobacteriales bacterium | reverse complement strand
CCTGACCTAAATTGGACAAGATATAATAATAGGTATTGTTGTTTAAAATCATGGTGTAAATATACGTAAGAAAGTTGAACGGGTTACTTCCTTCTTAAACTTAATGATAGTTTAACAATTATTTTATCGGTACAAACACAGGTCTACTGTACACCCGATCCGTATACACAAAGTCTTTGCTGTGGTGTTTTTCGCGTGTATTAAACTCATCTAAACTTGGAATCATCAGCAAAATCACTTCCGCTTTATCCATAAATAAATCTTCGTCATTCACCTTGGCTTTCATAATAGCAAACATCGGGTCTGTGCCTCCCACTCGCAACGGCTCCTCAAAACTAACCAACCACCAGTTCAAATTCCCTTGAACAACTACCCTTCTAACAGCCGTAACCGTTATGGGCAACTGACTTCCTACAAATGGATTGGTTTTAGGCGCAAACAAACGAAACTTCCAACCCAAATAATCTACCTCATCCATGTAGTTACCCTTGCTCGTCTTTATAAACTGTCCAAAAACATCTCCTATAGAGAAATGATAAAGCACTCTTGGTCTGAGCCTCACCCGACTAAACATGATCACTAAATAGACAGTCGTTACTAGAGCAATAATGATATTTGACAAGAACATGTGATTGGCTGCGGAAGGAGAAAAATTCCATCCAATGATCAAATACTGCATCAAAAAGATAGCGATCATTCCAACGAGCAGTATCACGCCTGACTGCCGCAACTTACGAATCGCTCCTCGATCCATTATTCCGCTGAAATTAATCGCATTATTCGTAAAAAGTATAAACAAATGTAGCGCCAGAAGGAGCATAAAAATACTCATGTACGAACCTCCATTGAAAATGATGAAGTCATACAATCCATGAATCACACTTGCCAGCAAGAAACCTCCAACAACATATCCTGTCTTGATCCAACCATTTCTTTTCAAGGTGGCTCGCCAAGTCATATACCCGATGGTTGCAGAGCAGGACAAGTGTACAATCAAGCTGATTCCACTTCTTGCAAAAACAAGTTCATAATCGTTGGAATTAACATAAATAAGGTTCTCTGAGAACGCAAAACCGAGCGCTGAAATAACGGGTAAGAGCATAAAATGAACAGGGCGATGGAACCGTTTTCGATAAATGAGAAAAATGATTAGCCAAGGAAGCGTCTTGATCAACTCCTCGTTCATACCAATATTTACAATACAATACGCGAGATCGTTGTGTTTCAATTCAATGGATAAAACACCATACAGAAAACGCAAGAAATCTCCCAACACATAAACCCCTACAGGAAGAATCGCCCCAAGTACAAAAAGAGGGATAATCAACTTCCACATTTTTCGTTGGATGAACAGCATTTGAGCCACAAATAGCAGCCAAACGAACATGGAAAAACTAACGGCCAAGTAAGCTGCAAGATCTGCCGAGAGAAAATCTCTATAGATTCCATTAAAAAGATACCAACCCCAACTCCCGTCCTCTATATAAATCTTTCTCTTTATGTTAAATGGCATATAGGGAAACAAATCCATGTTGTAAGCAAACTCAGACAGCTCTTCCAGCGAATAGTAAGATCGCCACATGCTTTCTAAACGAGCGTACGCCAAGTCAACTAACTCTTCGTCTTGAAGTGCTTTGATAAAGTAATCTTGAGCCGTTCGAATATCCCGCTCATCGATAGCCACCTCACCACTCACAAAATTGAACAACCCCTGCAAAGACACGTCAGTAATATGACCATGATTGTAGTCAAACCGATGGAGTCCAGTGTAAATCGACCCTAGGTGAGATAGTAATTGAAACTTTTCTACCTCTACTCCTTCTTTGATTTTTTCTTGATAGAAATCGGCTCGATCGATTAGCCAAGACTTCATGTCATGGTTGTAAGCAAAAATAATGTACTCAATGTTTACTCTTACGTTTGATGGATGGAGCTGGATCGCAGCTTTATGAAAAGCAGTAACGTCTGCAATTGTTCCATCTTGAGTTACCTTATCGAAATGACGTTTGTAATCATAATAGCCGTTATCCTGATGAAAATTGACCCAAAAAAAAGGGGCGACAAGCAGTCCAACAACGGCAATTAAATTCGTACGATTCTTTGCTAACGTAGAGCGCTTCCTGAAACCAAATCTACTTGGGTTCGCAATAAATAAATGAGCCACATAGCCCCATCCTGCCATCCAACAGATAACAAAGGCAAGATTTGACCAAAATACTGCTTCCACCTAGAGGTTATTTCATTTTTACCAACCAGTCTTTTGCGGCATCTTTGTGAACCGTAATCGTCATCATTTTTAGCTTCACGTAGTCTTCATGCATGAAGTAATAACCAAAAATGTCGCTATCAGGTCCAGCGTTTCTTGATCCACTACCACTATCCTTTACCAAGAACCAAGTCTCTCCTTTCACTTCTTGATAACCCACAATGTGCATCGCATGATCATCTGTAGTCGCGCTGTTGCTAAACCTCATCTGACGTGCATATTCGTTGATCTGATCTGAAGGAATATCAAAATCAGGGACAACCGCCACTTGCTCATCTTTGTCAAAACCAACTTCGGATACATCGCCTCCAATCGCTAAACTGTAACCATTCTTAATGGCAGACTTGATAATATCCATAAAGTCATCCAGCGGCACATTGTTATAATCGTTGCTTCTCCACCAGTTATCTGGAACATCATAAACTGCTTTCTGATAATAATCGTGCTGCACCAAACTCATAAAATTCACGTACTCTGCAGGTTTTAGTCCAAGGTGATTTTTCAAATATTCTCTTGGCGACATTTTCTTGCCATCTACGGTCACTTCTGTAGGAATAGGCCCCATGTAGTGCTCTAAGATATCTTTTACCGTCCCTACCACTTCATCCTCATTCCAAGCGTTTTGAGCTTTTACACTCGCAAAATAATTGTTGATTTCCTCAAACATTACTTCGTGATTATGAAAAGCCTGTCCTTCTAGCATTCCTGTGTAATCTTTTGCTGGAACCGCTCCGTAAACATTCATAATCTTGGCAACTGCATTGGTTTCTGACCCTTCTCCCAACGTCATATCACCACGATTTGCTACGAAATATTTTGCTCGCTCCACATACTCCCAATAAACCGTATACATTTCAGAAAGATCTACCTCCTTTCCACTAACTCTCTTTACTTCACTTTCAAAGAACGAAGAGGTAGAAAAGCACCAACAGGTTCCCGTATTTCCTTGAGAAATGGGTTGGTTATACCAAACCGTTTTGTACTTATTAATATCCTTTGGGTAGTTTTTATCGGAATGATCCATGAATAACCTTACGTGCTTTTGCTCTTCAGCCTTAGTTGCTTCGAAGCTCTCTACACCTTTCATGATTGTTTCGTTGTAATATTTGCTATTACTCTCCTTAAAAACTCCTTTATCCTGAGCTGTTGATACAACCGAAACAAATAAAATTACGGGTATGATGATTCTTTTCATGTTTTAAATTTTGTGCGCTTAAAGGTAACAATAATGCGTAAAAGAAAGCCCTATTCCTAGTAGTCTTCTACCCAGAATAGTTATGTACATTTAACATTAAATTATCAACAAGGAAGCATTAGACTCACTTTCCTTTCCTAATTTCGTTGACATTAAATAAAACAAGACTAAATTCTATTAACATGAAAAAACATTTACTCATTCTTTTCTCTATGTTCTCGATGAGCTTTTTTGCTCAGCAAGGTCAAGTACAAGAGGTGAACGATGCTATTCCACTTCCACAAAAGCACTTTGGAACTAGCCATTTCTCTAAAGCCATTACAAGCTGTAGTCAGGACACCGTGCTATTCGCTATTGCAAGAGCCACTGGTATAAATGGAATAAACGTTAACAATGCTACTTCTGGTCAGGGAGTCGCTCAATACTTTAATGCCAATCAAAACATTACCGTAAGAGGTGCTCAGTTCTATGCCTACAAGGTTGATGCTACAGGAGGACCAAGTATCAATGTCGATGTAAGTTTATACATTGCCGGTGCAGACTCCCTTCCTTCTGGAAGCCCTTTGTCTACTGTGTCAGTTGCAGTTGACACGAGTTTTGGCGGAGGTGATTTAGACACGCTCGTCAAGCAAGCTGTCTTCACCACTCCTGTTACGGTAAATCAACCATATGTTGTTGTTTTCGAAAACCATAGTGCTAATGGTGTTGCGCTAATCTTTAGTGATTACACAGCAGGTGACGGACAAGGAGACTGGTATACGAGTATTGATATTGCAGGGAACTGGTTAAGAGGCTACGATATCAACATTGGAGGAACTCTTCTAGATGCAGATGCTTTGATCGAACCCATTGTTACCTACGACCTAGAAGCTGACTTTACGGCTACACCAGGTACTTGGGGCGCAGCATCCACTGCTGTTAACTTTACAAATACTTCGTCTGCCGTGTTAATGGACAGAATGTATAGTGTTGGTGAGTTTGCTGGAATGAATAACTTATCATTCACTTGGGAATACGGAAATGGAACCCCTGTTGAAAACGCGATTGATGGCGCTAGTACTTATGCTAACGTGCAGAATTACGCTGTGACGCTTACTGACACTATTTTTGGTTGGACAAGAAATTGTGTTGCAGATACAGTAAAGATGATTGGAGCTACTCCAAACTTAGTGATTTCTGAAATCATGTATAACCCGCCAGAATCGGGAACTGACTCGTTAGAGTTCATTGAAATCTATAATGCTGGTGCAACTAGTGTAGACCTTACCGACTTCTATTTTGATCAGGGAATTGTATTTACATTCCCTTCTGTAACTTTGCCTGCCAATGATTACATCGTTGTATGTTTAGACTCTCTGGCAATCGATAATAACTTCGGAGTTGCGGCATATGAGTGGACTTCTGGTGGACTTAATAATGGAGGTGAAGATATTGTACTAAAAGATAACCTTGGTATTACATTAGATAGCGTAGACTATGACGATGCTACTCCTTGGCCAGCTGGCTCTGCAGCAGGACAGCCTGATGGAGGTGGACCTTCACTCGTATTGTGTGATTTAGCATCTGATAACAATGATGCCGCAAATTGGTCAGTTAGCTCAACTGGTACTGGAATCATGATCAACGGAAATGAACTTATGGGAAGTCCAGGAATGGCTAACTCATGTTGTGTTACAGCATACGGAACAGATGTAATTTCAGCTTGTGGTTCATACACGTGGATTGATGGAAACACCTATACCGCTGACAACAATACAGCTACACACACGATCGTTGGTGCGACTCCATTTGGATGTGATTCTATTATCAACTTAGACCTAACCATCAACATGTCTACCACTGGAACAGACGTATTGACCTCTTGTGGTCCTTACACATGGATTGATGGTAACACCTACTCTTCTAGCAACAATACAGCTACTCACAACATCGTAGGTGGAGCTGCTAACGGTTGTGACTCATTAGTGACGTTAGATTTAACCATTCTTACTCCACCGGCAACAGGGACAGATGTACAATCTGCTTGTGGATCATTCACATGGATTGACGGTAATACCTATACAGCTAGCAACAATACTGCAACACACACAATCGTAGCTGGTGCTGCAAACGGTTGTGATTCACTGGTAATGTTAGACTTAACAATTCTTCCAGTAGCTACTGGAACAGATACGCAAACTGCTTGTGGTTCCTTTACATGGATTGATGGTAATACATACACGGCAAGTAATAACACCGCTACGCACACCATCGTTGCAGGTGCAGCTAATGGATGTGATTCTATTGTAACGCTAGACCTAACCATCCCAACGATTGATGCTACTGTTGTAAATAGCGACCCTACGCTTACTGCCAATGCAACTGGAGCAACTTATCAATGGGTAGACTGCGACAACGGAAATGCTGCCATTAGTGGAGAGACCGGACAGTCTTTTACTGCAACAGCCAATGGTAGCTATGCAGTAGAAGTGACTCAAGGTGGATGTACTGAAATGTCATCTTGCGAAACCGTTATCAGTCTATCAACGAATGAATTGACGTTAGATCAAGTTTCAATCTATCCTAACCCGAACGCTGGTGAGTTCCAAATTTTGGGAGTTTCAGGTTCAGAAGATTTAGTTGTTACCATTACTGACAACTTAGGTAAGGTGATTGGAAAGTATAACTTAAACACAGTAAATGCTACCCTTTCGATTGAAGGTGCAGCAGGTGTTTACTTTGTGATCATTGAAAACAATACGACTTCAAGAACATTTAAAGTTCTGAAGCACTAAAATCAAACTTTAAGATATAAAAAGCCTCGGTTATAGCTGCCGGGGCTTTTTTTATTTCCCAACCTTTGTTAAAATTGAAACCACGAGCTAGAAACAAAGTATTATTGAG
>CAYLYX010000030.1:0-10196 GCA_964387945.1 uncultured Flavobacteriales bacterium | reverse complement strand
GTATTAAAACATTTGTAAAATGCTCAAGTACTTCTGCTACCTTTTCATCATCAGCTTTTTTGTGGCTTGTAAAAATAAGAACGCCCAGGAACCTTCAGAAATCAATGCTCCAGTTGAGCCTAGTGCTGTAGAATCCTATTTTGAAACAAATCAGACCAATGATGAACCGAGCATTTCTAAAGGCACTGTGAGTAACGGTTCGCTTGAAAACGGAAAGCTAATTCCTTTCTCTGGATCCAACTACCAGTATTTTGATACGACCAGCTACCTAATGGGAAGAGGCTTCATGAATGACAAAGTAAAGACCACTATTTTGAGCACCTATCAAAGATGTGAAACCGAAATTGCGAACAGAAAATTCTTCATTATGGAATGCTCCAATAAGAATGGAGGAAAAATCTGGCCGCACAAAACACATCAAAATGGATTGAGCGTAGACTTTATGATGCCTTTGGTAAAAGATCACCAACCCTATTACGAATTAGACTACAAAGGTGGTGAGCATTACCTCTTGGAGTTTGATTATGAAGGTAAATACCTAAAAGACCCATCCATTGAAATTGATTTTGAAGTCATCGCACGGCACGTTCTCCTGCTTGAAGAAGAAGCGAAGAAAGAAGGCTTGCACATTAAGAAGGTGATTATTCATACAGAGTTGAAAGATGAACTGTTTGCCGGAAAGTACGGTCAACAACTTAAGAATAGCGACATTTATGTAGTCAAAGCCCTCACGCCACTCATCAATGCCCTTCATGATGACCACTATCACATTGATTTCGAAGAGCTATAGAAAGCTAGGCTTTTGCTTTCTTTTTTTGCCGGACATGCATCATTAAGCTAAGCAAAGAGAGTATCGCTCCTATAACAGAAAAGATAAGCATCATCATAGCTTCCGTTCGCATACTGTCTTTAATCCCCTCTACATCTACTAGCGACTTACCCTGATACTTAATGTCATACATAATTCTCAAGCCTGCATCATCCGTTTCAAGATAACCAATCTCAAGTGTATCGTTCGGCCAATCCCTTATGACGAGTAACAAAGCATTTTGTTCTAAATGATCTAGTAAATATCTGCCGTCTCTATAAACAGCGGGGTGGTCGTACAAGAAGATTTTCAAATACTTTCTAAACGGTCGATCACCCTTTCGTCTGTTTCTGTACTTTCTCTTGGTATGATAATAATCGAACTCCCCTTCTGCATATTGCAGTTCGTTGAGCTCCTCAACTTTTTGAGCTGTAGGACCATAGCCATAACCTGCCAATACAGCAACAACCGCAAATAGTAAGAATCCAAATAAAAATTTATTCCTTTTCACATTATAAATATAAACAATTCCCAATAAGTTATCACAATCGTTAGGCGCATCTAATAAAACACCTATTTTTGTGAGGTTTTGCAATCAGCAACGAATACGAGCATGTCTGAGTCACTCAATATTGCCTTGATAGGTTATGGAAAGATGGGAAAGATCATTGAAGAAATTGCCATTTCCAGGGGTCATTCTGTTGGATTAAAAATCACTCGAGAGAATGCTGATTATACTGCTGAAGACTTAAAAGGTATTGATGTTGCCATTGAGTTTTCACTACCTGAGGCTGCGATCAGCAACATCAAGAAATGTCTCTCCGCAAAAGTTCCTGTGGCTATTGGCACAACTGGTTGGTACGATCAATTGGATGAAATCACGCGACTAACGAGAGAAAACGAAGGGTGTATTCTTCCAGCTACCAACTTCAGCATAGGGGTTAACATATTTTTTGAAATAAATCGCCAGTTGGCTGCGTTAATGGCTAAACAACAACAGTATGAAGCAATGATAACAGAGACTCATCATACACAAAAAAAAGATGCACCTAGCGGTACCGCCATTACCTTGGCTGAAGGAATCTTAGCACATTCTGACACGAAAGATCAATGGACTAAAGAAGCTGCGAATCTAAAAAGTGATCTGGCTATTAAGTCCTTGCGAATAGAAGATGTGCCGGGAACACATGAAGTCATTTACGAATCAGACATTGATTCCATCAGTATCACGCATGTTGCAAAAAACAGAAAAGGATTTGGTTTGGGAGCTGTGCTAGCAGCCGAATACATTGTAGATAAAAAAGGAGTTTACTCCATGAAAGACGTTTTAGCCATATGAGCATATTTGAAATTTTAGTCTATTTAATGCTAGTGCTTCACATCGTAGCGCTACCAAAGATTTTTGAGAAAGGAGGAATTAAAGAGATCTGGAAAGGTTATATTCCAGGATACAATTACGTAGTTTGGTTAAAACTTATCGGTAAACCGTGGTGGTGGATTTTCTTTGGTATCGTGCCATTGGTTAATCTTATCGTTATGGTAGCCATGCACGTAGAAACGGCTCGGTTATTCGGTAAATTCTCTCCAAAAGATACGATATTGAGTATTCTGGTTCCTTGGTATTACATTCCTTTTTTGGCGTTTAAAGATGAAAATAAGTTCATCAATGAGCCCGTAGCTTGGAAGAAAAAAGAGTATCGCGAAAAACGCTTTCTACACGATCACATCACGTTATTTTTTATCGCTCCTGTTGTGGGACATGTGGTATTATTAGTCTTCAAGTTGATAGGAAGTAAACAGCGAGAAGGAAAAGGGAGTATGGAATACGAGTGGACCAACGCTATCGGATTTGCGGTAGTTGCTGCCACCATCATCCGTGTGTTTTTCTTTGAAGCCTTTACCATTCCGACAGGTTCGATGGAAAAAACCATGAGAATTGGTGATTATCTATTCGTCAACAAAATGAAGTACGGAGCTCGTTCTCCAATGACTCCCCTATCTGTACCTTTTGTGCACAACAGAATTCCGGGAACCTTTACAAAGTCATATGTAACATGGATCGAAGCGAGTTACTTTCGATTACCGGGTTACGGAGATTTTGAACGAGGCGATATCATGGTCTTTAACTGGCCTGTGGGTGACAGCGTCATATTACATGAAAGCATCGTAGCTCATGATTACTACAGTTTTGTAAGAGATCAGGCATTGTACCGCTTTCTAAAAGCAACGAATCAAGAAGCCACACCTAAAGCGCTGAAGCAATTTAACACGAATGCTTCAAAGTATATGGAGGATACGCGAAAACACCTCATTGAAGGAGGAAATTTCTTAACGCCTCAGAGAAACGGAGACAATAGCATTAGCATTGTTCCCAATCCGGGAATTCCAGAAACAAAAGGAATACAAACACTTGTGCTTGACAAAAAGGAAAACTATGTAAAGAGATGTGTTGCTATTCATGGAGATAAACTAGAAATTAAGGACGGAAGAATTTACATCAATGATGAGGAGCAACCGTTGCCTCCTGAATCTCAGTTTCATTACACGATCTACTTCTCGCCCGGAAATAAACCGTGGTCATATGATTTCGTGGATGAAAAGTTTGAAACTTACGAAGGGGTTACGGATGTAACGCAAGGCAACTTTAGTAGTGGATATATCGCAACGCAAAAAGACACGATTGGAGTGGTTGAAATGAACTTAACGCAGATTGGTTTAAAAGAAATTGAAAATTTGAGTGGGATTGATAGCATTGTACCCTCATTTGAGCCTAAAACACCTTTTGATCAGGTTGGTTATCAATACTGTCCCATCTTCCCCAATCACCCCAAATTTGACTGGAGCAGAGACAACTTCGGTCCGTTGACCATCCCTGAAAAGGGTATGAAAGTAGACATGAATGAAGAAAACTGGATTGTTTACCGAAGAGTTATTCAAGCCTACGAAGGTAATGAATCGGCCTACTGGAAAGATGGAGCAGCTTTTATCAACGGGAAAAAAGCAGAAAAATACACCTTCAAACAAAACTACTACTGGATGATGGGAGACAACCGACACGGCTCTGTAGACAGTCGTTACTGGGGATTTGTGGGTGAAGACCACATCGTAGGTACAGCTTCATTTGTTTGGATGAGCAAGCACCCCGAAAAAGGTTGGTTCTCTGGTGGTTTGAGATGGGATCGTGTTTTCTCTTTTGTGGAGTAAATCAATTGAAATACGGATAGGAACAAAAAATAGTACATTTGCACAAATTTTAGAACAAACATGGAATTATATTTAGATTCAGCAGACATTAACGAGATCAAAGAAGTGATGGAACTAGGTTTCATTACAGGTCTTACCACTACACCTACCTTTATGCACAGACATGGTATCACAGATGTGGATGGTGCGATCGTTGAACTCGCAAAAATTGTTCCTGTGCTTCAAATTGAAGCGTTGGGATCTACTGCTGATGAAATTGTAGCTGAGGCTTACAGACAGGAGAAGCTAGGATTGGACAGAACAAAAACTGTTTATAAAATCCCGATCTCAATGGAAGGTGTAAAAGCGTGTAAACGTTTGACCGATGAAGGATTTATGGTTAACATCCACTTGGTATATACGTTACAGCAAGCCTATATGGCAATGCAGGCGGGAGCAACTTATGTTTGCCCACTTGTAGGAAGATTACAAGACCAAGGGCATGACGCCATTACCTTGATCGAACAGTGTGTAGAAGCTGTAAACTACTATGGGTACAACACAAAAATCATGTTTTCTTCGGTGCGTCATTCAGAACACGTAAGAAACGCTATTAACGCAGGTGTTCACACCGTTACTGTACCTTGGAAAGTAATGAAAATGCTTACTGAAAACAACTTCACGACTGTGGGTACACAGCAATTTGAAGAGCACACGCGATTAATGACGATGACCGTTGCCGATGCCATGTCGGACAAAAACCCAGTGGTAACGACCAATATGACCATTTCTGATTGTCTCATTAAAATGACAGCAGGAGGTTTTGGTGCCGTGACGATCATCAGTAGCAACAACGAACCGCTTGGCATCTTTACCGATGGAGACTTAAGAAGGTTGGTAGAAAGTGAAGGAGCGGATGCCATCAGTAAGAACGTTGGAGAACTAGAACTCGCCAGACCTGTTACGATTGACAGCAAGTCACTACTCTATGCTGCTCAGGAGATTTTCTCTTCTAAGAAAGTGGATGAGCTAGTGGTTGTTGAGGATAATAAAGTGATAGGAATGCTAGATGTTCAGGATTTGATTGGATAACCTATTGAAAAAATAAAAATCGATCAACCCTGGCATTATCCGTCAGGGTTTTTTTATGCAAGAAACCAATTCCATATCGACAAAATACATCGGACGTATTGCGCTACCCATTATGCTGGGCGGTATTGCTCAGAACGTGGTAAACGTAACCGATACAGCCTTTTTAGGCAAACTGGGAGATGTACAAGTAGGAGCGGCTGGCAACGCTGTTATTTTTTACTTTCTTCTGGTTCAAACGTGTATGGGATTTACGACTGGTGCTCAAATCATCATGGGGCGTAGGAATGGAGAAAAGAACTATACTGCGATTGGTCATCTTCTGGATCAAACACTTTACTTCGTCCTTCCCCTTGGGATTATCATGTTTGGCATAATGCAATTTCTCTCCCCTGCCCTTCTTGAAAGTGTAGTTAACTCGCAAGAAATACAAAGTGCTGCCGGAGATTATTTAAACATTCGTTCCTACGGAATTCCTTTCGCCTTAATCGTCTTTGCTTTCAATGCCTTTTATATTGGCGTTACTCGCACACGGGTCATAATGATCGGGACAATACTGATGTCCATCACCAACGTGATCATGGATTATGGATTGATCTTTGGAAACTTTGGTCTTCCTGAAATGGGAATTGAGGGAGCAGCACTCGCATCGGTTATAGCAGAAATTGTAGCGGCATTGTTTATAATACTTGCTACCTTATTTCATCCCAAAAACAAATCGTATCAATTGTTTCAATTCAAACGTCCCGACTTCGCAATCATTAGAAGCATCACAAAGATTTCTGTACCCATCATGTTTCAAAACTTCATCACCTTAGGGTCCTGGTTTGTTTTCTTTGTCATGATTGAATGGATTGGTGAAGAAGAGTTAGCTATCTCTCACATTATCAAAAGCATATACATGGTGATGATGATCCCGATGTTTGGCTTAAGCATGGCTGCAAACACCATCACAAGTAACCTCATTGGTGAAAAAAGAGCAGATCAAGTGCTACCTACTACATGGAAAATCGTGGGGTTAAGTATTGTACTGACGCTACCACTGGCTTTGTTAAGTTTTATCTTTTCTGATGACATTATTTTGCTTTACACAGACAGTATACATTTGCTACCAGCTGCCAAAAAGACGCTATGGGTAATTGACATTTCTATGTTCTTTTTCTGTGTCGCCTATATCCATTTTAACAGCGTTACCGGAACAGGAAACACACTGGCATCACTAGCCATAGAATCTATTAATATTGTGATCTACCTCGGATCCACAGCGTTATTTGTGACACTGCTCGAACCACCTATTCATGTCGTTTGGTGTGCAGAGTTCATCTACTTTACCTTCTTAGGCTTTATGGCATGGGGCTATCTGAAATATGGAAAGTGGAGACTGAAAGAGGTCTAATCACACCCCAAACTGCCTAAAATGATGATCAATGTGCTTGTAAAACATATTGCTCCATTGTTTCGCATTTAGCGGTCCAAAACTAGCACTCATTTTACCTTCAAAATAATCAGCACCGTGCTGCTCTGTCTTATTCACGTAAGCAATCAAACGATCCTTTTCATGCTGAAACTCTTTTGGTTCTGTTATTAAGAAAGCAGGCGCAGTACGTGAATTCTTCTTGTAAGGCTTATCTCCTACTACTATATTCTTTACGAAAAGCTTAAGCATGAGTTTCATGAAAACCCCGTTTTTCACCTCTTTTTCATCGTAAGCCATTTCATATGCAACATTCAGGTGGGCTAACATCTGCCCAACACTCATTGTTCCCCATTGCGGTTGTGATTCGGGTGTTAACCCCTCTAACCTTGAAAGCACTTTTTCAGTAGTGCTGGTATCAAAAGTGTTTAATATTTCCATAAAATTCTGGTTAGTTTATTTACTTTTGGAAAGGTATGAAAAACATTTTTCGATTATTATTACTCGGTCTGCTAATTTCTCTTTTGGTGCAATGCACTAATGATGAGGACAATGGTGGTGATCAACGTGATGCTACCAACACTTCCGAAAATCCTTTAGAAAAAGGAAATTACAATGCGGATAAGGAGAAAGAAGGATGGTGGATAACCCTATATGAAGTGGGATCAGTAAAGGACTCCGCAGAATACAAAAATGGAAAATTGAACGGTCGATTTATCTCTTTCTCCGTACACGGAACCAAGTTAAGCGAGGGCGTTTACGTTGACGGGAAGCCAGAGGGACTTTGGAACTATTGGAATGAAGAAGGCGTTCTCATCGAGGAAAGCAACTGGACCAACGGAAAACCGCATGGCATTTCAAAAACCTATTATGACAATGGCAATTTACAGAGTTCGGTGGTTTGGGAAAATGGAAAAATGGAAGGCACCTGGTTTTATTACGATAAGGATGGAACCATGGAAGAAGCCACCGAATATAGCGCTGGATTAAAAAATGGAAAAGCAGAGCAATTTTATGAAGATGGAACAGTAAAAACACGTGCTTTCTTTGAGAACGAAAAACTGCACGGAATTTATGAAGAGTTTCACCCCAATGGAATGTTAGCGGGTCAGGTAACCTATGAAAACAATATGATGGAGGGCGATTACGTAAAGTTTGACACGTTAGGCAACATTATTGCAATAGAACATTATGAAAACGGAATAATGGAACAATAATGAAACTGCTCACACCCCTCCTTTTATTGATTGCAACCTCTTCTTTCGCTAAGAATCTTGATATTCTTGAATGCCTCAAACTTGTAAATTTTGAGCTCAGCGATTATACCTACGGTGATTTTGGATTTGAGAATACTGACACAATTGTTGACCTAAAGAATGGCTACTACGAAGTTTACCTCCCATCTTTTGAAGTTGCCATTTGTCAGGCTACTAAGTTCAACAATAAAGATGGTTCAATAACCCTGATCATTACAGGATACGAAAATGACATGGTCTGTCATCGATATAACACAAAAGCTTTTCTAATCTATGAAGATGGAAAGAAATTTGTCGAAATGGGGAACGAAGAACTAAACCTATCCCAAGACCTTAAAAAATTTATGGACAACAAGCAATTGAATGAGGTCATGTTAAAGCTCTTTGATCAAGTGAAAGAAGGTTATATTGCTGACGAACCTACATTGGACAAATTGTACGGAGAGTTATTTGATTTTCATTACATTTTACCTCAAAAGGGAACCACATTGACAGTTACCGTGACACTGTGTGATTATATCCCACTCAATGAGGTGAATATCCCAGAAAATGATTGGAATATTATACAGAACAGTATACCTACTCGAACCTTTGCATACGACAAGAAATACATCAGATTTTTGGATAATTAGCGATCAGGTGCTCTGAAAATGAGCACCTTCAGAACAAACCAGCAACGCTATATAGTTTTACAAAATACATTTAATAACAAAATTATTGGAATGCATTTCGTTTAAACTAACTGTTTCTTGAAATAAAATTTTACTTATCACATCCAGAACTCCCGTTCATCAGTCACTAAACAACTTTCAGCGAATAGTTTGGTTTGCTTGCAACATAATCTCAACAAATACCATCTGTAATACGTATATTTACATTAAGTCTTTCAGCGGACGCATATTTACTACATGACAAACATTTGACCTATGGATAAACGGATACTTTTTACTTGCCTACTTATATTACCTTCTTTTGCTTTGATTTCACAAACCGGACCTGGGGGTGTTGGCGATGCTACTTCTAACATGATTTGGCTCAGAGCAGACCAGGGCACCTTTAATGACGCTGGAGTGACAGCAGCAGCTGATAGTGATGGTGTTCAACAATGGAATGATGCATCAGGAAATAGTAACAATGCCTCTCAGGGAAGTTCTGGAAATCGACCAACCTATGAAGAAAATGAAATGAATGGTTTTCCTGTTATCCGATTTGACGGAACGGATGACTGGATGGGAATCAATATCGATGTGCCCGAGACAGATTTTTCGCAGTTCTTAGTTTTTAGAACTATTGGAAGTGACGGTGGTGGAGCAGCGATTACTATTACTGATCCCAATTCCTCGACCGCAGGATCTCATGATAGGCAGTTTGGATTAAATGGCAATAAACTAAGACACCGACTTTGGAGTAATGAAATAATTGCTTCTGCAGCTGATTATAATGACAACAATAGTCATATGGCAAATGTAGTTGTAGATAATACCAACGGTCAAGATATTTACGCAGATCATTCGTTAGTTGCTTCAGGAGCAAAAACCTCCTCCGACTTTAATTGGCAAACTTCGATGGTGATTGGAGGTCACAGCTATTGGGGACACTTAAATGCTGACATTCCAGAGATTATCTTCTTTGATATGGTCTTGAACAATGCTCAGAGAATAATTGTAGGTAACTACTTAGCTGCAAAATATAGCTTAACTATCTCAGATGACTACTTTGCTTACGAGTCATCACATTATTTTGATGTTGCTGGAATTGGTAGAGAAACTGCAACGGAGACGCATACAGATGCCATGTCTGATGATATCCTTGAAGTTAGCAACCCTTCTGGACTCGATGCTGATCAAGAGTACCTGATCTTTGGTCATGATGATGGTGATGTAACCACATCATGGACCACTACAGAAGCCCCAAATGGAGGTTCGGACATACAGCGTTTAGACAGAGAATGGCGTTTTAGTGAAATCAACGGGGATGTCGGAACGATCGATTTTGATATAGACGTATCTTCTTTTCCAGCATTGCCAGTCGGGTTTACCTCCTACGGAATCATGGTAGATAGTGATGGTGATTTTAGTGCTGGAGCTACCGTATATGAAGTCGGATTGGTGGCCGGATCTATTTATGATGTAGCTGGAATCAATATTGCAGATGGAGACTATGTCGCGATTTGTGCCATTGACCCCCAGGTTAGCTTTTCTGATGATAAGTCGGATGATTTTGAGCCCAATGATGCAGTTATTGACATTGAGTTGAATTATATCCCTCGAAATGACGTTACTGTAGATTATACAACAGCTGACGGTACAGCTTTGGTGGCTCAACCTGATTATACGGCAGCTTCTGGATCAACCGCCACCATTAGTGCAGGTAGCAGTTCAACGAGTATAACGATTCTAATCACAGATGACGGTACAGTAGAGTCCGATGAAACTTTCACTGTAAC
>CAYLYX010000029.1:0-26535 GCA_964387945.1 uncultured Flavobacteriales bacterium | reverse complement strand
ACATTGGCTGCTACTTGGAAGGAACCGGGAGCATTGTTTTCGACCATTCAAAACGTTTGGCGTTTGCTTGTCGTTCTTCCAGAACGCATGAAAACTTGTTGCGAGACTATTGCGAGGCAATCAATTATTTTCCCGTTGTCTTTGACGCAGCAGATCAAAATAACAGTCCCATTTATCACACCAATGTACTGATGAATGTGGGAAGTAATTACATCGTTTTATGTTTGGATGCAATCCCTCAAAATCAGCAACCATTCCTGCTTGAAAAGACAAAAGAAACAGGAAAAGAACTTTTAACTATTTCTCCTGACCAAATGAATGCTTTTGCAGGAAACATGCTGGAACTGCAGGGTGATCAAGGGGCTTTTACCGTTCTTTCTCAAACCGCTTTTGAGGCGTTAACTACCGAGCAAAAGGCTATCATCTCAAACACAAGCCAACTGCTTCCCATTACCATCCCGACCATCGAACGAATTGGTGGCGGTAGCGTGCGATGCATGATTGCGGAGAACTTTCTTCCCAAACTTTAATCGATATTGTCTCCAAGGTTTCGTATTTTCGTAGGTAAATGAAACGAATAACTAACTTCATTTGTATTGCAGTTGCGTGCATACTGTTCCTGAATAATTGTGCTCCTTCGCGCGTGATTAAACCACTGGAAGAAGGCGAACAGGAGGTTTCACTAAGTCTAGGTGGTCCCATGGCAAAAGTACCCGGAGTAGCCACTATTCCTGTGCCCTTCACCAACTTATCATATGCCAGAGGATGGAAACATAACTTAACGCTAACTGGGAGTATCTACCCTACTGCCATGCTGTTTGGCACCTATCAATTTGACCTTGGGCTCAACTATGGATTGCTGAAAAAAGAAAATTGGGGCATTTCATCAACACTGCTCCTTAATAACGCCTTCGATCAATGGCAATTGAACTATAAAATCTGGCCTAACATTGATCTCAATGGTTATTACGAATTGAAAAAAGAACAAACCTCTTGGCTGTTTTATGGTGGCTGGAACAACTGGTTCGAACTTTCTGCTTCTGGAGCCCATGATCGTCCTCAAAATGTCCATTGGATCTATTCCCCTCAAATCGGGATAAAAATGATCAAACAGAAATGGTCTTATCAACTGGAGTATAAACTGATTGGTCCCAACCTCAACAACCAGAATTTTGTGGTTACCTATTCTTCCCTGCTACAGAACTCAGGTGCTAATGGTTTATACGTAGGAATCTCAAGAAAGTTCTAAATGAAACGCTGGTTTTACATATCGATTTGCTGTTTGAGTTTTGTGAGCTGTCTAAGACTGGATCCAATGCTATTCAACCCTTACAGCGACATTACTGAATATCAACTGGATGATTACGTAGGTGAGTATGATGATTTTTTCTCGTTAGACAGCAGCTACGATATTCCTGACAGTTTGGTGACGTTGTTTACCTTACCCACTTCAACAGAACGTGACATTTATGCTGTTTACATTGGAGATCAAGACGCCATTGCTACAGATACAGTCTTCCTTTACAACCATGGCAACACAGGACACATGGATTTGTATTGGCAAAGGGCTAAACTTTTAGCCAATGTGGGTGGTAAAAACCGATTTGGCGTCTTAATGATCGACTATTCTGGATTCGGTTTGTCTGAAGGCGACCCTACGGAAGAGAATCTGTACGAAGATGTCAATAATGCCATCCTATGGTTAGAGGATATGGGACTCTCTTCCGATCGTTTTATGATGTATGGTTTTAGTTTGGGAACAGCGCCAACCTGCGAGTTGACCAGTAATCCAAGAAGTTTAAGCCCGAACAAAATCATGTTAGAAGCACCATTTGCAAGTGCCGAAGTGATGGTTCAAGATGGCAGCCAACTAAGTATGCCAGGATCATTTATTACTAACCTCGCTATCGACAATGCCGAGGAAATAAAAAACATACAGCAACCTTTACTTTGGTTTCATGGTGAAGAGGATGACTTTGTGAATATCGGTCATGGCGAACTTGTTTATGAAAACCATAGTGGCGACTACAAAATAGCAGTTAGAATTCCAGGTGCCAATCATGGGACATGTCCTCAAACCCTTGGATTCGAAAACTACAAGAGTCAAATACTCACTTTCTTAGAAATGTAACTAGGCAAAACGTCTCAGTACCTGCTCGACTTGCGAAACGTAGCCTCCACCAAATAGATTGACATGGACTAAGAGCGGATAAAGGTTGCACAAACTCATTCGTTCCTCCCAACCAGCTTCCAGCGGAAAAACCTCGTTATAGCTCCGATACAACTGATCGTCAAATCCTCCAAAAAGTCGCGTCATGGCCAGATCCATTTCCCGATGACCAAAATAAACTGCAGGATCCATGATTAATGGCTTACCTTCTGCTGTAATCATGTAATTTCCTGACCACAAATCACCATGAACGAGAGCCGGAGGTTCGACTGGAAACAAATCTTCCATGCGGTGAAACAACTGCTCAAAAACCGTCAGATGACTTGCTCCCAGCAGTCCCGCTTCCCTCGCCATCTTAGCCTGAGGTTCTAGGCGCTGTAGAACAAAGAAATCCGACCAACTTTTCATCTGTTGATTGTGCTGAACCAAAGATCCGATGTAATTGTCAGAATTCCACCCAAACTCCTCAGCAGTAGTGGTATGTAATTTTGCCAATTGATACCCGAAATCATCCCAAAAACTCTTCGAAGGTGCTCCCTGCTCTACCCATGAGAGCAACAAAAAAGTATCACTCAAATAGCTCCCGAAATCAATAACGGAAGGAATTTGAAAACTTTTAGTAGCCGACAATGCTTTGAGACCTTCTGCTTCACGTTCGAACATTTTAGGGAATTTTAAAGCTTGATTGGTTTTTAGAAAAAAATCACCCTTATCCGTCCTTAACTGATAAGCTGCGTTAATATCTCCCCCTTGAACCGTTTTCACCTGATCTATTTCAAAGGGTACACTCAACCTTGCAGTCAGCGACAACTCGAGATATTTTTTAAGGTCTGGCTTTAACATAAGTTACAACAGATTCAAGGTAAATGTACACGCTCAAATATGAATATTCTATCAGAATTTTCTTTGATAACGTTGCCCAAAAAAACGCTAATTTTATCTTTGTACTCACTTCAAAAGATAATGAAAAAAATTCTAATACTTACAAGCATTTCTTTGTTCCTGATTGGATGCACGGAAAGCAGCAACGAGAATGACGCTGAAAAAGCAACAACTTCTGCACCTGAAGAGGACGTCCAGGAAGAAACAGGTGACATTTACGCACAGGATTGGGAGTCATTCAAACAAGCTGTGATCTCAAAAGACAAAGATGCTGTTTTGTTTTTTGCCGTAAAGCAAGACCAAAGCCTTCGGGATATCTTGGAACTTTCTTACGATTACATCTTTGATGATCAGATGATTGAAAACATTGAGAACATGAATTATCAGGATCTTCCAGTTTCAGCAGACCATGAGAATTGGAGAGAATTAAGCACTTATTACTATGGAGAGGTAGATGGTGAAGTTTACGAATCAGGAACCTTTCTATATTTTGAAGAACGCCCAGAAGGATTAAGAATTGTTAACTTTTTAGCAGCAGGATAACCATGCAAAATATTTCAACCTACGACTTTACCAATAAGCGAGCACTCATTCGAGTAGACTTTAACGTTCCATTAAACAAAGAGACACTTGAAGTAACCGACAGCACACGAATCAAAGCTGCAGTTCCTACCATTAGCGCTATTCTTTCGGGAGGAGGAAGTGTGGTACTCATGTCTCACCTTGGAAGACCCGCAGGAGGTTTTGACGAGAAGTTATCACTCAAAAATATTGTAACAACCGTAGAAAAAGAACTGGGCAGAGATGTGATCTTCGCTGGTGATTGCATTAGTGATGAAGCCTTTAGCGTAACTGAAAACCTTGCTCCAGGAAGTGTGGTCTTGCTTGACAACCTCCGTTTTCACCCAGAGGAGAAAAAAGGAGATGAAGCGTTTGCTAAACAACTTGCAAAACATGGTGACGTCTACATCAACGATGCATTTGGAACCGCGCATCGAGCACATGCATCAACCGCCATCATTGCGGACTTTTTCCCAGAACACAAAATGTTTGGATTACTCATTGAAAAAGAGATTGAATCGGTTGATCAGGTTTTAAACAGTCATCAAAAACCGCTCACAGCTATCGTTGGTGGAGCAAAAGTATCCTCCAAAATTACGATTATTGAGCAGTTGCTAGATAAGGTGAATCACCTCATCATCGGTGGTGGGATGGCGTATACTTTTGTGAAAGCAAAGGGTGGTCAAGTAGGCAACTCGTTAGTAGAGGATGATTTTATCGATACGGCAAAAAAAGTTTACGAATTGGCTGCGGCAAAAGGTGTGGAGCTACACATTCCTATTGACACGATTATTGCGGATGACTTTAGCAACGATGCCAACAAAAAACATTGTGCCATCAACGAAATTCCTGATGGCTGGATGGGATTGGACATCGCCTCGGTAACAGAAAAACGATTCGTTGATGTGATTGAGAATTCCAAATTGATTCTGTGGAATGGTCCGATGGGAGTTTTTGAAATGTCCAGCTTTCAGCATGGCACGGCTACCATCGCCAAGGCAGTTGCGAATGCTACTTCAAAAGGAGCGTTTAGCTTAGTAGGTGGTGGAGATAGCGTTGCTGCTGTCAACCAATTTAACCTAGCAGACCAAGTGAGTCATGTCAGTACAGGCGGTGGAGCCATGCTAGAATACTTGGAGGGAGTTGACCTACCAGGAATTGCTGCTATTAGAAAATAGGCTGGTTTTGTAGGTCGAAACGGGGAGGTCATTACATCAAAAAGGAATTGTACATTTGTATGAACAGTACTGCATAAGCCATGGGAGAAAAAACACTTATCATCGGAAGTGAAAAGGTCAATCAAAAGATTGAAAGAATAGCCTACGAAATTGTCGAAAACAACTTTGAGGAGAAGGAACTCGTGTTGGTAGGTATCGCTAGGCGCGGCCACTTATTTGCCCAAATGGTCTTTGATAAGGTGCAAGCGATAGGTAAACAGTCCGTAACACTTGAATCTATAGAGCTTAAGAAAAATGATGTGTTTGACGCTTCAGCTATTCAATACTCAGGCAATTTGAATGATTTGGATGGGAAAACCGTCATTGTGATAGATGATGTACTCAACTCTGGTGTTACCCTAATGTATGCCGTGCGACACTTGCTAGGTGCAAAAATCAAAAAAATGAACACAGCTGTTTTGGTGGATCGAAGACATCGGAACTACCCTATTCGAGCGGATTTTGCAGGTTTAACCCTAAGCACTACACTCCAGGAACACATTGCTGTAGAGTTTGATAACGATGAAGTCAACGTATATTTGGTGTAAAACCAGTCTCATTTGATTCAGCTAAGTGCAGCCATAATAACTTACAACGAGGAGAAAAACATCCAACGATGTATCGAATCCCTACTGCCCGTAGTGGATGAAATCGTTATAATTGACTCGCTATCAAATGATAAAACTGTTGAAATAGCTGAGTCCTTGGGGGCTAAAGTGATTCCTCAGTCCTTCTTAGGACATATTCAGCAAAAAAACCTAGCCATCGAAAAAACCCAGCACAACTATGTGTTGTCTTTGGATGCGGATGAAGCTTTGTCACCAGAATTACAACAATCCATTCTAAAAGTAAAAGCCAACTGGCAAGGAGATGGTTATGCCTTTAATCGATTGACGAATTACTGTGGCAAGTGGATCAAAACCTGTGGTTGGTATCCAGACGAAAAACTCAGACTTTTTAGGAAAGGTGCAGGTGAATGGCAAGGGCTCAACCCTCACGATGAGTTTAGATTATTCAACAATAAACCCACTCACATTTCTGGAGATTTGTTGCATTACTCATTTTACACAGTAGAAGAACATCTCCGACAAATTGATTATTTTTCAACCATTGGGGCGCAAGCACTGTATGAAAAAGGAGTAAAAGGCAGTCTCCTTAAAATGATCCTGAATCCCATCTCCATGTTTCTTAAAAGCTATTTCCTGAAAGGTGGTATCTTAGATGGTAAATATGGCTTTTTGATCAGCTGGTACTCTGCAGGTGAAAAATATAAGAAGTACAGTAAACTCCGAGCGCTTTACAAGAAATCTACCTCATGAAAGTTCTACATTTAAGTTCAGAAAAAACATGGCGAGGAGGTGAACAACAAATTGCTTACCTAGTAGAAGAGCAGATGCGTGCTGGTATTGAAGTTGTGGTAGCCTGTAGAGCAAAATCTGTGTTTGAACAGCATTGTCAAAAAAACAACATTCCCTTTCACGCTTTTGGTTTTGCCAATAGTTTTGATGTAAGTACAGCCCGAGGTTTGGTCAAACTTCAAAAAAAGTATCGTTTTGACATCATTCACATACACAGTAGTAGAAGTCATTCCATAGCAATTTTGGCGACTAAATTTGGTTTAAGAACCAATCTTATTTTAAGTCGAAGAGTGGACTTTCCGAGTAGTGGAAATGCACTGAGCAACCATAAATACAACCACCGACAAATCAAAAAGATCATCTGCGTATCAGAAAAGGTGAAGACAATTATTGGTGCTACCGTAAAAGATAAAGAAAAACTGTGTGTGGTCTACGATGGCATCGATCTAGAACGTTTTGAAGGCACTCAAAATAGTCACATTCTTCACGGAGAGTT
Source organism: uncultured Flavobacteriales bacterium (assembly GCA_964387945.1). GTDB lineage: Bacteria > Bacteroidota > Bacteroidia > Flavobacteriales_D > Parvicellaceae > Parvicella. Next base: position 19,851 of record CAYLYX010000029.1, on the reverse strand, counting down.
CAACATATCAGCAGACACCAAAATAGTAGCAAACATCTCCGCTTTAGCAGATCACAAAGACTACATCACGTTTGTAAACACGGCTAAGGTTTTTATCCAACAGCATGAAATACCTGTAAAATTCTTCATCATTGGCGAAGGTGAATGTCGAGAAGAAATTGAACAGCGTATTGAAGAACTCGATCTGCAAGACCACATCATCATGACTGGATTCCGTAATGATATTGACGCGATCTTCAAAGAAATTGATGTGTTTTTGATGACTTCCAAAGAAGAAGGACTCGGCTCTACAGTTTTAGACGCTTTCGCCAATCGAGTTCCAGTCGTGGCTACAGCTGGAGGTGGTATTCCAGAGGTAGTGCAGCACGAGAAAACAGGACTACTCTGCCCTATTCAAGCTCCTGAAGAATTGGCTGAAAGCTTGTTTCGAATGCTTTCGGATGAGGCATTGAGAGCAACCGTTACCTCCAACGCGATGACTATCCTTCATCAAAAGTTTACCAAAGAAGTCATGGCTCAGCAAACCTTAGAATGGTACAAAGCTGTTTTAGCGTAACCGATTGAAGCTATCTCAGCAGAAAGGATTATATTTACCCTTGAACCAATTGACCTGCAACGTGTATTAATGAGTAAAATAGAACGTATGAAAATCATTAATATCATATCCTTTACTTTGTTTTTCCCATTTTTAGTTTGGGGACAAAGTAATACTGCTGCAGCACAAGCTGAACAACCTCAGCCAGTGGAAAGCAATTTTTCTAATTACTTCTCCAAACGTTCAACCTATATCGATAAGGAGACAAAAGAAATTTCGGCAGAAGAGCAAAAAGACCTGGATCAAATAGTAACAACGGCTTCACAATTGGATCAAAACTCCTACCAGTACAACTACATGGAGTACATCAACAGAGGTCGTTCGATAGACGCTTTTGAATACCTTCAAAAAGCAGAGACTGCTTACCCTAACAATGCAGAACTGTACGATGATTTTATTTATCATTACGAGCTTACGGGAAATGAAAACCAAAAAACCGTGTATTGCAAGAAGCTCTATGAGAGCAACACCGTTTCTGGTGCTTTGATGGAATACAATTACAATGTGCTCATGTCACTTGACCAAAATGCCATACTTCTTACGAATGGAAGTGATGACACCTTTCCTATTTTCTTGTGGCAAACCATCAAAGGTGTGCGAAAAGATGTGACCATTATCAATTTAGACATGCTGAGTGAGGCAACGTACGTTGAAAACAAATCAAAAGAGGGCAATCTCAAGATCAAACAGCAAGCAAGTCCCATCAAAACCATGTTTTATATATTGGAGAGCAATGCCAATAAAAAAATCTATGTGGGACACACCATTAGTCAAAAGGTATTGAAGAAGTTTAAGGATAACTTTTACTTATCTGGACTTACCTATCAATACTCTACTACTCCGGTAGAGAATGTATTGACGGCTGTGGCCCGATATGAGGAAGATTTCAAATTGGATCAATTGAATCATGTTCAAGATAATTCAAGAATCAATCAGCTTAATTTTAATTACATCTTACCGCTCATTACCTTCATTGAGTACTACAAAACGAGTGGGGAGGAAGATAAGTATACATCAACCAAAAACCTTGCGATAAAAGTGGCTAGACGAGCTGGTAAAGAAGCATATATCCTCAAGTATTTATCCGATAAAGGTTTGTAGCCACGTCTGTGGTATTCATGAAAGTAGTAAGTCAAAAATATAAGGAATACGCAGACGAAGAACTGATGGCAGAAGTCATTAAAGGCAACGATCGTGCGTTTTCTGAAATATATGATCGCTATAGCAAAGCCATGCTCAACTACTTTTATAAGATGCTCTGGCAGGACAGAGAACTCGCAGAGGACTTTATGCAAGAACTGTTTACCAAAATCATTCATAAGCCAAATTTATTCAATGTTAATCGCTCCTTCAAAACTTGGATTTACAGTATTGCGAATAACATGTGTAAGAATGAATACCGCAAGCAGGAAGTCAGAAAAGGAACTACCAACAACCTAAACGAAGAGATCAGTGTAGCACACGATGAGCCTTCTCCAGACAAAAAACATGACCAGTCCATCTTCAACGATCGGCTAAAAGAGGAGCTAAACAACCTTTCTGACAACCATAAAAACACATTTATTTTACGCTTCAAACACGACCTCAGCATTAAGGAAATCGCAGATATAATGGAGACTTCCGAGGGAACGGTAAAGTCAAGAATTTTCTATGCACTAAAAAAATTGAGCGAAAAGTTAGAAGAATTTAAACCAATTGGAGCTTCGGTTGTACTGATAGTTATAACCGCCATAAAAAACCTTTTTTAAGGAATGGAAGAAAAGAACCTAAATATCGATCAAATTCTACGCTCGAAGTCGTATAACGAACTCTCGAAAGAGGAGCTACTGGCTATCCAAGACTCCATAAGTTCAGAGAGTGAGTTTAACGACCTCAAGGCAATGCTCCTTGCAGCAACCAAAGAGCTTGAGAGTTCGGAAGAAATTGAACCTAAAACCGAGACGAAAGCCTTTCTAATGAAGGAGTTTTCAAGAGTTCATCCAGCCACGCAAACCCATGCTCGTTCTGGGGGTTTGGGATTTCTTTTTCCTAAAGGTAAAGCCTTTTATCAAAAGCCCGGTTACCAACTCATTGCAGTTGCCGCAGTAGTCGTTTTGATTTTTACCATCTTTACAAACACTGGTGATCTTTCAGGTAACGAAGACGTAGCTCAACATAGTACCGAAGAGCCGCAGCAAAAAGACGGTAGCTCTGAACTAGCGGACAAAAAGACGGAAACAGTAGATAAAACTGAGGTAGAAAGTAATCTGGAGCAAAAATCCGAACAGCCAGATACGGAGTCTACAAATGCAGACTTTGCAGCAGCAGACGATGAGATGCTCAAATCGCTGAATGAGCAAGAAAAAGACCTCGCTTTGGAAGATTCGGAAGGAAAGGACAAGGAATCATCAGAAAACAGTGCTATGACTTATGCAGAAACTGTTGACAATGATTTGGCAATGGCTCCAACTCCAGCGATGGATGAAGAAGTTCCTATGGATAGGGATACAGACGATGGAATTGACGCTACGGTAGCTACCGGTGCAAACATGAATGAATTTAGTAATTCTGGCAATAGTGGTGGGAATAGTACTACAGAAAAGTACGTAGAACTAGAAGAAGAAGCTACATCGGGTACCACAGAAGAAATTGCCATGGCAGATGAAATGGAATCACTTGATGAAGTTGCCGATATGGCTCCCGCTTCAAAAACGTTATCTAAAGAAAGAACAGCTAGCAAAAAAGCTGATTCCATGTCGGCTGTTACTACCGTAAAGAAAGTAAAATCGCTAGCTGAGAACGCAGAGTTGATTGACTTGTTCTACACAGCGATGTAGCATTTTGTACCTTTTTTGGTGTTTGCCCATTCTATTAAGTGAAGGTTACCTTTTGTAAAACCAAACATTCACTTAAAAACAAAACACCATGAAAACCCTATTTCTTACCATTTCTACCCTATTTATTCTTTGTGGCTATGCACAGCAAAAAGCTACAGTAAAAGTCACTGTGACCAATTTTGAAAACCAACCCCTCAAGGGAGAACAAATCCTTTTTACCAATGCCGAAACTCAAATTAAAGGTGTGAGTAATGATGCGGGTGAATTCACAGTACAACTCCCAGGAGGAACGGTTTACGACATCAAAATTAAAAGTGTAGGTGAAGCCCAAGACTACAACAGCTTGGAAATCCCAGCCATTGGACCCAATGAAATGTACGGTGAAAGTGCTATGCAAATCATGATAGAACAACCCAAGCAGTTTACACTAGAAAATGTCTTGTTCGACACTGGAAAATCAACCTTAAAATCAGCATCCTACACGGAGCTCGATGAACTCGTAGAGTTGTTAAAGCTCAAACCGTCCCTTCACATCGAAATTGCGGGCCACACGGACAATGTAGGCTCAGAAGAAAGCAACCAAACCCTTTCAGAGCAGAGAGCCCAGACCGTTCTAGCTTATTTGTCCAAACAAGGTATTGACCAAAGTCGATTATCTGCTAAAGGGTATGGTAGTTCAAAACCCGTTGCCGACAACAGTTCTGAAAAAGGAAGAAAGCAAAATCGAAGAACTGAAATTATCATTTTGAATTAAGCCTAGCTGAAACGCCACACGGCAACAAATTACCCAAAAAAAATAGGTACATTTGTTTAGCTGTGTTTGATCGGTGCTACATATTACTGCTATTGCTGTTCTTCGGTTCTTTTGGTATTGCCCAAAACATTACCCAAATCAATGAATTAAAGTACCAAGTTCAAATTGAAGTTAACGTCAATAAAAAGGCAGAACAGTTACTTCAGTTATCCAAACTTTATGAGGGGTATGATAATGAGGTGGCAATGAAGTATGCTTTGGAAAGCCTCACGCTCTCCAAGGGACTTCACTACAATAAGGGAAAGATTGCTGCTTATTTTCAGATTGGTCAGCTTAAGAAACTTGAAGGCAACTATGCAGAGGCGGTGAGCAGCTTAGAACTGGCTAACGAAATCAGCGAATCTTACGGAGATCAAAAAGGTGTTGCCTTCGGAACCATAAAAATTGGCGATGTTCATCTGGCTAAAGAAGATTTTGAAGGTGCTCGAATTTACTATCAATATGCATTAGACATCGGGGAAAAAATCAAGTCGCTACAAATTCAGGCACTTTCTAATGATGGATTCGGGAAAATCAGTGAGTTCCAAGATAAGCTCTATCTCGCCCAGCAATATTTTATTTTGGCCAAAGACCTGATTCAAAGTTCAAGTGAACTCTACACCAAAGGGATGATCCATAGCAATTCTGGACGCGTGGAATCTAAGTTGGGAAATATTGAAGAAGCCATTCAGGACTATCAAACGGCCCTCAAGAGCTTTGAGCAAATAAAATCAAAAGAACAACAAGCACTAATCTGCTTTGAACTAGGAGCCTTATACCAAGAAACGGACAAGCAAGAAGATGCCATTGTTTATTATAAAACCGGACTCGGACTTGCCCAAGAAAATGGCATGGAAGACTTGATTAAAACAGGTTACCAAACCATTGCTCAAACCTATGAAGAGAGTGGACAGTACGAAGATGCCTATGAATACCTCAAATACTTCTCTGCCATAAAGGACACCAAAGAGATCACCGAATTAGAGTCTCAACTGGAGCTCGAAATGAAAAACAAGCAAATCGAGCTAATCCAAAAAGAAAAGCAACTGGATAAGGAATTGCATGATGAAGCCATCAAGAATGAGCGTTTCTACAGTACGATTGGACTGGTGGTACTAGTCATTATCTTCGGATTGGCGATTTTCCTCTTCATTTCTCTAAAACAAAGGGATAAGATCAACGCTAAACTGATTAAAGCTAAGGATGATGCCAATCAGTCTCGACAAGAAAAAGAAGACTTCTTTGCCTATACTAGTCATGAAATTCGTACACCGCTGAACGCTGTGGTGGGAATGGCTAAGTTACTTGGCGAAACGGACCTTAACGAAGGTCAACAGAAATACCTAAAAACAATTACCGGAAGTGCTCAAAACATCCTCTTCTTGGTCAATGATGTACTCGACTTAACCAAGATTGAAAAAGGTGGAATTGAACTTGAATCCATCAAGTTTTCTTTGCACGATATCATCGATCAGATCATCCAGTCGTTGTCTTTTAAAAAGTTTGAGAAAAAGGTGGATATTGTAGCCAACATTCACCCCAATGTGCCAAGAGTCATCATTGGAGATCCGGTGCGTTTTAATCAGATCTTGCTCAACTTGGCAGACAATGCCTTAAAGTTTACGAAAGAAGGAGAAGTAACGATTACGCTCAGAGTTACCGATCGATACGAAGACAAAGTTCGTTTATTCATGAGTGTGGATGATACGGGAATCGGTATTCAGCCTGAAAAGTTAGAGAGTATTTTTAACTCCTACCAACAAGAGCATGTCAGTACAACACGTCAGTACGGAGGAACCGGACTTGGATTGGCCATTTCGAAATTACTCATTGAAAAAATGGGTGGTGAAATTAAGGTAAAGAGTAAGCCTGGAGTGGGCACTAGTTTCTACTTTGACCTTTGGATCAGTGCCACGGATGAAACGTTAGACGACTTAAACAAAGAGCAAGAAACTGAAGGCGACAAACTTCAAAATATGCGTGTATTGGTCGTGGATGACAATCAATTGAATCGAGAGATTTTTTATGATCTGGTGGAAGACAAGCAAAGAAACGTATTGGTAGATCTAGCTGAACATGGTGAAGAAGCCATTGAGAAACTCACAATTACTGATTATGACCTTATCTTGATGGATATCCAGATGCCTGTAATGAACGGCTATGAAGCTTCAGCGGCTATTCGAAATCACCCTGAGCTCAGTGAAGAGAAACGTAACGTTCCCATCATTGCCATGACGGCTCATGTACTAGAAGGAGTAGCTGAAAAATGCTTAGACGCAGGAATGAATGATTCGATTTCTAAACCCGTGAACCTCAATTCACTTCATCAAAAGATTAAAGCTCTTGTAAAGCGAGACGATATTTTTGGTCCAGCCAAGCCTTTGCAGAATGGTGTAAAAGTAGATGAACCAGAAGTAAACGGAAGTAGAATTAATTTGGATAATCTCAATGCTATTACAGGTGGAAAACCCGAAAAAGTGCAACGTTACATCAGCATCTTCTTGAAGAATATCCCCAAGGATATGGAACAATTGAAATTGAATGTTCAAGAAGGACAATACGAGGACACCAAAAAAACCGCACATAAAATAAAAGGTAATCTAGGGTACATGGGTGTGACCTCCATTCAAGAGAATATTCTGTATCTCGAAGGGTTTGATCTCGAAAATATCAATGCAGAGGAAATAAATTCTAACCTTAAGGCTGTAGAAAAGGAAATTGTGTTAATTTTGGATGAATTACGAACCCTAAACGCAGATTTACCATGATGAGATGTATAGTTGTTGATGACGATGAATTGTCGAGAAGTGTCATTGAAGATTTAATTAATGAAACAGAGTCACTGGAACTTATTAAGTCATGTGAAGATGCAGTTGAGGCGTTTAAAGTAATCAAAGAAGAGCACATTGATTTGGTATTCTTGGATATCGAAATGCCGAAAATGGATGGTTTGGAAATGCTTCGTACGTTAAGCCCACTTCCTCAGGTTATTTTAGTTACAGCGCATGAAAAGTATGCGGTAGAATCTTACGAATATGATGTAACCGATTTCTTACACAAACCGATATCTCTAGCACGTTTCATGAAAGCGGTGGACAAGGCTTACAATCGTTTTGAGAATAACCGCGCAAGCATTACTTCTCAGGATAAGACCATCTTTATTAAGGCTGACTCGAGACTGGTTCAAATCAATACCGAGGACATTCTTTACATTGAAGCCCTAGGAAACTACATGCGTATTTTTACTTCTGGAGATCAGAAATATACTATCCTTTCTACAATGAAGGACATCATTAGTAAGTTGTCGTCAGAGGATTTCGTCCGTGTGCACCGTTCGTTTATCGTTCGATTGGATAAAATTAAAACGATTGAGGATAACTATATCGTTATCAACAGCAAGCAGATAAACATCGGAAAAGCTTATAAAGACGACCTTACACAGAAACTGAACCTCTTGTAAATTTATCGTATCCGTTATTTTACAATAAGATAACGTACATTCATCACAAGGAAAAGATACGTACGTATTTTTTGGAGACCTTTGTACTCAACCAAAAGCAGAGAACATGCAAAAATTTCTACTTACCCTTATTCTTCTCGTTTTTAGTTTAGCTTCTTTTGCCCAAGAGCCCAACATCGCAGCAATTGTTGATGAAAAGACTAGAGAAGTGGACGTAATCTTTGTTTCAAAGATTCTCGTGATGCTTTTCTTGGGAATCATTGCGTTCTTAAGTTATCTTAAGTTCAGAAAGACAGATCCTTAATTTGGGATTTATCGAATTAGCGTAATTGAGCCCCAGTAGTCGTACTCCTGTCCAGCACCATCAAAGAAGGTTACCTGATAAATGTAGACTCCCATTTCTACTTGTTGACCTTTGTGACTTCCATCCCAAGCAGCATCAGCCGAATTGGTTTGAAAAATTACCTGTCCTAACCTATTGAATACCTTACATTCATAGCTATTGAAATCAATCAAATTAACCACTGGTTTCCAGGTATTGTTGATCCCACCAGCAATCATTGCATTGGGAATGTAAACCAACGTTTTTTGAGATGCGCACGCTTTATTGCTAACCGATGTTTCTGATAAACCGTAAACGTTGTTTGACTCTACAGCTTTCACATAATAACAAAAATATCCATCAGCATCCGAGCCAATTAAAGTCGAGATATCGTCTTCATAGTAAAGTTCATTTGGGCTTAAAGTAGCAATTGGATTCGAATCGTATACTCCATTTATACTTCGGTATAGCTCGTAATACAATAGATTTCCATTCCAGTTTTTATAGCTATTCCATTGTACAAAATTAATCATGGTATGCTGATCTGCATCCACAGTCAACTTAATGTTTCGGGATGAATTAGAAGTAAGAATTACATTACCACAACTATCTCTCACGGTATAACGATACCAGTAATAATCTTCTGTGGGATCAACCGATTCATCCTCATAAACCATAGTCGATGAAACACCCGTTTCAATAAGAATAGACTCAAAATCTACCCCATCTTCGCTTCTGAATAGCTCAAGCTCCTTGGTAGTACCAGAAACATCTGGGTGCATCTTTACCGTCAGCACTTCATCTTCTACCGTAACCGATTGAATGTAAGCAAAATCCGGAGAATTGGGTTGCTGGGTAAACCTACAGGTGATGTTCGAAATAGCTGTGTCTAGCCCGTTGGCACTAATGGCCTCTACCACATAGCAGTAGTTAACACCATACGTCAGCACCTCTGAATAAGCTGTATCTCCATTCGTTATCGAGTTGACCAAAGCATAAGGTGCACCCTCATCCGAACGATAAATGTTGTATTGTTGTACTCCTGCAGACCAGTTCTGATAGCTATTCCATTTTAAACGAACCTCCCGATCGCATACTGCATAACTAGTTTGGGCAAATAAACTCACGTGCGGAGTACCAAATGGACTTGTATTTGGAGAGGGAGGGTTTCCACTCCAACAACTGTCATAGGCAGCAATTGCGTATATTTCTGATAGCAAATCAGCATTCGAATTCGTGTTTAAGAAAGTTGTATCATCATAACCATACACGGTGTCAACACTTTGCCAGATACCTCCAATATTCTGCATAATAATATAGGCAGATGCGTCTTCAGAAGTACTCGGATGCCAGACCAAATATGCATCTCCAGTAGTTGTATCAACAGTCACTGTTGCTAAAACAGGAGAAGCGGGAGGAATCAAGTCCTCGAATAAGTCTCCGTCTATGTTGGATAAACTTTGACAACCTTCAGTGTTGTTCAATGCGATTTGATAATTAATGTTTGCGCTACAAATAGAAATGGTATCTCGATAATAATTATCATCTGTAATCAGTACAGAATCATATACTTCCCAAGCTCCTCCGTCCACCTGCCGCATGACATAATAGTAATCACCATTATTAGGATCCAAATCATCATCCAGATCAGACCATTGCAAGATAGCAGTACCATCACTTGGGTTAGCCACATCTAGAAAAATAGTCGAAAGTGTATCTTCTGCCGGTAATTCTACGTTAGATGTACCATTATCAATGACAACGGTAATGAAATAATCAACGCTACCAGCATTTGCATTGGCTCCGGCATGTATAAAAACGGAAGTCATGAGGTTAGAAACCGTTCCTTCTTGAGCAAACGAACCCGATGCATTGGAGTAAATATTGTACTCCACGAAAACTGCAGATAAGTTCGTGGTAGGCGTCCAGTTAACAGTAACATTACCATTGGCAGCCACACTCAGACAGTTGATATCTGGAGACTGAGCAAAGGCACTCAAGCTCAGCGCTAAGAAAAATAATATGTTCGTAAAACCACTTTTTACCATAATATGCGGAGCATATTAACGGTAAAAGTACAAGAAAGTTGCCCTATTCGTCAAGCATTTTCCGAAGTTCATTGAGCGCGTAGATGGCAGACATGTGAATATTACGTTCTCTATTCTTACCAAAAAGAAAGGTGAATTTTCTCACTTCTTCCTTAGACCCAACCGCTATACACACCGTTCCAACGGGCTTGTTAGGAGTGCCACCGGTTGGCCCTGCAATACCAGAAATAGCAATGGCATAATCCGTACCAAATGCCTTGAGTCCGCCTTGCACCATCTCGTCTACCACGGGTTCACTTACGGCTCCAAACTCCTTCAAGGTTTCGGGTTTAACTCCTAGAATGTTCATTTTCAATTCATTCGAATAGGTTACCATGCTCCCTTCGTAATAGGCAGAACTTCCCGAAACAGAGGTCAGCAAATGAGAAAGATAGCCTCCTGTGCAGCTTTCGCAGATACCTAGTGTCTTCTCCATGGCCAATAACTTAATACCCACAATTTCTGATAATTGATCTTTATTGTATCCAAAAATATAGTGTGGTATTAGGTCCTCGAGTTGATCAACGTACTGCTGAACTTTTCTTTTGATCTCCGCTTCTTTCTCTCCGAAAGCTGATATTCTCAACTTCACAATTCCTGGAGACGGTAAGTAAGCCAACTTAAGACCATCTTCTCTGAGGCGTGTCTCCCATTCCTCTATTTCCTGCGCCAAATATGACTCCCCTACTCCGATTGTCTTAACGGTATAATGATAAATCACCTCATCACTCTGTGCCTTCAACCTCGGCAAAATCTCGTGAATCATAAGGTATCTCATCTCATAGGGAACACCCGGCATACTCACATAAATCACACCGTCCATTTCAAACCACATTCCGCTGGCTGTTCCTTTGGTGTTGATCAATACCTCGCATTTCTCTGGCAACATCGCTTGATCACGATTTACTTGCAACATTTCTCTACCCTTCGACTTGAAATACTCTTCAATGCCCGCTAAAACCTCTTCATTCAGAATCAGTTCAGAATCAAAATATTCACATAAGGTATGCTTTGTAATATCATCTTTTGTAGGTCCCAGTCCACCAGTGATTAAGACTACCTGAGCATCTTCAGCTGCGCTTTTTAACTCATCCAATATCGCTTCTCTAGTATCTGCAATAGCGATAGAGGATACTACCTTTATTCCCAGTAAATCCAACTGCTCCCCCATCCAAGCTGCGTTGGTATTAACCGTTTGTCCAATTAGTAATTCATCCCCGATGTTAACAATCTTCGCTCTCATAATCCCATTAATCTTCTGCTAAGTTATCCATTTCTTGAAATCGGAAAGTACAAATTGGAAAGAAGAAAATTATCAATGAAAACTTATTAGATTTTAACTATTTTGTGACCTCAAAACTTAAAAGACCATTTCATGAGCAATACGCTGAATCCAGAACACATTCAATACATCCAAAAGTCATTTTCTAGTAGCTTTAAATTTCGGATGGCAATGTTTAACATGTTGCCCATGGGATGGCTTTCTGGCATGCGTATCAAGGAACTGAATAACGAGCGTTGTGTAGTGACAGTTCCTTACAAACGATGGAACAAAAACCCTTTCCGTTCTACCTTTTGGGCTGTGTTGGGTATGGCTGCCGAAATGAGTTCTGGGGCTCTATTAGTAATGTACACGCACAAACAAAAACCTTCTGTAGCAATGTTAGTCGTGAACTGCACAGGCGAATTTTTTAAGAAAGCGACAGATGTTACGACCTTCACCTGTAATGACGCTGCCAAAGTAAAAGCGGCAATTCTGGAGACGATGGAAACAGGAGAACCTGTTCTAATTCCTTGTCAAATGGAAGGCTATAACCAAGCCAATGAGCTGGTTGCCAGGTATTCGTTTACCTGGAGTGTAAAAGCTAGGAAGAAATAAAGTGTACCCTTTTTTTAATTTCGCATTGTACTAAATGAATTAATACAACTTACCTTGAAAGGACAACCGAGCAGAATTACTGAAAAGCAACTCATCGCAGCAGCGAAGAAAAACCCTGCTCGGTTTGCTCCTTTATACGACAAGTATTACAAACCAATATTTATCTATGTATTTAAGAAACTTAAAAACGAAGAACTTACAGGTGATATTACTTCAAAAGTCTTCTTAAAAGCACTACTCAATTTAGATAAATACGAAGATCGAGGCTTCCCTTTTTCCAGTTGGCTGTACAAAATTGCTGGTAATGAAGTCAACATGCACTTCAGAAAAGTGAATAAGAAACAGCAGGTTGAATTAAATGAAAAAGACTTGCAGGTATTAATGGACGAAGTGTCCTTAGGCACTGATCGTGAGGAACAACTAGAACTCGTGATAAACGCTTTAAATCAATTACCTTTGGAGGTAAGTGAATTGATAGATCTGCGCTTCTTTGAAAAGCGTTCTTTCAAGGAAATCGGTGAGATCATTGGTGCAAGTGAGGGCAATGCCAAAATTAAGACTTATAGAGCGCTAGATAAACTAAAAAAACTACTACCCAACCGCGAATGAGAGAGTATAAATTAAATAAGGATAAAAAGGAAAATACTACTCCATCAGACGAAGTGATTAACAAGCACAAGAACTTCGATCAAATTCGTACGCAATACGAAGACGTTGTTGGGCGCCCTAAAAAACCACTCTATAAGAATCGTAAACTCTTCTTATTTCTTATCCTTGTGGCACTTGTGGCATGGTTAATTGCAGAAGCCATTCAAGAGGAAAGTAAAAACTCTGAAAAAGAAGAACAAAAGACAGAAAGTACAGACTAGCATCAAAGATGCTCAACTTACTTACTAATTACTAACTAGATTTCATCGTAATTCACTACCACACGCTCTGTAACCGGATGTGAAGTACAAGTAAGGATAAACCCTTCTGCTACCTCTTCATCAGTAAGTGCATAATTCGCTTCCATCACTGCTTTACCCTCGGTAACTTTTGCTTTGCAGGTACAACACACTGCTCCTTTACATGAAAACGGAACATCTACTCCTTCTTCAATCGCTGTTTCCAAAATCGACTCGCCATCTGTGTTCAATGTAAACTCAAACTCTTCATCATCGTAGATCACGGTAATTTGTGCATCCCCTTTGAAGTCTGTCGCCTCCTCTACTCGTGTGCTTTTGCTCTCCATCATTACTGGTGTGGTAAACAACTCAAAATGAATCTTTGACTTGTCAATTCCCAGCGCTTCCAATCCTTTCGTAGCGTTCACAATCATTTCTTCAGGTCCACACAAGAAATAAGCCTGAGCGCCTTCTAATTGGTGGTGGCTCACCAACGAACGAGCCTTTCCTTCAGAAATTCTTCCATTAGTAATCGCAGAACCAGAGTCTTCACGAGAGTAGATCAACGTGGTTTTTACATTCTTACTGGCCAACTGTGATAACGTGCTTTTAAAAATCACATGTTTACTATCTTTATTTCCATAAAAGATATGGAACGTACTATTGGGTTCTATTTCAGAAACTGCTTTCGCCATCGATAAAATAGGAGTGATTCCACTACCTGCTGCAAAAGCTACATAAGTCTGAGCATGAAGGTTGCTTGTTTTTAACGTAAAGTTACCCTGCGGAGGTAATACTTTTACAACATCTCCTACTTTTAGGTTTCTATTAATATGAGTAGATACTTTTCCTCCTTCTACCTCTTTTACTGCCACACGCAAAATCGCTTCAGACGGTGAAGAACACAGCGAATAAGCTCTTCGCTCTTCTGCACCGTTAATATCAAACGCTAAGGTTAAATATTGTCCTGCAGTAAAGGCATACTCACCTTTTAATTCTGCTGGAATTTCAAACCCTACAGCCACCGCTTCCGGTGTTTCTCTTGCTACTTCTGCAACTTTTAAACTATGAAAATGACTCATTCTACTACTTTTCTATTAGGTTTGCAAATGTACCAATTAAATTGATATTTGGAAGTCGAAGAATCGACTATTGATCACCCCATTCATTTTATAAAACGTTGCATGCTACAAGCAAAATAAAACGACTATTTAACTGGAAAGTATGGCGCTGGATTTTGCTGTCGCTGGCAGTTCTCCTCTTCATTTTCCTGCATTTCATTGGGCCAAGAATTATTGTTGGCAAACGACCTCTTCGAACAGACTATGCTTCTTACAAGGATTACAACCTAGACCTTGATACCTTGAAAATTACTTCTCACGATGCCCTAGAATTGTACGGTCTATGGTGCAATGCAAACACTCCTGAGGTGAAAGGAACAATCCTCATGGTTCATGGAATAGGAAGCTGCAAAGATCACTTTATACCAAAAGCTGAATGGCTTGCCAATTTGGGCTACAATAGCATTTTGGTGGACTTGCGTGCGCATGGCAAGAGCGAAGGAAACTATGTGACCTATGGCTACTATGAAGTGCCAGATCTGCAACTTTTTCTGGATCAAATTGAAACGGATTACAACGTAAACCGATTTGGAGTTTGGGGGCAATCGTTGGGCGCTGCAATTTCTCTTCAGCTCATGGCAAAAGACCACAGAATTGCCTATGGAATCATTGAAAGTACCTACTGCACCTTTGATGAAGTGGTTCACGACTACAGCCAACTCATGTTTGGGCTTCCCTTGGGATGGTTAAACGACTACGTGATCTGGCGAGCACAATCCATTGCTGATTTCGAAAAAGAAGGTATTCACCCAGAGAAGGCATGCGAACAGATTGCACAGCCCATACTGCTCGTTCATGGTACTGAAGATGACCGAATAGACGTGAAATACGCGCATCGCAATTTCAAAGCATTATCTTCGGAAGAAAAAGAGCTTTACCTGATTCAAGGCGCCAATCATGTAAACGTGTGGGACACTGGAGGTGAAGTGTACAATCAAAAATGCATCGAGTTTTTAAGCCAACAATATGAGTAACAAAGTTTTTATTGCCACGAGTCTTGATGGCTACATTGCAGATAGCGAAGGAAAAACGGATTGGCTTCACGCCATTCCCAACCCAGACGGTATTGACATGGGTTATGCTGATTTTATGAATACCGTTGATGCATTGGTGATGGGAAGAACGACTTTTGAAACCGTTTTAGGGTTTGATATTCCTTGGCCATATGAAAAGCCGGTTTTTGTCCTGAGCACTACCTTATCAAAAGTTCCAGACGAACTAGAAGGAAGAGTAAAAATTCTATCAGGTGACATTGCTGATGTAGTACAAAAAATAAACGATCAAGGGTATCACGAACTATACATTGATGGCGGGAAGGTGATTCAAGCTTTTCTAAAAGAAGAATTAGTTGATGAAATGATCATTACTAAAATCCCTACCCTATTGGGAAGCGGAACTCCCTTATTCGGATCATTAAACACTCCTCAAGCTTTCAAATGTGTGGCTACGCGCATCTTTCTCGATCAGGTAGTTCAAAATCACTTTGTGAAGCAGTGAGAATGCTACCTCAAATACTTCTGTATAGCAGAATCGTTCTTGCCCTAGCTATTTTAGCCCTTAGTTTCAACCTGTTTACAGGAGCTAACTATTGGGTCATCGGACTGATGTATCTAGGCATACTGAGTGATGTGTTTGACGGTATCGTTGCAAGAAAGCTAGATATTTCTTCTGACTCTTTTCGCATTCAAGACACCATAATCGATCTTGTTTTCTACATGACAATTGTTTGGTTTATCTTCTCCAATCAACCCAACGTTTTAGAAGAAAACAAGGTGCTGATCGCTACCATTTTATCCCTCGAACTCTTGATGTACCTAATTAGCGTGATCCGATTCGCAAAATTTCCTTCACCACATGCTATTCTTTCCAAATTCTGGGGAATTTACCTCGTGATCACGTTTACGCTACTGCTGCTTGGTATAAATGGGCTTCATTTTACGATTGCGCTGGCTATAGGCATCGTTGTACACGCAGACAGAGTATTAATCTATCTTATCCTAAAAAAATGGGAAAGAGACATCCCATCCTCATTTCACGCTTATCAGCTGAGGAAAGGAAAAGAGATCAGTCGTAACCAACTGTTTAACGGTTGAATGATTGTCACCTCAATTTACGGATTAGAATTATCTTTGCCGAAGCATGAAGGAGACCCGAATCAATAAATACTTGAGTGAAGCTGGTTATTGCTCTCGAAGAAAAGCTGACCAATTAATTGATGCTGGAAGAGTAACCATCAATGGGAAAGTACCTCCAATGGGTGAAAAAATAAAAGAGGGAGATGAAGTTCGAGTAGATGGGAAACTCATTTCAAGACCCAAAGAAGAGTTTGTTTATTTAGCCCTCAACAAACCTGTGGGAATTGTTTGCACAACCGACACACGGGTAGAGAAAGATAATATCATTGACTTCATGAGGTATCCCAAGCGTATTTTTCCAATTGGGCGCTTAGACAAACCTAGTGAAGGGCTGATTTTATTGACCAATGATGGGGATATCGTCAACAAAATTCTTCGGGCAAGGAATAATCATGAAAAGGAATACATTGTTACCGTCAATAAACCCATCGATAAGGAATTTATCCAAAAAATGGGAAATGGAATTCCTATTCTGGATACGGTTACCAACAAATGTTTTGTGGAGGCAATTAGTAAGAACACCTTCAAAATCATTCTCACACAAGGACTTAACAGACAAATCCGAAGAATGTGCGAATACTTAGATTATCGTGTGGTAAAACTGAAGCGAGTGCGAATCATGAACATCCAGCTTGACTTGCCAGTTGGACAATATCGTGAACTCACCTCAAAAGAGTTAGCCGAACTCAATGAGTCGCTAAGCGATTCAAGCAAGACGTTTGACTAGATGAGGTATTTACTCAAATGGATACGTATAACTACCCGATTTACCCAAATTTCACAATTTTAAAACATTTCCAATCTACAATTTTACTAGCTTAGTAACGTCTGAATAAGCCGAAGTGGACCTTAAACCGAAGTAGGCACACCCTAATCTACTAACTATGTTTTATTTAAGAATTAACCGAGTAAAGATTCTCAACAACAGAGAAATGCTGGGAAAAGCAGAAATCCAATTCATGAGTTTTGCTACTCGAGGAGAGTCTGATTTTCCTGAACTAAAAGACTTCTTCACTACAAATGATGAAGCCGAAAAGAAAGAACTCGTTAAAGGAGCTATTGAAAAAGTAGTCAGCTCACGTATCATGATGCCTATTCAGCGTTTTAAGGATAATCAGGAGGTTTACTTTGGAGATACGGGATACATTGTCTATCAGTCCGACAAAATACCCACAGATCTCAACTGGATGTTTCTGGCGATAGAGCTGGATAGTGATACGCGTTCCAATGCCGAATTAGTGTCCTCTATCTTGACCAATGAAAACATCAATACCGTAATGGGAAGTTTTGAAACACTAGCGGGAATGAGCAATCCTGTTTCTGGGGCCATTTCTAAGCTAGCTACTTTTGTGGGACAAACCGTGACCGATATCTTCAAGAGCAACCGTGATGATCAAGCAGGACTTTTTCTAGCTTCCTTCATCCGAGATGCGCATTATCCACATGGCACAAGAGATAAAGTCAATATACCAGATTTGACCTCTAACATGTTCTTAGATTACACCATTTTCGGACACGATGAATAACTTATAGCTTCACGAACTCTTTGGTGTAAACAGCTCCGTTCTCATCAATGAATTCCAACCAATAAAAGCCATTGGACAAACTTGAAACATCCATTTTCAAAAATGTTCCATTGAATTGTTGTACATTCAATCGCTTTCCATAGGAATCCACTATGACTACCCTTCCATGGAAAATATAATCAAAAGCTAAAGTTAGGTCATTGGAGACTGGGTTAGGGTAAATATTCACAGCAACATCTTGCTCTGCAATACCAACAGGCTCATTGCAAACGATGGGATAAAGAAACTCCAACGATCGCGTTAGAATTGAATCCGTTCCAGCTTGTGTCTGAAAGTAACTGACATGCCCAGTACTGTTGGTGATGGTAATCAATTCGTTCTGTAATCCTACACTATTGGCTTGAGTAGCCATATCTCCAGACCCTTGTAGCTCTATGATGGGAAACGAAAAAATAACTGCATCGCCCGTTCCATAAGGCACCGTTTCGTCTTGATCATCATGCACAGAAAACAAAGGAGGATCATTGGCATCAATGTAACTAGCCGACTTCAAAGCCCCAGAATAGTTTAACACACCTGCAACTTCATCACCATATTGTGTATTGGTAGAACTATTTCCTGTCCAACCCCCATTGTTATCCAAAATCGTTTGAATGTAAGGCTGAATTGTATTCGTCTCCTGCAATAAACCAACATGATCGGCAACAATGCCACCAGCAGATATTCCTCCAGCAAAAATCAGGTTGGAATCCACTTTATAAACATTTGCTGTAGCCGCATCTTCTCTAAAGAATCGAACAGCAGCCTTCATGTCAGAAACCGCCTTAATTACCACATCTGTCATTGTAACAGAATCTGGAATACCGAAAATATCGTACAACCTGTAATCAATCGATGCTGCCGCATAACCTCTGGCGGCATAATATGCACACATACTGTGCATATCTTCTCTAGCTCCGCCAATAAAGCTTCCTCCAAACGCTAAAATGATCAACGGTCGGTTGGCTGCAACATCCCCTTGGGGTTCAAAAAAATCTAAGTACAGATCCTGATTTGCTCCTCCTACGGTGGTGCCATTACCAAATTGAATGGCCAATGTAGTATCTGGAGTGTAAACTTCATTCAAGTACCTCGTTCCATCACACGTTGGATGCTGGGCTAGTGCGTAGCTCGAAATCAACACTGATAAGAACGCACTCCAGTAAATGTTTAATCGCTTCATTACATCTTTATTTTGGGATCAATACGGATGAAGTTAGCAAAAAAAAATGAAATCCTTTTTAAATTCTTCTGAGCACCTTCTGAAGCGGCACCTCTTTTTCGATAATATTGGCCTGTTTCAGCATATACATCACGTTACGCAACATTTTTGTACTCACGTTATCGTTGGTAGCCCATTCCGTAGAATAAAACCATTGTTCAACGTCTTCTAATTTTTGGTCGTAGCGCTTACTCACCAACTCAATGGCGTTAGAAGCATTCATAAACTGATCACAATTAAAATGAATGATACTCATGACTCTTTTGAGCACTTCTGGTTTTTCTTCAATTAATTGATCTGTAGCTGCAATGGCAAAGCATGACCAAGGCGTAACGAACTCTCCTACGCGTCTTAAAATACCTTTGTCTACCCACGGTTTAGTCGTGTACTTTTCCCAATAAAACACATCGGTCTCCTGTTTTTCTAAGGTCGAAAGTGCCCCGTCTAGGTTTTTGATCACTACAAACTGGTCTTCACTGATTCGCTTATTATTCAACGTAGCATCCACAATAGGAATTAAATGACTTCCAGAACCCAAGCGACTAATAGCGTACCTCTTATCGTAGGTTTCTCCGTATAACTGAATCGAATTACTCACATGGGTGTGAACTCCCCAAATTAATGGAGTGTTAACATACATTCCCACTACTTTGCTAGGGTTTCCCTTAATGATGTCAGCAACAATTCCTTCTGTGAGTAGCAAGCATACATCCACTTCATGATTGCGTAGCGCTCGCGTCATTGCACCTGTTCCTCCCGGAAAGCTCACCCATTCAACATCTATTCCTTCCTTTTCGAAATGTTTATTCTCTTTGGCCAAATGCCAGGGTAAATTGAAATGCTCAGGCACACCGCCAATCCTGATTTTTTCCACGCTTTTTTGGTTTTAGTTTGATAATCAAAAGTACAATTATCTCTCTTGATATGTGGAGTACGTTATAAATTGTGAAAAAATATTTCGAAATCAAC
>CAYLYX010000028.1:0-27147 GCA_964387945.1 uncultured Flavobacteriales bacterium | reverse complement strand
AAATCAACTCGTTTTCTTCTTATCTTAGACCAACATTGCAACAACTAAACTATGAGCAGAAATTTTCTTGTACCTCACGACTTCACCCCGGTGGGTGATATGGCATTAAAACAAGCCGTTTACCTTGCAAAAGCAACGGATGCAACGGTTTCTCTTCTTCATGTAGTCAAAAACGATAAGCTCAAAGCTGAAGCAGAGACTAAATTAAAAGCGATCAAGGCGAAAACGATTGAAGCCAATCCGAAGTTAAATGTAAAGCTCTATGCTGTTGCTGGTGATATCTTTACGGATATTGGAAAAACTGCCGAGGCATTAAAGTCTAGTGTTATCATCATGGGAACACATGGCGCCAAGGGAATGCAGAAAGTCTTTGGAAGTTTTGCAATGAAGGTTATTACATCAACAAGCGTACCCTTCATGGTGATTCAAAACGACTCTGTTATTAAAAAACTGGAACGAATCGTATTTCCGCTTGGAATTCAGGCTGAAACACTGCAAATTATGGGCTTTGCTTCTAACCTGGCTAAAGCTTTTGGTGCAGAAGTTCACTTGATTGCAGAGAAACAAACCGATCCGAGATTTGCCAACAAGACTAAAATCAATTTTCAGGTAGTGGGTAAGCAAATGAAGGCAAATGGCGTAGACGTAAAAATGAATTACCTCGACTCTAGCGGTAGCTATCTCAAGAAAATTCTAGAGTACACACAACAAGTTAAAGGTGATATCATCGCAGTATCTTACTACAATGAGTCTATGATTCCTGCATTTGATCGTTTTGCTCAAAACATTATCACCAACGAGCTCAACATTCCTTCGCTGATCATTAATTCTAAGTCGGTAAGTTCTCCTTATTTCTAAGTTGAGCATTAAGCTAAAAGACCAAATGCAACGCGAATTGGTGCTCCCAAGAGCTCCTAAGCGCATTGTTTCGTTGGTGCCTTCAATCACTGAATTACTGCACGATCTTGATCTACAAGATGAAGTGGTGGGCCTAACGAAGTTCTGCATCCACCCGAAAGCATGGTGCAAAACAAAAACCAACGTTGGTGGTACAAAAAAGATCAACTTTGATCGAATGGCTGAGCTGCAACCCGACCTCATCATTGGAAATAAAGAAGAAAACACCAAAAACGACATTGAACAGCTTGAAAAAGAATACAACGTATGCATGACGGATGTAAACACGTTTGACGAAGCGCTGGAGATGATCACATTATTAGGTCAATGTTGCGACCGAAAAACACAAAGCAATAACTTAGTAACTCGACTCATCAAACTTAAAAAAGCTGCTAACATCGATAGAAAGAGAAGTGCGATTTATCTCATCTGGAAAGACCCTTTTTATGCTGTAGGACAAAATACTTTCATTAACGACATGATGGAATTGGCCGGGTTTGAGAACCTCGTCTTAGAAGCGCGATACCCTGAAATAACCCTTGATCGAATCAACGAACTACAGCCTAATCTTTTACTTTTATCAACAGAACCTTATCCATTCGCTAACAAATATTTAAAAAAAATGAAAACAAAACTAAAAAACACCACCCCTACCTTAGTAGATGGCGAAATGTTTAGCTGGTACGGTTCACGATTAGTCTTGTCTTTTCAATATTTCAACCAATTAAAATCAGACTTGGAATCAAAATGATTACCTTTGACTTTTGGAATTAAAAGAACTCCAAAAACATGAATCTACTGATTAAGTCTGCAAAGATCATTGATCCTAACTCTCCCTTCAACGGTCAAACAAAAGATATTCTGATAAAAAACGGTTTGGTAGAACAGATTGGAGACAATCTGAGTGACGAAACCTGCGAAATTGTTGAAGAAGAGAACCTACACATATCTCCAGGGCTTTTCGATATGCGTTGCAACCTTCGAACACCAGGATACGAACAGCACGAAGACTTTCACGCAGCACTCAGAGCAGCAGAAGCAGGAGGTTTTACAGAAATATGTGTAATGCCCTCAACGCTGCCTGTATCCGACAACAGCAGTATCATATCTCAGCTCATCGAAAAAAGTGCCTCAACCCATGTTCGAGTTCACCCCATTGGCGCAATCAGCAAAAACATGGAAGGACAAGAACTTGCCGAAATGTATGACATGACACAAGCTGGAGCTGTTGCGTTTAGCGATGATAAAAAAGCGGTCAAAAGCGCTAATCTAATGTCTAGAGCGCTGCTCTACAGCAAAAACTTTGACGGACTCATCATCTCCTATCCAAATGACAACTCCATATCTGGGCACGGACAGATTCACGAAGGAGCCACAAGTACTCAGCTTGGATTGGAAGGAATTCCTGCGCTGGCCGAAGAACTGCAGGTTTCTAGAGACCTTTTCTTAGCCAATTACAACGAAGGGAGGCTCCACTTAGGCCCGATCTCGTGTAGCAACGCTGTGAGCATGATACAGGAAGCGAAAGAAGAAAACATACAAGTAACTTGCGACATTGCAGCGCATCAACTGTGGTTTACCGATGAAGCCTGCAAAAGCTTTGACGCTAACTACAAAGTGAAACCACCATTTAGAAGCGAACAACATCAAAGCGACCTTATCGAAGGATTGAAAAATGGCACAATCGATGTTATTTCTTCAGACCACTCTCCTTGGGACACTGAAGAAAAACAGAAAGAATTTGACCTGGCTGAATTTGGAATCACTTCGTTCCAAACAACTTTTAGTATTGCTTTAACTAAGTTAAAAAAAAGTATTGGATTAGAAGGTATTATACAAAAAACATCTATTAATCCAAGGTCGATTCTAAAGCTTGATATTCCCATGGTGAATGAGGGCTTTGGCGCAAACTTTGTATTGTACAATCCTGACAAAAAATGGACACTGGAAGCCGATGATATCCTATCGAAAAACAAGAACACCCCTTTCATTGGAACGACATTTACTGGAAAGGTGATTCGTACGATACATCACAGATTGGACTAAATTAATCCATTATTAACTCCTGAAATTCAAATTTTCTGCCACTGTAAGCGTTAAGATCTACATCACCTTTAATTCCTTCAACACGACCATCGGCAGTATATTGCCAAAACGTCCATTCTACACCCCCCAAATCTGGCTGGCTTACCACGTTTCTGATCCAAAATAGACAAGAGGAAAACTCTTCTGTTTTCAAATACTTTGTGTAAAAACTCTCATTGCAATACACAATCGGATACACGCCATAAGCGTTAACAACCTCATTTACATACAGTTGAAAATCCGTTCTAAACTTCTCCACTGCTATCGTACCGTTGCAATTGTTATCAAACTCCAAATCAACGGCTGGAGGAAGATCACCATGCAAATCACCTGACACGCTTGTGTAGTGTTTTGCTTGCGCTATTGGATCTTTACAGAAACTGTAGTAGTGATACACCCCCACTACTAAACCAGCTTCTTTAGCTGCTTTATAGTAGCTTGAGAACTTCGTGTCCTTCCAATCTCCTCCTTCGGTAGACTTCATGATCACGAACTCCCAACCGTCCACCACCACCTTTGTAAAATCGATCTCTCCCTGATGATGAGAAACATCTATCCCTTGAACGGGATAAATTAGTTTACTGGGGTAATTCATACGAATCACACCGTACGCCACCAACAAATAACCTATCAAACCGATTAAGCCTAGACCGAACAACAGCAAGACAAACCACCGAAAGAATGACTTCATATTAATCAATACTGAGTTTGAGCAACCTGGCTTTAATTAGTGGAACGAACTTATCGTCATTCGTATACACTACTACTTTGCAGGAGTAGGCATCTTTGTCTTGCTCAATTACTTCTACCTTAGGCAAAACGCTATCCACTACGTAAGGAAGGTTTCCAACCATATTCAAAACCTCTTTTTGAAGTACTTTAAAGCCTTTTTCCCTGACTTTTATCACCACGGAGCATGATTTCAGGTGTTTTGCAGCAGAAGGTCTTATTTCAACGTTATTTACAATTTTAGCGTAGGGCACCTGAAGTATCTCTCCCCTCTCTGTTTCAATCTCCATTTTGGTATTCTTCATTTCGATTACCTTTCCAGCATACGCATCCAACTTAATTCCCTGTCCTTTTAAGTTTCCTCGTTGCAGCTTAAAAAACGTTCCTAACAACGTATTCGTAACATACCCCCAAAGTGTTGCAACAAGCACAGCAAGCACGGCTACTACCAGAAAAGGAGAACTTTGACCTAGCACAATAACCACCTCTATCACAAGCAGCAGCATCAATAAATTTCTGAAGACGGGCAAGTAAAACTTGATCGAATCGTGCCAGCGTTGGTTTTTAATAAACGGCAAAACAAACCTCCAAATCACCAGGTAAACACCTAAGATCAAGGCTAGCTTAAGCGTTACCTCAAAGAAATATGAATATGATAATATACTCTCCATTTACAGGATGATTTGTTGTCTTCTTAAATATTTCACTACGTAACTACAAGCGTAAGGGTTGATTTGTAAATCTCCCAGCATACTCTTTTGCAACACACCTGATCTCAGTAGATTGTACACTTCGGTTTGTCCGTCTACAAAATCTCCGTCAAACATCTTAACCAGTTCTTCTTCAGACACAGTTCTTCGCAGCAACACCTGATAAAGAATCAACTCCCATTCGCTTTTTAATTTGAAATCAATTTCGTGCTGATCAAACTTACCTAAAACCAAAACATTATTCTCTGTTTCTTCAACACCTCCCAGCCACAAATAAAGCGCGCTACCTACATTTCCATCGGCATTGCCCGTAAGACGGGTCATTAGTTTATTAATTTTTCTGAGTTTGGTATCGTCTTCATGATGTTCATCCCAGTAGAACTTTAATCCTCCCGCACGATGTCTTTCCATTACAATATCCTTAATAGCCTGTGTACTCAACGGCCTCACCACAACAGAAGCCAATAAGTAATCATCTATATCGATTGCATGCTTGGCAAAATTGTAAAAATGAATATTACAATCCATCACAAAAAACAACTTACCACAATACTTGGCAGCCCATTTAAAAATAGCGGCTAACTCCTCATTCACATCTCCTTCGTGCCCATAAAAGTTCTCTACGTCAACTATATCAATCACCGTTCCTGGATCGAGCGAAGACAAAATAGTATCCACATCACCATAAACTCCTGTAGCCCGCTGAAGCAAAGAAACAAAAGACTCCTTCGCATTTCTACTCTTGCGCTCTACTTGAATGGATCGACCTCTAAGGTAGGCGTTGATGAAGTTTTGCTTTACATATGACTTTCCAGACTGAGACTCACCTGTAAACAATAAGACACCTGCTGCTCCTGTCTCCCACCTTTCTAGCGCTTTATAAGCCTCTTTTAACTCTGTAGCTCGATGAACCAAAGGCTGATCTGGTGCCACCTGTTTACTGGTAAACAACTGCTGATAAAAGTAGGGGATTTCATTGGTCAAGCGTTTTTTAAGTGCTACGTCTTCCACAAAGTCTGCCAATTTACTCTGCAAGTTAACAAGCCCCTTTGTTCTATATTCAAACGATGATTTACTAACAGTATCTCTCAACTTAATCACCACATCATCAATCTTACGATCTAAAAAGCGCAGACTTCTTCGTGTCCGCTCCAAATACTTCGCTCCCTGATTGTAGGCTTTTTGCCTAATGTAAATGGATTGCGAGAAATCACTTTTGTTCAACAACACATCAATATCAAGTGTTTTAGACAGTTTTTCCAATAGCACTTCTAGCAAATTGTTCAATTTCTCATCTAATGAAGCGTACTCCCTTTGCACAGCCTCCAGCTTTTTCTTCACTTGCTCCTTCACATCCTGCACTTCTGCTTCCTCCGCATCCACACTACTGTACTGAAACTGAAGCAACCTCAAGGCTTTGGACAAATCATCAATGACCATATTCACCCCATATTGTAGTTCATTCATGCGCTGTGACAATTCTACAACAAACTCATTTTCCACTGCATACATTACTGTTTTTTTGAACGCTACATTAACCACAGCCACCTGATCCTGATCTTTCTCAAACTCATTAATGGATTTGGCATTGATCACTTTTAACTCCTCTTTAAAACGCAACATTAGCTCACCAATCAGTAAGTTTACTTTGGATACAAACCCTTGAAGAACAAGTGCATCGGGTAAATCCACGGAATGGTTCAACAACTCATCTTTAGACATCTTTAAGAGCTCATTCAACTTAGCACTAATCAATCCTTCCTCGGCTTTTAGACCTTCCTTAAGGAGTTGTTTGTGATGAGAAACGTTTTTTACTATACCACTATTCAAGCGCTTGAGGTAGAATAACCCTTCCAACTGATTGGTCAGCAATTGTTGATTACGAAGGAATGACACAGGATACTTACTGAGGTTCACCAAATAACGCTTCACCTTATTTCCATCCTTTTCTTCTTCTCTTTCTAGAACAATGCTCTCAAATGAAGGGTTTTCAGCATCATCCACGACCTTCTGAATCAGTTTCTGAATGTAGCTTTTGGAATACTTGAGAAAGATCTGATGCTCTTTTTGTATGGTTTTACTCAGCTCTTGCTTTAACTCCTCCATTTTTAGTGTTCCGCTCCCCATTCGCTTCATCAGGAAGTTATTCAAGATAAAACCAGACAATCCTGTGATGTAAAGCATTCGTTTGAAATCTTTCAAATACGTTTCTTCCAAGTGGTGCGCAACGGCTTTATTAACAGGAAAGTTAACCTTACCTTTTCGTCTAGCAATACTATTTTTGGCTTTAGCAGTTGCTCTTCCATCACTTCCAGTAACCTGATACATTTCGGGCGACCAATTCAATTCAATCACACTCGTCAAACCAGCCGTTGCGTCTTGCGCATTGAGCAAGAGTTCCTTGAGACTTGATTGCATCGAAGATTTAACAGCTGCAATGCGTTCATTCCTAAAATCATCAAAAGCGGCCGCCAATTTATTCTCAGCATCTTCATCGTACATCAATTCATCCACGATAACCATAAAGGCATTATACACCTCGTCCATCGAACGATAAACGCCTTTTGCAAATTGATGATGCTCTTCGTAAAGCTTGTTTGCAAACCCCTCCATCGAATGATTAAGTTCAGGAAAAGCAGACGACTTGGCTGTAAATTCAACCGATTGCTTATCCAACTCAATTTTGGATTGCATCTCCAAATATTCCTTTTGCAAAACGGGATCTAGGTTGATATCTTCATAAAAGTGAGAAGATGCTCTTATCAGCAAGGTCGTTCCAATATCTGTTAGCAACTGGTTGGTTCGCGTTACAAAACTTCCTTCCGCTCCTTCCTCAATCTTTGGCAATTCTAAGAAAATCAGGTCAGTATCCATGGAATATTTTCTTACCAGCTCATAAAGTGACTTTCTTTCTAACTCATTATTCACCACTACGATCTCAGCCGTAACGCGATTCTTCTCGCACTTCTGCTCAATGATTCGTTCTACATAATCATGAGTACTGTTATCGAGGTTATTGAATAGAATTCGGATTTGCATCTGGCTCCAGTTACCAGAAGAGTTCATGAGTTTACTCAGGTGCAGTGATAGTTCACAATATTCATCCAAATTCACCCACCAGATATCTAATGTTTTCTTTGCTCCGAACCCTTTTTGCTCATCGTAATCCAAAAACAGTACGTTATGATCGAGTTGATGCAAATAGTCAGACATTCTTGCAAATTCTAAAGGATCGCTAGTATTTCTCCCCCAACCCATCAATATAGTATTGGGGTCAATTCCTGAAAATCCATACGTATTGGCAATATTTTCAATCCCTCGGTAGATATTTTGACACTCCTGCTTTCTATAAAAAATAGCGTCATCGTTCTCGTCCACCTGAACATTGGTTTGCTGATGCTTTGGAAATAAAACATTAGCTGTTTCGTTTTTGACCAAATCAAAATTGGAGATCATTCCGTTCTGTCCTGCAATACCTTTTGAAAAAGAAATCAACTCACTTCGATGTGTAGAATCCCCTGAAAACAAAAGAATGTTGGGCTCCCAATTTCGCTTATGGGTTGACTTCTTCTGTAGGTTCTTCAACCCCATCTTCACAATGCTCGACCAAACTGAGTTCCACACGTCACCTGAACCTAATTCCAGTTGTTTTTTAGCTAACCTCCAGAAAATCAACAAAATAATAAGGACCGCAGCAATGGCAGCAACTACATTCAACAGAATCATCAGAATCATAGTAGCAATAGCTCCGATTGCTGGCACTAATAATGAAACTCTGAAAGTTGGTCTAAAGTCTGGACTAGCGGCCTGTTCCAAAAGACAGGTAACATTTATAAAAAAATAAGTTGCCATGTATAGCATTGCCACTATTTCTGCAATTTGATTCAGCTCCCCAATCATTATTCCTCCAAAAGCAATTACTCCAGTAAGAATCAAAGCGTTTCTTGGCTCATTATTTTCTCCTACTCCTCTTCCAAACAGCTCTGGCGTAATGCGATCGTTTGACATCGCCTGAAGAATCCGAGGCGCTCCAAGAATACCACCAAGTGCAGAAGATAGTGTCGCTCCCCAGATTCCAGCCACAACAAGCACGCTACCATATAAAGCGTACTCTACAATCGCGTTGTTATTGGTTTGCAAAATCTCTTTGTCAATAGAAAAATGCAATAACAGCGCCAAGCCTATGTAAACCGTTAACCCCACACCAATCGCTAACATCGTTCCCCAAGGAATCGACTTGATCGGATTCTTCAAATCTCCAGACATGGCTACACCAGCCGTGAAGCCTGTAACCGCTGGAAAAAAGATTCCAAACAGACTCATAAAGCTAACGTTCTCCATCATATCTGACCCCGTCTGAAGACCTTCTGAGTCTCCAAACAAAATGGATATGATGGAGACTCCTATAAAAGTCAAGATCACAAACTGGGCCTTCATCGCAAGAGAGGTACTAACAAAGGCGATAATGACAACGGCTACTATGGTCAACCCACCAACAAACCTGAGGTGGTTTATGTCATAATCAACTCCAATAACATTCAATAAACTCTCCGAAAAACCAATGAGATACAGGGAAATACTCAATGCCGTGGCAATAAAAAGAGCTACGCCAATAGCACCTCCAATGGGAAAACCTAAACTTCTTGAGAGCATGTAGTAGATACCACCTGCTTTGATTTTTTTATCCGTTGCAACGGAGGATACGCTCAATCCAGTAGTTACCGAAATGACGTGGGCAAAGAGAATGATTCCTATCGTCATCCAAATACTGGAAGAGTGTCCTACAATGGCACCCATCCTCATATACATGATCACACCAAGGATCGTTAGTATAGAAGGTGTAAATACCCCTGCAAATGTTCCGTACTTTTTCATTCCCCTACTTTCTTAATCATTCCTTAATCTGTAAAAATGGTAAAAAAAAATCACATATTCATTGAATATCCTCATCTTTATGGAGACAACATTTTGAACAAAATCGCGATCATGAAAATCTTTGAAAACCTGAAAGTAGTGGAATTAGCAAGTGTCCTTGCGGGACCTTCGGTAGGAATGTTTTTTGCAGAACTTGGAGCTGAAGTGATAAAATTTGAGAATAAGTTGGTGGGAGGTGATGTTACGCGTAACTGGCGAGTAGCCAAAGAATCCGACAAAGGAGTCTCTGCCTACTTTGCTAGTGTCAACTATGGTAAAAAACATTTTTTGGTAGACTACAACAATAGCGAAGACATGGATCAGGTACGAGAGGCTATTCGGGCGGCTGATGTGGTGATTTGCAATTTCAAGCATGGTTACGACAAGAAGTTTGGCTTAGATTACGAAACGCTTCGTAAAACGAATGAGCGACTGATCCACGGACAAGTTGGAGGATATGCTTCAAGACCAGAAAAAGTGGCTTTTGACGTGGTTTTGCAGGCGGACTGCGGCTACATGTTTATGAATGGACAAAAAGACTCGCCTCCTACTAAAATTCCGCTAGCGTTTATGGATATTTTAGCGGCTCATCAACTCAAGGAAGGTATCCTACTTGCCCTTTACAAAAGAGCAACAACCGGAAAAGGCAGTAGTGTAAACACTACTTTAGAGGAAAGCGCACTATCCTCTCTAACCAATCAGGCCACCAACTATTTAATGGCAGATCACATCCCAACCCGAATGGGAAGTTTGCACCCAAACATTGCTCCATATGGTGAAGTTTTTGAGACAAAAGATAATGCAATGGTTGTCTTAGCTGCTGGTAGTGACAAGCAGTTTGAGCGCTTATGCCAACTCTTAGGAACGGACTTACACGAACATGAACTTTTCAAGCACAACGTGAATCGGGTAAAAAACCGAGGACAACTAGACGAAGCATTGCGACCGCTTTTTAAACATGTAATCGCAGATGAGTTTATCGATCGATGTACTGAACTTCAGGTACCTGTTGGAAAGGTGAAGAACATGAAAGAAGTGTTTGCGGATGAATTTGCTCAAAACATGGTGCTGACGGAAGAAGTTGAAGGACAAATCACCAAACGGGTAAAATCGGTTGCTTTTACAATTACTGACTAACCGCTTCTTTAGACCCTTTATACTGCTCCACTGTAGTTTTTATCAGTCGTGCTAACTTTGCCGAATCTCTATTCTCGAGCTGAGTCCCGAAGAAATACTGCTTATCCTCAAAGGTCAACGCAATCGTACCCTGCCCCACTTGCCAGAACGAATCGTTCATGACTTTTCCGTAAGACTTTGGGTTAATGTAAATATCTTCTATGTCGTCTGAAGACAACTTGTCCAACTCAAAATTTTTCGGTTTACCGTGCTTGAAGATGGAATCCTTAATCGAGAGATACTGTTTGTCGATTCGAATAACTTCTAACCCATACTTTCGCCAAAGATAAGCTCTTACCACTCGCATCTCGAAATAAAGCCAAAAAACCAGCAACACAACCAAAATCATCAAGTACTTCATCGATGTCACCTCAAACAAAGCGTAGTAGGCAAAAGCAAAACCGCAAAAGGTCCAAGCGATCACCCAAACCAACAAACTATTGAGCTGCCAACGCTCTATGGTAGGAGAAATCACAATGGTATAGCAATCATCGTGCTGCTTGTGCGTGATTCGCTCTCCAATATGTCTCAACTTAGCCTTCGCCATTTTTACGAACGCAAAGATATAATTGTTTGGTAGATATAGTAATAACACCACTGCGCTAAACTTGATTTGAATTATTATATTTGTGTGGTCAAAATTTTAGGCACAGCTTTTGATATAAGATCAATACGTAAGAAAAACAAACGTCATGAAAAAATTTATAATCCCATTATTACTTGGATTTTTATTGTTAAACCCCTTATCGAAAGCTTTTGCTCAGGACTATGAGGACTTGCTCGTTTTATTGGTAGATGAGAAGTACGAAAAATGCTTCGACAAAGCCGTAAAATATACCGAAAAGGATGACACCAAGA
This sequence comes from uncultured Flavobacteriales bacterium, assembly GCA_964387945.1. GTDB lineage: Bacteria > Bacteroidota > Bacteroidia > Flavobacteriales_D > Parvicellaceae > Parvicella. The sequence continues at coordinate 15,778 of CAYLYX010000028.1, read as the reverse complement.
ATGATCCTCTTCCCTATCTCTATGCAGCTCAAGCCTTGTATGCAATGCATCAGGACCACCAGTATAGCGAGACATTTCCTAACGCTTATAAAGACGCACTTTCGTTTGCTGGAAAGTACAGAAAGAAGGACAAAGCCTACACGTATCGTGATGATGCTGAACCCTTTATCGAAGAGCTAAAAACGGTAGTTCTTGAAGAAGTAGACAATTACTTACTTGAGGCTTCTGAAAAAACTTATAAGAAAGCCCTAAGTTTAATGAAAAAGATAACAAAGGTAGACCCTGATTGTGGAGGAGCACTGCTTTTGAGAGGGCAACTAGAAGTTTTGAATAAAAACAAAAGTGATGGTAAGAAAATGGTGGTTGAAGGTAACGACATGCTAAATAGAATTGGCACAGACATCCAGTTTGGTGACCTTACCTTAACACAGCAGCGATACATGAAATATGCAATTATGTTCAGCGCTAAATTAGTCATGGAAAGAGACAATGCGGCTGCAGACGAAATCATCACAAGATATAAAGATTACTTTGGTGAAGAAAGAGACGATTGTTTGATCGAGGACAATTCTGATTTTAAGAAATTGTTTACCGAAATTACTGGTATCAAGTTGGAATAACTTCTTGAACAAGCACCAAATAAACTTAAGGCATTCTATCAGGGATGCCTTTTTTGTGTACATAAAACCGGAATAGATATACAAGTTCGAAAAGGAAAGCGTACTACTTTTGACCAAAAGAAAACCCATGAAAAACATCATCATTACAGGATCTACGGGAATGGTTGGAAAATCGATCTTACTAGAAGCATTGGCAGACAAAAGGATTGATAATATCTTATTGATCACCCGGAAGTCAATAGAGGTTATCCACAAAAAGATAAAGGAGATTTTAATTGATAAATACACCGAACTCCCTGAGCACATCAATAAATTCAACGGTTTTGACGCCTGTTTTCACTGCATGGGTGTATCTTCTGTGGGGATGAATGAAGAAGATTATACTTATGTCACCTACGAACTAAGTACTATTCTTATCAACACTTTATTTGAAGCCAATCCTAAAATGATGGTAAACTACATTTCTGGAGCAGGAACGGATAGCACAGAAAAAGGAAGAACGATGTGGGCAAGAGTGAAGGGGAAAACTGAAAATATGATCCTCAACAAAGGTTTTGGAGATGCTTACATGATCAGATTAGGAGCCATATTACCCGAAAAAGGAATCAAGTCAAAAACTGGATGGTATAATGGAATCTACTGTGTGACTCGTCCGCTATTCCCTTTGATGAAGCTTTCAAAAAACATTATTACCACAACTAATTTTGGAAAGGCGATGCTGAATATACTGTTCTTTCCGCAAGAGAAAAAGCACTTAGACAACGCTGACCTTAATCGACTAGCCAACAAAACCTCCTAGTGATTATACGTCAATTTTAGTCCTTTGTTTCATGGCTTCATAAAGGACGATACCCGTGGTCGTAGACAGGTTTAAGCTCTCTACCCTACCTTTCATTTCAATTGTCAAGCAGTACGCACATGCTTCAATCACTTTCTCGCTTAATCCGTTTGACTCTTCCCCAAACCAAATTGCCAACTTTGAATGCGTCAACTCGCTATCGGAGAGTTTTACTTGGCTTTTACAGATGGGATGAGGCGAAGTACCAACTGACACAAACTGGTGCTCTTTAAGAAAAGAAAGGCACTGTTCTGCTGATTCAAAACGTTTTACATTGGTCCACTTAACCGCACCATTCGAGTACTTCAGCAAAGACTTGCGTTGACGCAACTCTGAAATGTCTGCATCCAGTCTATTTAGGTTATCAATCACTAGCAAAGCATCAACTCCCAGCGCATTGATGTTACGAATCACAGTACCAATATTCCGAATGTAGTTGGGGTTTTCAAGCACAGCAACCAGAGCGTTGCCCTCAATACTTAACGTAAATGACACATCCTCATTCTGATCCAATACACTATAGCTGTTGCTCATTGATTAATTTTTGCGGCTGAAATGAAGATGAAAGAACTTTCGTTCTTCGCTAACATCAAACAACTTCTCCATAAAGATCATAATGATCTGCCGAAGTGATCTTTATGTTGGCGAAATCACCCAATCGAATAAAAACGTCTTCTGTTTTCTTGACCAACACTTCATTGTCAACATCTGGAGAATCAAACTCGGTTCTACCGATAAAATAATCTCCTTCAATACGATCAAACAATACGTTGAAGGTTTTTCCGATCTTTTCTTGATTCAAATTATACGAGATTCCCGCTTGAAGATCCATGATCTCTTCCGCTCGTTCGTGCTTCAACGTAGGCGACACATCATCCTCAAAATTGAATGCATGGGTGTTTTCTTCATGCGAGTAAGGGAATACTCCCAGACGATCAAAGCGCATTTCTTCTACCCAATCATACATCTCACGAAAATCAGCTTCCGTCTCTCCTGGATATCCTACGATCAATGTTGTACGAATCGCGATACCTGGAACCTTTTCTCGGATTTCATGCACCAACTTTGTCGTTTTCTCACGATCAATTCCTCTACGCATTGCTTTAAGCATTCTCGAAGAGCCATGTTGAAGCGGCATATCCAAATAGAGACATACTTTGTCATTGTCTCTTATCTCATCCAACACATCCATCGGAAAACCACTTGGATAAGCATAGTGCAACCTGATCCACTCGATACCATCAACCTTTGACAGTTCGTTAATTAGTTTAGCAAGTTCTCGTTTTTTGTATAAATCTAAACCATAGTAAGTCAAATCCTGAGCAATTAGAATCAGCTCTTTCACACCCTTCGCTGCCAACCTTTTTGCTCCCTCAACCAACTCTTCAATGGGTGTTGACTTATGCTTACCTCTCATCAGCGGAATAGCGCAAAACGAACATGGTCGGTCGCAACCTTCAGCAATTTTGAAATAAGCATAATGACTTGGCGTGGTCAACAATCGCTCCCCTACCAACTCATGCTTATAATCTGCTTTTAGTGTCTTTAATAACTTGGGCAGTTCTCGTGTTCCGAAATAAGCATCTACTTCTGGAATTTCTTGCTCTAAATCGTCTTTGTATCGCTCGCTCAAGCATCCTGTCACATAAACTTTTTCTACCTGACCTTCTTTCTTAGCTTCAGCATAACGCAAAATGGTACTTACCGACTCTTCTTTAGCGTTATCAATAAAGCCACAGGTATTGATGATTACAATTTCAGAATCGTCTTGCTTTGCTTCGTGTTCAACATCAAATTTATTCGCTTTCAACTGCGCCATCATCACCTCCGAATCGAAGATGTTCTTCGCACAACCTAGCGTAACTACGTTAACCTTATTTTTCTTTAGTGTTTTGGTTTTCATGCCTTTATTCTAGCGCTGAACCTTTAAAGAGTGAATCGACAAACTCTGTTTTATTAAAAACCTGCAAATGCTCTATACCTTCACCAACTCCGATGTATTTCACTGGAATCTTAAATTGATCGCAGATTCCAATCACTACACCACCTTTTGCAGTTCCATCCAATTTAGTCAGCGCCATACTCGTAACTTCTGTCGCTTTAGTGAATTGCTTTGCCTGCTCAATCGCGTTCTGACCTGTACTTCCATCCAGCACCAACATCACATCATGCGGAGCGTCTGGAACCACCTTTTTCATTACATTTTTGATCTTGGTCAACTCGTTCATCAGGTTGACTTTATTGTGCAGTCGTCCTGCGGTATCCACAATGACCACATCAGCATCTTGTGCTTTGGCGCTTTGCAAGGTATCGAATGCCACTGAAGCAGGGTCTGCCCCCATTCCTTGCTGAACAATAGGTACACCTACTCGATCCGCCCAAATCATTAATTGATCAACCGCTGCAGCTCGAAACGTATCTGAAGCACCCAAAACAACCTTTAAGCCTTTTTTCTTGAACTGGTGAGCCAATTTACCAATCGTAGTTGTCTTCCCTACGCCATTCACACCTACTACCATCAACACATAGGGTCCGTTTTCTACCTTAGGAATTACAAAATCAACCGCATCTTCGTTATTGGACTCGTCTAGCAAAGTAGCTATTTCCTCACGAAGAATGGAATTCAACTCTTTGGTACTAACGAACTTATCTTTGGCTACTCGTTCCTCTATCTTTTCGATGATTTTTAGTGTAGTTTCCACACTAACATCTGAGGACACCAGAATCTCTTCAAGATCATCCAACACCTCATCATCCACTTTGGACTTACCGGCAATAGAAGAAGCAATCTTCCCGAAAAAACTCTTTTTAGTTTTCTCTAGACCTTGATCGAGATCTTCTTTTTTCTCTCTGGTAAAAAAACTTTTCCAGCTCATAATAAATGGTAGTTTATTTAACGAACAAAAGCTCTCCGTCAATAGACGAAAAGCTTTTCATATCTTAAGGTAACTAACAACGATTAATTGTTAGCCAACCAGTCTTTTACTTTATCATTTGTAACGATCTCCTCTTTAAAAGCATAAGCTCCTGTTTTTGGAGATTTTACCATTTTGATCACTTTTGTGTGGTTCTTTCCACCACCTTTCTGTAACGATGCTACTACTTTCTTTGCCATCTCTAATTGGTTTTAGAATTGGAAGAATCCAATTATTTAATTTCTTTATGAACGGTGTACTTCTTCAAGATTGGGTTGTATTTTCTCAACTCCATTCTATCTGGTGTGTTCTTTCTGTTCTTTGTTGTAATATATCTAGAAGTCCCTGGCATACCTGACTCCTTGTGCTCAGTGCATTCAAGAATTACCTGAATTCTATTTCCTTTACTCTTTGCCATTATTTCCTGTTTTTCTAATTAAGGGGTTGCAAAGATATCATTTTTTTGATTATTACCAACTATTCCAACGAATAACGCGAACTTTTTTATACTCCACTCCTACTTCCGTCTCCATCTCAAGTAAATACACGCCATCAGACACATCTGTAATATCCAGAATATTTTGATCTGGCACCGTAATCGCCTTCACAATTTGCCCTGTCATTGCCACTACATTCACAGACTTAATAGGTGTCGTTGATTCAATATGGAAATATCCGTTAGAAGGGTTCGGGTACAAATTGATCTCTTCCGATTCAACAGACTCTACACCTAAACAATTATCTATTGTCAATAGTAAGGTATCACTACCCACACAGTTTGACTGCATCACTTCTACAATAATTTCTTGCTGTCCAGCAGCAGTAAACGGCCCCATTTGAATACTGGCAGTTGTTTGTCCCGTATTCCAATCGTAAGCATCAAATGCACCGGGTGTTAATACAATGTTCTGATTCAAACAGAGTGTCGTATCACTACCCAGGTCAAGCTCTAAGTCACCAATGGTTAACGTCATGGTATCAGAGGCTAAACAACCTTTTAATTCCATATCTAGGTAATACGCATAATCACCGTTAGCCATACCCATCGTCTCCACGAGCAATGAATCATTCGTAGACATATCACTCCACAAATAACTGTCATAACCCATATCTGCAACAAAATAGACAGAATCACCACTACAACTGCTTTGATCTGGCACATCGTAATAGGCTTCTACTACTTCCGTTTCTACCATACATTCTGACTCAAAAGTGGTTGTTCCCCATGTAGCAACCGTGCTCGTAACCGTATGGGTAATCCCTTTATTACCTCCTCCAGTATAGACATGGAACGTATCGCCAGTTGCTGGTGACAGATCTCCATAATCAAAGGAATGAGAAGCTGTATATCCATTATAAGAAGCATGATTCGGGTTGTAAAACTTGTTAAACATCAACGAATCATCCAACCAAAAATCATATTCTACAAAAAGGGTATCTCCCAAGCAAACGGTTGTGTCATAGTTCAAAACACGCTGAGAAGGATAGCTTACGATCGGTCTGAAAATCAAATCAAAATCCCAGGCTGCACCAAAGTCATTAAACATACGGTACCATCCATCAAAGGAAGGATCGGAGACACCTTCATAATACGTGTAAGCAATATCTTCCATTGCACCGTCACCCGTTGCACTTCTGGCTAAGTACATATCTGTGGTGGTATGGTTCTCTACCGACAAAATGTAATCGCCTTCCCATTGAACCGGAGCACTAAACATGGCACACTGTAGTATCGAAGCATCGTTCATAGCTCCTGAATATCCCGAACCAAAAAAAGGGATCACCTGAGTAGTTGTAGCAATTACAGCGCCTGGCATACCTCCTACAACGTCATACATCTTCACCTCTGCGGTACCATCAGCACCTGAATCCATCACCCCATAAAAACACATACCTAGTAAATTAACCGTATCTGGGGCTTCAAACTTTTGAGCATAGCCTGCATAACCATAACTTCCTCCAGCATTGATTTGATTAATACCAATCCCTTCGTACGCAGATGTCTTAGCATCAATGTACGCGATGGTATCATTAAACCAAACTTCACATGTATCCAGCACCTGCGCATGAGCAACAGTACCTAGACCTACTAACAGCAGCATCGATAATTTTTTCATCACAATTAAGTATTAGTGTTTTGATAAAGATAAGAAGAATCAATCGACCACGAACGGTTTATTGATTAACGAAGCTTTTTTGTTCCATCAAAGCTTCAATTTCTGGGATAGTTCTTGGAATACAAGCCGACAAATTCTCAGGTCCATCTTTGGTAATCAGAATATCATCTTCAATTCTAACGCCAATGTTCCACCATTTGGGATCACAGGGTGAGTTCTCTGGAATATAGATTCCTGGCTCAACCGTAATCACGGAATTTTCTTCTAATTTTCCATAAGTTCCAGTATCGTGCACGTCTAATCCCAAGTAGTGAGATGTTCCATGCATGAAATATCGTTTTAACTCAGCTGGTGACTGGATGATTCCCAGCTCCATCAACCCTTGTGAAAGGACGGTGGTAGCAGCAATATTTGGTGCCCAGAAATTGTTTCCCATTTTTGCTTCCTGAATCCCTGCTTCTTGAGCAGCCAATACCAAATTGTAAATTTTAGCTTCTTCCTCGCTGAACTTACCATCCACAGGCATGGTTCGGGTAACATCTGCTGTGTACCCATGATATTCTGCTCCTACATCAGACACTAACATGTTATTCCCGACCATCGACTTGCGGTTGGTCTGATAATGTAAAACGCAAGAATTGATACCACTTCCTTGAATACTTGGGAACCCCGGGTACTCAGCACCGTTAAGTTTAAAGATAAACTCGATTACTGCCTCACTCTGGTATTCTTTCATCCCTGGCTCCAATGCTTTCAATAATTCAATTTGAGCCTGACAGGTAATGTCAATTGCTTTTCGCATCAATACTAGCTCCTCTTCTGTTTTCACTTCTCTCAACCGCGCCATGTAGACCGAATACTCCCCTCTTTTGATCACATTGTCTTCTGCTTTAAACAAATGCGCCTCAAACTGCTGCCGAAGGTTGTACATATCTTCTTTGTCAAACGGATTATCTTTCAACGACTCCGTTGGCAAGGAATACGTAATAAAATCAAAGTCTTCAAAGTGAAGGTCAATCTTCTTGAACGTTTTATTCGACATCACCTTAGAAAGCCCCAATTTCTCAACTCCTTCTACACCCAAACGAGGACCATTCCAAACTTCTTTGCTTTCATCTCGCTCTTGAACGAAGATGACTTCATTTGTTTTCTTTCCATCTACTTCTCGAGGTTCAGAAAACATCACAAGAATACTGTTGGGCTCTGTTAACCCTGTCAAATAATAGAAATTGGGATCCTGGTGGTACTCGTAATCCACATCATTCGATCGATTTCTAATTGGGTTGGAAAAGAAAATGGCAACTGAGTTATCGGGCATCATTTTTCTAAACTCATTTCTCCTTCCCATATGAAAGGAAGCAGGCAATAAGTCCTGATCGTACGCTTCTGATTGAACATATTGTGGTTGCTCACCTTCAATGTTTTGAGCAAGTCCAACAACGACAAGCATTGAGCAAAGAAAAACAACGATTGATCTCATCTAACTGTATTGATCTTAAACAAAAAAATCCAGACATTCTGACGCTACGTCAGAAGTCTGGATCAAAAGTATCAAATATTGTGCAAATTAGGAATTAGGCCTTCAAATCTTTAAGTACCTGTGAAATTCCTTTTTTGTTAATGATTCTTAGTCCGGCAGCAGAAACCTTTAAGGTTACGTACTCTCCTGTTTCAGGCACGAAGAACTTCTTCGTTAATAAATTAGGGTAAAACTTTCTCTTTGTCTTTCTATTCGAGTGAGAAACGCTGTTCCCTGTGATTACCTTCTTTCCTGTTACTTGACAAACTCTAGCCATTTCTATATATCTTAAAATGTGTAAATTCTATCTCTTCCCAAATTTGGGACGGCAAAGAAACTAAAACTTTTTGAATAAACCAAAGATTAAAACATCAAAAAGATAGCTTTCTTTCTTATATTTACTCAATGTTTCGAATTTCTCTCCATCTCGCCCTTGTGCTCTCATTTATTTCCTGCAAAAACACTGGAGATCATTCCGTTGATGGAAGTGACGAAGGTACCGATATTTCTGGACATCCAACACACGATGATTCTGTAAATGACTTTGCTTTGGTAGAACCGATCAAAAAAGCCATTTATTATATGGACGAGGTGGATGTTTCAACCTACGATAGCATTGCCACACAATATTTTCATGAAGTGTTGGACTATACAGATAGCGCAGCAATAAAGCTCGAAACGAAGATTTCGAAGTTGCAAGATTACGTTACTTCAGACGCTGCTACCTCAATGGAGAAACAGGTGGCAATGGACGAGATTTCTAAGCTTTCTTTGGAACTGATAAAGTATGAAAAGTCGGTTACGGGATATGTATTTGTGCACACTTTTCTAAATAAAGGAGACACCTTGAGCGCTATTATCATTACGAATGCCGAGATGACCAAAGGAGAAGCTTTTCCCGTGCAAAAAGTGAACGATGTGGAGCCAACTACTTATACAGACAACATCCGAAAAATTGAGCAATAAAAAATCCTGACTCCAACGGAATCAGGATTTTCTGAAATATTATCAAAATGAATGAATTACGAAATCATCTTCGCAATCTCTTTCATCATTTTTTCATTTTCTTCATCAGCTAATTCAGCGTCAACTAGGATTCTTCCACTGTGCTCATCAAAAATCACTTTCTTTCTTGCAGCAATGTCAATCTGAACCTGAGGTGGAATCTGAATAAACGATCCTGCAGAAGCTCCTCTATCCACTGGCACAACTGCCAAACCATTCTTAGCAGCCTCTCTAATTCTCTTGTAAGCTCTCAATAATCTTGGATCTACGTTTTCTGCTGTTTTCTCTGAAACTTCCATCAAGATATCTTCTTCTTTTCTTGTTTCAGATGCGATCGATTCTAACTCCGCCTTTTTCTCATTAAGCGTCTCTTTCTTCTCGTCCAACTTTGCTTTGCTCTCATTGAAAACTTCTTCCTTGCTTTCAATCTTGAACTTAAATTCTTTGATCCTTTTCTCAGAAAGCTGAATTTCTAAGTTTTGGAACTCAATTTCCTTAGAGATCGCATCGTACTCTCTGTTATTTCTAACTTTACCTTGCTGCTCCTCGTATTTTCCGATTAGCATCTTTGCTTCTTCGATGGTATTTTTCTTCTCAGCGATTTGTCTCTTCAAATCATCAATCTCCTCTGTAATTTTCTCTAATCTTAAATCTAACCCTGAGATTTCAGCTTCTAAATCTTCAACTTCCAAAGGGAGCTCTCCTCTCACCTCTCTGATTCTATCAATACGAGAGTCTACGATTTGCAAATCATACAATACTCTCAGTTTTTCTTCAGCCGTTGCTTCTTTTTTTCTTTTAGCCATGTTGTTTAATTACAAATAATTAATAGGGTTTGTATTAACCTCAGTTAACAAGACCGCAAAAGTAGTAAATTTTTCTTTTAATCTGTCAGCTAAGTAATTTATTGTTAGCTGTTCACTTTCGTAATGACCAATATCTGCAATGATGATACGACCTTCTGCATCAAAAAACTGATGATATTTGAAATCTGCGGTCACAAACACATCCGCACCACTTCGAATAGCATCTTTTAGCAGAAAACTTCCACTTCCTCCGCAAATCGCCACACGCTGAATCGTATCTTTACATAAGTGCGTGTATCGAACTACTCCAGCGCCCATTTTTTCTTTGAGCAATGAAAGCCATTCCTTTGCATCCATTGGTGCCGCCAAATCTCCAACCATCCCTGCGCCAATTTCTTGATGCGTATTGCTCAATGGAATCACATCGTATGCCATTTCTTCATAGGGATGCGCTGCACGTGCCGCACTAATACACGAATGAATAGCATAGTTGGGCACTAACACCTCTAACTTCAACTCTTTCTCTGTTGATCGCTCTCCAGCTTGTCCACTGTATGGATTTGCTTCTGCGGATGGCTTGAAAGTACCCACACCAGAGGTAGAGAAGCTACACTCAGCATAGGCTGCTATTTCTCCACCTCCAGCTGAAAAAACGGCTTGCATTACTTTTTCTTTGGCTTCTTCTGGCACAAACACAATCAACTTACTCAGCAAACCTGGTTTGGGCGCAAGAATTTTCTGATTTTCCAAACCTAATGCATTGGCCCAAACGCCATTTACACCATGCTTTACATTGTCTAAATTGGTATGAATGGCATAAATGGCAATATCGTTTTTAATTGCTTTTATTATTGTCTTCTCGATGTATCCCTTTCCAGTAATGGATTTCAAACCAGAGAAAACGATCGGATGGTGAGCAACTATAAGGTTACAACCTTTTTCGATCGCTTCATCTACCACTTCTTCTGTACTATCCAGACAGGTAAGTACACCTTTGCAATTGTTGTTTTGATCACCCACAATAAGGCGAGCATTATCGTAAGGTTCTTGTAACGAAGGAGGTGCCAATTCCTCCAAATAAGTGATTACGTCTTTTATTCTCATGCTACAAAAATACGGTTTATAACGGTCGTTTCACAGCGACCAGCCTAAAAGTACCTTCTACACTTTTTAACCAAAGTGTGTCTGTAGATTCTGTATATTGGAATTGATGTTTATTGAAGCTATAATCAGTTAGAATAAATGTTTTTTTCGACTCGTTTACATCTAACTTATAATCCAAAAACATAGCATCATTCATTTCCAGAATAAAATATCCGTGTCGATGAAAATGGATTCGAACGATATCTTCCCCACCTTCGATCACTTCGTATACGCCATTGAAATGAGGACGAGGAGCCAGATCATCATTAAAATTACCTGCTTTGACATACTTGAATTGACTTTCCACTAAAATGATGAGAAGGATAATAACCTTCAGCGGTTTGTAGCTCTTGGACTTGCTGTAAGACGTTACGTTCAGTGATATACTTGCTTGACGACCAGTAAAAAAAGCTGTCATTTTCACCATGTAGGGACTCAACAAGACTAAATTTAGACAGAGTAGAAATCCGGAGAACAACTTAACGGTAATATCAAAACCGATATTAACCGCAAAGACATTTCCGAGCACCATTGCTCCTAAAAAAGCTCCAATGACATGCGTTTTTCTAAACAGCAGCAATACCCCGGCTAGAACTTCTAACAGACCTCCGAAAAGGGAATAAGCGTAGGACGTCCCCATCGTGGTCCAGTACAACATATCCTGCGGTAGGTCCTTAACGCGAGTGTAAAGAATATTGGACTCAGGTGAATAAAACTGCCACTTATAGACTTTATCAAATCCGTAGATCAGCAGCATGGTGGCCAGGTAATACCTGATCCAAACCCTAGCATAAGTGATCATTGACTCCTTAACTTCTTCTCTTAAGCGATACGTTAATACGGCATAAATCATTGCCGATAGGAGAAGAAGCACAACCGTATTGACCGCCATTCCGAGTGAATCCTCACCCGAATGATACACTTCTACCTTGATTCCAAAAGCACCTCCAACCGCAACAGCAACCTGACTAAAAGAAGGTTCCAACCAACCTCCCACATCGGGAAGGATGGAAAAAGGAAAACTGAACGATAGCGGAAACAACAAGCTGAAGATTCCGGTAAACAGCGTTATTTCCTTTGAGTACTTATTCATTAGTAATTGATACAGTTAGAAGTGGAAATGGTTCAAGATTGAGACGAGCTGGACACTTTCTTGATATCCTCCCCTTGTTTCCCCCTCTAAAGGGGGAGTTAACATATCTACTACTTTCAATCATAAAAATACTCCAATAAAAAAAGGTCACCCATCTACTGACGAATGACCTTTGAATAGTTTATCTAATGATCTTATTGACCTAAATCTTTCAATTTATCTGCAACCACCTGATACTCATCGTTCATTTCAAGTGTGAAATAAATTGATTTTAACAGTTTCAACGTATTTACGTCAGTCGGTGTCAACTCGTGCGACTTTTCTAAGTAAGGAATAGCTTCTCTCAACAAGTCCTTAGACTCTTTCAACTTCTCATTGTAGATGGCAACATCTTCAATGTTTTTGATTTGGTTGGTCAAGCTGTACGATTCGTTATTGTACAATACGCCCAAGTTGTAATACGCATCCGCATAATTAGGATCGATCTCAATTGCCTTATTGTAAGATTCAACCGCTTTCTCTACATACAATTTTGCTGCTTCGTGATCTCCTGCCTCGTGCTTTTCGTTCGCCATTTCGTCAAATGTAGCCCCAATACTATAGTGAAAAATTGGGTTTTTAGGATCCTTATCAATTGCAGCTTGAAGAGCAGCTTGTGCCTTATCTGAATTACCTTTTGAGTTGTGGTAATTGAACTCCTCAATGATGATATTGATGTTTCCTGGATACTTTGCTTTCGCTTTTTCAATGTACGTCAACGCTTCATCAGAAGGCCCATCATTCTTTTTATTCAATACCTGAATAATGTTTCTGTAGATATCTGGACCACCGTAATTGTTTTCAGCTGCCATTCCATAGTACTTGATCGCTTCATCGTACTTATCCAACTTGTCTGCAGACAAACCAGCATTAAACATCGCGATGGTATCTTTATAGCCAATTACATCTGACATTTCAACAGCACCTGCGTATGCAGCATAAGCCTCTTCGTACTTACCCTCGTTAAACATTTCATTCCCCCCTTGCAGTGACAACCCTCTAAACAAGTTCATTTTTTGAGCAATGTCATCTTTATAATAATCGTCAATCTCTAAACTCTTTCTCAACGAACCGAATGGAATACCTTCGTACTCTGCTTGGTTAGCCTCAATTTCTTTCAAAGCTTCTTCATCTTGAGCAAAAGCCAAAATCATTGGATATTCCAAATAGATGATTCCTCTGTAATAAAACAACTTCGCTTCGTCCTTAGATTTCTTCAAGTTATGTCCAGAACCTTTCTCTTCATATTCGGCATACGCCTCATCGATCGCCTCTTTTGCTTCTATGATAGCTGCTTTTGCTGGCTGAACACCATCAGGGTTCATCATCCACATGGTCTTAGAAACTCCATTATAAGCTACTGCTGCCTCTGTCAGCTTAAGCTTTTGTCCAAACGTCACGGAACTCAGCGCTGCCACACCAAGTGTTAATATAGTTTTCTTCATTTTCATAATTTATTACTGTGATGCAAAAATATAATTAATTCCATAAACTATTTGCAAATCGGATGCCAAACCCTAATTCAAAATAACCGTATACCTTTGTAAGGGTTTCTAAGCGCCTATGAATACTACTATTTACACTTTGAGTTTAATCGTTGTGAGTCTGGTTACCTGCCATTCAGGAAGAGCCCAAACAAACGCTAACCTAAAAGCAGCGGTTTCTGGAAGGTTTAGCATCGGAACACACATGCCAAAGTGGGTTGATGGAGCTCCTGCCACTTGGAGAACTTCTCCTGGTCTTCACCTATCGCTCGAGCCAGCTTTTAAGATTCGTTGGAAAAACAGTATTGACCTGAGTATAGGTGCTGGCGCTTACTTGAATCACTACAGCTTTTATCGGGATGATTTTACGTATAACATTGACTTCTTAAGTTTAAAGTACGAAACAAGGTTATCAAAGTACATCAAGCTCCAAAATGGACCTTTTGAGTATATTTCTGTAGGTTGTGGTGTAGGTGTATCTCCTTTCTCTCACGAGGTTCACACCAGAACAGTAAATGGATACCAAGCTGTTACCGAATCGCGTCCGAAAGACCCTTTGTTTTTTTCTCCTCATATCGGCACCTATAAGAGAGATGGTCGATTTGGCTACTCACTATCGCTTCAGTATACGTTTTATCGAGGCAATTCACCCTATATTTATTTTGACCTGACCCATCCCAATGCACAAGCTCAAGCTACGCACACTGGGAACTACATCGGTTTGAACCTCATCATTGATTACGACCTCCAGAAGAAAGAAAAGCCAATGGAAGAAGAGTTTCCGTATGAACTCCCAACCGATTTTGAAGAGCGAGAAACTGTAAGCGAAAAAACGCTCAATGTGAAACAACGGAAGATAAAAATCTTGGTCTGGGACCATGGAATGATCGATAACGATACGGTTTCGCTAGTGCTTAACGGACACACTATTTTGGAGAATTACAGTCTGAATCATTCTAAAAAGAAAGTAAAAGTAACGCTACCAAAAGATGTGAACTCATTGACGCTCTACGCGCACAACGAAGGATCTGTAAAGCCCAACACAGCAGCTGTGATTGTAAAAGTAGGTTTGAAAAAGTATGAATACGTGCTTAACTCTACATTGGAATCCTCTGAAGAGCTAAAAATCATTTATCAACGGGAATAAAAAAGTCCTGACACTCAAAGAGGTCAGGACTTAAAACTTAGAGGGGTGAATACTTTATTCTTCCTCGTCCCCACCCGCATCTGGGTTAGGAACATTTTCTGCTACTATTACATCCTCATCTTCATCATCGCGCTCTACTTTTGCAACAGCTGCAATTTCATCTTTACCTCTTAACGAGATCAAGCGCACTCCTTGAGTTGCTCTACCCATTGTTCTTAGCGACTCAACGTGCATTCTAATGATAATCCCAGACTTGTTGATGATCATAATGTCGTCTTCATCTGTCACGAGTTTGATCGCTACGAGTTCACCTGTTTTATCCGTAACGTTGAGGGTTTTCACACCTTTACCTCCTCGGTTGGTAATTCGATAGATTGCATCACCCGTTTCAGGATCGTTTAACAAGGTACGCTTACCATATCCTTTTTCTGAAACTACCAAGATAGTATGCGACATATCTTCTACGCAAACCATTCCGATTACCTCATCTTTATCGTGCGCCAATGTGATTCCTCTAACTCCAGAGGCTGTTCTACCCATTGATCTCACTTTTTCTTCTGGGAATCGAATTGCTCTGCCTGACTTCAGTGCCATTACGATTTCGTTCGAACCGTTCGTCAACTTCGCTTCCAACAACTCATCTCCTTCTCTAATTCCAATCGCGTTGATACCATTTGTTCTTGGTCTCGAGTATGCCTCAAGTTTTGTTTTCTTGATCACCCCGTTCTTCGTACACATTACGATGAAGTTATTGTTTACGTAATCTTCATCTTTAAGGTCTTGCACGTTGATGTAAGCTTTTACCTTATCGTCCTGTGGGATATTAATCAAGTTCTGGATTGCTCTTCCTTTTGAAGCTTTTGAGCCTTCTGGAATCTCGAACACTCTCATCCAGAAACATCTTCCTTTTTCGGTGAACACCAATAAGTAGTTATGGTTGGTCGCTACAAATAAGTGCTCTAAGAAATCTTTATCTCGAGTTTGTGTTCCCTTAGAACCAACTCCTCCTCTATTCTGAACTTTATATTCGTCAAGGTTTGTTCTCTTAATAT
>CAYLYX010000027.1:0-29809 GCA_964387945.1 uncultured Flavobacteriales bacterium | reverse complement strand
CATATCGTTAACGGTGTCTATAAAACTATTGTGATGAATCTTTGCCATAATATTATTGTTTGTGCACAATTTGAAGATCATTTCACATAACACCAATAGTTACCCTATGAAACGGGTATTTACACCTATAAAAACAGGTATTTATACGCATACGAAACGTATAACTTTCAAAAACTAAGGTAAACATGCGCAAAACAGGAAGAATTGAGCAACCCTTTCAATTTTGGCATCGTCTTTGCTCTAAGTATTGCAACAAACAACAAATTGAATCTTGTTAACGAATTGTTAAAGAAATAGAAGGCCTAGCAATTAGATTTATATTTGTTTTGAGAAATTTAAACAACTTAAAAACTAAAGAAAATGAAAAAAGCAATTTTTACTTTTGGATTGATGTTAATGGCAGTTTTTGCTCTTAACGTATCAGCACAAACTGAAACGCAACCAAAGATTGGTGATGGTGCTACTATGGAGTTCGAAAAAACAGTTCACGATTATGGAAAAATCGAACAGCACGGAAACGGTGAATGCGAGTTCATATTTAAAAATACAGGTACTGAGCCTCTAGTTATTTCTAACGCAAAAGGATCTTGTGGATGTACGGTTCCTGAGTGGCCAAGAGAACCAATTGCTCCAGGTGCTTCTGCTGCTATTACAGTAAAGTATGACACAAAGAGAATTGGTCTAATTAACAAAACGGTTACGATCAACTCTAACGCTACTAACGTAAACAATGGCGTTTCTATCCTTAGAATTAAAGGAGAAGTTCTAAACCCTGCTGCTGACGCAACACCAGAAAAAACACCAGCTGGACCGGTTAACGACTAAGAATTAATAATATACTTTTAGAAAATCCTGACCTTGAAAAAGTGTCAGGATTTTT
This sequence comes from uncultured Flavobacteriales bacterium, assembly GCA_964387945.1. Classification (GTDB taxonomy): domain Bacteria; phylum Bacteroidota; class Bacteroidia; order Flavobacteriales_D; family Parvicellaceae; genus Parvicella. The sequence goes on along the minus strand of CAYLYX010000027.1, from coordinate 28,929 downwards.
TTGTTCCCATTAAGGAATCCAGTAGTCATTTTTTAATCATGCTAAAATAATATCGACCTCCATAGCCGAACGTAAGGCTGTTACTTTTGACTTCTCTTAGATCAAACTTTAATACCAATCGATCCCCCTTGTCTATCATCTTCATGGGACGACTTACAAACCAATCTTCTCCTTCCTTATAGGAAATTTTGAACGCTGAATAATCAAGCGTATCTGATTTTACCACTTCTACTCTATACACCCTACCCACTTTGCCGTTTTGATAATCTTGGTACAGCAAGGACTTTCCTTCTCTAACATAGTCTCCTTTATATTTTGGTTCTTTTCGGTATTTATTCTTAGGATAAGTTTCTTCCAAAAACATCAACTCTTCTTCGTGCGCGTAGTGTCCAAGTTTTACGAAATCCTCTGGTTTGGATAGAAAATACTCATCTCTAAACTCGTAAACCGTTTCTCTATTCTCTTCATCATACCAACCAGTAGCCCATGTTGCATCTGACAATAACCACTCTCCGTTTATTTTGACAGCATTCCAAGCATGCTCCTCAAAATCGAGTCGCTGGCCAATGTCTGCCAACTCATCTCTGCAATCCCCGACAACTATTCTAGATTGTAAACCCGCATGAAAACACATTTCGTGAACCAACAAACTATAACCTGCACATTTCGCCTTTCCCCTTTTAATGACATCATTACCATCTTCAGAATCGATTATCTTGTATTCAATATTCAATGAAACCCATTTGACAATCGCTCTGTACTTCATCTCATCCTCCTCAAAATCATCAGTTAGCGCATAGGTGAGGTCTCGAACTTCTTTATATTTTGTTTTTGACACTTCTTCCGCTACGCTATCAGGAGCAGCATACTGACCATCCTGAGCTACAATAACGCCTAGAGCACAACAGAAAAAGAAAAACAAAACCCATTTCATGATTCTACTAATTTAGAACAATAGCATCAAAAAGAAGCCCCGCTCACGAAGTGAACAGGGCCATATTATCATTTTCAGTAAAACTTTCGTTAATCTACGATCAATTCTTTTACCCTATCAGCTGCATCTTGCAATGTGATAGCCGAGTAAACATTCAATCCTGAATTATCGATAATTTCTTTCGCTTCCACAGCATTAGTTCCTTGAAGTCTTACAATGATTGGAACTTTAATATCTCCAATCGATTTGTAGGCTTGAACAACACCGTTCGCTACTCGATCACATCTTACAATTCCTCCGAAAATGTTTACAAGAATTCCTTTTACATTTTCGTCTTTAAGGATAATGTTGAACGCTTTCGCTACACGATCAGCATCTGCAGTACCACCAACATCCAAGAAGTTAGCAGGCTCTCCGCCCGACAACTTAATGATATCCATGGTAGACATTGCCAATCCAGCTCCATTTACCATACAACCTACATTTCCATCCAAGTTAACGTAGTTCAATCCAGCTGCTTTTGCTTCAACGTCCATTGGATCTTCTTCTGAAGTATCTCTTAACTCTTCAAAACCAGGGTGTCTGTATAGTGCACTATCATCAAGCGTTACTTTACTATCCACAGCTATAATTCTGTCATCTCCTGTTTTCAAAACTGGGTTGATTTCAAACATAGAAGCATCTGCTCCAACATAAGCTGCGTAAAGCTTAGCAACGAACTTAGACATATTTTTCATCGCTGTGCCTGACAACCCGAGGTTAAAAGCGATCTTTCTACACTGAAAACCTTGAATTCCCACCTTTGGATCAATCTCTTCTTTGAAAATCAGGTGAGGCGTCTTTTCTGCTACCTCTTCAATGTTCATCCCTCCTTCTGGAGAATACATGATGATATTTCTTCCTGTCTCTCTATTCAACAAAACAGACATATAGAATTCACTACACGCTTCAAAATCAGGAGCATAAGCATCTTCAGCAATCAACACTTTATTCACTTTCTTTCCAACTCCATTTGTTTGAAGTGTAACCAAGTGTTTTCCAAGAATTCCATCTACGGTATTCTTTACTTCTCCCAATCCTTTCGCTAAAACAACTCCTTTTGAACCCGTTTCTTCAACGGTTCCTTTTCCTCTACCTCCTGCATGGATCTGAGCTTTCACTACATACCACTCTGTTCCTGTATCAGCTGACAGCTTTTTTGCTGCTTCTTCTACTTTATCCAAGCTATCTACAACAACTCCTTCCTGAATCGGAACTCCGTAACTCTTTAAAATCTCTTTTCCTTGATATTCGTGTAAATTCATGTCTTATTTTGTAAAATGTTTGCCCAAATTTAATAATTGTAACTGTTTCAGATTGTCATTGTTGAAAAAACTTAACAATCTTTTTAATTGACCTAAGCTAGAATCACCAAACAAGAATTTCGCTTTATCTAAAACTGTTCTTTTCTTGGCTGGTTACCAACCCATTCGGTCGAAAAATATGACTACAACCTATCCTAACGATTACTTTTGCACCCGATATGAAACACGAAGAATACGAGTTAGACTTACTGAGTGGCAGGTCAATACTCCATCGCATATATAAGAAAGGAAATCAAAAGGTGATTTTTCTGGTACATGGCTATTTCGAAGATAGCCGCATTTTCTATTCAACGTCTGGAAAAGGGTTTGCTCCTTTTTTGGCAGAACAGGGGTATGACGTTTATATGTGCGATTTACTTGGAAAAGGCAAAAGCACACCGACAGTTGCTCAAGGAATGGACCAAAGTCAGCACGAAATTATCACGCATGATCTACCTGCATACTTAGAAGAAGTTAGACAGATTTCTGGTCAGGAGAAAGTTCACGTAGGAGGTCATAGTTGGGGCGGTGTCCTTGTTTTGGGTTACCTGGCTAGAAGCAAAGATCAGCACATCAAAAGTTTTATTTCGTTTGGTAGCAAGCGAAGAATCGGGGTAAAAGGCTGGCGTAAATTACTTTACATTGATCTTGCCTGGAACTGGTATGGAGATCGACTCGTAAAAAAACACGGTTATTTACCTGCCGAAAAAATGCGAATGGGAGATCAGGACGAACCCAAAGGATATTATTATGACGCAACGCAATGGGTGGAAGAAGAAGAATGGGTAGACCCCACGGATCAGTTTAATTATGCTAACCACTTTGATTTTGAATTACCTCCCATGCTTTTCATTACTGGTAAGGGCGACAAAATATTGGGACATCCAAGGGACGTTAAACGATTGATGGATGAAGTCAAACCAAAGCACTCAACATTCAAAGTGATTGGTAAGAATTCTGGACACCTGAATGACTACGATCACATCAACCTGTTGACACATAAAGATGCTCCCAAAGACCATTTTAAGCTGGTACTCGAGTTCCTTGAAAAATTCAATTAACTTTACGCCTCGTGATTGAGGTAAAAGACATACATAAAAATTTTGGCGACTTAGAGGTGTTGAGAGGTGTTCATTTGACCATTAGCAAGGGAGAAATTGTTTCTATTGTTGGGGCTTCTGGCGCAGGAAAAACTACGCTCCTTCAAATTCTAGGAACGCTAGATAGTGCAGATCAGGGAGATATTCTCTTTGAAGGAAAATCGATCATGAAACTAAGGAAGAAAGCGCTTTCTGAGTTTAGAAATGACAACATTGGTTTTGTCTTTCAATTTCATCACCTGCTACCTGAATTTACCGCACTAGAAAATGTTGTTTTACCCGCTTTGATAGGAAATAAAAACAAACAAAAAGCAGAAGCCAGAGCAAAGGACCTGTTGGGCAGATTAGGTTTATCGGAGCGATTGAACCACAAACCGGCTCAACTTTCTGGCGGAGAACAGCAGCGTACGAGTGTTGCCAGAGCGTTGATCAACAACCCCCAACTGATTTTAGCAGACGAACCAAGTGGTAACCTTGATTCTGAAAACGCGGATGAATTGCATGAACTATTTTTTAAACTGAGAGAAGAAACGAATCAAACATTTGTGATTGTAACTCACAATGAAGAATTAGCCAATATGGCGGACAGAAAAATCGTCATGAAAGATGGCGTAACGTTATAGAAAACAAGCAAACAACATGAAAAAAGTACTTTACATTGCTACCCTATTATTTATTTCAACATTTACTTTCGGCCAGAATACCATTTCGGAATTATCAAAAGATGTCGAAAAAGGAACGTACTGCATCTTAGAAGTTCGACTGAACATGGAAGACGAGTTTAGAACGGTAGAAGGTAGAGACACAGAGGGACTGGCAAGAGTTGCATTATTTCTTGGCGACAACGAGCAAAAAGAAGTACTATCCAAAGGATTTAACGGATACAACAAAGTGGTGATGTACCTCAATGAGATGAAAGATCATGGTTGGGTACTGGAAAATACTTATTCATTGAAAGGAAGTTCGTTGCTGATTACCCACTATATCTTTATCAAGAAGAAAAAGAGTTAATTATCTTTGCCAATAATGGCGAGTAAGGTTAACATCAAGAATAAGAAAGCGAAGTTCGAGTACGAATTTTTAGAAAGCTATACGGCCGGCATTCAATTGCACGGAACGGAAATTAAGTCCATCCGAAACAATAAAGCCAGTATTGCAGAAGGCTTTTGTGTTGTCGTAAAGGGAGAGGTCTTTATTCGAAACATGTACGTTGCTCCTTACGAGAATGCTGGGTTTACTCCTCATGAAGAACGTAGAGACCGCAAATTACTGCTGAATCGAACAGAGATCTCTAAAATCGAGAAGAAACTCAAAAATCAAGGATTGACCTTAATTCCATATGTGCTTTTTATATCAGAAAAAGGCTACGCCAAGATAGAAATCAAACTTGCCAAGGGTAAAAAATTGCACGACAAACGGCACGACCTTAAAGCAAAAGATGCCAAACGCGAAATGGATAGAAGGATGAAGGTTTAATTTTCTTCTTTTAAAAATAAACCTCTTGGGTTTCGCAGCCATATCCAAGTAACTTCTTTTTTCTCGTTCAGAAAGAACGCTACCTGATCGTACTCACTAGACAGCATATAGTGTTGTTTTCCATCTATGATTTCGTCAAAACTAAAGTAATAAGGAATATTGAATAGACATGCGTTTGATCTTCTCACACAAACAAACCCTAGACTGAATGTATCTAACTCAAACTTTATTGGTTCCTGGAGGCTAACTAAACTATCATTCAGCTTAAGATCTCCTTCGTAGACCCAATTCTTATTTTTACGCTTTTCATTACTTGTCACATTTATCCATACATCGGTTAAATAGTCGTCAGTATTAAACATGAACAACATCCCCAGATCATCATACCTTAATTCAGAACGCCAAAATTTATATTTACGCTTTTCAAAAACCAAAGACTTTTTTCTTTTTCTCACCCACGATGGTTCGCCCAAAACAGAGACTAAAGCATCTGCAGACATCCCTCCAATAACCTCGTTTGAATCAACCCTTAATTTCAAGACAGTATCATAATCGCATACATTTATCATCTGACTGAAACCGCCCCTAATTATTGTAAGACAACATACTATTACTAAAAACCTTATCATCTTTTATCTAACTGTTCCACCTCCATAAGTTACAACAAAAAGAGGAGCATTTCTGCTCCTCTTATTCTTAAACCATAGATAAATGATCTTCTAGTGATTCGATGACCGTATCGAGAATAAAACTAAAGAACTCTTCCTTATTTCCTTCTCTGCAAGATTCAAGCGCACGATAATATCTCATTCTATGTCGATCATCTCCCTTAATGTTGGCAATAGTGTATCCATTCATTAACAGAATTACATTCATGAGCAATCTGGACGTTCGTCCATTTCCGTCCAGAAACGGATGAACAGAAACTAATCGCTCGTGCATTTCTGCTGCCAAAATCACAGGATGGAGAACGGCTTTGTTTTCTTCGTAAAACGCCATCACCTCTTCCATTGACTTCCTAATCAAATAAGGCTGACAAGGTACGTGCTCACTACCTGTAATTCTTACAGGTACATCACGATATTTGCCTGCATACTTTGGGTTGATTGTTTTTAACACCAAATAATGCAAATCTTTAATCACTTTTTCTGAAATTCCAGTCCTTTCATTGACAATATCATACAAGTAATTTATCGCCTCAGCATGATTGATAGCCTCTAGGTGCTCCTGCACCGACTTCCCCGAAATCATAATCCCCTCATTAATCACCAACTGCGTTTCCTGAAGCGTTAAGGTGTTTCCCTCAATCTTGATGCTATGATAGGTATACTTGATCTGAATGAATTCTCTCATTTTTTGCAACTGCAGCTCATCGAGTGGTTTGAGACTACCCCAATTCTTTTGCAAGGCAGATACTATTTCGAGTTTTTCTGCTACAACAGATGAAAAACCTTTAGCACTCTTCTGACGACTGCGTTTATTGTACTTAATCCTCTCTTCAGCCACACGCAAAGCCTCTAAAGAAACCATGTCATAACCAACTTCATCTAGAATTCTATCTGCCAACCAACTTGCACGAACGCTTTGATCATCCAATGATAAAGCTTTTACCAACTTGTCAAATTGTGTCACCGTAGCCAGACGATGCCCTTTCTCAATCTTACTAATAATAGCGGGATCCAATTTTGTGGCAGCACTAAGCTCAATCAAGGTGAACCCCTGATCATTTCTTGCTTGTGAGACTATATTTCCAAAACTTACATTCATTGACAAAAACATCAATGACAAATTTAGTCATTTTTTTTTCGAACAAAAAAGGAGACAACTAATTTATCCCCAAAAAAAAGATCACCCTATCCCCAATTCTTGCTTTGCTGCCTTAAGAATTGCTTTGGCTCCATCAAGCGTTTTAGACTCGGCATATGCTCTCAAAACAGGTTCAGTACCCGAAGGACGAATCATCAACCATTCATCATCGTTAAAGATATACTTAAAACCATCGATTGTATTAACTTCCTGAACCTTATACGGTCCGAAGCTAGGATATTTACCGGCTTTACAATTTGCAATAACTTCTTGTTTCAATTCTTCCTTCAAATGAAGGTCATCTCTCCAATACTTGAACTCCCCTACTAATTCATAAACCTCCGCAACTAATTCTTCAAGTGTTTTTCCTGATTTAGCCATGAATTCAAAGATCACCAATCCCATCCAGATTCCATCTCTTTCTGGAATATGTCCTTTGATTGCAATACCTCCACTTTCTTCTCCACCAACCAAGACATCTTCTGTAACCATTTGACCTGCGATGTACTTAAATCCAATCTTCACCATATCGAAATCAAGGTTCCACATCTTCGCTAATCTTTCCACACGAGGAGTTGTACTCGCTGCTACAACTACTTTACCATTCAAACCTTTAACCTTGTGCAGGTAATGCGTGAGTAACAATAAGATATGGTGCGAGTCAACAAATTCTCCTTTTGAGTTAAAGAGACCTATTCTATCTGCATCACCATCTGTTGCTAAACCAGCAGCAATATTTCCCTTTGCTTTTATCAGTTCAGAAAATTCCGTCAGGTTTTTTGCAATCGGCTCAGGAGCTTGCCCCATAAACGATGGATTATGATCACAATGTAAGAACGTCATATCTGGAAAAATCTTCTTCAGCACGTTTTGACCCGCTCCATACATCGCATCGTAGGCAAAGTTTAATCCACAATTCTTAATCGCATCAATATCAAAACTTTCTTTTACCTGATCAATGTACATTTTTTCTAAGTCCTGGTACTCCACCAATCCTGCCGCAACCAAATCCTCCATATCACCTGAAAGATCTACATCGCTACTTACAGGAATCATGTCCTCAACTTCCTGCACGTGCTCCGGAGATAATGGTCCACCGAAATACCCTTTCAATTTATAACCGTTATAAGAAGGCGGGTTATGACTCGCAGTCAATACCACTCCTAAACTTGCTTTATTCTTAACTGTAGCTAAGGAAACCATCGGTGTACTCACAAAACCTTTTGCTAAAATCACCTTGATCCCTTGAGAGGCAAAAACCTTAGTAGCCGTTTCAGCGAAAAGCTCTCCAGCAAAACGACAATCATGCCCGACCACGATGGTTGGATTATCAAAATTATCCTTTACCCAATTCCCTGTTGCTATAGAAACTCTAGCTACATTTTCTACCGTAAATTCTCTCGCAATGATTGCTCTCCAACCATCTGTTCCAAACTTAATTTTCGTTACTTCACTCATTGTGTGCTTTTATAGAATTGCGGACGAAAATACGAATTCAACCTAAATTAGTTATGTTCAAGGTTTATTTTTATGTTATGAAACACCTACAGACGGATAAAACTTAACCAGTTCATGTTCCAACTTCCTAGAGTCGAATGAAGCACTAAAAGAGACTATCCCTGTTTAAACCGATTTTTCCTCCAAACGTCTGGATCGTAATTTTTATTGATCCCAATTTTACGTTGAGGCTTTGTAATTGGTTTCGGTTTCTCTTCGGCTACATCTTGTAAAAATATTTGTCTTAACCATTTACTCATGCTAAAGTGTTATATCAAAAATGTAACAGGCTCGCTGATAAACGAATTCCTGAAAAGTTAAAAAGTGCGGTTTGAGTTTGTTTGCTACGTAAGTAAATCCTCGATAAGTTAATAGACAAAAATGGTATATCAACAGAAAGATGATCCGTGCAAGAAATAGCAACAGTCGTTTTGACCATAACCACATTACTGTTGTATTTATTTGAGCACTCATTCTTTTTATTCACTTAATCTAGGACTTAACTATTGTTTGTTCCTACAGCAAATTAACCACCCATTAAATAATATAACTATTTAATTAAGTGATAATTAAGAACTCAACTCAATTCTTAAGTGACACTTAAAAACATTAAGTAACCTTACTTGATAAATTGAGTATAAACTAAATAATTTACTTAACTTTGTAACTTAAGTTTCAACATAGCATGCTAACCTATTCCTTCATACAACATCCATTGGAACGAATCATGGATCGATTGGAAGACACTTTTCAGGGTGTTTCGGAAGCGATGGTGATTTATGCTGACTACAATAAGAATTTGAGTTGGAAATCTTTTTCAGAGAATGAAGTGGAAGATATTCCAGTAAAAGAAAAGATTGTACAATTACAAAAATTCAGAAAAAAGAAAGTTGAGTACGAATGGCTTGAGGATAGTTACTTTGATAATCTAGCCACAACTTCTAAGCGAAAAAAAAGGAAGATCAAACAATTGTCTTTTACAGATGAATTGGAAAACAACTTGCTCTGTGTAAAATTCCTATCACCTATCGATCACCTTTATGATTGCCTGATCCTAAAGATTGAGAACACAAGTGTATTAGGCATGTCAAAACAAGGTTCAAGCCTTACGGTTCAGGAGAAAAACATTATTGGAAAGTTACTTTTTCAACTCTTTCGTTCTAGAATCAAAGAGGAATACAACAACAATGACACGCACAGAATGGTGCTGAACAACATCAACCTCCAACAGCGTAGCATTCAGCGACTAGAAGAGGAAAACGAGCAGTTAAGAACCAACTACAAGAAAAGTGTACTCTACTTTATCAACAATGTACTGGCAAGAATGAGTGATAAATTTAAGATGAATGTGGCACTATCTGATAACGCAAGAGAATTCATTCTGGAAAAAGACCTTGACATCTCAACCTTAGAAAAAGTATTAATTCAGGCAGCACACATGGCAGCCAATTTAACGCTTCAGTACTCTTCCACCATTCTGATTCATCCTGAAAATATCATTATCAACCAACAACAAGAGGAACATCAACCGCTCAGCAGCAACGATAAACACGCCTCCATTATTGATATTCTTGACAAATACGAACTCGCAGCGGAAAAAGCTCAGGCAAAAGGTTGGAAAGTAAATGGAAATACGGTTGCCGAATTGTGTACACCATCCGTTACACCGTCAGCTATCTCATTCAACCTTAAAAAATACAAAAAGCAGATCAATATTCTTGTGGATCGATACGATGAAAAGTGGCCCGTATTAAAAAGCGAATTCAAACCGCTAAAGAACATTTTGGAAGTTCAGGTGAATGAATTGAGTAAGTACAAGTCAGCGTAATTATCGTCCATGAGCAAACTTCAGAATGCGGTCAACCATTTCAAAACCGTCATTCTTGTGATGAAACACGATCTTTAATTGTTGATTCTTAAAAACTGCTTCATAGAGACACCCCTGCTCCAAACTCTCGCTTAGCAATTCTTTCACAGCATCATAAAAACGGTGCTTTCTCGACCTTGCCTTTAAGCTAGAACGATGAATCCGAAAGCTTTTACAATCCACATTACCTACATCAGCCGTCAAAGAAAGTATCTCTTGTAAATTTTGATAACGAGACGAAAGCAAAATATTCCCACCAGAGAAAGTCGCTTTCTTCACCACTACGTTCCAAGTATAAAAAGACTGAATTTCACCTTCCAAATAAAACGACCAGGCATTGTATTTACCCGATGCCTCAGAGCCATTTCTTTCAAAGTAAGTCTCCCACTGCTTACAAAGCCGCTCATTCGCAACAAAGTACGCTGACTCTTTTTCTTCTGGAGAAGCGTTTGAAACAATGGCCATGGAGTAATTAAATTGATTGAATACATCAAACTTACTAAAAACCTAACAACCTCTTTGCATTCGGTTATCCATTCAATCGATTCACTTACCCAAAAAAAGCAACCGTTTGTTAATTGGCACAATCTTTTCAATAGACTTTTACGTCTAATAGATAAACGAGGTTATGTCAAGAATTGAAAAAATAGCATTCATACAAAGCTTCTGGTCGTTGTTTAACGTAAGAGGTAAATTGGAGTATTGCACAGACGTACAACTCGACAGTATCATTGACAACATCCTTAGAAAGGTAAAAAGACATGGAAAAGTTAATGCACTGACGCACATTTATCGTATGCCGGTTTTCTTAAACTAACTTACCTTTTTGAGTTATATTTGAGACAATCAATTATTGGTAGATGAAAACGAAAATACTCCTACTCCTCTCGGTGGTTTTATGCACCAGTTTGCTTCACGCCCAAGACTACGAAAAGGCGAATCAACTTTTTGAAAACGGCAACTACGCAGAAGCGGCTGCCGAATACGAAAAAGTAATTCCTTGGCTGGAAAAAAACTATGGAAAAACAGATACCACTTCCATCCCACTTTACACCTACTTGCTGGGCGCGTCTTATTACTACGGACGACAGGATGACAAAGCACTAAAAACCCTAGAACGCGTTGTAACTTTTTGCGCTAAACACTGTGACTACGTTAATACGTACGCTATGCGAGCGCACGACATGAAAGCTTCTATCTACGCTGAACAAAATCAACACGAGAAGGTGATTGCTGAGCGCAAAGCAATTGTTCAGCTCCATGAAAAAAAGGACTACAAAAAACCGGGATTGGCCAACACGGCTTTTGCATATAACGATCTCGGAATTGCCTACTATATAGCAGCCAAGGATCAGGAGGCTGTTACAGCTTACAATCAAGCGTTGGCTCTTTTAAAGAAAACGGGCTCAGACTACACAGCCGATATCGCAACAATAAAGGTCAACCTCGCCAAATCTGAACTTTACTTGAATGCGATCAATGATGCGGCAGCCCACTACAAAGAAGCTTTTAGTGACGCGTACCAACTTTTTCCTACCAACTACCAAGAAAAAATATCAACTTTCCAGGTGGAAGGACAAAGTTTGATTAACGCTGGGGATTACGGATTGGCGCAAGAAGCTTTAAAAATTGACATTTCTTGTAAGAAAGAAGTAATTAACCCAACCGACACTAGCTTAATCGAAAGTTATATTTTCTTGGGGCAAGCTTACCACTACGGCAATCAACCGGAACCTGCTAAAACAGCTTTTGATCAGGTTATTCCGATAGTTGAAAAGCAATTTAAAGGTAAAGAATCAGACCTTTCGTTTTGGTACAACTATATGGCAGGAATGTACGAACTGGTCAATCAAAAGCCTTTAGCATTTGAATACTACGAGCGTTCTATACCCTACTATGAATCGATCCTATCAACGGCTCCGTACGGTTTTATTATTACCACCACAAGCATGGTACGGCTTGCCAATGAAATTGGAGAGCACGAAAAAGCCATCAAGTATGCGAAAAGTAAGCTGGACTATTTTGACAAAAACTTTAATAAAAATGATCAAAATAGCTATCAAGGCTATATGAACTCCATTTACGACTTAGCGATTCTATATACGAATACGCTTCAAATGGAGCAAGCCGAAAACACCATTCTACAAGCCTACGAAAAAGACAAAAACCTTGAGGTGAACCCTGATTTACATGTTAACCTTCAGGATCAGTTGTTTCAGATTTACTCAGGTTCAGGTCAGCACGAGAAAGGTCACAATCTCATTGATAAAGAACTTGACTATATCGCCAAAAACTATGGAAAAGATGATTTGTACTACATCACGATGGTGGGTAAAGGCCTACTCTACTCTCAACAGGGAGAAAATTTAAAAGCGATTGAGCTTTTTGATGAGATCTACCCGCATTTTGAAGGTAGAAAAGACCACAATGAAGCGAACGTACTAAATAATCTTGGTCTTTGTTACATTGAACTCGGAAACTTCAAAAAAGCAGAAAAGAAATACGCAGACGCACTAAGCATTCACCAATCGATCGATACGAATACACAATATTTTATTGCCGCTCTTGGCAACTTAGGTAAGCTGTATTTTGATCAAAGTGATTTTGAGAAATCGAAAAGCTACTACAAACGAGCCAAAGTAATTGCAGAAAACGTATTGGGAAAAGTATCAAAAGAATATGTCACCATCACGAATAGCATGGGCAACACCTTATTTTACTCAGGTGAATATGAAGAAGCTTTTGAACACTATCAGGAATCGTTAAAATATATGGAGCAGGTTTATGACAAGAACCACCCCAACGTTCTTAGCCTACTTGGAAATATCGGACACTCGCTCTGTATGATGAGAATGTTTGAAGATGGGATTGATATTATCGAGAAAGTACATGACCGTTCGGCTAAAAGTGCAGGAGAATCAAGTTTCAACACACTTCTATTTAAGACCAACCTTGCGATGGCCTACCATTCTTCAGACCGTCCTGAGGATGCGAAAAAACAAATGCTCGAACTACTCACAGGCATAGATCAAAACATCAACTACAACCTCAAGTACATGAATGAGTCTGCGAGTTTGGCTTTTCTCAACAAGATGGATATTTACTATTCTAGCATCTACTCCTATTTGTTTGACCAAAGAGAAGACGCTGAAGTAGTTGGCTCATGTTTCAATTCCACCTTAAAAAACAAGGGGAAACTGTTAGAATCCAATACAGCCTTGAAAAATCAAGTAGCAAAGTCCAAGAACCCAAAATTGATTGAAACATACGAGGAGTGGATTACAAAAGTCAAGACCTTGGTTAGCCTGCAGAGCGGAGAAAATATTGATCTAAAACTGCTTGACAAGACGCAGCACGAGGCTGAAAAACTTGAAGAAGCACTTATGAAGCTCTCTTCTGATTTTGCCAAACAGATGTCAAAGAACTTCGATTGGAAAGAAGTTCAGAAGAACTTACAGCCCAACGAAATCATTGTTGAATTCTTACGTATTGATCACCAAACAGATTTTATCAAAGACTCGATTTATTACGGAGCTTTCTTACTTGATAAAAACATGACCAACCCTGTTTTTATCCCTGTTTGCACAGAAACAAGTTTGACACAATTGATGGGAGAAGTATCTGCGAACAACCTCAACTTTGTTCAAGAGGTATACGGAAAAGGAGGTGAAAAGTCTAAATTACATCAACTTCTAATCAAGCCTCTCCAACCATATCTTGACGGAATGAAAACCGTCTACATCTCCCCTGACGGTGTACTGCACAAAGTTGCTTTCTCCGCAATCTCTGATGGAACTGGTTATTTCGATCAACGCTTTAATGTTTTAATGATCAACTCAGGATCTGTTTTGCTAGACGAAGCCAATAATACGATAGAAAAACCTTCTCCCCTACTCATTGGCGGTGTCGAATACAATAAAGAAGGGGTGACCGATGAAGTCTGGAAGTATTTGGCTGGAACAAAAACCGAAGTAAGTGGAATCTTAGAACTTCTCTCTCAGCAAAAAGCAAGTTCAAAATTATTGACTGGAGAAGAAGCCACGGAAACTAATTTCAACGCGTTTATTGCAGACGCTAATATGATCCACATCGCAACGCATGGGTTTTTCTACCCAGAACCTTCATTGGCTCAACAAGTAGTGCTTCAAGAAACAGAAAGTATTGAAGACATTTCTTTTAGAGGAGGAACGCGAGGTGCTGGATACAATTACTACGTCACAAACAACGATCCGATGATGCGATCAGGCATTGCATTATCAGGAGCGAATCAGGTTTGGAATAATCCTGATATTCCCATGAGTGAGGACGGTGTATTGACCGCACTAGATTTCTCGTTGATGGATTTGCAAAACATCGAACTTATTGTTCTCAGCGCCTGTGAAACAGGACTAGGTGATGTAAAAGGCAGTGAAGGTGTTTATGGACTTCAACGCTCGTTGAAACTCGCTGGGGCAAACCATATCATCATGAGTCTTTGGCAAGTTCCAGATAAAGAAACCAAAGAGTTTATGCTTTACTTTTACAAAGAACTACTTACTACCAAAAACATTGAGCAATCGTTCATTAGTACCCAGCGTGCTATGAGTTCGAAATACGATCCGTACTATTGGGGAGCATTTATTTTGTTGTAGTTAATACTCGATATCCAGCCCCAATCGCTCTCTCATTTCAGCGAGCACTGGGTTTTTCTCTACCATCTTCAAGAACTTATCTTTACTGGTAAGGTGCTTGGAAGTTTCCTGACTTTCCACAATTTCCGTTTGAAGATCAATTCCGTAGTTATTCAGTTCTCTTCTTAAAAAGCCTAGCAAACTCGACTTTTCATTAATGAGTTCCAGTGCCTGAATTTCACTATCTAAGATGAGTTTCAATTGAAAATTCTCTCCCAATTGCACAGGGTGCTTGGTAAGCGTAGCATAGAGACTGGCTTTTTTCTCCTTCTGCACAAGATAGCAATAGGATTTCCATTTTGCAGCGAGTTGCTCCTCCGTAAATGGTGTGCGAGGCTTATTGGTAAGATCCTCTTCTTCCTCTTCAGTGGTGGTTTCTTCCTCCTGCTTCTTCAGCGAAAAATTAGACACAAGCCTACCCTTTCCAAACGCTGCACGCTTTAGTTGTGGTTTGGGATTCTCTTCGGGAGTTGCTGTAACTTCATTTACCTCAGCAACGGGCGCTTCTACTTTCTTTTCTGACGTTTTTTCTTGAGTAGGAACTTTATCCACCTTTGGTCCACTTGGTGGTCCGGGTGTATGTTGGTCGAAAATGGCAGCTGGAATAATTTTGTAGTCCGTATCTAGTGGGCTACTTTTTTTTTTCGCCCTCTAACTGGGTTAGAGAACTGATCTTCATAAGGGCTAACTCAACATGGAGCCGTTGATTCTTGGAAGTCTTGTAATGCACATCGCAATCCCCTGTAATTGTTAGCGCATCTACCAAGAACTTGGCACCAATTTTCTGAGACTGTTCGTTATACCTGGCTTTAATATTATCTCCTACTTCTAACAACTTCATCGTAATGGGATCTTTACAAACCAAAAGATTCCTAAAGTGAGAGCCCATGCCTACTAAAAAGTTATGCCCATCAAAACCATGTTCTAAGATTTCATCAAACAGGATTAACGCCTCGTGAATTTTACCCTCGAATAATGCATCCGTCAGACGGAAATAGTAATCGTAATCGAGGATATTAAGGTTTTTAATGACCGCATCGTAGGTAATGTTATTATCACAGTAACTAACAATCTGATCAAAAATAGAAAGCGCGTCACGCAATGCTCCATCCGCCTTTTCTGCAATCACATGCAAAGCATCTGGCTCTGCAGTAATCTTCTCTTGTTCACAAATCCAGGCTAAATGCTTAGCAATATCATTAATCGTTATCCGATTAAAATCGTAAATCTGACAACGCGACAAAATAGTCGGCAATACTTTATGCTTTTCTGTAGTAGCAAGAATGAATATTGCGTAAGGCGGTGGCTCTTCCAACGTTTTTAGAAACGCATTAAAAGCAGCAGAACTCAACATGTGTACCTCGTCAATGATATACACCTTGTATTTCCCAGCTTGCGGAGGTATCCTCACTTGGTCAATGATAGCACGAATATCCTCCACTGAGTTGTTCGAAGCCGCATCCAACTCAAAAATATTGAAAGAAAAGTCTTCTTCCGAACCAGAAGCCTGCTGATTAATCTCTTTTGCAAAGATTCTAGCCGTAGTGGTCTTCCCTACTCCTCGTGGTCCGCAGAACAAAAAGGCCTGCGCCAAATGCCCGGTTTCAATGGCATGACGAATGGTAGTGGTAATATTCTCCTGTCCAACCACACTATCCCACGTAGTAGGTCTATACTTCCTTGCGGATACTATGAACTGCTCCTCTGCCATTGCTTCACAAAAGTACGTTTGACAAGGTTTTCTAACAATGGTTTAATGCGGTAGTTATTAACAAAAACAACAATTACTTCATAAGAATTAGTTACTTTCAGACCGTGAAGTATTTATACACAATAGTCATCAGCATTCTCTTTGCTGCAACCATAGTTTTCTCAGCAGAATACCTTAGAACATCCAACATCATACTCACATGGTTATTGTTATCTTCAACTATCAGCATTCTACTCACTCACCTCCTTTTGTCTCAGACTTCTAAAGTTATCCTTAGCTATTGGCAACTTGTATACTTCGGCTGGTTATCGACCGTTTTTGGTTTTGCTTTCTTCTTCTTTTTTATGATTTTCAAACATGGTATCCCACCCGAAAGAGTTTGGTTTGACCTATCCATTGCTGCATTGCTAACAGCGGCAGCGACATTCATTCTTTCGCTATTAATCTCTATTGCAGCCAGAAAAGGCAGGTTCGCCAGTCACAAAAAAAAGGATTTGGATGTAATTGATGATTTGGAGTTGTAGTTCGTAACAACAGCTCAGGCTCTTGCTGCTTTGCTCACTAATTTTCGACTGTCTTTGCCATTAATGGCCTGGAGGCGGTGGTGGTGGCGGAATTTCTTCACCAGAACCAATTGGTTGTTTAATCTCTTCGAACCTATAAGTCATCTCATCTAACTTTTTATCTGAATTAGAGAAGTTAAAATCAATAAGCAGCATCATTTTGTCCGTATAAATATCATACAAGCGAAATCTAAAGGTATTGCCACCAACACCGATCCACAATGCACTTAAATAGCAAGAATCCGAGATTGTTACAAGTCTTTTTTTAACTGTATCAAACACATCTTTTGTTACGACACTTTGTTCAAAACCTTGTACGTAAGAGTCAAACTGATTTGTTTCAATAGCAAAAAACAATTCTTTTGATACTAGATAAAGCTCTCTCTTAAACTCACTTCCTCCTTTCAAATAATCATCAATTTCATTGTAAATAATTCTAAATGCTTTACAATTTCTTTGTTGCTGAAAAGAGTAATAACGATCGTAAAAATCATAGGACTTCTTAGTCGAATCCAAGAACTTTTGAACTTCAATAACCAGAGGCATGCTGTTCTCTTTCAAATAACCAGCATAAACTTCCTTGTAAGTTCCGAAAGTATTTGCGCCAGAAGATTCTAAAGAATCACAAACATCACTAGCCGCCTTTAATGTATGCGGCAATTGTCCGAATAAGAAGATGCCATTGAAGAGAAATAGTGCAACAAAAAGACTTTTCATTACCCTAATACTTCAAAATCTTAAACTCCGTACGTCTGTTTTGCGCGTGCGCTTCTTTCTTCTGAGTGGAAGACTTCATTTTGGCAATCTCGGCATCGGAAATCTGTGGCATGGTTTCACCATAACCTTTGTACTCAAACCTTGTTCGTTCGATACCATAAGCTACAAGGTAATCTACCACCGCTTTGGCTCTATCCTCAGAAAGTTGCTGATTATACCCCGCAGAACCTTGTGTATCTGTATGTCCAGAAATCTCGATCACCAACGTTGGGTTCTCCACTAACAAAGTATAGAGTCGATCCAACTCGGTCTTCGATTCATCTTTCAGACTATACTTATCCAGATCAAAGAAAATGTTTCTAAGTACAATGCTCTCACCAACTTTTACCTTCTTCATTAAGATTACTTTTTCATATTCCTGATACCCTGCATCCGCTGGAATATCGAAATTCTCTGAATGGAATAAATAACCTTCTGATTTCACGGCAATACCATAGTTTTTCCCAGCTGGTAATGACATCAAAAACTTACCAGACTCTGCCGGAGTTTCTACCGTAGACACCTGAACTCCCGCTTTGTTATCTGACAATTCTACAGCTGCTTTCAGCGGTTTTTTGGTTTCTGCATCCAATACTTTTCCTTTGAGGATCGACAGATTCTTCACGGCAACTTCTAGTTTGGTTTGAACAATCTCCTCCTCTACTGGCTTGGTAATACTTGCAATCAAATTATCCTCTCCAGCTAACAATGGGTCTTTGGGTTTTCCTAAGAAAGTGATCATATACAAATCCTTCTCTCCTTCTCCATCTTCTCTAAAGGAAGCATAATATCCATGAATTCCGCTCGCTGAAATCGTAAAGAAAACGTCATCGTCTGGCGTACAAACCGGGTAACCCACGTTCACAGGCTCCGTCCAAGTACCATCGGGTTGAATTTCCGATGAGAAAATATCAAAACCTCCCATTCCTTTTTGTCCGTTACTAGAGAAATACATGGTTTTACCATCTGGGTGAATAAAGATCCCTACTTCATCGTACTCGGTATTAATAGGAGCCCCTAAATTCACCGATTCACCCCAACGCTCTTTCTCTTCATCCCAATCCGAATACCAAATATCACGGTTCCCCATGGTTCCTTCTTTATCCGAAACAAAGTAAAGACGCTTACCATCGTAACTCAAAGAAGCATCTGTGTCCCAGGATTTCTTAGTATTAATGTTTTTCCCTAAGTCCTCTGGTTTGGACCACCCCTCATCTGTCCAATTGGACTCATAAAGATTACCACCATCTGAACCAGAATGGTAATACAAAAAGAGTTTATTTCCATCAGGTGACAACCCAGAAATAGCATCATTTTCTTTTTCATTGATGTTTTTTGAAATCAACGTGGCTTGTTGCCAATTGCCATTTTCATCCTTGGTAGAAATGTAGACATCTTCGTTGTACATTCCATTGATTTTCTCCTCATTGTAAACAGAGGGTCTTCTTGACGTAAAGATGATCATCGACTCATCCGCTTTGATTTGAGCAGCATAGTCTGGATAGGGCGAGTTAATCTTTGATCCCAAATTATCTACCCAAACCCGGATAGGGTTCTTAACCATCTCAATTCCTGTCTCACACTCTTTGATCAATTTCTTAGTCCTCTTGATGTCTGCATCAACATCTTTACCCGTAAGTTTTGAAAGGTGAATCTTGTATTCTTTAATGGCCATATCAAACTGAGAAGACAAGTGATATCCTCTTCCCAACTTATAATGAATATCCAATTGAACATTGGGGTTCAGCTCATAAGCGGTTTTGAAAAAATCCAAACTCTTTGACTTACTATTAGAATGCAAATAACAATCTCCCAACTTATAGTTTAGCTCATCATTCTTTGGGTTAAATGCCTGCGCTCGCTCATAAAAAGGAATAGCCGAATACCACATTTGAGCTGGATATTCCATATATATGGCATTTCCTTCTTCGAGATTTTCAACGGCTATCTTAAATGCATCTTTATCGTCCTTAAACAACTTCTTCTCAAATGGAATAGAGTTGTTTTGTCCATACATTGCTACCGAAGCAATAACTAAACTTAATAATCCTATTACTTTCTTCATTTCCATTCGATTTAATGATTACACCAAATATTCATTTGTGTCTTTCCTGCGTCAAGACCCAACTCATATGATTTCTGCCAATCAGCACACGCTTGATCCAAATCTCTTAGCATTTCCTTAGCTATCGCACGATTGTAGTAAGCGTAGGCAAACTCTGGATTCAAATCAATGGCTTTATCAGCATCTCTTACAGCTCCTTCCCAGTTTTCTTGCTTGATACTCACCGAAGCGCGATTGTTATAGGCTAACGAGTACATTGCATCAATACTCAATGCTTTGTCAAAGTCTCCTTTTGCCTTTTCTAACTGACCGTTTTCAAAATAGGTCATTCCTCTGTTGTTATAAGCAATTGCATAATCATCTTTTAGCTTCACTGCTTTGCCATATGCATCAATCGCTTTGTCTAGATCGCCATTTTTTCGGTAAGCAGACCCCAGATTATTGAAAATAAATGCCGACTTAGCATCTGCTTTGGACGCTTTTTCGTAATCTGCAATAGCCTTATCCAATTCTCCTTTCTTCATGTAGATACTACCTCTATCGTTTAGGGCATAGGCATGTTCGGCATTTGCGCTGATTGCCGCGTTGTATTGCTCAAGTGCTGCATCCAAATCTCCATTTACAAAATCAATCACTCCGCGATCATAAGCGTACTTTGCCTCTTTCGGATTCATCATGATCAATTCATCCAAATAAGGCTGTGCTTCAGCATACTTACCAGCTGTAAAATAATAGTGTGCTACCTCGTATCTTGCTAATTCGTGCGAGGAGTCACTCTGAATCACCGTTTTCCAATCTCCTAACGCTTTATCATAACTCCCCATACTCTTGTAACACAAGCCCCTATTGAAGATAGCGTCATACATGGTGTTATTTTTGTTGTAGGCTTCATTGAACTGCTGAATCGCTTGACTAAAATCCTTCGAACCCATCAAATCAAGACCATTATTATAGGCCATAATTGCTTTGGTACTATCGTCTAACCCTCCTAAGGAGTCCAGTTTATCAATAAACTCATCGTCCTGTGCAAAAGCATTTCCGAAAAGGAAAACACTCAACATAAAAATCCAGATATTTCTCATAAAGTATGATTTATATAGTGTACGAATATAAGTAATTTGGCTAAGGAGATCAATTATTGTGCAAAACATCTAAATAACTCTATTCTGGATAATATCTTTGTGCTCAAAATTTCTTTTTAGCATGTTAAAAGTTGGAGATAAATGCCCTATTTTTAAAGGGACGGATCAATATGGGGATGAATTTGATGCCAGCACGGTAATCGGTCAGCAGAAATGCGTGATTTATTTCTATCCCAAGAACGAAACCAAAGTATGCACAGCTCAGGCATGTTCTTTTAGAGACGCCTATGAGACATTCAAAGACCATAATTGTGAAGTGATTGGAATTAGTGGCGACTCGGCCAAAAGTCATCAGGCTTTTGCCAAGAACCACTCGCTTCCCTTTGTATTAATCTCGGATGGTGACAAATCAATAAGAAAGCTCTTTGAAGTACCAAAAGACTTCTTAATTATCCCTGGAAGATACACTTACATTGTGGATGAAAATGGAGTTATTCTTGAGATCTTTCACGATGCATCTGGTTCGAGCAGCCATACCAAAACGGCTATGAATATTTTCAACATTGATCCGCTATGAACCTGAAGAAAGGAGCTGAAATCGAATTAGAGATTGAGGAACTAGCCTTTGGTGGCAAAGGTTTGACTCGAATTCAAACAGAACAAGGTGGCTTTGTTATTTTTGTAACCAACACCATTCCGGGACAGAAAGTGCGAGCGAAAGTTCTCAAGAAACGAAAGAAACATGCCGAATGTCGACTTCTGGAAGTACTTGAGCCCTCTCCGCTGGAGCAAGAAGTGCCTTATCAAAAGATTTCGGGAGCTCCCTACATTCAACTGCCACACGAGAAGCAGATTGAATTCAAGAAACATGCTTCGTTAGACCTATTCAGACGTCTTGGTGATATTCAAAATGGTGATGAGTTATTTGATGAATTCATTCAGTCTCCTTTAGTCCACAACTACAGAAACAAGATGGAATATTCTTTTTCTGTGATAAGACATGATATTGAAACGAATGAGGAACACGATGACTTTGGACTAGGATTTAAACGAACCGGCACCTGGTGGAAGGTAGAGAATCTGGATAAACCTTCTGGCTTATTTGATGAGGAGTGGGAAGCTAAATTACACCTGATTCGAAAGTACTTAGAGTCAACTGGATTACCTGCATGGCATCCGCCTAAAAAAGAAGGTTTCTTTCGGCATATTGTCGTTAGAAAAAGCTTTGCAAACGATGAACTTTTAATCAACCTCGTTACTTCAAGTGATGGATTAGATAAATTCGACAATCAATTGTTTGTTAACAAGTTGGTTGAAATTTATGAAAATAGAATAGCTGGAGTAATCCACACCACCAATGACGATGTTGCGGACAGAGCAAAACTAGAACACGGACCAAGTGACATTATCTACGGTAAGCATTTAATTGTAGAAGAATTACTTGGGTTGAAGTTCGAAATTAGCATGCAGAGCTTCTTCCAGACCAACCCATCTTCTGCTGAAAAGTTGTATCAAAAAGTTATTGATTATGCCAGTGAGGGACGAGACTTGAATGGAAAAGTGATCATGGATTTATTCTGTGGAACTGGAACCATTGGCCAACTCCTGTCTTCGCAACTGGATGAAGCACAAATTATAGGCGTAGACATTGTACCTTCTGCAATAGAAAATGCAAAGCGAAATGCCAAACTCAACAACATTGAAGGCGTGAAGTTTTTTGCTGAAGATGTCGGCAAGTTCTTACTGAATCACCCAGAGTATAAAGGACAGATTGACACAATCGTACTTGACCCTCCTAGAGCAGGTATAACCCCCAAAGCATTGAAACGAGTGATTGAACTGAATTCTGACCGAATCGTGTATGTAAGTTGCAACCCAGCCACACAGGCTCGTGATGCGCGAGAGCTTAAAGAAGCTGGCTACGAATTGAAAAAGCTATCATTAGTAGATCAATTCCCTCATACTGCGCATGTTGAGAGTATTATGCTGTTTGAAAAGTAAGCTATTTGAGACCCATTTACATTTAATTAATCGGGCATTTTTATCCGTATGTCTTTTTTTTCAATTATTTTTTCGGTGCGAAATATTAAACAAATTTTTTGTTGTTATTTGCACCCGAAATTTTATTAGGTAACAACATTTTTTCTTTGCTAGAAAACGAATGAAAAACACGTATTTTAACCTTATTGACCAATCGTACTATTTCCCGCAAGACGGGTTTGATCTCAACGATGATTACTTAATGTTTAACGGAATCTCTTTGAAGTATCTTATTGAAAAGTATGGCACACCATTTCGATTGATGTACTTACCCAAGATCGGAGATCAAATCAAGAAAGCAAGAAACCTCTTCAACAGAGCCATTAAAGCGAATAATTATCAGGGAACGTATAACTACTGCTATGTCACCAAATGTAGTCACTTTCACCATGTAGTTAGTGCGGCTTTAAAACAAAAGGTCAACTTAGAAACTTCATCAGCCTTTGACATCGATTTAATCCGAAGGCTTCACAAAAAGGGTGAGCTCAAGAAAGACATTTTGATCATTCATAATGGTTACAAGACAGACGAGTACATCAATAAGATCTTGCAATTACAGGAAGATGGATTCTCTAATTCTATCATCATCCTTGATTCACCTACTGAAATTGATCGTGTTCAGTCACTGCTCAAAGGCAGAACAATAGACATTGGCATTCGTATGGCAATTGATGAAGAACCACAAAGTTCGTACTACACTTCGCGTCTTGGTATTCGACATACAGAGTTACTGAAGTTGTATAACGAAAAGCTAAAGGACAACAAGAGTTTTAATGTAAAGATGCTTCATTTCTTTGTGGATTCAGGCATTAAGGATAGCCTGTACTATTGGGGAGAGTTCCAAAAAGGAGTTAAACTTTACACAGAATTAAAGAAAATCTGTCCTTCTTTAGATTCTTTGAACCTAGGTGGAGGTTTCCCTATTCGAAATCACCTCGGTTTTGAATACGATTACGAATACATGATCCGTGAAATCGTAAGAAGTATCAAAGAATACTGTACAGAAGGAGGTGTTCCAGATCCGCATATCTTCACCGAGTTTGGAAAGTACACCGTTGGTGAAGCTGGAGCAACCATTTTCAAAGTAATTGAGCAAAAGCAGCAGAACGATACAGAGAGGTGGTATATTGTAGACAATAGCTTGATGAATACCATTCCAGATGCATGGAGTATCAACGAGAAATTCATCCTACTGCCCGTCAACAAATGGAATAAGGAATACGTCCGTGCCAACATTGGTGGAATTAGTTGTGATCATTCGGATTACTACAACTCTGAGGATTTCAACCAGCAGATTTTGCTCCCAAAAGTAGAAGATGGCGACAAAGAACCGCTATACATTGGCTTTTTCCATACTGGAGCTTATCAGGATGCCATAAGTGGATACGGAGGCATCAAACACTGTTTAATCCCCGCACCAAAAATTGTGGTAGTAGACAAGGATAAAAAAGGAAACTTCATTGATTTTGTTTACCGTAACGAACAGACGGTGGATGAGATGATGAGTATTTTGGGGTATGAATAATCCAGAGAGCTGATAGAAGAAGTTAAAATATTTTGAACAATTGATTTAGGTATTGGTCTTTTCATTTTTGCTAACGACTAATAACTAATCACTAATCACTAAAAAATGAAAGGACCAATTTCACAATTCGTAGAAGAACACTACAAGCATTTTAATGCAGCTGCGCTTGTTGACGCTGCAAAAGGATACGAGACGCATCTTGCTGAAGGAGGCAAAATGATGGTTACCCTAGCCGGAGCGATGAGTACAGCAGAATTAGGCAAATCTTTGGCAGAAATGATCCGTCAGGATAAAGTGGCTATTATTTCGTGTACTGGAGCTAACCTAGAAGAAGACATTATGAACTTGGTGGCGCACTCGCACTACAAGCGCGTTCCACACTACAGAGACCTAAGCCCACAGGACGAGTGGGATCTTTTGGAAAACCACTACAACAGAGTAACCGATACGTGTATTCCAGAAGAAGAAGCGTTTAGAAGACTGCAAAAACACATTCATCAAGTTTGGAAAGATGCAGAAGATGCAGGTGAAAGATATTTCCCGCATGAATACATGTACAAAATGTTACTAAGTGGTGATTTGGAGCAGTACTATGAGATCGACCCCAAAAACTCGTGGATGCTAGCTGCCGCTGAAAAGAACATTCCAATCGTAGTTCCAGGATGGGAAGACTCAACCATGGGTAACATCTTCGCGGCTTACTGCATTAAAGGAGAGTTAAAGGCTTCCACAATGAAGTCGGGAATTGAATACATGACTTGGCTTGCCGATTGGTACGTAAAGAACTCCGAAGGAAAAGGAATTGGATTTTTCCAGATTGGTGGTGGTATTGCCGGTGACTTCCCGATTTGTGTTGTTCCGATGCTATACCAAGACATGGAGATGGAAAACATTCCTTTCTGGAGCTATTTCTGTCAAATCTCTGATTCTACAACGAGTTATGGATCCTACTCTGGAGCCGTACCCAATGAGAAAATAACCTGGGGAAAGCTGGATATTGATACGCCTAAGTTTATTGTAGAGTCTGACGCCACGATTGTTGCACCCTTGATTTTTGCCTACTTGTTAGGTTGGTAATAGAAAATGGTTTGAAATCTGAACTAGAACTACATAAATCACTCTATACTCCTTCGGGTAA
Source organism: uncultured Flavobacteriales bacterium (assembly GCA_964387945.1). Lineage (GTDB taxonomy): Bacteria > Bacteroidota > Bacteroidia > Flavobacteriales_D > Parvicellaceae > Parvicella. The sequence goes on along the minus strand of CAYLYX010000027.1, from coordinate 3,356 downwards.
CACCTCAAACATGGGTCAAATCATGTTTTATGGAATTACGCTACTAGCAGCCCCGTTCTTTGGATATATCTATGGCATGATCACTTTTTTCATGCCAATCATCTATGTAAACGGACTAATAGCTTCCGGGGTTGGAATCGGTCTTGCAGCCTATTGCATTTATTTCATGCAAATTTGTCGCAATAGAAGTAAGAAAAATCTGTTTATCGGAACGCTTTTCACACTTCTTCTCTTCTATTTCAGTGCATGGCTTACCTATATTGCACTCGGCTACACTGGAGGATTCGAGTTTTCTGAATTCACAACGATTATTGATGTCATTAGCTCAGAAATTGGAATTTTTAGCTCAATTGGTATCATTGTAGAAGTAGGACTTCATGAGGTTTTTGGATTTCCGCTAACTGGGTTTGCGCTCATATCCGTTTGGGTGGTCGAAATGATCATTTTACTTGTACTGCCCATCATTGTAGTTTTTAAGCACAACTTCTACCCCTACTCAGAACGTCTTGACCGCCTTTATAAGAAAGAAGAAATCCTCACTGACTTCTCTCGAGTAGCTTCAGAAAATATTCTAATTGAAAAGCTAAACGAATCTGTTTTTGACACCATTTCAAACATGACCGGAGGTGGAAGTCGTGGGCATTCTAAAATCACCCTTCATACATTACTAGGAGAAAGTCACCACTATCTATCAATTTCGAATGTGTTTTACAGCGGAAGCAAGAAATCTACAGATCTAATCTTGCGGTATTACCGAATTAGCAACGATGATCTGGATAAGATCAAAGCAAAGTACCCTACCAAAAAGAAGTGGATTTTATCGAATTAAACTAGTGATTAGTATTTATAGTTACTCCTTGCTGGTATTTTGATAGGTCTTTTATTTTAATAATTTCTATCAAAGCAATTCCATTTAACGACTACAAATCTTCCAACTTATTAATTAAATCATTTAACCCTTCATCTATCTGCAGATAATCACGTTTAATTTTTTCGAACAGTCTATCAAGCTTCTCATCTATATCTTTGGGGTTTAAAAAGCTAGACGTAAACCTACCCAATTCAACATTGTCAGAAATTCTTCTAACAATAAAAGTATTAGAGAGTGAAGAAAAGATTAAAATCTTGTAGCCTCCTATTTCTGTTACAAAACTATTTGTATCTGGACTTGGTCTCCACTTCAGTTTTCCGTCAAAAGTCAACGCGTTAACTTTTTCAAATATACTCTTAATAATATCTTGACTCATACCTGTTACTATTCTTGTTTTGGTTTACTAAACTCTTGTTGAATTCTTATCAAGTAAGCCTGTATTTGATTCAAGCTCTTTAAATACTCTTTCAACTGTTCACTTTCCGTGCTTAGATCGTCAATCAACAAATTGGTCTCAAACTCAGAACAAAACTCTATAAACTTCTTGATGTTAGTTTGGTCATTAATCAAATCCCCGTGGTTATACAAAACGGTCAAATCCATTAGTAGAATTTGTATATTATCTCTAGAATTTTGAATCTGGTTTAAATCAAAAAATTTCTTTACGAGAAAAATTTGATTCAATGCCCTAGATATAATTGAGATAGTCTCATTTTTCTTAATTACATCAATTGTTTTATTAAAAGTTTCATCGTACGTCACAGCATTGCTGGCAATCTTCCTTATTTGAACATAAGCAATAAGCAAACCAAAAAAAGATGAAGTTGTACCAATTATTGAAATAATGTTTACATATCTGCTATCAGAGGGTGACAGGTTAAATACCAAACCCAGAGTTATAAGAGTTGCTATAAAAACAATGAAAAGAGAAACTCTATCGTGATTCCTTAGAGACATTTTGATTTTGGAGTTGAATCATTTGAAGTTTCAATAATAATCAAAAAATTCTTCAAATCACCCCTGACTTGCCATTTTCTGAGCTTTCTTTTTTGCCTTCTCCTCTGCCTTTTTCTTCTTCTTAAGCTTCTTTTTCTCTTTCTTAGAAAGCGAATCTTTTGCCTTTGTGGTCTTAGCAGGACGAGGGTGAGCCTTCAACTCTCCACTCTCAATTTCGCGAAGCACTACAGAAAGCGCTTCATCCTCACCTGCAGGATCATATTCATGCTTCAAATCTGCGCCAAAAAACTTAACCGTAGCTTGCCACATCAACGCATTTACACCTCCGTTGTATTTCTGAAGAATTTCGTAAGCCGATAATCCTGTTTCTTTGTGGATGATTTTCATCAAATACATTCCTCGATTCACCGAAAACTCAGAAATTTCATCACCAAACTCATCCTTGAGGTCTTTTTTGGCTTGTTTTAAAAACTTCTTTTGATCTTTCTTACGATCCATTGTTGCAAGCGTATCCTCAAACTCATTAAGCATTGCCGAAGCAATTTGAGCATATTCATAAACCCTTATCGCATAGAACTTTGCTCTGTCATACTCTTTCTGAAAATCAGCATCAAACGCAACGATATCAGCCTCTTCAAGAATATAAGAAGGGATCGAATCCTGTCCAACAACAGGTACAGGTCGATTGTACTGTCCCCACGAGGCAGAAATAGATATAAACAATATGAACGTACTTATTACACGCATGTTATAGTAAATATACGTAGAAATTGTTGAAAAGTTATATCGTTAAACAAATTTTAACATGATGAACTAACTTTCATTTATTGTCTACCTTTGAAAAATGGCATTCGACTATGACTATATCATCATGGGATCTGGGTTTGGAGGCAGTGTTTCTGCCCTCAGACTGAGCGAAAAAGGATACAAGGTCTTGGTCATCGAGAAAGGCAAGTGGTATCACAACCAAGATTTCCCAAAAACCAACTGGAACCTCCGTAAATGGTTATGGTTGCCCAAATTCAAACTCTTTGGCATCATGAAAATGACCTATTTCCGTCACATTGCCATACTAAGTGGCGTAGGTGTTGGAGGTGGCTCACTCGTTTATGCCAATACCCTACCCACTCCAAAAAGAAACTTCTTTACGAGCGGTTCATGGTCTTCCTTGCGTGACTGGGAAAGCGAACTGACACCCTACTACAAAACTGCGCGCACCATGCTGGGTGCAACTACCAACCCCCAACTCTTTGATAGCGACAATCGAATGAAGGATTTAGCAAAAGCCATTGGTAAAGAAGAGGCTTTCTCTCCTACAGAAGTAGCGGTTTATTTTGGTGAACAAAACAAAACGGTAAAAGACCCCTACTTTGAAGGAAAAGGTCCTGACCGTACAGGATGCAACTTTTGCGGACAATGCATGACGGGATGCCCCAATAATGCAAAGAATACACTGGACAAAAATTACCTCCATCTGGCGCAGCAACTCGGATGCGAAATCATTGCCGAACATGAAATCAAAGACATT
>CAYLYX010000026.1:0-33043 GCA_964387945.1 uncultured Flavobacteriales bacterium | reverse complement strand
ATGTTTCTACGGATGAAGTCTACGGATCATTGGGTGATGAAGGGTTTTTCTATGAGGATACAGCATATGATCCTAGAAGTCCGTATAGCGCATCAAAGGCTAGCTCAGATCATGTTGTAAGGGCGTATTACCACACATTTGGGATGCCGATAAAAATTTCTAACTGTAGCAATAATTATGGCTCTCATCAGTTTCCCGAAAAGCTGATTCCTTTGATGATCCATAATATCAAAGAAGACAAACCACTACCAGTTTATGGAGAAGGTCTAAACGTACGAGACTGGCTTTGGGTTGTAGATCATGCTCGAGCGATAGACGAAATTTATCATAATGGGAAAGTAGGTGAGACGTACAATATTGGCGGACATAACGAATGGAAGAACATTGACCTTGTTCATCTGTTGTGCGATACCATGGATCAAAAATTAGGAAGAGAACTTGGCACTTCCAGAAAATTGATCACGTTCGTTAAGGATCGCGCAGGTCATGACTTGAGGTATGCGATTGACGCTACAAAAATCAAAGATGAACTGGGTTGGGTCCCTTCAGTGACGTTTGAAGAAGGGTTGTCCAAAACGGTGGATTGGTATTTGGAAAACGAGGAGTGGCTGAACAATGTTACATCTGGTGCTTACAGAAATTATTACCAAGACCAATATCAAAACAGATAATATTCTCTAACTTTAGGATATGGGAATATTCGGTAAGTTATTCGGAAAGAAGAAAGAGAAAGATATTGAACCAGCGGATTTATCTGTTCTGGGCGTAGATGTGCATTCTCATTTAATTCCAGGCATTGACGATGGAGCTGCCGAAATGGAAGATTCGCTTAACCTTCTTGCAGAGTTCGAAGCATTGGGTTACAAAAAAGTAATCACAACCCCTCATGTGATGAGTGATTATTATCGGAATACACCTGAGATTATTCTAAGCGGACTAGAGGAGGTGCGTAAAGCAAAAGCCAAGAGAGGTCTAACGATTGAAATTGACGCTGCTGCTGAGTACAACCTAGATGCTGACTTTGCTCCAAAAATTGAAGCAGGTGAGTTACTCACTTTTGGAGATAATTATGTCTTGTTTGAGTTGCCATTTCTATCCGAACCACCCATGTTCAATGATGTTGTGTGGAAACTTCAAATGAAAGGGTATAAACCTATCCTTGCTCATGTAGAGCGCTACGGTTTTTGGCATAATCAATGGGATAAAATTGCTTCTTTACATGATCGTGGGGTTCTCATTCAGTTGAATATCAATTCGCTCACAGGTCATTACGGTCCAGATGTCAAGGCCATAGGAGAGAAGTTAATTGATAGTGACTTAGTAGATTTATTGGGCTCAGATTGTCATAACTTAAATCATATTGGATTACTGCAACGGGCACGCAGAAAACCTTATCTGCATAAGCTGATTCAATCGGAGAAGTTGATCAATAAAAAGTTGTAACTTTTAGTCAGATTAAGTTATACATCTTGAAACGAAATCTGATGTGAAAAATATCGGAGTCATACTATTTTTGTGTCTTGCAATGACATTCGGTTGCAAAAGGTGGGTGTGTGTCAATCGTACCTCCGGTTGGGATTACAATCAGCCTATGAGTGGCGGCTTCCATAAACCACCTTTTGAAGAACAGGAGACGGGGCCAGGTTTAGTATTGATTGAAGGGGGAACCTTTGATTTATATCTTGAGCAAGACAAGGAGAAGAGGGTTGAAGAAATTATTCACACAGAAGTGCCGTCCTTTTACTTAGACGAAGCAGAAGTGTCTAATGGTGATTGGATTCAATATGTAAAATGGACTCATGCCGTTTTCGGTGACGAACTTGCCGAATTAAAAAAGGGTGTGTTGCCAGATACTTTGGTTTGGGAAGGAATGACGGATCAATCAGATTTTTATACAGCCAATTATTTCAGACATCCTTCATATGCAAATTATCCCGTTGTCGGAGTTACCTGGGTACAGGCAAATGACTATTGCCTCTGGAGAACGGATCGAGTGAACGAGTATATTCTGTACCGAGAGGACCTCCTTGATGAAAAGGATATAAAAAAACAGAAGCCATTTTCCACTGAAGAATTTTTTGCTGGACAGTACAATAGCAATAATGGAGAAATGCCCAATTTAGATCCTGAAATGGGAGGATTTGATCCATCTACGGGTAAGTTTAAATCTAAAGACCTTCCCTCAAGAATTGTTATAATGGAGGATGGAATTTTATTGCCTCGCTATAGACTGCCTACTGAATTGGAATGGGAGTATGCAGCAAGCGGTCTGAATAATTCCCAAAAAAAATGTAAAGCATTACCCTTCAGAAAATACAATCATAAAGTTGAGATAGTTCCTTTTGTGGAGGAGCAAGATTTTAGCAATGAGTTTTTTATTGATCCTAGCAGTTTTCCTCTCAAGCCAATCTATTCTGGATGTCAAAATGACAAAGGACTTTACGGCATGGCTGGAAACGTCAGTGAGTGGGTGGATCAAGGTAATATCGAAAGAAGTAAAGTCAATTTACCTTATATGTATGTTTATGAGAAGAGGGTCGCTTATGATATGAAGGCAATTTGCGCACATTTTCAAGAGTTTAATGAAAAGACAAGCCAAAGCTATAATGATTCCACCACAATGGAAATGACGAATTCCTTGCTTGAGGAAGTAGAAAGGATTCGTGCAATGGAGGAGAAATTTGAATCCTACGACACCCAATGGGCTGTAGAATGTTTTATTGATGACGCCCGTAGTCGTCTAATGAACAGGGATTGGGGTAGTGATTTGCTCTACTTTGAGCAAGACACAGTTTGGGAGAACCTTGTTCCTCCTTTTTTAGATAGTTTTCAGAAAAACCTATCGTTCTATGAACTTCCATTTTCAGTCGAGTATGTTTATTCAGATATGAGGTATCAGAAACTATACTCCGATTCAATTAAGCAGTTGGAACTCACTGATTGTTATGTCTTCAAAGGAACAAATTGGTCAAATAATTATCTAGTGCCTGACTCCTTTAGAGGTAGCCTTAGCAAGGAAGGTGGATCTGCCGTTATCGGCTTCCGGTGTGCTATGGATCGTATAGGGCCTGTAGGATTGGGAAAGAAAAAGAAGAAATAAGTTACCTTTGAACCCATGACTCGGGTTGCTTTAATAACCGGTGGTACTTCTGGTATTGGAAGGGCTATTTGCAATGTTTTGCATCACAAGGGTGTGAAGGTTTACGGAACTGGCCGCAAGGCAAATAATGGAGATGTCCTTGATGGATTTAACTTAGTAAAGTGTGATGTTACAAAGGATGTATCAGTAACAGAGGCAGTTGCTTACGTGTTAGACGAAGAGGGCAGAATTGATATTTTGGTGAATAATGCCGGAATTGGTATTGCGGGCTCTATAGAAGATTCAGAGATTAGAGAGGTACTCAATGTTTTTAATACCAATGTGGCGGGTGTTTTACGAATGTGTAAAGCGGTCTTACCTGTGATGCGAAATCAGCATGCTGGATATGTCATTAACATCTCCTCAGTTGGAGGGCTCATGGGACTTCCCTATCGTGGGATTTATAGTGGTTCAAAGTCGAGTGTTGAGTTAATCAGCGAAGCGTTGAGTATGGAGGTAATGAAGTTTGGTGTCAAAGTCGTACTCATCGAACCAGGAGATTTCAAAACATCTATAAACCAAAATAGAAAGGTGGCCGAGAAGACAAAAACTAGTGTCTACAGCGATGAATTTGAAAGCATTCATGAGATAATTAATAAGGAAGTAATTGAAGGAGAGGACCCCATTAAAATTGGGAGATTGGTTTGGTCCATCATTAACAATCCATCACCACGGGTTCGCTATAATACGGGTGACTTGATGTCAAAAATGGCATTGATGGTCAAAAGAATGATTCCAGCAAGGTGGTTTGAGCGGATGATGATGCAACATTATAAAATGAAACGAAAATGAGTTTAGAGCTCCACTATAAAACGCCTATTGAATGGGCTGATCAGGCTTACGAAGGAATTGATGAGTTTTTGCAAGATCATGCAGATGCTGAAAGAAAAGTAAGTAATTTGTGCTTGTCCATGATTACTAAGTATCCTAATCGTGAAGAGATCATAGAGGAGTTAACCCAAATAGCTGTAGAAGAGTTGTTGCACTTCAAGCAGGTTTACGAAATCATGAAGCAGCGTAACTTGACATTGCGATCCAATTTCAAACAGGATGCATACATCAAACAGCTTTCGACCATAGTAAGAGAAGATTCAGATGGTCGTTTTATGGATCGATTGATCTTAGCATCTATTGCTGAGATGAGAGGAAGTGAGCGGTTTGGTCTACTGGGAGAGGTAGCCACAGAAGCAGAGATCGCTAGGTTTTATAGAAACTTGCATCTTCAAGAGATGGAGCATATCGATTCTTTTATTAAAATGGCAAAGGTTTATTTTGATGATAAAGAGGTGGATGAACGCGTGCAGGAAATTCTCGCCAAGGAGGCAGAAGTAACCAAAGGACTGCCTTGGAGACCTTCGCTGCACTAGGTATTTTATTACCTCATTAGTTAAACCACACCGCATACTTTTTTCTTCGAAGCTCAAGAGCTAGCTTCTCTTCAGCACGAAGAGCTTCATCTCTAGTTACCAGAGGCGCGATATGGTTGTATAGGCTCGGCCTAAGGTAAAGACCATATTTTTCCACAAAATAGGAAGCAAGCTTATGTCCTTTCTTATTTCGATAACCCGTTTTATGTTGCTCAAATCGTTCTTTAGGTGTTTTTGATGTCATCCCCACATAAAGGCACTGTAGTACACCATTGAACTGCGGGTTCGCATTTCTGAACCTGTAATTCTCGTTAAACACTTTTTTCGAAAGCTCTATGACATAGATTTGATATGGCATGATGACGTATAGCTTATAGTTATATAACGAATTTAGCCCGAGATAGTTTCACAAAAAAGGGAAGCAATTGGCCTCCCTTCATAATTATTGATGAGTTTAGAATTACTCTAAAATAACGATCAATGCATAAATGAACCCAGGTAACCAGAACAACAGGGTTAAGATTAGGGATAACCAGAATCTACCGCTAATTCCATCGTATAATGCTACAGCAAGGAACGGAATGAAGAAAGCGATGATCACTAGAAGCAATGTGTTGCTAGACGTTTCTTGAGCATCCGATACGTTGCTACCTTGGTCAACTTTAACAGGAGATGACGGATTGATCATGCCAAAACTTCCGCGAGTCATGTTTCTCTGTTTTTTGAAGATCAAGCCAGATGTGTTTTTTGATGACTTCTGAGAAGGCTGTTCAAGGGAAGTATTATTCGTCTTTTTGGTACCTGTTGTAGTAGTAGCTACTTCGCTACTTTCAACCGCCACTACGGAAGCTGTTGATTCGGTCTCAAGAACAATAGGATCTGCTTTTACATCTACTTTTTCAATAGGGTTAGAAGCAATTTCATCCTCATTTACTTTTGTAGTTGAGGTATTTACTTTAGATTTCTTAGAAACGTGATAACCTTTGTTATACTTTCTTTTTTGGAACAATCCTCCATCCACTACATCGTGAGAAGTTCCACACGAGGCTAATATAGCTACAGAGAGAATTACGGCTAGAAATTTAATGTTTTTCATAAGTTTTCTTTTTGTTTTTTCTAAGATAGTTATTTCTTTTTGAATTTATTGATCGCATTTTTGGTAAAATCAGACAATACCAACTGGCCACTCATTGCAGCCCGCTCACCTAGCAACTCATCCCAGTTTTCCGTTCCTTCCCAGAACACTTTTTTGAGCAACATCATGGCTTCGGGATTAGAACTTGCTAATTTTTCTGATAATTCAACAATGGCCGTATCCATTTTTTCAACTGTGTCATAGACTTCAGCATATAGACCTTTTTCTCTTGCCCAGTCAGCTGAATACCAATCTGTAGCATTAATGGCCATTGTACTCATAGCAGAGACACCTACTTTTCTCTCCACAGCGGGTCCTACTACAAAAGGTCCGATGCCAACAGCTAACTCACTAAGTTTAACACTTGCAAACTTGGTTGCAAAGCAAAAGTCTACCGCACTCGCCATTCCAACACCGCCACCAACAGCTTTACCCTGCACACGACCAATAATTAGTTTCGGACATTTTCTTGCTGCATTAATTACGTTGGCAAATCCTGAGAAAAAGATTTTCCCTGTTTCCAGATCGTTAATAGAAATCAACTCATCAAAACTGGCTCCAGCGCAAAAGGCACGATCACCAGCAGATTTTAGGATGATCACTTTAGTATTATCATCCTGACCCAGTTGAGTAATTGTGTCTGCCAACTTAGCCAACACCCTTCCCGGAAGCGAATTACTCAATGGATGAAAGAACTCAATTGTTGTTATTCCTTTTTCGTCTGTAGAGTAGGAAACATCTCCTTGATTGATAGCGTCAACACTCATAGTTATGTTTTCTTTTGATTAATTTTTTGTTCTCTAATTTTGGCAACTACACTTAGGGCTATTAATCCAAAGATAAGCCCCCAAACCCACCAAGCAAAAGCAGGAGCGTCACCTCTGGCGTAACTATGTAAACCTTTAGTAAGGTAATAGTTCACACCAACAAATGTCATGATCACAGTACTAAATGACCACAACGTAGCCAAGTTTAGTGCATACTTTCCTCTTAGTCCGGGTACAAACCGCATGTGTAGCACAAAGGCATATACCAGTACAATCACCAATGCCCAAGTTTCTTTAGCATCCCAGCCCCAATAACGACCCCAACTTTCGTTGGCCCAAACACCACCCAAGAAGGTTCCAATTGTAGCCAATCCCAATCCGATGGTGAGGGTCATTTCATTGATGTTGCTCAATTCGGCAATCACTTCATTTGTTTTCTTGAGACGATCACGACCTCTAAAAGACATGATGCCTAGGTTAATGGTACTCAAAATAAAGCCCAAACCAAAAAAGGCATAACTCAAAGTAATAAACGCTACGTGTATGTTTAGCCAGTAAGACTTTAGAACAGGTTCCAACTCACTCATTTGCGGGTCGTATTGCGAGTGTCCAGCAGTCATCAAAATTAGAAATGCCATTAAACCAGCCGCCCCAGTAACGATGGCTGAATATCTAAAGAAAATTAACCCCGCCAATACAATTCCCCATGCGATTAAGGTTAAAGCTTCAAAACCATTACTCCAAGGTGCATGCCCAATGATATAGGCTCTAAGGCCTAAGTTAAAGGTGTGAGCAAGGAACCCAATAACCAAAAGACCAATACAAATGTTGATCGTATACTTCAACCATTTTTTGGGTTGATCACTGAGTCGTTCAATCAGCGTTAGCGGAAGAAGTAGCAAGGCTAAAAGGATATAGTCACTTTTAAGATGCTTAAAAATATTCCACTGGTTATACATAATTTCAAACCTCACCAAGGAAGGAGATGGGAGGTCATTAGGTGTTTCTTCATATACTTTTCGCTGATAGATGCTAATGATCTCCAATACTTTGTCAGCGCTGGAATAATCACCTGAAGCTTTGCCTTCTATAAGTGCATTGAGGTAAGTTCTGATTAGCATAGCCCCAGTAAGTTCTTTACCTCCTTCAAAATTTCCTTGAGAAAAATCAATATCGGCTTCCTTATCAAACCAACTCGCCCAAACAATATCATCTTCCGTCTTCACAGGAATAATCTTCAAGAGATGGCCTTGGGTGGCTTGCCAAAAAATGCCTATCTTCTCATTGACTTTCAAAATTTCTTTGTCATATACATTGCGGTCAGCCATGGGCTTCGTCTCTGCCCAGCTAACTAAAGAATCAAAAGTGTAATGGATTGTTTTTCCATCTGTCACTTTTTCAAATAATTTGGGCTCAATGTATTGCTCCTCACCATCGTTGATAATATCAAAGATGTCCGTGAATGCCATAAAGTTACCTTCAATATTAAGGTCTTTGCCAAGTCCGGTTTGTGATTTGAATTTGATGATTTTTTGCTCTGCCCAAAAGCCAGGTTCTACAAACATGTCCAGTAACAACTGCTCAGGAGAGAGCGTATGATCTGTTCCTTCTACAGCCCAGTAATCCTTGCGAGTAAGTTTTCTAATAAGGTCATACGCCAGACTGTTACACGGCTGAATTCGTCCCGTGTAGCTCACCACAAGAAGTTCATTGAATTGATCACAATGCTCTTGAGCAACTGGAGTATAGTCTTCTTGCGAATAGGAAGAGACAAAGCTGGTTGTCATCAATAAAGCAATTGCAGTGGTAGCTTTGGCACTTTTGCGAGTAAGTTTCTTACCAAGTTCTACAAATCGAGAGTGCTTATTAAATAAACTCACAATAAAGCCGATGCTCAACATTAGATAACCCAAATAAGTTACGGTAGTTCCCCAGAAGTCATAATTGACAGAAAACTGCGAGAGTTCAACACCATCGACTGTGTCAAAAGAAGATTGAAAAACTCTATAGCCTTCATAGTCTAAGACATGGTTCATGTAAATTGAATGCTTTTCTCCTGATTTAAGAGGGTTTGCTCCTTTTGGATACACACTTACTTCACTACGGTAACTACTATGCCTGTCTGATCCTGGGTAAGTTCCTAAAATAAAATCATCCAAACGAATCGAAAAAGGCAAATCCAATTCTACAGGACCAAAGCGTAGGTAAAAGGTTTCTCCTCCCACAACGTAAGGCTCCGGTTGTGTGATCGCACCTTTTCCTCCCCACAGGTTCACGATTCTGCTCTCACCGTTATGGGTTACTTTAACTTTCAGGATGTCCTGCCCGTTATCGGCTGGAACAATAGGTCGATCAAACTTGTAGTGGAAATTCTTCAGAACAATGTTTAATCCTGAGAAACTATGCAAGTGTCTTTTTTTGAACTTATGCTTCCCGGCAAAAAGTGTATCCACCAGCTGCGTTTCCATGCTGAGTCGGTTGACATTTTCTGAGAATTCAATTTGCAAAAACTCATCTTCTCCGGTAATGTTGATAGCGTCCGGTTGTGGGTTATTGTAGGTAATGATATACCCATCTTTCTCCATATAACCCCCTTCAGGAATATACTCGGAAATCATTCCTTCAAACACCAATTCAATCGTGTTGAGTCCGTTTTCTGAGCTATCAACGGGAGCGCCCAGTTTACGACTGGGCAAAAAATCAACATATTCGAAATGTGTAGCACCTTGCTGGAAAGGATCAATTTCAAACTCAAAATCGTTGGTAACTAAAAAGGGGATGTAAAGCTCGGTTGGTTTCAACTTCATGGGGTGCTTATACATTTGCCCTGATTCCTCGTTGATCACCTGAACTTCAAAATAGGGGTCGGATGTCCACATTTGGGAAACCACCTCTCCTTCTTTTACTCTGATGATTCCTTCAAAACCAAAATAATGCGTGATACCTGCTCCAACAATGGTAACGATAAGACCTAAGTGAATCAGCAAGATCGACCACTTTTTTAATTGAAAAAGCCGATACCGCTTAATGTTGCCAATGAAGTTTACACAGAGCAATAAAATCACCGTTTTAAACCACCAGGAATGATAAACCACTCTTTGTGCTCCCTCCGTGTCCCAGATGTCTTCAATAAATGTTGCCGCTCCAATACTTGCCGCAAAAATGAGCAACAGAGTTGCCATCATTCGAGTTGAGATAAACGTATCTAAGAGACTTGATTTTGCCATGCGATGATATAACAGCGCGAATTTAACTGAAATGTATCAGAAGAACGATTGAAACTACAACTTTTAGCCATAAAACAAAAAAACCTCGCCCAAATTTGAGCGAGGTTGCCAAGTTTGTTTTTAAAACAAATTATTTTGACTCTTCATAGAGGTCATCGATCGTTACGTCTGAAGGAATGATGTCCATGTTGTTCATATTAGCAAAACTGCTTTGTGTAAGTTCTAGCTGCTCGTAAGAATCTTCATAATCGGCAAAGATAGGTTCGGCAAGGTTCATCCACATTGCCCCCATATCTTCTGTCCACAAGCTATCTGGAATCTCAAGATCCTCAGAAAAATCAGCATAAACTTGCGCCACTTCTCTTACGTTTTTGAGGTGATCAATGGCTGCAGAAAGGAAATCTTCAGCTCCTGGTCCTGTTGGATTCAATTTTTCTAGTTTGCCAATCCGCTGTTCTACATCACCAATCGTTTCTTCAGCCGCAGCTAGCATTTCAGCTGCACTCACATCTTGATCATCCAAATCCATGAGCTTGGCCATTTGGACTTCACCCATATCAATGTGCGCTACGATACCATCATTGAATTCAACTACATCATCCGCTTGACCATCGTCAATCTTTGCTGCATCATTTTCAGTTTCATCTAAATTGGGTGTTGATGACTCTTCACCACAAGAAGTGAGAACAAGCGCCAATCCAGTAAATAGGAAGATAAAATTCTTTTTCATGATCATTGTTTTTTTAAACTTTCATAATATCTGCTTCTTTGGCATTCACCAAATCATCAACTTTAGTAATGTATTGATTAGTAAGTTTTTGTACCGAGTCTTCAGCATCCTTAACTTGATCTTCGCTCAAGCCATCATTTTTCAAACCTTTGATAAAATCATTGGCATCTTTTCGCTTCGATCGGATACTCACCTTGGCATTTTCTCCTTCTGCTTTTGCCTGCTTTACCAAATCTTTTCTTCTTTCTTCTGTCAACGGAGGTACTGAAATGATGATCATCTCACCATTGTTTTGAGGGTTTAGCCCCAGATTAGCATTCATAATGCCTTTGGCAATTTCGTCCAGCAACGTCTTTTCCCAAGGCTGAACCGTTAGTGTTCTACCATCCAGTGTATTGACATTTCCTACCTGACTTAATGGGGTGGGACTACCGTAATAATCTACTCTCACGGTGTCTAGCATCGATGGAGTAGCACGTCCAGCACGAATTTTAGTTAATTCTGATGCCAGATGGTCTAATGAACTTTGCATTCCATCTTTCGCTTCACCCAATGCCATTGAAACTTCTTCGCTACTCATAATTCAAATCTTATATTAGTTACACTTCTACTGTAGTTCCGATACTCTCTCCCTCCACAACCTTCATTAAGTTACCGGGTTGATTCATGTCGAATACGACTAAATCCATTTTATTCTCCTTACATAATGTAAAGGCGGTCATGTCCATAACGTTTAGCCCCTTAGCATATGCTTCATCAAATGTAATTTGCTGAAATTTCACAGCATTTGGGTTTTTTTCAGGATCCATATCGTAGATTCCATCTACGCGAGTTCCTTTTAGGATTACATCTGCTTCAATTTCTATGGCTCTAAGCGCACCCGCTGAGTCTGTTGTGAAGAAAGGGTTTCCCGTTCCAGCACCAAAAATTACGATTCTTCCTTTCTCCAAGTGTCGGACTGCTCTTCGTTTGATAAAAGGCTCTGCCACTTCTTTCATAGAAATAGCGGATTGCAATCTGGTTTGAAGACCCAATGATTCCAGCGCAGCTTGTAACGCCATGCTGTTGATCATGGTTGCCAACATTCCCATGTAGTCTCCTTGGGTACGATCCATTCCTCCTTCTTCGGCTTGAACGCCTCTAAAAATGTTTCCACCACCAATAACTACTGCTACCTGAACTCCCGCATCTGCCACAGATTTAATTTCACTGGCATACTGCATCAAACGATTGTTGTCAATTCCGAATTGCTTATCTCCCATAAGCGCTTCCCCACTAAGTTTGAGAAGTATTCTTTTGTATTTCATGGTTACCTTTTGAGAATGGATGAAACAAATATGCAAAAAAAACCCTGACTAGTAAAACTGTCAGGGTTTTTTGAGTGTGTTTAAATTAAACTGAAAGCGAAATTCGTTTAAAGCTCGTAACGGTCAGATCCGCATTTTGAGATTTTAAGAAATCTTTTACAGTTTGTTTATTGTCTTTAATGAACTGTTGGTTCAAGAGAGTAGTCTCTTTGAAGAATTTTTTCAATCTTCCCTGAGCAATTTTCTCAGCCATGTCAGCAGGTTTTCCTTCTTGAATAGCCAACTCTTTACCAATCTCTAATTCTTTAGCAATAATATCTTCTGGAACTGAGTTTTCGTCAACAGCAACTGGAGACATTGCAGCAACTTGCATTGCAACTTGTCTTCCAGCATCAGCTTCATCAGCAGTTAATCCTACGATAGAAGCGATCTGGTTACCTGGGTGGTTGTAAGCAACAACTTTAGTTGCAGCAACTACACCATATTCTCCGATCTCTAGTTTCTCACCAATAACACCTGATTGCTCAGTGATTTTATCAGCGATAGTCATTCCGTCAACAGAAAGTGCCAACAAAGCATCCTTATCTTCAACGTTGTTTGACATTGCAGTATCCAAGAAACTTTTCGCTAGTTTACCGAAGTCTTCGTTTTTAGCAACGAAGTCAGTCTCACAGTTTAAGCTCAGGATATATCCTTTACTTCCGTCAGCCGATGCTTCAGCAAGAACCAATCCCTCAGAAGCTTCTCTATCACCTCTTTTTGCAGCGATTTTTTGTCCTTTCTTTCTAAGCAGGTCCATTGCTTCTTCCATGTCACCGTTAGCTTCTGTAAGTGCTTTCTTACAGTCCATCATACCAGCTCCGGTCTTTTTTCTTAATTCGTTTACGTCTTTTGCAGTAATTGCAGCCATGATTTAAATGTATTACAGATTATAATTCAGATTACGTAATTATTTTGCAGAAGCTGCATTCTCTTCAGCATTCTCCTCAACAGTCTCTTCTGTGTTTTCTGTAGCCTCGCTCTTAACTTCTTCTTTGTCCTTAGCAGCTTTAGCTTTACCAGCTTTACGCTCCTCTAAGCCTTCCTTGATAGAATCCGCCATGATCGCAACCACCGTGTCAATTGACTTTGTAGCATCATCGTTAGATGGGATCACGAAATCAACGTCACTTGGATCAGAGTTAGTATCAACCATTGCGAAAACTGGAATTCCCAATTTTTTAGCTTCAGCCAATGCAATAGATTCTTTTTTAATATCTACAATGAAGATAGCAGCAGGTAGTCTGCTCATATCCACAATGTTTCCAAATACCTTATCTAATTTTGCTTTTTGTCTTGACTTCTGCAGACGCTCTCTTTTTGAGATGTTTACATTGTCTTTATCCGTGATCAATTTCTCGATCTGACTCATCTTTTTGATGGTTCTTCTGGTTGTTTTGAAGTTGGTCAACAAACCACCTGGCCATCTTTCTGTGATGTACGGCATTGTTGTTCCTTTCATTCTCTCTTCAAGAATCTCCTGTGCTTGCTTTTTTGTAGCAACAAAAAGAACTTTTCTTCCGGATTTTGCGATAGATTGAAGCGCATTAGCTGCTTCGTCAATTTTCTTAACTGTCTTGTTAAGGTCAATGATGTGAATCCCTTTTCTTTCTCCAAATACGTAAGGAGCCATTGCTGGATTCCACTTGCTTTTTAAGTGCCCGAAGTGCACCCCTGCTTTTAACAGGTCTTCAAAGTTAGTCTTTGCCATCTTTTTTAATTTACTTTCTTTTTAACTGAGTTATCAAATGTTCCTTTTAGCTACCTCAGCAGCAACATGCAAGCAAATAAATTTGGTTAACATGAAGCTTAGATTCTAAATAAGCACCTGGCTCCCCGAGTCCCAAAGAATTCGGGGAAGTGCTGCTTAAATACAATATATTAACGTTTGCTAAACTGGAATTTCTTTCTTGCTTTTGGCTGTCCAGGCTTCTTACGCTCAACCATTCTTGGGTCACGCGTCATAAGACCTTCTGCCTTAAGTGCGGGTTTGTTTTCAGCATCAACTTCAACTAGCGCTCTTGAAATTGCTAATCTTACAGCCTCAACTTGTCCGTTTACACCTCCGCCAGAAACATTTACTTTCACATCAAACTTACCTTCTGTCTCTGTCAACATAAAAGGCTGGTTGATTTTGTACTGAAGTGTTCCAATTGGGAAATACTCTTTGTAGTCTTTCTTATTAACCACAATGTTTCCTTTTCCTTCAGACAAGTAAATTCTCGCTACAGATGATTTTCTTCTTCCAATAGTATTAATTACACCCATGATTCTTTATTCCTTAAATTGTGTCTAAATCTAACAACGCTGGCTTTTGTGCTTCTTGCTTGTGCTCAGCTCCAGTGTAAACGAATAGATTCTTATATAATTGGTTTCCTAATCTGTTTTTAGGCAACATTCCTTTTACCGCCATTTCAACAATGCGCTCAGGACGCTTTGCCAAAAGCTCAGAAGCTGTAGCCGTTCTTTGACCACCAGGATATCCTGTGTGACGAGTATAAACTTTCTCATCCCACTTGTTACCACTTAAATTGATCTTTTCTGCATTAATTACAATTACGTAGTCGCCACAATCAGCATGTGGTGTGAAATTAGTCTTATGCTTTCCACGAATGACTTTAGCGATCTTGCTCGCCATTCTTCCTAATGTCTGTCCTTCAGCATCAACTAAATGCCACTTTTTATCTGCGGTCTCTTTTGTAGCCGAAACAGTCTTGTAACTTAGTGTATTCACGATTTTTAATCTTTTAAAATTGCGTACTTTCCCTAAATGGGGCTGCGAAGATAGAACTTATTTTTTAATTAACAAACACTTGAGAATAGAAAAAGATTATTCTTAAGACAGTGTGTTGTCAACTGAAAATCAATATGAAACCCACGTTAATTTTATGCGAAATTAACAAATGGAGGTAAATAACTATCAGAAATAATGTATATTTGTGTTATGGAAGTTGAAACAATGAATATATCTCTTTACAAAGCTGGAATCAATGATAAAGCGCTTTTGGACAACCTTCTTCAACTCTATCTTCATGACTTAAGTGAGTTCATGCATATTGAGGTGGGTCCGAATGGAAAGTATGAGCAGAATATTTCGAGTAAGTATGTTTCGAGCTTCGACCGAAGTGCCTATATTATTCATGCAGAGTATCACATCATAGGTTTTGTTTTGGTAGAGCCACAGCGGGACGTTACAAAGGTGCGCGATTTATTTGTTTTGAACATGTGGAGAGGGAAGGGCGTAGGATCTACCGTTGTTGAGACATTATTGACGGAAGGGAAACCGTTGATTTGTAAATTCCATACCAAGAATGAGTTGGCCAAATTCTTTTGGGATAACATAGCCAAAAATCCATTGCACAAGATTTCTTCTTATGAAGAAGGTGGTCTCATTAACTTGCGTGTAGATTACTAGTTTTACTCAGGTAGTCTTTGATTCTTCCTTACTTATCTAATTTATATTCTTTTTACGTATCATTTCGGTTCAGAAATTTATCTTTGTGGGTGGACAATACTTACATGTATAATTTCAAGAAAAGATAAATAAAAATGAGTTCAAATCAATCAAAAATTACTTGGACAAAAACCGATGAGGCCCCAATGTTGGCAACTCATTCCTTTTTGCCAATCGTTAAAGCATTTACCAAGCAAGCTGGTGTTGAATTAGAAGTGAAGGACATTTCACTTGCGGGAAGAATTTTGGCTGTTTTCCCAGATTACCTATCAGAAGGACAACAGGTGCCGAATGCATTGGCAGAATTAGGAGAAATGGTTTTACGTCCTGAGGCGAACATCATTAAATTACCAAACATTAGTGCATCCGTTCCTCAGTTGAAAGAGACCATTGAGGAATTGCAAAGTAAAGGTTATCGTTTGCCTGACTTCCCTGAAAATCCATCAACGGATGAGGAGAAGGAGGTGCGAGCAAGATATGATAAGGTGAAGGGGAGTGCTGTGAATCCAGTGCTGCGAGAGGGTAACTCTGACAGAAGAGCACCAAAAGCGGTTAAGAACTATGCCAAAATGCACCCGCATTCCATGGGCGAGTGGTCAAAAGATTCAAAGAGTCATGTGGCTACCATGAGTGCAGGCGATTTTAGAAATAACGAAAAGTCAACTACTTTCAGCTCACCTACTTCTCTAAGAATTGAGCACGTAGACGCAGACGGAAATGTAACGAACCTTAAAGATGGACTAGCCATTCTTTCGGGAGAAGTAGTAGACGCTACTGTACTGAGCAAAACAGCTTTGATCGACTTCCTAGATAAAGAGGTGGCAGATGCTCAACGTTCTGGAGTGTTGTTTTCGCTGCACATGAAAGCAACCATGATGAAAGTATCTGATCCGATTATTTTTGGACATGCTGTGAGAACCTATTTCAAAGATGTGTTTGCCAAATATGGCAATGAGTTTAACCAGATTGGTGTGAACGTAAATAACGGATTCGGTGATCTTGTCGCAAAACTTGATAAACTACCAACGGACAAAAAAGAAGAAATTCAAACTGCGTTGAATACGGCTATGGAAAATGGTCCGGATATCGCAATGGTCGATTCAGACAATGGAATTACCAACTTACACGTACCAAGTGATGTAATTATTGATGCGTCTATGCCAGCAATGATTAGAAACTCTGGTAAGATGTGGAACAAGGAAGGTAAAACACAAGATACGAAGGCAGTTATTCCAGACAGTAGTTACGCTGGGCTTTATCAGGTGGTTATTGATTTTTGTCGAGAGAATGGAGCATTGGATCCCACTAAAATGGGTACAGTGCCAAACGTAGGCTTGATGGCAAAGAAGGCTGAAGAATACGGTTCGCACGATAAGACGTTTGAAATACCATCCAACGGAAAAGTGAGAGTGGTGGATGCAGAAGGAAACGAAGTGTTCTCGCACGATGTGGAAGAGGGAGATATCTGGAGAATGTGTCAGGCGAAAGACGCCCCAATCAAAGACTGGGTTGGTTTAGCGGTGAGAAGAGCAAAAGCAACGGGGTGGCCAACAATCTTTTGGCTAGATGAGAATAGAGCGCACGATGCCGAATTAATCAAGAAAGTAAAAGAATACCTTCCAGAGCACGATACGGCTGGGTTGGATATTAGAATTCTTTCTCCAGTAGAAGCATGTAAGGTTTCAGTTGAGCGAATTGCTAAAGGAGAAAATACGATCTCAGTCACTGGAAATGTACTACGAGACTACTTAACGGATTTATTTCCAATTTTGGAAGTTGGAACTTCAGCTAAAATGTTGTCGATCGTTCCATTAATGAATGGCGGTGGTTTGTTTGAAACCGGTGCTGGAGGATCTGCACCAAAACATGTAGATCAATTTCTGTCAGAGGGACATTTGCGTTGGGATTCTCTGGGAGAGTTCATGGCATTGGCGCCTTCTTTGGAGCATTTGGCTGAATTCGCTGACAATCCAAGAGCACAGATCTTAGCGGATACCTTAGATGAAGCGACAAGTAAGTTGCTGGAAAACGACAAAAGTCCAAAAAGAAAAGCAGGACAACCTGGGAATAGAGTGAGTCACTTTTATTTGTCAATGTATTGGGCGAAAGAATTGGCAAATCAGGACAAAGATGCTCAGTTGAAAGCCACTTTCGAAAAAGCATACCAAGAGATGTCAGCGAATGAAAGTGTAATCGTGAAAGAGCTAACGTCAAAAGGACAACCGATTGACTTAAAAGGTTATTATCTAACAGATGAAGCGTTAACTTATGCTGCAATGAGACCGAGTAGCACCTTTAATGCGATAATTGACAATCTATAACTAATTTGGGGAGCTTCGGCTCCCTTTTTTATGTCATTCTGAACGAAGTCTATTTATTTCTACAATACTTTTAATTATGGCAGATGAAATGGATATTTTCAGTAAGGTTCCAGAGGTAAATTACACGGAGCCTTCTGATTATGAGAACGGGAGTGAGTTTGAAGCCTTGTGCGAAGCCAGACGTTCATGTCGGGTTTATACAGACGAACCTGTTCCGGAAGAAATAATGCGTAAGTGTTTGTCGCTCGCGTTGCTCGCTCCAAATTCGTCCAATTTGCAGAGTTGGCAATTCTATTGGGTGAGGACGCCAAAAGTCAAAGAAAAAATTGTCCATGCTTGCCTGAGTCAACCCGCTGCCAGAACAGCTAAAGAATTGATTGTGGCGGTAGCCCATCCTGAAATGTGGCGAAAAACAGCACCGTTGATGTTGAAAACGTTTGAGGAGCAAGAAGATGTGAAAGTGCCAAAGTCGGCCATCGCATACTACAAAAAGTTGGTGCCGTTGGCGTATAATCAGGGGCCGTTGGGAGCTTTTGGCGCAATGAAAAAGACCTACATGTTTGTGAGAGGTTTATCTAAGCCAACTCCTAGAGGACCTGCATCTCTTAACGACATGAAAATTTGGGCACATAAAACCACCGCTTTAGCTTGTCAGCAACTGATGCTAGCATTTAGAGCACATGGCTATGATACCTGCCCGATGGAAGGGTATGATGAGACACTTATTCGAAGAGCGATAAAACTTCCTCATGGAGCAGACCCTTGCATGGTGATTTCAGTAGGTAAAAGAGCAGAAAATGGGATCTACGGACCAAGAATTCGGTTTGATGAATCACTTTTTATTCACGAGGTGTGATTTCTGTTGAAAAGTCAGATTCATTTCTAAAGAGAAACATAACTTTGTCGTTCCATTAAATTTTAACAAAAAAGAAGTTGATGAGTACAATCGCAACACCAGAAGCAACATTAGAACAAGCACAAGAATTAGGACTTCTTCCAGAAGAGTTTGACAAGATCAAAGAAATCCTAGGAAGGACGCCCAACTTTACAGAAATGAGCATCTACTCAGTGATGTGGAGTGAGCATTGTAGTTATAAAAACTCCATCGTTTGGTTGAAGACTTTGCCTAAGGATGGACCACATATGCTGGTGAAAGCTGGTGAAGAGAATGCCGGTTTGGTTGATATCGGAGATGGACTCGCGTGTTGTTTTAAGATTGAATCACACAACCACCCAAGTGCGTTGGAGCCTTATCAAGGAGCTGCAACAGGTGTTGGAGGAATCAATAGAGATATTTTCACGATGGGGGCAAGACCCATAGCTCAGCTCAACTCGTTGAGATTTGGAAACCCTGAAAAGGATAGAACCAAATGGTTGGTAAAAGGTGTGACCAAAGGAATTGGTGATTACGGAAACGCCTTTGGTATTCCGATTGTTGGAGGAGAAGTTTTCTTTGATGATAGTTACGATCAAAACCCACTTGTAAATGCATTTTCAGCTGGAATTATGAAAGCCGGAGATATGATTTCTGCGACAGCATCTGGTGTTGGTAACCCAGTGTTCATTGTAGGCTCATCTACAGGTAAAGATGGAATTCATGGAGCAGCATTTGCTTCTAAAGATATTACAGAAGACTCTGCAGGAGATTTGCCTGCTGTACAGGTGGGAGATCCATTTCAGGAAAAGTTATTATTGGAGGCTACACTAGAGTTAGCCCAAACCGATTGCATTGTAGGAATGCAAGATATGGGAGCCGCTGGAATCACTTGTAGTACGTCCGAAATGTCTGCTGCTGGTGGAGTGGGTATGAAGATTGACTTGACAAAAGTTCCTACACGTCAGGCGGACATGAAAGACTGGGAAATATTACTTTCAGAATCTCAAGAGAGAATGCTAGTGGTTGTTCACAAAGGGAAGGAAGCAGAGGTACAGGCTATTTTTGATAAGTGGGATTTGAACTGTGCGGAGATTGGTGAAGTTACTGCTGGTCCAAACATCGAGTTCTTCTATCACGGAGAGAAAGTTGCGGAAGTTCATGCTGATTCTTTGGTTCTTGGAGGTGGAGCTCCAGTTTATAAGAGAGATTATAAAGAGCCTGCTTACTATGCTGAATATCAGAAATTCAACATGGAAGATGTTAAACAACCGGATGATCTGACTGAGGTCGCTAAGTTTATCTTATCACATCCGAACATTGCTTCAAAAAGATGGGTGTATGAGCAATACGATAGCATGGTTGGTACGGTAAACATGTCTACGAACGCACCTTCTGATGCGGGTCTAGTAAATATTAAAGGATCTAATAAAGCATTGGCCATGTCAGTGGATTGCAACAGCAGATATGTGCAGGCAGATCCGGAAGAAGGTTGTGCGATTGCAGTTGCTGAAGCTGCTCGAAATATTACCTGTAGTGGTGGTACACCTTCTGCTATTACGAATTGCTTAAACTTCGGTAACCCATACAACCCAGAATCTTACTGGCAGTTTGTCGGATCGATTAAAGGGATGACAAAGGCATGCGAGAAATTCCAGACACCAGTAACAGGGGGTAATGTGAGTTTCTATAATCAATCCGTAATTGACGGAAAAGAGGTACCCGTTTTCCCGACACCTACAATCGGAATGTTGGGAATTGTAAATGACAAGACCAAAACAATGTCGCTTGATTTTAAAGAAAAGGGACAACTGATTTATCTAATCGGGAAGTCAGTGAACGACATTGCCTCTTCCGAATATCTATACAGTTACCATGGAATAAAAGGTTCTCGGGCTCCATATTTTAATCTTGATGAGGAACTTGCTATGCAAAATGCTGTAAGAGGATTGATTGAAAAAGGATGGATAGCTGCTGCTCATGATGTGGCAGATGGTGGGTTGTTTACAACTTTAGCTGAAATGAGTTTTCCAAGAGAACTTGGTTTTGATATTGTTTCGGACAGTGAAGTCAGAGAAGATGCTTTCCTTTTTGGTGAAGCACAAGGTAGAGTTGTTGTTGCTGTAGATAATGCAACTGAAGATGAGTTTTTGGATTATATGATGGAATCGAAAGTGCCATTCACTTTACTTGGACACGTTACGCAAGGAAAGATGGTAGTAGACGATGAACATTTTGGCTTCTCTGATGAATACAAGAAACCCTATGATAATGTCTTGGGTGAGTTGATGAATGCTTAAGAAGAGATAATAGAAATATTGGAAAGGTCTTACAATTGTGAGACCTTTTTTATTGTCGATTTTGTAACAGCTCCTTGATCGCCTCAAAATAGGCTTTCTTTCTATGACAAAAGTCGAATTGATCCATTTGATTTGGGGTTATCCAAATCATTTCATCAAACTCATCGTCTTGAGGAATTGGAGTTAATCCTTTTCGATGTCTTATCTCAAAAACATGTAATTCTTGTCCTGAGTATATTTTAGAATAGGGTTTGTGATTTGGATAAGGATAGATAAAGCTGGAAGAAAGGTAACACTCGCCCATAACGTAGAAAAGACGAAAGAGAAAAAGCCCAAAACGAAAAAAGACAGGCAGCCTAATGATAGCTTATTCGAAGTATTGAGGAAACTAAGATTAAAGATTGCCAAAGACGAAGGAGTACCGCCTTACATTGTGTTTAATGACGCTACGTTAAAAGAGATGGTAGCACATAAACCTACTTATGATGAAGCCTTTTTAGATGTTGATGGAGTGGGAAAAGCAAAGTTGGAAAAGTATGGCGACCTCTTTATGAATGAAATTCTCAACTTCGAAAAAGAAGGGAAGCAAAAGAAAGCGAATACCTATCAAGAAACTTGGGAGCTGTATCAAAAAGGTTTGTCAGTGGAGGAAATAGCGCTAGCAAGAAAGCTAAATGAGACAACTATTTTCTCACATTTAAGCAAATTATATTTGGATGGAAAAGACATTCAGTTGGAGAAATATCTTGAAAAAGGAGTGCTTGAAAGGGTTAGAAAAGTGCACGTTGAAATTCAAGATGTCAAAGTATTGAAGCCTTACTTCGAGTACTTGAAAGAAGAGGTGTCCTATGGGCAGATTCGAATTGCACTAACAATTATTGGTGCGGAGTAGTTAAAATTTAAAGTTTATCTCACAATAGAGGCATATTTGATATTTTTACAAAAAAATCAAAAACATGTTTACTGGAATCATTGAGACCCTAGCAAAAGTTCAAAAAATAGAAAAAGAGGGGACCAACGTTAATTTTACTTTTTCATCAGCTATAACGAACGAGTTAAAAATTGATCAGAGCGTGGCGCACAACGGTGTCTGTCTTACGGTAGTGGGCATTCAAGAAGGTGAGTATGTCGTAACCGCCATTCAAGAAACCCTAAAACGAACAAATCTAGGTGATTTGAAGGAAGGCGATGAGATCAATCTAGAACGGTGCACACAAGTGGGAGCTCGATTAGATGGTCACATCGTTCAGGGACATGTGGATCAAACTGCTACTTGCACCAAGGTGGAAGAGAATGACGGAAGTTGGAATTTTCACTTTGAGTATGCACCCACTGGAAACATTACGGTTGAGAAAGGTTCAATCACGATAAATGGCGTAAGTTTAACGGTAGTCGATTCGGGTGTGAACACGTTTTCAGTAAGCATCATTCCCTACACATTTGAGCATACGAACTTCAAAGATTTTAGTGCTGGAACAAAAGTAAATCTTGAGTTCGATATCGTAGGAAAGTACGTTTCAAAGCTTGTAGCATTAAGGCAATAAAAAAGGAGTCCGAAGACTCCTTAGTACTTTTTTTATGTGTGATCGCCTTGTTTACGAACAAGTGATTTTACTGTCAGACTTCACAACAATTTTAAAGGCATCATTGATTGTAACACCTCCAGTGATTGTTCCACCATCCAACACCATTTTATGTCCTTTCATGATGATCACGTTACCTGTAACGTCTCCGTTGCCTTTTACTTTGATCATCTCGGCCTCATTTGCAGTGATATCTCCGTGTACGCTGCCTCCGGCAACAATAAGGCTCCCAGATTTTTCGATTGTGATCTGACCCGTTACGTCTCCACCATCTGCAATTCTCAGTTTTCCTCCAGCAAGGTCAATGTTTCCTTTGATTGACCCTCCAGCACGAATAACGAGCTTTTCATTGTCTTTGATCGTGACATCTCCAACATGTGCTGTCTTCAATGGAGTCAATACGTGATCTACTTCACCAACAATACATTGAACGTTGGTTGCTACAGAGGGCTGGTTCTTTACGATGAGCAGAGAAAAGGACACGGGGTCACCCACATCACATGTCAAAGGCTGGTCTTTGAAATCTACAATGTCGCCTGATTCATCAAGTTTAATAGTTCCTGATTTGTTACTTCCGGA
Organism: uncultured Flavobacteriales bacterium; assembly: GCA_964387945.1. Taxonomy (GTDB): domain Bacteria; phylum Bacteroidota; class Bacteroidia; order Flavobacteriales_D; family Parvicellaceae; genus Parvicella. The sequence goes on along the minus strand of CAYLYX010000026.1, from coordinate 10,221 downwards.
TACAGATCCAATAGAATCAATAATTCCTGTTGCCATAATTAATAATTTTTAAGGTTTATAGTTCTTTAAAGAAACGAAAAAAACGTAATCAACGGAAAGAGTTTGTATTATTTTAATCTGGGAAAGAATGTTATTTTTGAGGTCGCATGCTGTTTCTAAGACCCTTCATTATACTATTGATTATTTCAATGGGATGCCTTTCTGGTATTCATGCAAATGATTCTCAGAAGTTTAACACTTTAGTGGATGCTTATGTCGAGTCAGATGACAACGAAATTTTCAAAAAGTGTTTAGTTATTCTTGGGTCAAGTGATGAAGTAGATCCATATTATAAAAGCATTTTGTTTGCGCACAAAGCATTCCAATATTATGATGTAAGTGTTGACTCCGTTCTTTATTTTATGGAAAAGGTTGATCTTAATACAGAACCGTCTGAACAATTTGGTCTGCGTCTAAAATACAACCGAGCACTAGGTTTGGCCTATGCTTATGATGGTAACTATGAAAAATCAATAGAGCTCTTGACCCATAACTTTGGTTTAGCCGATCAGTCTGGAAGCGTGGCAGATCTAATAGCTGCCTATTCTGATGCTGCGGTTCCACACTATTTTTCGGGTAATGACGAAGGTGCTTTGGAGATGTGGAAGAAGACCGTTCAGATTGCCCTCAAAAATGAGAACTATCAGTCCGCCTACTCAAATGCGTTAAATATCGCTTTTATCCATGGTGAGAACCTGGAAATAGATTCAGCATACGCTTACAAAAACCTGTGCTTGGAACTAAAGGAGTCTTATGACTTGGAAATAGATGAAGGTAATTTTTACCTTAATATAGGTGTAATTGAATACTACGTAGAGAATTTTGAAAAGGCAATTGAATACTTTGATTTAGCTAAGAAGAAAAGTCTGGAGAACGGGAATGAATCTTCTTACACAAAAGCCACGGCAAATGTATCATCCTGTTACCTAGAACTGGGTGATCCAGAGATGAGCCTGAGCTATATTCAAGAGGCACTCTCCGAATCAAAAACGAAAAACGAAAAGGGATATCAAGTCAACATCTACAGCTTACTTGCAAGAACACATTTTGAGTTGGGCGACTTCAAGAAGGCTTACCTTTATATTGATACATCCAGAACACTCAAAGATGAGTTGATCAACGAAACGCGTACGAAACAGATAGCTGAACTTCAAGAGAAGTTTAAGTCCGTAGAGAAGGACAAGATAATAGCTGAGCAAGAACTGGCCTATCAGCATGAAAAAAGTGCCAAAGAGCAGGAGGAATTAAAGAACGAAATTCACGAAAAAGAAAAGTGGTATTTGTATCTCGGAATTGGATTGGTGACGTTGTTTGGAGTGTTCATGTACCGTAGATTTAAAGTGTCTCAAAATCAACGTAGAATCATTGAGAAGCAGAAAGTTGAAGTAGAATCACAGAAAAGCAAGATTGAGGTACAGCATCGTCAGCTAGAGGAAGTACACCATGAAATTTCAGACTCGATTAACTATGCCGAAAAATTGCAAATGGCAATCCTTCCCGATAGAGAAGATTTGATTCAGAACTTAGGCAAGGGGTTTGTTCTATTTATGCCCAAAGATGTGGTGAGTGGTGACTTTTACTGGACCGTCAAAAAGAACAATAGCGTTTTTGTGGCTTCCGCAGATTGCACAGGTCATGGGGTTCCTGGAGCCATGGTCAGTGTAGTGTGCAGTAACGCCCTCAACAGGGCGGTTAATGAGATGAAACTTACCCAGCCTTCAGAAATTTTGAACAAGACAAGAGATCTCGTGATCGAAACATTTGCAAGGAGTGGACAAGATGTAAAAGACGGAATGGATATCGCACTTTGTTCAATTACCAATGATCAACTCACGTTTTCTGGGGCTAACAATCCGCTTTGGTTGGTAAGAAGTAGTGATGAGGTTACAGCGGACATTCGAGAAAAATTCAGTTGCACAGATGAAGGAGGTTATACCTTGATTGAGGTTAAGGGAGATCGGCAACCAGTAGGTCTCTACTATCAGATGGAGCCTTTTACCTCTGATGAGATGTCTTTGATAAAAGGCGATTCGCTCTACATTTTTACTGACGGTTATGCAGATCAATTCGGTGGCGAATTTGGGAAAAAGATGAAGTACAAGCAATTCAAGCATCACATTCTTAACATACAACACCTACCCATGGATGAGCAAAAAGCGGCATTACAAGAGATTTTTGTCGCTTGGAAAGCGGATTACGATCAGATCGATGACGTCTGCGTAATCGGAATTAACATCTAATAGGTTAGGCTTTTTCGGTTGCCTCCACAAATTGTTCAATTACCTTAATCGTGGTTTGCGGACGAATCAAATAGTAAAGATGTTCCTTGAACAAATCACGCTCATCATAGTTGGTAATGTCTAGGATCGTTACGTTTTCTGTATACTCATAAGGTTTATAAACAAACTTAGCAATCGGATCAATGCTGCTCTTCAGTACCAGCGTTGGAATCTTGTACTTTTCGTAGTTTTTTAACTTCTCTAATTCATCAAGGTGTTTAGATTCACGAAGCGCTGATTGGATTTGAATCGCGAATAGCTTGATCGGAAGTTTCATGACGGTATGTGTTAACGGTACGCGATTCAGCTCAGGCAAACTATCCAAATCCATGACAATAGAGATAACCCGTTTTTTAATCTCCGTCCACACTTTTTCTGTTATGACATTGTCCTTTCTCACCAGCCATTTGTTCAACTGGATGCTCATCTCCCGATTAAAGGTTTTTGATTGCGGGGCAATTGCCTTTCTGCTAGCTTTGAAAACCATTCGGTCGGAAAAACTCAGTTTTCCAGGGAGCAAAACTTTATCAAGAAAATTTAAGGTGGTATGTTTCACTTCACTCCCAAAGAAGGGGTTTGAAGCTATTCTTCCACGCAAATAACGCTTGATCCCGTTCAGCTTGTCCATTTGCTCTTCCATCATCAGCATATAGATGTTGGCCATCGAATGATCAAAAATGTAAACTGGATGTCCGTGTTTTCCAAAGTACTCAACCACGTAGTCGATGTTTTCTACTACAAACTGAGAGTACTTACTCATCGGCAATTGATAAGGGATCGTGCCAAAGTGTAATGCGGCAGGAATGTACTTGTCATCAGGAGAGAAAGAAAGTAAAGCATCAAACGAATTCAACCCAAGAAAACCATGAATCATTAGAACGACTGGCTTTTTACTCTCCGAAATCGAGAAGGGCTCAGCCATGTCAATTTTAATGGTAGTACTTCCATATTCTGTCCTTCTTGACAAGATGAGTTGTGGCCAAGTTAACGCTCGGTCATCCACAAACACCGTCATTTTTGATTCTACGTCATCAATAAAACGCAAAAACTCTGGACTTTTGTCTGGCGTAGCCCATTTGTAATAAAGCCAAGCCAGTGCACGTCTCTTGTCGGCTTTGGTCGCCAGAAAAGCAATCCGTTGAGACTGCATCAAAAAATGAGGTGTAAACGTTAATTCAGGTTCTTCCGTGTCCGTTACCTTTACTACCAGTTCCTGACTACCAAAAGCGCTTGACTCTCGTGTAATTCCAGCTACCAAACCTTTCGGGTCAGAGGCCAAAAAAACGTAGTCCAATCCTCTTTTTTCAGAAGTGTTAAAATAATCTTTTAGGAGTTTGTTGATCCCTTTTCGGTAAACGTCAAGGTTATCTCTATCCACTGAGCGACCAATGATTTGATCCTTTGTGATTTTTTCGGTTCGGAGAAGTTCTTTTACAAAAGCAACCGCATCTTTGACCTCTATCAAACCTCGCTGGCGCTGAAGCTTACTGTTTACAAAAGTGTAATGAATCAGTTCGGGATGCTTAATCTCTTCGTAATGATCCAAGATATACTGGTACGGGCCAGAAGGAGAAATACCATGAGATAACCCAACGAGGAACTTATTGCCTTTGCCCGTTACGTCATTTGCCGTCTCGATAAAATCAATACCAACCGCAGCAGAGAATTCATCCTGATTATTGAGGTGAATCGTTTTTGGAGCATTGTACTGCTCTCCTTCAGTAAGTTTGGGTAGGATAATTTTTTCCAATTGGTTAACCATGGTCTCTCGCTATATGTATACCTTTGACAAAGATATAAGGTATTTGATTACATAATCTGAATTAAAGACTTCTTAACGTAATGACTCCCCAAAAAAAATTACATCAACCCTTAGCTCGAAAGTTAAGCCACATTTTACTACCTGTTATTGAAAAATACTTCAGGGCAAAATACAAAGGTTTAGAGCATATCCCCGATACACCTTTTATTGGTGTGGGTAATCACTTGGGCGTATACTTTATCCCTGAGTCGTACTTATGGATAGGAAAGTATCATACCCTAAAAGGTAAACCCCCAATGACGGTTTTGGTGCACAAGGCATTTCATCAGCTCACTTCTGTGTTTAATTTTACCGAGAAAGACTTTGGTATCATCAAGGCTGACCCTGCTAATGCACTGGCTTCTCTTGAAGCAGGAAATTCATTGACGGTCTATCCAGGAGGAGATCGAGAGAATACAAAACCTTTTAGCGAACGAAACAAAATTGATTTCTACAACCATACCGGTTATATCAAATTGGCTTTGAGATCGGGATGTCCGATTTTACCAATCGTTGGAATCGGAGGGGGAGAAACGCTTTTCGTATTGTCCAGCGGAGAGCAATTGGTAAAACGAAACCAGCTCGCTAAGTTGTTCAAAATTCACTCTTGGCCGATTTATTGGTCTTTTCCTTTTGGTTTCAAGTTTGGTCATTTCAATATATTTCAAGTTCCGTTGCCTTCGCAAATAACCATTAGTGTTTTACCACCGATTTCTGTAGAGGAGTTCCTGCCGCAGGATGCAGACAATCCTAATGTGGTAAAAATGCTCAATGATAAAGTGGTCACATTGATGCAAGAAGAGTTGGACAGGTTGGCAAAAGGTAGAATCCCTATCTTAGGAAAACTACCTTAACATTTTCATAAAACTTGTTAATAGGATGGTTTTGGTCTCCGTTGGAGTTGGCAAATCTCCTGTGATGGAAGTAAATTTGAGTAAATCCCAATGAGATGAGGCATTTAATCGCGATATTCAGTATTTTTATAGCAATGAACAGTTTTGCACAAAGTGATAAAGAAGGTTTTGACCTGAATCAATTGACGCCTTTTGAGAAAAGCGTGATCATTGATAAAGGGACAGAAATGCCGTTTACTGGAGAATATACCAAGCACGATGCCGAAGGTTATTACTTGTGCAAGCAATGCGAACTACCTTTATATACTTCAGAAGATAAGTTTCCTTCGCATTGCGGTTGGCCAAGTTTTGATGATGAAATTGAAGGTAATGTGGAGCGCGTTCCTGATGCGGATGGAAAGCGGACAGAGATTATTTGTGCAAGATGCAAAGGACATTTAGGTCACGTCTTTTTAGGTGAAGGTTTTACAGACAAGGGTGTGCGGCATTGCGTCAACTCGATTTCCTTGATTTTTGTGACAGCATTACCCTAAGGTTAAATTCTTTAGCCTTTTTTTTGTTTTCAGGGCAAAATGATGAAGTAAGGAACTTTTATGCTTACTTTTAGCCAAATTTAATTCAGTTGCCCATGAATTCTTTCAGGATTTCAAGCCTAGTGCTTGCACTGCTTTCAGTAGTTTTTTCTAAAGCGCAAAACAACAAAGTATTTTACATTGATGAGGATGTTAGAGAGATCAGAACTATGGATCTGACAGGATCTAACGATGGTGTATTCTATACCCAAACAGCAACATTGTTTCCGAGATATGTTGATGTAAATAATACCACTCAAGAAATTTATTTTGGTACCGGAACTCCTTACAGCATCTACAAGATGAATATGGACGGAACAGGTGAGCAAGAGATCGTTTCACTTGGTGCTAGTGTATATGATGTAGAAGTAGATGAAGCAAACGCAAAAGTCTATTGGGTTGAGAATGAGTCCATCAAACGAGCGGATTTGGATGGATCAAATATTGAAACCATCGTAGGCCCCGTAACGGATAATTACTTCCGTTCGATCGCGATAAGTGGAACTGAGCTTTACTGGGTTCAAAGATTTTACAACACAGGTACGTTCGACAATACCTACTATATCATGAAGGGAAATTTGGATGGTACTGGAGCTACTTCCATTCATTCTGAATTTGTGACTTTTGCGGCTACACCTGCAAACATGGGAACAATTTATGGTTTGGATGTTGATGCAACCAACGGTCATGTTTATTGGGCTTCGAATTCTGCTGATGGAATATTCAGGAAAAATAGCGATGGTACAGGTGGGGTTACCACTATTTTGAGTAGACCTTCCAATTTTTCACCTCGTGCGATTTCACTGGATGTTGCGAATAATAAGCTGTATTGGGCTGACTCTCAATCAGGTGCAGACAATATTAGTTATTCTAATCTTGACGGAACTGGTGTAACCGTATTAAACGGGTCAATGGATGATCCTTATGGTGTTGCGGTAGCAAATGTGACAGCTTCTCCAGCAGGTGCCCCTGAGATTGATGTGCAGGGGAATTCAGCGAGTATCACAAACAATGATTTAACTCCGGCTACAGCTGACAATACAGACTTTGGACAAGTAGCTTTGAATAATAGTTATAAAGACCACTATTTCTTCATTCGAAACTTAGGAGGGACTAACCTTACTTTAAGTGGTTCTCCAATTGTAACAATCGGTGGTGCACACGCTGCTGATTTTACATTAGAAACAGATGCAGTATCTCCCGTTGCAGGAACTAGCGGGTCTTATTTTGTTGTTCGCTTTGACCCAAGTGTTATTGGTACAAGAACGGCTACCATAAGTATCTCTTCAAATGATGGAGATGAGGGAACTTACAGCTTCGCTATACAAGGAGAAGGGAGCGACTCAAGTGGTGAGACAGGTCCAAATGATATTCGAATTACCACTCATGGTACAGGGACAAGTATTGACTACGAAGATCCTTCTGTTGCCTATGACCCAACTTTAAATCAATACTTAGTTGTTTGGGAGGCCGAAGTAATTAATGGAGAAGAAGAAATTTACGGACAATTTGTGAATGCATCTACTGGAGCATTAGTCGGAAGTGCTTTTGCTATTTCTGCTACTGGAACTCCTGGAGATGTTGAAGTTGATGCAAAAAACCCCAGAGTAGTATTTAATACGGTTACAAGTCAATATTTTGTTGTTTGGGAGGCAGATAAGAACGCTACTACATCAACTGCAGAAAATGAGATTTATGGACAATTAGTCAACCCAAATGGAGCCTTGTCGGGAGGAGAAATTAGAATTTCCCAGATTGGTACGGATGGAGATGGAACATCTCATGCTTACTATCCATCTGTTGCTGTGAGCTCTAATTCTGGTGAATATTGTGTGGCTTGGCACATAAACGATGCAGGCGGAATAGGTCAAGTGGCTGCAGCGATTGTTCAGAGTAATGGAACACTCACAGGAGGTTTGGGAGGTCACACCCAGTTAAGTGCTGCCTCAGGTAGTTTTGATGCGTCCTATGCAGATGTAGCTTATAACAGCACAGATGACGAGTTCTTCGTGGTTTACCATTTAGACATGCCCGTTGACAATGATTATAACATTTACGGTAGAATAGTAAGTACCGCAGGAGCAGCCGGAACATCCGTTCAAATTACCTCAGTTTCTGGTTTAGATGCAAATTACGCTGCCGTAGAATACAACCCAAGCCTAAACGAGTATTTGGTGATTTTTAACACCGAAAATGGTTTAACAGCCAACGAGGAAGAAACGTTTGGACAGCGAGTTTCAAACACCGCTGCACTTACGGGGTCTGCATTTCAAATTAGCTTCGCGGGTATTGATGGCGATGGAGAGGAAACCTCTACTTACTGTGATGTAACCTATAATGCTACAGATGATCAAATGCTTGTTACAGTTAGGTCAGAAGAACCAGGAAGTAACGCTTTTGATATCTATTGTTCTACGCTTGACGCTGCGAGTTATTCTTTACTGGAGACACAAAGCAGGGTAAGTGACATGGGTAATACCAATGGAGATAACACTTATTTTGCACAAAAACCAAAAAGTGCTTACAATGCAACGAATAACAATTTTCTGATTGTTTGGGAAGGCGATGATGAAGCTCCCAATGGTCTTGACGGTGAAGATGAAATTTATGCTCAGCTATGGAGATCACCTCCAGTTGCGGAAATCGATGTTCAAGGAAATGGTGTGTCAATTGTGGATGGAGATGTTACACCATCTACTGCAGACAATACAGACTTTGGAAGCACAGATATAGGTGTGCCTGTTGCGCTTACATTTGAAGTGCATAACCTCAATACAGAACAACTGGTGTTAGATGGTTCGCCAAAAGTTAATATTACTGGAGCGAATGCAGGTGATTTCGTGGTTACTGCAGTTCCAAGTACAGCAGTTGCATCAGGTAGTTACACTGAGTTCGAAATTACTTTTACTCCCAGTGCATCTGGAATCAGAACTGCAAGTGTGAGTATTTCTAATAACGATGCTGGAGAAAATCCATACAACTTTGATATTCGAGGAGCTGCGGCTGCTACATGTGGTGCTGCTCAGGATAATTTTGAAGATGAATCGGTGGGATCAGCGACCTTTACAGAAAGTGGTCAGACCTTTGAAATCAGTGGTGGGACTAACTACGATATTTTAAACGTAAGTGGAGCCGGCTGGAATGGGACTTCAACAGACGATCAATTTATTGACAACTCTTCATTTACATCTCCTACCGGGGACGGTTCTACATTTACAATTTCCTCCGTAGGTGGAATGGAGTTTACGGTGCAAGATTTTTATTTGTTCTGTTCTACCCAAGCATTGAATTTATCCCATGGAGGCACAGTTACAATCACAGCAAATCTTGCAGGAAGCTTGGTGTATACATTTACAAAAACTACAGGGTTTGAAACGTCTTTGGGTACAAACAATGGGTTTACCTACTTCGATTTTTCAACTGAAGGCGGTTCTGACCATACCAATGATGCCATTGATGAGATCATCATATCTTCTACTGGAAACCTTGATTACATGGCGTTGGATGCTTTCAATTGGGCTTGTCCAGTGCTGTGTACAGACCCAACTGTTCCAACAATTACAGCTACACCTGCTTCGATTTGTCCTGGAGCAAGCGCAACATTAGATTGGTCAGGAGCTAGTTTGAATGATGCTACATCTTGGTCTGTTTATACGACTTCTTGTGGAACAGGTCTGTTGACAACTACTACCAGCAACTCCTTAGTTGTGACGCCAGGTTCAACAACCACCTACTACATCAGAGGAGAAGGAGGTTGTGTAACACCAGGCTCTTGTGGTCAGGTTACTGTTACCGTAGGAGACGCAGTCAACCCAACAATTTCATGTCCGGGTAATCAAACTGAGACACCGAATGGAGCCTGTCAGTTTACACTGCCTGATTATACAGGATTGGCAACAACAAGTGATAATTGTACGGCTTCGCCAACGGTTACACAATCTCCTGTTGCGGGAACTGTGATTAGTAGTAATACCACCGTCACGCTAACGGCAACAGATGCATCTAGTAATACAGCAACTTGTACGTTTGATGTGCTATTGGATGATGCAACAGCACCGACAGCAGTTTGTCAAAACATTACGGTATTCTTAAATGGAGCAGGTACTGCTACTTTTACCGCAGCAGATTTAGATGGAGGTTCCACCGATAATTGTGGTTCTCCAACCTTGAGTGCTAGCACGACAAGTTTTACGTGCGCAGATTTAGGCGCTAACAACGTAACGCTAACAGCGACAGATGGAAACAGCAATACGGACAACTGTATTTCAGTAGTAACGGTAGTAGATACGACTTCACCCGTAGCCGTTTGTCAAAACATTTCAGTAGCCTTAGATGGAACAGGCAATGCTACGATCACCGCTGGCGATGTGGATGGCGGTTCTTCGGATAACTGTAGTATCGCTGGCTTAAGTGTAAGTCCAGCAGTGTTTACATGTGCTGATATTGGAGCCAACAACGTAACGTTAACGGTAACCGATGGAAGTGGTAACACAAGCACGTGTACAGCAGTTGTTACGATTACTGAGGCAACTGCACCAGTGGCTGTTTGTCAGAACATTACAGTTCCGTTGGATGGATCAGGAAATGCCACCATTACAGCATCAGATATAGATGGAGGGTCATCCGATAACTGTGGTTCTCCGACCTTGAGTGCCTCTCAAACCGCCTTTACGTGT
>CAYLYX010000025.1:0-33425 GCA_964387945.1 uncultured Flavobacteriales bacterium | reverse complement strand
CAATTAGGAAGAACCGAAAATAGTGGAGAATTTGTTTCAGACGCAACACCTACAACTTCAGAAAGAGTTTGCTTCCTGTTACTATCTCGACTCTGTTCCCACAGTAATTAACCCTGAACCAAAGCAACGTCTTGGACACTTTGCCGAAGCCATTTTTTTTGAAGCCATCAATGAGTGTTTATCTGATGAACAGCTACTCACGAACATACAGGTGGTTGATCAGAAAATAACGCTGGGAGAACTAGACGGTCTAATCGTCTCAGCAACAAACGTTCACCACATTGAGTTTAGCTACAAAATCTACTTGCTAGACCCCTCGCTTTCTGAAAGTGAATTTGAATGCTGGATTGGTCCCAACAGAAGAGATTCACTTCAACAAAAAGCAGCTAAAATTCAGCGAAAGCAACTACCACTATTGCACATGCCTGAAACTCATCAACTGCTTAGTAAAATAATTAAAGACTATGCTCAACTGACACTTCAGCAATCTGTTTGTATACTTGGGCAATTGTATGTTCCGCTGCAGGAATACCCCCAAAAAAAGAACTACCAGTACGGCACAGTCGATGGGTTCTACATTTACTTTGATGAGCTTTCTCAATTTTCAGAATGCCTATGGTGGATTCCACCAACCAAAAAAGATTGGCTGCTATCTCCTACTCCAAAGGTAGACTGGCTTTCTACAGAGGAATTTAAAGTAAAGCTTCAAGTGCATTATGCAAGCGACTCCAATCCCTTATGTTGGGTAAAACACCCTGACGGAACGCTCGAAAAGTGTTTTGTAGTGAATTGGTCCGGTACAACCTCATGAAATCCGCTGAAACACATACCGTAGAAACAGTAGACTGCACAATTCGACTTTCGGATTACGCAGGCGGCATTTTTGAGCTGATTCCGAGTAGAAAGGGAATGAAAAAAGCCATTGACAAAGGTTTTGTATGGGTAAATGGTACGCCAGCCACAACCGGAAAATGGATCACCAACGGAGACGTGATCGACTTAAGGCTTCCGTCTGATTTTCAGAAAGCGTATGAGCGCACCGTTGAAGTGGTTTACGAAGACGACTACCTTGCAGTGGTGAATAAACCCGCTGGAATCCTTACCAATGGTAATTCTTTTAAAACCCTAGAGAATACGCTTCCTTTTAACTTATCCAAAAGCGCTGCAAAAGACGCGCTGTGGAAACCACAAGTAGCCCACCGTCTCGACTTCGCAACCAGTGGCTTGGTATTGGTTGGTAAAACCAGATCCTCTACTGCATCGCTAAAAGAAGCGTTCAAAGATCGATTGGTTCAAAAGACTTACCATGCCCTAACTGTTGGCAAAATGAAACAATCCTCAGGGGTGCTCGATGATTCAATTGATGGTAAATCTGCCACAAGTGAATTCAATGTAATTCAAGCTCATCCTTCTAACAAATATGAGTTCATCAACCTGGTGCAATTAAAACCCATAACTGGAAGGCGAAACCAATTAAGGGTTCACCTAGCCAACCTTGGGCATCCTATTCTCGGAGATCGAAAGTTCGGAAACGCCCTGCATTGGGACATGAAAAGAGGGCTTTATTTAGCGGCAACCACCATCAGTTTCAACCATCCCACAACGCAAGAGTCATTGATTTTTTCAATTGATCTTCCCAAAAAATTTCAGAAGCTGTTAAGGTAAAGAGCACCGCATTAACTGGGAGTTGCTACTTTTGTCTCTGACCCAAGGTCTTCAAATCACTTAGAATGTACGACAAAGAGCAACTGAAAGCAGTGTGTTTAGCAATCATTGACAAAAAACTTAACACCTTAAGAGAAAGCATACAGGAAGCGCAGAGCAGTTCAAATAACGAAACCAAAAGCACAGCTGGCGACAAACACGAAACTAGCCGGGCTATGGCGCAACTTGAGGTGGAACGCCTCTCGCAGCAGCTCCAGCAACAAGAGCGACTTCGTTCTCTTTTGAATAGTGTCTCCACATCAAAACAAGCAAAAGTTCAATCTGGTGCCATTGTAAAAACGAATCAAGGGACTTTTTACCTGAGTGTTGCGCTAGGAGCGATAAAACACAAGAATTTTACACTAATGACATTGGGCATGGGCGCTCCTATCAGTCAGCTCATGCTCCACTTGTCGGTTGGTGATACGTTTTCGTTTAACGGTAACACATATCACATAGAAGAAATTTTTTAGGAAGGCTTGTCCCCCTACTTTATTCTAAACCTTAACTTTGAGGATCGAAAAAAGAATCAATAAAAATTAGAAGTTATGCCAAAAGCAGTTTATAATGTGCCATTTCCAGCGAATGAACCGGTAAATCCTTACATTCCGGGAGATAGTGCAACTGAAAGTCTATTAACCAAGTATAAAGAAATGTACAACCAAGAACCGATCGATGTACCGATGTACATTGGAGGAAAAGAAGTTCGTACTGAAAATAAAAAACCAATGTCACCTCCGCACGATCATCAAAAAGTGTTGGGACATTTTAATTATGGTAGTGCAAGTCATATTAATGATGCTATCGATGCTGCTTTGGCTGCAAGGAAGCAGTGGGCTGAATTACCTTGGGAACATCGCGCTGCAATATTCTTAAAAGCTGCTGATCTATTGGCAGGACCATTTAGAGACGAAATGAATGCAGCTACCATGCTGGGTCAATCTAAAAATGTGATGCAGGCAGAGATTGACGCTGCATGCGAAATGATTGACTTCTTTAGGTTCAATGTGGCTTATATGCAGCAAGTATATGAAGATCAGCCAGAATCCAACCCAGGAATGTGGAATCGTTTGGAGTACCGTCCGTTAGAAGGATTTGTCTTTGCGATTACACCTTTTAACTTTACTTCTATTTGCGCCAATTTATGTGCAGCTCCTGCGATGATGGGAAATGTAGTTATTTGGAAACCAGCCGAATCTCAAGTTTACTCGGCAGAGGTGATCATGAGATTGTTTAAGGCTGCAGGTGTTCCAGATGGTGTGATTAACATGGTTACGGCAGACGGTCCAGAAGTAGGTGAAGTGGTATTTAATCACCCTGATTTTGCAGGACTTCACTTCACGGGTTCTACCGGAGTTTTTAAACACCTTTGGAAAACCATTGGGATGAACATTGACAAATACAAAACTTACCCAAGAATTGTGGGTGAAACTGGAGGTAAAGACTTTATCATAGCACACAAATCATCCAATGCAGTAGAAGTAGCTACAGCGATCAGCCGTGGTGCTTTTGAATTCCAAGGACAAAAATGTTCTGCAGCTTCAAGAGCCTATTTACCTAGCAACATTGCAGACGAAGTGATTGCTCGTGTAAAAAATGACGTAGAATCGTTTAAAGTAGGTTCTCCAGAAGATACATCCAACTTTGTAAATGCAGTGATAGACGAGCGTGCATTTGACAAGATTGCAAGTTTTATCGACTACACGAAAGAACAAAGTGATGCAGAGTTTGTAACTGGAGGTTCTTACGACAAATCAAAAGGTTATTTCATCGCTCCAACGGTTGTAAAAACCTCTAATCCAAAGTTCAGAACCATGTGTGAAGAGATTTTTGGACCTTTCATTACGATTTATGTTTACGATGAGAACAAATTTGAAGAAACCCTAGAGTTACTAGATCAAACATCAGAATACGCTTTGACTGGAGCCATTTACTCCAACGACAGATATGCCATTGATTTTGCTTCTAAGAAACTGGTGAACTCAGCAGGGAATTTCTACATTAATGACAAACCAACAGGAGCAGTTGTTGGTCAGCAGCCGTTTGGAGGTGCTAGAGCAAGTGGAACCAATGACAAAGCAGGTTCTTACTTAAACCTCTTGAGATGGGTTTCTCCCAGAACGATTAAGGAGACTTTTGTTCCAGCAACCGATTATAGATATCCTTTTTTGGGATAATTAGACGTTATCAATTACCATTAGTCCCTCAATTGAATTCATTTCATTGGTTCTTGAGGGACTTTTTTATTTACGCAGATGAGAAAATTCCCCCTTTTTGTTCCCTTCACTATTGCTGCTTTTTTTCTAGGTTGCACGGAAGACAAAACTAGCACAGATGAATACTTAGATAACTACTTCATTGACATCGAAGAAGATGAAGAACCGCCTCTACTCTTTTCAATCGTTGTGAATGGAGATACAGTAAAGATGTTAGAAAACGATATTCAGACATTAGAAGGGAAATATACCGATCCTACCCTATCTGTATCAGTCCACAATTGGCGTCAATTTCCACATGGTGGCATTTCCTTTGAATACCCAAGAAACTTTTCATTTGAAGCAGAGTTTGATTCGTACGGTAAAATTTGGACGCTTTCTGGAAACTCACTTACCATCATGTACATAAAAATGAATGGCTTTCTCACAATAGATATGTACACCAACGAGTTAAAGAGTCAATTTGGTCAGGACAATTGCAAAGTTGAGGAGATTACAAAGACAATGAATGGAGAAACATTCGATGGAAGATTACTCACCGTAACTCTTTTGACTCAAAACTTGAATATGGAAATTCTTGAAATAGACGGAGATGAAACGAAGGATTTCCTTGTTTTTCAAGATGCTCCAAACGAATTAGAAAGTGAAAGTGGAGAGTACACCAAAACCATGGCTCGCGTAAATGAAACATTCAAACTGAGTGAATTTTAAAATTTGTAGGGACAAAATGATGTAAAACACAATAACTTTAACGTTTTGTAAGTTTGTAGCTTTCTAGAGATGATGAGATTTTTGAAATTCATATTGTTGCTTCTTTTTGTATCACAAGGTTTTGCTCAGGCAGAGTTTGGTGTTGAAATGTGGAGAGATCATCTTCCCTACTTCAATGTAAAGCAAGTGGCCAAAATTGACAATGTGGCGTATGGTGCAACGGATTACGGCTTGTATAAAATTGACACCGAAGAAAAAACCATCGAACAACTCAACACGGTATTTGGTTTATCGGATTTTTCGGTGAGTACGATTGCAGCCAACAATTACACCGATGCCTTAATCATTGGATATTCTAACGGTAATATTGACCTGATTCAAGGAGACAACGTACTTAACTTGAATGCGATCTTACAAAGTAGCGTTGTGGGCGATCGTTCCATTTACAACGTTCATTGTAAAGATCAATTTGCTTATCTCGCTTGTGGGTTCGGCATTGTGGTGATGGACGTTTCTAGAGAAGAAATAAAAGACACCTATTATATCGGTAACAATGGCTCAAATTTGAAGGTAAATGATATCACCGTTTCTTCAGATAAAATTTACGCTGCTACAGAAGATGGAATCTATTGGGCTAACTTATCTTCTCCATTTCTTTCTGACTTCAGCGTTTGGAATCGTCAGGAAACGTTCCCTAATTTTAGTGATGAATTCGAACTGATCCACTACCAAAACAATCAGCTCTATATCGTGAATCAATACAGTGGATTTTCGGATGACACCTTGTTTATCTATGATGAGAATTTTCAACTCCTCAATCAGCAGTTTGACGATGATTTTTCTGGAATTGAAAGCAAAGAAGGTACAGATGTAATTCTTTCACTTAATTACAACCTAATTGTCCAGGATGAAGACTTTAACGTGTTGGAAACCATTTACACGTACAACGATGTTCAAAACGTAGCTTGTAATCATGCTATTTGGGACGGTACACACTATTGGGTGGGCGATGCCAACTATGGACTTAACCGTTGTACATCTAACACGGATAATGAGAACTTTTTTATTCCCGGACCGATTAACAACCGTTGTTTTCAAATGTCTGCAGCAGACGAACGGGTTTATGTGGCCTCTGGTTTGGTAACGGGGTCTGCATGGAACAATGAATACGTTTCTGATGGTGTATATGCGTTTGACCAATACGGATGGATGGCACACAATCAAGGCACGGAGGCGGTAATTCCAGAAGATTCTTCGTTTGACTTTATTTACACCGCCATTGACCCAAATGATGAAAGGCATGCTTTGTTTTGCTCCTTCCAAGGTGGTTTGTATGAATTTCAGGATAATGAAGTGATCATGCGTTATGGATCCGTTGATAGTCCGCTATCCAAAAGTCTGGTGCACAACAATCAAGTAAAAGTTGGTGCAGCTCAGTTTGACGATGAAGGGAACATTTGGGCGGCCAATTCTTTTGTGAATAAGCCACTCGTCTTTATTGGGCACGATGGAGACACAGCTGCCCTTAGCATTGGTTCGGCAGGAATCAACCAAGTGATTACAGACCTTTTGGTAGATAATGCTAATCATCAAATATGGCTCGCCATCCGAAATAAAGGCGTTGTTGTTTATGACTATAACAATACACCTACTGACGTAACGGATGATCAATATCGTCTATTGAGTGATGCAGATGGAAATGGAGCTTTACCTTCGATCATTGTGAATTGTCTAACCATGGATCGAGATGGTGAGATTTGGGTGGGAACAGAAAAAGGTCCTGCAGTGTTCTTTAGTCCATCATCTATGTTTCAGACGGGTGCAGATATTGACGCAAGCCAGATTTTACTTTTGCAGGATGGATCGTACCAGTACCTTCTAGAGACACAGGATATTTCAGACATTGTAATTGACGGAGCCAACAGAAAGTGGTTTGGAACATCTGCCGGAGGTGTCTTTTTAATGAGCGAAGATGGAACTGAACAGATTTATGCCTTCAATGAAGACAACAGCCCAATGTTTTCGAATACGGTATTATCAATGGCTGTAGTAAAGTCTACTGGAGAAGTCTTAATTGGAACAGACCAAGGGATCATAGGTTTTAGAAGTACGGCTACAGAACCAGAGTCCAGTTATGCTGATGTGTACTGCTACCCTAACCCTGTTCGTCCGGGTTATACGGGTCCAATCGCTATTAAAGGGCTGACGGAAAACAGCACGGTAAAGATAGCCGATGCTTCAGGAAACATGGTCAATGAAAGCACATCTTATGGTGGTCAGGCGATTTGGTATGGTGATGATGTGTATGGCAACCCAGTAGCTTCGGGAGTATATTATGTGTTTTTAGTGAGTGAAGCCGGACAACTGAAATCAAAAACCAAGGTGCTGATCATTAGGTAATCATTTGATTAGAAAGAAAAAAGGGCAATTCAAATGAATCGCCCTTCTCAATAGCTTTCAAGCTAGATAGTTTAATCTTTCAAGTACTTCTTGTACTTCTTATTTAGCTTTTCGATTTTTTCGTTCACTTTAGAAACGTCCACATCTAGTCCAGAATATTCTGCATTGATTTTGTCCTGTTCTGCAGTAGCTTCTTCAGGTGATAGCTTTCCTTTCTCCATCTTTTTATTCAACTTCTCCTGCTTCTTATCCACTTTTGCACGCTTGTCTTCAATCTTTGCTAAATCAGCTTCATACCCTTCTAGTTTCTTGTTGTATTTCTCTAGCTTCTCTTTGATTTTAGCAGCTTCTTCCGCTTCCTTTTCAGCCTCCTTAGCCGCTTTTTCCTCTTCTTTAGCTGCTTTCTCAGCCTCCTTTGCTTCCTTTTCAGCTTCTTTAGCCTCTTCCTTCGCTTTTTCTTCAGCCTCTTTTGCTTTCTCAGCTTCTTTTTCAGCTTCCTTCTCTTCCTCTTTCATTTCATTCTTCGCCTCCTTTTCTGCTTTCTTAGCTTCCTTTTCAGCCTCTTTCTTCATCTCTTCAGCTTCTTTTTCTGCCTTTTCCTTCGCCATTTGCTCTTCGTAAGCCTTCAACTTCTCTTCCTGCTCTTGCTTTTTAGCTTCTGTTTGTTTTTGAAGCTCTTCAGCACTCATCTTCGCATCTTCAGACTTTTTAGCAGCTTCCTCCTTCAGTTTATCAGCTTCTGCCTGAGCCTTTTCAGCTTCAGTCATCGCATCCTGCTTTTTAGCTTCTGCTTCTTCTTTTGCTTTTTGAGCATCCGCTTTGGATATGCCTGCTTTTTCTGCTTCTTCTTTATACTCCTCGGTCTTAGCAACGGCTTCTTCCTTCTTTTCTGTTTCTTTCTCGATCTTATTTTCAGACTTATCGATAATCGCAGACATGTTGTTCTCTACTTTAATCGTAGTGCTAGCAGCCATTCCGCCTACCAATTTTTGCATCTTTACGTCATAAGAAGAATTGTTCTTCAATACAGCTCCCTGTAAAATAACGGTTTGCAACTCCTTCATCTCCGTTTTAATATCTACGCTGCTTCCATCGTAATTGTCAATCTTTATGGTTGCAACACCTTTACCGTTTGAAACACCCGATCCAATCGTTTTTCCACCAGAAGAAATGGTCACCATCGCTCCCATCAATGGAACTTCATTCTGCGTTACATTGATCTTCACCGATATCGCCTCAACAGCTACTTTCTCTACGGTTATCGAAGTTGTTTCCGAAATAGCAAAAGATGTTAATCCTCCCACCAATAATAGTCCTACTAAAATTACTTTCTTTTTCATATTCGTTTGATTTGCGTATAAATGTATCTAAAACTTTGCCAAAGTTTTGAGAATTTATTTTAAAGTTTCTTGACGAAACCTTTGTTGCCTGCACTAGTATAGCTCTCTAACGCTGATTTAGCCTCGTCTTTAGAGTTGTAAGAAGCTACTCTTACCGTGTATAAACCACCGTATTTACCAAGCACTTTTGCACTAGAATATCCTTCTGATTTTAGCGTTGCCACCTTATTTTCTGCATTTTCTTGTGAAGAATATGATCCCGCTACGATGTGCCAGCTGCCTTCTGAAGAAGAACTAATGGCAGGCGTTTCCTTTGCTTCTGGTTCTTCAACAACTGGTTGCTCTATTACAGGTTCTTCTACCGCTGTCTCTGGAGTTGTTTCCTCTACAACAGGATCAGTAGTCTCTTCGCTAACCGTAGATTCATCTGATGTCTCAGGGTTTTCTTCAGGAGTTGTTGTTTCCTTATCATGTTCTTGGTCTTCAACAGAATCATCCGTTTCCTCTGCAAGGTCTTTGGGTTCATGTTTTTTGTCAAACCACCCCATGATCATATCTTTCTTGAGATAACCAAGAGTTCCACCTCCTGCTAGAATAAGAATCAATGCCACCCAGAGAATCCAGCGTTTCTTACGTTTGCCGTTTTCCTTTTCTGTTTTTTCTACCCCATTTACAATAGCCGCGATTGCCTCTTCTTCCTCTTCCTTATTTACTTCTGGTTTCTCAATAGCAGCGGCTTTTTCCTTGATGGTTGGATCCTCCTTTTTTACAGGAGGTTGTTCCACAACAGATGGCTTCTCCTCTTTCTCAATCTCTTTTTCTTTAGGAACCTCCTTTGCGGGAGGGGTAACTTCTTTTGTAGGCTCTGTTTTTTCCTCTACCACAGGCGGAGTCTCTACTTTCTCTTCTTTTTCCTTCTCCTGAGGTAATTCAGGTTCTTTCGTTTTTTCTTGCTTTACCTCTGTGATCGCATTTTTTGGAGCTTTTACTTCGGTAGCGGCAGGTTCTTCTTCCTTTTCTTTTTTCTTACCGTTTAATTCATCCAGCTTAGCATTCAGAGCAGCCACGACTGTTTTTCTGGAGTCTCCACGCGTGAATTCGATCAAATCGCTTTTATCTGTATAAGTAGCAATTTTGGCAACAACCTCCTTAGCTTTGTAGTCTGAAGAGAGCTTTACTTTGCTCTTTTTCTCCTCTTTTGGAGGTTTTGGAGTCGTTTCTTTAGGCTCTTTTACCTCAACTTCTACTGGCTTTTCCTCCTTGGGTTCTTCCTTTTCTTTTGCAGGAGGGGACGGTGGTGGTGTTTCTACTTTAGCTTCAGTAGCAGGAGATGCACTGGTTTTGGCTGTAAATTTGAGCTTACCGTCCGCTTTCACAAGTTCTCCTACTCCACCAAACACTACTGTTTTTCCAGCATCTAAATCAGCCTGTAGCTGAACCACCCACTCTGCAACAGCTTGCTTAGCCGCTGGTTCGTCTATTCCTTTTTCGGTAGCAATAAATTTTGCCAATTTGCCATCATCGTACTTTAAGAACTCGTTGAACATGAAGGTTTTACCCATTTTCATGATCGCTCCAAAGTTGGGGATGATACTTGTACTATTTACCTCTGTAGATTTTAGTATTAATTCATTCATTGTCAATAGTTTATTCTGCTACACTTAAACCTATTTTTACCTGATCAATAGGCGCATCTGTATTATCGGTCTCTAATTTAGCAATTTTATCTACAACAGACATTCCAGAAATGACCTTGCCAAACACAGTATATTCACCATCTAAATGAGGTGTACCGCCATATTTGAGATACATTGCTTTTTCTTCTTCTGTTAATTCTAAATCGTATTTTTTGATAACTCCTTCCAAGTATTTCTTTGTCATGGGTTTTCGCTGAACAATATAAAAATTGTAGCAACTACTATGTTTATTGCGTTCTTCCTCAGGAATATCCCATTGTTCGGAAACAGCCATAGCTACATTTCCTCGAATATGATAATGATGCGGAAGAATCTCATCCGGAACGGTATAAACCCCATGCGCCTTAAGCTTGTCGTTAACATCTGCTCGATCGGAAGCTCCGCCTTGAACGACAAAATCTTCTACCACACGGTAAAACATGGTTGAGTCGATCACACCCTTCTTGGCTAACATGAGAAAATTAGACCGATGCAACGGTGTATCCTCAAACAGTTCGATCGTGATATCTCCATATTCAGTAGAGATCTTTACCCGAGTCTCTGGATTATTCGCCCCGAAGACGGTCAATTTTTGCACCACGTTATCATTTGTAATTATATTGGTGTCTGGCTTAGGAAGGTTGGCTAGATAAATAGAATCCTGCTTTTTCTTTTCAGCCTGTTCTTTCTCAAAATCCTCAGTATATTGAGAGTAATCCTCTTCCTCTTCTCCACAACTCACCCAAAAGCAACTCATGGGCAAAACGATTATGCTTAACAGAAAAAACGGTCGAATCATTATAGTTTGTAAAAGATGAATTGTAGTAAATAAATAAAAAATGTGGCAAGTCCCAAATACGTTGTCAAATATACAAATACAATATAGAAGGAATTGGCTCCTTTGAAAAAACGCGTAACGATAGGAGCACCAAAAATGATGAAGTACAACCAGAAAAGAAAGTGCAAACGTCCACGATGATAGACGATCGGTTCATCATTATCCATCACTTCAAAACCAAGGTAATCGTCAAACAAAACGGTTTGCAAGACATTCACATTAGTATTTCTATTTACGTGATGCCAGTCGTCTTCGTTAATCCGGGAATGTAATCTTATGTACACATCGTGATCCGTAAGTTCTGGATGGTTTTGACGATGCTCCCGACTTCCATCAATGTCATAAATTAAATAATCCATACGAAGTCCAGACTGAGCATATTGCAACAACACTCCTTCTATCTTTTTCGGCTTCAAAACCAAATAATCTAATGAGATAAGAGATAGCAGAATTGAACACAGCAACATCGTAATCGGAATCATTACCCGCATATGAGAATTCCGCATTTGCGCCATTGAGATTTGATGAATGTGTTCTTCCTCGAAAACCTTGCGTTTGGCATACTCCCTCGCCCACTCCATTCGTTTTTCGAGCTCTTCTGGCGTAAGGTTTTTATGGTATTTCCTTCGGCTTTCTTCGTTAGAAAGTGGTGTGGTATTTGTCTGTTCCAGTCTCCTTTCCAGCAGAGCTTCATAAGCCTCACAAATCTCCAGAAACAACTTATTTGCATCCTTAGACGGATTCTTATCTGGGTGATATTTTAGTGCCAACTTACGGAAAGCTCGCTTAATCTCCTCTTCAGAAGCATTTTCTGTTATGCCTAGTATTCGATAGTAACGTTGTTTCAATAACCTTAGCTTAATTCACATTGAGTACTTAATAAAGGTAACGCAAATTTAGAAAAACGGTACATGGATAATTCATATATTTGACCATTAATCATAAAGAATCAAGAAATGTCTACAGATTTACTGAAAGGTAAGAAAGGAATTATTTTTGGCGCCCTAAACGATATGTCCATCGCTTGGAAGGTGGCTCAAAAAGCACACGAACAAGGTGCCGAGTTTGTATTAACCAATGCCCCAATTGCAATGAGAATGGGAGAAATCAACAAACTGGCAGAGGAGACCAATGCTCAGATTATCCCAGCTGACGCTACTTCTGTGGAAGACTTGGAGAACTTAATCACCAAAGCGCAGGAGATTCTTGGCGGAAAGCTAGATTTCATCCTTCATTCGATTGGAATGTCACCCAACGTTAGAAAAAAGAAACATTATACGGATATCAATTATGAATGGTACAAAACAACACTTGATGTTTCGGCCACTTCACTGCACAAAACATTGGCTATTGCTAAAAAGCATGATGCGATCAACGATTGGGGTTCTGTAGTGGCTTTAACCTATATTGCTGCACAACGTATTTTCCCTGATTACGGAGATATGGCAGATGCTAAATCATTGCTAGAATCGATTACGCGTAGCTTTGGTTATCATTATGGTGTGGATAAACACGTTAGAATCAACACGATTTCACAATCACCAACAGTTACCACCGCAGGTAGTGGTGTAGGTGGGTTTGATAAATTCATTTCTTACGCAGAAAAAATGAGCCCCCTGGGCAATGCATCCGCAGAGGCTTGTGCAGACTATTGTGTAGCGATGTTTAGTGACCTTACTAAATACGTCACCATGCAGAATCTATACCATGATGGAGGTTTTTCTGCTACAGGTGTTACGAATGACATCATGGATATGATGTAAGATTATGCTGTCGGCTACCGGCAGTGTTTTAATATCAAATTAATATTTACTACTTTTGCTAAGCTATTAACGTAATTAATTAAGACTTTAATGAAAACAAAACTTTGGAAACCTATCATGTTAGGAGCACTTGCTACAGGTGTTGTCTTTACAAGCTGTGAAGAAGAGCCTCAAGACCAGCCTAACACTCCAAGTACACCAAACAATACAGTAGAAGACACCAATACGGTTGTTTCGGATTACGATCCTAACATGTCGTATTCGGTTCCTACGCCCAATGAATTGTTCAACGTTCTTAAGATCATGAACATGCCGTTTAACGCTGAATTGATGAATGACGCTGACAATGTAGAAATGTATACAGAATCAACGAGTCAGGCATTGAACTTTGGAGTTTACTCGGCTGATTTAGCAATGGCGGCCAGCTACAACGAAGGAACTAAAACTCTTGCGTTGTTCAAAACAATCAGAATATTGAGTGAAAACTTGGACATCAGCAGTGCTTTTGATGAAACGGTTTTTAAAAGAATTGAAGAAAACATCAACTCTGGACAGTCAGATTCACTTACTGTACTTTCTAACGAAACGTACTACGATGCTTATTCTTATCTAGAAGAGAATCAGCGTGGAGCTACCCTATCCCTTATGGTTGTTGGTGGATGGGTTGAATCACTTTACATCATGTCTAATTCTGGTGAGTTTGTTGAAGGAAGTGAGTTTGCCAAAAGATTAGCAGATCAGAAGTTGACCATGGAAAACCTAATGGGATTCTTGATGGAGTATCAGGATGATGAAGATGTAATGATCATCATGGAAGAATTGATCCCATTGGATGAATTTTTTATGAATCTTGAGATGTCTGATGGTGGTGATGTAAATACTACGCAAGAAGACGGTGTGTACGTTTTAACAGGAGGTGCTGAGCCAATGATTAGTAAGGATGATTTCGAGACTTTAAAAACTTTGGTATCAGATTTGCGTATGAGCATAATCAATGCTGAAATTTAATAACTTCAAAAAATGCTCATTATGAAAAAATTACTATTACTAACCTTTGGATTATTTGTTGCTTCTCTAGCAACTGAATCTCTCGCCCAACATTCGCAGTATTTGTGTAATGGATCAGTTAAACACTGTATATTCAATAAAAAAGACGGCTATGTCTTCAACCAACAATCAAAAAGTGGTGCCTTCATTCAAGGAGATACTGCAGAGGTAACGGTGGTTGTTTACAAGAACATGGATTACCGAATTTCTGTTTGTGCTCCAGAAGTTGAAGAGCTTCAAGGACAAATGAAGTTTAAGATCGTTGAGGAGATCAAAGAAGCGGTTTGGAAAACCTATACGCAAACAGAAACCGTTACTGAATATGATGATGAAGGTAACGCGCAGGATAAAGAAGTAACCAAAGAGGTAAAGAAGCGTGTTTACGTTACCAAAAAAGTAACACGTTACGATGGATATAAAGACGAAGAAGAGAATATCTTTGAGTTCGTATCAGACAAAACCAGAAAATTAACCATTCAGGTTTACATTCCTGAAGTAGGTGGTGAAGGTGGAGAACTAGAAGCAGATCAGGTTGTTTGCATCGGATTGTTGATCGAGCATAGACCTGCTCCCAAGAACTTCGGAAAGTTCAAATAAAGAAATAGCATTTTTTGTAGCAAAAAGGGAGAGTTTTTACTTTCCCTTTTTTGTTTTTGTTAACCAATAAAAAAAGTCTGTTAAAACTTCCAAAATCGGGTTTTGATTGTTATTTTTACGCGGCTCGAAAACGAGCAAAGGGTGAATTATTAATTTAAATTACAAAGTAAGCATGAGCGAAACAGCTAAAATAACTCTTGATGGACAATCCTATGAGTTTCCGATAATTGTTGGTACAGAAAACGAGAAGGCGATTGATATCTCTGCATTGAGAAGTCAAACGGGATACATTACCTTAGACTACGGTTTTAAAAACACTGGGTCTACGAGTAGTGCGATCACTTTTCTAGATGGGGAAAAAGGAATCTTAAGATATAGAGGTTATCCCATCGAACAGTTAGCTGAAAAAGCAGAGTTCTTGGAAGTTGCTTATTTGATCATCTACGGAGAACTTCCTAGTCAAGCTGAGTACGAACACTTCAAGGATGCTATCGTGCACCACACATTGGTTCACGAAGACATGAAACACTTCTTAGAAGCTTACCCAAGAGGAGCACACCCAATGGGCGTTGCAGCATCGATGGTATGTTCATTGTCTACCTTTTACCCTGAATCACAAGATCCAAACAGAGCCAAAGTTGCTATTGACCTTACCATTCATCGATTGATTGCTAAGTTACCAACGATTGCAGCTTGGTCTCATAAGTTCTCAAAAAGACATCCAGTAGTTTACCCTCAAAACAAATACGATTACTGTGAGAACTTCTTACACATGATGTTCTCGATGCCAACAGAAGATTATACGCCAGATCCAGATGTTGCAGCAGCACTCAACAAGCTATTGATTCTTCATGCGGATCATGAGCAAAACTGTTCTGCTTCAACTGTGAGAATTGTTGGCTCTTCTCAGGCAAACTTATATGCTTCTGTTGCGGCAGGTGTTACAGCACTTTGGGGACCTCTTCATGGAGGTGCAAACCAAGCCGTGATAGAAATGCTTGAAAATATCAAAAAAGACGGTGGAGATACAGATAAGTGGATTGCTAAAGCAAAAGACAAAAATGACCCATTCCGTTTGATGGGATTCGGACACCGTGTATACAAGAACTTTGATCCGAGAGCAACTATCATCAAGAAAGCTGCAGATGATGTATTAGCGAAGCTAGGAGTAGTTGATCCTGTATTGGATATCGCTAAGAAATTAGAGAAAGTAGCCTTAGAAGATGAGTACTTCGTGAAAAGAGGTTTATATCCAAACGTAGACTTCTACTCTGGAATCATTTATAGAGCATTAGGAATTCCAACGGAGATGTTTACCGTGATGTTTGCATTAGGTAGACTTCCAGGATGGATCGGTCAGTGGAAAGAGATGATCGAAAATCGTGAGCCTATTGGACGACCAAGACAAGTCTACACCGGGGCAAACAAAAGAGATTACGTTCCTTTGGAAAACAGATAAATTCTTCAAAAAACCCAGACCAATCGTCTGGGTTTTTTATTTTAGTACTCATGAAATCTAACGCTGTAGATCAATACATCCTGCGCCAAGAAGGAAACTGGCGAATCATGATGGAAATTCTCAACGATTTCTTCACATCAGATGAATTCTCCTACTCTTCCGCACTTAAGTATGGCCTACCCTTTTATATGAGCAAGAAGAAAAACATCTGCTATTTGCATAAGTGCAAAGACGGTTCCTTAGACATTACCTTCTGGGATGGGAATCAACTGCTCGGCAAATATCCACAATTGGAACAGCGCGATCGAAAGCGGATGGCATCGCTAAACTATTCTTCTCCCGAAGAAATGGACCTTGAATTGATCAGAGACATTGCAAATGACACCCAAACAAGCCAATTCTAACATTACGTTTAAAAAAGTAGATACTGCTGATCTTCATTTACTCGGACAAATCGAGGTCTTGGCCTCCGTAATTTGGACAGAACACTACTCTCCTATCATTGGCGTTGATCAGGTAAATTACATGCTGAAGAAATTCCAAAGCACAGCTGTGATGCAACAACAAATTGAAGAGGGCTATCGCTACGTTGCGGTTTTCAACGAAAAGGAGTTGATTGGTTATTTTTCTGTTCAACCCAGAGATGAGCACCTTTTCTTAAGCAAGGCTTACCTTCAAAAAGAATCTAGGGGATTTGGAGTTTTCTCGCAGATGCTTAATGAAATTATCGCCACTGCAGATACCCTACAAAAACAAGCGATTGAACTTACCGTAAACAAGTACAATTCGAACAGCATCGCCATCTATCAAGCTAAAGGTTTTGAGATCACTCAATCAGCTGTTTTTGATATCGGAAACGGCTACGTCATGGACGACTATGTGATGAAGAAAGAGATTTAACGAATAATTAACATTAGCCGTTGATTTTCAGGTCGTAAATCATTTCCTTTTAACCTAACTTTGCACAAAAGTTTAATTACCCTATGAAAAGGTCAATCGACATCCTTGTGTTATCTGACATTCACCTTGGAACCTACGGTTCTAACGCCAAAGAACTGCTCACTTATTTGGAATCTGTGGAGCCCAAAGAAGTAATTCTCAATGGTGATATTATTGATATTTGGCATTTTAGCAAGCGTTCGTGGCCAAAATATCACACCAAAGTAGTGCAACACATGATCAATTGGATCAGTGAAGGAAAAAAGGTAACGTACATTACAGGGAATCACGATGAGACCTTGAGAAGATTTGCAGGTTTTTCTGTAAACAACTTTGCCATTACCAATAAGCTGGTTCTTACTTTAGAAGACGGTAAGAAAGCTTGGTTCTTTCATGGCGATGTGTTTGATGTTTCTATGAAGCATACTCGATGGATTGCTAAATTGGG
This sequence comes from uncultured Flavobacteriales bacterium, assembly GCA_964387945.1. GTDB lineage: Bacteria > Bacteroidota > Bacteroidia > Flavobacteriales_D > Parvicellaceae > Parvicella. Next base: position 16,287 of record CAYLYX010000025.1, on the reverse strand, counting down.
TGGTTTTGGGTATAACATTCTGATCTTTTTAAATAAAGTAATCAATTGGTTTTCGATGAAGTTGAGCGGCAAACGGGTTTCTTTTTCAAAGAGCATCAAAGACGGTGTAAAAAGTGCCGTGAAGAAAGCCAACAACTTTGAAGACACAGCAGCTAAGATCGCTGCGGACAATGATTACGATTACGTTGTTTGTGGACACATTCACCAACCTGTGATCAGAGACATTGAAACAACTCGAAAAACAGTCACTTACTTGAACTCAGGAGACTGGATTGAAAACCTCACTGCCTTAGAATATAATAACAATAATTGGTCTATCTTTGAATTTAGAAAGAGTGAACTCGCAAACATCAAAGTAGATTATCAATTGGATGACTTGAGCAGTAGTATTCTATTTAAGAAAATGATCAAAGAGTTTGAAGATGATCATTTAATCCATTCCAATTAATCTTTTGGTACAATGTTTGCCTAGTTTACTTGTATAAAACAAAGTAGTATGAAAAAGGCAATTTTTACACTAGCAGCATTTGGTCTCTTAATGACTGGAGTTGCGCAGAAAGAGAAAGAAAAACCAACCGCAAACGAAACTGATCCAGATTCGTTGTCGCAGAAGGCGAATTACAATACGACTCGTACCAATAAGACGGTAAAAGGTCCATCTGGTGAAGGTGAAGGAGAAAAGACAGAGAAGAAAGAAAAGAAGGCCAAAGTGGGCAAAGGAGGTGGAAAACAGGCAGCTGATGCTCCATTTGTTTTGTTTCGAGAAACGAGACAGATTCAGATTGATTTGCACTAGGCTGATACTTTTTTAAAGATATTCCCTCACACGTCTTTGTATTTACAAAACTTGTATTATTTTTGCAGTCCTGTTGAAGGAAAAGACCTTCAGCAAAAAGATACGGAGAGGTGGCAGAGTGGTAATGCAGCAGCCTGCTAAGCTGTCAACGAGCAATCGTTGCACGGGTTCAAATCCCGTTCTCTCCGCAAAATAAAATTAGTTTTTGCAGATGTGAAATTTTTTATTTCCTTTGCAACCCAATTCACCGTTCGGGGTGTAGTACCGCACTAAATGCGGCATAAACTACGCCCAGTTTCAAATCGAAAGTATTTGGAAAGAACGTGAGAGGAAAACCAACCTTAAATGGTTGCCCGTTCGGGGTGTAGCGTAGCCCGGTTATCGCGCCTGCTTTGGGAGCAGGAGGTCGCAAGTTCGAATCTTGCCACCCCGACAAACTTGAAACCCTCAGTATTTACTGGGGGTTTCGTTGTTTTTGCAAGTTTCTAATTTGGTCATATAAAATCCCTTTTGCACGTTTTTTGCACGTGTTTAAATGAGTATTATTATCCTCCTTATGGTATGTTGATAAGTTTTCTTAACATTCCAAATCAAAATCTAAAACATCATTCGTAACTTTTCAAACGGACTGCTAAAAAGTTATGGATATTTCGAAAACATATAAAGGATTCTTTTGGATTCCATCAGAACCAAACAATCAAAAATGTGGAGTTCTTAAATTTCTGAACGGGACTGCATATGTAGACTTGTTTGGTTCATTCGACAAAGACCCTTTCAATGTTAAATCTGGTCGAAGAAAAAACATTTGTCATGTTCATGGATTACTAGAGAACGGGAGATGTTGTATTCTTGACACTTGTAGTTTGTCTTTAACAGGTGGACTTGGAGGAATAATTGGAACTTTAATAAACTTTAAATCGTTCATTTACTCTTCAAATCGTGACTTATTGAAGAAAAGAGTCTATTTTAATAAAATCGAATTTAACATTAATACACTTTTTCATTGGGGAGGAGAAAACTCGATTGAAAGTTATCGCAACGAAAACAATGAATTAAGCCTTAAATATGTTAAACCCAGTGATCGAACTATTATATTTACTGGAGAGCGATATGATTTAATATTGAATCATTTTACTTCAATTCCTCTTACTACATACAAAAAGAAACTATCTATAGAGCAAGACACTTCTCTCGTTCTTCATTCAAAATATCAAAACCTAGACTTGACTGAGGAACTTGAGTACATAAACCATATCCACGACTTCTTTATTTTACTAAATTCTGACAAGGTAGTATTGAAAAATCAATTTATCCTATACACCCAAAACAGTGACGATTATTTTTATTATTACTCCAATCAAGTTAGATTTCGAAATTCTAGCGGATTTCAGAGTCATGAATTTGGGAACCTCTTTACTCTAGGTGATCTTGAAGACATTGCAAATATTCAAGAGGTTTTCTCTCTTTGGTTCTCCTTGTATGCTCAACATGACTATACGATAGAATTATTAGTTCAGTCATTGTCTGGGATTCAATTAAATAGACAAAATAGATTCATGAACTTAGTTTATGCCCTCGAACATCTATGTTCAAATGACCTTGTCGCTTTAAAAGCGGAAAAGTTTTATTCAAAAAAATCTAAAGAAATTCTTACTGAATTAGAAAGGTTAATCCCTGAAAATGCAGATTTGAATAGAAAGAATTTTTTTGAAAAATTAAGAGCTAGATTAGAATCACATCGAAAACTTAGCGACAAGTTTGAAGCATATTTTAGCCAACAAAGCATTCCAATTGAAGAGTTATTCAACGACCAACCAGACGAGTTTATTCAAAGAATTGTTAATACGAGAAATCATTTTGCTCATGTTAGTGATAAGGAGCCGCGTATTGAAATAGAAGATATATACCATTACAACTTAAAACTAGAGGCTGTCTTGATTTATCTAATACTGGAAAAAATAAAGATACCGCGAGAGTCAATAGTATTAAAACTGAAAAGTCACGATAAGTTTCAGAAGGTTGTATCATAGCTATATTTTATCTAGCCCTACCCTATTTCTTTCCAAAAACCTTAAAATACTCGACCTACTATATCTAATAATCTTACCAAATCTACTAAACTCTATTTTTACGTTATCACGAAGTTGTTGTAATTTCGCCTTACTTTTTATTCCAAGCAGTTTTTTAGCTTCTGATTCTCCAATCCATTCTTCTTCTTTATATCTACGCTCTACATTCTCAATGATACGTATAGTTAGTTCATCAATCATTTTGTAGAAACTCTCCTTTTCAAAAACTATAATCTCCATGATGTTGCATTTTTCTTAATTATGGCTACGCAACCGCTCTCACAAAGTTAAAACTTTAAACGTGCGCTTTTTGAGGCATATTTATATAAGTCATTGACTTAAAAAAAATCGTGACGCACCCTAGTACGCACACAACGCACGTTTAAAGTCATAAAACCTCCCAAACCTCTTATTAAGAGTAACGGCAAAAGTAAAAAAGGGTTGTGGATTTAAGTGAGCATGAAAATTCGGGCTTCTTATTAAAATTCAGCATTTCAAATACTTACAATGCTCATTTGGACGCTCGGAATGCTCAGATAAAATAACAACCTGATCACAACAAATCCTCCAACTTAACTTCAGATTAGTTTAACCTGTACCTTAAAACGAAAAATGAATCTCCATCTTGAAGATTTATATATCTGCTAGATCTTTACACCGATCGAAATAAAACCATAGCGATTAAATAAATCCATATCGTGCCCACCTAAGTCGAAAAGACCGTAGTAGTATCCAACCTCAGTCAATAATTTAATTTTTTTTATCGGATAACAGACCCCTAGTTTAGTTCGTGGTCCAATATTTGAATTGTAAACACTCACACCGCTACTAGATTGTGATTCTTCTATTTTTCTTGTGACCACAATATTACGATCATATAAAACTCCTCCCTCCCAAAAGAAACGTACAGATGAACCAAAATTAAGTCTTAATGAAATAGGTATTGAAACAGTCCAAATTCTATATGTGAGATCATGCAATGTTCCAAATCGACCTACATAAACATTATCCTTAAACTGACTAGAGGATGTTAAGGAAATTCCTGTTCCAAAACCTACCATACTAGAATCTCTCCAAGACTTGAACAAGTTTAACCCTGCTCCCCATCGATCATCCGTATTTTCATCGACAACAAATGTTCTAATGACAGAGGTGCTAAACTCATTAAAAATTACTGGGAAATTTTTCTTTTGGGAAAGGATATCCATTTCTAGAAATAGGATAAACCCTAAAATCAGTAAATACTTCATAGACGACTAACTTTTTATTATTTTTTTCATCAACACACTTGTATTCGTTTCATCGAAAATTTCTATCAAATAAACACCAGAAACAAAAGAGGAAAGATCAATCGAAATTATGTCATTAGCCACAATGTTTTTTTGAAGTAAGTCTACCCCTTGTAGACTATGAATAATAACGCTATAATTATTATTATATTTTGATTTTACTTTTACGTTTATTCTTTCTGTTGCAGGGATTGGGTAAATAGCTACGCTTAAACTACTATCAGAACCTCCAATTTTCTCTTGATATTCGAGTTGGCTTACAAGCTCCCCTGTGTTGATGTTGTAAGAATTATCAAGACTCCCAGATTTACCTGACTCAGGACAAATATCAGGATTAATATGTGCATGAAAATAACTGCCAAATTCAGCATGAAAACCAGGTGTAAGAGTAATAACATCTCTTGCCACTGAAATAAGGCTTTCATTCCAGTCTAACTCAACGTCACCACCAATAATAATTGATTTTGCTGCAATATGATTATAAATAGAATTATCTAAAATTGCACTGTCAGCATCTGAAATGTCAATAGAATTGACACATGGAACCTTTTTATAGTATCTGAAGTAATCAATTTCAAAATCACTTGGAAAAGGTGTTGAATTGTCTGGCGCAACGTCAGAAGGTTTTTCAATTGCTAGGTTAAGTATTACATTAAGATACTCCTCTTGTGGAAACGTTGTATTAAGCGCATAAGCTTGAAAGGCTTGAACCGTGTTGCATGTCATTGGCTGACCAAGAATATTTGTGAATTTGTACTTTTTATATCTAAGCTGATCATCAATGTACCATTCAATCGTGTAATTATCCCATATCAAGGTGAATGTATGGAACTCTTCGGAAAAGTCTATACCGCTATTGTTCCATTGCCCCCTGCAACCTTGAGGAGAATTGCCTGTTTGGTAATAATCATAAATACTCCCCATCTGAACAATGGAACTCAATTTGGTCGAATCATAATTTCCAAAGGCATCACTTTCAGTCCAAAATTCAAACATGTCAATTTCGTTCCAATACTCGCCTCCGTATAACCAAAAAGCTGGCCAAAAACCCTTGCCTTTTGGTAACTTACAGCGTATTTCGTACTTGCCATAACCAAACTTACTCTCAGAAAATATCATTCCAGATGTATAGTCAAACGTTCTAAAATTTGGCTGACCATCAGCCATAATATTAGAAGAATCTTCATACCCTACTGCTAACTTCTGAACGGTAGTATCTAGTGTCCGAAGTTTTAAAATACCATTTTCAACTAAGACATTTTCCTCAGCGTAGTATTCTTGTTCTTTGGTTCCTATCAAAGTGTTTCCCCAAGGATAGTTTAATCTCCATGAAGTGCGATCAATTCCAGAACCATCAAATTCGTCATTGAAAATCAATGTCCATTGACCATAAGTACATTCTCCATCCTGATTAACAACAACGGTTTCATACCCAGATGAATCTTGGAAAAATGACCCGCATTCTCCCCAATGTGAATATTGTCCACCAAAAGGAAAAATCTGAAATTGGCTACGCACATTTTTCAAGCAGGCAAACGTAATCAATAGTATAATTAAAATAAGTCTCATGATTATGTTATTGATTGGAAATTAGTAATCTCAATTCCTGATTCTCTGTTTTAACGCTATCCAGTTCAGTTTTTAGTTGTATTATGTATAACGTTAATTCTTCTACTTTTTCGACCAACTTTATCTCTAACTCTCCGACATCTAGTCCATTTTCAAGAACTTCTTTCTCAGTTGGCATATTCGGTAAATGTCCATTTGATTGAATAAAACTCTGTAGTTCTTCCAAGGTCAATAACCGATAATCTCCATCAAAAACGTAGTCTGGAAATGTACCAGCAACCACTTTAACCTCATGCGCATACAATGTTCCATCATGTGTAAGTTTCATTAGTTCATTTTCTATACCATTTGTTATATTGCTCCATGAGTAGGTGCTATTTGCAAATTCAATCTTGTGGGTAAAGCTCCCCTTAGGAACACCAAACTGGTCGAAGTATTTAATTTCTGAAACTTCCGTATCAGTCGATTGTAAAGACAAACCAGCATTTCCGCTATTTGACTTTATCGTCAGAGATTCCGTACCATCATTACTCTGGACTGAAATTTTCCCTTTAACATTAACTTGACCACTACCATACACACTAAAAATATCCCCAGAATTTATGTTATTCACGTTAAAAGCAATTCGATTGTCATTATCAACAATTGTATTGATACCGATCCCAGTAATTGTAGGTGAAGTTGATGTCAGCTCAACCACTAGACCGTCATTTTGAGGGCTATTCTGATTTATATAGGTTTTACCCTCTACATGCAACTTTGACTGAGGGTTTTCAGTACCAATACCAATAACTGATGGACAATTGGTTGCCGTAAAGAGTTTTCCCGGATTTCCGTCTTCATTTTCCCAAACTGGTGCTGGATAGTTTCCTTGTCCGTCAGGAGCGCATATCTTTCCAGAACTATATACTAAGTCTATTAGCCCTCCTTTCTCCATACTCACCGCTTTCCCATTAGGCTTTATCATTAAGAATCGCTCATCAACAGTATTCAGGTCTTCTAAACTTTTAAACTTAAAGTCACCCTCAACTTTAGCATCGCCCTTCATAATTGTAGTTCCAAGCACTTTAAAATCAGCCTTTGCTTTGGCATCATCAACAAATACAGTTTGTCCTTTTATCTTAACGTCTTGATCAACCGTCATTTTACTTTCAATCTTAACGCTATCCTTAATAATAACGGGCTTTTCAAAAACGGAAGAATCCTTCGCAATAAAAGTCTCAACGGTGGTATTACCTTTTACTTCAAGTTCAGAAGAAGGACTAGTCGTCCCAATACCTACGTTTCCTGTTGTCGGAAGGGAGTTCTGCGCATAACTTAACGATGCAGCGCACATAGATAAAAATAGCAATGTCTTTTTCATAATTAAATAGTTTAGATTGTGAAAATTATTATTGTTTTTAAGTCTTACTTACTACTAAAATTTCATTATTTCTACTTGCATATAGATGGCACGTAACCGCATGAAAACTTACCTCACCCATAATGTATGCTCTCAGGCAAAACAAAAGTTGAATAAGTTCTATCGGATCATGGAATAACAGAAGGTTAGCTACGAACCCAACTAAGACAAATAAACCTAATGTCAAATCAGACCAAATTGCTCTCAGACTACCATCACGAATAAACTGACTGTAGTAAATTGAATGCTGGATAGGCATCATAGGAAATGATACTATTCGAGCATTTGTGAACTTTTTAAGAATGTCAATGCCTCTTGGGGTAAATTTGATTTTCATATTAATGTGTTAAGTTGTTAGCGGAACAACACAACTCTTTTGATAAAAAAAGAGGCGTGTACAATACTAATGTTGACAAGAAAGGTTCCGCTAAGACCCAATCAGAAACAAAAGCAAAGACACGCCCACTCGGGCGCATTCTCTACCGTGCCTCTGATATTTGAATTTAGCGGATTCTTCTGTCAGCAATAGTAAAAAATACTGTTCCAATAAGTTTGGGGACGTTTCCCCTTATCTCAAATGTAGAAAGACAATATTAATTGACCAAAAGTTTTATTCGAAAGTCACTATTTATTTCATTTTTAGGTATTTATACGTATAAATTAGCAGGTACATATACTTGTTATTAGATTAATACGTGGTTCGCATGTCATGATACATTGCCATACGGTATTGGTTGATACATGGGTTACATGGCATATTACGTTGCCATACGGCATTGGTTGATACATGGGTTACATGGCATGTTGCATTGCCATACGGTATTGGTTGATACATGGGTTACATGGTATGTTACGTTGCCATACGGCATTGGTTGATACATGGGTTACATGGCATGTTGCATTGCCATACGGCATTAGTTGATGCATGGGTTACGGCATGTTGCATTGTCGTACAGCATTGATCAAAGCATGCGGTGTATGGCATACGACCATACGTTTTTCGACAGACGTGCGTAAAAAACGCACGAATAAAAATAAATTAAATCATGTAACCTTTATGGCATGTCATGCGTTGTCAAATCATAGACATATTGAAAAGCAGCGAACCGCCTATATGTGGCGAGATCACGAAACACATTTTACTCTTAACAAACGATGACGTTCGCCAAGCTAAAAAACAAGACGCTTTAGTCTTGAAAGAAAAGAGCAGAACCTGTCAACCGTCCTTTTGACAAATCTAAAATTTAAGGACATCTAAAATATCCCACTTCTTACGGCCGCTATGCCTTTTGGCATGGCTTGATTATCTATTTGAGGTTTCAAATAGGTCTATTACTAATTTAAACTTTGATAAAATGAACAATTCCAATAATTCTCTGGAAGGTAAATCCAGCAAACGCAAAAAGGCGTATACGAAAGAACAGGTCAATGCAATGCCAGACCATCTAATTGTAGGAAACTCAATGAAGTTCGCCTCATTCCTAAAGAACAATCTTAATATGGATTATCACGATGCCATAAAAAAAGCAACTCCGTTAGTCGATACGGAAGAAGGTCTTGCTCTGATCAGAAAGATAAAAGCAGAAGACGGTCAAAAACAAATGAAGGCTTCAAACTCAGTTGTACCCGTAGATCTTAATCAATCCTATACAGAACTTCCTGAAGTATCATCAGAAAGGCATCAAGAGATAAAGCTAAAAGAGCCTGTGAAGGTTCAGGGTATTAAGCCGAAAAGTACTAACCAAGTTCTAGAGCCTTACACGTCCAATTACTTTTTACTCTTAGATATCATTCCAGATTTGGAAAAGAGGTTAACACTACAAGACTTAGAAGAGATATCTCAGAGACTGGATGAGGAAATTTTAGATTTGATATTCAACTATGCTTATCAAAATGAAGACGGCACACACATGATCAACATGATCCAACCTGACGGTGATGACGCTAACGAGCAACCAGACCTAAATGTCCTATTGAAAGTTGATCCTGTCCGAAAAATGACTGAGGTTATTTCCTTTACCGACAGCCTAGGAAACACCCATAAAGTTTATTCCAACATAGATGGGGAGACACATGTTAATCACTCCATAAAAACACGCCTTAACAAGAACCTCACGGAATGGCTAAAAGGATTCAAAGCACAGGCACATCGAATTTCAACTTTGGAGGAAAAAGAAGATCAGTATTATGACTCCAGAGAGTTTTGGAAAGAGGCTTCTGAGGAATTTGAAAAAGACTGGCTTGACGAGGAAAGGAAAAATGAGGAACTAAGAAAAAAATATGATACTCTAGATTATAGGTTTCGTGTGCATAAGTCTAGATTAAAGTACATGACAAAGTACTTTACTGAGCTGCAAAATAAACACGATAAGATCATAGAGATCATGAAGCCCCTAATAGATGAAATGATGGGAGAAGAAGTTATTTATAATGGACGTAAACGAGTAATCGAAACAGACATAGGATTCTTTAGATACCTAGCACACATTCTAAAAGTTAAGAACAATCAAAAACTTTAAAAAATGAAAGAGTTAATCATAGTAAAAGAGAGTTTGCCACAGGTAAACAAAGCAGGAGATAAAGCGGCACTTATCGTTGTTCTCTTGATATTATTAGCATCTGGATTGGCAATTGCATGGAAAGTGCAGCAAGACAAAAAAGAAAAGGATGACAAGAAGTATTCTCTAGATCAAAACGGAAAGTTTGTGCAAAAATCCTAGACCTAGGATGATAAGTGCATGAGTGATTCAGTTAATAAAGCCTGTCTAGAATTGTTGGACGGGCTTAATTCTTCTTCGACACGATACTTCTTTTTATTACTCTTTGCCTCATGTTTGATCTCCTCAACTTCTATATCTCCATAGGCTTCTAATCTTTTAGAGAAATAATAGGTCTCATTACAGTATTAATACGTATTGATTTTCTAATCGAAAATCCTTTTCTTGTCAAAGTTTTTTTTTTAAAGCCTTATGAGAATAGCTATTATTATTGGAGTCAGTAATTACTATAAAGGGTTGAGTCCATTACCGAGTTGCAAAAATGATGTTCAAGCGATTTCAAGTCTGTTAAAAGCTTCAGAGAAATATGAAAGAATAGAAGTTATTTCAGAAGAAACCAGTAGTATTGGATATAAACAAAGACTGACTGACTTTTTTAAAAAAAACCAATCAGACGATATTGATGAATTATTCTTCTACTTTACGGGACATGGAGATTTTGGCAATGAGGAATTCCATTACCTGTTGCCAGACTTTCAAGAATCTAAGAGGAATGCGACAAGTCTTCAAAATTCTGAGATAGATAACTTAATAAAGTCTTTGAACCCAAAAATTGTGATTAAGGCAATAGATGCGTGTAAATCTGGAATTCCCTATGTTAAGGATTCTGAGGAAATTAATACTTACATAAAAAATTCAGGAAATAACTTCAAAAAATGTTATTTCATGCATTCTTCTGCAAATACTCAAAACTCATATATAAATGGAGAATTGTCCGATTTTACAAATGGTTTCGTTCGTAGTATTAAGGAGTACCATGGAAAAGACATAAGATATAAGGATATTGCTGATTTTATTGCGGATTCATTTCGTCAGAATGATTTGCAAACCCCTCATTTTATTTTTCAAGCAGATTTAACTGAAGTTTTTTGTGAAGTAACTGAAAACGTCATAGAATCAATACGTACATATACAAAGAATGATGAAACGAATAGTGCAGAAAGCCAAGAAGACTTGAAAGAGGAAACTATTCGAGAAAAATCATTAAAGGATAAAATCATTGAGGCATCACGTGAGGTTAAGACAGCTGATGAAACGTTTCAGATTCTGCACGGAATAAAAGAAACAGTAGAAAGTTTTAGTGATTGGGGAGAGGTTTGTGAATTTTATAATTTGAAATTTTCTTTCCCAAGCTATTTTACCAATAGTGAAGGCATTGAAGAGGTAGCCAGACTATTAAGAAAGGAAAAAGAACACTACTTTTTTGATTTGGTATATGAAGACGAGGAATATGAAGAACTTATAAAGCCTGATATGTTTGCAATAGCGCGTGGAATCAGACCTGAATATGTCACTAGAAAACGAAAAAAATTAACTAGTTTCGATTTGACAGAAAAATATCCATATTCTCAGATTGTTATTGAGTTTGTAAGAAAATATAAGTCTATTAAGAATTATCAAGTGAAATTTTGGTTTGTTACATCTGATCGTTTAATTAAGATATTTCTCTGTTTTACAGACCTATATAATGTCGGATTTGAGGAAGAATGTGTAACTAAATCTAATATTACTGAATCGATAGGGTTTAAATTAGAGGAAGAAGGACAGATTTATTCTTATTTTAATCAGGTCCTCGAATCTGTTACCAAGATTGTTATTGATAATTTACGTAAAGAATTTGATGCTGAGTAATTTAACTTTAAGACATTTACTCGTGGTATAAACCTCTGATTTGTAACAAAAAAACATCAAAAAATTAACAGATTTTGAGAACTAAGAACTCAAACTATAAACCATGAAAATATTTATCAGTCACTCATCGAAGGATAAACCAATAGTAGACCAGTTTGTCGAAAAAATCTTGATTTTGGGTTGTGGAATGAATGAAAACAACATATTCTGTACTTCAATTGAAGGTTTAGGGATCAAAACAGGGTTAGATTTTAGAAATCACATAAAAGCTAAGTTGTTAAAATCTCATATCGTTCTGTTATTCATTTCAAAAAATTATAAAGAAAGTGATATCTGTTTGAATGAAATGGGAGCTGCATGGGCGCAAGATTCCGTTGAAGTTTTGCCTTTTATATTTCCAGATGTCACATTCGACTCCATAGGGACATTGTACAGTGTTAAACAAGTAGCTATCATTAATGACTCTTCTTCTCTAGATGATCTCTTTGAAGAGCTCACAAATAAAAATGAAGTGCAAAAAAAAGTGTCTCGTTGGAATAAGAACAAAAGTGAGTTTTTGGAATTTGTGCAAAATAGTTCCAAAAACTCTATGAAACCCAATGATGACTTTTTCAATGATTTTTTACAAAAAAATGCAGATATAAGATATCTGTTTCAAAAATGTCATCCAACTCTATTGGACTGCACTAAAGTGTTTAGAGAGCAACATGCCGAACATTACTTTAAAGCATATTGTAATCTTTACTTAACACAGAGCAAGAGCGTATACCAACCGTTGAACACGAAGTACAGCTCTTATAAAGTTATAGAAATAACTGGGTTAGACAGAAATAGACTTACAGGAGGAATGAATAAGCTTATTGACAAAGGTGCTTTTCGATACGATGCGGTCTTTTACAAGGTTCAGTTTTTAGAATCTGAAGACTCTCGAGCAGGATTGAGTTTTAATTATTTTTGTTATTTGGATGAACGATGGGTTTACTTTCCTAAGCCTTGGAAGTTGGACAGTGTGCTTTAATAACACACACTTATTGAAATAATTAGTTTTGAAACGGAGTTTTCACATAAATGAGTGTAAAAACATGCTCACTTATGATGTAAACTAGCCAAATAGCTTAATCAACTATCTGGTCGTTCGCTTCATCCAACACATCATCATCAAACGAATCCAAATAGATTTGGGTGGTTCTTAGATCAGAATGACCTAACCCCTCAGATATTACAGAAATTGGAAGCATTTTTCTTTTAGCAATCGTAGCCCATGAGTGACGGGCGTAATACGTTGTTATATCTTCATCCAGTCCAACCATTGCACCAATCTCCCGAATTCTTCTATTGATTCGCTTTCGTTTTTGCTTGTAAGTTCTGTAACCAACTTCCGTATCAGTATAACCAATAGGAAACACCTTATCGTTTTTGTCCTTCTCAAAAATGTTGTAGCTGTTCAGTATTGCTAAAGATTCGTCCGTCAGCTTTATCGAAAACTCTCCTTTGCTCTTACTCCGCTTATAATTCAATCGTCCCTGAACCAGCTTTCCGTTTTCGTACTTCGCTCCCAAAATTTGCCACTTTTCCAACTTCGCAATATCAACGAAATTAATCCCCATGTTGTTGAACATGAACAGGAAGTAGTTTTTAGCATCCCATAAAGCGGAATGGGGTTTTAATTCCAGTTTTCTGATATCCCGTATTACTTCAATTCGCAATGCTCTCTTTTTGGTCTTTTCTGCTTTGGGAATCTTGTATCGTTCAAACGGGTTTAAATCACCTGTAATAATTCCTTCCAAGATTGCTTCTTTATAAAGCGTTTGAATGGGTCGTAAATAAATGCTGATCGTACTGTTTTTGTTGTTCCTGCTCTTGCAATATGCTTCAAACCCACGTAAGAAAGCTAAATCAACATCTGCAAATAAAATCTCATCCTTACCAAAGTATTTTTGAAAACGTTCTATGGATGATCTGAAAACAGCCGCATAACCGTTTCCTTTACTTTGGGTTAAGAGTTTGATTCTTTCGTTAGCGTACTTAGTTAACGAACTGGAATTTAATTTCTTTGCAAGGATTTTGTTTTTTGTTCGTTGGGTAGTATTCTCCGAAGAGAAAACAATCACTTCCAAATTGCTTTTAAGTTCCCCGATTTGCATTTCCTCTAATTCAAGAGTGTTGTTTAATACATAAGTTTTCGCTTTTGAGAGTTGCAACTCTATCTTAGCATTTATCAGATTTGAATTGGGAACTGATTTACCGATAAAACTAACATCACTCCATTTTTCTACTAAGCAGGATTTTTTCAGATTGATAAAACGGGTTTGTCCTTTATGGGAAATAGCGATAACTATCGGATAAGTCCCATCCGATTTTTCCCGATTCTTTCGGGTATCTAATTTTAGTTTAACTTTAGCCATTATGATCTGTTTTGGTTAAAAATTGCACGTGTAATTGCACGTATTCAATTCTAAAATAGATCGAAATAGAATGAAATGAAATTGCAATTATTAACACACCCCTTTATTCATAACGGTTTTGAGGATGTTATGTTTCATTTGAATATAGAAAGAATTTGCTTTGGGAGCAGGAGGTCGCAAGTTCGAATCTTGCCACCCCGACTGAAGAATAAAATGCCGTGAAACGAAAGTTTTGCGGCATTTTTGTTTTGCATCTACTCTATTTTTTGAATTTTCCTGTCAAATATCAATTCTTAAAGTTCGAATCCGGTCAGAATTCACTTCTATAAGATATTCTGTGCTTAACTTCCAATATTCGTACAAAATCAACAATTGCCATAACAGGCAAGTTGATCTTTTTTATTTCAATAGCCTCCTTATTTTAGAGAGTTATTAAGCTTTTTTTGACTAAATTGCGTTTATACAATAGTTGTGCGTAATAAGGAAAATGGAAAGATGAGAATCTTTGTAATATCAGACATACATGGACAAAATAGTCTCTTTAGAAAGGCTCTTAAAAGCGTACAGCTTAAAAAGAGTGATTTACTGATTCTATTAGGTGACTTAATTGATAGAGGTGAAAATAGTAAAGGTGTTTTAGACACCGTCTTATTGTTAAAGGAACATGACTTTCAAGTTGAAATGGTATTAGGTAATCATGAAAAGATGTTTCTAGATTCATATGAAAGCGAAACCGAACACACAAAGTGGATGCTTAATGGAGGAGATAAAACTTTAATGAGTTTTTTGACTAGTGAAATAAAAAAAATTCCAAACAGATACATTGACTTGATTAAAGATTCCAAATACTACTTTGAAATACTTGATTTTATCTTGGTTCATGCGGGTTTGAATATGAAAATCGCTAATCCTTTTGACGATTTAGAAACTATTCTTTGGGAAAGAAACCCTCAAGAACTTTTAAATGAAGAATGGTTAGGGAATCGCAGAATTATTCATGGGCATACACCACTGTCAAAAGATACTATTAAGGCTCAGATAAATAGCAAAATACTAGGAATAGACAACGGCACTTATTTAAAAAAGAAAGATGGATTTGGTTCAATGTCAATATTAGAGCTCAATTCAATGGAAATAAATTTTATCGATGAAGATTAAGAATGTAATTGAAAACATAAACAGAGGTGGATTTGGAATTATTGATAAGGTAGAATGTGATGACGGGCACAAATACGCTAGAAAAACTTTTGCCCCTTCCGATCAATTTCTTTCTAACAAAGAACTCTGCGATAAACTAAAGTCAAGATTCATCCGAGAGGTTAAAACTCAGAGTTTGTTACCCTCAGAATACTTTATCCCTATTATATTTTCAGACTTAAATTGTCCTGAGCCATATTTCTTAATGCCATTAGCTGAAGATGTTTTTTCGGATGAAATAAAAAACTCAAAAAATGAAGGTCGATATCCTGAAGGTCTGGGTGATATATTAAATTCCTTAGAGTTTTTACATAGTCGTGGACTTGTGCACAGAGATTTGAAGCCACAAAATGTATTGAAGCATAATGGGACATGGAAATTGGCAGATTTTGGTTTGATTTCTCAAGACAAAGAAATCCTATCACAAACTATTACAACCAGTAATAATGCATTTGGAACTGTTATGTACTGCGCCCCTGAGCAAACAGTAGAGTTTAAGAGAATTACTCCTCAGGCAGATATATATTCTTTTGGAGCTATTCTTCATGATATATTTTCAAATGAGAATAGAATCCCTTACTCTCAGCTTTCAGCGGAAGGTGAAATTGGATACATAATTGAGAGATGTACAAAGAAAGACAAAGACAAGAGGTTTAAGGATATCAAATTACTCAGAGCTAAATTACTGAGCTTTATTTCTAAGCCCAACATTTCCGATTCCAGTCAACATGATGAAGAATGGATAGAAAATTTCAACAATGTATTAAGTTGGGACAACGATACTTTCGAGAACTTTACATTCTACTTAAAACAAAGTGATACAATTCAGCAGAGTGTCTTCTTCAGTATAAATCAAGATATTTTAAATCATTTATTCTCTTTAAACACAGATTCATTTTACGACATTTCATTGAAATATCTTGAATGGGTTTACAACAGGTCTTTCGACTTTAATTATTGTGATGTAGTAGTTGACAATATTTATCTGATATATAGTCTATCATCAGACATTGAAGTTAAATCGAGATGCGCAATTTCCGCATCAGAATTGGGGAGATACCATAATAGATGGTATGTAATGGGATATGTTGTCAAAATGTGTGACTCTGATATAGATGACGGTCTAGCTTTTAGAATAGCAATGGACATAG
>CAYLYX010000024.1:0-34052 GCA_964387945.1 uncultured Flavobacteriales bacterium | reverse complement strand
CACAATCTGCTGAAATCCAATAGCAGACTATGTAAGAGGAAGAAATACGGTGGCTAATAAATACTAAATAAAGACCTTGCCTAATCAAACGGTTTTCTTATTTTAGTAAAAGGCTACTCAAAGCGCAGCGAATTAAACCAAAACCATGGATGCAGTTTTACAAACAATGATTAATAATATGCGTGAAAAGACAGGCAAATCGCTAGACGAATGGAAGACAATACTGAAAGAAAAGTCATTTTCCAAGCATTCTGAAGGCGTGAAATTTTTAAAGTTAGAACATGGCGTGACGCATGGATTTGCAAACACGATTGTGTCTTTATCTAAAGAGGAAGACCTTTCTTCCGAAGACTTGATAGCAAAGCAGTACGCTGGAAAAGAAGAACTTAAACCCATCTATGACCATCTAATTACTTTTGTTAAATCCTTAGGAAACGACATCACGATTTCACCCAAAAAAGGAAGTGTTAGTGTTATTCGAAAAAAGCAGTTTATTTTGATTAAACCAGCAACAAAAACACGAATAGATTTAGGGTTTAAACTAAAGGACAAGCCAACAACCGATAGACTAGAAAATTCGGGACCTTTTGGAACTATGTGTACTCACAGGGTGCGCCTGTCAAAAGAATCTGAAATTGATGAGGAATTAAAGGGTTGGATCAATGAAGCCTACGAAAAGTCAACATAAAAAACCTTCTGGTAGCAGCTGCTTCAAAACATCGACCGTATCTCTACCTTAAAAAAATTAGAAGTGAGCATATTCTCTTATCATTTATCAGAGAATGGGGGGAATTTAGTGGATTCAAAATACCAGCTGAAAAAGACAAGTTAGAAAGTCCGAGTTCTCCTGTAGTAGCGGTAACGATAGCAAGGATGAAGCCTCTTGCAGTTCCTAGATTCATTCGTTGGGGCAGACCAGTTGAAAAACTGGTGAGAGATCATCCGGGAACAACTCTTTCGTTGGCTTCTGTTAAGTTTCCTAACACTGTATCGACCTTTTCAATTTGGAAGTCTGAAAAAGAAATGACCGACATGGTTCGTGGTCATAGTGATGTTGAAAGACCGAAAAGACATACGGATGCAATGAAAGAAAGAGAAAGAAAAGATTTCCATTTTGAGTTTACCACTCTTAGGTTTAAACCTTTATCGGAGTTTGGAAAATGAAAAGGTCAATCCAACTTTATTTCCAAGATTTAGAATTTGAGAAAGAATGGGAATAGCTAAGAGAAATCAAAGCATACAAGATTGGATTACTCAACAATGGGTTATTCTTTTTGGAAAAAAAAATTGACAAAGCTGAATACATCTGGCTTTTGGGTCCATTTGGTGGAACTCAAGGAATCGGGATAAAATTTGTCGAAAAATTGGCTCTCGATGAAAATTTGGTAGTTGATACGCAGAAAAAGCACAAAGGGCTACTTGATTCTATTGAGCATTTGAGATTGTCCGTAGATGAATTAAATAAGCTATCCCCTAATGTGATCGACTTCTATGAAAACACGTCTGATTATAATCTCCTACTAAAAGCAAAGTGGAATCCTGTGTTTAAAGTTTTTGGCCGACTCGTGAGGTTGATTTTTGGTGCCAGAATTGAACAGCTGAACGTTCCAATTCAAAACTTGAAAAATCCGTCAAATCTAACAAATGAAGTAATTAAACTAATTGATCCTTCAACTAACGAAGTCAAAAGAACAATTTGGCTTAGGACGTTTAAATCGACAGGTCAAGTGGTTTATTCAGGAGTTTATGAAACCTGCTCTGTACCCAACAAAAGAACTTGCATCAAAGCTGTTTTTCCTCTACCAAATGGAAGTGCCACGGTCATTTTATGCCCTCAAGTGGGTGAAAATGGAGAACTGATTTTAGATTCTTCAGGACGAAAAATTGGCGATAGTGGATTTTACTTTTTACTCAGAGATTCAAAAGATCAATTGTGGACGAAGTTTGTCAAATCATTCAAAGACAAGTTAGTTGTATCCAGTGAAAACGGTAGAATTACAGCAACTCAGACTTTGACTCTGTGGAACATTAGAGTTCTAAGATTTGAATACAAAATAAAGAAAACTGTTTCTAGGACAACAGATTAGAGGCATTTTTAACTTCACTTCCCTCCTATTCTTCAAATAAAATTCATAACATTTTTTACACAACTAAATAATTACATGTATATTTGCAACCAAACAATTGCACAATGAAAACAAGACGGGATATTTTTCAAGCGATTGCCGACCCTACTAGACGAGCTATTATGACGCTCATTACACTGCAAGCAATGACGCCCAATGCGCTTGCAGAACACTTCGAAACCAGTCGTCAAGCCGTTTCCAAGCACTTACAGATTCTAACCGAGTGTGAATTGGTAACACAAAACCAAAAAGGCAGAAAAATCTACTATCAACTTGAGGTAGATAAAATGAAAGAAGTAGATCAATGGCTCGAACAATTTCGTAAAATATGGGAAACTAAGTTCAGCCAACTTGATGAAGTATTACTAACAATGAAAAACAAAAAAAATGAACAGTAACTTACTATTTGACTTTGTAGTAGACAAAGAAACGAACACAATAATTATCAAGCGTGAATTTGATGCTAACGTCAAACTAGTTTGGAAAGCTTGGACAACTGCAGAACTATTGGATCAATGGTGGGGACCAGCTCCTTGCCGTGCAAAAACTAAATCAATGGATTTTCGCGAAGGCGGACATTGGTTGTACTGTATGATCGTTCCTTCTTCTCTTACCGGAGCTGAAACAGATCAACTGCACTGGGGAAAACAGGACTTTGACACAATTGTGATCGAAAAAAGCTTTTCAGGAACAGACGTGTTTTGCGATGAAAACGGAACGGCAAATTCAGAACTTCCAGGAGGTAGGTTTGAAAACGTTTTTAGCGAAGAAACTAACGGAAGAACACTCGTAACGATGACTTCTAAACACAACAGTTTTAAAGATATTGAAACCATGATTGAAATGGGCTTCAAAGAAGGTATTACAGTCTGTCTCAATCAACTAGAAGAAATACTAAAGTGATTTCTTGTTATGCTGTTCATCATAGTTTGTAATAAGATTGCTGTAAAGGAGATCATTTTAGATTATTTTCCTTAACTTGTTGACACCTAATTTCGATAATACCGATAAATATGTTTTGGATTATAGCAATTTTACTGTTGTGTTTATTGACTTTCCTGTTTTGGAGAATAACACGCAACTACCTTAAGAAGGAATCTGGGCTGGTGTATTGGCAAGTTGCCATTTATACGAGCACTGGAGTAACTGTGCTAGTTATGCTACTCCTAAACAAGGCTGGGATCGTAACCGTCTAACGCTCAAAAGAAGCCTTCACCAAGTACAAAAAAGCCCTCTCCAAAAATATGAAGAGGGCAAGTTTACACAAAACAATGACTTATCTCACTACTTCTACCCTTTTGAAATGGGTTTGTTGTGTTGTAGTATTCGTAATCTCTATTAAGTAAATACCTGCATTGAAATCAGAAGTGTTTAAGGTCTCCGTTTGAGATGATAGTATTCTTCTAACTACTAGGCTACCGGTAATGTCATATACCGTAACGATTCCCTTGTCAAAGCTTAAAGAAATATTGAGCACTTCTTTTGCTGGATTGGGAAACAAAACAATTTCATCTTCCCCAAAAAACCTAACCAGCCTTGCTTCACTGAACTCATAGTCACCATTAAAATCGACCTGTTGCAGTCTGTAAAAGTTGGTTTCTAAAGGTTCTTCATCTACAAAATGATAATTCAAGAGCTGGGTGGAATTCCCATACCCTTCTACTCTACCAATGGTCTCAAAGTTTTCGCCATCCTCGCTTCGTTGAACGTTAAAGTGACTATTATTAATCTCACTAGCTGTTTGCCACGTCAAGTACGACACTTCATTTTTTGCAAAGGCGTCAAAACCAATCAATTCTACAGGCAATGGATCCCAACAATCCCAGGTAAACATCACTCCTCCTTTCACGACCGCATCTTCCACGTAGCATCGATCAAATTCCATGGCTGTGGATGCTATGACCATAGAGTCTGCATATGGAGGGAAATTCGTTTGATAGTTCCAAACATAGGGATCAGTTGGAGTACCTGCTCCCGTTAAATCCTCTGAACCAAAACCATAGCCAGGAGTAGTTAATACTGTGTCAATGGTCACTCCGTCTACATCATAGCTAAAATAGATTGGTAAATCTCCTATTACTTCAAACGAAGCAGTCACCAATTCATTAGAGCACACCAACTTATCTGGAGAAACTAGATCTACTTCTGGATCATCTGGGTAAGGAGAATCATCCCAGCCAAAGGTGTTTCCGCCTTGAAAATCGGCAAACTCTCCTCCATTGAAATCGGCTCTTCCTCTGTTTTTCCCACTTCTTACCCACGGACCACAACTCTCTCCTCTGTCTGTTATTGTGTCGCAACTAGATACAATCCAATCGTTAGCATTCGAACAATAGTTGTTTACAGTGCCTCCATAGCACGAGTTAAGCGCATCATCTCCATTACCAATAGCCCAAACGTCTCGGATGTTTACGTAATCAGCACAAAATTCAGCACTGTCTTTTCGTATGTAAGACTGAACACCTGTAGTAGCACCATAAAATTGAATAATCGAAGAGGGTGAACCACCATTAAGATCAATTTCTGATTGATTCTGAAACCACTGCACCTTTCCTGAGGTTAAATAATAGGTTCTTCCTGGCTTAAAGGATGCATAGTTGTAAAACTTATTGTTACTTTGAATATTCGCATCGCTTTCAAAATAAACAGAATCGTACCTTCCTCCTTCACTTTGAATTGTATAAGGGACATGAAACGTAGCTTTCTTGATATAGATGGAGTCAGCTCTGATAATGTGATCTGAAATAACACCAATACTATTGCTTTGATGACCTATAAACTCATTCATGGTATCTCTTGAAAATCCATTATCTCCAACATAAGTAAATTTTGACCCTTCGGTTATGATTCGGTTGTAGTGCTTTCCTCCCAAAATAAAAACATCAACTCCACTATATGTAGTATTTCCAGAACTGGGTGTTGTGTATATAGTGGATCCATCTGCTACTAAATCAAATTCGCTAACCGTTCCATCCACCATGGTACCGGTAATGTTCCAGTCTGGATAGGAAAGCCCGCTAAAATGTGTAAGTGTAATGGTTGAATTGGTCATGTCGAATTTTCGATAACTTGTACCGATAGATTGAAATCTAGATATCTCTACATCATTGCCTTCTGTATATAGCTGCCCCTGATACAAAATGATACCACCGTCTCTTGTATTGTCATCGATAACCAAATCATCCTCAAGGTGCCAAGAAGTGTTGTCATCTCCATTAAAAAAGGCCCTAAAAGGGAGATGTATTCCATTGGTTCTGATATAAAAATCATTTGAACCAGACACAGCCATAAAGTTGAAGGTTCCAAGATGATCGTTGGTCATATTTGCGTCCAACGTCAGGTTAGCATAGATATTTAAGGTCTGTGCGGCATTTCCTTTTAAAACAGGATTTGAACCAGTACCAGCAGCAATATTTTTCCAATACATTGAAGCAATAGACGTTACACCTGTCAGTTCAACGATTTGATTATTGGCAGAAAAAGAATTCTCATCAAACAAAACCGTGTCAACCGCCTGTGGCGGACATTGAGGAGCTGCAGCATATGTTGGATAGACTTGCTCCCAATAGTTGGCGTCTTGCCAGTCTCCTGTATTACCGGCAATACCTGATGCATCCACCCATCTCAATTTTCTTGGCGTTCCTGTTCCAGAACCATCCCAACCAGTAGTAACACCACTGAATGTAGATGATGGTGCAGCATAAGGCACATCAGGTCCAGTTATTTGATTATCTGAAATTGTGAGAAAACTTGGAGTAAATGGCTTAGGCGTATTAATTACAAATTGTCCATTATTTATGATCGTGTTCCCACCACTAAAGCAATCTCCACTGATACTGGCTTCTGCTCCGGTGTAGTTCACGACCCCTCCTCCAGGACATGCATTGAGGTAGGGATGGGTGGTTGACTGTGCTCCAGCTAAAGTAAGGGTACAAAAATCACCATCCGATGAATTGCTAGAAGAACCAATATGGTGGCTGTATCCTGGAATCATCTCGATGAAATTATTCACAGTTAAGTCAAGTCCGCAATTTAGTTGTCCATTATTGTATATGGTATCAACCATTATCGTTCGAGAATTTGAAACAGCCGGAAATTTAGGTAGTGAACCTTCTGCTCTAAAAATCAATTGTCTATTAGAAGATAGCGTGCTGTTGTAATCAATCTTCTGAATAAAAGCTGGATTCGCTGCTGTACCACCAGATATTATCCAAGGTCTTACCGAGGGGTCAAAATTCAAATGATGCAGTGCACTGTTTGCTCCTAATATTAAATGATGCGTTGTGTTTCCAGCACCATTAGAATTAGCATTTTCTAGCGTTACATCATAAAGTGTATCATCTCCGAGATCTGCTCTTATTCCAAAAGTACTTGAAGAAGTTCCTCTTGAACACCGCAAATAAATATGAGAAGTTCCTCCATGAATTGTTGCAACGTCTTCAACTTTTACATTGTGATAGTTATTCGTTATATAGGTGCCGGCTTGCGAAATATGAACATCACTATCAAACAATGAGAGCTCTCCTCCGTCCATAAAAAATCCTAAGGCATCAATGCGCACACCATTACCTGGTGTGCAAGCTTGTGTGCCACTAAAAAGGTGTCCAGAAGTTATTTTCCATGAAGATGAACCAGAACCTATTTTGCATTCACTATCATCTGTTGTTGTATTAAAATCATCCATCAGCAACCACTCTCCTGCTCCATTCTCTGAGTTGAACAAAGCACTGTAGATTGCGTTTCCATTAGAAGTAATCGCACATCGGTAAGGACGATTACTTCTAAATCGCATCGTTCCTTGAAATGAATTAGTCATTTCTGAACTCAGATGTAGGGCTCCCCAAATTTCCAAATCCTGAGATGCTCCAGCATGAATCCTACCATTTTGCAGCCAGTTCATCCCTTCACAATACATTACACTTTCCAAACAGCTTACATACGATTGATCAGGAAAAATAACCGAGTCAATTTCTGTGGGAGGGCAAACGTTTCCACAATAGCCTGGGTTTCCGGGTGCAATATTAGGATCTGAGGACCACGTAGGGTTGCTCGTTACATCACACCAATTGGTATCTACATACCAGTTGGCATAAGTTGTGACATCAGCAACATCTGATGGAATCGCACCTGTCCACACCAGAATCCTTGGTGAAGCAGCGGGTATAGTCCAACCTGTATGGCTAACACCACTTAAGGCTTTACTTCCTGTACCGGCAGAGTAAGTTCCAGGAGTAGCAATACAATCTCCCTGAAAAAGTAGGTTGTTGGTGGTCATCGTCCCTACCCCAGTAAGGTCATGCGTAATACCACTAAGTCCTACAGGAGCGACACAACTTCCTTGCATATCAAGTGTAGCACCTCCCACCAGATAATAACGTGAATCGTTTATTCTCCCTACATAATTATTGCCACCGGTGAATTTTAACAACCCTGTGATTTGCATATAGGTGTTGTGAGAGTTGGCACTAGATCCTGTCCCTGTATAATTCAAATAAGACATTGATCGATTCACGATCAACGTATCAATCGTTGGATACAACGTTCCTGTAGAACCAGCACCAATAATTTGAAAATTAGAAGTAGTCCCGCCCTCAATGATAACGTTGTTAAACGTATGATTAGAAATAGAGAAACGCGATGCGGAAGTAGTGAAAATAAGGGTTGAACCTCCTGCTTCAATAGTCGTATTGGAAGCATTATTCCCCCAGGCTCTACTACTGCCAAAAACAAAGTATGATCGTATGGTCATTTCGCAATGCTTGAATTTGACGGTTGCACCCGTATGTCCGTGATTCCCGCTCCACCAATAATGTCCCGACCCACTAAAACCAATTACTGTAGTAATTCCATTAGAAACACCTTCTAAATTAATAACATTCCCAATTAAACTATTGCCAGCATTAAAGTCAACTGTTCCGCTGATTGAAACTCTACTTCCTACACAGTCACCATAATTCAACAAAGTGCCAGAAGCATCAATCTGTAGGTGTCCACTTTGAAACCCTCTCATGGTACTTACCTCTCCGCTGATTAAATCAAACCCCTCTAATACACTTGGCTTTGAAAAGTAAGCTGTATCTGTAAAAATAACTTTATCTCCAGCATTTTGTAAATTCACTACACATTTAGCATTACCGTATGATGTTGTATTATGTATGAATTTATCATTTACAAGAAAATCCCCTCCCGTTCCCGAAGAGGGTTGTTCAAATCGGATTAATCGGTTGTTAAAAGAGTTATTTGCTGTGGTAAAAGTATTGGTACTACCATCTGTAGTTTGATATAAATACCAGATTCCCTCCCAATTGAAATTCATATCAGGTTCTAGTGTTACTGATCCGTTCACATCAAAACGAGCTGTGCTGCTTCCATTTATATTAATACCTGAAACTCCAGTGCTAAAAGTTATATTATTACACGTAGAGGTAGTAGCACTAGGGAAAGAAATGGTACTCCCTGAAGACAATCCAGATGCAGCATCAAAGAAAACATCGTCTGTACTTTGCGGAGTAGTTACATAAGCATTCCCTGCTCCTCCAGAAGCAGCAGCCCAGTGGGATAGATCAGACCAATCACCTGATCCTCCGACCCAGTAATAATCTGCTGCCTTTATAGGAGCAGCTAAAAACAGAAGTATCGTTATAGTTATTACTCGGGATACTGGGGCAATAAGAATTCCTAAGAGTTTTAGTTTCATTGTATTTGGGTTCTTTAAGTGATTTTGAGCAAAATTAACCTCTTAACAACCAAGTATTTATACGTATTGCAGCAGATTTACCCTGTAGATATTTTCAGGCAGTATTTGGGTGGTATGAGCAATTATTTGAACCGCCTGCCATTATTCACCCATTTCAAGAGGTCAAAACCTATTATGGTTATTTTCACCCTTTTACAGGGAGAAAATGAGGTATTGGTTATGCTTTAAGTTGTTACATCGAATTACGCCACTACACAGTTTGACAAAGATTCGACTATATTTGCCAGCATTACTAATATGAGGGCACTTACGATCATAGCGATTTTCATTGCTACTATATTCCGTGTTGTAGGACAGAACCATCCTGTTATTTTTGATCAAAAATCTGGTTTACCTAGCAATGCGGTTTACGATTGCCTTCAGGGAACCGATGGACTACTTTGGGTCACGACAGATAAGGGAATTTCAGCGTATGATGGATATGAGTTTAAAAACTACGGATTAAAAGATGGTTTACCTACCCTATTCATTTGGAGAATTAAGCAAGATCAACACGATAGAATTTGGCTCGAAAACAATGAAACGCCCTTTACCTACATTAAAAATGGTGCTATTCATCGGGTAGGTAAACATTACCCTGATTTTTACCTGAAAGAAATTATTGAAGATCAGAACGGCAGCGTTTTTATTCTGGCTAAAAACACCAATTACACCTACGAAATAACACCCGATGACCAGATCATTATTCACGACTCTACTTTACACAGTACCTTCAACGGACAACATTTTTGGAGTGATAGCGCTACTACAAGAGAAGCCATCAATGTGGGTAAATATAATATTGAGCGATATGCTGTATATAATAATTACCGATTTATCATCAAAGACCTTCAGGAAGGAACAGCAAGGCTTTTTGAGTCCAAAGTTTCTACAACAAAATTACTGGACTTTAGACCCTACTCCAAAGATGAAATCGTTCTATCTCATCAGGATGGGTTCACGACAGTGCTTAACTTGAATACACTAGAGGAAAAAAAAGTATTGACCGAAAATGCTGATTTTTTTGGTAAACCCATTGATATTTGGTTTGATCAATCCAGAAATCAATGGATTCCAGACATAGAAAAAGGACTGATTCTTATTAAGAGTCTTCCCTCTCCCATCCGTTATCAAGCCTTTCATCCACTAGTTAAAGATGAAAAAGTAAAAAGCGTTTTTAACCTTAGTGATTCATCGTTTCTTCTCTCAACTACACACAGACGTGAAGTTGTTTCTTCTTTCAAGGGTATATGTTCTTCAAACGAATCATTCAAAACTGAATTTGGACCCGCTCTTACCTTTCAATTAGAGGATTATCGGATCAGCTTGAATGAGGGCTTTTGTTTTTATCGAAATCTTTCTGATCCCGTTAGTGTATATGAGTATCGTGATCTGATACCAGCTGAAAAGCGAAAACTCTATGAAGCATCTTCCGATCAGTTATATATACCAACGTACAAGTGCTTTGATCAAATTGATAACAAGGTTTTTGCTGGCACGGGTTACACTGTCTTTTCGTACGAAATCATAGACGAGAAACTCATCATAACGAGTTGGCTAAATGACAGAGTAAATGCAGTATCCACAGATAAGAAAAGCATTTATTGGGGTAATAGCGAGGGGCTATTTAGCTACACTTTTATAGACCAAAGTATAGATACGCTCTTTTATGGAATAAGTATAGATCAAATCAAAAACAGCAAGACTTGGGTGCTTGCAAAACTAGCTAACGGGGATTTGGTGAGTTGGAACAAAACCACAGAAACCCTCAAAACCTTCAAAGATTATCCAGATGCCACAATTTATGAATTCGTTCAAGACGATTTGTGGATGATCAACGAAAATGATTTATTCTTCTTCAAAAACGGAGATCTGGATGATCCTGTTGCTGTAGCCAAGCAGCTCCCTTTTGAAAATGTCAAATTCATCCAAATGGATCACGTTGGTAAGGATATTTATGTCTTTACAGAAGAAGGGTTCTATCAATTCCCAACAGACATTGGCGACAAGGAATTAACAATTGAAACTCCATTTTTTGATCTTGCTTCCGTAGAACTAGAAGGCAAACCCGTTGCTGATCCCTCACACATAACAGTCTCTGGAACTCAAACTCGTCTTCGAATCAAGCTAAAAGCGATACTGTTTCCAAATTCAAGAGATTTATCGTTTGCGTACACTATTGGAGATCAGCCATGGGTTACAACCCAATTTCCTGAGATTGAGTTGTCTCGCATACCATTTGGGGTTTATGATATTCGAATAAAAGCCTTCTATGCCAATGGAGATCAATACGGAAAAACGCTCTTCATCCATGTCAATAACCCAATACCTTATTACAGAACTTGGTGGTTTTTGAGTTTGGTCTTGTTGTCTGCTGTTATCATTACTGCCCTATACCTCAATCGAAGAAACCAAAGACACCTCAAGTTAATTAATCTAAAGTTTGAACGTGCGCAGAATCATCAAAAAATGCTGATGATGCAAATGAAACCGCATTTTCTTTCGAATATATTCAACAACCTCCAGGGAGCAATTCTAGCGGGAGACCATCGCAAAAGCATATCTTACATTAGCAGTGTAGATGCTTATTTAAGAAAAACGCTCAAAGCAAGTGAAAATGATCTCACCAAGTTAGAGGATGAGCTTTCATTGGCCTTTGATTATATAGCTATTGAACAGAAAAGAGTCTCTAAAAAGCTAAACCTCATACTACCTGAAGACTGGGATCGTTATAAAGCTAGAGTGATTGTTCCCGTTTTCATTCTTCAGCCCATTGTAGAGAATGCCATTTGGCATGGGATAAAACAAAGCAATGAGGACGAGGGCATCATTCAGGTGGGGTTGAGTGAAAGTTTGAATTATTACGTAATAGAGATTTCTGACAATGGCGTAGGAATAGGAGCCTCCAATGTTAAAGGAAACTCCATTGCGCTAAAAAACATTGAAGAGCGCTTGTCGCTTTTGGATAAAGGGAAAAGACAATCGTACCTATCAATTGAAAAGTTAGAAGTAGGAACAAAAGTTAAACTATATGTCACTAAACAAAGTTAGAATCATCCATGTGGAAGATGAAAAAGATGCTCAGGTGTCTTTTAGAAAAGTAATTGAGTTGTTTATAGAAAATGCTGAAATTGTAGGAACTGCAGCCACTTTAGCAGATGGACTCAAAATAATCAATCAAATTGAGTTTGACCTACTTTTTCTAGACCTCAACCTCTCAGATGGAGACGGGTTCTTTATTGTTGAAAAGAGACCTGAAATTGCCCAAAAAGTAGTATTAACTACGGCCAACGAGACCTATGGAATAAGAGGAGTCAAAGCAGGAGTCTTAGATTATATTCTAAAACCCTATACCATTGCAGATGTACAAGGTGCTGTAAACAGGGTCTACCAACCAAGCAAGGATATCGCCAAAAAAGAAGTGTTGAATGAAAAAATACAACTTCCTGATATGGAGGGCGTGCAGCTGGTTGACTTGAATGAAATTGTTAGAATTGAATCAGACAGAAACTACGCCAAAGTAATTCTAAATAACGGAGAAAAAAAATACGTAAGTCGCACACTTAAGGCATTTGAAGAATCGCTTGAAAGCAAAGGGTTTATTAGGGTTCATCAATCTCACCTTGTCAACTCTGCTTATATCGTTAGAGTCAACAAGTCTGATCGTGGGAGCGTTGAGCTCTCCAATTCGGACATTATTAAATGCTCGCTTTCTGGGAAAAGAGCATTAAAAAATGCTTTGGGAATCTAGAAAGAACCTTTGTCTTCATTGTTTCCTTTTATTCTCCATTGAAGTCCTATACCCCAATGAACGTAGCGGTAGGTCAATCCTGAAATGAATTTGGATAGCCTAAGACCAGCTTGTAGTTCACATTTGAGCCTTGGACCTCCAAAACCAAACTTAGAAATAGGTTCGTAGATTAGTGTTCCAATTGCAGGTGTTCTAGTTGAGTAAAAAGACGTTTTAACACCAAATCCCCAACTTACACGCTCTCCGTGATAACCGATAGCAGGCTGAGTGTAAAACTGCAAATACGGATTATAGTTATTATTCTGTGTTAATTCGTCTGGAGTACCATCAAGATAGGTTCTCTCCGTTTTTGAAAAACCATTTCCATAGGTAAAACCAGCATAGTTTTCAAAAACCAACTTGGGTTTAAGGTTGGTTTGATATCCAAACCCCAATTGATAGGCAATTCGGGATGAATTAACTGTGAGATAACCGATTAATGAATCGTAATCCAATATATAGTTTTCGGTTTTAGCAACACTTCCGAAGCTTACCATAGCAGCTGTACTGAAATGATCTGTAATGGCGTAAGCCCCGTGCAGCTCTAATTGATTACTATAGGACAAATCGATCTTATACTCATTCTTCTCCTCAAAGAAAGGCATGTTTAAGTTAGAAGGTGTAAACCGGTGATTGGCACAACTTGCAAATGACAGTGCCACGACAATGTACAATAGTTTTGATTTCATAAAATACATGTTAGATTAATTTGTTACGATGACCTTATTGACTACTCTATTCAGTTCGTTCTGAATAACAACAAAGTATACTCCGGGTTTATCAATACGAACGGTGGTATTTTTGTAACGAATGCCTAGCTTTTTCACCAAGGAACCTGTTGAAGAATAGATTTGAATTTCAGCATTCTCCCCAATCGGATTCTTTAGTTGAACGACAAAGCTTCCGCTATTCGGATTGGGATAAACCAGTGCCATCAGTACGTCTGAATAAGCTATTTCAGCAACTATCTCCTCATCGTCATCACATGCACATAA
Organism: uncultured Flavobacteriales bacterium; assembly: GCA_964387945.1. Taxonomy (GTDB): domain Bacteria; phylum Bacteroidota; class Bacteroidia; order Flavobacteriales_D; family Parvicellaceae; genus Parvicella. The sequence continues at coordinate 20,405 of CAYLYX010000024.1, read as the reverse complement.
CGCATCATCCTCCATCCATCTTGGGTCATATGAAGCGGTGCCTTGATCCGAACCTAGTGTCCAAGTGTAACTTTGGTTTGTGCAGGTTGAATGTTGTCCAATTGTCTCATCAAAACACCAGTTGGCTGTAAGTCCGGGTACACCGTTTGGCAGATTATTTTGTCCGAAATCCAAAACACCAATCTCCATATTCCAAATTCGAACATTTCTAATAAAACCATTAAACCCTCGGGAGGACACAAGCTCATTGGAGGTGTTACCCATTCTAGTTTCGTTTACCGGTAAAAATGTTAACGGATAATTCTTTGAGGTTTCCTGAAGTTCCTGATCTAAGTACAATGAGAAAACGTCTCCACCTCTCGTAAGTACAGCCGTATGGCAATCTCCATCCCTCACATCCACATCTCCAGTTATCGCCCCCTGACCGTTTAGGTTTTTCTTAAATTGAAGATATCCATTCGAGTTCACCTGGATTTCAAAACCTAAATAAGAAGTATTGAGGTGAGAAAAAAGCACTCCGGGTCCCGATTGATCAACGCACTTGAACCTTATTTCCAGCGTGAAATCCTGATTAAAGTCGGTTGATGAGGAGAAATCGGTAGTTTGAATATAATCTCCCTTGTACCCTAAACCATTGATATTGTCATTTCCAAAACGATTGAAATACAGTCCAGAACAATTCTGATGAAGGCATTTTTCGCTGAACACCCAAGTACCATCACTTGCAATGGAATCAACAGGATGAGGATAACCAATTGGATTAATGGTTACCACTTCGTTGTTCTCAAAAATGCTATCAAGAAAACCATCTGACGGATGATTGGGTCCAACATCGGGAAAGTTCTGATGAAAAAAAGAAGCACCAATTCTAGAATAATCATGGATTTGCTTTAGGACATAAGTAATGTTCACGAATTCTGTAAAATTAGCAGTCGCACAAACGTTCGAGAAGTTGTAGTTAGCGGTATTATTTTTGAGGTGTAGGTACCAACCTAAACAGGTTGCTAGAAAAGGCTGGTTATTCCCCATGTAATCGTCATTGATGTCACAAGGCCAGGTAAAAACATCATGACCCGCACTACAGTTGATCACTACCTTGTTTGAGATTTCCAAGTTGTCCATTCGATCTTTCAATTGCATCGCACAATCAATTTGTGAACCCGGCAAAGATGCACTTGGGTCTGTCCAAATCAAAGGACTTGTAGTTGGTTTTACAGCAAAATCATCCTGACCATGGATCATCAACACTTGAACAGCAGAATCCGCAGAGGTAAGCAGATCCCCCATCTTATAATTAGCGTACAGATTTTCATTAATAATACCACCAGCAAGCGTTTTGACAGCCTTGAAGGAGGTTGTTTCGTTAGGATACATTGAAAGCTCATCGAGCGAACCTAATCCAGCAAAGAGTGGATCAGCAAAGTTGTTGCTATCGGCTAGAATTGCAGTAAGTACCCCTACACCCCCTCCACTAAAACCAATGCCAAAAAAATTCGATGTATCTAAATGAAAGGTCGATGCTTTTGCCGAAGCATAATAAAGAGCAGCTCTAACAAACTGTGCTTTTACCATTACGGCTTGCTGAAAACAATCTGGATCATCATCTGGCGACCAATTATACAAGCAAGGAGAGGTAAAGCCTGCATCCGATAAGGCATCAACTGGATCTCCAGTGTAACTCCCTGACTGGTAGAAACCAACAGCATAGCCACGTTGAACGTAATCAACCACTCCTAGTGGTAGGGTTACAATCGGTGATGCTCCACCCGTTTTACCTCCATGTGTAATCAAAACAAGCGGTCGTTCGATCGTATCATTCGGTCGTAAAAAGACAATTCTAAAATTCTCCCCCCCAAGTGTTTTAGAAAGGTAGGAACGTTTACTAAATTGATAACCTCCCGAAATTAGATCTAACGAATCTTGACCCACGTTAAAAATTGAATCCAATTGCACCGCTAGTTTCAAAGAGGTAAAATAATAATTATACGCTGCTTCGTCTTCTGCTGTAAGACCTGCACAAGAAGCATCAACTAAAAAAGCATCTTCGTTGATGTCATAATAATTATAACCGCTTACCGTCTGCACTTGCCCTAAAGCTGCATTCCACATCAGAAAAGCTGACGCAACTAGTGCCCCTTTTAATATCTCAATTAGTCTGTTCAAAAAAATCTTTTTAATGATTTCTGAGACAAAGAAAATGGGTCATTTCAAGTAGTGCAAGCTACATTTAGCAGAGTGATCAAATGAATTACCCTACAATCGTTTTGGGCAATTATTTGGAATACTTGGGAGAGAATATTGAAAAAAATCTTGAAAGTTATTAAGCCCTACTCTTGTTTTGCTTTTTTATAGTTTTCATCCTTTCGCTAAACAAATGTTTGCTCAATCCTGAAAACAAAAAAGCCAGAGATGCAATCTCTAGCTTTTCTTTCTTGGTCGGGATGAGAGGATTCGAACCTCCGATCTCGCGCCCCCCAGACGCGCACTTTAACCGGACTAAGCTACATCCCGATGTTTTTATCTATTAAGTATCTACATTCTGTTGCGGGTTGCAAATTTAATGTTTCTATTCATAATCGAAAGCCCTAACAAAAAAGAAGTCTGAATTTTGTCACTCTCCTACTACCGTTCCAATCAGAACAACCTCAATCGTGACAAAGAACAACTGTATTTTTAACCTTCAAGCAAATCAAAATACGTCAATCTACGTACACCTAATCCGCTTAAAATTAATATCTTGCATGTGTGTACTTCACTAAACTAACTATACTACTCATTGCTTTAACTACTTCCCTTGTTCTAGGAAAAAGTACTATCTACGGGCAAAAGTGGGACGAACAATTCATTCCTACCGCCATTGAAGAAGGTATGGCAGACCTCACCATTACCTCTATCCTTCAAGACAAGTATGGGTATATGTGGTTTGGAACAAAAAACGGACTTCATCGCTATGATGGTTACTCTTTTGATATTTACAACAGTGATCCTTCTGATCCTACTACCCTGTCTGACAATGCTATCATGTGTCTTGCTGAGACCAAAGACGGAATGATTTGGGTAGGAACTGAGTCACACGGACTAAATCTCCTCGATCCGGTTTCTGGAAAAGTTCAACGCTTTAACAGTAATCCCGACAGCAAAGATGGATTGTCGAGTGATCAAATTTATGCGCTATTGGTAGATTCAGAAGAAAGGCTCTGGGTTGGAACCTATGATCAAGGGTTTTGTGTCTATCAGGATGGAAAGTTTGAACAATTTCGTCCAGACATCAACGACCCAAATAAAATTGGAGCTGGAACCGTTTGGAACTTTATTGAGGATGATGACGGTGATATCTGGATCTCCACCTGGGGAAGCGGGATTAGTCGCTTTAGCTATGACGATAGGACGTTTAAACACTATCGACACGACCCCAATGACTCCACAAGTATAAGTGACAACCTTGCTGGACCAACCATTCAGGATAGTAAAGGAAATTTATGGATTACCACCTGGAAAAATGGACTGGAGCATTTTGACATGGAAACCGAAACGTTTACACACTTCACTAGGGATGGTCCTGCTGGAAAACGCGTATCGTTCAATGTTCTATGGCCAGTTATCGAAGATAATGACGGAAACATTTGGGTGGGCACCTATGAAGCTGGTTTGGACCGCCTAACCCCAGAAACAGGTGAACTCAAAAATTTTCAGTACGACCCGGCATTTCCCAGAAAGTTCTTGCACAATAACATCTGGAGTCTATACATCGACAGAAATGATGTCCTTTGGATTGGAACAGAAGGCGGTGGCGTTATGCGATATGGGGGAATTAAAAAGAAGTTTACCACCATTCGCCCCATCATCGATGAGAAAATACCCGCTACCAATGAATTGGTTCGATCAGTAGCCGCATCAGATAGACACCTTTGGGTCGGTACGTGGTATCATGGTTTGCTACGCTACGACCTTTTTACCGATTCGATCAAGAGTTATTACCGTCAGGATCGCGAGGACCTGGGAGAAACAGGCGCCAATCAAATTCGGTTTCTTTACATTGCTCAAGACGGCAACATATGGGTAGGTTCCAATCGGCAAGGCGCCTACATTCTTGATCCTAAAACAGATAAGATTGTTGACTTCGAGCATGGTTTTGACGATAAATTCACACTATCCTATAATAACGTCCGAGCCATTACACAAGATATTTATGGCACTATGTGGATTGGGACAACTCACGGATTGAATAAGTTTAATGAAAAAGACAGTACGTTTACGCGATACCTTGAGATCAACAGTGGTCTTACCAATGAACAAATCAATGCTTTATCGAACTCTTCTAAAAAGCTAATTTGGATTGGAACGAATAACGGTCTGCAGCAATTTGATTTAGCAACCAATCAATTCCATCAAATCTCCGAAGACGGTGATTTGACTAGTAATGCTGTCAATGATTTGATTGAATCTGCCGATGGTTCGGTGTGGATAGGCACCAAAAACGGACTTAACAAATATAATCCTGAAACGGATGTTTTTGAAAGCTTTAAAATCAAAAACCAGCAAGCGTTAAACAGTATCAACTCAATAGAAGAAGGTCCGGATGGTAACCTCTGGCTGAGCAGTAATTTTGGGTTGCTAAAGTTTAACCCCAAGGAAGAGAGCTTTTCGCTTTTTGATCAAAACGAGGGCGTTGAAGTCCTCAATTACGCACCGGGAGCCTCATGTATCACACCCAATGGTATTATTTTCTTTGGCGGGATTGGCGGAGTAACCGGTTTGAATCCGAGCAATATTGAAGTAAATAGAAATCCTCCTGAAATGTTGATTACTAAGATTTTTGCCAACGGCTCTAAAGTTGATAGTGATCTTCATCCATCTGAAATACAAAGTATTGAAGTTCCTTACTCGAACAATAGCATTAAGATTCATTTCACAGGATTTAGTTATGTAGACCCAGAAAAAACAAGGTATGCCTATCAGCTAATCGGATTTGATGAAGACTGGACTTATGTTGGGGCAAACCGAACTGCTTTTTATGCCAATCTTGCAGCCGGACATTACACCTTTAAAGTTAAAGCTGTTAATGAAGATGGCGTGTGGAGTAAAGAAGTGTCTCTAGACATTTACATTCCTACTCCCTATTGGCAAAAATGGTGGTTCTATCTCATCTGTGCTATTGCCTTTGGAACTGTAATTTGGGTTATTCTCAAATGGCGTTTGCGCAAACTAGAAAGAGAAAAAGAGCGCCTTGAAACCATCGTAGTAGAACGCACCAAAGAAGTGGTTGAACAAAAGGAGATCATTGAAGAGAAGAACAAGGAAATGATGGATAGCATCAATTATGCAAAGGGAATTCAAGACTCTATTCTTCCTACCAAAGACTTCATTAAACGCAATGCCCCATCTTCTTTTGTCTACTTTCGTCCAAAAGATATCGTGTCTGGTGACTTTTACTGGATGGAAAGGTTTGAAGATACTATTTACTGCGCTGTAGCAGATTGCACAGGACATGGTGTGCCAGGAGCATTTGTGAGCATGGTTGGAGCCAATGGACTACACCGCACCATGAATGAATACGGACTACGAATGCCAAATGAAATGCTCGATAAGTTGGCAGTGCTGGTCGAGCGCACGTTTAAAGAACGAAAAGATGGAATGGATCTGGCACTCTGTGCCATTAATCTGAAGACTCACGAAACGAAATTTGCAGGTGCCAACAATCCTCTGTACATTGTAAGAAAAGGAGAACAACCCTTCATAGCCAATGGAGAACCCCTTGAACCCAATAAGCAAGCGGATGATATAAAACTCTTCGAAATAAAAGGAACCCGACAACCAGTTGGTAAATACGAGCATCGAAAACCATTTGTGATGACAAGTTGTCAACTGCAACCAAACGACAAAATCTACATGTTTACAGACGGTTATGCTGACCAGTTTGGTGGCGAAAAAGGCAAAAAATTCAAGTACAGCACGTTTAAACGAACACTAATTAACATCTATGATGAGGATATGCAATCGCAAAAGACAACGATCAACAAGGTCTTCAACGATTGGATCGCAGACTACGAACAAATTGACGACATCTGCGTGATTGGATTAAAAATCATGAAGTAAGCACATGGTCAAACTTACTTATTTTATCAGCTCCAAGATTGCATACTTATACATGCTATCTGGAGCACTAGCCTTTGCACAAGGTGTCGCTGGATACTTTCTACTCATTCCCTTTGCATTAATCTTACTCGTCTATGGATTTGGATGGCTAAAATTTTGCCTCATCACGCGGGATGCTACGATCAACTACTATTCCTACAAAAGCCTATCTCAAGAAATTGATAAAATCCCAAACAAAGACGGATTTAAGGTAAAACGTTCCAGTCTTGGTCTCTTTACTTTAGCACTGATTGGAACCCTTCTTCTACTTATTTTGGGAATAGACGAAGTAAATTATGCCATCAACACGTTAAGGAAGGGGATTCAAGACCCTGAAGAAATCAACGAGCACTTTTTACACCTCTTTCTTTTTCTGATCTTTCTATTTTTCAATGGCTGCAATTTATACTATAGTCTTGCTGTCTACCGCTCCATTGCTAAAAAGCAAAAAAATTAAGAAAGAAAAACCGTTTTACAAGTAGCCAGGGAATAATATTGTAGCTTTATACTACGATGAGCAAAAGGTTAACTTATTTCGTACTGGTCTTAACAGCTATCCTACTATTTGCAGGATGTAAGAATGAAGAATTCAAAGCATATTACTTTCAGTTGGATGAGTTCGAAGACACGAAAGTTTATCATTTCCAAGCAGAAGGCAATCGAGACGGAGAACAGTACATCGAACTCACCTCCTATCCTGATGATCAAGCTCTTTACACCAAAGCTTTTGATAAAGACCTGAACGAACTTTCCTTTATCAAAGAAGCATTTACGGAGGAAGGATCTGTTTTAGTAACCTTCGCCTTCATGAACTACCAAACTGACCCTCCTTCTTACAATTATTACAATGTAAAAGACAACACTGTTTATCAATGGGATGAAACGGGGCCTTATCACTACGAGGTGACGGCCAATGAAACTGCCTTTGCTTACCAAAACATCAAAAAGAATCGTGTTTTCGAAAAAGAGGTTGATTTAGAAGTTATGGGCAAAACGTATTCAACTCTCAAGTTCAGAGACACCTACACCTTTGATGAATTGATCAAGGTAGATCAATGTAGTTACTATGCAGAAGGTTTGGGTTGCGTAAAAATCGAAATTATGGATAATGTAGAGGTTATACAAGAACTGGTGCTTACCGAGATTCTCTCGGGTGGCGAATGGGCGAAGCTCTTGAGCCAGCATTAACCATTATCTGGTGATGTATAGCATTACGGCCGGAATAGTTACCGTAATAATCGTAGTAATGGACGCAATCAAACCATTCACATCTACTTTTTCTTTTTTGTAGTCGCTTTGCTGCTCTTCGTAGCAACCTTTGATATCCACCAAAACATTCTCCCGATCAAAGGTTAGTTTTAAGTCACGAAATGCACCCTCCGCAGGAACGCCTTTGTTCTTTTTCATGAGAACAGGAATGCGCTTTACATCTTCCAAGCGGTACTTATAGACATAAGTCGTATATCCTAATGTATCTTTACTTGCCAAGTCATTGGGCGGCATTGCCATGACTTCTTCTACCTCGGCATACGTCATTCCCAACTCAATCGACTGCACCGTTTCAAAAGGAACATAACGAGGATGCTGTACGTAACAACTACTTAGGAACAGGACTCCCAAAAGAAAATAAATCAGATACTTTTTCATGAGGTTAGTGTTTGATCAACGAAGATAAGGAAATCTTGCGCCTTCACCTATACCCCATCAATACCCCAGAAGCTTCTTCTTGATTTCAGCAAAGCTAATGTTGGAAATATCCATTTGCTTCAATGTAAGGTCTACTTCCTCTTCCTGAGAGGTTACTTTTCCGTAATACAGCTTAGCACCTTCAATAAAAAACAAAACTTCGTTGGATTCAGGAAGATTCCTGAAACTCCCAATATTATTGTTGTAAACGCTATTGTATGACTCATAAATCACAGAAAAATTAGGAATTTCTAAAGGTTCTTCATAGTTTACCTGTGTCTTTACAAAATCCTGTGCTTTGAAGATCGGGTTATCACAATTCCACACCCCAAAACTATCAAATGAGAATCCACGCTGAATGGTATACGACCCTTGCGGAATTTTTACATCCTTAAAAGTCTTGACATCAGCACCTTCTAACGCTTCGTTCTGCAAGGCGATAATTTGATTGACGGAATCTATAATCCTATTTTGCGCGATGATCTCTGCCTGCCAAGCATCCCATTTCGCCTTTTCTGCCTCCATTGCTTTCTTTTGAGCCTCTTTCTCCCCCAACACCTTATTGTAATTCGCAATGGCTTTCTCATACTCTTCGTCACTAAAAACAGGATCGGTGATATACGTTCTGGTTTGGCTCGCATTAGAAAAAGTCACCAAGTACTTCCCTTTCATTTTTGGTGATTTCTGAACATCCACACTATACCATTGAATTCCAGCATCGGCAGGATCGTAGTTTTTTTCCTCATCTGCAATCTGAAAATACATATCATCAAATCCAGCAAACTCGCTACCCAATTCTTCTACGCTAATGTAAAAGCTGTATTTCTTGGGATCGATTTTTTGAGGTTTCAAAGGGAGTTCCTCTTTTACCAAAGACTTCTCTTCTACGTCTTCAAAATCCTTGATCTCAGGCTTACCTTTGGGCATCCACTTCTCTTGTTCTTCATCATAATAATAAAGGTTATGCGCGGGGTCAGCGTCTTTTGAAACCATGTCTACCGAAGGGTTAGCAGACGGGTTAACGATCAACTCTTCTCCATTTTGATACGCCTTAAGTTCACACATCCCAGCAGAAACAAAATGATAGGTTGTCTCCATGGAGTCATATGCCATCGGGATTCCAGAGAAGTAAATATCAATGGGATCATGAAATTCACGATACTCCACATCAAATGCACCAGAAACTGGACTTCCGTCTGCATGCAGTACAGCGTTCTCTGGAAAAGTAACAATGGAACCGGAGGAATAGACAAAGCTTCCTCCCGTTTCTGCCGTGAGCTGCTTCTTCATCATTGGCACATTAATTCCTAGTGCTGGAGGTTGAATACCTGAAGTTAGTTGAGGCAACGCTTCTTCATGAACTGGTGATTCAGCTTCGTTTTCGGCAGGTTGTTCTGGGGCATTACATGCAGTAAATAGCACCGCAATTAGAATAGGGATGATTACATTATTTTTCATGGAACTTAAATTTAGGTAAATAAACCAAAACTCTCTTCGCGAATGAGGTGTTGTATTGATTACAATGCCAAAAAATGAAAAAAGGAACAAAAAAACTTGGCACATCGTCCACTTGATTGGCTAGCAACAACAATTCTCAATACGTTGATTGAGTCCAAAATCGGATAGAGATCATCTCAAAAAGTGATCGACATCATTACACAGGGATTGAATAAACTGCATCTTTAATGCAACTTAAATACACCACCATGCAATCAAAAGACATCATGTCAAAACCTGTTGTGATTACTAAAGGAAACGTTAAGCTATCACACGTCAAAGAATTGTTTAAAAGGCACCAAATCAGTTCTGCTCCTGTACTGACGGAAGAAGGAGGAATCGAAGGAATTATCACATCTTCTGATCTGTCTGCTATTCACAACGAAGATCTTTTAGTACGAAATGTTATGACCCGTAAAGTTCATGTATGCGCTTTAAGTGCGCGTGCAAAAGATTTAGGCAAAATCATGGTAGATGAACAAATTCACCATATTGTGGTGATGGACGATGGTAAAGTACACGGCATGGTGAGTTCGCTGGATATCATCCGAGGTTTACTAAACTGACCTGCTGAATTTATAATTCTATTCCGATAAGGGTAACATCATCCAGTTGCTCCTCGTTTCCTTTCCACTTGTGAAAGGCTGCTTCGATCGCTTGATGCTGAACATCCATTGGCATATTTCTAGTCTCAAAGAGCAAGTGCATGAGATTCTTACGTTTAAATTTCTTGATCTTTCCAAATGCTTCACCGCCAAACTGATCGATGATACCATCGGTAAACATGTAAATGCGATCCTCTTCTGCTAACTGAATGCTCGTTCGCGAGAATGTTTTTTGTAAATAGCTGGAACCGATTGGTTGTCGATCTGCTTTTAGTTCAAACATGGCGTAATCATCCACAGACCCAATCAATTTCGCAGAATCACCATAATCATGTTTGGTGAGCACCCAAAGTGAGTTATTTGCTCCTGAAAACGTCAATTCTCTTTTTTGTATGTTAATGTGAGACAACGCAATATCCATCCCATCCCTCACTTTCATACTTTCTTCACTTCCTTCAGAGGAACTGAACCGATTCTTAACCAAATCATTTACTTTGTTTAAGATCAAGTCAGGTTGATCCAACTTGAATTCATTGGCTGCCTGATTGAGTGCATCATTACAAACTACTGACACCAACGCACCAGGAACACCATGGCCGGTGCAGTCTGCGGCTGCGATAAACGTTCTTTCCCTGCCTGCGTGAAGCCAGTAGAAATCACCAGCAACAATATCTTTTGGAAGGTAAATCACAAAGTTTTTTGCAAATTCACTATCAATCACTTCCTGAGAAGGGAGAATAGCATTCTGCAGGCGTTGCGCGTAGTTGATCGAATCAATAATATCTTTATTTCGCTCTTCCAACTGATCTCTTTGAACCGATATTTCTTTAAGATTGGCAGAAATCTCTTCGGTCTTTTCGTCCACGAGCCGCTTGAGGTTATCGTTTGCCTTTCTCAATCGAAGCGAATTCAACTTCACAATCACGAAAATGAGAACAATTAACAGAAGCAGGAAAGTGCCATAAGCATACCAGGTACGATACCAAGGTGGCAGGATGGTAAACGAAAACTTCGTCACATCACTTTCAACGCCAGCAGCATTTTTTGATTTCACCAGAAACGTATAAGATCCTTCTGGCAAGTTGGTATAAATTGCTTTCTGGTCGTTAGTCCAGGATGAGAACTGAGCATCATTGCCTTTTAACTGATAGCTGTACAACAAGGGTTCCTCATCCGAATGAAAAGCACTTACAAAGTCAAAAGAAATGTTATTGAAGTCATAATCGAAAACCAATTCAGTCATTAGAATCGAGTCATCTGATGCCATCAAACCATCGTACAGCAAAGAGTCTCCGTTCAGAAGGATTCGTTTCAACAAAACAGACACTTCAGCATCAGAAGAAGCTTTAATATGTGGGTTAAAACGTACAATGTTTTCTTCAGCCACTAACCAGGTCTCTCCGGTTTCTGAACAAAAGATATCGTTGATATAGCCCACATTCAAATTACCCAATGAGGTGCTGTCTACATCGTAACCATCTTCTGTTTTTCGACAAAAGAACACGGGACCAGAAGCTTCATAAAACAGGTTGCCGTATATATCTTCTTTAATCAGCCAACTACTAAACTCCTGATCAAACAACCCTTTCGTAAATGCATCCTCAACAAAATCGCTTTGTTTTTCGTCATACGACCAAACCTGATCAATCTTGGGAGCAAAAATCATTCTGTCTTGAATGGAAAACGGCAATACATAACCTGCCAAACCTGTTGTTTCCTCATCAAAATGACGATATACAATGGTATGCTGTACGGTGTCTATCTTAATACGTGTGATTCCTGCTGAATAAAAACCACCCCAAATGACATTTTCTTCGGAGGGATCTTTTTCAAGGTGTAAAAATTCATCTGGAAATTCCTGCGTCTTTTTTAATTCCCAAACGCCATTTTCTTTTTTCCACAAGTAGAGCTCTTTTCTACCCCCTACAATAAGGTAAGTGCCAGATAGACTGAGCAGCGCTCTCGTATATTTTCCAAAGATCAGTTTATACTCTTGGCCATCCAGCCTATATAACCCACTGGTGGTAGCGCAAAACAACTCTCCATCTACCTCCAACAAATCAAAGGACTGACCATTGAAGCCTTCTACAGGCACAGTTTTGAGGTACCCTTGATCATTCTTTATATAAAAGACATTTTCATTCGTAGCAACTACCAGCTGTCCGTTGTACTCAATGATGGCGTTAGAAATGCCCGAAACATCCCTGTATTGTTCCGATAGTAAGGAGTAATTCTTATTAAACAGCACCTTATAAACGCCTACATCAGAGGTCAACCAAAGTAAACCTTCTCTATCGTAAAACATATTCCTAACAGCATTGGAACTCAATCCGCTATCTTCATTATAAACCGACACGATGTTACCGAACTGATTGAGAATGAACACTCCATGTGTAGTTGTACTCACCCCTATGCTTTTATCTGGAAAAACTTCAAGGTCATTCACGTAAAACCCTGTGGTTTCGATATCGTCCAACTGCGAATCAAATTTCTCTAAGCTATTGGTGCTTTCGTTGTAGACCATGAGATTAATCCCTGGACCCGTGATCATAATTTCGTCTTCATCGTAACGTTCAAGTCCTTGTAGGGAAAAACCTTTCAGACTATCGCTCAGTATATTTACCTTGAGTTGGTCTGATAAATAGGCTAACGAATCGTGGTGCACCTTATAAACAGCATTGTTATTATCCTGTATCCAGAGGTAATCCTCCAATTGATAACTGCTCTTAATCATGAGCTCATCGGAAGGATAAACTGTTGATTCACCATTTTCATACACCACCCATAGGTGCTCAGATCGAAAAATAGCCTGATCACCAAAGAGGTGTACTCCCCAATAAAACTCTGTTGAAAGCGTCTTTTCGTACTCTTCGTTGACAATTTGAACTGGGTACAACTCCCCTAGCCTGTTTTTTTCGAAATACCCCACTTCACCAATTGCTCCGTAATAGATCCGCTCATTATCGTCTATTCCAACGGAAAGCATGTTAGTTTGTTTGGCGGTATTCACTAAGCCCCAATCTACACCATCAAACATCAACAACCCATCACCATTGGCAAAATACATAACCCCATTGCCGGTTTGAGCTGCTTGCCAGGTTTGATTATGTCCTTCGTATGTCTTGGCAGAATAGTAAACCACCTTATGGTTGGAAATCAACTGCGCAAAGGTGTTGTTACCTACCCACAGGCAGAGCAAGAATACTGATATGACAAATTTGGATGGGGCAAACATCACCGTAAAACTAAATAATCCTATCGATTTAACTTCATCAGGGCTACTCAAAAAGATCAGACAGTTTCAGTCCAAGAACTTAAGTTCACAGGATCAATGTGTTATTAGAATCGTTTTTCCCACGCCTCTATCGACAAGATTTCTTCTAATTTAAGGTGATACACCTGATCTCCTTCTTCGATCTCCATCCCTACCAATCCTAAACCTTCGGCATAATAATTCTTTTGAGTAAATGTGATGGAAAGTGCGGAAGCATTAAAAGTATAGACATCTTTGAAACCTAGCACTTCATATTTCTTACCCATGATATCCATATGGGCACGCGCAAAGTAGTTTCGAGTGTTCTTCATTTCTGTTCCATCTGGTGAGATCACCGTATAGCTAAACGGTTCGTCTGTAACGCTCCAACGGATCACTTCGTTATCAACGACTTCATATTCGTAGGAAGTGTTGTCATTGAAAAGCATAAATTCAACAAGCTCTGTTCCAGCATCTGTGTAAACCTCTACAAACTTAGATCGCAATTCTCCACTGTTCTGATAGGTCAACGTAGTGAGTTGGTTTTTATTGAGATCGCTGTGCATTTCCAAATAAACACGATACGAACTATCTTCCTCAGCAGTAAAGCAATATACCTTTCCTTCTGTGAAATCTTCGAGGTTGAAGTAATGGTTTCGAGTATCCAATCCGCAGCTAACCAAACCGATTAGCAACACGCAAATAATGACGTTTTTCATGGCTGCAAAGATAATGGTTTGATGCGGGAATTTATGGCACAGCATTTGAATTTGAACAGCACTTTAATTTAATTTCTATATTTGACATTTCGATGAAACTCCTGAAGCACATACTTTTAGCCTGTGGATTATTGGTCACCTGGGCTGGTATTTCGCAAACTACGCTCAAAGGATACATTACTCAATACGAACATGGTGATTCGGTAATTGATTGCAAGGTCTACAACCGGACATTAGTGCTCAACGAAAATGGCGAAGAAATAAAAAAGGAGTGGCTTTCACTGTCTTATGAAGAGCCTGAGGCAGATCCTACCGTTCATTTTACCTTCAAAATAAAGGAGTCAGACAATTATGTTAACGGTTGGGAGAATACGACAGCCATGCAGTCATTTGGCTACATCCACGACACATTGAATCATCGTTATTACATCTTGGATAATGAAGATACGAGCATGGTTTATGAAACGGTTTATGACGATCAGCAGCGTATGATTGAGCAGAAATGCCTGTTTGGTTGCACGTACACCAACTATTATAGTTACGCAAACCCATTGGTTGACACATTGATCACCGTTTGGGAGAATGGAAAGAAGGATTACACCATTTATGAGTACGATGAAGATGGGAGACCATTGCTAACCAAATTAGGACTGAAAGCGTTGGATGATGATACTTACAGTTACGTTAAAGTAAAATATAAGGATCAGGTAGGCATGACGATTGAGGAATATGGCAATACGGCCAGCGACCACAAAGAGGTGGTTACGAAGTTCAAAGACAAAAAGGGTTTACCCGTTTACGAAACCTATGAGTACTACCAGGGTGAAGACAAAGTACGATGGGTGATTGAATATGAGGTGGATTAACTTAAGACATTTGAGTAATACATAGCAATCGATTTCAGCATATCAGTTGTTTGTAGTTTTGAAGTGTAGTTTTTCAATCAACAAAATAAATAGCTCTTTAAATTCCTCAAAATTATAGTTAGGCCTGTAAGTGTTGTTAGAAGAATTTGAACGATCCCAAACTACTGAACCGCTAACTTCCATGAAACCGGATTCAGTTACAAAAGAGGCTTCTAAATAATGATCCATTTGTTTTTTGTACAAAACCTTAACAACAGACTCTTTGCCCCCAGGTAAACAACCTAGAAGCAAAATACTCTTATTAGTCCAATCGACTTTCGTTTCGAAATCTTTACCTCGTATGTCTAGAAGATTTTTCTTAAGAGTTTCAAATGACCCAATTTTTGAAAGCAGGATTACAGGAGCAATGAATTCTGAACTAGTCAACCACGTTTCAGATGAATCCCCCAGTTTCTGAACTTCAGAAAAAACAGATTTCATTCCAATATTCTGAAGATTGATAATGTCACGCAAAGAAAGACATCCTGCATTGAACATGGCAATCGTTAAATCATTAAAAAAACGATAATCAGGTCTAGTTAAAACACCTTTTTGTCCATATCTGTCAATATCTTTTAGAATACCCTTGACAACGATCTTGTTATTAAAGTCAAATTTCTCTGTGCTATAATACTTATTTATGTACCCTGTAAAATCAACTTTCTTACCATACCTATATTCGTAGATATTTCTAACATTCTCATAATCGCAAACCAAAATTATACGATCAAATCCAAATTTATTCCCGTGATCGTCTCCATATATGTGGAATTGATCGTAATGGGCAGAAAAGACGTTTAATATCCTAAAAATATGGTCCGGATCCATTCTATCTAAATCATCAATTACTAGTATATTTTCTTTACTTTCATCTTCAGTTTTAAGTTTTTGCAATTGATGCCTAATCAATTTTGTATAAAAATCATCTTCAAAAACACCTCCTTCTTCTTGAAAAAAGTTATCTAAATACCCCTCGGCCAACAGCTTACTATCAGCTTGCAAACTCTCATAATAAACCATATACTCTTTGGTTAACTCCTCATATTTTTCATACATCTTATACAAACTTCTACCCACTTTGGGTGCAAGCAATAATAGAGGAGAAATAATGCTATGAATATTTTTTTTGGCAAAATCTATGAGAGCAGATGAATGCTCTTTAGTACTCAAATCCAAAACCACATTTCTCTCTAACAATTGAAAAATCAACTCACACTTAATATACCTAAATACATCTTCATTGCTAGCTACACTATAATTTACTGGAAACAATCTGAATACATTGTATTGATCTTTTCTCGCATTGAAATAGTAATCAAGAAAGGTCGACTTACCTTGTCCAAACTTACCGCTAAATAATATCTTATGGTTTCGTAAATCTCCTAAGTGAGCAGAAAATCCAGCATCAGGAATTTCCATTGGAAGCTTATTTATTCGCTGATAGTACAATTTAATAGGTGACTGAAGATCTTGACCTTCATAAAGTCTAGCTTCAATTGAGGCGCTTACCACGCCATCCATATTAAGGGGGATATATACTTCAACAGAGGACTCTGATTCACCTGATCGTCCGTCTACTGTCGCCCTTTGGTTTTCCTCTTCGCCATCAGCATTCTTCTTAATTACAAATAGTTGAAACCCTTGATCAATTAGTTCTCCAAACTTTTGATCCGTTTCTATAGCAGTAATAACAACGAATTGCTTCACTCGATCAAACGGCAGCGCTACTGGTGAATTAGCTTGTGAAATGTACAGTATTCTATTCATCTTTCTTTTCGTAAACAGCATGGCATGAATATCGCAAAATACTCTGAAAAATGGATAATTCACCTCTCTTGAGCATTACAAACATCTCAGACAAGACTGTTCAAGTTGTAAATTACAACTTGAAATTAACCCTCCAAATCTACAACCTCCAATCGATATTATCAACACGTACAAACACCTGTGTTGATGACTAACTCCAACCCTGTGAGGGGTGGTAGCGGCATCCTTTTGTTTACAAAAGATAGAGCGGACGACCCGACCCTGACCTAAGAAGTAGCGGCTGGGGCACAGCCAAAAAAAACTATAGTTTCAACAATAAATTGGGATCTGGACAGGTGTCCATGTAATAATCTACATCTTCTTTGCTGCACACGCCAGGAAAGTCTCCGAAATAGTCTCCGATGTCCAATATCACCTGAAAATGGAGGTGTGGTGCATAATCACCATTAACCATGGGATCTCCCAACTGCCCTATTTTTTCTCCTCGGTCAAAATGCTGCCCCATTTCTAACTCGGGAATGGATAGAATGGACAAATGTCCGTAGAGTGTGTAAAACGTAAGATCATCAAACGTATGCTTAAGAATAATCGTGGGACCATAATCACCGTGATAAACATTATTGGCGAAACTGTGTACCTCGCCTTCCAACACAGCCAACACGTCTGTACCTGCAGCTGCCCAAATGTCTACTCCTAAATGGATGTTGCGCTCTGCCAATGGTGTATCGGGATTCTTGAAATGGCTACTACGTTGATACAGGTTTCTAACTTCCATATAGCCGCCATAGGCTACTTCTCCTCCTGCCATTTGAATGTGTTGAGTGATGTACTCTTCCATGACAATCGCAGAAGTTACATCGATCTTTCTTAAGTCTTCATTCCCCACAGAAAGGTCGATCGGCACATAACCAGACTTCTTCTTGGATCGATCAATCACATAAAGGTCTTCTGGAAGTTGTTCGCAAAACGTTCTAAAAATGTTGTTTTTCTTCATTAGGAGCAAGATACACAAAAGCTGAAAGTTTTGCCCATTATTTCCTCAACACGTCTTCGTTGATTATCTTACTTCTGCGTTGTGATTTTGAACCTTTCTGATACACATGTGTACAGTGAGGTATATTGATACAAAGAACAAACTAAATTATACACTATGAAAAAGCTATCGTCCACCCTACTCTTACTACTGACTTCAGTTGTCTTGCTTGCCCAGTATTCAATTACCGGAAAGGTAGTTGATGAAAACCAACAAGGAATTGAAAAAGCCCGATTGGTCGTTAAAGACACGCAGGGCAATGAAATTAAATCTTCTCAAACGTATAAAAGTGGTGAGTTTAAGCTGGAACGTATTACCGAAGCAAAAGTAACCCTGGAGGTCTCGTACTTAGGGTATGAAACGCATAAAGAGACCATTGATTTTGGTTCAAAGAAAACGGTCGAGTTGCTTATTGCTATGAATCCAGAAATCATTGAATTGGAAACCGAAGCTGATGTATTGGATGAGGTTTATGTTCAAGAACATGTTCCAACTAAAAAAGTGGTTGCTTATAAAAGTCTGAACGAATCTGCCAATGCAGGTGGTAGTTACAATAGTCCGATGATGTAC
The DNA here is from genome assembly GCA_964387945.1 of uncultured Flavobacteriales bacterium. Classification (GTDB taxonomy): domain Bacteria; phylum Bacteroidota; class Bacteroidia; order Flavobacteriales_D; family Parvicellaceae; genus Parvicella. The sequence goes on along the minus strand of CAYLYX010000024.1, from coordinate 2,235 downwards.
AACCCCAACTTCAACACGGAATCATACGATCACATTGAATCCAACAGTTACAAATCGGTAAAGAAAGAGCCGCTTTCTACTTTGAGTATTGATGTAGACAGGGCTTCATACAGCAACGTGAGACGCTTCATCAACGATGGGCAACTTCCTCCTGCTGATGCGGTGAGAATTGAAGAAATGATCAACTACTTCTCTTACGATTACGAGACTCCTTATGGCAATACTCCACTAAAGGTAACAACTACCTACACGACCTGTCCCTGGAATGCAGATCATGAATTACTGCACATCGGAATGAAATCGAAGGAAATCGACATGGAGGAAGCTCCTAATAACAACCTGGTGTTTTTGCTTGATGTTTCGGGAAGCATGAATAATCCTGACAAACTTCCCTTATTGAAAAAAGGACTTGCCTTATTGGTTAACGAAATGCGTCCGAACGACAAAGTATCCATTGTGGTTTATGCCGGAGCAGCGGGTGTTGTACTCGAACCGACTTCTGGAAAAGACAAGGAACAGATTTTAGCTGCGCTTGAAAATTTACAGGCTGGCGGTTCAACGGCTGGAGGAGCTGGTATCAAGTTAGCGTATAAACTTGCCAAAGAAAACTTTATCGACAACGGTAACAACCGTGTGATTCTTGCTACTGACGGTGATTTTAACATTGGGGCCTCAAGCGATGGTGAAATGGTAGAATTGATTGAGTCCAAAAGAAACGATGGCATCTTTTTGACCGTACTTGGGTTTGGTTCAGGGAATTTAAAAGATTCTAAAATGGAAAAATTAGCAGATCACGGAAACGGTAACTACGCTTACATTGACAACATTCTGGAGGCCAAAAAGACGCTGGTAAACGAAATGGGAGGAACGTTGATCACGGTAGCTAAGGATGTGAAATTCCAATTAGAGTTTAATCCGACTCATGTGAAGGAGTACCGCTTGATTGGTTATGAAAACCGTGTGTTGAATGCAGAAGACTTTAATGACGATAAGAAAGATGCCGGAGAGCTCGGTGCAGGCCACTGCGTAACGGCTATCTACGAAATTGTACCCGCTGGCTCTTCGGAAACGAATGCGGATATTGATCCGTTAAAATATCAAACCGAGCATGAGGAAAGTACAACTTCTCACAGCAATGAATTGTTGACCGTAAAAGTTCGATACAAGCTTCCAAAAGAAGATCAATCGACCAAGCTAGAACTTCCTGTAAAAGCAACCAAAACGGCATGGAATCAAGCAAGTAAGGATGTTCAATTCTCTGCTGCAGTAGCCGCTTATGGGATGATCTTAAGAGACTCTGACTACAAAGGAAAAAGCTCGTACGAAATGGTGATGAATATGGCTCGAAATGCCAAAGGGGAAGATCGTGATGGCTATCGTGCTGCTTTCATACAGATGGTAGACATGACCCAATTGCTAGACAAAAGAGATTCATAGTTAATGAATACAAGTAAATCCTGAAATCCTTCCACGTTAGTTTTTAGTTAGCGCGGGAGGATTTTCTGTTTTAAATCCCTATCAATGCTGAATCTGAGGGTATTTCATCACTTTGGTACGTTTTATGCAACACGTTTAATGAAGCTAAAACACGAAGATGATGAAACGTACTTTTTTGCCCAAATGGTCACTTTTCTTTTTCATAGCAGGAGCTGTGTTAATGACCTCTTGTATGGATCTTTCGATGAATTCCGAAAATTTCACTAACGAGGAGGTGAATGACTTTAGAATCGTCAAAGCCGGACTCAACAATACCACACAAGTAGAATACCATGAGTACATCTGTTCGGATGACACGAATCACATTCTAGTCAGCGGACCCGTGGATGATGGATTAATTGCCATTACCATCACAGACGATCAGGATAATATCGTTTTTAATCGAAAGCTTTCAGGTTTTACCGTGTTTGACGAAGACATCTATGGTGTTTCCGGGATTTGGACCGTGAAGTTGGATTATCAAAAAGCCAGAGGAAGTATCGACTTACGTTTGACGAATCAATAACATCTTCCAAACTCCCCTCTATTTCTTCTTTGCAACCTTCCATTCTATCATCGCCAGAAGCGACACAATCATCACTTCCACTAAAACATAAGCCCAACCTAGAAAGGTAATCGTTTTGATATGCCAAACTGCGAGGGTAAGCGAAAAACCACAATACAAAAGATTTGCAATTGCGATGTATAAACGCAAAAACGATTTGTCACAAAAGTAAAAACAAATTGTCACAAAAAAGC
>CAYLYX010000023.1:0-35236 GCA_964387945.1 uncultured Flavobacteriales bacterium | reverse complement strand
ACTCTTCATACTGATATGATAGCTACCTATCTCAGCGTAAAATTTATCCTCTTCCAAGTCGGCTCTTCTCCAAGTAAGTGTACCTCCTTCTCCCTCCCATCTAGAGTTGTTGGGATAATAAACTCCTGATGTTTTAAATAAAACGCTGCTATCATTTTTTGCGTAGCACTTTAGTTCCATTTCGTCAAAGCGGATAACAGGTTCTTTATCGTAGGTAAATTTGTAGTTGTTATTGCTCGATTGCCACGTAGTACTGGAGGATTGGAAGATGATATTCTCCGACAGCAGTAACGCACACGTATTGATATAAGATGTAAAACGTTTCTTATTTTTTTCGTTCAGCGCCTTCTCTACAGTAGCGTGCCACTCTTCGAATTCACTGGCAGACATTCCACTTTCCTTTGCACTTTTTACCGAAATCAAATATTCTTTGAAGTCTGGATAAATCTTAAGTTTCTTCAATGCAATTTGATTTGTTGTACTGTAAATCATGGCTCGTTCTGCTGGTGTATAAACACCTCCAAACCAAATCAACTCAAACTCTTTCTGAAACTCCTTCGCGTCTTGTTTATTTACTTGACCAAGGTAATTGGTGATGTCTTTCAAAAACTTGGTAGAGTCTGTACTAAACATTCCCTGAGCAAATGAGATTGACGAAATGAAAGTCAACAAAAAAGGAAGTAACAAAAGTCTTTTTAGCATAATGTAATTATTTGGTTAACTGAACCATAGCCCAGCCATTTTTCTCACTCGAATGTACAAATTTCAATCCATTTTTTGCTCCAGCACCTACAATAACCTCAATATCAGTTGTGTAGAACCCGCTGAGCAACAAGTTTCCCGAACTCTCAAGACAAGTCGCATACTGCTCCATGTGATCGAGTAAAATGTTGCGATTGATGTTTGCCAAAATCATATCAAAGCGCTTACCTGATAACAAATCAACATCTCCACAGAAAAAAGAAATTCCATTGACATCGTTGAGCTCGGCATTCTCAATACTATTCTCAAAAGCCCAATCCTCGATATCAATTCCCTCTGTATCACCCGCTCCTAACTTTTTAGCGAGAATTGCCAATACCCCAGTTCCGCACCCCATATCTAAGACGCACTTTCCGTTTAGATCGTGTTCAAACAAAGTATTTGCCATCAAGAAAGTTGTTTCATGATGACCCGTACCAAAAGACATTTTGGGGGAGATGACAAGATCGAATTTCACTTCGCTTGTTTCGTGAAACGGAGCTCTTATCTGACAATCTTCATTAATTCGAATCGGCTGAAATTGGCTTTCCCATTTTTCATTCCAGTTTTCTTGCTTTATCGAAGTAATGTTAATTTCAACTTTCTGATTAGGAATATCTTTTACCATTAAGTTTTCGAGGATGGTCTCTGTGAAATCTTTTTCTAACATGAACGCAGCTGCCCCTTTTGGCGTATCTTGAATGGTCTCAAAATTCAGAATATCGAGATCAGCATATAAAATCTCTCTAGCGGGTAACAGGGGCTCGAGCACAAACTCAACTTTGATGTAGTCCATTGATTAAAATGATTTTGCGATAGCTAGGAAAGATTCAGCGTCTAATGAAGCTCCACCAATCAATCCTCCATCGATATCTTTGCAGGCAAAAAGTTCCTTGGCATTACTAGGTTTGCAGGACCCTCCATAAAGCAATGGTATTTCGTTGGCCATTTCTCCACAAACTTCCATGAGGACACTTCTGATAAACGCGTGCATTTCTTGTGCCTGATGGGCTGAAGCCGTAACGCCAGTTCCAATAGCCCAAACGGGTTCATAAGCTACAACAATGGCATCCATCTGCTCAACATCAACACCCTCCAGCGCCTTTAGTATCTGATCTTTAACGACCTCTTTCTCTATCCCAATTTCTCTTTGATCTAAGGCTTCTCCGCAACAAATAATCGGTTTAATGTCATTGGAAAGTAACCGTTTAACTTTAAGATTCACATCTTCATCTGACTCGTCAAACAAATCTCTTCGCTCAGAATGTCCAACGATGCAATAATCGGCAGAAATGCTTTTAAGCATAGCCGCTGACCACTCTCCAGTATACGCTCCTTGTTCATATCTCGACACGTTCTGCGCCCCTACCTTCACCGATCGGTCAGCATCAAGGAGTCCTTGAACATAAAGTGCCGGAGGACAAATAATGAGTTCACAGTTTACTTCTTTCTGTCGAGAATCGATGTCTGCAAACAAGGCTTTGGCTTCGTTCGCCAACATGTTCATCTTCCAATTTCCTGCTACAATGTTTCTAGCCATTTTATTTTCTATTTAAGTCTGATTCTCGGATCCAACAATCCATAAACAATATCTACGACCAAATTTATGATTACGAAGAAGGTACTGATCACAATGGTTATCCCCAAAATTAAAGGCATATTACCGTTTTGGATAGCAGACAGCAAAACATTACCAATGCCATCCCAACTAAATACTCGTTCAACAAACACAGCTCCAGCCAATAAAGAAGCAAACGAACCAGACAATGCTGTAACCACTGGGTTCAAGGCATTTTTCAACCCGTGCTTAAGCACCACACTCATTTCTGAAAGTCCCTTAGCACGGGCGGTACGAATATAATCCTCGTTCATCACATCCAACATACTGCTTCTCATCAACTGAGTTACCAATGCTAGCGGTCTTATTCCTAGCGTAATGGCGGGTAAAATCAAGTTTTCTAGTGTGAGAAACTCTTCTCCCGTATAGTCGTTTACGGTATAAAGATGCCCGGTTACATTCAATCCAGTACCTGGACCCTCCACCGCAGCTCCTAGCCATGACAGCGCCTCAAAACCAAAAATTGAGTACCCGATTATATAAATAAACCAGACGCTCATTCCAATAACTAGCCCTTTGAAAGCCCAACCGATCACCTTTGACAATGAGATTCTTTCTTTGTCTTCCTGAGCTTTCTTCTGATTTTGAGCTATGAGTAAAATAACACCTATTACAAGTGCAAAAATGACGGCAAATGCAGGTAGCAACGGTATATCCATGGTTTCTGACCACAATTCTCCAAAGACAAAGGAGATGATAGCTCCTGTTAAAAAAGAGGGCGCAGACATCCCCGCTACGGCTATAATAAAACTCGAATTATCCACAAAAGAGCCTTTGTTGAGAGCCGACAAAATTCCGAAAACTACCCCCAGAACGAATGCAATGAGTACTGCAGCTAATGCTAAAACAATAGTATCGTCTAACTTACTCAAGATGATATCCGATACAAAAGACTTGTCTTTGTAGGACTTACCGAGGTAGGGGTACTTAAAATACAGAGTAGACTCACCTACATCCATCAACGAAACCCCATCATACTTAGCGGTATCCATAAAGGTTCTGCTCTCTGGGTCTTCCGAATGAAAAGAAATGGGCGATAAATCGTTGAGGTATAAAAAGTAGCGTTGATAAAGTGGTAAATCTAGCCCGAGATCCTTTTCAATGTTTTTGATGATTTCGTCCGTAGCATTCTGTCCACCAGCCAAAAGTGCGGGGTTCCCGCCTGTGGCATTTTGCAAAAAGAACACTCCCGTCACTACCCCTAAAAGGATGACAATTCCATAACCTATTTTCTTAAGGATATAAGTTCCCAAACCTGCTTTTTAATCGCTCAAATTTAGGAATAAAAAATGGACTTTCTAAGCGCTTGTTTTTGCGATAGTTTTGTAAAAATATTAACTACCTGAGAATCTTAATTTTGCTCTAACACGTTCAGCAATTTATCTCCATCAAACTCATTGCCTTCCGTTCCATAAAAGAAAAGCTCTTGCTGACCATTATTCAGGTACATCACACCAGGAAAATCATACTCGCCCCAGAAGAGCGGAACAAAATTCTCAATGGACTCTACTTTGTAATCGTATTCTGCCCCAACGAAATCGAAATAATTCTTAATGTCAGCTGCAGAACCATCTCCTGCTTCATCCATAAAGATGATTCGCATCTCTGGCATGAGATCAGGGTGTTCATTGAGCATCTCGGCAATCTTCTTACCTGTTTCCTGACAATGCTCGCACGTGGGTGAAAAAAAACATAGTAGCTTCTCTCCCTCATCGATATCTTCGAAGTAATTGGCATAACCTGATTCGTAAGAAGATCCACTTGACTGGATTACCTGTATCAGTTCATCACCATCAAACTCATTATCTTCTGTCCCATAGAAGAATGCTTTTTGCTGTCCATTGTACAAGTACATCACACCAGGAAAATCATACTCACCCCAAAACAAAGGAACATATTTCTCAATCGTCTCGACCTTGTATTCGAATTCGGTTCCAACAAAATCAAAATAAGTTTTAATATCCGCTGCTGATCCATCACCTGCCTCATCCATAAAAATCACCCTAACCTCTAGATTCAGGTCGGGATGCTCTTCGATCAACTCCTTGATCTTTTTTCCTGTTTCCTGACAGTGCTCACAAGTTGGAGAGAAGAAGCAAAGTAATTTCGCACCGTCATCTACATCTTCGAAATAATTGGCATAACCGGACTCATAATGCTGTTCGTCTATTTGCTTTGAACCAGCCGAACCTCCCTTGATATCCTTCATTGGAACAGCAATAAACATGGCCGCTACCAAGACAACTCCAACACCCAAAACAGGGAAAATATTCGATTTGTCTTCCCAATCTTTTTTAAATTTAGTAATCAGTAAGACTAATAGTGCAATCGAGACTAAGTTTTTGACCAACGATTCCAGCGGGGTCATTTCTATCAGACTCCCAAAACAACCACAGTTACTCGTATCCCCTCCAATTGCCTGAATGGCTAGGTGGATCGAAAAACCACCAAGTAGCAAAATCGTTCCAGGAATTACTACCTTCTTCACATAAAATGGCAATAACAACAATATCGCAATGGAGAACTCAACCGCAATTAGAAGTCTCGATAGGTATTGCGCAACCACCATGTCAATCCCAAAACCTTTTACGACAAACTCCTTTTCAAAAGTAGAGATAGCCATAGCGGGTTTATCGAATACCGACTCCTGAGACAACTTTCCAACCGCAGATAAAATAAACAACGCAGCGGATAAGATTCTTATCGCCCAAATGATATATTTTTTGCTATTGCTTTCCATAATTCAACTTTGAAATCAAAAATAGCCATTGCAGAAAATAGCTGCACAGATTTAACAAACTATTAAGCTTTTACACCTTCATTCATCAAGATCATCGCAAAGACAGCATAATTGATCATGTCGTAGTAATTGGCATCAATACCTTCTGAAATCAATGTTTTGCCTTGATTATCTTCAATTTGCTTCACGCGCAGTAATTTCATCAGAATGAGGTCTGTCAACGATGAAACACGCATGTCTCGCCAAGCTTCTCCATAATCATGGTTTTTCTTCTCCATGAGGGATTTTGCTTCATTTCCATACTTTTCATAGAGCTTTACTGTTTCGTCAACGGGGAGTTCCATTCGCTTATCACTTGACAACTCCAGTTGAATCAGCGCCATGATACAATAGTTAATAATTCCGATAAATTCGTCATCAATGTCCTCCCCCACTTTATTCACACCAGTTTCCTGAATGGTTCTAATTCGGTTGGCTTTAATAAAGATTTGATCCGTTAACGAGCTGACTCTCAAAATCCTCCATGCCGTTCCATAGTCTTTTGTCTTTTTTGAAAAAATATCGGTACATCTTTCGATCACCTCATCGTATTGCTTTGAAGTATTCTTCATACTTTTATTGTTCCTATTTTTGAGGCGTGAAAGATACAATTTTAAGCGGAAAAGCAACGATTAATTGTGGTGGCAAGTTGATTTTGCTGGACCAACCAAAGGTCATGGGAATCGTGAACTGTACACCAGACTCGTTTTATGACGGTGGTAAATACGTTCGAATAGATCATGCCTTGCGGCAGGTGGAAAAACACTTGACAGATGGCGCAACTTTTATCGATATTGGCGGCTATTCGTCACGCCCCGGAGCTGCTGACATCAGTACTTCAGAAGAAATCAAACGCATTGAACCTATTATCAAAGAAACGACCAAACGTTTTCCTGAAGCCATTATTTCTATTGACACCTTTAGAAGTGAAGTAGCGAAAATGGCTTTGGATAGTGGTGAAATGATCATCAATGATATTTCTGCAGGACAGTTGGATGAGCAGATGTTTGATTTGGTGATCAGTCGAAATGTTCCCTATATCATGATGCACATGAAAAATACGCCCCAAAATATGCAGCATGACATCCACTATGACAATTTATTGATCGAAGTGGGTAAGTACTTCTCCGAAAAAGTGAATTACCTGCAAGCCAACGGAGTAAAAGACATCATCATTGATTTGGGATTTGGTTTTGCAAAAACAATTGAACACAATTACAAACTACTCGCTAACCTGAGACACTTTGATTTTTTAGAACTACCGATGCTGGTAGGTTTATCTCGAAAATCAATGTTATACAAACCACTTCAACTGGACAGTAGCAATGCGCTCAATGCTACAACGGCTGCACATATGATTGCCCTGCAAAATGGAGCGAATATCTTACGCGTTCATGACGTTAAAGAAGCGATGGAGTGCATCGCCATTTATAACTTAACAAAGCAAAACAGTTAATGAACTATTTATCTGTAGAAAAAATAAGCAAAACCTATGCTGAGAAAGTCTTGTTCAATGAAATCTCATTTGGGATTGACCAAGGACAAAAAATTGCGTTAGTCGCTAGAAATGGAAGTGGCAAAACGAGTCTATTAAACTGCTTGCTGGGAAACGATATTCCAGATGAGGGCTCCATAGTTTTTAGAAAAGAGCTACGAATCGGATATCTCGCACAAGAAGAAAATTTTGATCCAAAAACGACAGTGATTGACACAGTTTTTCAATCCGAAAACAAAGCCCTGCGTCTGATTAAAGACTACGAAAAGGAATTAGAAGACAATCCCAACTCAGAAAAGCTAAAAGACCTTTATGAAAAAATCAGTGAAGCTGATGCTTGGGGAACCGAAAACAGGGTTAGAGAAATTTTATCTAAACTTCAGCTATCTCAGTTCAATCAATTGGTTGGCAACCTTTCTGGAGGACAAAAGAGAAGGCTGGCATTGGCAAAAGTACTCATTGAAGAACCTAATATTTTGATTTTGGATGAGCCTACTAACCACCTCGATCTGGACATGATTGAATGGTTAGAAGGTTACTTGTCTTTGCCAAGCATTACACTATTTATGGTAACGCATGACCGCTATTTTTTAGAGCGTGTTTGTGATGAAATTTTTGAGTTAGATCAAGGCACTTTGTTTCGATATAAAGGGAATTACTCATATTATTTGGACAAGCGAGAAGAAAGGTACACGAATCAACAGGCGGTTATCGACAAGGCAAAAAACCTATTCAGAAAAGAGTTGGACTGGATGCGAAAGCAACCCAAAGCCCGGGGCACAAAAGCCAAAGCTCGAGTAGATGCCTTCTACGAAACTAAAAAGGTAGCGCATCAGAAAATTGACGAGAAACAGCTTGATATTCAAGTTAAAATGGAACGGTTAGGAAGTAAAATTCTTGAACTCCATAAAGTATCCAAGTCGTTTGGTGAGAAGAAAATACTAGATCAGTTTAGCTACATCTTTAAGCGAAAAGAACGAATTGGACTCGTGGGAGCAAATGGATCGGGTAAATCCACTTTTCTGAATTTGATTACCGAGCAACTTCAACCCGATGCCGGAAAGATTGTAACTGGTGAAACGATTGTTTTTGGCTATTATCATCAAAAAGGTCTCCAACTTAAGGATGACAAACGCGTTATTGAAGTCATTCGAGATATTGCGGACTACATTCCAATTGCGGGAGGGAAAAAATTAACCGCAACGCAGTTACTGGAGAAATTTCTGTTTCCATCAAACACACATTATTTGTATGCTTCTCAACTAAGTGGTGGTGAACGAAAACGACTCTATCTGCTGACGATCTTAATAAAAAATCCGAACTTCCTGATTTTGGATGAACCAACGAACGACCTCGACATTTTTACGCTTCAGGTATTGGAAGACTATTTGGTCAACTTTGACGGCTGTTTGATCGTAGTTTCCCATGACAGGTATTTTATGGATAAGCTAGTAGATCATTTGTTTGTGCTAAACGGTGACGGCACGGTGAGCGATGTGATTGGAAACTATGGGGATTACCGGGAGTTCAAAAAGGAACAAGAAAGTAATGCAAAAGCTGCTACCGCTGAGATAAAATCAGTCCCTGAGAAAAAAGCTAGTACAAGAAAGATTAGCTATAAAGACAAATATGAATTTGAGCAACTTGATGAATTGATTCCCAAACTAGAAGAGAAAAAAGCAGCGTTAAGTGACCAACTCAACGATTCATCTCTCGCCTACGATGAGATTGAAAAGATCTCACAGGAACTCACCGAACTTGTGGCCGAGCTAGATGAAAAAACGATGCGGTGGATGGAATTAGCCGATTTGATGATGTGATATTCGTGATGAATATTTATCTTGTGCAATTCAATAAACAACAAAAAACATGGCAAAGAAAACAACGAAAGCAAAGAAGAAACCTGCTGTGATTACGGCAAAATCTGAAAAGTTTCTTGAAAAATACTTAAACAACGCTTCACCAACTGGTTTTGAGTGGGAAGGACAAAAACTTTGGCTAGACTACATCAAACCCTACATAGATGATTATTTCGTAGACACGTACGGAACGACTGTTGGGGTGATTAATCCAGATGCGAAATATAAAGTAGTAATTGAGGCACATGCTGATGAGATCAGTTATTTTGTGCACTACATTACCAACGATGGCTTTATTTATTTAAGAAGAAATGGTGGAAGTGATCATCAAATTGCACCATCCAAACGTGTCAATATCCACACCGATAAAGGAATGGTAAAGGCTGTTTTTGGTTGGCCAGCGATTCACACCCGTGGAGGTGGAAAAGAGCAACCACCCAAATTGGACAATATCTTTTTGGATTGTGGAGCAAGTTCAAAAGAAGAAGTCGAAAAACTTGGAATTCATGTGGGGTGTGTGGTCACCTATGAGGATGAGTTCATGATCTTAAACAAAAAGAACTACGTTGGAAGAGCGCTTGACAATAGAATGGGTGGTTTCGTTATTGCTGAGGTGGCTAGAAAACTAAAAGAAAACAAGGCTAAGCTGCCGTTCGGACTTTATATTGTTAACGCAGTGCAAGAAGAGATCGGTCTGCGAGGAGCTCAAATGATTGCAGAACGAATTCAGCCAGATGTAGCCATCGTTACTGATGTTTGTCACGACACCAATACACCTATGATCAAAAAGATCGACCAGGGAGATTTGTCGATTGGAAAAGGTCCCGTTTTGAGTTATGGACCAGCCGTTCAAAACAATCTTTTGAAGTTTGCGATTGACCTGGCTCAGCGAGAGGAAATTCCTTTTCAGCGGTTAGCAGCATCAAGAAGCACAGGAACAGATACAGATGCTTTTGCTTATAGTAATGCTGGCGTAGCTTCTATGCTCATCTCAATGCCGCTTCGCTATATGCATACCACTGTGGAAACTTGCTCTAAAGAAGACATTGAGAACGTAATTCGATTGATTTACGCGATGGTTACTAATCTTAAAGACCAACAAGACTTTAGGTATTTTAAGTGATGAAGTTCTTTCATATTTTTCTGGTTGTAGCTTTCATTTATAAAGGCTACAGCCAGAATATGGTTTCAACCGAGCCATTTCCAAACATGGAGTTTTTGGAATGTTCTTATGCTCAGATAAGGTTTTATCCAGACTACTTTGCTCCTAACGTGACTAAATGTAGTGACTTACCAACAGGTGATAAGATTCATAATGTAGGAGGTCCAGCGTCTTTCTTGTTAGGAACTTATACAAACGGTGAGGAAAATATTAGAGTAGTTTTTACAGAGGGTCTTAGTGACGATCCAGAGTTCTTATTTTATTCTAGCCGAGGGGAGTTTATTGCAGGCGTTTCTGGTTCGAAACTCTACCTGTCATCGAATGGCTTCTTTTATGTAGTTGGCACAGCCAATGACTTCTTTGAGAAGAAAAGAAAATACCATCTAAGCAACGGAAAAATCAAAGAAGTCAAACAACCTTTTTATTATATCGGGTTGAATACTGTAACACAAAAGGCAGTTACACTCTATCAGTCCAAAGACCTCAAAGAAAAGGTAGCCTCGCTTCCCGCAGATTATAATGTTGAACTACTCCTAGTAGAGCCTGATTATGATGATCATTCTGAAGTGTTCGTACTGGTTAGAACTGAACTTGGACTAGTTGGTTGGGTAAAAGTGACTCCCTATAATGTTGACGAAATGGAATTCAAAGGGTTTTACTATCATGGAGATTGAATCAGTTATCCAAAATAATAATCGGCAACCCCTTATCTACTAAGGTGAACAATTCGATTACGTCCTCATTTCGCATCCGGATGCAACCGTGCGAAGCTGGCTGACCGATTAAGCCTTCCTCTGCAGTGCCGTGAATGTATATTTTACGACTATAAGAATCTAAGTTTCCGCCTTTGTTTAAACCTTCTTCCAATCCTTCAATCGTAATCACACGTGACGTAATCTCATCTCTTCCTGTGGGTACAGGATCATGCTCAATTTCAGCAATCGCTCCCGTAAATTTTCGTCCGACCAACACGCCTCCTTTTGGAACATTTTCTCCGTACTTTTTTCCAACACGATGCATTCCTACAGGTGTACAGTTGGATCCAGATAGTTCTCCAGCTCCATATTTACTCGTGCTCACAGGGTAAACTCTCTTCACATTACCCTTTACCACAAAATAGAGCATCTGTCGTTGCACTCCCACGTACAAGAAGCTGTCAAGCTCCACATCAGGATATTGAATCGACAAGTAGTCGTAAACGAGATCCGAAACGACTTCTTGCTTCCCTTGATTTAGCTGTCCGTAATTATAACCACAACTAAAGACAAGAATAAAAAAGACGATGAGACGAAGACCAGATTTCATGGTCTAAAAATAATTAACAAAACCGAAATGAATCTTAGCAGCTCGAAATAAAACGGGATTACCTTGTTGACTTCCCAAAGAATAACTTACACTAAAAATACCTGGCTTGGTTTGAAAATTAATACCCGCGCCAAAGCTGTAAGGAATATCTTTTTGATACGTATCTTTCATGGATTGTTCGTAATACATCGCTTGTCCAAAAACAAAAAGGTTGGAGAACTCTTCCAATAAAAAGCGGTACTCTAGTGTTCCCATTACAAAGCCAGAGGCAAACAAACTCTCTTCATCAAAACCTCTCAGTGTATTGAGTCCACCCAATCGAAACAACTCATTCAAAAATAGGTTATCATTTAAAACCCATCCCCCAGCAACACCCACATGAAGCACATTTTTTTTGTAAAGTTGAAAGAATCGATCTACTTCTCCTTTAAGATAAAACTGTGTAGATCGTAGTTCAATTCCTTCATAAAGCTCTTCATTAAGGGCGCTGTTTTGTCTGATTTTCTTGTCCCCAACCGACCCTTCTAGCTGTGTCATCCATCCTCTGGAAGGATTGTACAAGAAGTCTAAGTTTTGCCACTGAACAGCTAATCCATATTCATTGTTTCGAATATCCGCGAATTCAGGCAATGTAGTCACAAACTGATACTTTTCTGTAGAAAGCAAACTCGAGTTTCTGTTTCTAAAAAAACCAGAAAACGAAAGGTTTTGCCCTAACTTATACTTTACCTCAACCTTTGAAATAACATCCAGGTAAGAGGTATCTTTTTTATATAAATCAAAGGTTCCTCCCACTCCAATCGGCATTTTAAAGATATAAGGCACGCTTGCCTCTAGGTTCAGGTTCTGCGTGAGCGGAAGCAACTTCCTCCAGTTGATGATAAACTGCTCTCCCCTATTCAACGCATTTACCAACTTGATTTTGGCGTCTCCGGTAATGTTTATCTTTCCATTATCATTGGGCAGCACCCCCAAAATGGCATTAAAAAAGTTAGCATTTCGCTTATTAAGGTACAGAAAAACGTTGCACTCGTCATTCACAAATTCATACTCACTCGGCTTGACGAGTTGTATAAATGAATAACTTTTCAGGTAACTATCCATTCTATCCAGATCGCCTTGAGCATAGACGGTTCCTTCTTGTACACCAGTAATCATGCTCAGAATTTCCTTATCAATGATCAAATCACCTTTTAAGTTGATCTCACCAATTTTCACCCTACCGTTTAACGAAGTCTCAAGCGTGCCTGTCAGTACTTCTTCACTCCAATTGGCATCGCGCAGACTAACCGAAACAAATGGGTAGCCTCTATTTTCATAGAAGGAAATAACCGTCTCTACAATTTTCTGATAATTACCCAGAGAAAGCCTTTTTTTACTCAGAAAAAGCCCATTTTTCCCAGACTCTATTAGGGCGAGCTCTGACAAACTATCCAAAGTAAATCCAGAAAGCGCATATTTTTTTCCAAGGTAGAAGTAAACCGTTGCTTGTTTTAGTGAATCGATTCGAGTAATGCTGTCCACAGAACAGGCTAAGTATCCCAACCCCAGAAGATCAAAATACAACTGCTCTGCCTCTTTCTTTACCGACTTATATTTGATTTCAGGCAACTTGTATTCCTTCTTTGACACTTCTTCAAGTCCGACAATTTTTACCTGACCGAATAGATGACTAAAAAAAACACTGTGTAAAAAAACTAGTATGAGAATGAAACCTAATCTCATTTTGAGCGTTATTTGATTAACGAATGTAGGACATTAATTATTGTCATCAGGAGTTTCGTCATTAAAAAACATAGTTTCAACATCTTGTGTGTATAACAAAGTGGATTTATTTCTTTGTCATCTGAAAAAATGTTTTAAATTTGACTCGTAAGGAAAGGAAAGTATAAAGTTATTTTAATAAATCTCAATCGCAAGGAAGTATGAAGTTTTCAAAATTTGTTATCGCTCTAGGGTTTTTCGCATTATTAGGTAGTTCATGTACTCGTCACTCAAGTTGTCCGGCTTACTCTAGTCAGGAAACAGACAATACAGAAGTAGAGTCTGTATTTGATCTAGAAGAGTCTAACGTTTAACTTCCTTAACTTTTTAACTACAACGGTATGAAAAAATTAAGCATTATCATTTGCGTTGTTGCTATGAGCGCAACATTAGGTTCTTGTCGTCTTTTCCAAGGAGGTGGCGGTGGAGGACACTGTCCAGCATACGGATCAAGCATTGAAAAAGAAGATTTATTAGATCAAGATATTAACAACGAGTCAGAACTGAGAGAAGTGATGAGTGGAAGAATGTAACTCGTATCAAAATAACTTACTTAAAAGACCGTTAGTTTTTAACGGTCTTTTTTTGTATTTTTGAATATATATTTGTTTCAACTTTTGAAGACGATTGCACTCATATCAGTTTTTGTTCTTCTCTTCTCTTTTTCAGGAGAAGCGCAATTGCCTGCAAAAAATCAAAATCAAGTTGGATACAAGAAAGAAGTTTATGGTGGCTTCAACCTGCACACTTCTGGAATTGGAGGTACATTGACCTATGCAAAATTCATTACCTATAAGCAAAAACGGTTACTCTCCCTGGATGTGGTAACGATGAAACATCCCAAAGAAGTTAAAATCCGGAGTTATGTGGATGAAAACTCTAAGGACTATGTTTTTGGAAAGCTAAATGGAGTGTTGATTACACGCTTGGGGTACGGTAAGAAATTCCTCAAGTATGAAAAATTGAGAGAGAAAGGAGTAAACATCAGCTGGCATGTTACTGGCGGATTATCGCTTGCCTTTCTTAAGCCCATTTACCTAGATGTAGTTAATATCTTACCCGATGGGACTTTATCAACACCAAAGCAAGAAGCGTATAATCCCGAAGAACACCACTTGAACAATATTTATGGGAAATCAAGAGGACTGTTAGGGCTGGCAGAAACGACCATCAACCCAGGTGGATTTGTGAAGTTTGGAATTGAGTTTGAGTACAACGACAATCGAGAATATATCAAAGCCATCGAAACTGGGTTTGCAATTGATGTTTACCCAAAAAGGTTGCCCATTATGGCATTTGCTGACAATAAGTTTCTCTACCCTACTCTTTACATCAACGTATTAATTGGACAGCGATTTTTTTAATGTAATTTTGCCAAGAATTGAGGAGGTAAATCATGAGTGAACTAAGTACACCCACCAAAATAAAAAAGCCAAAATGGCTTAAAGTCAAACTACCTACTGGCGAGAACTACAAAAAAGTCAGAGGGTTGGTGGATGAGCATGAACTGCACACCATCTGCGAAAGTGGTAGTTGTCCGAACATGGGCGAATGTTGGGGAGCAGGTACCGCTACCTTCATGATTTTGGGAAATATCTGTACACGTTCTTGTGGATTCTGTGCCGTAGAGACAGGTAAACCACTTGCCGCTGATATTTTTGAACCCGCCAGAGTTGCTCAAAGCGTTAAGCTCATGCAAGTCAAGCACGCTGTGATTACTTCTGTAGATCGAGATGATTTGCCAGATGGCGGGTCAGAGATTTGGGCCGCAACCGTCCGTGCGATCAGAAGGCAGTCTCCGGGTACTACAATGGAAACATTGATTCCAGATTTTGGTGGCAAATGGGATAATCTTCAGCGCATCATTGATGTAGCTCCTGAAATTGTTTCGCACAACCTTGAAACGGTGAGACGATTAACGAAAGACGTGAGAATACAAGCGAAGTATGACCGAAGTCTTGAAGCACTCCTTCGTCTCAAGAAAGGAGGTATGAGAACAAAGTCTGGCGTTATGCTTGGACTGGGAGAGACTTACGAAGAAGTAATTGAAACCATGGATGATTTGCGCAGTGTGAATGTCGATATTCTTACCCTTGGTCAATACCTTCAACCCACACCTAAGCACCTTCCTGTAGCAGAGTTTATTACACCAGAGGTATTTGCCGAATTCAAGGAAATAGGACTGCAAAAAGGATTTCGCTACGTAGAAAGCGGTCCGTTGGTAAGATCATCTTATCATGCTGAAAAGCATATGTTTTAAAAAAGGTCATGACCGTAGCCTAAGTCAAACTGACCTTTTGTTAAATTATATTAAATTTTTACTAAAAAAACATTTCGAAAAAAGATTATAATTAGTAATTTCGGGCTGTTTAAGACCAAATTTCGAAGATTATTAAAGATATACCATATGAATAAATCTAGACTTATTTTAGGTACAACCGCTATCGCGGCTATCGCAGTAGGGGTTTTTCTATCGAAGGCAGATCGTGTTGGAGATAAAGCCAATTATGAAATGGCTAGCTATGAAAAACCTGTTAAACCCAATTCATGGAATGAAGCCAGAGCCATGTGGGAATTGTTACACGCTAACATTCACACCGGTAAGGTAGAACAAAGTGATTACATCAATGCGAAGAAGCAGGCGCTCGCTATCCCTCAGTCAAAAAATGACTTAACGTTTAGCGAAGTTGGACCGGATAACATTGGTGGTAGAACTAGAGCCATTGCAATTGACCCAGGTAACGACAACCTCGTGTATGCTGGTTCTGTCTCTGGAGGACTTTTCGTTTCAACCGATCAAGGAAACAACTGGGAGCGTGTTCAGTCATACGATGATCAAGTACCTGTAACCTGTATTTCATCCGTTGCAATTACTTCGAACAGCACAGTTTATGTAGCTGCTGGATTTAGTGATTTCTCAGATGGATGTCAAACTTGTGAAGGTGTTTATTACTCTGCAGATGGAGGAACCACTTGGACACAAATCACAACTTCAAACGGAGATTGTGTAAATAAGATTTTTGCTGATCGATCGCAAAGTGATGTGATCTATTATACTGCTGGTTCAGGAAAATATTTAACGAAAATTGAAAACGCAAGTACCGGTTCTCCTGTAGAAACTGTTTACAGTGGTTCAAACGGTATTAGCACTCCTGGAAGTGCTGGTAGAGATATCAAAGTTTCTCCTGACGGACAACACATTCTTTATTTGACTTCAAACAGAGTGTATGTTTCTAACGACTTTGGAGCCAACTTTACTGAAAACACAAGCATCGGTTCTGGAATGAACCGTTTGGAAGGAGCTATTTCTTTCGAAAAGAACAGTTCTGGAAACTATAACATGGCAATTGTAATGTCTAGAAGTGGAAACTGGGGTGGAGCTTATTTCTCTGATGACAATGGTGTTACTTGGTCTGAAATTGCTCCTTACTGGCAAGACAACCCTAGTATTCCAGATCATCAAGAGTTTAACCCTTTAAATTCTGGAGGTAGATCACCTCAAGGAAACTACAACTTGGTTTGTACTTTTGTTCCGGGAGATCCAAACTCAATGGTTTTTGGTGGAATTGACCTTTACCGATGGAGAAGAACACCTGACTCAAACCCAGTTGCTGGACAGTTCGAACAAATTTCTTTCTGGTACTTAAGTCCGTTCTTACCTAAATATGTGCATGCGGATAACCACAGACTAACCTGGTCTGCAGACGGTAAACTATTTGTTGGAAATGATGGAGGAGTTCAAAAGAGTTTAGATACTTCTTTGACTATCTTCAGTGTAGCTAATAAAGGTTATAACGTGACTCAGTTCTACGGAATTGACTATGGTCCGGATGGAGAGGCTATTGGTGGTTCTCAAGATAACGGAACGATCTACAATGATAACCCTGAATGGAATCTGAACTTCTTAGAAGTAACTGGTGGTGATGGTTTTGAGACGGAGTTATCTCAGCTATTAAATGGAGCTTTCGTGTCTTCTATCTATTATTCAGATATCTATAGAGCACGAAACTATACAAGTGGTGTGGCATCAGCTCAAGCACCATGTGATGGTTCAACGCACGGTCTTGATTGTGGTACGTTCGCAACTTTCTTGAGACTTTATGAGGATGAGAACGATCTTGATTCAAAAGATTCTGTTGAATACTTCACTGACACGTTAATGCCAGCTGGTAGTGTAATTGACTATCAGAGTTCAAACTTTGATCTTCCATTAGAGTACACGCTTACTTCTCCGCTTGGAGCTGGTGAAACAATCAATTTGCCAGATCCTATTCAGGCGATGTTAGTAACTGGAACAGGTACAGGTATTTATATCACACGAGATATTTGGAGATTTGGAAGTGCATTAAACTACTCTAAGATTATCAATACTGCAGGAGCAAGTGCTTTTGAATTCTCTAAGGATGGGAACACAGTTTGGGTAGGTACTTACGGTGGAAACCTTTACAGAGTAACAAACCTTGATAGTGCTTACACCCAAGGGGAATTGGACATGGACAGTACTAACTTCAAACTAGATGTTCAGCAAGTTGACAATGCTAGTAGTCAAATTACTGACATCTCTGTTGACGCTTCTGATCCAAACAAAGTAGCTTACACTGTAGGTGGTGCTGGTGGTGCTTCGAACATTTTCTACAGTAGCAACGCACTAAGTGCTTCGCCAACGTTTGCACCAAAAGACGGAAACCTTCCTTCTTACACTACTTATGGTATCGAGTTGGTGAGTGATCCTGCTAACAATGTTACTGCAGTAGTTGGTACTGCCTTCGGACCTTACGTAACTACTAGTAACCTAGCTGGAAGTGTGAGCTGGTCGGCTTGTACAGCGGAGACTGGAGTAGTTCCTACCTACGATGTTAAGCAGCAGTGGAGAGGCTGGGGAGAAGCGTTAGGAAACGTTAAGAACCCAGGAAGAGTTTACTTAGGAACTTTCGGAAGAGGAATTTGGATGTCTGATGACATTGCTGGTGTGCACGGTGCGGCTCCAGAAGACGATGTTGCTGATGTAGCTCCTCTTTCAAACGTGAGTATTTTCCCTAATCCACTTGCAGACAACGGTAACTTGAAGTTTGTTCTTGGAAAACAAAGTGATGTAGAAATTGTATTCTACAACCTTCAAGGAAAAGCTGTGAAGAGAATGAATTTAAGAAGTATTGCTCCTGGAAGTCATAGCATTGCATTTAGTGCAGAAGACTTTGCAGCTGGAACATACCTAGTTTCATTCACTACTGATAACCACAGAGAAGTGAAGAAGTTCATTAAAAAATAATGAATCACACATATTTATTCAGAAACCCAGACGCGTTTGCGTCTGGGTTTTTTGATACCTTTATAAAAAGATTCAAATTATGAGTAAAGTAAGAATTGTAATAAATGGGTTCGGGCGAATTGGAAGAGTGTTTTGCAGAGCTATTCAAAACTCAAATCAAATTGAATTAGTTGCTGTAAACGATCTTACCGACAATAAAACACTAGCTCACTTACTGAAGTACGATTCGGTACATGGTCAGTTCAAAGGTGAAGTAACGGCAACTGAAAAAGGACTTGTTATCAACGGAAAGGAAGTTAACGTCTTTGCTGAAAAAGACCCGACCAATTTACCATGGGGAGAACTGGGAATTGATGTTGTTGTGGAATCAACGGGAATCTTCAGAACCAAAGAAAAGGCTGGTAAACACATTACTGCTGGAGCCAAAAAAGTAGTCATCTCCGCTCCTGCCAAAGGAGAAGATGTACCTGGAATCGTAATGGGGGTTAACCATACTCAAATTCCCGATGCGGATGTAATTAGCAATGCTTCATGTACGACCAACTGCGCAGCTCCTATGGTTGCTATTTTGGATGAATTATGTGAAATTGAATCTGGCTTCATTACAACAGTTCATGCCTACACCGGAGACCAACGCATCCATGATGCACCGCATAGTGACCTAAGAAGAGCGCGAGCTGCTGCAAACTCAATTATTCCTACTACCACAGGTGCTGCTAGTGCCGTGGGTGAGGTGTTTCCACACCTCAACGGAAAACTGGATGGAATTGGAGTTCGTGTTCCTGTGATAGATGGAAGCCTGACCGAATTAACCTGTATGGTTAAAAACGTAGTGACTGTTGAGGAGTTAAACGCAGCTTTTCTGAAAGCTTCGAATGGTCGGTTTAAAGGAATTTTGGCTTACACGGATGAGCCTATCGTTTCCTGCGACATTATTGGTAATTCACACTCCTGCATCTTTGATAGTGAAATGACGAAAGTGCAAGGCAATCAAGTTCAATTAATTGGCTGGTATGACAACGAGTTCGGATATTCGAATCGTTTGGTGGACTTGATTTTAGCTCTGAACAAATAGACTTATTGTTCCCACTTTTTTAGTTCAAGTTCGTTGCCATCAAACACGGCATACGTTCTATGGTTGATCCAATCCCCAAGATTGACGTACCTACTTCCATTTGGCAAATCAAATTCAATGGGTAAATGACGATGTCCGAAAATGAAATATTTCGCATCTACTTGTTTTGATTTTTCTTTCGTGTAAGCCACAAGCCATTCCTTATCTTCTCCCAAAAAACGCTGGGGTTCTTTGTCCTTACCTCTACTTTTTCTCGACCAGTAATTAGCCATCCCAATTCCAAAGTTAGGATGAAGTCTTGCAAAACACCATTGACAGAACTTATTGGCAAACACCTTCTTGATGAATTTATACCCTTTATCTCCCGGACCTAAACCATCACCATGACCAATAAAAAATTTCGTACCTAACAATTCAAACTCTTGTTCTTTTCGATAAATCTTTACACCAATCTCCTGCTCAAAATAATCGAACATCCACATGTCGTGATTTCCAATGAAGAAATTGACTTCAATGCCACTATCTACCAATTCAGCCAACTTACCTTGCAGACGAACAAATCCTTTGGGAATTGAATGCTTGTATTCAAACCAAAAATCAAAAATATCACCAACCAGAAAAATTTGTTGTGCATCCTGAGCTACAAAAGAAAGCCATGAAACGATCGCAGTCTCACGCTCTCGACTCGCTTCAAAAGAAGGAACACCCAAATGAAAATCTGATGCAAAGTATATTTTTTTAGCTCCCTCGGACACGCGCTACGGCTTAATTTCTCGAATAATTTTGAATGGATTCAATTCGTCAAATCTAAGCGTAAATCTGATTCTTTGCAAAAAGTTCACGTTCTGATAGTCCAATTGACGTTGGATTCTGTCTGAATAAAGCAACGGGACATAGATCTCAAATCGATCTTTTACGATGGGGAAATAAATCCCCAAATCATACAACACATCAACAGATTGTGACACTCCATCCTGAGAAATTGTTGTCAGCGGATAAGCTCCAGCATCTGCAAAAACTCCTATTGGAAACCTAAAAGGTGCTTCCACTTTAAAATTAATAGCAGCCACCCAGTTGTCTGTGCTACCCAAAGCGCTTTTGGAATTCGTCTTGAAATTACCATGCGTTTCGGTATTCTGCTGGGTCATCATGTTAGGAAATGACTGATACCTTCCTAGTAGCGTATGATCAAACAAGAAATCATTGACACCTCGTTGCCCCGTTAACGACCAATTGTATCTGCTCGTGTAATTTATAGGAACTCGAGTGAGCGTGTAGCCTGAAAAGAACCGTAATTCAAATCCTTTCAAGTCTACATTATAATTCTTTCTAATTTTTGCCTCCAGGGAAATGCTAGAGAAAGTTCCGAATTGCTCTGAAGAAAGACCAATAAAATCAAGTTTTAGTGATGCTGGCTTAAGCACTTGCTTATTCTGGATTTTGTAGCTCGCGTTGATCGCCTGAGTGATGTCATTCTCTAGCAAGGAAATGTTTTCATGAATCATAATACCTCTGACCACAACGTTGTGCTTGGCATTTCGCAAACCAGTTCTCAGCTCAATATCAAGACTCACTTCATTTCTTAACCAATTTTCCGTTTTGGGAACTTCCAAGTCAAGATCATCGGCAAGTGCCAATAGATCCGAATCATAAGCCGCAATAGATGTTTCAGAGCTAAAAGTCTTAAAGTTATAGCCCAACGTTACTTTTCGGAAAGGTCCTTTCGTAAAACTATTGTTCCATCGTACATCTGCGATTCCGGTGACGGTATTCGTATTAAAAGCATACATAGGAGAAAGCATCCATTCTAACTTTTTCTCTGGAAAACTTGTATTGTAAAATGACATACCGAGCATATAGTTGTCTTGCGAATTCCATCCCATGATTGGAGCGAAGTAAATTTGATTTTCATCGCTTTGTTCAAACCCTCCTAAGAACTTAAGTCTTAACGGATCCATCGTTTTAAAAAGTCCTGTAGTGGCAATTTCATCGTCTTTTCGATAGACCGTGGGCATATCTTTGGTAAAGTCTAATACGTACTGATTCTCTCTCGTATATGGCATGAAAAGGGTTTTCTTTCCTTCGAACCCTTCAAACCAAACGGTATTTGTTGGGATTCCTTCGTCCGTTCCAGTAATAGCGATAGGAGCTGCAATTCCTCCTGTATTTTTAACCGTAATTCTTACGGAATCTCCGAGCACTTTAATGCCAGTAAGAGCATAATCCATTTTCTTGGTCGTTTGGATATAGTCCTCAAAGAGCCAAGATAAGTCCTTGCCAGAAACCTCTTCAAACACTTTTCGAATGTCAGAAGGTTGAGGGTGCTTGAATTTCCATCGATCAAAATACGTCTGCATACATGCATCGTACAAAGAATCGCCCAAGTAAGCTAGCAAATAGTCAAACCCTATTCCTGTTTTTCCGTATACAATTGCTCCATAGTTAGTGGGTGTAAAATCTTCCGAGTTCGTTTGGATGGGCTGGTCATAGTTTCTTCTGGCATTATAGATGTAGCCGATATCATATATCCCTCTTGGACCAAAATCTTCCAACCCTATTACACGAAGTAAGTTGGGTGGAACTCCAAAATCCATTTTAGAATCGGGATATTTGGTTTCTGTGTAACGGTTTTCCATAAATGTATTGAGTCCTTCATCCATCCATGCATTAACACGTTCATTACTCCCTAGGATACCATAAAACCAATTATGCCCCACTTCATGAACAATGACCTGCTCCAACCCTAGCGCACTGTAACTCTCACCTATCACGGTGACATTTGGATATTCCATCCCGCCTCCTGCGGAGATACTACCGTCTACTGCTGTTACATGATTATACGGATAATCACCTGTCCAAAGCGAATAGTAATAAGTAGCATCATTCAGGTATTCGATGCTCTTTTTCCACAAATCGAACTCATTATTCGTAAACATTGCCCAAGTGGTGACTTTTCGTCCGGAGTGAGGTAGTTCCACCTCTCCCTTGAGTACATGATATCGTTTATCTGCAAACCAAGCAAAATCATGCACATTCTCTTGATGAAAGTGAAGCGTTTTGAAAGCTGTATCACTTGGAACTTCTTTCACAATCGGATAACCCATTTTATTTCTGGGCACACTCTTATCTTCAATCATTTGCTCCGTCTCCTTCACTTTTTCTTCCAGAAATGCCATCTCTCCCTCCAAATCGCAATCTGGTCCGTCTACCAAATCACCCGTTGCACCCACCACATAGTTCTTCGGCAATGTAAGTTTCACGTCATACGCCCCATATTCAGAGTAAAACTCTCCCTGACTAAGATATGGCAGCGGATGCCATCCGTTTTGATCATACACTGCTGGTTTGGGAAACCATTGGGTAATCTGATAGGATTCTCCGATATGTCCCAAACGAGAATAAACTCCCTTTGGAATTTTCACCCGAAAAGGAGTCTCGATAATCATTGTGTCTCCAGGTTGAAGTGCCTCTCTCAGTTTAAACTCCAGAACATCTCGGTTGCCGTTGTGATAGGTGTATAGGATTGATTGTCCGTCAAACGTAAAATCTAGCGAGTCAATGTAGCCCCGGTCTTCGGCATCAGCAAAATGAAAATCCACTTCGCCATCTTCATCGAGTTGGTTTGCCATGGCAGAAAAATTATTCTTGTAGGCATTCGGCCAAACATGGATAATCATTCTATCTAACACATCCGGTGAGTTATTAATGTACTCAATTCGCTCACTTGCGTAAAGAAAGTGCTGTTGATCGTCTAGCCTAACTTCAATAGAAGTATTCACCTCTTGTTGAAAATAATTTTCTTGTCCAACTGCACATCCCAAAACAAGAAAAAACAATACGAATAAGTAACTTTTCATCTCTGTTGTATAATTCTACGTGAAGATACTCAATTGGAGGATGTTTCAGAAAATATATGCCGAAACGCTACGTTTATTTTAAACTTTTACTGCTCATGAATCTGTTTAGGTTTATATTTTTTTCATTTTGGCTCATGGTTGGGAACTGCGCATTCGCGCAGATTCCAGACAGCCTGATCATCACAAACGAGCAAGATACAACTCCACCGACCAAAATTAGGATGGGCGTGGTATTTAGTGGAAGTTTTGAATTTATCGACATCCACCCAGAAATCTATACGGTGACGCAAAAACCGGGGTATTTTGCTGGAGCAGAAATGGTTTACCTACTATCCGATGCCAAAATTGAGCTCTCTACAGGTTTCAAATTCATTCGATCTAATGTAAGGTATGTAGACTCAAACAGTCGACTTCATCGCTACCCTATTTTGCCTACAAGTATCATGACTTCTCTCTCTTATGGTCGAATTTTCATGAAACAATTGAGTCTCAAAGTTGGAGGATCATGGATTCTCAACGCTTCGCCTGATTCAAATAGAGGGTTTGTTTGGCAAGGACTCGGTGAGCGTCTTTCTAGTCATGCATCACTTTTTGTAGGGATTGAAAGGAAAATTACTTTCAAGAAAGTGGTTGTTTATCCAGAGCTGAGGTACAATATTGGAATTAATCCAATAAAGGACTATGCTGAGTTTGATGAAGTGAGACTTCATTTTTTATCTTTACTGCTTCATTTTACAAATGTCTAGCGATGAAAAAAGCAATTCAGATAAAGAATGCACCTGCCCCTATTGGACCTTATAGCCAAGCAATACTAAAAGGTGATACGCTATATGGTAGTGGTCAGATTGCGATTAATCCCATCAACGGAGTTTTGGTCATGGATTCGATTGAGGCTGAAACCCAACAGGTAATGGAAAACATTGGCGCCATACTAGCTTCTGCAGAAATGGACTTTGAGCACGTTCTCAAGTGCTCTATTTTCCTTAGCGAGATGAGCAACTTTGGAACTGTAAACGAGGTGTATTCTCGGTATTTTGATCAAACCCCTCCGGCAAGAGAAACCGTACAAGTCTCTTGTCTTCCGAAAAACGTAAATGTTGAGATTAGCTTTATTGCACAACGATAATGCTTAGCCCAGAAGAAGGTTCAGACAACGGTATCCGTTCTGCTGAAGAGAAGGATACTACGTTTAAAAAGTACGAAAGGATCGTTTGGTACTTTCATAAAGTTGAAATTGCATTCCTTGCTTTTTCTGCACTCCAGCTTCTCTTCTTCTTCATTTTGGGCGACTTTTGGTTTGCTCTTGACCTCCATGCAAACACATACCATGGACTCATTAGTATTGAGATCAATCACGGTGCTGCAATTTTCATCATGCGGTTCATCTTTGTTCTACAGATTGCCATCACCTATATTATTTTGAAACGACTTTACCATGTTATTTCTACAGAAACTCATAACGTATCAAGGGTTTATGGTCTTTTGGTTGCTCAGATTGTTTTACTCAATTTAATTGCGAGCTATGGAACCTTGATCCAAACCATCGTGATAATTTGCTTTTGGATTGCGCTAAGAAAAGTACATCAAGCCACCTGATTATCGCTTTCCAGCTATTGCCTCTACCATCGTTTCTGGGTCTAAATAGTTTCGAGCGGCTTCTCTTAACTCTTCTCTCGTAACGCTTTTTATAACTTTTACAAAATCGGTGAAAAAGGAAAAATCTCTTCCTTGAAAATTGACAGCTTTGAATTGCTGGGCTATCGAAAACGGTCCATCAGATGCAGCCAGAATAGAACCTAGCATATGATTCTTAACTGTTTCCAATTCATTCACATCCATTAACTCGTCTCGAAGACGACCAAGTTCTTTGTAAATTTCTTGAACTGCATTTTCAGTCACATCTGTTCCCACCTCTGTAGCTATGGAGAAAGTAACTCCGTTGAACATTGCATTCAAACCTGAACCAATACCATATGTATATCCCTTATCTTCTCTAATGTTCATCATCAAGCGCGAACCAAAATAACCTCCTAAAGCAGTATTGAGCACCTTTAATCTGAAATAGTCTGTGGAGCCGAACTTAACATCTACTACCTTTCCCATTCTAATAGCTGACTGGAGTGCTTCCTCTTTAAAATGTAGTTCTTTGACACTTGAATTGATAGTCAAAGGAAAATCCGACACATTTTTGGTCCCTGCCCTTAAATCGCCAAACGCGCTATCGAGTTGATCAAAAAGGGTTTTCTCATCAAACCTACCTGTAACGATGATAGAACAATTGCTAGCTCCATAATAGTTTTGATAGAAAATTGACAAATCTTCGGCTGACGTATGCTCAAAATCTTCCAACTCGGTGCGCTGTCCATAATAATGATCTCCATACAATAATTTGGAATAAAGTCTTCTTACCAAAGTGGATACTTTTTCCTGCTGCACCAAAAACTTATGCCGCTGATTCTTTAGGAAAATGGATAATTCACGTTCTGGAAATACCGTTTCTTTAATCGCTTCTTCAAATAACGGCAGTACCTGATCTAACTTATTCGTGAGGGTAAACAATGAAACGCTACTGTGATCCACGCTGTAATTGCTCTCCAAAAAAGCTCCATAAAAATCAATTTCCTCACCCAGAACACCTGACGATTTATTGATCGTGGATTCTCCTATCAATTCATTTACTGCCTTGGCTACAAAAGGATTTTTCGCTTTGCTTCGATTGATACTAAAGGTGAGATCGAGCTGCAAAACTTCTTGAGAACCAATGTTAAACGCAAATACTGGAATTCCGTTTGAAAGCGTAAACTTCTGAGCAGCTGGAAAATCGATTTTCGCAATATCTCTTGTAAGTGGTGCAAGACTTCTTTCTAGGTTCATACTATTTCTTCTTAGCGTGATAATTCAGTACTGAGCAGTTCTCTTTTCTAAACATTTGCTCAGCTATTCTCTTTAAATCTTCTCGAGTTACTTTCTTGTATTTTGCGACTTCTGAATTGATGTCATCTGCAGTGGAGACCAGTTCGTAAAAACATAGACTCATTGCTTTGTTTAGGACGCTCATTTCTCCAAAAACATTCGAGCTCTCTACTTTATTCTTTACTTTTTCTAGCTCTCGTTCGCTCACCAATTCATGCTTCAAATCTTCTAGGTATTTCCATATCAGTTCTTGTGCTTCCTCTAGGCTAACTCCTTCAGCAGGTTTTCCAGTTACAACAAAAAGACCGTTATCTATACTTCCAGAGACATAAGCCGAGATTTCGTTAAACTTAGGATCATCTAAAACGAGACCTTTAAACAGACGAGATGACTTTCCTCGAGATAAGACATCAGAGATCAAATCGGTAGCGTGATAATCTTCTTCACAACGAGCACTCATGTGAAACGCCATGTAAATTGCGTCTGCAGGAACATCTCGCTCTACTGATAATTCTCGATACTCCTCTTGCTGTGGTTCTTTGGGCAAGTTTCTTACGTACTTTTCACGAGAAGCAATCGAACCAAAATACTTTTCAGCAAGGGTCTTTACCTCCTCCAATGTTACATCTCCAGCTACACACAAAACGCCACTTTGCGGTGAGTAATGCTTGTAGAAAAAGGCCTTCACCTCTTCCATTGTTGCATCTGCTATGTGCGCAATTTCTTTACCAATTGTCGCCCATTGATACGGGTGATGCTGATAAGCCAACGGCCGAAGCAATAACCACACATCGCCATAGGGTTGATTCAGGTAACGCTGCTTGAACTCTTCAATCACCACATTGCGTTGAACTTCCAAACTCTTTGGTGTAAACGCGAGTTCCAACATACGATCACTCTCGAGCCAGAATGCGGTTTCCAAGTTTTCCTTAGGCAGCGTACAATAATAGTTGGTAATATCATTTGATGTGAAGGCATTGCTATTTCCTCCTGCTCTTTGCAAAGGTTCATCGAAGTTGGGAATGTGCTTGCTCCCACCAAACATCAAATGTTCAAAAAGGTGAGCAAAACCTGTTCGGTGAGCATCTTCATCACGGGCTCCAACATCATACAGCAAATTGAATGCTACCATAGGTGTCGCTTCATCTCTGTGATGAATCACTCTCAAGCCGTTCGACAGCTCAAATCGATTAAATTTAATCATTCTAAAAAGTAAACTTGCTATTAACGTTCAACACTGATTCCTTCGTCTCTATGAATTCTCTCATGATCTCTTCTACTATTGTTTGAGCAGGTTTAACCTCATCGATCAATCCAGAAACCTGTCCAATTTCTAGTTCTCCTTCGTCCAAGTCTCCTTCAAACATTCCTTTCTTCGCCCTTCCTCTGCCCAGGTGCGCTTTAAGTTCCTCAACCGATGCACCAGCGGCATACTTAACCTGAAGATCGCTAAAAAACTTATTCTTCATAAGTCTCACTGGTGTAACCTCTTTTAATGTTAGCATCGTATCTCCCTCCTTTGCTTTCACAACTTCATCTTTAAACCCCTGATGCGCAGAAGCTTCTAAAGAAGCTACAAATCGGCTTCCCATCTGAACGCCATCCGCTCCTAACGCCATTGCGGCAAACATGCCTGTTCCAGAAGCTATTCCTCCAGCAGCTATCACAGGGATATCAACTTCTCTGGAAACACTAGGAATTAAAACCAACGAAGTCGTTTCATCTCGTCCGTTATGTCCACCGGCTTCAAAGCCCTCAGCAACAACGGCATCTACTCCTGCTTCTTCCGCTTTTTTCGCAAACTTAACCGAAGAAACAACATGAACCACAGTAACTCCCTTCGACTTTAGGTACTCTGTATACGTTTTTGGATTACCAGCAGAAGTAAAAACAATCGGCACTTTATAGTCGATGATACTTTCAATGTGCTTATCGATATCCGGATAAAGCATCGGTAAGTTAACCGCAAACGGCTTATCCGTAGCCATTTGGCACTTCTCGATATGTAGCTTTAGCACGTCAGGATACATAGATCCCGATCCTATGATCCCTAATCCTCCAGCATTACTCACTGCACTTGCCAACTCCCATCCTGCACACCAAATCATTCCTCCCTGCACAATCGGATAGTCAATGTTAAACAACTCTGTAACTCTATTCATAATGTCATATTCTTATCACGAATTTACAGTTTTAGACAATAGTAATCCAGTCATTCGTACAAATTTTCCGAATGTTCAACATCTATTTTGTAACTTTTACATATAAAATTATGGAATTCAGGTCTCCCAGCAACCTATTAGGTAAATCCAAAACTATGAAAGCAACGAACATACTCCTTACTCCTCTGCTCTTGATTTTTTGCATTTCGAGTTTTACGGCTCAATACCTGACTGATTTTGGTATCAACATTGGGGCTTCAAATTACCTTGGTGAAATTGGCGGTAAAGAAGCCCAAAGGAGAGACTTTATTTTCGATATGAAACTGGCACAAACCAAGCCTTCTTTCGGATTTTTCCATCGGCATCGATTCAACGAGTCTTATGGAATAACAACTACACTCACCTTTGCTAAAATTGCGGGTACTGATGCTATAACTGAGAATCCTGCCAGAAAAGAAAGAAACCTCAGCTTCTTCAACACGATAACAGAGTTATCTACAAGAGGTGAATATTATTTCTACACAATTCATGATGTAGGTAATCATGGAAGGTATTGGGTAAACTTCAGACCTTATGTTTTTGCCGGTCTGGGTATATTTCACCATGCTCCTAAAGCAGAATATAATGGTTCCGTTTATAACCTTCGCCCCCTAAAAACTGAAGGTCAGGAGAAAAGTTACAGTCTGTTTAGTGTCTCTGTTCCGGCTGGGTTAGGCTTTTATTTCACCTTTAAAAATCGTTACCGCTTGTCTTTTGAAATGGCGTACCGAAAAACGTTTACGGATTACTTAGATGACATCAGTACAACTTATGCGGCTACTGAAGACCTAGACAGTGAGCTGGCCATCGAACTTGCCAACAGAAATGATGAAATTGATAGTGACGATGCACAGATTGATCCCAACAACTATGAATCTGGTGGGATCAGAGGAAACTCCTCAGATAAAGATTCCTTTCTAACCACACACTTTGGCATTAGTTATGTACTGAGAGGTTCATGGAAGAACATCGTCATCTCAAGGGGGCCAGTTCGTCCGAAATTTATAAGAAGAACACGCATCAAGTTTTAAAAGCAGAAAAGCTCTTTTAGAACACCAAAAACTTAAACTCATCAATTAACCAATTGATAATTTGAAAACTTGATTAAGATTAAATACATTTGTATCATGAATAAGACTAAAAATATACTATTCGTCTGTATTCTTTCCTTACTGGGAAGCGCTGCCATGGCTCAGTACAATATCGATTTTGGTATCAAACTCGGTGGATCTAACTATTTGGGTGATATTGGTGGTAAAGAAAAAACCAGAAGAAACTTCATTTGGGATATGAAGTTGAACCAAACCAATTTGGTTGGTGGAATCTATGGAAGATATAAGATCAACGGAACATTTGGTATTCAAGGAAGTATTAACTTCGGAAAGCTTTCTGGAGATGACCAATTGTCTGAAAACCCTGGAAGAAATAACAGAAACTTAAGGTTTAAGAATAATATCTTTGAAATATCTGCTCGCGGTGAAGTTTACATCTTCGAATTGAATGATGTGGGGAATCACGGACGTTACTGGGTGGATATGAAGACCTACGCTTTTGGAGGGTTAACGGCATTTCACCATAATCCAAAAGGTCAAATCTATGGAACTTCTGAGTGGCATAAATTGCAGCCACTTCAAACAGAAGGTGTGGCTTATTCCAACTGGGGATTTGGGATTCCTGCTGGATTAGGTCTGTACTTTACCTATAAGCGAAAGCATAGATTTGGATGGGAAATGGCTTGGACAACAACCTTTACAGATTACTTGGATGATATTAGCGGTTTCTATGCTGATCCAGCCACCTTGGGTTCTGATCTAGCTGTAGACCTCGCAAATCAAACTGCTTTGATTACGGATGATCCTAACATTCTGGCAAACTATGCTCCTCCTTCTGAGAACAATATCGGAAAGCGCGGAGACCCAACTCATAATGATTCTTACCTCTACACTACGTTCTCTTATGGTTATGTAATGAGAGGTAGGTCTAACTTCTACACGCAGAACTATGGTTGGTTAACGGGTAGAAAGAAGACCGTGCGAAAAGTACGTGCGAAGTTCTAAACTGAATTAGATTATATAAAAAAAGGTGGACTTCTCAGTTCACCTTTTCTATTTTTGTGCGTCTATTAAGTAGTTATGAGAAGAATTTTTAACCTTATCTGTATCCTGTTCCTTCCGCATTTCCTTATGGCTCAACTGGGTAAAGACGGAACGACAATAATTTCTAGTAATACGATTATTAACGAGTATACACACCTCACCAGTGACGTATCTTCAGGGAGCTCATCTCTCACCGTTAACTCATCCTCTTTGAACGATAACGGCAGATTTACAGGAAACCTACAAGGTGGTGATTTGGTTTTCATCTACCAAGTACAAGGTGCTAGTATTGATGTTTCTACTTTTGGATATGGTTGGGGAAATGTTACCAGTTCAAATAACTGTGGTAACTATGAATTTGCAGAAGTTGCGGCAGTTCCCAATTCAACTACGATTAATTTAAGGTGTGGACTCAAAAATAGCTACACAGCCAGCGGGAATGTACAAGTAATTAGAGTTCCTAGACATGACGAACTTACCATTAATGCTGAAATTACTGCTCCAGCATGGGATGGTACTACTGGAGGTATTGTTGTCATAGAAACCGAAAATAACGTTACCCTCTCTGGAAGTGGATCCATTGAAGTTTCGGGCCTTGGCTTTAGAGGTGGTGTTAGCGAAATAACCAACTCCTATTGGGGAAGTGGTCAATTTGGATCGAATGATCACAACGAAGGGGCGGCTAAAGGAGAAAGCATAGTCGGTTATGTTTCTGAATATAACGCCCTAGGGATAGAAAGAGCTCAAGGAGCCCCTGCCAACGGTGGAGGTGGCGGAAATGGCCACAACGCTGGTGGAGGTGGAGGAGCCAACGGTGGTGTAGTTGCTAGCTATCAAGATGGAATTGGAGTTCCAGACCCTGCTTACAATACGGCATGGGCGCTTGAAAGTCCAAGTATTTCTGGAGTGGTTTCTTCGGGTGGCGGAAGAGGTGGTTATACTTTTTCTGGTTCTGCTCAAAACCCTCAGACAACTCCTCCTGGAAATTCATCTTGGGGAAGTGACAACAGAAGAGTAGTTGGTGGTCGAGGAGGTCGTCCTATGGATTACTCAACTGGAAAAATATTTTTTGGTGGTGGAGGTGGTGCTGGCGACCTAAACAACCCTCAGAATGAAGGAGGATCTGGAGGTGCCGGTGGAGGACTTGTTTTTATACGCGCCTATGGAGACGTTCTAGGTTCTGGTACGATCAATGCTAATGGAGAAAATGGTGTGAACACAACTTCTTCATCTCCGTCAGCCTTTAGTTATGCTGGCGAAGATGGTGCTGGCGGTGCTGGTGGTGGAGGTACAATTGTACTGGATGTTCATGGAACTGTTAGTGCAATCAACTGCAACGCCAATGGCGGTGACGGTGGTGATCAGGTTTTAGTACCAGGAAGTTTCTTCTTTGGTTCCATTAATGAAGCTGAAGGACCCGGTGGTGGCGGAAGTGGAGGTAAAATAGTACATACTGGAGGTTCATTTTCTTCAAGTCTTTTTGGAGGTACTGGAGGTACTACAAACTCCAATCCTATGTCAAGTTTTCCTTATAATGGAGCAACAGGCGGAGGGGATGGTGATTTGCTTGACATTTCTTCTGATGTTTTTAGCTTAACGGCTGAAAATGATACCATCTGTGCTGGAAACTCAACCACCTTAACAGCTACAATCAACGGCTCATTACCTGGCGGAACTTCACTGATTTGGTATGACGCTCCTGTTAATGGAAGTTTTGTTGGGGCAGGTACGAGCTTTACAACTGGAAATATTTCAAACGATACAACCTTCTACGTTGGCTTCTGCCCAGGAAGCTACACCATCCCGGTGTCGGTAATTATGGGTACGAGTTTTACGTTTGACACCACAAATGTGACCATTGCCGATGAGAACTGTGGTCAAACAGATGGCAGTATTACGGGAATAACTGTATCGGGAGGTGCGCAGCCTCTTCAATATGAATGGAATGCTGTTCTAACAACCGATCAAGATTTGAACAATGCTTCGGCTGGGAGTTACACGCTTGTCATAACTGATGACAACGGTTGTGCGGCAACAATCGGAACCTATACAATAGGAGAAAACACAGGACCATCCATTGATACTACTGGAATCGTTATTCAAGATGATCAATGTAGCCAAAGTGTAGCCAACATATCAGGAATCACAGTTTCTGGAAATGGTCCGCTAACCTACACTTGGAACGGTCAATCATCAACAGATGCTGACCTTAGCAACATTCCGGCTGGGATGTATGACTTAGAAGTGACGGACGCGTTTGGCTGCACAAGCCTAGTAGAGGATATTGAGGTCAATAACCTATCAGGACCAGCAATTGATACTTCAGCTATGGTCGTAAACGATGATCATTGCGGTCAATCGATTGGAAGTATTACAGGTATTAGTTCTAATGGAGCCGCTCCCCTGTCCTTCACATGGAATGGTAATGCATCTATTTCGGAAGATCTAACAGGAGTTGCTGCTGGAAATTATGAGTTGGTCGTAACGGATACCTATGGCTGTTCGGATACAATTTCAGATATAGAAGTCCTAGACATCTCTGGACCATCAATCGATACAACATCAGTTAGCATTGTAAACGAATCGTGTGATAACGCTAACGGATCAATAAGTAACGTTTCTGTATCAGGAAATGGTCCGTTCACTTACTATTGGAACAGTTCTTCTCAACCGCTTGATATAACAGGGCTGACTGACGGTTTTTACGATCTAGTTGTGGAAGACACGTTCGGATGTCAGGATTCGGTTCTTGACATTGAAGTTCAGGACAATGGTTTCCCTACCGCGGGAATTACCTATTCGCCTTCAACCGTCTATGTTGGTGATACAGTGACTTTCTCAGATAATTCCAGTGGTGATATTGTAAGCTCTATTTTTACGTTATCAGACGGAACTGAGGTAAACGACACAATTGCTATGGAGTACTTTGGAGACCGTGGAGTTTATGAAGTCTGCCTTCTCGTTGAGAATACCTTTGGATGTGTTGACTCGACTTGTATTGAGGTGACAGTTTCTCCTGCAATTGCAGATATAATTGTGCCTAATATTTTTACTCCTAATCAGGATGGAAGTAACGATTACTTTTCAATTGAAGGAATTGAGGACAATTACAGTCTACAGATCTTTAACAGATGGGGGCAGATAGTATACGCAGAGAGTCCATATACCAATATTTGGGACGGTACGGCTGCTAACGGAAAGCCTCTTACTGAGGGAACTTATTATTACATCTTAGAGGCAGTTTCTGAGGAAATTGAGGGAGATCAGGAGGCTAGCTACAGTGGTACTGTTATGTTAGTTCGTTGATAAGGTCTTTTTATCAAGTCAAAAGCTCCATAAACTGTTCAGCCTGAATGAGTCTGCTATACTTTTGAATTTTATGCTCTGGAATTTTGTTGTCTTTTCCATCTAAATACTCAGCAATTAGGTTTTTGATGTGGACATATATCTCATCTTGCTCATCCCTAGTAAAAACAGCACCTGCTTCAGTATCTTTAATTATTCCATCTACGTCTCCGTTTTTCGGTCCGATAACTAGTATCGGAGTTCCACTTGCTAAATACTCAAAAATTTTTCCTGGGATAATTCCTGAAGATTCTCCAATGTCAGGAACTATTAAAAGTAATAGATTAGATTGTTGTTGGTATAATACCACTTCATCATGAGGTACTTGAGCAATATATTCATATTCAACTCCTATAGAGTCAGCATAAGCTGACATTGTCGGAGATAAAGTTCCGACAATTTTTAATTGACAAATTCCAGAAAAATCAGTTTGAACTCTTTGGATTACATCAAAAAAAACCTCTGGTGCATACTGATCAGAAATCGTACCTGTATAAGTAACGCAAAACGCTCTGTTTAATGGCTCAGCAGCCTTATTGAAAGCGAAGTCATCTGGATCAAAACCATTTGTTATAATCCTAATTTTCTCACTTTTCAAATCTAAACCCTTTTTCGACAAAAATATTTCCTTAAATCCATTGCTTACCGTGGTTATCACATCAGCCTTTTCAAGCACATTACTTTCATAGTACTTATCAATACCCTTGGAGTACTTCGAATGACCCAACAAGTTATAGTAATAAATATCTGTCCACGGATCACGGAAGTCCGCTATCCAATTTATGTCTGGTCTTTTGCTTTTCAGTTCCAACCCGATGAGTTGGGTTGAATGGGGAGGACTGGTTGTGATAACATTAGATATTTTAAACTTTTCAATAACCTCCAAAGCTTTGACCAATGCAGACCTATTCCACCCCTTTCTGGGGTCAGGGATGAAAAGATGACTTCTAATTTTACTAACAATTCGCTGAGTCAATTTAAGAGCATCAACATTAGAATATCCAGCCTTTGGAACGTTTTTCTTCCCCACGAGTAGTTCGTAGTACTTAAAATAGTTTCTTGCTTTAGATTTATGAATGTATACGCGGTGGTCAATGTCATTAACTAACGAACGGTCTAAAACAGGATAAGAGGCGTCACTTTCTTCAACACTTAAAATATGAACCTCCGCCCCAGATCTCGCCAGGTACTTAGAAAGTTTTAACCATCTTTGAACCCCAGCTCCCCCACTAGGAGGCCAATAATAAGTAATTACAAGAACCTTCTTCATCTACAATTCCAACTGCTTATCCTCTTCTTTTCTAACAACTGGGTGATTGGAGTAGAAAAGGTATAAAAGAGAACAAATCAATAGAACAACTATAGAAGATGATATTAGTGCAATATAGCTACCAGTACTGTAAGCTGCCACATCATACTTAAACGTGATTGTATGATTTCCTGCTGGAACAGTCAAACCTCTTAAAATATAGTTTGCTCGAAAAAACTCTACAGGTTGGTCGTCAATAAACGCCTTCCACCCATTTGGATAATATACCTCCGAAAAAATCACAGTTTCTTCCTTACTACTTGTAAAATCATATACAAGATGGTTGGGAGAGTACTTTTTAATCGTCACTCTCGCTGAAGGATCTTTGGTTTCAGAAGCCGTTACGAGACCTGAAAATGTCTTATCGACAATGGCGACACTGGAAGGGTTGAATCCACTTCCCTTTCGCATTGCCGAAATTTCCTCATCAGCAGTCTCTACAAACTGC
>CAYLYX010000022.1:0-37333 GCA_964387945.1 uncultured Flavobacteriales bacterium | reverse complement strand
CGATGAATTTGTGATGGGCAACGGAAGAAAAATCGTTGTTAAGGTCAATGATGGCTCAGTAAGCGTAAGAGACTATGGACGGGGAATTCCTCTGGGAAAAGTTGTAGATGTCGTTTCCAAAATGAATACAGGTGGAAAGTACGACAGCAAAGCGTTTAAGAAGTCCGTTGGTTTGAATGGTGTAGGTACAAAAGCAGTCAATGCACTCTCCAACTATTTCAAGGTAGAAAGCTATCGGGACGGTCAATGCAAAAAAGTAGAATTTAATGCAGGGAGTGTAACCAAAGAATACGAATTGGAAGCTACTGATAGGGAAAATGGAACCTACGTAAAGTTCTCTCCCGATCCTGAAGTGTTTAAAAATTACAACTACAAGAACAATTACATCGAGAAGATGTTGTGGAACTATTGCTATCTCAACCGAGGGCTTACCATTCATTACAACAGCAAGAGGTTTCACTCCAAGAATGGTTTAAAAGATCTTCTTGAGAACAACATGGATGGAGATCCCCTCTACCCTATTATTCACTTGGAAGGTGAAGATATTGAAGTGGCGTTCACACACGCTAGAAGCTATGGTGAAGACTACTCATCCTTTGTGAACGGACAGCATACCACTCAGGGAGGTACGCACCAAAGTGCTTTTAGAGAGGCTGTAGCAAAAGTGATCAAGGATTTTTACGGCAAATATGAACCGGTAGACATTCGCCAGTCGATTGTGGCAGCAGTTAGTATTAAGGTGATTGAACCCGTCTTTGAGTCGCAGACCAAAACAAAATTAGGATCACTCGAAATGGAACCTGACGGCAAGTCAGTCCGAGGTTTTGTCATGGATTTTCTGAAAAAGAAGTTGGATAACTACTTGCACAAGAACCCTGATGTAGCTGACATTATTGAAAAGAAAATCAAGCAATCTGAAAAAGAGAGAAAAGAACTTTCGGGTATTCGAAAAATAGCTCGTGAAAGAGCAAAAAAGGCGAATCTTCACAACAAAAAACTAAGAGATTGCAAGGTTCACTTCAATGATCTAAAAAAAGAAAGAAGGGAGGAAACCTGTATTTTCATTACTGAGGGAGATAGTGCAAGTGGATCGATTACAAAATCGAGAGACGTAAATACACAGGCTGTTTTTAGCCTTAGGGGTAAGCCATTAAACTCCTACGGTTTGTCCAAAAAAGTAGTTTATGAAAATGAGGAGTTCAACCTCATCCAAGCGGCATTGAACATTGAGGATGACATGGAAGATTTGCGTTATAACAAAGTTATAATCGCTACAGATGCTGATGTTGATGGTATGCACATTCGACTGTTGCTATTGACCTTCTTCTTGAGGTTCTTTCCAGACCTCGTGAAAAAAGGACATGTCTATATCCTGCAGACACCTCTTTTCAGAGTTAGAAATAAAAAAGAAACGCGCTACTGCTATTCAGAAGAAGAACGAAGAAGAGCACTCGCTGAGTTAGGTAAAAATCCAGAGATCACTCGTTTTAAGGGATTGGGAGAAATCTCTCCTGATGAGTTCAAGCATTTTATCGGTGAAGATATGCGTTTGGAGCCTGTGATACTGAGTAAAGACCATTCCATTGAAGAAGTGCTAACGTTCTACATGGGTAAAAATACCCCTCAACGTCAGGAGTTCATAATAGAAAACTTAAAAATTGAAGAAGCTTTAACTGAAGAGGCATGAGTAAAGACGAAGAATACAACGAGGACGATTTTGAGTTAGAAGGAGACGGAAACAACGAGGAGGAAGATAATATTATCCCCTTATCGGGAATGTATAAAGAATGGTTTCTGGATTATGCATCTTATGTGATTCTAGAACGTGCCGTACCTGCTTTAGCAGATGGACTGAAGCCTGTTCAAAGAAGAATTCTGCATTCCATGAAGGAGTTAGATGACGGGCGTTACAACAAAGTTGCGAACGTTATTGGAAACACCATGAAGTACCACCCACATGGAGATGCCTCCATTGGCGATGCCATGGTTCAACTTGGACAGAAGGACTTACTTATTGATTGTCAGGGAAACTGGGGAAATACCTTAACTGGTGATGGCGCTGCAGCACCTCGTTACATCGAAGCGCGTCTTACAAAATTTGGAAGTCATGTATTATTCAATGCTAAGACAACTGAGTGGATCAAGTCCTATGATGGTCGTAATGATGAGCCTGTTCATTTGCCCGTTAAGTTTCCGTTGCTATTGGCTCAAGGAGCTGAAGGAATTGCAGTTGGACTGGCCACTAAAATATTACCGCACAATTTCATTGAATTGGTTGACGCCAGCATTGATTACCTCAGGGGTCGAAAAGTAGAAATCTTCCCTGACTTTCCCCATGGCGGAAAAGCTGACTTCACTAACTATAATGATGGTTTAAGAGGAGGTAAGGTAAGGGTAAGAGCTAACATTATCAAGCTGGATAAAAAGACGCTGAAAATTGATGAAATTCCTTTTGGCACAACCACCGACTCGTTGATCGACAGCATTGTAAAAGCTACGGAAAAAGGTAAAATCAAGATCAAGAAAGTAGAAGACAACACAGCAGCACTGGCAGAGATTCTGATCCATTTGGCTCCAGGTGTTTCTCCAGATAAAACGATTGATGCCCTGTATGCTTTTACTAATTGTGAGATGAGTATCTCCCCTAACTCTTGTGTCATTGAGGATAACAAACCACAATTCTTAGGGGTGAGTGATCTCCTTAAACGCTCTACCGATAGAACAGTTGAGCTACTCAAGCTAGAGCTAGAGATCAAACTCAATGAGTTGGAAAGTGCTTGGCACTGGTCTTCACTTGAGCGCATCTTTATTGAGAACCGCATCTATCGTGATATTGAGGAAGAAGAAACCTGGGAAGGTGTGATTTCTGCCATCGACAAAGGGTTAAAACCTCATATCAAGCACCTGAAGCGACCAGTTACGGAAGAAGATATCGTAAGACTGACGGAGATAAAAATCAAACGTATCTCTAAGTTCGACAGTTTTAAAGCGGATGAAAACATTGCTAAAATTGAAGCAAACATAGCAGAGGTTAAGAATCATTTGGACAACCTCATTCAATACGCTGTGGATTACTTCAAGGACTTGAAAGAAAAGTACTCAACTGGGAAGGAACGAAAAACGGAAATCAGGGTATTTGACAACATCAATGCTTCGAAGGTGATCATTTCCAACAAAAAACTTTATGTAGACTACAAAGAAGGCTTTATTGGTTATTCGCTGAGAGGAGGAGAGTTCATTCAAGACTGTAGCGAGATTGATGACATCATTGTGTTCTTTGATACTGGAAAAATGATCGTTACCAAAGTGGCCGACAAGAAATTTGTTGGAAAAGGAATCATTCATGTAGGTGTTTGGCGTAAAGGTGACAAACGAACGATTTACCATATGATTTATCAGGATGGTAAGGACAATTCTTCGTACATGAAACGATTTAGTGTTAGCTCTATTACTCGAGACAAGGAATATGATCTCACGGCTGGCAACAAAGGCTCTAAACTTCATTACTTCTCTCACAATCCAAATGGAAGAAGAGAAGTTGTATCGGTTAAACTAAGAGCAAGACCACACCTTAAAAAACTAAAGTTCGACATTGATTTTGGAGAATTACTGATCAAAGGTCGAGGTTCGAAAGGAAATCGAGTTACGAAAGAATTGATCTCTAAAGTAGAGCAAAAAGAAACCGGAGGATCTACTTTAGCCGCAAGAAAGGTTTGGTGGGATGACGTAGTCAGACGACTCAATGATGAAGGAAGAGGAAAATTCTTAGGCGAATTCAGAGGTGAAGACAAGATTCTTACCGTTCATGAATCGGGCGTATACAAACTCTCTGGCTTTGAATTAGCTACTAAGTTTGATGACGACTTGATTAGCATAGAAAAATGGCATCAAGAAAGACCAATTGCAGCAGTTTACTACAACGCTTCCAAAGAGCTATACTATGTTAAGCGCTTCTTACCAGAGTCATCATCGAAGAAAGTAAGTTTCTTGCCTGAAGACGAAGAATGCGAATTGGTCGTTGCGTCTACTCAATTTAACCCAGTGATCAATATCGAGTACAATAAGCGTCTCAAAGAAACCAAGCACCTACCAGATAAACAGGAAGCGTTGAATGACTTTATTGATGTAAAAGGTTTGAAAGCACAAGGAAACCAGCTCACCAAGTTAAAGATCAAGGAGATTACTTTGTTACCGACTAAGGAAGGAGAAGAATGGCCTGAAGAACCTGAAGTGGATCAAGAAGAAATGGATGATGTGGATCAAGGTGAAACCACAGAAAACACAGCAGAGTCACAAGAAGAAGGGGGTAGCAATGAAACCAATCCAGAACAGGTAGAGGACAAAAAACCGGTAGCGAAACCTGTGGAACAAAAGCCCATCACCCCTGTAAAAGACGAAGGCCCTGTGGAGGTAGAATGGGATGTTACGCCTTCGAAAGAAAAGAAAGACGAAAAACCTTCTGCTGGGAAAGAAAAGAAGAAACCCTTAAAGGACGATGACGATGAAGAAGATCAAATGAAACTCTTCTAATGAAACCCATTCTCCTAATAGCTTTGTTTATGATTCTTGGTTTAGGACGGGCACAGGAAGATTCGTCTCAAACAGAACTCAAGCTCAGTGGTTATGTAGACGCCTTTTATAGTTTTGATTTTAATGAGCCCGAAGCGTTTCGCCAACCTTTTTTATTTCATTACAACCGACAGAATGCTGTGAACCTCAATTTGGCAATGGTTCGACTCGATGTCGAAAATTCAAAGTATCGGGCACGAATTGCATTGCATGCAGGAACTTACCCACAAGATAACTACGCTGCTGAGCCCATTATGTATCGGCCGATTAACGAAGCTTACGTAGGGTTTGCAGCTAACAAAAAAGAGAACCTTTGGATTGATGCAGGTGTGTTTGGGTCTCACCTAGGTTTTGAAAGTGCCATAGGAATTGAAAATCCTGTGCTGTCTCGATCCCTGGCAGCAGAGAGTTCACCCTACTTCCTCTCAGGAATAAAAATGACACATGAGGTCAATGAAAAGTGGACGTACTCTCTAATTCTCAGTAACGGTTGGCAACGGATTCAGCGTGTTCCGGGGAACACCATGCCTTCTGGTGGAACACAGTTGGTTTACACACCATCAAAGAAAGTATTGGTCAATTGGAGCACCTTTATTACCACCGAAGACCCAGACAGTACGAGACGCATGATGTATTTCAATGACTTCTATGTAAGCATTGATTGGAATGAAAAATGGCATACCATCCTTGGCATTGATTACGGTATCATTCAAGAATCAAAAGGAAGTTCCGCACTAGACAATTGGTACAACGCCTCGTTCATCACGCAGTATAAAATCAACAATAAATGGTCATCTGCCCTACGCGTTGAGTACTTTAACGACCATAAAAACGTTATAATCAATACGGGATCAGGTAATAATTTTGAGACACTGGGCTTCTCACTTAACATTGACCGAAAAATCCACACTAAAGTGTATTGGCGAACTGAAGTGAGAACTTTTGCAAGCCCTAAAGATAATTTTCAAACAGCAAACGGATTTACTAAAAGTAGCACAACACTACTTACTTCATTAGCGGTAAAACTGTAACATCATTGCAAATTATGGTTATACTTTCATGAGAATAGCTTTACTACTTACGCTTTGTTTTTCTGCTTTTCAATTTTTTGCGTGTCCGGCATGTAATATTCACAACTATTTAAGTGCTTCAGTAAGTAGTTCAACTCAAATCTTCCTAGCCGAAGTCGTTGGCAGCAAAGATTACAGTAAAGCTGAACTTCGAGTGATCAAAATTCTAAAGGATGATACAGCAGCCTTGCCGTTCGCTAATGATTATTACCTAAGAGGGTTAGACACCATTAGAAGCACACTATATGGATATCCAAACACACGTGATTCGAACGTTATTGTCGACAAAGTGATTGAACACCACCTCTACAACGCAAAAGACAAGATCGGTGAAACCTATATCTTTATGAACCCTGTGAGCGGAGGTGTTACGTTTTCATTGGTCTACCCTTCTGCTGAGAGAGAAATTGAGTTGCTAATTGCAAAACAAGCGATCAACAACACCGAGGATGCTTTAGTCATGCTTAATGGTATTAGCATAGAATCTGTTTACCAAGCAATTGATTTCTTTGATAAAAGTCATGGAGGCATCATTCTGGATGACCTAAAAAAACTACTGCGGTCGGCTGAAAAAGATCCTTTTGTAGAATTTGGTGATTATCGCGTTAATTCTCATCTCAAAGCGCTTTTTGAACTTGATCGTGACCTTTATACCGATTCAATTGTTGAGTTACTTTCCAGTGTAAATTTCGAAATGCACTACTCCCATTTCAAAAAGGATAATCCAAGTTTGGGAAAAACCGTACTGGGTGCTTTGACGAGGTATAGCCTTGAACTCAATGAAGATGATCCAAACAAGCAAAAGAAGTTAATTGAAGAACTCGAACGATTAATCCTTTCAGATAAAGATTGTGCTCCTTTGTTCGCAGCCTACGGACTATCATTTGTGCCTGATTACAAATGGAAAAAGACGCTTTCAGTACTTACCGACAGCAAAAAAAAGGAAGTTGCTAAGGGCATGTATTGGGCAGGACTCTGGATGAGAGTGTGGTACCGAAAAGATGAATTGGATAAGTTGCGTCCGCTAATTGTAAAACTTGATCACAAACTTAGTGACGAAGTAGAAGATCGGTTAACCTTTAAACATTAAATCAAACTTATCGTTCCCTGGCCTTCAAAGAATTCTCTGGTCGCCTGCTTTGTCTCATCTGTGGTGTAGGTATAGATTCCTTTCTTTCTCCACTGATAAATCAATAATTCTTCCTTTTTTGAAATCACACCATCCAATGCCATGCCCATCAGGTTAACCTTACTAAATCCTTCGATGGTCTTTGGACTTGCCTTTTCCATTCGATCTAAAAACTCCTTGTCGTACTCGTGCTCCGGATCAGGTTTAATGCCGAACTCCTGCAAAACAACTAAGGCTAGCATGTAATGATTCCCATGAAACTTTCGTTTGGTAATTGCTACAAAGTCAAGCATGTAATAAAGTTCGTTCACAAACTCAGGATTATTCCACTGTTCCTCATGAAGTTTACGTGCAAAATCTCTAATAATAGGATTTGCCATAATTCTTACTCGTGACT
The DNA here is from genome assembly GCA_964387945.1 of uncultured Flavobacteriales bacterium. Taxonomy (GTDB): domain Bacteria; phylum Bacteroidota; class Bacteroidia; order Flavobacteriales_D; family Parvicellaceae; genus Parvicella. The sequence continues at coordinate 30,168 of CAYLYX010000022.1, read as the reverse complement.
CTTTAATAACTACTCGAGCGGCATAAGCATTCCAAAAAGCATAGACAGGAATTCCGGCTAGATCAACCAACAACCTAAACGCATAACGACCCAACGCTCTTTTGATGATCAACTTAAAAAGGAAGTTAGTCATGGCAGCTTTTGCTAAATTAACGATCGTAAAGATCATCACTTGCCACTTGCTCAATCCGGCAAAAGGGTTAATACCAATCTGACTTTGTGATTTGATGTTTCGTTCTAGTCCCACGGCTACCAATGACTCCACATTCGTTTCAAAAAATGGATCTTCTGGCAACGGATAATTGCAAGCATGCGCTATGTTCTTTACCGTATGAATATTGTTGTAGGTCAAGTAGGCAATTTCGATGACCACCAAAACCAAACTATACAAAAGAAACGTCACTTCAACCTCTAGCGGTTCATCTAAAAAAGGCAGGGCAATCTCCGTTATTGGGAACAATGCTTCTCCATATAAATAATGCGGAACATACAGTGCCACTACCCCTAATGCTCCAGCTAGTGCAGCACGAAACATGGACCAAAACTGGATTTTTTTGAGTCGATCAGATTCTTCTTCCGTTAAAACGTGTTCCTGTTGATCACCACCAGCATTACCAGGCCGCTCGATGATCTTTTTGTAGAGATATCTTTCTAACGGATTTTTTGAGTTCATCTCATCCTACTAAATTCACTCCAGTGTAATTGTGTGGTGTAATTTGCTTCAATTCGGCTTTGATTTTATCTGAAACCTCCAGTGTATCAATGAATACGGCTATGCTCTGGGCATTAATTCCTTCATTGGTTCTGGTAAGCGCCTTGAGAGCTTCATAAGGTTGAGGATATCCTTCTCTTCTCAATACCGTTTGAATGGCTTCTGCCACTACCGCCCAATTACTTTCTAAATCTGCCTTGAATTGATCTTCGTTTAAGAGAATTTTCCCAAGTCCCTTCTCCAGCGATGCAAAAGCAATCAAAATGTGACCAAAAGGAACACCTACATTTCTGAGCACAGTGCTATCGGTAAGGTCTCTTTGCAATCTCGAAACAGGTAGCTTAGCAGCTAAATGCTCCAAAACAGCATTCGCCATTCCCAAGTTTCCTTCGCTATTTTCAAAGTCAATCGGGTTTACCTTATGTGGCATCGCAGAGGACCCTACTTCTCCTTCCTTGATTCGTTGCTTAAAATATTCCATCGAAATATACGTCCACATATCGCGGTTAAGATCAATCAAGATGGTATTGATACGCTTCAAGCAATCAAATAGTGCTGCTAAATTATCGTAGTGTTCAATTTGCGTAGTAGTTTGAGATCGATTAACACCTAATCTATTGTTCAAAAAGTCATTGGCAAAATCAACCCAATTGATCTCTGGGTAAGCTACATGGTGTGCGTTGAAATTCCCTGTTGCTCCACCAAACTTACTTGAGTAAGGAATCTGCTTCAGTTGCTCCAGCTGGACCTCTAATCTTTCAGCAAAAACTTTAAACTCCTTTCCTAATTTGGTTGGAGAGGCAGGTTGACCGTGCGTTTTTGCTAGCATGGAAACCTCTTTCCACTCTTGCGCAAACCCATTTAAGTGTTCAATAATATTTTCAATCTTGGGTAAATAAACTTCTGCAACAGCATCCTTCAATGAACGAGGAACTGCTGTATTATTGATATCTTGAGAAGTTAACCCAAAGTGGATGAACTCCTTACTCTCACCGATGGATAGATCATCCATCTTTTCTTTGATAAAATACTCCACGGCTTTCACATCGTGATTGGTAGTTCGCTCAATCTCCTTAATCCTAATTGCATCTTCTGTCGTAAAGTTTTTATATATCGCACGTAACGAATCAAACAGCTGCGCATCAAACCCTTGTAGTTGCGGCAATGGTAGTTCACAGAGCGCAATGAAATATTCAATCTCTACCAGCACTCTGTATTTCATTAGCGCCTCTTCAGAGAAGTAGTCGCTTAATTCTAGACATTTACTTTGATACCTGCCGTCTATCGGGCTAACGGCTCTTAAAGGGAAAACAGCTTGAGACATATGCTTATCAATTAAGCAGTCAAAAGTATAAATTTTTTATCGCCCAACCTTCGTTTTTGAGACATTTGAGTTCCACTATTGGATATCTTGATGTTCAAAGTCTTCCTTTATTTAAAAGGTTGGTGCAAATTTCAGTTTTAACGGTTATCATCCAAATCATTTACTATTTTTGATTCACTAAAAACTCATTGATGAAATTTTTTAAAGACTTAAAACTCGGGTATATTTCGTACATCGAAGCCTTTAAATTTATCAAAACCCATAAGCTTTGGTACTACTTTATCTTTCCGGTATTGTTGTTTCTTGGGATTTACTATCTCGGATTTGTATTTCAAGAGCTAAAGGGTGAAACCGTCACTACCGATGACATGGGGCTGATCAAAAAGATCTGGTACATGTTCCTGAGGTCACTTTACGCATTACTTGCCGTAGTCATGCTTTCCTTCATGAGGTATATCCTCATCATTATCCTCTCACCCGTTCTATCGATCGTGTCTGAGCGAGTGGAACGCATCCTTACGGGCAACAAATATAAATTCAACCTCAAGCAGCTGATCAAAGACATCAAAAGAGCATTAAACCTTGCCATTCGAAACATTGTTTGGGAACTTTTGATCGTTTACGGTTTAATCTTGTCTTATTACCTACTGAGCTGGATGCTTGGCTTGAGCGAAGGTGTTGATGCCTTCGTCACTGGAGCAATTGCCATGATTGTAGCCTTTTACTATTATGGATTTGGATTCATCGACTACCTGATGGAGCGCATGCGCATGGACATTCAAGAAAGTGTAAAATTTGTTCGCAAACACAGAGGTTTTGCCATTGCCCTTGGAAGTGTCTTTACATTAATCTTTGTTTATAGCAATAGCTATCTCGTTACCCTAAGGGATGAAATTGGGGGGGGATATCTCTTAGTACTTGTGATTATTGCTTCTATTATTCTGGCAATGATCCCCATCGTTACGATGGTAGCAGCTACCTTAGGTGTACACGAAATTATCGACTTAAAGAATAATCCACACGCCATCAAAGACGAGGCTAAATCTAGGGAGGAAAAGAGTAACGAACACGCAATTCCGCTTAAGCACGCAGATAAATCTGAACTCATTGACACAAGCGATTCCGAGGAGGATGAAGCCAATGAAAATCCCGATGATGAAATTGTGGAATAATACTTGTTTTACACCCTAGTAAAGAAAGCAAGTTTCTTTTTGAATTGATAATTGGAATAACTATTTTTGAATAAAGCAAAGCAAGTATGAAACAAATTGGACTACTTCTCATTTTATTATGTTCTATCGGATTCGTGAACGCTCAGGTGGACACGACTAAAAACATCATCGATAAGGCTAAAATCCAGTATAAACTGTCTGAAGGTAAAACAAAGTTTTACGCCAATAATTTTAGAGGGGCGTTGAATATTTTTAGAGAGATTTTAGTAGCCGATGACAAGAACCCGCTCGCACATTATGGAGTAGCTGAATGCCAGTATGCGCTGAAAAACTTTGATGCTGCGCTAGAACATCTTGAAATTGCGGTGAAGGCAAAGCCAGACGTAGATAAAGATGTGCTCTACACGCATGGAAGTATCTTGCATCGAATGGGTAAAGTTGAAGAGGCTAAAGAAAAATTTGTGGAGTTCAGAAAGACCATCGCTGATAACAAAAAGAAGTTAGAAGAATACGATATTGATTTAATTATAGCACATTGCGAGTATGCCATTGCAAATGCAGAAGATAACCCAGATGTAGAAATCACGAATTTAGGTTCTGCTGTGAACAGTGGTTACCCTGAATTTGCACCGTGTATTTCTCTTGATGGTAAAACGTTAGTTTTTACCTCTCGAAGAAACGACACGAAAGGTGGTGGACTAGATGTAAATTACGATCACCTGTATTACTCTGACGTGTACCAGTGTACCTGGAATGAGGAATGGGAAGAGTGGAATAAAGCGGAACCCATCCCTGGAAAAATCAACACAGAGTATCACGATGGTGCACTTAGCTTCATGCCAGATGGAGAGCTTCTTATCTATAGAAACATTTACGGTGTGACGCGAAGTGGTGATATTTACTACTCTAAGCAGAGCAGCTCTTCTGGTAAATGGGGAAATCCTAAAGAAATGTTGGCTAGAGAGAAGATGAACAAAAAATTGAACTCTACCTACTTTGAGAGTAGTGCGAGTATGACAGCAGACGGAGAGTGGTTGTACTTTGTGAGTGAAAGACCGGGAGGTCAGGGGCAAGCAGATATTTACTACATGCAGAAAAAAGACCGTGACTGGATGGAGCCTGTAAACATTGGAGCAACCATCAATACTTCCTCTGATGAAAAATGTGTGTTTATTCACCCTGATGGAAACGTATTGTTCTTCTCGAGCAATGGGCATAAAGACGGATATGGAAGTTATGATCTGTATTACAGTAAAAAAGATGCTTCTGGTAACTGGAGTGAACCCGTGAACATGGGAGCACCTATCAACACGGTAAGAGAGGAAAAAACCATAGCGGTATCAAGAGATGGTAAATACGCTTATGTTGGTGCTTACTATCAGATCAAATCCAGAGGTGATGCAGATATCTTTCAGATCGACATTTCTGGACTGGGGATTTTTGAGTGATTAACTTGTCGCTAACCCTTCAACAAATCCTCAACGTTAGCTTTGATTTTCTCGCACAAGTCATCGGTAGGCAAGTCGTTGTCGTCTTTCCCAAATGGATCTTCAATTTCTTCTGCCAGCACCTCTATGCTGACTAGTACGTAAAACACGAATACGGCAATTAGGGCAGTTCCATACCCAAAGGTGGGAACAAATGCAAGTGGTAAAGTCGTTACGTAAATAAAGACAAACTTCTTTAAGAACAAACTATACGAATACGGAATGGGCGTATTCTTAATTCGTTCACAAGCTCCTGTTATATCCAATAGCGAATTGATGTTGTCGTTAAAAACAAGGTACTCCTCCTCTGATAACTCTCCCTTTTTCTTCTGTTCCTTCAACTCCTTGTACATCATCGAAGTTAGTTTTGTTGGAGGATGAGAAGCGCCAACCACAGCAGTGAGTTCTGCTTCTGGTCCGGTGAGTTCATCTTTCTGCACACCTTCTCGCAAGTGCTCTTTTAAAACAAACGGATAGTTCACAATCCAACGTCTGAATTTGTTTCGAGAAGTCTGATCGGTGATCATGCTATCCACTTTTGCCGCAAGGTTTCGTGTGGTATTCACCATCTCACCCCACTTCTTTCTCCCTTCCCACCATCGGTCATAGGCAGTGTTGGTTCTAAACACCAAGAGTAATGAAAGGACAAAACCAACCAAAGAATACACTCCTGTGATCTCTGATAGAAAGTTGATGTTGTCAAAATAATTGATCTCTACATACGTGATTCCAATTGTGAGCGCACCAAGTAATACCATCTCTTTCCAGAGTATTTGTAGTGTGTCACTTTTTGCAACGTGAAAGATATGGGTAACCCACAGTTTGGGATTGTATTTGATCATCAGTTCTAAATTTGTGGTAAAAATACAATAAGGAAAATAAAAAAAGGGTTCACCACATTTTGTACCTTTGGGATATGATTAACACGCCCAGACAGTTCGCCATTTTTATTAGCTTCTTGTTGGCAATTATTGCTACAGCTTTTGTTGGCTTAGGATCTTGGTTCGTTTTGGATGAGTTCAGTACGCTACTAACGGTTGGAACTTTTATAGTTACTGGAACTGTCAGCTATTTTGTTGTTTTCTATCTGCTCGAAAAATTGATTACCAATAAAATCAGAATTCTTTATCGGACTATTCACTCGTTTAAGATTAGCAAGGGGGATTTTCCGGTTAACATGGACGAAGATGTGTTGGAGAAAACAGAAAAAGAGGTTTTTTCGTGGGTTAAGACCAAACGAGAAGAGATTGATCGCTTGAAGGAGCAAGAGGCGTTTCGTAGGGAGTTCATTGGAAACTTGGCGCACGAATTGCGAACACCGATTTTCAGCATTCAAGGATATATACTTACTCTATTGGAAGGAGGGTTGGAAGATGAGAGCATTAACGTTAAGTTTCTAGAACGTGCCTCCAAAGGTGTTGATCGGATGACAAATATCCTTGAAGACTTGGACACTATTACTAAAATTGAGTCAGAGCGGGTAAAGATCAACAAGAAAAACATAGACATCAGAGATTTGGCAGAAGAAATCCTCGAAAGTTTTGAAATCAAAGCGAATGAGAAGAACATTAAACTAAAACTGGAATCGATCGACTTGGAGACAGTAATGGTTTCTTGTGATCGAGATAAGATAGGGCAAGTTCTCACCAATTTGATTAATAATGCACTCAATTATGGTAACGAAGGTGGCTATGTAAAAGTCCGCTTCTTTGATTTTGAAGATCATTACCTAGTAGAAGTAGCCGATAATGGTGTAGGAATTGAGGAAAGACATCTTCCTCGACTCTTTGAAAGATTCTATCGGGTAGATAAGAGTAGATCCAGACATGACGGAGGAACTGGTCTTGGTCTAGCTATCGTTAAGCACATTGTGGAAGCCCACGGACAAATGATCAATGTGAGAAGTACACCGGGCAAGGGATCTACCTTCTCGTTTACGCTTCAAAAAGCGACAAAGGAATAGGCTTAAACGCTGATTTCTTTTAATAGAATTTGCTTTAGCTCGCCTTCAATTGACTTGGGTCGCCCTGATTGCTTATCCAGAATGACAAACGTTACTTTGGCTTCACAAACTACCGTATCTGTATCATTGAGGTAAACGGTCTGCTGAAACGTCATACTGGTTCCTCCTACTTTATCTACTTCTGTTTGAATTCTCAGAAAATCCCCAAGCGTGGCTGGGTACTTATAGTTAATATTGATGTTAACGATGACAAAAGCCCAATCTGCTTTCTGAAGCGCCTCTTTGCTTAAGTTGTCGTAGTACTGCCATCTTGCTTCTTCCAAAAACTCAAGATAACGGGCGTTATTCACATGATTATATCCGTCTAAATGATAACCTCTTACGGGTAATTTAATCTCCATATTCGTGTTAAAACAAAAACACCTGTCGAATGACAGGTGTTTTCTAGTTAATTTAAAATTTACACATCGATATTGGCGTACTTCGCATTTCGCTCAATGAATTCTCTTCGAGGTGGAACTTCATCTCCCATCAACATTGAAAAGATTCTATCTGCTTCGGTAGCGCTTTCTATCGTTACCTGACGTAATGTTCTGTTCTCTGGGCTCATTGTAGTATCCCAAAGCTGTTCGGCATTCATTTCACCCAAACCTTTGTATCGCTGCACATGAACAGATGACTCAGAGCCTGCTCCTTTCAATTTAGTGATCAGTTTATCTCGATCTTTATCAGACCAAGCGTACTCAGCACTCTTTCCTTTCTTCACCAAGTATAGCGGTGGTGTAGCAATGTATAAGTAACCGTTTTCGATTAATTCTCTCATAAATCTAAAGAAGAACGTCATGATCAACGTTTGGATATGACTTCCATCTACATCGGCATCACACATGATAATGATCTTGTGGTATCTCAACTTCTCTAGGTTCAATGCATTTGCATCCTCTTCAGTTCCTACTCGCACTCCCAGAGCCGTGTAGATATTCTTGATCTCTTCGTTATCGAAGATTTTATGACGCATTGCTTTTTCTACGTTCAGGATCTTACCTCTCAATGGCATAATGGCCTGAAAATGACGATCTCTCCCCTGCTTAGCCGTTCCACCCGCTGAGTCACCCTCAACCAAGTAAATTTCGCTAATAGACGGATCTTTTGAAGCACAATCTGCAAGTTTACCTGGTAGTCCAACACCTCCCATGGGTGATTTACGTTGTACCATTTCACGCGCCTTACGTGCTGCATGTCTTGCCTGAGCCGCAAGAATAACCTTCTCCACAATACGCTTAGCATCGTTTGGATGTTCTTCTAGATAATCTGCTAATGCTTCACTTACAGCTTGCGAAACCGGTGCAGAAACTTCTCTGTTTCCTAGTTTTGTTTTCGTCTGTCCCTCAAATTGAGGTTCTGCTACTTTCACCGAAATAATCGCTGTTAACCCTTCTCTAAAATCATCCCCGCTGATCTCAAACTTCAGTTTGTCCAACATTCCAGAGCCTTCAGCGTATTTTTTTAGCGTATTCGTTAAACCTCTTCTGAATCCTGTAAGGTGCGTTCCTCCCTCGTGGGTATTAATGTTGTTTACGTAACTATGGATGTTCTCAGAGTAAGAAGAGTTATACACCATAGCAACTTCAACAGGAACTCCTGTTTTATCCGTTTCCAAACTGATCACATCTTCGATCAAACGCTCTCTGTTTCCATCTAGGAATTCAACGAATTCTGCCAATCCTCTTTCAGATTTAAACGTCTCTGTTGGATAGTTTCCATCTTCATCTTTCTCCCGCTCATCCGTCAATTCAATCGTAATCCCTTTATTTAGGAAAGCCAACTCACGCATACGAGTAGCCAAGGTGTCGTAGTTGTAAGTTCTAAGTTCAAAGATTTGATCATCCGGATAGAACTCTACAATTGTTCCTCTGTAGTCAGAATCACCTTTCTCCTCTACAGGAGCAATCGTCTTTCCTCTAGAGTACTCTTGTTCGTAGAACTTTCCATCTCTGTGAACGGTTGCTACTAACTTTTGCGAAAGCGCATTCACACAGGAAACTCCCACACCATGCAGACCTCCAGAAACTTTATACGAGTCTTTATCGAATTTACCTCCTGCACCAATCTTGGTCATTACCACCTCAAGGGCAGAGACACCTTCTTTTTTATGGATGGCCACAGGAATACCACGACCATTATCTTTTACTCGAATTCCATCATTTGGCAACATGACAACCTCAATGTGATCACAGTAACCTGCTAATGCTTCATCTATCGAGTTATCGACAACTTCATAAACTAAATGGTGTAATCCTCTCACACCTACATCTCCAATATACATGGACGGACGCATTCTTACGTGCTCCATCCCCTCCAGCGCCTGAATACTATCCGCTGAATAATCCTTTTTTACCTCTTTTTCATCACTCATTTTCATCCATTTTTCTAAGACAAACAAAGATAACATTTAGCAGGCGCTAATTCTAATGTTCATGGGAGTTTTAAGCAGTTTTTATTAACATTAAGCTAACATAATTAACACTGGCTCAAAACTGGTTTTTAGGAACTTAAAAATACGGCTAGAAATCGTCTGTTTAGGGCTCTGAAACTGGCTTCTTTTCAGTTGGTCGGGTGAGGTAATACACGTTGACGAAAATGATCGCTACATTGGTGATGATAATCGGCAATCCAATTCGTAATTCGGGCATCAAAAATCCATAAACTACGAACAAGAAGCATCCGATAATGTTGACGATTCTCAACTTGAGGATATCTTTCATTACAAAAGATAAAGCCACCATCAAACTTGCTCCATATCCCACCCATTCGGTGAGATAAATGCCCAAAAAAGAAATTTCCTCCATGACTAGAATTTAAACGTAAACCCGCCCAGCACATTAAAACGTTGCACAGGAAACTTGTTCAACTGCTGATACTTAGATGCCGTAAGGTTATTGAAATCAACGTAAATGGAGAGTTTCTTGTTGTAACGATACTCTAAGCCTAAATTGGCATCCACATAGGGCTTCAGATCAATCAAATACTGACCTTGGTCATTGGCATCTACGCCATCAATCGTGTTGTAAGAAAATGACTTTCGGTTACCTACAAGGAAAACATTTACCCTACCTAAAATTTTGTCGGCTAAATCTACATTACCACTCAACGTGACTTTAAAATCAGGTTGCAACCAAGCATATTCCTGATTTTGGGTGTTGTAAATAAAATACTCTGCCTTACCAAACACTTTTACTTTCTCTCCATTCTGGAAAGCTAGCTGACCTGATAACGTTGTCTTTCCAATGGTATCGTAGATGATGCCAAAGGCGTTTTCATACGAAAAAGTCGTATCGTTAAAGTAAAGAGCCGCATTAGACAACTTCTGGTAACGTGCAAGTACGTTAAACGACCACTTGGAACTGATTGCCCCTCGAATTCCTCCATATAAGTTGATCCGTTCATTCGTGTTCAGTACAGTCGAGTTAGACAATAAAAATGGATTGTCCTTTCTCAGATAGTCCCATGAATTTCGATGTACACCACCTGTAGCTCCCGCATATGGTATAAACACGTCATTAAACAGGCTATAGCTCAACTCCAACTCTGGATAGAAGTAGAAATAGTTGTTGGCAGAGGAAATATCCACATTAATGCCAAAACCTCCTTTAAAATGTAGCTTGTTTATGATCTTATTGTTCACCACATAAGGAACTATACGGATGATAGCGGTATTGTTTTGGCTACCGACTACATTGTTTACGACCCCCAGTGTATCTACAGATTGCAATGCTGGCTGAGACAAAGCGTTAAAATCAAGTTCGATATCTCCATTGACCTCAATGTTCTCTCCTTCCAAGTATTTACTCAATGACGTATTTACGACAACGTTGTGCTCCTGTAACTTCTTTACGTTGTTTAAGTAATGATAGGTTAACCCAATCTGATGTTGCATTTTGGAACTATCTCTCAGGTTACTGCTAGACAAAAGCCCTTTGAAACCAATCAGGTTGTAAACCATCTTTGTGGAATCGGCTGTTTCTCTATACGTCAGCGGGATCAATGAATCCTCCATGCTGTAACCATAATAATGAATCACATCCCGATGATATAGTGTATTGAACTTGAGCGTATGCTTTCTCAAAAAGTGCTTATAGAAGAAATCAAAGTAATTTTGAGAAAACTTTGAGGTTCCCACATCATTGATTTCACCTAACGCACTGTGATGTTTTAAGTTAATCCCCCAACTGTTTGTTTTGCTTCGCATAGAACCATAATATGCATCCACAAAGGGCATGGTGTAGTTGCCCACGCCAAACTTCACGTATCCCGGATAGAGCTTTTCCAGCGGTTCTGTGATTTTCAACTTGGCAGCTTGAATAGGTTCCACATCAAACGTTACATCATGATAAGCAGGTTCTACATAATACCTAACCGTAGGAATATCAATTGCCGTGTCTCGCGTGATTGGGAGTTGCTGCGCTTTTTCGGAACGTGTAATCACACGATTCTGCCGACCTTCTGCCGTAATCCCATCTGGGTCTCCTTGAGCCAGAAGAGCACTCGAGAGTACTGACAGGGTGAATATTAAAAATATAACTTTCATATCGTTCTAATCGTTATCAAATAATGACTTCTCTTTTTCATTCAGGTTGTTCTGGAAGTTGATGTTCTCCTCCTCGTTTGTCTTCATCGACTTGGTATCTCCCTGATTGTTTTCTATCTCTATGATCTCATCAATCAATTGTTGAGCTGTATTAACCATCTCTGCTTTGTCCTTCCCTTCGTAATGGTCTACCACGCTCTGCAACGAATGCTTTGCGTTGAAGTAATCTTCTACAGCCATGTAATTCCTACCTAGCAAGATAATTCCCTTGGCTACCCAGTAATCATAGGTTGGTTTTTGTTTTACCAATTCCATGATGCTCGTCTCACAAGAGGTATGATTAGCTTCGATAAAAAGGATTTCACAGTAGTTATACTTTGCCTCGGCTCCCATAATACTCTTGGTCATTTCAGAGCACTCTTTCAAGGTGATTTTAGCCTGATCGTATTGGGTCATTTCCTTTTGCCCTAAGCCTTTGTTTAGCATAGCTTCAACGATCAAGTTTTCTTCTATTCCCGTAAGTGAGAGCACTTTATTCGCGTACTCCACCGTCTTACTTGCATTCTTTTGATGTTTGTACGAATGCATCAGCGCTATTTTTGAGGTTCGAATATTCTCTTCTTTAACAGCGGCATTTTCTAGCTTGGTGTAGTACTGAATTGCCAAGGGATAATCCTTCTTCTCAAAAGCAATGTATCCTGCATATTGAAGGGCTTCTTCATAATGAGAAGTTACCCCTTGTTCGATAACCTGAGCATAATGAGACAAAGCCTTTTCCTTATCGATATCGTAATAGCAAGATGCCATGTAGAAATGCGCGTTTACAATTTGGTTTCCATTTGGCAATTGGGCAATATAAACCTTACCTTGTTTGATGAGTTCGCTACAGTCACCGTTATCATATGCATACTGAACGGGCTCCCAGAGGGTAGAATCTTTTTCAGAAGGTTTTACTTGATAACCTCTAGATGCCAACCAATCGTAATACCCCGGAAGGTCATTTCTACCTTCGTAGACTCCTCGCATCGTCTCTAGCGACTTCTCTACTTCCACTTTGTTATTTGGATAGTTATCCAGTACTTTCAAAGCATACGTTTCTGCATTGTTGTAATCCTGAAGTCTTAGGTACAAAAAGCCAATATCAGACAAGGAACGCGCTACGAAGCCATTATTGGGATATTTGCTTACAAAGCTTTTGTATGCAGTAATGGCTTTTTTGTTCTCATTCAAGACTTTGTAAGCTTCTGCTAATTCCAGCATCCCCATCAACACGTATTGCGAATTGGGATATTTGCTTAACATAGTTTCTAAAGTAGCCGCCCTTCCACTGTTATTCTGCAAGTTACCTTGCGACTCTGCTTTCTGGAAATAGGCATAAGACAAATCGCCCGAACCGTTAGTAATGGCGGTATTGTAATACGTGATCGCTTCTTTGTCTTCTCTAAGTAGATAGTAGCAGTCGGCTAATCGCATGTAAGCATCCTGTAACTTTTCCGGTTCCACCCTATCTTTAAGAATAATAAAGTTTCTAAATGCTGTAACCGCTTTACTGATCAACGCATTATGCTCATTTTGTACGGATTGATTCTCCCAATTGTCAATTACTTCAAAAGGAGAAGCCTTCATAAAGTAAGCATAAGCAATTCCGTAGTCTGCATTGTGGAATTCAGGAGAAAGTGCCGCTCCAGGCTCTAGCTTAAATTCTACGTAATTGGAGATCGCCACATCGTAATTTTCTAAGTTGTAGTTTGCTTCTGCAATCCAGTAGTAACTCTCAGAAGTTAACTCCTTGTTTACTGGATACTTTTGAGCTTTCTGAAAATTAACAATGGCTGCTGGATACTTCTTATTGTGAAACTCCTCTACCGCCAGATTGTAAGAAATGGACTGATAAGCCATCTTCATTCGGTCATCCATCTTCTTAATCTTCTCTAATGAGCTTAGCGCCTGATCGTAATTCTTAGTCGTCATGTAAACCTTGAGCAAGAACTCATAGGCTTCATTTACGCGCTCATCGTCTGGATAATTTTCGATAAACTGCTGAAATGCATCAATGGCCTCATTGTACGGATTGTTAGAAAGTTCGTAAGCCAGCTTTGCGTATGTATACAGCGCATTCATTTTAATCTCCAGATCAAAATCGAGTTCACTAGCTGCTTTGAACGCATTTCTTGCTTTTGGCTTTTGGTCCATTCGTAAGTAGGCATCGCCCATGTGGTGATAAGCCACTTGCGAAAGGGCATCTTTCTTGGAAACTGCTTTTGCCAAAAACTTGGTTGCGTTTTCGTATTGAGCAGATTGATAATACGCATATCCCAATTGGTAATAATCTTCTCGCGTTGGGCTGCTTGACTTTCTGAACTCTAATAAATAAGGAATCGCTTCTTCATACTGCTTGAGGTAGTAATGAGAGTCACCAATGAGCTTCAAAAACTCAGCCCTTCTCTTACTGGATATTTCCTCCACATATTTAGGAGCATACTCGAGCAATTCTTCGTACTTCTCTTGCTTGTAATAAATCTGTGTAACGTAATAAGGCACGACACTAGCAAACATTGGGTCATCAGCAATCTTTAGGAATCCCTCCAAGGCAGTTTGATAGTTTTCATCCATGTATGCCAAATGGCTATAGTAATACTGTGCCGGAACATAGTACTGGTTTTCCGTTTGAATGACCTGATAAAAAAGCGGTTTCGCTTCTTCGTACTTTTTCTTGTAAAAGTAGCTGTACCCTAGTTTGAACTGCAACTCTATCCGTTCTTCTTCGGAAAGGTCAAACTGATCTACTTTTTCGAAGTACTCAATAGCATCATTCAATTTCTTCGTTCGGTAGTAATATCTTCCCAACTGAAAATTGATTTTCTTCCCCTTTGGATGATCAGGATGATCAAACAAGAATTGATTCAGTAGATGCTCAGCGTCTTTGTGAAATAACTCTAGCGCGCATATAGCTGCGTAGTACTCACTGTTGATTCTAATCTCATCCTGAAGATTGTCAATATCCTCTATTACTGTAAAAAACTTCTCCTGTGCCGCACTGTAATGCTCTTTATCGAAAAGATCTTGAGCCGTTCTATAATCCGCATATTCACCTGTATAGATGGTGGATTGTTGAGCACTAGCGCTATTCGCAAAAACGAAAAGAAACGCAACTAAATGGACGAAGTAATACTTCCTTTTTATATACAACATACCTAACTTAAATAACAGGTTAAAATTATCGGATAAATAAGGAAGCGGGAGTTTTGCGTAGTTTTATTATCAACGAAAATCTGTTAATTGGGTTACAGTTAATTTTCAACTTTTTCATCTTTTCAATTTAAACTATGGGTTGTTAGGTTCTTTTCAAAACCTTTGAACGTGCCCTTAAGGTTTTGGGTAACTTGCAACTGAATTTTAATCGCTATGGCTATTGTATCCTTTAATAATGTGACGATTTCTCAGGGAGGAAAGGAGGTTTTAAAGAGTATCAATTTTTCTGTTGATCCAGGTGAGTTTGTTTACCTAATCGGAAAAACGGGAAGTGGAAAAAGTAGCCTTCTCAAAACACTCTATGGAGAGATAAAGCCATCAGGCGGTGATGCTAACTTTATTTCTTACAACCTCACGAAACTGAGAAAACGAAAAATTCTTCAGCTCAGAAGAAAGTTAGGAATTGTCTTTCAGGACTTTCAGTTACTTACCGACCGAAACGTTTATTCTAACCTAGAATTTGTTTTGAAAGCTACGGGATGGAAGAAAAAATCGGAAATCAAGCATCGTGTAAATGAAGTTTTACTCCAAGTTGATTTACCAGATGCTTCGAACAAGATGCCACATCAATTATCTGGAGGAGAACAACAGCGAGTAGCGATTGCTCGAGCTTTGCTGAACGATCCTGAAGTGATTGTTGCAGATGAGCCCACGGGTAATTTAGACCCTCAAACTACGGATGCCATCATGGCGCTGCTATTTGAGATTGGACAGCGAGGCAAAACTCTGATCATTGCTACCCATGACTATGAAATGATTCGCAAGTTTCCGAGCAGAACGCTCAAATGCGTTCAAGGTAATCTGGAGGAAGTAAACTTAATGGATCAAGAAGCGTTTACGGCTTAAAGTCTTTCTCTTATTTCTTTTGCAATACGCTCAAACTCTTCTGAAGAATACACCTTCTTTGGATTAGTAAAGTTCATGTCATTCATCCCGTTAATCGGAATAAGATGAACATGAGCATGAGGAACTTCCAGACCAATTACCGTAACGCCAACTCTATTGCATTTAGAGAAGTCTTTAATGGCTTCTGCAATCGGTTTAGCAAACAGCATAATTTCTCCAAGTAAGTCATCAGAAAGATCAAAAAACACGTCTGTTTCTTCTTTCGGTATTACAAGCGTGTGACCAGCTTGCAAGGGGTTGATATCCAAGAAAGCAAAGAACTTATCGTTCTCAGCAATTTTGTAGCATGGAATATCTCCGTTGATAATTTTTGTGAATATACTCGCCACTTATCTGGTAATTTCTAGGATTTCAAACTCCATAATACCAGCTGGCGTTTGAATTGGAGCCACATCTCCAACTGATTTCCCCAACAAACCTTTTCCAATTGGAGAATCAACCGAAATTTTCTTCGCTTTAAGGTCTGCTTCAGATTCTGCTACTAAAGTATAAGCTACCACAGCGCCATTCTTTACATTCTTAATCTTTACTGTACTAAGAATCAAAGCTTTGGTGGTATCAATGTTTGAATCATCAATTAATCTTGCGTTAGCCAACTGTTCTTTGAGTTTAGCAATCTTAGCTTCTAGCATTCCTTGCGCTTCTTTTGCAGCATCGTATTCAGCATTTTCTGAGAGATCTCCTTTATCTCTAGCCTCAGCAATTTGTTGCGATATTTTGGGACGTTCTACAGACTCTAACTGTTTAACTTCATCCTTCAGTTTTTTTAAACCTTCTTCTGTAAAGTAATTAACCTTCGACATAACTTATTTCTTAATGGGGTTATAACTTATAAAAGCAGAAAGAGAATTCCGAATTTCGGAACTCTCTTTATACTTCAAGTATCTAATTAAATCTTACTCTCCTCCGCCAATGTTGATTTTAGCACCAACGGTGTGAATGAAGCCAAGTGCACTAGTACGAACTGCATAGTCTAGACCAAGTGCAGTACCGTTTTCACCCACTGGGAAATCTACAGAGAAACCACCTGCAGGTCCTGTAAGAGCAGTTGCAATGTTCTCTGAAGAGAAAATATCACTTTCATAAACGTATCCTCCTCTAAGTGTGAAGTGCACTTTTTCACTTCTTAGCGTATACTCAACTCCTAATCTCCATTGATCTCTAGTAAACGAGTTTGATGTGTACGTCACTGCACCAACCAAAACAGACTTTTCACTAAAAATGAAATCATAAGACGCTCCAATATTCAATTGTGAAGGAAGCTCGTAGCTTGCCGCTCTTTGCTCAGTTGTCAACAATAGTTCTGTTTCCAAGTTCTCCATTTCAATTGCGAGACCATCACCTTTATATCTCATTGGTGGTCCAACATTCTTCAAAGAGATTCCAAACTTGATCTGCTCGTTCTCACCTGTTACGTAACGAATACCTGCGTCAAGCGCAACACCCTGTGTACGAACGTTTGTCATTTGCGTAGAGATTACCTTTACTGACAAACCACCCGAAATCGTTGGAGAGAACTTCTTAGCATATCCCAAAGCAATGTTCATTGATGAAGGATTATAAGTTCCTAAACCACCTTCAGGAAGTTCAGTAGTCGTGATCTGGATATCACCATAGTTAAAACTTGTAAGGTTAATCCCTAAAGCGCCTGTTTCACCCAATTTTTGAGCAAATCCAAATGCATTTAAGCCAATTCCAGAAGCTTGTCCTAACCAGTTGCTTCTTGAGAAAACGATTTCCGTTCCTTTCGTGTAAGCCAAACCGGCCATGTTAGAGAACATTGACTCAAGTCCGTTTACAGAAGACATTCCTGCCATTCCCCATCCAGCATTTCTTGCCCATGGGTTAATGTTTAGTTCTGTAGAACCAGCTGAACCAGCTCTATCTTCGTTACCTGCATGTCCGTTTAGGCTAAATAGCATTGAACCTCCAAGCAATAATCCTACTAAAATATTTTTATTTAAAACCATAGTTTAAATTCGTTTCGTTTTGAATAAATCTTTGCCCCGTTTTCTTAGAAGTTCTCTAAATCTGGAGGTCTCACAATTCCTAGCCATTTAATAACTCGTTCACATCCATCAGGAACCTCGATATGAATCAGGTAGATTCCGCTTGCAATCGGAATTCCAACATGGTTCTTCAAGTCCCATTCAATGTGTGTAATCGGGCTGTCTTTTGTAAATGTTCTTACTAGCGTTCCACTTGTGTTGTAGATTCTCACCGTACACTGATCTGGAAGGTTAACAATCTTAACCAAGTTCTCTAGTCTATCAAACTCATAGTTTGAGTAAGCGTAGTAAGGATTAGGAACAATATTGATCAACTGACAAGCACTATCAAGAGCCGTAACGTCATCTGTCATTGTTGCAATGTCATCCATGCTAAACTTGTAAAGTGGCCACCATTCATTCTGACTTGATCCAATAGAAGCGGCATCCGTAACACGGTTGGGCTCGTTAGCATGTCTCTCATAGCTGTGTGCCATTCTAATAGACATTTTCACATCTGTAGAGATGAATGAATATGGATCAGAAGGATCAGAAAGACTTGCTGTTTCACTCAAAGCAGGATAACCTACCCAAGCACATGATCTCCACATTTCTCTGAGGTTTGTGTTATCTGGGTTATTCACCAGTTTCTCATAAATATTAAAACCTCCATCGTAAGCTCCCACTCTGTTTCCAAAGCTTGTGCTCGAAGACGCGTCTTTTCTTGTGTTTTTGAAAATGTAGATATAATGCTTACCTGCAAACAACACTTCTCCCGCATCTGAATAAATGTTTGATGTTGGGTTCCAGATCATGTCCTTACCTCTTTCATTACCTAGCCAAGAATCCTCACCAAACGCCATGTTCATTCTTTCTCCAGTTGTCAGGTCAATTGCATAACCTGGGAACCAACTCATTCCTTCTGGTTGAGAACCGTTAAAGTCACCTTCTCCTGAGTTGTAGCCTGCATCCCCTACTTGAAGACCGTTCTTATCTCTAGAGGGCAATAGTTTAACTTCACATTTCTCTGTTGAACCATCCCAAGAAAGGAATCTATTATCTTGTGTTTCCAGCACAGGAACTCTTGTCCATTTTGACTTATCCGAAGTAATTACGATATCGATACTCGGTGAGTGCTTCAAATCTTGCCAGTTTTGGTAAGCAGCGAATCCAGAAGGATAAGCCATGTGCTCACAATCACCATTTCTTACCAACACAGAAGGCGCCCACATACCGCCCAGAACAGCTTCAAATACTTCATCGTCATCATACCCTACTAAATCATTCCAGTACGTTGAAGCTTCAGAACATTCTGCATCCGCAGGATCGTTAGCACCATCTTCATCAGCAGTACCTGATCTGATCCAGTTTAACGGTCCTTGCTCATCTGAATGACCAATGGTTGTCAACCATAGCTTCGAAGAATCTGCGAAAACCATGTCATGGTACAATAGTTCTGTTAGAGAGTTCGCTCCCACAACTTCATGCACATACTGCTCGATATCTACCGAAATACCCCAATCTGGGATGATCTGTTCGTTACCCACATCGATTGTCTTTTCAGACTCGATAGATTCAGTAGTTCCTTCATGCGTTCTGAAAAGTGTCCAATCTGGGTTCTCAACATCCAAACTTGACAGAGAAGCTCCACTTGGTTTATTGAACACCAATGTATACGAACCAGGGGCAACATTCAATGGGTCAATCACTTTAACGTTGATTGGACCAGCAGCATAATCAAAGGTTACTTCATTTGGTGTGTAGTTTGAAACAATCTCATCTTCCGATTCTTGCGTCAAGAAGACGATATTTTCACCATGTCCACGCCCTTCTACTTGCGTAATTTGAGGTCCGTAACCGTATTCAACCAACTGCTGTGTACCTCCAGATTCTGGAATTGGAATATGAGGAATCACAGTAATGTACTGAATTGATCCTGTAGCCGCCTTACGACCAGCCAAATAAGGATACTGCTGACCATCTCCACCTAGCACATAAGGCTTGTAATAGTTATGTGCATAAGCTATTGCCATGTAATAGTACTTCTTGTGATTCACCAAGCTCTTGTTTGTTCCTTGAGCAAATGCATCTTCGGTAACTCTAAACGAATGCTTAATTCCTTCATCCGATCCGTCAACCATTTCTGTAGCAACTGGGTAACCAAGATCTTCATCTACTGGGAAGTTAATCATTTGACCAATTCCATCTTTGATATCGCACTGAGCAACCAATCTTGCTTTCTCGGTATTTGCTAATTCATCAGGACCAACATCAGTATTTTTAATTTGGTAAACTTGGTAGCCTTGGAATTTATACTTAGAAGAATCTTCTGAGTATCCTAATGAAAGGATTACTGGATCTAACTCTTCATAATCTTCAGGAATAGAATCGTAGTTGTTACTAATTCCTTCTCTGTTTGAGATATAAAGAATAACTTCTTGGTCAAGCTCTTGAGCTGTTAAGTCTGGAGCATCTGGACCATTCAGGATTCTAAAACAGTTATCGAATAAAGCCTGCGCTTTATCATCTGCTTTAAGCATCAATTCAACAGAGTTGAATGCGTTTCCTGAATTAGTCTTTCCGTAAACTACACCAACAGTAATGTTGTTCAAGGCTCCCGGTTCTAATGTAAAAGGACCAGCTGCTTGAACCCACCTTCTATCTCCGATCGGGTTAGGAGCAGATAGCTCTGACCAATCAGCTGGCGATGCAGCAACACCCTCAGTAGACCAGAAATAAGGATCTGAATCACCTGGGTAACAATAGTTAGTTGGTATATTCGTTGCCCCCGAGCTACTGTTATGTCCAGTACCACCCCATACAAATGCAGTGTTATCTCTCCATAAACCTAACATATAGTTGTAGTACTCATTATACACGTTTGGATCTCCATAAATGTTCTGAGGGAGTGTTCTATCAAAATAAGTGAATCGCTTCATCCCCAAACGCTCATTATCTACCACTTGGTCTCCATACCCAATTCCTAAACCTTCATAAGGAATACCATCTTGCGCTAACGCTGTAGGAATATCAATCGTTAATGGGTTATCGATTCCATCGTTATCCTGATAAGGACCTTCAAAGAAATCAATTCCGACTGCTGGAGGATTTTGTCCGATAGGGAATGTACAAGGATCGTTGTTTTGATTATCAACGTTAGTTCCGTTGTAAGCATATCCAACACCACGAGAAACATCACAACCAATGTAATCGTTATCTGAACATCCAATGTCTGGATCCGCCCAAACGGCAAAGTAAGTATCTTTCAAACGCTGAGTGGATCTGTTTACCATCTCGTAGTTAAAGAAAGTCATGTTGTTCACCTCATCGTTGGTAGCAAATGCAAACGCTTGTGCTCTGATCTCCATACCAATCGGATCACCTTGCGTTTCAGTATGAATGTTTCCTTTGTCGTTAAAAATCCACCACATGGTGTAATCCCCGTAAAGTGTTACCTGTCTAGAAGCTCTACAATCCACCTCATTATTCAAATCATACCAAGGGTAATCACCACTGTTTGGTTCGTACACTCCGTTACCATCCACATCCTTAAAAGGTGCAAGGTAAAAGTCTTGAAATCTGCTCACATCACCATGCGCAGGCCAGTTGGTAATAGAACTTGGTACTGAATAATTCGGAAAGTCTTCTGAAGCATTACAATTTGGATCTTGTGAACAAGTCCACCAAGAAACAAACTCTTCTACTTCTGCTCTTGTAATCACAAAGAATTTATCGTATTCAGCACATACGTCTGGTTCAATTTCTGCAGGCCCATAGTCTTTGGTTCCTTGAGAAATATCTCCTGTTCCGGCAATTACTGTAAGTGGTCCCGTCCAAAAATCGTTTCCTTGTCTAAACGTCAAGGCTGCAACTTTTAATTGATTATTGACATCCTTACCTCCCATCCAAAGTGCTCCAGAAAACATTAAATATTCATCTGATCCTTTTGGAATTTCATAAGTAGCTCTGTTATTCGATCGATCCTGCCACATTGACCCTCCTGTTTCGATAAGAGAACTAACGTTGTTGTACTCTAAGAATCGTGTAGCAATCGCTGGACTACAGTTAGCTGCTTTCTCTTGCAAGGAATTATTGTTTCCACCGGTTGAAAGACCCGCTTTACCATAATCGTACCATGCAAACGCAGACTGCGCCAATAATACCGTTACCGTTAATGTTGCTAAAACTTTATTCATAATATTGTGTATGGTAATATTTTAAAAATCTAATTTAACCCCCAACCTAATTGTTCTTGGCAATCCAAAGTTGAATGGATCATTCATCTTCATAATGTAGTAGTTGATAAACGCCTCTGTATCACGTCTACTTTCAATCTGATTCTGGAACTGAGCAGCATTCAAGTAACCATCATCTTCTGCGTTACCTGTTGCTCTGTATACGTTAAGTACATTATTAAAGTTAAATAGGTTTCTAACCAAAATGTAAACGTTTAAGTTAGCTGTCTTAGCATTCTCACCGTCACCAAACTTCAATAGGAAGTTTCTATCAATCTGAAGATCTGATCTAAATGTACCTGGCTTTCTTGAACCGTTAACTGTTCCTTTGATACCTCCTGAGTTTCCTGTGATAAATGCGGTTGGAATAACTCCTTCCTGCGCTGAGTAAGGTGTTCCAGATGCGAAGTAAGAAACTAGGTTAGCCCCAGTATTCTTGAAAATTTGCTTACCAGCAATCGTTGGACCGTTATAATCTTTTCCTTCTCCATATCTGTAATCCATCGTCAACGTAAGCTGATGTCTTTGATCATAGTTATAAGGGAAGATAGTTCTTAAGTTAGGCTGACCTGAGTTAATCAATGCCGCTTGCGATTGAGGATCTGATCCTGTTCCTTCTGCAAACTGTAAGGTATAAGCAGCTCTCATTGTAATGTTTCCACTTCTTCTCAAGTCATACGCAACTGTCAAACCTTTTACTGTACCGAAATCTCTGTTTCCGTAAGTTCTGTAAGAGTTAGGGTAAGCTCCAGCAACGTTTACCAATGTTACCTGATTTCTCATCTCACGATAGAATCCAGAAATCTTAAGTGATGACTTTTTAGTCAATACTTGCTGGAATCCAAGTTCGTAATCGATCGTTTTCTCTGGTTTTAGATCTGGGTTATTTAACGTTCTGTTCAAACCTTGATCTAAGAAGTAGTAATCTGTAATGTTCAATCTGTTACCTGTAGTTGGTCTTTTTGACAACACATCGTAGTGAGCAAAGAACAATGCTTCATCCGAGATAGGGAAAGAGAAAGCCACACGAGGCATCACTGTAATCTGCGGAGTATAATCTTCAAAAGCTGAACTCTGAATTTCATCTCCATGCGCTACGTTATCCAAATATGGATCCGGATCGTTATTTCTAGCTCCCTTGATGTCTTGAGGATTTGAAATTTCTGTACCTGTAGAGTTGTACCAAGTATCTCCCACTCTATATCCAGAGATAGAAGTTGGGTCGTTCACGTCATTTACGTAAACAACTGCTGACGTAGGCAGGTTTTCTGGGTGGGTAATTGAATTCCCATCCATCTCTGTAACATCTGCAATCGTTTTCGCTTCCTTAGTCAAGTACTTATCTTTAAGTACCATCTGATTAGCATCAAATCTATCCACACGAAGACCTACATTGAAGATCAAATCGTCAAATGCAAACTTATCCATGATGTAACCAGCGATGTAGATTGGCTCATAAGCTCCAATTGATCTCAATGGGTTACCGAATTCATCTGTAGCGTTAAAGAAGTCATCGAAAGATGCTTTTGAACTCAATTTTTTACCTGTGTGATCATAACCGTAATAGCTTACGAATGAGCTACCATTGTTCAATAGCTCATCAGCACTAAACATGTCTAATGTCATCACGTTTGGATCAACCGCATCTAAGTCGATGTAGTCAACACCATCTGTATCATACCCTAACGCATTTCTAAGGTTATAATCGAAGAAAGACTGTGCATCTGTAGCACTGTACTCACCAGGAGCAGCATTTAACCTGTCATAATCGTAGTTTTCATATGAACCGAAGTTAGTTACATATGGGTTCTCAACATCTAACTCCTGAATATGACTGTTTGCCAATAGTCTCATGTTACCCCAAAGTCCAACAGGTGCTACGGCAAATCTTCTATCTACACGCTGCTCGTATTCAAAACCAAGTGTAATGGCGTGGTCTCCAATATCAGCAGACCCCATTGCTGTAACTCTAAACTGTGTATTATCCGTCTTGCTAGAGCTATTATAAGTATAACCAATGTTTCTCCATAGATCATATACATCTTCAGGACGCTCACCATTTACTAAGGCTCCACCGTTTCTAATTTGAGAGAAATCTTCATAGTGATCTTCTACCTCATCGTAAAGAGAGAAATACTGATTCGTCAAACCTGCAAGGTCAGCGTTTTGCTCTGAAGGCGTAAAGATTACTTCTACATCATTATAACCGTTATGAACTCTTGTGTCAGGAATCAAATCTCCATCAGTGTCTTGGAATTCGTAAGTTTTTTCCTGAATGGTTTCGAATTTACCTACATAACCGTAGTTAAAGTAACGATCTTCATGCGTATCATCCTCAACTGTTTGTGTTTCTTTCGAGTAATCCACCATGATGGTATAATACGCGTTTGAAATCCCTGAAGACTTACCATCTTCATCTAACTGCGACTGAAAACGCTGCGTGAACTTACCGTAAGCTCTCCAGTCAAAATCTGTCACCAATGGGTTATTTTCGTAGTTCATTAACATGTTGTTATTTGAAGAACTACCTAAACCAGCTCCATCGTCAGAAACGTGTCTTTTATTAAAGTTACCAGAACCACCAAATGTCAAGTTAACGTTTGGCCCTGCGTTCACATCAATCTTACCTGCCAATGAGAAAGCTGTAGAAGAAACGTTTTGTCTGAAGTTAACTTTTTCGAAGCTGCTATCCGCTAAAAAGTCAGTATTGTAGAAAGTACCGATTCCATTAGCTGCAGGTCTTAAGAACCCAAGAGCTCCTTCACCTGTGTCTGACAACATATCTCTCACCTCAGGCTTCAATCTATATTGATCAATAGCGAAAGGTCTTGGATCTAACTGATGCGTAAAGTTTCCTGAAAGGAAGAACCCAAGAATAGGCTCTGTTTTATTACCTGCCGAATCCTTCTTCATTAATAATGGCCCAGACAAAATACCTTCAACCAAGTTGTAACCAAATCTGTCTAATCCAACAGACTTATTGTCTCCAACTTTGAAACCTGAAGACACTGCCTCAATACCACCAAAGAAGAAACTTGAAGCTCCTCTTGTTGTAATCGAGATAATACCACCTGTTGCATCCCCATAGTTTGCAGGAAGACCACCCGTCATAACGGCAACCTCTTCAATTGCTGCTTTTGGTAATGAAGATGAACCTCGAACCTTAATTCCATCGATATAATAGTAACTCGCATCACCTCTCGAACCTCTTACCGATGTAATAGCTCCTGTACCATCTGTTGCTACCCCACCTACAGTTGCTGCAATACTAGAAGCAGAACGACCAGGCATTTTAGCAATATCATCTCTTGTTACAGTTCCTCCAGATGCACCACCATCTTTATCGATCAACGGCACTTTATAGGTAACAACTTTAACCTCCTCAAACATGTTATCTCCTAACTGGATATCGTCAAGAGGAATAATCTGGTTACTTTTTACTACCAAACCTTCCAATTCATAAGGCTGGTATTCAACCGAACTCACCTTCAGCGTATACGTACCTGCTTCAACATTGGAAATCTTATACTTTCCATCAAAATCCGTGGTCACACCTGTTTTAAGGTTACCGTTCTGATACAGCGCTACGTTTGCAAATGGAACCGGCTCACCTGTTGGATCCAATACTTTTCCTTTGATCGAACCTCCTTGAGCACTCGCAAATGCCACGGCCAACATCATCAATAGTGAAACTGTAAATCTTCTTATCATAGTTCGTCTTATTTACATATTCAGCACAACCCGCTATTGTCCAGCTAGTTATACTTATAATAAAGGTTTTTACTCTTTTCCGAGAGCATACAAAGAAAACGATTCTGCCGGAATTTTTAACATTTTTTTAAAAAAAATTTAGTCCAAAAAGTACTGAATTACCGATCTCTTGTATCCGATGGTGAAATTAGAAATTTAAGATTTCTTAACAAACCCCTATTTAGGGAACGGTCATTCTAAATGAAGTAAAGCTCTCTTTTTCTAGTTGCTTTAGTCAAAAGCATCAATTATACGCTTAACCAAACGATGTCTGATCACATCTTGTTCATCTAGAAACACAAAATCAATCCCTGGAATATTCTTGAGTTTGTCTACGGACTTTGTTAATCCTGATCGCTGATGCTTCGGCAAGTCTATCTGAGAGATATCTCCAGTAATGATAAACTTAGCACTCTTCCCCATTCTCGTCAGAAACATCTTCATTTGATTCTCGGTGGTATTCTGCGCCTCATCCAAAATTACAAATGCCTTATCTAAGGTTCGCCCACGCATGAAGGCGAGCGGAGCAATCTGAATCACTCCTTCCTCAAGGAACTCCTCGAGCTTTTCTTTAGGAATCATATCTCTCAAGCCATCGTACAACGGCTGTAAATAAGGATCGAGCTTATCTTTTAAGTCCCCGGGAAGAAATCCAAGATTCTCTCCAGCTTCCACAGCGGGTCTGGTGAGCACAATTCTACGCACTTCCTTATTTTTGAGTGCCCTTACTGCTAATGCAACTGCTGTATATGTCTTTCCCGTCCCTGCTGGTCCAATGGCAAACAACATATCATTGTCTACGATCGACTCCACCATTTTTCTTTGATTGGCCGTTCGTGCTTTCACCAAGTGTCCTTTATTACCATAAACGATCACTTCGTCAGAGCCTGAATTGACCAGCACTTCTTCTTCACTTTTATTAAGAACATTAATGACGTTGCCTTCCGCCAAGGAATTATAACGTTCTATGTATTTGATAAGTGTGCTAATTTTTTCCTCCACTAATTCTAGGGCTGATTCTTCTCCGATAATGGAAAGATTTGAACCTCTATGCACAAACTTTACCTTTGAAAAGTGCGCCTGAATAATCTTAAGATACTTACTTCTGGGGCCAAATAGCGTGAGAATGTCTACGCCTGATAAATCGATTGTCTTTTGTTGCAATTCTTTGTAATTAAATATGTGTTGTTTGCAAATTTATCACAATCTCTTTTTTAGCGTGGAAATATTCATTCATTTTGAATAATAATCGAGAATAGCATGAAAATAATAACGCTCATAACGGATATGGGGCACAAGGATTTCTACGTTGCCGCTATCAAGGGAGCGATTTATTCTAAAATAAAAGAGGTGACCATCGTTGATATCAGTCACGAGATCAAACCTTTTGACATTGCTCATGCTAGTTACGTTCTTAAAAACTGCTATCAAGATTTTCCAGTAGGCACCATTCATATTATTGGGATCAACCCCGAGGAAACCGATGATGGTAAACATTTGATCATTCAGCATCACGGTCATTTCTTTATCGGTGCAGACAACGGCATGTTCTCACTTATTTTTAATGAAACGCCTGAACATATTTACGAGATAGACAAAGGTGAATCACTACAGCAAAACCATTCTTTTCCGACCAAAACTGTTTTTGTTGAAGCCGCTCAAAAACTTGCCAATAATGCTCCCATTTCTTCTATTGGAACAAAAGTTGAAGAAATTAAGCGTAGGCAATTATTCAGACCAACCGTTGAAGCTGATGTATTAAAAGGAACAGTGACATATATTGACACCTACGGGAATATCATCACCAACATCGATCGCCAACTTTTTGAGGAAGTTCAGCAAAATAGAATGTTTAAAATTTACCTTACTCGAGCTGGATACACCATTTCTAAGGTGCATAAGAAATATAACGAAGTTCCAGAAGGTGAAAAAGTTGCCATTTTTGGTAGTTCGAATTTTCTCGAGATTGCCATCAACAAAGGCGTAGATGGCTCGGGAGGTGGCGCATCAAGGCTCTTTGGCATCAAACTAAATGACACCATCACCATTGAGTTTGGCTAAACCCACAACTAATCGCAGAATTAAGAATTACATTTGAGACTTGATGAAGTCAACGACTTCTTCTGATCTGACTTTTTCCAAAACTTCTTCAGCAAAGGCAGCAACCAACATTTCTTTGGCCATTTCCTTGCTGATTCCTCTCGCTTGAAGATAAAAAATTGCTTGCTCGTCAAATTGTCCGGTAGTCGTTCCATGAGAACATCTCACATCGTCAGCGTAAATTTCCAACTCTGGCTTGGTATTCATCACTGCACTATCGCTTAAGACCACATTGTCATTTTGTTGATAGGCTTCTATCACCTGAGCATCCTGG
This sequence comes from uncultured Flavobacteriales bacterium, assembly GCA_964387945.1. Lineage (GTDB taxonomy): Bacteria > Bacteroidota > Bacteroidia > Flavobacteriales_D > Parvicellaceae > Parvicella. The sequence goes on along the minus strand of CAYLYX010000022.1, from coordinate 2,417 downwards.
TGAACAATTACTTTTCCGTTAAAAACACCTGTGGACGAATCTCTAAGAATTCCCTTGTACAACTCACTCGAAGTACAGTTACTCTTTAGGTGATCTACTTTGGTATGATTGTCAAGGTATTGTTTATTCCTTCCACTGAAATAACCATTCATTTCTGTATGACAATTCGTTCCATCTACACGAACATTGATTCCGTTTCTAAGAAACTCTCCTCCTAACTGAAAGGTGTTAATTTTAAAAGTACTGTCTTTTTCCTGGTAAACCTCTTCCGTACAAACTTGTCGGTCTTCCGCTCCTAACTTTTGGACTTTGTCTATTTCTACCTTGGCATTAGCACTTACAAAAACTTCGGTAATTGCATTGCTAAACACTTCCTTTGATGCAACCCCGTAATACCCTTGAATAACTTTAACTTCAGCCCCAGATTGCGCCACAATCAAATTTCTGACATGCGCGATCATTTGAGAGCCTGTACAGATATTAATTAAGTAGATCGGCTTGGAGATTACTTTATTTTTCTCCACCTCTAGGTACATCCCATCGGTCGAATATGCCGTATTCAAAGCTGTAAAGATCTCATCGCTCTCCCCTGTCAACTTATTATAGTGCTCAGAAAGTTTGCCTTTTGCTACAGAAAGTAATTGACAGGTCACACCCTCTTCTTGCGGTAAAGACGATTGCGCTTCATCAAAAACTCCGTTAACGAAAACAACTCTGTAAGCATCTAGGTCAGAAATTGCCAATCCTTGGATATCCACCGCTGTCTTAACAGGGTTACTCCACTCTCGATTCAGAATTTTCCCCAGTTTAGCGTATCGCCAGTCTTCTGTTCTTCGATTTGGAAAATCTAGGTCGTTAACTTTTTTCAAAGCAGACTGAACGGCATCCTCAGCAATGTTAGATGGCTTTAGGGCTACTTTTTTCTCTTTGAGTACTGTCATTTTAAACCAATTCCTTCGTTAACCAATCGTATCCTTTCTCTTCCAACTCTAACGCCAGATTTTTATCTCCTGTTTTGATGATCTTCCCATCGTGAAGCACATGAACATAGTCAGGAACGATATAATCCAATAATCTCTGGTAGTGTGTAATTACAATTGTAGCATTATTGGCTGTCTTCAACGTATTTACCCCGTTGGCAACAATTCTTAGGGCATCAATATCCAGTCCTGAATCGGTTTCATCCAGAATAGACAACGTAGGCTCTAGCATCGCCATTTGAAAAATCTCGTTGCGCTTCTTTTCTCCACCAGAGAACCCTTCATTTACAGACCGACTCTTCAGTTTATCACTCAACTCGACCAAAGCCGATTTTTCCTTTACCAATTTTAAGAAGTCCTTTGCAGGCATTGCTTCTTTTCCTTGGTGCTTTGCCTTTTCTGCCAAAGCAGTTTTTAAAAAGTTGATGTTTGACACTCCAGGAATCTCCACTGGATATTGAAACGCCATAAACAAACCTTCCCAAGCTCTTTCCTCAGGATCAAGTTCTAATAAGTCTTTCCCCAAATAATCTACCGAACCTTCAGTAACTTCATATTCTTCTCTACCTGCTAACACAGAAGACAAGGTGCTTTTTCCCGAGCCGTTAGGTCCCATTATCGCATGAATCTCACCAGCATTTACGGTAAGGTCGATCCCTTTCAAAATTTCTTTTCCTTCTATTTCGGCTTTAAGCCCTTCGATTTTAATGATCTGTCCCATTTGATTTCTTTTTCTTGAGGGTCAACGTGATTGATTCTTAACTATTTTCAACTGACTCCTCTTTCGGTGTTACCCTACTGAGTTTTCTAAACTTATTTCTAATAATTTTTGTGCCTCTACGGCAAATTCCATGGGGAGTTTATTTAAAACTTCTTTTGCATATCCGTTTACAATCAGACTTATTGCTTTTTCTTCGCTGATTCCTCTTTGAAGACAATAGAAAATTTGGTCTTCACCGATTTTACTGGTTGTAGCTTCGTGTTCTAATTGCGCACTGCTGTTTTCACATTCAATGTACGGGAATGTATGTGCACCGCACTTATCGGTCATCAACAACGAATCGCATTGCGAGAAATTCCGTGCGTTAGAAGCTCCTTTTCCGATCTTTACTAATCCTCGGTAAGAGTTCTGACTAAAACCTGCACTAACTCCCTTGGAAATAACGGTACTCTTTGTATTTTTTCCAATGTGAATCATCTTTGTCCCCGTATCCGCTTGCTGATAATTATTGGTAACTGCAACAGAATAAAATTCACCAACGGAGTTATCTCCTTTCAACACGCAAGATGGGTATTTCCAGGTAACTGCAGAACCAGTTTCTACCTGCGTCCATGAAATCTTAGCGTTAGTTTCACAAAGACCTCGCTTGGTTACGAAGTTGAACACTCCGCCTTTTCCATTCTTGTCGCCAGGAAACCAGTTTTGTACGGTTGAAT
>CAYLYX010000021.1:0-39062 GCA_964387945.1 uncultured Flavobacteriales bacterium | reverse complement strand
GAGGAGTAGTGCTAGATAAAGCTTCTTTTGTAAGTCGTTTTTCAGCAAAAGTTTCTTACGCTTATAGAATCAAGCTGGGAGACGATCACAATTTGAGATTTGGATTGTCGGCTGGGCTGTTTCAGATTAAGCTAGATGCAACTAATGCCGTGGTGGATGATGTGACAGATGAAGTAGTAAGCGGAGGTGCACAAAGTGGGATGAACTTCGATTCAGAGTTTGGCATCTTTTATAACCTGAAAGGACTTCAACTTGGTGTATCGATTCCGCAAGTAATGGAAACAGAAGCAGACTTACAGTTTGAGGGCATTGATGGGTTCACCAGCAAAAGGCACTTCGTAGCTTATGGGGGTTATGACATAGAACTAAACGACAAGTGGAATATTGAGCCATCTGTACTTTACAAAACGGCTCAATCTGGTTTGAATCAGTTTGACTTTAACGGAATGGTTACGTTCAACGACATGATCTCGATAGGAGGTGGCTATAGAACGCACATCGGGATGATCGCAAGACTAGGGATAAGCATAAAGGATATGGTTTATTTGGGTTATGCTTATGAGTTCTCGGGCGCAAATATTTCGTCCTATGCTACTGGCTCACATGAGATCATGTTGGGATTGAAGTTCTGCAAAAACTCCTCTGATGAATCACCTACATCGTCTTTTGAGAGCACAGAAGAAGCTACTCCGTTTTCGGAAGAAGAGGTGGTAGAAGAAGTGGAAGAGGTGGTTGAAATAGATAAGCCAGAGATTGTTGTAGAAGAAGAGGAGGAAGAAGAAATCGAAGAAGTAACCGAGGTTGAAGTAGAAGAAGATAATTTTCCAGAGACCTACGAGCCGGAGATTTTATTTCCTTATAATGATGGAGAGAATTTTGATCTATCAGACAATGATGATCTCAAGGATTTGGCGAACTACTTGAAGGAGAACAAAGATCAGAAAGTGATTGTAGTAGGTCATGCGTGTGATTTGGGAACTACCGAGGATAATATTACGGTTTCTAAAATGAGAGCGAACAAGGTTTACGATGAACTGATTAAGATGGGCGTTGACAAGAGTCAGTTGTCTACAAAGGCAAAAGGAGAAAGTGATCCACTTTATCCCAACACATCAGAAGAGAATCGTAAGAAAAACAGAAGAGTAGAGATTATTTTTGAGTAGTCTCTTACTCGTCTTTTGACCGCTCGATTAATCGTCCATCAATCTCTTTGGAGGGATTAACACCCAATTTTTTGAGGTCTTCTGCTCGTTTGATTAGGTTACCTCTTCCTTCTGATAGTTTCTTAGCAGCTTCTTCGTAAGTTCCTGTGGCAGTTTTAAGCTGTGCGCCTAGTTTAAGGATGTCGTCCGTAAATCCAACAAATTTATCGTATAAGTTCGCTGCTTGTCTGGCAATTTCCTCTGCATTCTTATTTTGAAGATCCTGCTTCCAGATGTATGAGATCGTTCTCAACGTAGCAAGTAGTGTTGTCGTACTCACTAAAACCAAATTTTTAGCCAGTGCCTTCTCATAAATGGTTGGGTCGTTTTTCAACGCAATTGTGAGCGCAGGTTCGTTCGCAATAAACACCAAGACATAATCGGGAGGATTGATGCCATAAAGCTTGTGGTAATCTTTTTCTGACAAGGTTTTAATGTGAACATTTAAGCTGTCGAGATGTTGCTTCAGATACTTCTCTTGCTCATCTTCATCTTCGGTGTCAAAAAAGTTACTGTAAGCTGTAAGAGAAACTTTAGAATCGATAATCAGGTGCTTGCCATCAGGCATATTGATAATGTAATCCAATCGTTGATTACTACCATCTTCCGTTTTTAAGTTGGCCTCCTTTCGGTAGTGAATGTCTTTTTCAAGACCTGCCTTTTCGAGAATAGATTCCAATTGCAACTCACCCCAATTACCTTGAGTTTTAGAATCTCCCCTTAGCGCTTTGGTAAGACTTTTCGTTTCTTCCGTAATCTCCTGATTCAACTCTCTTAACTGTTTGATTTGTTCGGTGAGCACAGAATTTCGTTTCACCCCCTCTTCATTGGTCTTCTCCACCCGCTCCTGAAACTCTTTAATCCGTTCTTTTAGCGGATTAAGCAATTCACCCATAGACTCTTTGTTTTCCTCTTTGAAAGTCTTACTCTTTTGATCTAGAATTTTATTCGCGATCAACTCAAACTCTTTGGTGAATTTTTCCTGAACAGCTGTCAATTCTTCTTTCTGTTTTGCCAACAACTCTTCAAGATTCTCCTGTTTTGTTTGCAGCGTGGCATTGCGCTCTTTTTCATTTGATAAGACCTCTCTCAGGTTGTAGAGTTCCTCTTCCACTTTTGTATTGCGCTCAATGAGCAACTCTTTTTCCTTTGCTAATTCACCTTTAGCAATACTTAACGCTTTGTTTTCATCTTGCAACAACTCATTTTTTTGCTCCAGCAAATTAGAACGATCATCCGATTGTCCAGAGGCGTTTCCTTTTGATTTACCAATTAAAAAACCTATAATCGTACCGAGAATTATACCGATGATCAGAAATAGAATGTCCATTAAAATTATCTTTAATGCGAAGATACAAGGTTGCCTCGTAAAAATCATACGAAGTAACAATTGTTACAAATTTTGACAGACTGAACGGTTATTTTCGGGGCTTTGTGAATGCAAAAGAAAAAATATTAGCGATTATTCCGGGTTTAGGAATTATGGTATTGGTGGCCATTACAGGGATTATCCTAGCTCCTTTTGTTCCAGGGCTCAATGCGGTACTTATTGCGCTGTTGATCGGAATGATTCTGGGAAATACAACTCAGTTTGGTGAACAATTTGAAAAAGGTATTGATTTTAGTGGATCCAAAGTGCTCGAGGTTTCTATTGTTTTGTTGGCGTGTGGAATGAGCATAGACGAAGTTGGAGAGTTGGGTTGGGAAACTATCGCTATCATACTCGCCATGGTAGTTTTGATGCTGTTAGCAACCGTTGCGCTTTCCAAGCGGATGAACTGCCCAAAATCTGGAGGGCTGCTAACAGGGTTTGGAACGACCATTTGTGGATCATCGGCTATTGCAGCTGTAGCGCCAACAGTAGCGAAGAATAAAGATGATATTGGTATTGCATTGGCTGTGGTGAGCTTGATTGGTGCCATTTTTATGTTTTTCTGGCCAATGGTGGACATCAATAATTCCATGAATCCGCAATACATGGCCTTGTTGACAGGGGGAACACTCCACAGTGTGGGAAATGTAGCAGGAGCTGGATATGCGATAAGTGAAGAAGTAGGTGGTATGGCGGTCACTATAAAAATGCTAAGGGTGGCCATGCTCGCTCCTGCCGTTTTATTGTTCAATGTGCTGACCAATGATTCAAAGCCTAAGTCGCTACTCGCCTTCTTTAAACTACCGATTTATTTGTGGGCTTTTATAGGGATGACCCTGCTGGTTACGTTTGTTAATTTTCCAGAACCCCTGATAGCAAATGTCGAACAATCAGCCAAGTGGTTGCTGGCCGTTGCTATGGCAGCCATTGGTTTTAAGACAAGTTTCAAGACCTTGTATAAATCCGGAAAAAAAGTGTTGACGTTTGGTTTTGTGATCTACGGAGTTCAGGTGGCTATCATAGGTTTGGGAATTCTGATGTTACATTATTTAGGGTGAATTGTTTCAAATTTTGACATTAGAATGTTAACCATTAGGAATTTATCTCGTAATCTTGAAGGACAATTGAGCTAACTTTGCTGTTATGATCGAGGAATTTGACCTGAGAGGAGATGATGGTAGTCAGTCTGATAAAGAGATTGATAAGGTACTTCGTCCAAAAATGTTGGACGATTTTGCAGGTCAGTCTAAAGTGACAAATAACCTAGAGGTATTCATTCAGGCGGCCAAGATGCGAGAGGAGACATTAGATCATGTGTTGCTCCACGGACCTCCGGGTTTGGGGAAGACTACGCTGGCTAATATCATTGCCAACGAATTAGGTGTTGGGTTTAAAGTAACTTCCGGTCCGGTGTTGGATAAGCCTGGAGATCTGGCGGGATTGCTAACTAACCTAGAAGAAGGAGATGTCTTGTTTATTGATGAGATTCATCGTTTGTCCCCTGTAATCGAGGAGTATTTATACTCTGCGATGGAGGACTACAAGATCGACATTTTGATTGATACCGGACCAAATGCACGCACCGTTCAGATTTCTTTGAATCCGTTTACCCTGATTGGGGCAACCACGCGATCTGGCATGTTAACTTCTCCCCTAAGAGCAAGGTTTGGAATTTCTTGCCGCCTAGAGTACTATAATGCGAAGACACTCGCAGACATTGTTGAACGCTCCGCAGGAATCTTGACGATTCCTATCGAATATGAGGCAGCACATAAGATAGCTTCAAGAAGTAGAGGAACCCCGAGGATAGCAAATGCTTTGCTTAGGAGAGTTCGAGATTTTGCGCAGATTAAAGGGGATGGAACGATCAAACCAGATATTACAGATGTCGGTTTGGAAGCTTTGAACGTGGATCAGCACGGTTTGGATGAAATGGATAATAAAATTCTGTCCGTTCTCATTGATAAGTTCAAGGGCGGACCAGTCGGATTGAATACCATTGCAACAGCCGTGGGTGAGCAGGCCGGGACGATTGAAGAAGTTTACGAACCTTTCCTAATTCAAGAAGGCTATTTGCTCAGGACACCTAGAGGCAGAAAGGCAACCGAATTGGCCTATAAACACCTGAATCGAAACATTGGCTTTTCGCAAGGAGACTTATTTTAAAATTACGTATGATTACGTACTAAATTCTCTTCCTTTTTTTCTTTATTTGTTGTGTATCAATACATCATCAAATGAAGTGCATTGCACCAGTAATAATTTTACTTGTTTCCAGCAGCTATGCCCAGGTAGCTTTTAAAGCTGAAAATGGACTATTCGGTTTCAAAGAAAATAATGATATTCTCATCAGCCCATCCCATGATTATGCTACTGATTTCTCAGAAGGTTTGGCTTGTGTCAAGAAGGGCAACAAATGGGGATACGTTAATCGAGATAATGAGTGGCTGATTGAGCCTACTTTTGATCGAGCGGGTCTCTTTCAAAAGGATCACGCAAAGGTGTTAAAGGGAGGTAAGTACGGGTTATTAGATCAAAATGGAACGCTTGTGCTCAATCCTATTTACGACAGAATCAGCTTCAATTGGAAAGGAATAGTGATAGAACAAAAGGGTAAAGTAGGATTATACCTCAATTCAGATCAAGTCATCCCTTGTCAATATGCAGATGTTGGTTCCAATAATAATGGTTATGCTTATGGAAAAACGGCTGAAGGTCTTTACGATATTTACAATCAGTCGGGTCTGCTTTTGAAGCAGCAAGAGCACTCATTCTCAAGTTGGAGCATCTATGCTGATGATAATACCATAGCTGTGGAGAATGGTAAGTATGGACTGTATAATACAGCATTTAACAAATGGGTGATTGACCCCAACTATGAATACATTCAAAAAATCTATACAGAAGATTACTACGAGTATACTTCGGCCGGAAATCGAGTTAAGTTTAACCATGCCTTCGCACTATTTGAAAATAAACCTTCAGAAACCGATAAGCTGAATACAGCGGCAGAAGCGAATAACAAGATTACACTTTGTAAAGCTGCTAGTTTGAAGGTTGTAGCTTTAGATCTCTTGGGCTACAAACAAATAGTTAAAGGTAGTGGCTATAACAAGGTTTACAACTATGAACTTTATGCCAAGGGAAACAGTGGGCAAACGCTAAACAAACTGCTGGGAGTGGTTGAGCAGCCGAAAGTAGTTATTTTTAGATTACATAAAATAAAGAGGTCTGAAGACCATGTTGAACTTTGGAAAGATGATGAATTATTATTAACCGCCAATTCAATCAAACCATTCAGCTATCCGGTTGTTTCAGAAGATGCAAGCGGGAATAAAAACACGGAAATGGTAGAGCTGGATCGAGATGTTGTCCTTGTCCAATATGAAGACTATTATGGTATTTATTCTTTGCGTGAACATCGATTTTTGATCGGTGAACTGCCCATTACAACTGAATTTTCATGTGGTTTGGGACTTGGTTATAGCAGTTTTTGGGTAAAATATGAGGACGAAGGAAAGCAGGGGGTTTGTGTAGATCCGAATGATGCTACCCCAATGACCTACAAGCAAATAGAAGGAGTAGGTGTTTGGGGATTCCTAAAGTTTAAAACTGAAGATGAAGGTCAATTTAAATTGTGTGATTCTAGGGATCTTGATGTCGTTTTGTGCGAAGCAGACAATTTTACTCCTCGTCAGTTTGGAGGAGGAGACTTCTTTATAGAAGCACAGGTAGGGGAAAAAGTGGGAGTCTATAATGAGTATCGTACTGATATTGTTTACGATGAATTAATCGATATCGAAGATCCAATGGTTTATGGCTATCGAATAGGAAGTAATTATGGACTGTATCATTCAGAACATAAAGTAGAAACAGGAGCTATTTTTGATGAACTGCCAAACTTTGAAGAGTTCAAGTACTATCCGTACGGTTATATTCAAGAAGGTGACCATTGGATCGGGTTGGATGGAAGGGCGTACCAGCGAAAAGAAATTGTTGGCCCGATTGAAGATGAGAATGGTTGGGGCATCGGATGGGAAAATTGGGTTTATAAAGATGGTGAGGATGTTGCGGAACATATTTTCGTTTCAGAAGCTAGATATAAAGAAGTGCGTGACTCATGGGTTTACCCCAATTTTAGAGTAATGGGGATGAATGGACTTTGGGGTGTAATTAACCATCGTGGAGATACGTTGATCCCTGTGAAATATATTGACCTCGGTACAAACGACATGGATCTGTATTGGGATTATGTACAGCATGAAGAGTTGATCACCGTCTATACCAAAAAGGGCGGGGGAGTTTATAGCACGGTAAAAGGTGTGATCATACCAGATCATTACGAATACTCAGAAAGGGACTATGATTTCTTAGATTATAATTTGATGGCTATTAGAGTGAAATCGAAGAAGGGAACAGGTTATTTTTTACCAACTATTGGAGAAACCATTCCCCCCGTTTTCAAAGAAATTTACCATGCGTATGATTTGGGTTGGGATGCGGATATCCTGATCGTAAAAAATCAGAAGAAAAAAATGGGGATGATGAGCGTTTATGGAGACACCGTCTTGCCTATTGCGTATACAGACATTACTAATTATGAGTATGATGGTTACTCGACTTCTCTCTGGGCTCCTTTGGTAAAATTAGAGAAAGGAAAGAAAGAAGGTATATTCTATCCGTATGCTATGGAAGTACTAGTGCCGGCTATGTTTGACAAAGTTGACATGGTGGAGCCTTATTATGATGAGACTTCTTATGAAGAGGTCTTCTACAATGGATTTTTAACCACGCTCAAGAAGAAAAAAGGTTTTTACGATTTTCATGGAAACGAACTGCTTCCTCCTATTTTTGATGAGATCATACCAATTCCGGTGGTGCCCTTTAATTCTCAAGGAGATGTTATTGTATACGGAGAGTTAGACGGTAAATTGTACGCCAACTATAATAGCGTTGCGGAAAGTGACAAAGCGTTAGCCTTTAACGAAGCAAACTACTTTGATCAGATTATAGGAACGACTGGTTTTCGTTTTGAGGAGAATGGTACCTATATCTATGAGTTCGAAACTCAAAAGGAGCAGAAGGGTGTTACAGAGTTTACAATTCCCGGTTATGAGTATGATATCTATGTAGTGGGAAGAAAGTTTGGAGCAAAAGATAAGGAGGGAAATATCCTTGTAGAAGCAATTTATGAAGAAGCGGATTTTATGATGGGAAGATCCGAGGTGATGATAGGTTATGAAAATGGAGTGAAGTACTACATCTATGTAGAGAATAATGAACGATATACAGAATCAGAATGGTAAGAGCAAACATCATATTGGCATTACTTGCAGCAAGTTGTTTTGGCTTTGCGCAGAACATCACTAAGACGTTTCCCCTGAAATGGAAGACCAAAATTGGGGTGACCACTTATCGAACAAACATAATTGAAAACCAAGGATCGGTTTATGTAGGTTCAAATGGAGTAGACGCCAACAGTGACCTCGACAACCTAGATGGAGTGTTTAAAATAGATGGAAAAACAGGAAAGGTTCTTAATACCTATCAGTCTCAACTGCTGGGAGACAATGATGTAACAGGTATTGGACTTTGGAATGGCAAACTGTTTTTTGGTACGGACAACTACTATTTTTACTGTTTTGATGAGTCTACCGGAGAAGAGCGATGGAAGTTCAACACACCTTATGATGTTGAAAGCGTTCCGATCATAGTTGATCTAGACGGGGATAACCTTCAGGAAGTTATTTTCTGCGTGCAGCATCATGGCGTATACTGCCTCAACGAGAAGGACGGTTCAGTAAAATGGATGCTCGATTCGATTTCATCTCATGAGGGGAATGTAGCGCCATTGGTTGTAGATTGCAACGAAGATGGTATTTTGGACGTAGTTTGTGGGTTTAGAGGTATGCCGAATAGCAACAAGCTGGCAGGTTTTAAAATGGCGCACTACGGAGACTACCTAATGGCACTTGACGGGAAGACCGGACTGCCACTCTGGAGTAAATCAACCGGAGCAGGAATACATGCCTCACCGTTTCTTTTTAAGGAATCTGGAGAGCAACGAATTGCCACGCTTGATGCCTATGGTGAGTTTCAAGTGTTGAACCTCAAAGGTGAGTTGATCAAAAATATTGGCTTTGGTTACAATAAATACATGTCGCCAGTGATGTATCAAGGGTATTTGTTACTTTCAGACTACTGGATCTACATCGGAGACGATGCGTTTGAAAAACAAGAGGACGGATTCAATAAGCTAATCAATGAAAAAGCAGCAGAGCACGGAGGCACGTTGAAAGGAGCCAGAAGTGCAACCACCCTGGTAGCAGATATTTTGAATAAGGGAAACCAACAGTTCATTGCAGTAAGCGAATCAGGTGAGATGTACATTACATCTACTAAAGGAGAAGCACTCAAGGAGTTAACATTCCCTTCGGGTGCAGAGGCTACTCCCCTTATTAAAGATGTAGATGGCGATGGAATGTTGGAAATTCTGATTGCCTCCCTTGATGGTTTTTTGTATTGTTATGACACCCAATCTAAAGGAGAAGTCTACTACGGACAGTTTCGATGGTCCAATAACAACGTCCCTTTTCTCAAATAATTTTAATTTTACATTCTCTGTCTGAACAATTTGGCAGCTCCTTTGTTATTGCAGTGTTGAAGGTGTATATAGATGAGAACGTATTCAATTAAAGATTTAGAAAAATTGAGTGGTGTGAAAGCACACACCATTAGAATTTGGGAGCAACGATATCGTTTGCTAGAACCCGAACGTTCTGAAACGAATATACGTACGTATAGTGATCTCGAGCTCAAAAAGTTATTGAGGTTAAACATTTTGTACAACAACGGCTTGAAGATTAGCAAAATTGCTGATTTGTCTGAAAAGCAGATTACCCAACGAATTGAAGAACTGTTAAAGACAGACGGAGCGGAGAACAATGTTATCGAGTCGCTTACGATATCCATGATTGACATGGATGAAGATCGTTTCGAAAGTGTTCTTAACGATTATATCAAACAATATGGGTTTGATCAGTTAATGATCCGAATCGTTTACCCGTTGTTAGACAGAATAGGTGTACTTTGGATGACGGATGTGATAGATCCAGCACAGGAACATTTTCTTTCTAACCTTATCCGCCAAAAAATAGTAGCAGCTATCGATGAATTAGGCCCGTGCCAAAATCCAGATGCGAGAGTTTGCATTTCATTCTTAAATGCCAACGAAATGCACGAACTGGGATTGCTTTACTATTCTTATCAACTGAAGAAAGAAGGCGTAAAAGTGATCTATCTGGGGCAAATGGTTCCCAAGTCAGACCTTATGAAAGCTATTGAGACGCATCATCCAGACTACGTTCTTACCTCTTTTGTTAATCAAATGGAGAAGGGCTGGGTTGATGATTACCTCGAAGAACTACTCAATGCCTACCCATCAATAGAAATATTGTCATCGGGTATCCAGTCAGCCTCAATCACGCTCAAAAACCAACGACTTCATACCCTCTCGCATGTCAATGAATTAGTAGAATTCGTCAAGAGTGTTTAACTAATGGTGTAAATAGTTAAACAAAAATTTCGTGGCTAAAGTAATTTTGTTTAACTTTGATTCGAAAACATTAAACAAAATGTTATGACAGTGTTAGAATTCAACTATCAGGTAACGACTTTTCAGGAAAAACTGAATCTATTTGCGCGTTCGCTGACCAAGAATGAGGAGGACGCAAAAGACTTATTGCAGGATACCATACTTAAAGCGATGAAGTACCGTGATAAATTTGTAAGTCCTACCAATTTAAAGGCGTGGTTGTATACCATCATGAGAAACACTTTTATCAACAATTATCGAAGAAAGAAGGTAGTGACCATGGTGCACGATGACTCGCCCAATGATTATATGCTAGATAGAGAATCCGCTGTAACGCAATCACAAACTTCAAAAATTTATACTCAGGAGATTTTAAATGCCGTCAATGAACTGGAAGAAGAGTATCGAGTGCCATTTTTAAAGCATTACGAAGGCTTTAAATACAAAGAAATTGGCGAAGAATTAAATCTTCCTATCGGAACTGTGAAAAGTAGAATCTATATTGCAAGACAGAAATTGATGAACCAGTTGCAAGAGTTTAGAGCATGAGTAAGTCCGTAGACATAATCGGTGGTGGGTATAGCGGTCTTGCTGCTGCTAGCTACCTTGCAAAAAGCGGATGCAACGTCAAACTTTTTGAGAAAAATGATTCAGTTGGAGGAAGGAGCAGAAAGTTTGAAGAAGCAGGATATGTATTTGATATGGGTCCTTCTTGGTATTGGATGCCAGATGTTTTTGAAACGTTTTTTAATGACTTTGGAAAAAAGGCGAACGACTACTATGACTTAGTGAGACTCAGTCCTTCTTACCGTGTTTTTTTTGGAAAAGATGACTTTGTTGATTTGCCTTCCAATTTGGAGGAGCTTTACCAAACATTTGAAGAGATCGAAAAAGGGAGCGCTCAGCGCTTGCGAAAATTCCTTAATGATGCAGCTTACAAGTACAACGTGGGAATCAATGATCTGGTGCAAAAACCAAGTAAGTCATTATTTGAGTTCGCTACGTTTGATGTTATGAAGGGTGTTTTCAGGTTGCAGTTGTTTAAGTCGTTTTCAAAGTATATCAGACAGTACTTTAAGCACCCAAAACTGATTCAAATTATTGAGTTTCCAGTGCTCTTCTTAGGAGCAAAACCCGAAAATATTCCAGCTTTATATAGTTTGATGAACTATGCTGATATCGTAGGAGGAACTTGGTATCCTATGGGGGGTATGCACAAGGTGATAGAAGGTATGGAATCTCTAGCAAAAGAGCTAGGTGTAAATATTCACACCAGTTCGCCCATAGAAAAACTCAATATCGAAGGTAAGAAAGTGTTTAGTCACCTCTCAAAGGAGAAGTCTTATGCCGTAGATGCACTAGTAGCTAGCGCTGATTACCATTTTGTGGAACAAAATCTTTTGGAGAAAGCACATCGAAAATACGATGAGGACTATTGGGATTCTAGAATTTTAGCCCCTAGTTGTCTTCTCTACTACGTTGGTGTGAATAAGAAACTGAAAAACCTGCTTCACCATAACCTCTTTTTTGATGAAGATTTTAATCAGCACGCCTGCGAGATTTACGACACACCAAAATGGCCGAGTAAACCGCTTTTTTATGTTTGTGCACCCAGTATTACAGATGATTCTGTAGCTCCTGAAGGTCATGAAAATTTGTTTTTACTCATTCCCGTAGCTCCAGACTTACCCGATACTGAAGAAATGCGAGAAAGTTATTTCGAACTCATCATCGAACGACTAGAGCGGTTAACGAGTCAAAGCGTCAAAGAGAATGTAGTTTACCGAAGATCCTATTCTATAAAAGACTTCAAAAGAGATTATAATGCCTATAAAGGCAATGCTTATGGACTTGCGAACACGCTCAAACAGACAGCAATTCTAAAGCCATCCATGCACAACGATAAGGTGAGAAACCTTTTTTATACGGGTCAGTTGACCGTGCCAGGGCCAGGTGTTCCTCCTTCTCTGATTAGTGGAAAGATAGCCGCCCAAGAGGCAATTAAATACCTTAAAACGATCTAAAGATGAAAGCACTATACGATCAAATATCCGTTAAGACCAGTACGATTATTACAAAGAAGTACAGCACCTCGTTTTCATTGGGTATTCGCTTTTTACATAAGCGTTTCCATAATCCTATTTATTCAATTTACGGTTATGTGCGGGTGGCAGATGAAATTGTAGACTCCTTCCACGATTACAAGAAGAGAGAGCTCCTACAGAAATTCAGAGAAGATACGCATCAAGCCATTGAGAGTGGGATCAGTACTAACCCTGTTTTAAACGCTTACCAATGGGTGGTGAATGAATACAAGATTCCATTGGAGCTAACAGATACTTTTTTAGATAGTATGGAGATGGATCTTGGAGATGTTGAATACGACCAAGCAACGTACGAAAAGTATATTTTAGGTTCAGCAGAAGTTGTTGGCTTGATGTGCCTGAAAGTCTTTGTAGATGGAGACGAAAAGCTTTACGAAGAATTAAAGCGATACGCGATGAAATTGGGCTCAGCGTTCCAAAAGATTAATTTCCTTCGTGACCTCAAAGCAGATTACAAAGAGTTAGGAAGAACTTATTTTCCTGGTGTTGATTTTGAAACATTTGATGAAAGTGTAAAGGCGCAACTCGAGGCGGATATTGCAGAAGATTTTAGACAAGGATATATTGGAATCACCAAATTACCAAAAGCATCTCGCTTTGGGGTTTATGTAGCCTATATTTATTATGCTAGGTTGTTGAATAAAATCCAACAAACACCGGCCGCTGCAATCATGAATACCCGAATTCGTATTCCGAATAGAAAGAAGTACGCCTTGTTCTTAAGTTCATACGTAAAACATAGTTTTAACTTACTCTAGTAGTATGGGAGTGCACGTACTGAAAAGAGATCAGGTGTTGAAGCACGTATCACTCGAGGAAGCTTGGAATTTTTTCTCGAGTCCAGAAAATTTGAAGAAAATTACCCCCGATTACATGGGGTTTGACATTATTTCCAATGGCAACATCGAAAGCATGTACTCGGGACAGATTATTCGATACGTTGTAAAACCCATTGCAGGAATACCAACGCAATGGACAACCGAAATCACACAGGTGAGAGCACCTTATTTTTTTATCGATGAGCAGCTACAAGGACCATATAAACTCTGGCATCACCAACACCGGTTGAGTGAAGTGGATAACGGAGTATTGATGGAAGATATCATTCACTACCAACCTCCATTTGGTTTTTTTGGTGATGTGGCAAATAAACTGTTTATTCGAAAAAAGCTTAAAGAAATCTTTGATTACCGCAAACGAGTGATCCGAGAGATTTTCGATCAACATGCCTAAAAATGCCATTGTCATAGGTGCTGGAATAGCTGGAATAGCTGCTGCAATTAGACTTCAATTAAAGGGTTATCAGGTAACTGCGCTAGAAAAAAACTCTTATCCAGGAGGGAAGCTCACGGAAATAGAAAAAGCAGGGTTTCGATTTGATGCAGGCCCCTCTTTGTTTACCATGCCGCAATACGTGGATGAGTTGTTTCGATTGGCAGGAAAGGATCCAGAAGCATATTTCAAATATTCGAAGCTAAAAAACGTATGTCGATATTTCTGGAATGATCAAACCGAATTCACCGCACCAGCAGACCCCAACGAATTGGCAAGATCGGCAGAAGATACGTTTGATGTAACTGCCGATGAAGTTATAGGAAAATTAGATAAAGCCGCTTACATTGAGGAAACGACTGGTAAATTGTTCCTTGAACAAAGTTTGCACGACTGGACTGGTTTTGTCAATAAGCAAACGGTTCGAGCAATCACCCGAATTCCTAAGTTGGGACTCAACAAAACACTGCATGAAGTCAATTCCAACTCATTCAAAGACCAGAAATTGGTTCAATTGTTTGATCGATATGCAACGTATAATGGTTCTAACCCTTATGAAACTCCGGGTATTATGGAAGTGATACCCCACTATGAATACAACGTAGGCGCTTTCTTTCCCAAAAAAGGGATGGTAGACATTACCAACTCATTGGTCAAACTGGCAAAGGAATTGGGTGTAGACTTCAGAATGAATACAGAGGCAATCGAAATCGTCCATCAGAATAAGCGAATTGAAGGCGTGAGATTGGCCAATGATGAGCTGCTGACGTGTGAAACCGTGGTATCCAACATGGATGTGTATTTTACCTATCACAAATTACTGCAAAATGCGAAGTTGCCCACAAAAAGACTGGAGCAAGAAAGATCTAGCAGTGCACTCATTTTCTATTGGGGAATGAATACAACCTTCGATTCGCTTGACGTGCATAACATCTTCTTTGCCGATGATTATAAAGCAGAGTTTGAAGCAATTTTCAAGACCCAGGAGGTGTATCACGATCCTACTGTTTATGTTCACGTTTCTTCCAAGATTAAAGAAGACGATGCTCCAGCGGGGTGTGAAAACTGGTTTGTAATGATCAATACGCCACCCAAAGGAACGATAGATTGGGAGGTTTATATTCAAAAAGCAAAAAAGAATATCCTGACCAAACTCAATCACTGTTTAGGACAAAACATCGAAGAACTCATACTTTGCGAAGACGTACTTTTTCCATCTACCATTGAGTCAAAGACCTATTCCTATCAAGGTTCGTTGTACGGAACGTCCAGTAATTCGAAATATGCAGCTTTTTTAAGACAGCCAAATTTCCATAAACAACTCAAAGGACTTTACTTTGTAGGAGGAAGCGCTCACCCAGGTGGTGGCATTCCATTATGTTTGTTAAGTGCAAAAATTGCAGTCGATCATGTACCAAATGCTTAAGAAATATCAGTTGCCCATCTCGCTGGTATTACTGTTGATATTCTACAGCGTAGGTTTAGCGGGAATGCTGTTTAGTGAAAACCCTCAGCAATTTGCAAAACTATCTTGGTTAAACCTGATCATTTCTGCAACAGTGCTCTTTTTTAATCATAAAAAGTGGTCTCCAGTTGCAGTTTGGAGCATCCTTGTTGTAGGAGTTTTAGGTTTTTTGGCAGAAGTTGCTGGCGTTCAAACAGGCGCCATATTTGGGGAGTACGCTTATGGCAAGGCTTTGGGCTTTAAATTATTCGATGTGCCGTTAGTTATCGCTTTGAATTGGGCAATGTTGTGCTATTTCAGTGTCTACACGTTTGGCATTTGGATTAAATCTTGGTGGTTAAATGCCATTGTGGCAGCGGCTAGTTTAGTAGCGTTGGATGTAATCATAGAGCCGGTAGCGATCAAACTCGACTTTTGGAATTGGTCGGCAGCTGAGATTCCGCTACAAAACTTTGTTGCTTGGTTTGTGCTAGCTATTTTTTTTAATACGTTAATTGCTTTAGCAAAAAAGGATTCGGAGAACAAAATAGCCCCTTATTTGTTTTTGATACAACTGATATTTTTCACTATCTTAAGGCTAGCATTATGATGGCAGTTTTGTACATAGCGGTTTTGGTGGGTACGTTCTTCTTTATGGAGTTTATGGCATGGTTTACCCATAAATTTATCATGCACGGGTTGATGTGGTATTTTCATAAAGATCACCATCAGCACGAACCTGGTTTTTTTGAAAAAAACGATGTGTTCTTTTTGATTTTTGCCATCCCAAGTTGGTTGTGCATCATGCTAGGAATGATGAGCGCAAACTACATAGTTGTGAGTATCGGAGCAGGTATAGCAGTCTATGGCTTCTGCTATTTTCTAGTGCATGACGTATTTATTCATCAGCGCCTCAAGTGGTTCACGCGAACAGACAATATCTATTTTAGAGCGTTAAGAAAAGCGCATAAGGTACATCACAAACATTTGGGTAAAGAAGAGGGGGAATGCTTTGGAATGCTCATTGTGCCAAGAAAGTATTTTCAAGAGGCAAGAAAATCCATGCAGCTCAAACGAAAAACTGCCTAGTCATGCAGTACTTATATCTTTGGATTGACCTCTTTACCTTGTTGGGTCCGCTGGCATTGTCGTTTGACAAGAAAGTAGCCTTTTACAAAAAATGGAAGCCACTATTTATCTCCATAGCGGTGATGATGTGTGTTTTCATTCCATGGGACATTGCATTCACAGTGAATGGGATTTGGGGTTTTAATCCCGATTATCTGAGTGGAATTGAGTTGTTGCACTTACCCATTGAAGAGTGGCTTTTTTTTGTTGTGGTACCCTATGCTTGTGTATTTATCTATGAATGTGGTAAGGCCTATTTTAAAGACTACTTTCAGTCAGTGGCCAAGCCCGTGTTTTTTTCATTAGCAATCGTTTTGTTACTATTTGGGGTGTTGTTTTATGACCGATGGTACACCACCATTAATTTTATTGGAGCGGGTAGTATTCTTCTTGCGGCTTTGTTCAGCAAACAAAAGAAATTGGGCTATGCCCTCATGGGATTCCTGATCGCTCTGATTCCTTTCCTATTAGTCAATGGTATTCTGACGGGAAGTTTTCTCGATGAACCGATAGTTTGGTATAATGATTCAGAGAACTTGGGGATACGAATTTTTACTATACCAATTGAGGATACGTTCTATTTGCTCTTCTTTTATTTTCTGGTTTTAATCCCATATGAGCAACTCAGGCACGCTTCTTGATTCAAGGTTTTTCCTAAATTTGAAACAAATAAAATAAAATGAGAAGAATTTTTACTCTAGGTGCATTAATGTTGATCGCTGCTACGGCACTGGCAGAAACCGTTAAGCTAAAAATAACTTACAAAGGAGATGGTATTTCTGGACATACCGTTTACGTCATGATTGGAGGTGGTGTATTGGGTTCAGGAGTCACAGATTCTAATGGAGAAGTTTCGGTAAACGTTTCATCATTGCCTACTAAAAGTATCGATCTTAAGGGCGAAAAGAAATGTGAAGGAGCAGAAAAAAGTTGGGAAGTAAAAGGTTGGGTTACTTTGGATGGCAGCAATTTTGCACATTTGAAGATGGAAGAACCAATTGCAGAAATGGTAGAAGCATCAGGAGGGTTTATGAGCGAATCCATGATGGTAAGTTCGTATGGTTTGGTTTGTGCTGGGTCGGGAGGCTCAACGAGTTCGTCAGGTTCTGGAACTTCCAGTAGCTCAGGTTCAGACGATGATGACGACAGTAGTTTTGGGTCTTCATCCGTAACCTCTTCTGCGCCAGATTTGATGACAAAAGAAGAGGCGTTGGCTAACCAGAAAACAATGCTAGAGAACAAAATCTATAATATCGACAATAAAATCTCAAAAAAACAAGGAAAGATAGAAGATGGAAAGTATGAGGGAGAGAAAGCTGATGACGCGATGTATGACATCAAAGAACTAGAAGTTGAAAAGAAAATTACGCAAAACAAACTAGACAAAGTCAACCTGCAGATTGAGAAGGGAATGCTCAACAAGGCAGAACGCAACCAGTTTAAAGAAAACGAAAAGGCGCTGGAAGATGAGCTGGACGCAATAAAAGACGAACGAAAAGGAAAGGGTTCTGGCGGAGGAGGTCCTCTGGGAGGTAAGTCTGATGCAGAAAAGGACTTAAATTATACCCAAGAAGAGATGGACAACATGAATACGGGTAAGTTAAAGAAAGAAAAGTTAGGACTTAAGACCGAGTTGGGAAAATTGAAGGTAAAAGTTAAAACCAAGAAAAAATTTATGAGTCCAAACGAACTGGAAGAGACGGAAACTCGAATTGCAGAATTGGAAGCTGCGATAGCTGTATTAGAGGCTGAGATTGAGAAACGAGGTGAGGAATAGTAGGACTTTCTTAGTAATACTACTAAGTATTTTTGCGCTAAATAATACGACTGCTCAAAAGTCAGATTCGAAGATTATTGTTGTTACAAAAGGTCAGGATAGCATAAGCGGAAAGCGGATATCATATAGGCTTTTTGGCGAAGACTCTTTAGTTGTTAAGAAGAAAAAGGGTGAGGAAGATGTTTCCATTGCTGTTACTGATGTTATGCATTACTTCTTCAAGGGTGCAAAGTATCAAATCATTACCCTTTCGAACAGTAAAGGAGAGCTAAAGGATTATACTGGAAGTGTGATAGTAGATGGTAAAGTGAAGTTGCTGTTATCAAGCAAGGGCAGCAGTCACCTCTATTATGTGTTAATTGATGATGCTTATTATCGAGTTTCCAGACGGCATTTCTCCAATACGGTTTGGAGTAAATTGTCTGCTTGTAAGGAATTCAATCAAGAGTTTTTTCATTACTACAATGCGAATAAGACAAAAAAAACTGCTTATGAATAAGCATATTATTCATTGGAAGCATATGTTGGAGTTTTATAATAGCACGTGTTTTTGAGTTATTCATGTCGAAAACGAAGAGCGTTAAGAAACCTATATCTTCAGGAGGTTGGGGTGGTGGTTTTGGTGGTTGTCGTAAAAGACAAAAAGTAACTACCCACAAAAAAAATGAGTTATAGCGTTATGAGGTTGTGTTTCTTTTTATTGATTTTTCTTGTCTCAAATTTAGTGGAGGCACAAATAACAAGAGAGACTATCGCAAGAGACGCCAACTTTACGATCGATATCCTCTATGACTACGATGTTGATTATATGGGTGAGGACAAGAAGTCCGCAATTAGGAAGTTAGTGGAACGAAATGAATTTCAAGTGCTTGATTCGTTCGATATTAATCAGGATGGCTATTGGGATTATTTAGTAAATGAAGGAGGTGAGTTTTATATAAGCAAAGATTCGGCTCGTTTTGAAAGATATGGCTCTCGGTACCTTCACAACAAATTAGTCTTTTATGAAATGGCAAAGTTTGAAGAAGGAAATTTGATTAAGTATTTCTTTGGGAAGGACTTGTCCGTTTTAGACACGATGGTTTACGAATGGAAATTTGGAACCTTAGTAGAAAAATTTGATGTTCCGAAGAGAAAAATTAAGTTTGATTCGATTGAGTTTTTTGACGAAGGTTGTTTTGGATGTGAGTGGTACAGGATGGTGATTTATCCCAACAGAAAGTTGAAGTTTTACAAGAAGGTTTTTAGTAAAGAAGATGCGTATACAACTAAGATGGAACGCAAAGACTTCAATGATTTGATTAAATACACCTCTTGGGTGTTTTATGCAGACCTACCTCGTTTTATTAATTCGGGAGTCGCTGATGCAGGCAGCCTACATTGTCAAATATACAATCATGGTGACACCGTTTGCTCTATTAACCTTTATAATGGAATCTCTGATTATTTTTCATATTGGCATCTCGATGCCCTAAGTCATTCTGTTTTCCTGAAATACCAGGCTCATATTAGGTTTGAAGAAAAAGAACAGCCCAAGAAAGAAGTTTACAAACCGGTACCAAAAAACTATACCATTGGATGGTGGCAAGTGGTTGAAGCTATTCCCCAAAAGTTGACTCAGTTGTTATATGTGGATATCAAAGAAGCATGGTTACTTCATTTATATGATGACTTTTGCCATTTAGAGAAGGTAGGTGATTTTACAGGTGAAAGCCAAATAAAACATGATCGAAAGACGTACTATTATCTCTCGGATGAAATTGATTGCTCGATTACTTTGGGTAAGGACTCTACACGTTATGATTACGGATTGGTGTGTTCTTCATTGTTGGAAGATCCAAAAGGTCAGAATCTTAGAAAAAGTGTTTTAATTGGTCAATGGGAAGTACTCCATACGCAGACTCGATATCCAGATGAACTCGATCTCAACACAGGTTTTTGGAATGGAATACTTGAAATATCGTGGGACTATAGTATTTATAAAGCAGATCGTTCGGGTTTGTTCAAGACCGATCTGAACTATTCGTTAAAAGGAGAATATCTGCTCGATGAAAAAACAGGCTTCTCTTACGTCCACCCTTACTTGATTGATGAAGATCACCTGATTATTTTTCTCGGAGAAACGGACTTCATCTACCTCAAGAGACTCAAATAAGCAATTTTGTCAGTCAAAAACACCACATTTTCAGTAGGTTTCTGACAAAATTGAAGTTCATGACAGTATTTTTCCATTGGCACAAGAATTGTCCATAGCAAGGCGTTCGGAAGAACAAAAATTGAAATAGTTAAGAACTTTATAACACACAAATTAAAATGGGAAAAATAATAGGAATCGACTTAGGAACCACAAACTCATGTGTTTCTGTTATGGAAGGAAACGAGCCTGTGGTAATTCCTAATAACGAAGGAAAAAGAACAACACCTTCTGTTGTAGGTTTTACAAAAGATGGTGAAAGAACAATCGGTGATCCGGCAAAACGTCAGGCCATCACCAATCCAACAAACACGGTTTACTCGATCAAGAGATTTATGGGTAACTCGTACGATGAGTGCGCTAATGAAATTGGAAGAGTACCTTACAAAGTGGTGAAAGGAGATAACAATACACCGCGCGTAGAGATTGGAGATAGAAAGTATTCACCGCAGGAAATTTCGGCAATGATTCTTCAGAAAATGAAGAAAACAGCTGAAGATTATTTGGGAACTTCTGTTGCCGAAGCGGTAATTACAGTACCTGCTTATTTTAACGATTCGCAAAGACAAGCGACTAAAGAAGCGGGTGAGATTGCTGGTTTGACCGTAAAAAGAATTATTAACGAGCCAACGGCTGCAGCACTTGCTTACGGACTAGACAAAGCAGGAAAGGACATGAAAATCGTAGTATTCGATTTCGGTGGAGGTACACACGATGTTTCTATCCTAGAGTTGGGAGATGGTGTCTTTGAAGTGTTGTCTACAGATGGTGACACGCACCTTGGTGGTGATAACGTAGATGAGAAGATCATCGACTGGTTGGCAGAAGAGTTTAAAAAAGATGAAGGTCTTGATCTTAGAGAAGATCCAATGGCACTTCAAAGATTAAAAGAAGCTGCTGAGAAAGCAAAGATTGAGTTGTCTAGCACAACTTCTACTGAGATCAACTTGCCATACATCATGCCTGTAAATGGTGTGCCAAAGCACTTGGTAAGATCACTGTCTAGAGCTAAGTTTGAGCAGTTGATTGACGATTTGATCAAAAGAACCATTGAGCCTTGTAAGTCGGCAATGAAAAATGCAGGACTTTCCAACAGTGATATTGATGAAATCATCTTGGTGGGTGGTTCTACAAGAATTCCAGCGATTCAAGAAGCAGTTGAGAAATACTTCGGAAAAGCACCTTCTAAGGGTGTGAATCCAGATGAGGTAGTTTCTCTTGGTGCAGCAATTCAGGGAGGTGTATTAACTGGAGAAGTGAAAGATGTTCTTCTACTTGATGTTACGCCACTTTCTCTGGGAATCGAAACCATGGGAGGTGTATTTACTAAACTAATTGAGGCGAATACAACCATTCCAACGCAGAAGTCGCAAGTGTTCTCAACAGCTGCAGATAATCAACCATCGGTAAATATCCATGTATTACAAGGAGAAAGACCTATGGCTTCTGATAACAGAACAATCGGAAACTTCGTGTTAGATGGGATTCCACCAGCACAGCGAGGAGTGCCTCAGATTGAAGTAAGCTTCGACATCGATGCCAACGGTATCATCAATGTAAAAGCTACAGATAAAGCTACTGGTAAAGAGCAGAAGATTAAGATTGAAGCTTCTTCTGGATTGAGTGAAGACGAAATCAACAGAATGAAGCAAGAAGCAGAAGCGAATGCGGAAGCAGATGCGAAGAAAAAAGAAGAAATCGAGAAGTTGAATCAGGCGGATGCTATGATCTTTCAGGTAGAGAAGCAGTTGAGCGAAGTGGGTGATAAATTACCAGCAGATCAAAAGCAGCCGATCGAAGAGGCTTTGGCTGAGTTGAAGAAAGCACACGAAGCGAAAGACATTGCAGGCATTGATGCAAGTATCGAGAAGTTACAAGCAGCAAGTGCAGCGATGTATCAGCAGGCTGGAGGAGCAGAAGGTGCTAATCCAAACCCTGATGCTGGAGCAGAAGGAGCTGGAGATTCAGACGAAGAAGTAACGGATGTAGATTTCGAAGAAGTGTAAGGCACTTCTGAGAAGTTTATCCTGAGTAAGTTGAAGAGAAGAGGTGTAAGCCTCAAAAGTTAAATATTCAACTAACCCAGACCATCATGGATGCGTCTGGGTTTTTTATTTGTAAACTTTCGCCATATTTGCACTTCTCATGAATATTCAAGACCTCAAAGGGATATACATACAATCTCCGCTAGTACAAGAACTAGGGAAAAAACTAGATGCTGAAGGTGCAAAAGTGCAGGCGAAAGGACTCGTGGGTTCTGCAGAAACCCTGGTGGCCCATGCTGTTACAGCTAACTTTCCCGGAAACTATCTTTACGTACTCAACGATAAGGAAGATGCAGCTTACTTTTTGAACAACTTAGAAAGTCTAACGCAAGGAGAAAAAGGAACTACCTTATTGTTTTATCCGGCTTCCTACAGACGTCCCTACCAAATTGAGGAGGTAGACAATGCCAACGTCATCCAGCGAACAGAAGTGTTGAGCACCATTCGCAAAAGAAGAAAGAACATCATCATCGTCACCTTTCCAGAAGCGATCGTAGAGAATGTGGTGACCAAAAAGAACCTGGAGCAAAATACGTTGGAAATTGAAGTGGGAAAATCCTATTCCATTGATTTTGTCAATGAATTATTGATCGAGTATGATTTTGAAAAAGTAGATTATGTCTATCATCCTGGGCAATTTGCCGTAAGAGGCGGGATTGTAGATATTTATTCTTTCGCCAACGATACGCCTTATCGGATTGAGTTTTTTGGAGATGAGGTGGAAAGCATCCGTGAGTTCAATCCAGAAGATCAGTTGTCCATCAAAACGGTGAAGCGATTTAATGTAGTTCCCAACGTTACGCAGAGTTTGATTCAGGAATCTCGAGAATCCTTCTTGAACTATATTCCTCAAGATACCAAGATCTGGATTAAAGATTTTGAATATGCAAAGTCCAGAATCGAGAAGGGATATGAAAAAGCAAAATACGCTTTCGAAAAATTAGACTCGGAGGTAAAAAGACTCACACCTGCCCAACTCTATTTAGCTCCTGTTGATTTTGAAAACCAATTGAAAAGTCATCGATTGGTGGAGTTCGGACAACGATTCCATCTGGATCAAACGGAGGAGGTATTGTTTAATCAACGACCACAACCACCGTTCAATAAAAACTTTGAGCTCCTCATTGAAGACCTTAACAACAAGTCAAAGGGAGATTACATCAACCTGATTTGTAGCAATAGTGAAAGCCAGCTCAAGCGTCTCGATACCATTTTTGATGACATCGGTAAGCAAGTCAAGTATACCCCCATTTTAACAAATCTTCATGAAGGTTTTGTGGACAAAGATCTACATGTAGCTTGTTATACCGATCACCAAATCTTCGAGCGATATCACAAATTTAAACTAAAAGAAGGGTATAAAAAGTCGGAACAGGCGTTTACCCTAAAAGAGATTTATAACCTGCAGAAAGGAGATTTTGTCGTACACATTGATCATGGTGTAGGACAATTTTCTGGGTTAGAAAAGATCGATGCAAACGGGAAAATGCAAGAAGCGGTTCGGCTAGAGTACAAAGGTGGAGATATTCTTTACGTAAGTATTCACTCGCTGCATCGAATCAGCAAATTTACCGGCAAGGAAGGAACCAAACCCTCGCTAAACAAGCTAGGTTCGCCTTCTTGGAATGCAGCAAAGTCAAAAGCAAAGAAGCACATCAAGGAAGTTGCGTTTGACCTAATCAAGCTTTACGCCAAGCGAAAAGCAAGTAAAGGTTTTGCTTTCTCACCAGATAACTACATGCAAAACGAGCTGGAGGCTTCTTTTATTTATGAAGATACGCCCGATCAAATTGTTGCAACGGCTAAGGTGAAGGAAGAAATGGAGAAAGATTCTCCAATGGATTTATTGATTTGTGGAGATGTAGGTTTCGGAAAAACAGAAATCGCCATCCGAGCTGCCTTTAAAGCCGTGCTCGATGGAAAACAAGTGGCAGTATTGGTGCCAACAACCGTTTTAGCCTTCCAGCATTTTCAAACGTTTTCCGAACGATTAAAGGATTTTCCTGTCACGGTAGATTATGTGAATCGCTTTAAATCTACCAAGAAGAACAATGAAACCTTCAGAAAGCTAAAGGAGGGGAAACTAGACATAGTAATTGGAACGCATCGCCTAACGGGTAAAGGAATTGAATTCAAGGATCTTGGATTATTGGTGATTGATGAAGAGCAAAAGTTCGGGGTAAGTGTGAAAGATAAATTGAAAACACTAAAAGAGAATGTGGATACCCTGACACTAACCGCTACTCCGATCCCTAGAACATTGCAATTTAGCCTAATGAATGCAAGAGACCTTACGGTCATTCAAACGCCACCACCCAATCGATACCCGATCGACACGATCATTCAATCGTATAGCGAAGAAACCATTCGCGATGCAATTAACTATGAAGTGCAGCGGGGAGGGCAAGTGTATTTTGTGAACAATAGGGTTCAGAACATCCAAGAAGTAGCTGGAATGATCAAACGTCTTTGTCCGGATGTGAGAGTGGCTGTTGGGCACGGACAGATGGAGGGAAGTAAACTAGAGGCAATCATCATGGATTTCATGGAAGGAATGTATGATGTGTTGGTGGCAACTACCATTATTGAAGCAGGGATTGATGTGGGAAATGCGAATACCATGATCATTAATAATGCACATCAGTTTGGATTGAGCGACCTTCACCAGCTAAGAGGTAGAGTAGGACGTAGTAATAAGAAAGCATTCGCTTATTTGTTTACACCTCCCAAACATCACCTCACGGAAGAAGCTAGAAAAAGACTGAACGCCATTGCTCAGTTCTCTGATTTAGGGAGTGGATTTAATATTGCCATGCGGGATCTGGATATCCGAGGAGCAGGAGATTTATTAGGAGCGAACCAAAGCGGATTTATTTCTGACATTGGCTTTGATACCTACCAAAAAATTCTGGATGAGGCCATTCAGGAGTTAAAGGAGACAGAGTTCAAGGAACTCTTTAAAGATGAACTAGCCAACAAACCTTTTGTAGCCGATTGCAACTTAGAAACTGATCTCAACTTGGTCATTCCAGATGATTATGTGAATGAAGTTGCCGAAAGGTTGAGTTTGTACACTGAATTGGATAGCTGTGAGACCGCAGAAGACATCAAGAAGTACAAGCAAAAACTCAAAGACCGTTTTGGCGATATCCCACAACGTACCGAAGAGTTGATTAAAGCCGTGCAGTTAAGGTGGGTAGCAAAGGAAATTGGATTTGAAAAAGTAGTACTTAAGCGAAACACCTTGATTGGAACATTCATTACCGATCAAGAATCACCATACTATCAGTCGCCTAAATTCACAAGAGTACTCGAATATATCAAACACAACCACCACAAAGCAGATATGGCAGAGAAGAAAGGAAGACTTAGGATGAGGTACGATGACGTGTCTACCGTAAGTCAGGCGCTGGAGCTAATGCAAGAAGTACTTACTTAACAATCAAATAAGCAGTTTTAAGTACCGTACCATTAGAATTAAAGATCTGAACGGTATAGTTACCAGCAGACCATTTTTCTACGGATAGCTGAACCTGTTGACCATTCAAATTATCTTCAGAATACATGATCTGCCCCAACTGATTGTAAACTTTGATGCTGCTCGCCTGTATTCCTGAGAAAACGATGTTCACGATGTCTTCTGAAGGGTTCGGGAAGATAGAGACACCATCAGCCGAAACCTCTTCTACGGATGTGGCACAATCAACCACCATAATGCTTGTTTGTGCTGAACTTTCACAACCATTGTTGTCTGTGTAAGTATAGGTGATCGTATGGTTTCCATTACCAGCGACAATTGGGTCAAAATTGTTCCCAGATACGCCATCACCAGAGAAAGTACCTCCAGTGGGAGAATGATTGGGTATTGGGACAGCAGAAGCATCAGAACACAATGAATCTTCTGCAAAGGCGTCTATCGTCACAGTTGGATTGGGATGAACCACAATGAGATCGTTTTCAGTAAGTGTATTTGACCCCTGGGTATTGGATGCTGTTAAACTTATGGAATAAGTCCCGGCAGATGTATAAGAATGCACCGGGTTCTGCTGAGTAGATGTGTTACCATCACCAAAATCCCAGCTCCATGAAGAAGGATTATTACTTGAAGCATCCGTAAACTGAATGGATTCTCCTTCACAAATACCTGTTACATTTTGTGAAAATCCAGCTACAGGAGCATCCGGAATGGTCCAGTCAAAAGACAGTTCGGGAGGGTAGCCTCCTTCGTAAGAATCTGCTACTCGCTCGCTAGATTCGCCAAGATCACTCCATAGTATGAATGCCATCGCATTTCCAGCAGTCCAACCACTTCGGTCAACAATCTCCTGAACAATAGTAGAAAGGTCTGGAGAATCATAGTAGATTTCTTCATACCACGCAGGAACTGTTCCGTCTGCCCACAGCACCATGGAAGAGGTTAACGGGCGAGAAGAAATGTCGTAGTTGGTGTTTGTAAAGGTTTGTGCATCATCCACATTTTCTCCTCCAAAATAAATATTCAACTGGCTTCCTGCACCATCTTCCTCATCACCTCTGAAGGTGATTTTGGCATTTGAGATGGTTGCACCCTGTGGTACGTTCACTCCTTGAAAACGAACAGCCATGTATTGTTCATCACCTCCGTCATTTCCAATTTCTAAATCCGAGCTGTTCAGATACATGTCGCCCGATATGGAGCCAACTCTAAACTCTTCTGCATCATCAGTTCCTTGATTGACAAATACACTAATACTACCTCCATTGGATACGGTAACGTAGTTCGTTTTCGTTATTGTATCGCTTCCATAAGCGTTTGTTGCAACCAAAGTAACATCATAGACACCCGATGCTCCATAAGCGTGTGTTGGATTTTGTGAAGTAGCTGTTCCACCATCGCCAAAGTTCCATGCCCATGCAGTTGGTATACCCGTACTCAAGTCCGTAAACTGAACCACCTGTGTGTTCGATGGGGTAGCATCGTCTACCGTAAAGTCGGCTACTGGTGGAGTAGGATTGTAAACAGTAATGTAGTCTACCTTTGTTACCGAACCTGTTCCATCTGCATTTGTAGCGGATAGAATCACTTCATAGGTTCCGGGAGATGCATAAGAATGAGATGGGTTTTGTTGAGTTGAGGTGTTTCCATCTCCAAAATTCCACAACCATGATGTTGGGGTGTCTGAAGACAGGTCAGTGAAATTGATGGATTGTCCTGTGAACGCAGTGGTCAAACTGGCCGTAAAGTCAGCCACTGGCGAGTTACAATTAATGATCGTTCTGATTCCTGATGGAAGACCTGTTGGTTTCCAGATTTGATCCTCTAATCCTTGAGAAATAGAGAAGTAATCTCCAGCAGTGTGCTCTGGCACTGTTCCAGGACTTTGCGTATCAATGGTTCTAACCTCAATTCTACATTGGTCCACCGTGATCCATGCAAATTGGTACATGCTTGTCATGGCAGTTGTAAGTGGGTGACTGTCATCCGGTGTCCTAATCGTACCCCAGGCACCTTCACCAATAAAATTAATTCCTTTTCCTTGAGGAATACCTGAAGTGGTAAACCAAGTATCCGAATTTCCAGATGCGGTGGACATCGCTGGTTTCACTTCTTCGGTGACTTTAGTTACATGAGCATCACTCTCCATCACTAACCTTACATCATAGGTGTAGAATAAATTAGCCCAGTCATCGAATTCATCATCCCCTTCACCTTTACCTGAATAATGGGGTACAATGGGTCGGTGGTACTGTGCCGATTTCCATATAGCCGGATCACTTGCCAGCGTGGTAGACAGCCAGTTCGTTTGTGCTGTCCTTTTCGAAGCATTGGCGATAGTATGTCCTGGTAATAACTCTCCATTTAAGGTGTAAACAGAAAATAAATCTCCACCAAATGTTACTTTGTAATAAACATCATATGTACAATCAAAAAGTTCATTGATAAATTCTGGTCCACCTGTTCCATAATCCTCATGATTTCCAAAGGAATGAACCAGCGGAATAATTTGTCCGTCTGAAGTGTAAGACAATTTCCAATCCTCAAACCAAGTTTGAACAGATGAGTTACCAGGAGTGTCGACCAAATCACCTCCAAAAAGTACCGCATGAGGTCTTATTTTGGCAACCATTTCATTGGATTTTCTTCTTTGTGTCTGTCCTGATCTGGAATCTCCACCAGAAATAAAGGAAAGCTTTTGCGTGTTATCGTCCGGACAAGTCTTAAACCAAAAGCGATCACCTGTACCATCAGAATCTTTAATGACAAAGTAGTAAGCGGTATTGGGCTGTAGTCCGGTTAAAATAGCAAACCTGTTGTCCATTCCCATATACGATGTAGCACGATACGGAGTTATGCTGTTTGAGTAGGCTGCCCAGTTGGTGCCATGGTCGGTAGTTCCATAATACACTTCGGGATTACTACCAGAAGCCTGCTCCCAACCTAATGTAATGGTTGTTGCAGGATCGTCATTAAACATTAATCGATATTTGTCGGTAGTGGCATTACTTGTCAAGTAAAGAAAACAGGTCAAAAGGAGGGTAATAAACGATCTCATAGTTGGTTAAGTTGTTGAGATCGTAAAAGTAAGAATACTTCAAAATGCACTTAGGTTGAAAAATCCAATTAATTGTTAAGATAGATTAACGTTGTGTTAATTATTTTGAACTTTCGAGAATTGAATAGAAAAAGCATTTTTAATTTACGCTTCAAACTTAGCTTTGTGATCATGAATATTCAAAACAGGTTTCTTGTCGTATTGATGTTTTTCTGGACTGGTTTTTTTTCATTCGGACAGCAACCTCATGATCATCCAGATCATCCAAAAGGCAACAATAGTAACGACCAGTACGAGGCACTGCCTTTTTACAATGAAGCTTGTGAGTTGTATGAAAAGGGGCAGGTCAAAAAAGCGAAGCGAAGTCTTTATGAGGCGATTAATACTAGTTTTGCCCTCACCGAAGCACAACTGTTTCTAGGGAAGATCTTCTTGGATGAACAGCAGTATGATTCGGCTTTTTTGTATCTCAATAGTGGGATTGACTTTGCTACCGAACAAGCTCCTCACCACTATTTTTATATGCTTGAAGCTGGGATGAGGGTCGGTCAATACGATAAAATGAAGCACAACCTCAAACACTTCAAAAAGCTCTATGGAAGTGTAGATGGAGGTGCTTATGAACAGAACTACCCCTACACCGTTACCGACTACGAGTTCTATCTAGATGCGATGAATATTGTTTTTGACATCAATAATTGGGAACCAAAAGGTGAACTCGTTGATACCTTATTGTCGGAATCATTAGCATCAGTTGTGGTCATAGGAAATACTGAAGAAGATATCCTTGTATTGGAAGAGGGTCATTTAAAGATGATAACAAAGGAGAGTTGCTACAAGAATTCGAAGGACATCAAAGGTGCGGAAGCTATTGTGTTTAAATATGCCGTATTAAGTTCGGAAGAGAACTATATTTTTTACGCAAGTGGAAAGGAAGTAGGTGTAGGCAAAGTTGAAGGAGGAAAGTGGAAAACACAATGTTCGTTACCTTCTTTTGGGTTGAGCTCAAACCCCGAATACCTTTATTTCTGCGAAGAAGAAGGATTGCTCTATTTTTCTGCTGCGCAAAATGGTAATTTAGATCTTTTCGTAGTGGAGTACGATCTTGAGCGTAACCAATTCGTAGGGGAAGTGCTACCCTTGGAGCGGATCAATACCTTGGGAGATGAAACCAGTATTGTTTTCAAAAATGGTGTTTTCTACTTTTCGTCAAATGGCCATCCTGGCTTTGGAGGTTTTGATATTTTTTACACACCTCATTACAATACTATTAATGGTATCATAACACCATCCGATTGGATGAATATTGGGAAACCTTACAACAGCCCATCAGATGAGGTGGTCTTACTGATTGGAGATGACTACAGTTTTCTCTTGCGAGATATCGGGTGGAACGAACCGAATGAAATACTCAATCTGATTTACCAGCCATACGGAACCAAGAAAGCGTTCGATTACAACATTAAGATGATCAACCTTTCTAATGGTGACGATTAAGTTCGTAGCTTAGCCTCAGGACAATATTTTCAAAAAATGTCCGTGTTAGGACCGATGAACTACAAAAGCGTAATATATCTATTGTTGTTAGTAATGATTGGGAGCGCTTGTTCCATTGATAAGCGCCACTACAACAAAGGTTTTCACATCACCAAGCACACCAAAGTAAAAGCTGCCAACTCGTTAGCTCAAGTTCATGAAGAGGCGGTTGTTTTAGACCATAAAACGGTAGAGGATAAAGAAATTGTAGGCAAAAACCAGTCTGATCCTCCTGAAAATGAGTTGGCTGATCCTCCTTCACTAGAAACCAAGACAACGACTGCAGACTCAATTAAATGCGATAGAATCATTTTTAGAGATGGTCATGAAGATGAGTGCCTCATCAAAGAGGTTTCAGAAACTGAGATTAAGTATAAGAAATGTGGTTTTGAAGAAGGGCCTCTTTATACTGTTTCTTCATCCTCTGTTTCGGCCATTTTATACCGAAATGGGAACAAAGAGTTTTATGGCAACTACGTGAAGCCCAAAAAAAGCCACGCTGAGTCTGAGGATTATATTGATGGCTATACTACTTGGTCGAGCGACCCAAGAGAAATAGAGGTGTTCTCCGTTTTAAGTCTGGTTTTCTCTGTTATTTATTTCATTCCTGGACTTTCTATTGTTTTTGGCTTTATAGGATTGAAAATGTTTCAGAAAGAGCCAGGTAAGTACAAAGGAAAAGGTTTTGCCTATGCTGGGATTATTTTAGGGTCTTTGTTGCTGTTAGTCCTTCTATTGGCGTTATTCTTCTTATAAGATTGGTAACCAATGATGTTTATTCGGATTATAGAGATAAAAAAATGAGAAAAGGTCTACTTTTTATCGGCATGTTTTGCTCCACTCTTTACGGTTTTACTCAAGAACCACCGAACGACTCTTTTGATGAACTCCTTAAGAGGTGTGATCTTTCTATTTCTTTTCCCGAAGGTATGCATGAAATTGAACTGGAGTATTTACACAAAATACCTCATCATTTAGCGTTGTCAAACGAAGATTCGAGTTATCAGGTTCGTTACTATTTAACACCCTTGGATACATACGTAGAGGACTATGCAAAAAAATCAAAGAAGCGGCAAGAACAGAGTATGAACCCTAATAAACTTTGTAAAAGCATGATGAGTTTGGCTGTGTTGAATGCGTCAAATAATCAGGCTGGTGATTATCAGGTAAGTCAATACCCAGAGTTAACGGGTGAGTTGTACAATGCAGATTGGGAAGCCTTTGCGATGGTAGAAGTGGGCTATGAGATGGTCGGATACAAGTATTGTTACATCTGGCATTTGCATAAAGATGATATCGCAGATATTTATGTCTATGTGCTTGCAGATTCTATGGATAAGGTGATAGCAGATGCTTTCGCTAGTGTAAGTAGCTTGGTAAAATTCAATTAGGTCAGATTTTCACCTTCGTGATGAATCAACCAGTGGAAAATCATTAATTTTACTTCATGATTTATGAGTTTAATGGATTGAAGCCGGTTATTCATGAAACGGCATTTGTTCATCCACAGGCCAACGTCACTGGAAATGTGTTTATCGGTAAAGATGTTTACATCGGACCCTTTTGCACCCTGCGCGGAGATTGGGGAAAAATTGTCATTGAAGATGGATGTAACGTACAAGAAAGTTGTACTGTTCACATGTTTCCCGGCACTACGGTTACGCTGAAAAAAGGAGCACACATTGGTCATGGTGCCATTGTACATGGTGGAACAATCGGTGAGAATTGTTTGGTAGGAATGAATGCAGTAATCATGGACGATGTAATAATTGAAGAAGAATGTATCATCGGAGCTTTGTGTTTTGTACCCAGTAAAATGCATATTCCGAGAAGAAAAATTGTGGTTGGAAACCCAGCGAAAATTGTGAAGGAGGTAAGTGATGACATGCTGGCGTGGAAAACGGCTGGTACTGATTTGTATCAACAACTTCCCGAAGAATGCAGACAAACACTCAAGGAGTGTGAGCCGTTGAGAGAAGCAGAACCCAACCGTCCCGTGCAAGAAGTGTCCTTAAAAATATGGAAAGAAACAGAAGGAAATTGATCGAAATCACGTTTGTTTTGACAGCAAAAACAAGGGCTTAATCGATTGGAATTAACAATTGGTCTACAGCATTTTAAAGAACTCATAACGTGAGTTTATTTGCTGCCAACAAAGACCAAAAAAAATCTTTCTAATTTCGCATCAGAAAACGTCAAGAAAAATGAAAGTAGCAATAGATATCTTTGGAGGAGATTACGCTCCAAACGTTACCATAGAAGGTGCCATCAAAGCGCTAGAAGAATTGGACGAAAATGACCAGATTGTTTTGATCGGTGACGAGAACATGGCAAAGGAAAAGGTCAAGGCGCTTGGAGGGAACGTAACCGACTTCGATTTTATCCATGCACCCGATATGATCGAAATGGACGCACATCCAGTAAAAGCTTTAAAACAAAAACCTTATAGCAGCATTTCGGTTGGTTTTCATTACTTAGCGAAAGGCGAGATCGATGCATTTTCAAGTGCTGGTAATTCTGGAGCCATGATGGTTGGAGCGATGTACTCCGTAAAGGCGATTACA
Organism: uncultured Flavobacteriales bacterium; assembly: GCA_964387945.1. GTDB lineage: Bacteria > Bacteroidota > Bacteroidia > Flavobacteriales_D > Parvicellaceae > Parvicella. The sequence goes on along the minus strand of CAYLYX010000021.1, from coordinate 6,296 downwards.
GGAGTTTATCGACCATGCATCACTTCAGTGCTGCCTAAGGAAGATGGTGGGGTAGGAATTATTTTGGACGTTGGTGTAATTGCGGATTGTAAGCCAGATGTGCTCTATCAGTTTGGGATTCTTGGTAGCTTGTATGCCGAATTTGTGTATGGAATCAAGAACCCTAAGGTGGCGTTGTTGAATATTGGTGAGGAGGAAGAAAAAGGAAACTTGTTAACACAGGCTACCTACAAAATGATGAAGGATACCAATGATTTTAATTTTGTGGGAAATGTAGAAGGGAGAGATGTGTTTGATTCAAGTTCTGATGTAATCGTTTGTGACGGATTTACAGGGAATGTTGTGCTAAAAGAGGCAGAGGCCTTTTATAAAATCATGGCAAAGAGAGGTTTGCTGGATGATTACTTCAGCAGATTCAATTACGAACTGTATGGTGGAACTCCGATCCTAGGAGTGAATGGAAATGTGTTAATAGGTCATGGAATATCTTCTTCGACCGCTATCAAAAATATGTTACTTTTGAGCCGTGATGTCGCAAAAGCGAAATTGCCAGAAAGAATAAAAAACGCATTTAAATGACAAAAGTTAGAGCGGCTATAACGGCTGTGCATGGCACAGTACCGAAGAAAAAGTTGACCAATTTTGATCTAGAGAAAATGGTAGAGACCAACGATGAGTGGATCACTACCAGAACCGGAATAAAAGAAAGAAGAATGGTCTCAGAAGGAGAAGCGTTCTCCGATTTTGGGGCTGAGATTGTGAAGACAATTTGTGAGAAAAGAGGAATCGATGTGTTAGACATTGATATGATTATTGTTGGAACGATTACTGGAGACTATGTTTTTCCAAGTACTTCTAACGTAATTTGTGATAAGGCGGGGGCAAAAAATGCCTGGGGATATGATTTAAGTGCGGCTTGTTCTGGATTTATCTATTCGTTAACCACAGGACAGCAGTTCATTGAAACAGGGTTCGCTAAGAAAGTAATTGTGATAGGAGGAGATGTGATGTCGAGCATCATCAACTATAAAGATAGAGCTACGTGTATCATTTTTGGAGATGGTTTCGGAGGTGTTTTGTTAGAACCTTCAGAAGATGGTAATGGAATCCAAGACGCCATTATGCGAGCGGATGGAAGTGGTCGTGAATTCTTGATTCAAAAAGTAGGAGGTTCACTAGCTCCGATAGATGCAGATAACTTGAACTCTCCAGACCGATATGTTTTTCAAGAAGGAAGAACCGTGTTTAAACATGCTGTGACGAATATGGCGGGTGTTTCTGCTGAAATTATGGAGAAAAACAACTTGGTGGGAGATGATATCGACTGGTTAGTTCCCCATCAGGCAAACCTTAGAATTATTGATGCCACAGCAGATCGCATGGGAATCGGAAGAGAGAAAGTGATGATCAACATTGAGAAATTCGGTAATACAACAGCCGGAACCATTCCACTTTGTCTTTGGGAATGGGAAGACAAACTAAAAAAGGGAGACAACGTGGTGTTATCCGCTTTTGGAGGTGGATTTACGTGGGGTGCTATCTATTTGAAGTGGGCCTACGACACCAAATAGTCCGTCATTATTTTATCAAAAGTTTAGAAATTTAAAGCCCATTCAGCGAAATTGTATAATTTCGTCTTAACTAATAAAAACAGACATACGCTATGAAGCTTTCAGAAATTCAAGACCTCATAAAGTTCGTTGCTAAATCAGGAGTTAGCGAAGTTGAGTTAGAACAAAAAGATTTCAAAATTTCGATTGTTGCCAACCCAAAGCCTAAGAAAGGACAAGAGCAAGTTTATGTTCAGCAGGCAGCTCCTCAGCACATTCAAGCTGTGGTTCCTGCTCAGGCACCAGCTGCTGCGCCACAAGCCGCACCAGCACCTGCTCCAGCTCCAGCGGCACCTGCTGCAGAGAAGCAAGAAGCAGCATCGGACGATGCTAAATACATTACGATCAAAGCACAAATGATTGGGACGTTCTACAGAAAGCCAAATCCGGACGCACCGGTTTTTGTTGAAGTAGGTGATACCATCAAAGAAGGTCAGGAGATCTGTATCATTGAAGCCATGAAGCTTTACAACAAAATCGAATCTGAAGTATCAGGTAAGGTGGTTAAAGTGTTGGTAGATGACGCTTCACCAGTAGAATTCGACCAACCGTTGTTCTTGGTTGATCCGTCTTAATTCCAAACATAAAATATCATTATTATGGCTAGAAGAAGAGCTAAAAAAGAAGATTTTATGTTCAAAAAGGTACTTATTGCCAATCGTGGAGAAATCGCGCTAAGGGTAATCAGAACCTGCAAGGAAATGGGCATAAAGACCGTTGCAGTTTACAGCACGGCAGACAAAGATAGTTTACACGTTCGCTTTGCAGACGAAGCCGTTTGTATTGGACCACCATCTAGTAAGGATTCTTACTTGAAGATTCCAAACATCATGGCTGCAGCAGAGATTACTAATGCAGATGCGATTCATCCAGGGTATGGATTCCTTTCCGAGAATGCTAATTTCTCAAGAATCTGTCAGGAAAACGACATTAAATTCATTGGTGCATTACCAGAGCAGATCGAAGGAATGGGAGATAAGGCTACAGCCAAAGCTACCATGAAAAAGGCAAAAGTACCTTGTGTACCGGGTTCTGAAGGAATTTTGAAAGACCTGGAACAAGGATTAAAACTTGCGAATAAGATCGGTTATCCCGTGATGTTGAAAGCGACTGCCGGTGGTGGTGGTAAAGGAATGCGTGTTTGTAACAACGATGAAGAGTTTGAAGAAGGGTGGCATAGTGCTCGTCAGGAAGCTGGAGCAGCTTTCGGAAACGATGGCATGTACCTCGAAAAGTTTGTAGAAGAGCCACGTCACATCGAAATTCAGATTGCCGCAGACCAATACGGAAACGTATGTCATCTTTCTGAAAGAGACTGCTCAATTCAGAGAAGACACCAAAAACTAGTAGAAGAAGTTCCCTCTCCATTCATGACGGATAAGTTGAGAAAGGACATGGGAGAAGCTGCCAAAAAAGCAGCTTTGGCGGTGAACTATGAAGGTGTTGGTACAGTCGAGTTTTTGGTAGACAAGCACAGAAACTTCTACTTCATGGAAATGAATACCCGTATTCAGGTAGAGCATACCATTACGGAGGAAGTGATCAATTATGACCTGATCAAAGAGCAAATAAAAATTGCAGCCGGACATAAGATTTCCGGAGAAGATTACTATCCAATGATGCACTCTATTCAGTGTAGAATCAACGCAGAAGATCCATTCAACGGATTTAGACCATCGCCTGGAAAGATTACAGATTATCACAAGCCTGGCGGACATGGAGTGAGAATCGATACACATGCCTATGCCGGGTATTTGATTCCTCCTTATTATGATTCGATGATCTCAAAACTGATCGTGGTGGCTCAAACTCGAGAGGAAGCCATCAAAAAGATGAGAAGAGCATTAGACGAGTATATCATTGAAGGGGTAAAAACAACCATTCCATTTCATCAGCAATTGATGCAGAATGAGGATTTCCTATCAGGGAATTTTACCACTAAATTCATGGATACTTTTGAACTAGAGATGCCGTAAGGATTCGGAATGAATTTTTTTAAAGCCCTCTATCTGTTTGGATGGAGGGCTTTTTTTGTTGATTAATTTCTGAGTTTGATTTCTTACTTGATAAGTCAAATGCATAGTACGGTAAGTCAAAGCTATCATACGGTAAATGGAGCAAAAACGTATTGTTTTTTGTATTAACTTGAAGCTGAATCAAGTAGAAAAGGAGGTGAAATCAAGGTGATGGTAGCCTAATTTTTCTGAGGATGCAAGGCATTCTAGTGAGGCAGCCTTTTAGCTTATTTTGAGTTTATGAAATAAGCGGTAAACAATTTATTTAACTAACCTGATAAATTGAAAAGTACCTTTTTTATTATATTATTTTTTTTTACTGTTGGGTATCGCGCCCAGCAAAACCTGATTCCCAACCCGAGTTTTGAGGAGTGTATCTCTTGTCCGGAAGGGCCTTCGGCAGGCTACCCAAATGAATTGGGAAAAGCTCAGCCTTGGTTTTATCCAACTTCAGGATCTTCTGATTTGTTTGCAGAATGTAATGCCATTGATTTTAATGGTAGTGTGGGAGTTCCAACGAACCTTGTCGGTTTTCAGTTCCCGGTGAGCGGAACTAATTATGCTGGATTTAATGCCTTTGACGGGGTTTCATCCACAGGATTAATAGGGTATTCAGAGTACTTGACTGTCCCATTAACAGAAGAGATTTGTGCAGGAGAACTTTTAGAAGTGAGGTTTTTTTTGTCTCTTGCTGATAGTAGTAAGTTTGCAGTTTCCAAAATAGGAGTGTCGTTAGAAGATATTGCTAAGATTGAAAGTAATAGTACTTATTCCCTTGATGAAAGCTTCAACCTTCTTCATCCTATTGGCTTTATTGATGATACTACTAACTGGGTCGAGATTATTGATACTATAAGGTCTAGGTCCAGCTCTAGATGGTTTACTATAGGATATTTCAATGACGAGTATGATGACACTATTGTTGTGAATCCAGAAGGGTTTGAGATGTCTTATTATTATGTTGATTCGCTGTCATTAGTGCCGATTGGAGATAATGAATCCGAAAGTCTGGAAGGGATCATGCCTAATGTTTTTTCTCCTAATGGAGATGGTGTTAATGACTTGTTTGTTACGCCAGTTTCTGGTGAAATAAGAATTTACAACAGGTGGGGAAAACTCGTATTTGAATCACTTCAGTCATATACTTACTGGAGTGGAAAACTTCCCAATGGTAATGAAGCCACTGAAGGTATATATTATTGGATCATTCATGTAGAAGATAGTAATTGCAATTTAAAATCGAAACAACTTAAAGGTACGATTCAATTGGTTAGGTGACAAATTGAATTTACGACAGAATTTGCAGAAAAAACATCCTTCCAAATCTTTACTTGATAAGTCAAATGCATAGTACGGTAAGTCAAAGCTATCATACGGTAAATGGAGCAAAAACGTATTGTTTTTTGTATTAACTTGAAGCTGAATCAAGTAGAAAAGGAGGTGAAATCAAGATAAGGCTAGACTAATTTTTCTGAGGATGCAAGGCGTTCTGATGAAGCAACTTTTTTGCTTATTTTGAGTTTATAAAATAAGCGTAAACAATTTATTTAACTAACCTAATGAATTGAAAAGTACCTTTTTTATTATATTATTTTTTTTTACTGTTGGGTATCACGCCCAGCAAAACCTGATTCCCAACCCGAGTTTTGAGGAGTATACAGAGTGTCCAAGTTATGGTGAAACAGGTCAAGGTGAGTTTATGAAGTGCAAATATTGGTGGTATCCAACATCTCCTAATGTAGGGACTCCGGATTATATTAATACTTGTAATAATTCTGATCCATCCACTCCTGGGTTTGTTGGTGTACCTTACAATTTTCTAGGCAATCAGTACGCTTTTCATGGGGATGCTTATGTCGCGTTGGCTACCTCCCAATATAACTTATCCCAAGAGTACTCATCTAAGTCATCTGAGATTATAGCTACGAAACTCCATCATAAACTTACTCCGTGTGTAGAATATACTTTTGCGATGAGGGTTAGTTTGTGTGAATTGTCGTCTCACGCATGCGATGATATTCAGATTCATTTGTCAAGAGATTCGTTATTTTTTAACAATATGAATTCTATTCAAAGCATAAGTCCTACATGGGTTAATACTGCCATCATTGGGGATACACTTAATTGGCAATTGATTTCAACTACTTTCAAAACTAGTGGTGGTGAGGAGTTTCTTTATATAGGGAATTTTTTAAAGTTGGATACCTTGGACTATGTGTTTAACAATAGCTATTATTCGGCTCAAGGTGCGTATATACCATATTTCTATATTGACTCTATTTCCTTGTATGAAGTCAGAAAAATAAAAAATTGTGACATAGATTTTCCAAACATTTTCTCACCTAACAAGGATGGGACCAACGATGTGGTAAACATTTCCTATTATGGCGTAGAAGAACTATTCATCTACAACCGCTGGGGCAATCTAATACTGGAGTTAAATGAATCCAATCCAATCTGGGATGGAAGTCATAAAGGGCAGGATTGCTCAGAAGGTATTTATTACTACGTGGGTGAATACGAAAGCCAACAATTAAAAGGTACGATTCAATTGGTTAGGTGACAAATTGAATTTACGCTAGAATTTGCAGAAAAAACATCCTTCCAAATCTTTATTTGATAAGTCAAATGGGTAGTACGGTAAGTCAAAGCTATCATACGGTAAATGGAG
>CAYLYX010000020.1:0-42209 GCA_964387945.1 uncultured Flavobacteriales bacterium | reverse complement strand
CTTTTAGAAGAATGTAAATACCATCGTCTGGAGATGCACCATCACCCAACTTACCGATATACATTCCTGGTCGCATCCGGATGTGCTCCTTCCAGTCAAGTGATCGAATATTTTCTTCGGTGTAGGATACTTTTTCTTCTGCCATAATTTCTTTTTCGCGAATCCAAATTCACGTAAAAATAAGCAATAGTAGGGTGTTGAGGGGGCTTGGTTAGTTATAATTTATTAACATTCGAGTTTTGAATGCGTTATTTAAGGCATTAATTGGGTGAAATGTAAGTGATTGCAAATCAGAAAAATAGACATTCAGAAAAAGAGTAAAACTAATAACGGGTAGGTTTTTATCGATAAACGACTCATTTTAGGGGATGATATTAACATTTTTGTGTATAAAAGATTAAAGTCGATCAACAAGTGGTTTGGAACATAGTATTAGTTTTGCTAACTGACGAACAATGTATAAAAACAAATCACGATGGTGAAATCATTATTTATATCCATAAACCTAGTTGGGTTGGCGATGCTGCCTTTCTTGTTTGTGGGAAACGTTAGTGTTGAGCATCAAGCCCCTTCTGAGATGGATGCTGGTGGCGAAGTTGAAGTAACAATAACACTTAATAAGGGTTCAATTACTGGGCCAGCAAGGTTAAAGCTAGACTTTAGTGACGCTGAAGGTTTGGAGGCTGAAGGAATTGAAAATGCGGGATCTTCTTTCTCGTTCTCTGAAGGAAGTGCACTTTTTATATGGTACTCCATTCAGCCAGACGAGCAGTTAACGCTTACCTATAAGTTGAAAGCTGGTGCAGATGCCTCAGGTACTAAAACAATTTCAGGAACTTTTTCTTACTTGGATGAAGAAGAACGCGAGAAAATTGAGATTCCTACTATTATTGTGGATGTGAAGGGTGGCAGTGTGGCAGCTAATACTGAGACTAATGAGGGTGCTGGAGAAGGCTCTTCTACTACAGAAGGCGGTGAGGGGTCTGGAACAGCAACTTCTACTTCTGAAGGGACTACACAAGGAGTGCCAGAAGTAACTTGCGCTAGAAATGTGGAGAAAGACGGAGATTCGTTCTTGGTGACCATCGATGTGAATAAAGGAAGTAACGGTGGTTTTGCTAGAATCAAGGATAACCTTCCCGCTGGATTTACAGCTGAGGCTGTTGAAAATGCTGGGGCAGTATTTAAGTACGTGGACAATTCGGCAAAGTTCCTTTGGACTTCATTACCCAAAGATGAGTCTGTAATTCAGGTGAAATATAGACTGTTGCCAGAGTCTGCTAGCGCAGGGACTTATGAGCTTACAGGAGAGTTTTCTGGTGAGTTCCTTATTGTAGATGATAAACCAACTAGCGTTGAGATTCCTTTTGCTTCATTTGAATTGGAAGGAGCATTGGCAAGTAATGGAGATAACGGAGATAATGGAGATTCAGGGGATAACGGTGACACTGGAGATAACGGAGATTCTGGCGACAACGGAGATAGTGGCGATGCAGGAGATAATGGCGACAATGGAGATAGTGGGGACAATGGAACTGTGATTCCTTCGGGAAATGGAGAGGTAATGTATAAAGTTCAGGTAATGGCAGCTCATAGAACGGTATCTAATAGTTATATCAAAAAACACTATGGCTACGGAGGTAATATAGACATAGAAGATCATGAAGGTTGGGTGAAATATACCACTGGAAGCTACGGGGTGTACAAAGATGCCAGAGACAAGCGCAACGCGCTAAATTCATATAACTTTCCTGGACCGTTTGTAACGGCCTATAAACAGGGAGAGAGAATAACGGTGCAAGAGGCTTTGATGCTGACCAATCAAGAGTGGGTACAGTAATTGGAAATGCAATAAAAGAGATAAAAAGGAGTTCAAGTAACTCCTTTTTTTGATTAATAGAAGTTAGCGTGGGAGAGTTAGCCAAACATGGGAGTAGAAATGTTATCCTGATGTATGCAGGTGCGCTGATTGGTTTTGCCAATACGATTCTTTTTTATCCGAAAATCTTACCAAAGGAAGAGTATGGATTGGTTTCGCTTGTGGTGGGAATTGCAATGTTGGTAGCGGCTGTTAGTAACTTTGGAACTCCCAATGCTATCGTTCGATATTTTCCTCACTTCAGAGAAAAGGAAACTCAAACAAACGGTGGGTTGATGCGCTACTTGTTAGCTGTTACCGGTGTGGCAACTGTATTGGTGTTGCTTTTGATGCTTTTGCTAAAGCCATTCTTCTTTCAGGCTTATCAAGATAACGCGCCTTTGCTGATTGATTACTATTACTACATCCTACCCATTTTCTTCTTTCAGGTGTTCATTAATTTACTAACGAATTATCTGAATGTACTAAAGAAGTCTCATGTTCAGGTTTTTCAGAAAGAGATTTTTATTCGTTTGGGTCAGACAGCTTTAATTGGTTTGTATTATCTCGACTATATTGACATCTCTCTCTTTATGCCATTATATGCGAGCCTGTTTCTCGTTTCGCTTGCTTTTCTTGTGATCTATATTTACTCTATTGGAGAGCTACGAATTTCTGGTAGAAGGCTGGACAACAAACAAAAGAGGAACATTTTGCAGTTTAGTACATTCACTTTTATTTCAGGTATTGCTAGGCAGATTTCCTTCAGAATTGATAGTATGATGGTAGGTGCTTTAGTGGTTTCTTCTGTCATGGTAGGAGCTCTTTCTTTTTCCGAAACTATGAATAACAGAGGGCTAGAGGCGGTAAGTATTTATGCAGTAGCGCTAAATATGTCTTCTATGCTTGAAATGCCATTTCGCGCTCTGAATATGTCATTGGGGCCTTCAATTGCTCAAGCATGGGCGGTGAGAGACATGGCTAAAATAGATGAACTGTATAAGAAGTCAACCGAAACTATGATGGTCATTGGTGTTTATATCGGGATTGGAATCTGGGCTTGTGTTGACCAGGTGCTAACCATTCTTCCAGACTCTTACGGTGAGGTGAAGTATGTGCTGGGTTGGTTGCTGCTAGGAAAACTACTGAACGTGGTAGCTGGCTCAAATGGTGTGGTCTTAATGAATAGTCCAAAGTATAAAGTGTTGACTTACCTCTCTTTCCTTGGTTTGGTAATTACGGTAATATCCAACTATATATTTATTCATTGGTTTCAGATCGAGGGAGCCGCTATGGCTACCTTTGCAACTTATCTTATGCTTAATTTCTTGCTGTGGTTGCTCATTGTAAGATATTATAAGCTTCAGCCCTTTTCGTTCAGAAACCTATTGACTGCTGTGCTGGGCATCGCTATTGTTATTTTGGGAAGCTATCTTACGTTTTCTAACGTTTGGGTTACCATTTTTATCAAGGCTGTTCTCATTACAGTTTTGTTCTGGGGAGTTGTGTATTTTACGAATTTATCTCCTGAGATTAAAGAGTTGATAGATAAGAAGATACTAGTGAGGTTTAAAAAGAAGTAAGATTACTTACCTTCCCAATACCAGTGAATTGTTTTTTTGATGCCCCCTTTGAAGTTAGTAACAGGCTGATATCCTAAAATTCGATTAATTTTATCAATGGATGCCAAGCTATGCTTAATGTCGCCAATTCTTTCAGGACCATGGATCACTTGAATGTCAGTAATTGTCCTGTCAAAGTTAGACAGCTCTTCTTTTAGAATATTTACCAAGTCTTTCAACACAACTGCTTCGCCACAGGCTACATTAAATACTTCACCAAAAGCTTCAGGGTTAATAGTACTCCCAGCCAGTTCGTTGGCAAGAATGACATTATCCACATGCGTAAAGTCTCTCGATTGTAATCCATCACCGTGAATGGTGGGTGACTCTCCTTCAGCAAATTTTTGAATGAACTTAGGAATAGCAGCGGCATATGCTCCATTAGGGTCTTGTCTTAACCCAAATACATTGAAGTAGCGAAGTCCAATGACCTTGGTTTTGTACAGTTGATGGAAAACGTCTGCGTACAACTCGTTTACCAATTTAGTAACGGCATAGGGCGATAGCGGTTTTCCGATGTTTTCTTCGACTTTAGGTAGTGCCTTACTGTCTCCATAGGTTGAGGAACTAGCTGCATATACAAATCGCTCTACCTGATTCTCTCGTGATGCATTGAGCATGTTAAGAAAACCATCTATGTTTACTTGGTTGGTCGTTATCGGATCATTAATTGACCTGGGCACACTTCCTAAAGCGGCTTGATGGAAAACAATTTCAACGTTTTTAGTAGCTTCTAAGCAAGTGGATAAATCTCTTATATCGCCTTCAATAAACTTAAAATTTGGCAGGGACAATAAGTGTTCTATGTTTTTTTTATGACCTGTTGCTAAGTTATCTAAGACAACAACTTCGTTGTTCTTAACAAAATGTTCTGCAAGATTGGAGCCGATGAATCCGGCACCTCCAGTAATGAGTATTTTTTTACCTGCTAAGCCCAACTTATGAATCAGTCTTGGACAAATCTACTGACTATTTTTGCATTAGAAAAGAAAAAAGCCATCATCCTTTTCAGGAGATGGCTTTATCATTTCGTTAATCAATTTTACTTGGCATATGCAACCGACCTCTTCTCTCGGATCACAGTTACTTTTACTTGCCCTGGATAGGTCATTTCCGTTTGAATCTTATGCGAAATCTCAAAGGAAAGTTCTTCAGAACGTTGATCGCTGATTTTGTCAGCTTCAACCAATACCCTCAGTTCTCTACCCGCCTGAATCGCATAGGCTGTGTTTACACCATCGTAGGCCAATGCCATGTTTTCCAAATCTTTAATTCGTTGGATGTACGATTCAACAATTTCTCGTCTTGCGCCAGGACGTGCACCTGAAATGGCATCACACACCTGAACAATCGGAGAGACCAACGTGTTCATTTCAATTTCATCGTGGTGAGCACCAATCGCGTTACAAACGTCTGCCTTTTCACCGTACTTCTCAGCCAACTTCATGCCTAGAATAGCGTGTGGCAATTCTGGCTCATCTTCTGGTACTTTACCAATGTCATGTAGCAGACCTGCACGTTTTGCAACTTTAGGGTTTAAGCCTAGTTCAGAGGCCATGGTTGCACAAAGGTTAGCCACTTCTCTAGAGTGTTGCAGCAAGTTTTGACCATAAGAAGAACGATATTTCATACGTCCCACCATTTTGATCAGCTCTGGATGTAAACCGTGAATTCCTAAATCGATACAAGTTCTCTTTCCAGTTTCGATGATTTCCTCCGTGAGCGACTTTTTCGTTTTGGCTACTACCTCTTCGATTCTCGCAGGGTGAATCCTACCGTCACTTACCAATTGATGAAGAGAAAGTCTGGCGATCTCTCGTCTTACGGGGTCAAAACAAGAAAGAATAATTGCTTCTGGGGTGTCATCAACAATAACTTCCACTCCCGTTGCAGCCTCAATGGCACGGATGTTTCGTCCTTCTCTACCAATGATTCTACCTTTCATTTCATCACTTTCAATATTGAAAACAGAAACAGAGTTCTGAATCGCTTCTTCAGCAGCAACACGTTGAATGCTCTGGATCACAATTTTCTTAGCATCTCTTGTAGCGTTCAATTTCGCTTCATCCTGAATTTCTTTGATGTAAGCCATGGCATCTGTGCGCGCTTCATCTTTCAGTGCTTCCACCAACTGATCCTTAGCCTCATCGGCAGAGTAGCCAGAAAGTTTTTCCAGTTCTTTTACTTGTTTGGCATGAAGCTTCTCCAGTTCATCTTGCTTAACCGTTACAACATCTAAACGCTTGTCTAGTTGACTTTGACCTTTTTTAAGTTCCTTGTCTTTCCGGTTAGTCTCTTCGATTTTTTGCGAGAGCGTCTTCTCTTTTTGTTTGATTTTGTTTTCTCGTTCGTTCAGTTTTTGATTGCGCTGACTCACTGTTTTTTCGTGCTCTTCTTTAAGAGATAGGAACTTTTCCTTTGCTTGAAGTATCTTGTCTTTTTTGATCGTTTCGCCTTCTACTTCTGCCTCTTTAAGAATAGCTGCGCGTTTTGATTTAAGAATGTTGTTGAATACCACAAAGCCAATTGCAGCACCCGCCAACACACCAATTGCAATTCCAATAGCTAATTCCATGTTACTTTTTTTTATTCAACACTATCCCTTCTTGTTTTAGAAAGGACTAATAATAAATGCGTACTGGGTTGGCAAAGGGAGATCAGGCAATTGAATTGGATAGTGTTTCTAAATCAGCCATAAGCTGAGTATATTCTACAGATTTAGCACCTTTTATCACCTCAGTTGCATACTGCAGTGTGGTCATTGCTAAAAGATCCTGCATGTCACGAACAGCATAATTTTCCTGAAGTTCTTTCACGTTGGCATTAATTCTGTCCGCTGCTTTACGAATAAACTCCTCTTCTTGAGGGTCTATTGTAAGCGGATAAACTCTGCCAGCAATATTAACTTTTATGGATAAACTGCTCATTTATGATTAACTATTTATTCAATAATGCGATACACTTGTCTATTTCTCTTACCATCTCATTAATCTTTAGTTTCAAGTCCGTGCCCGGACCTGCTTTTTCTCCTTCTAAAGATTTAGCCAACTTCAATACTTTGTACTTTTGTTCCAATTCTTCTAATGCGTTTTTTTCCTGCTGAACAGATAGTTCCAGAGAAGCAACTCTCTCCTGAAGAGTAACAATGTTCTCCTTCAAATGATCTCTTTCAGAAATGACTTTCTGAATTTTCTGGTTGATTTCCTCTACAACAGGATTATTAAAACTCATTTTCTAAATTCTCACAAATCAGTAGCAAAAATAACATATAATTAGGCATACAAATAATCTCAGTCTATATTTTTTAAGGTGTCGTTCTTTAAAACTCGGTTTTCACGCTTAAGTGTTGATATTCGATGAGCATGAATACGAGGGTAAACCTATTCTGGCAGTAAATTTGTAACCGTTCGTGTTGTAAACAAACGAAATATTGTTATGGTCAGATTTTTTGTGTTATTAGTTGTAGTTGCTGTTGTTAACCTTGCTCAGGCTCAATCTCCAGTGCCTTATGAAGAGACCGATTTTGTCTCTCCGCTTGGGATAGACTTGATTTTGGCCGGAAATTTTGCTGAAATGCGTTCGAATCATTTCCACACAGGATTAGACATCAAGACCAATGGAAGAGAAGGGTATAAGATTTATGCGATTGACTCTGGGTACATCTCCAGAATAAACGTTTCTCATTGGGGGTATGGTAATGCGCTATATATTACCCATCCCAACGGTTATACTAGTGTCTATGCGCATCTGAGTACTTTTCCAGAAAAGGTATTGGATTACATCAGAAAAAAACAATTCTCAAAGGAATCTGAAACTATTCAGGTCTATCCGATGAAAACGGAACTTCCGGTGGCGAAATCAGAAGTGGTGGCTTACTCTGGGAATTCAGGGTCTTCTACTGCTCCACATTTGCATTTTGAAATACGAGAGACAGGAACGGAAAAACCAGTGAATCCGCTGCTTTTCAATTTTGATATCAAGGATACGCGAAAACCTGTTTTATTGGATGTGAAAGTTTACCCGTTGGAAGGTGGAACGATTAATGGGAAGAAAAAAGAGTATAATGTTGATCTCAAAGGAGATGATGGAAATTATGCAAGACAATATGATTTGCCGATTAAATTCAAAGGAAAAATTGGACTAGCAATTAACACCATCGATTATTTAAATGGAGCAGGTAATCAATGTGGAATTTACACCATTGAATTAGTGGTTGACGAGGATACTATATTCAAGCAAAAGCTCGAAAAACTGGATTTCTCTACCAACCGTTACATTAATGCACATAGTGATTATTTGGGGTATCGATTGAACAAACAGAGCTATCATAAGTCTTACTTAACGGAGAATAACAAGCTAGCTATCTACGAGTTGATCAAGAACAAAGGAAGGGTTGAGTTTGACGATACGTTGGAACATACGTTTACCTATGTGGTCAAAGATGTTTATGGAAATACCTCAGTAGCAAATTTTACGATGACGAGTGAAGGTTTAGGGACGGAAGAAGAGCAACTTAGCGCAGATAAACTAATTGATGCATCCGAAAGAAGCCTCGTTGCGGAAGAAGGGTTTGAAGCAGAATTACCCAAAAATGCTGTGTATGAAGACTTGAAGTATCAGTACAAACAATCTCAGATCTCAAATTCTTTTGCTCCCTTGCATGAGTTTCACGATGACTATACGCCTGTTCAGGAATATTTTATACTACGACTGAAATCAGTCGGGATTCCTAAAGGGAAGGAAGATAAAGCTTTGGTAGTAGAAATGAGCAAGAATAAGAAAGTGGCCTACGCCAAAGGAGGAGCCTACAAAGATGGGTGGGTAGAAACGGAAGTAAGGTCGTTTGGTGATTATACGATAAAATTGGATACTGTTGCACCTGTCATCACACCTGTCAATATTTATGATGGCAAAAACATGGGAGGACAAGAGTCTATTCAGTTTAAGATTGCTGACAACCTAAGTGGTGTAGATGATTATGATATCTATATCGATGGAGAATGGAAACTTTCTTTTTACAACGTTAGAAAAGGAACATTAACCTTACCATTTGATGATTACAATCAAATCGAAGCAGGAGAGCATGAACTGAAAGTAGAAGTGAAGGATGAGCGAAAGAACATTACCGCACTCACCTACAGTTTTAAGTATTGATTAAGGTGTATTGTAACAGCCCAAATCATTGCCAGAAATACTCCGAGCATTGCCATCTAAATCAGGCTGAGGATTTGTAGATGTTCCTCTATCGTCAACAGCCGTTCCAGAGGAATGAAAGTCCCAGTAGAGTGTGTTCGCAAAATTAGGGTCTTGATTGCGCCAGCAATTCTGAAAAAAGTTAGCATTACTCACAGGATCTTCAGACCTTACCAAAGTGTTAATCATTCGAAAGTTGGGTGAGCTGCCAGATAAGGTGTCGAGAACCATTTCCATGGTATTAGCTCCATAGATAATACTGTTCTTCAAGACGAAGGAATCAAACGGACGATATTGATAGTTTTCGTTAGCATCTTGATAGTAGTTCTTAAAGGCAAAAGCAGGGTCGTTTCGCTGGGTTGGCCAATAGTTTGCAAAGGTGCAATGATCCAAGTGAATATTTCCTCCGATGGAGATGAAGGCAGAATAGGCTCCTGCATTTCCAAATAAAGAGCTGTGGGCATACACATTACCTCCTTGTGTCACCAATCCAGCAAAGGATGAATTATCAACTCTTACATTTTGTAGAATTACCGAATCTTGTCCGTTGAGCGTATCTACTTGAATACCAATGGTGGCATTTTTTATGTTGGTGTAGTTCAAGGTAGAGTTTTGAGGGGCAAAGAAGTAGATTCCGCGCCACTGTCCACCGGCACTATCTACTGGAGACAAGATAAAGTCTTCTCTTCGGCTTTGAGAAAACGTAACTTCATTCCCTAATGACCCTTGCGTCTCTAGCGCTCCTTTATAGATGTATAAAAAGGAATTGTTATACCCGTGCACAGATGTGCCTCCAGGAATAATTAATTTGACCGCAGAATCTACGGCACAATAGCCATAAATAACGTGAGGCTTATCGTTTGGCCAAGTTGTATTGTTACCAATAATTTCATTCACATGAAAGTAAGCATCCTGTCCAAAAGCATTGAGAACCACTTGCTGTTCGCTACCATTTGTCAGAAAATGAATTTTATCCTCCACAATTTGAGGTGTAGTAGTATTGTTTGGGTCGATGGTTACTTCCACAAAAATAAAGAGACTGTCCTTGGCGGGTACCACAACGTCTTTGAAAATCACACCTGCTTCACCGTCTACGTTAATACGAAACATTGATTGCGTACCTTGTTCTAGGCGAATGCTGCTCACTTGGATAGGACTTGATTTATCGTTGTAAATCTTGAATTTTTTTGTTGTCGAACCAATAGTCGTAAACAGCGTATCAAAAAGAATGGTGTCCTCTGAAAAGCCAAGATCGCCTGTGTTGCTAAAGTCTTTCGATGGCTTGATGCAACTAGATAAACTGACCAATAAGGACAGAAAGATGATTGATATGACGCTTATAATAGGTTTCAATAGAATAGAAAGTTGACAAATGTATTAACCTATTTTGAGGAAAAAAATTGTTAAACGGCAAAATAAATTCATAAGAAGGAGCAACCATTGCCTAAAAAGCCAGTTCTTTGTATGAACTAAATGGATTAAAATATGAAAAAAGTTCTACTATTATGTACAGCTATTGTTGGAGCTGTTTCTTTAAATGCACAGATCAATTACCACGATTATTCTCCAGATGAGGAGATTCATGCTACCTATGCAGGGGAATCGATTGATATAGATTTTGACAATGACATGAATCCTGAATTGACCATCTATGGGACAAAACACGATACTACTTTTTCAGGGTTTCCAGTTACACTTACAGGTTTTGCAATGACGACATACGGAAATACAGAAGTTGTCGGTAGAACTACCACAGTTGGTACCGAGTCTGTTCTAGAAGCTGATTCTTTATTGTCTGGTTTTACCATTGACGGGGCAGCAACTTATGTTAACTCTAGCTCTCCTTCCATTTTTCCAGGAGTAGGATTGAATGCAGATGCGAGTGGTTTTGCTGCTGTAGGTCAGTTTGCTGGAGCTGGTGATAAGTATATCGGTGTGAAGTTTGATATTTCTGGTTCAACACATTATGGATGGATCAAAGTTAACGTGAGTGAAACGCACGATACGTGTATTGTTGATAGTTATGCTTATGAAGAAACGGCTGCTACTGCAATAGATGCTGGTGATATGGGAAGCGGAACGGCAAGCGTTTCTGAGCCTGATTTCGATGCAAATGTAGTTGCTCTAGAGAATAGCTTTAGGCTTACTGGTCTAGCGGGTAGTAATGTTGTTATTTACAATGTGCTAGGTGAGGTTCAGTTGGTGCAAAGAGTTGCTTCAGATGTTGAGTTTTTAGATAGCAGTGTTTTAACAAGTGGTGTTTACTTCGTAGCGTGCAAGAAAGGCGTGCACTCAAAAACGTATAAGGTATTTAAGCCCTAGTCAGGACATTAGAAAGTGATAATGAGAAGGCGCACGATTCGTGAGCCTTTTTTTATGTCAATGTTTTTCCTTCAAATAACTGCATGGATTCAAGTGAGCAGCTTTCTGTTGTTCCCATGATCGATTTGCGATACTTAGCAATTAAACGATAAACACCATCTCTAATGCGTTTAGGAATAATGAGAAAGAAGGAAAGCATCGCCCAGAAATGGTCTAATTCTTTAGCGATTTCAAGAGCAGCACTAGAAAAATAATAGGGCTTACCTGCTTTGAGGTAGATAAGACTGTCCTCAGCTGCAACTTCTATTTGGTAGGTGTCAATTAGTTTTTTAGCAATAGCCGACTGACTTGAGCAGTACCACAAATTATCTTTTGAATTTCGTTTTCGGATAAACACAACGCTGGCATTACAAAATGCGCATTCCCCATCAAAGATGACAATTCGTTTACTGTCGTATGAACTTTTGTCGAATCTTTCGTTGCTCATAGCTCAATTCAATAATGTAGATGCCAGATGTTAAGTTCAGAACGCTGATAGATTGAGTCGCATTTCCAGCTAGAACACATTTTCCGTTCAGGTCAAAAATTCGGTAACTGTCTGGAGTGTTTCCATCAATAAATAAGCGATCCTGAGTAGGGTTGGGGTAGAGCTGTGGAACTTCCATCTCACTGTGGGTGACATTCAACGAGATATCACTTGAACCTTGATAATAAGTTAGTCCACCACGCTCGTTACCTACGATCATGTCTAAAAGCGCATCGTTATTCAACATTCCAACGGCAACAGAAGTATTGGTGAAACGACCGATAAAGCTCAACGCAGAGTCTATCTTAGTATAGGTGCCCATTACATTTCCAGAGATATCAGAGTAATGGTGGATTTGTCCATTGGCACTTCCTACAAAGAGTTCAATTTCACCGGATGAATTTTCAAAAAGGCGCGGAGCACTATTTCCGATGGTCGTCCACCATTCGCTAACATCGATATTGCCAAGCGTCTCAGATTGCAAACGAAATGCGTAAGAACTTTCGTCTCCAATGTTTTCATAGTAATTTAAATTTCCGTTTTCTTCACCAATGATGAGGTCAAGATCGTCATCCTCATCAACGTCAAATAACTGCGGTTTTGCTGCGTATCCTACATCTATGGTTGTGTTGTTGTCGTCTTTTAATTGAGCAGTTCCTAGCGCGAGAGTCATGACACTCATACTGTTAGAGGAATTAAGGTAGAGGTGGATTTTGCCATCGTGATCACCAATAATCATATCTACATCTCCATCATCATCAATATCTCCAAAAGTAGGGTAGATGCCACTCGTAAAACCCGAAGAACTGACAGAGGCAAAATCGTCAGTTATCCAATCGTATTCAGGGCGTGAGTTGGTTCCAATGTTTTCGTACAACGCAATGCTTCCTTGATAGGAATTGGGGTTGCTAAAATCGTAAACACCAAAACTTCCAACAAACAAATCCAGAAGACCATCGTTATTGTAGTCCATCAACACTGGATAAGCGTTGGAGCCTACATCAATTGTTTCATCCTGAAGGAAGTCGCTTTGAATGTGGGAGAACAAGGGATTAGTATTTGTTCCGTAGTTTTTGTAAAACCAAATGCTTGATACGTTTTCGGTGCCGTTGTCTGTGTTTGGAGCAGCTATGAGGTCATTGATGCCATCCGCATCCACATCTTCGTAGAAGGTAGCAGGGAAAACATGGATGTCAATGGGAGAGGTGTTGCTTGGAAATGAAGTGTCCTGCGAGACCATTGAAGTGTTCATGTTTACTCCTTTGTTGTCGTTGTAAAGTGCAACAACATTCGTAAAACTGACATCGCCCAAAAGAACATCTTTTACGCCATCATCGTTAAGGTCTAAGGATAACACAGTCGATCCACTGTGTTTTGCCAGCCCTTTGGGGTTATTGACATTACTGCCTGGAGCACAAGTGTCTTTTAGTGTACAGACATTCGTATTCGTGCCGTCTTCCAGGAAATGTCCCCAGCAAGTGTTGGCGATTTCATAAATTAGCGAATCACATCCGTAACCCAATTCCTGAGATTGATTTTGGTAGTATTCCAATCTACTTCCAATGATTCCAAAGGTCAACACATCTAAGTCGCCATCTCCATCCACATCATTTATATCTGGGATGTCTACTTTGCTGACATATAAATTAGCTTCCGTACCCCCTAGGAGTGTGGCACGCACGTAAGGGTCAGAAACATATTCAAAACTTAATTCGCCTCCCTGACTCGTATTCAGCCAAACGCCAACACCTCCAGAAACGTAGCTAAAAATGTCTTTTTTACCATCACAATTGTAATCTCTCAGGATAGCCCAATAAGCCAATTCAGGAAAATCGTTGACATATTCAGGAGCAGCTTTCCAGTAATCGATTGAGCTGTCCCAAACAAAGGTTCGGATGGTGTTTCCAGTCCGATCAAAGACAAAGAGGTCTTCAAAAGCATCTCCATTCAGATCAATCGAAGATATTTGTGCAGCATTAAAGCCGCCTGTCCAAGGGTTGATCAACGTGTCGTTATTTCTTGTAACCAATGTAGTGTCATCCTCCAAAAAGTAGTAATGCCCATTGACCTGCGACCAGCCCATTTGACCCATTCCGAAGAGGGTAAAAACGAGCAGAAAAAAAGACTTTTGGGCAAGGTTCAACATTTCTTGGTTATTTCGCGTTGGTATAACAAATATACGCAATGATTATCCTTAATAGTATCTTATTAATCAGAAAAGTGAAATTATGTTGGTTAATCGGATTTGAAATTCTATATTTGCAGCCCTAAATTTTTTTGGAAATTATATAAATACTGTATAAATGCGTAATAGAAGTGCAATTTGGGTCTTCACCATTCTTTTGGCATTGGCATGTCTTTATCAGCTGTCATTGTCTTGGTTTACAGGAGAATTAGAAGACAAAGCGAAGGTAGAGGCAGATGCTGCATTAGAAGAGGTTAAGAACTCTGTTCAAAATGGAGAGACAGAGATTTATCTTGGTTCTGATACTCTAATTGTAGAGAATGGGCAACTATCTCCAAGACAGGAATTAGATATCTATTCCTTCTACGAGTCAAGCTACATCGCTCAGCATGCGGATGATCCGGTTTACCCAGTCTTAGGGTTATCGTATAGAAAATGTAAAAGTCAGCAGCTTACAAAAGGACTTGACCTTCAAGGAGGGATGAGTTTTACTCTTGAAATTTCAATTCCTGATTTGGTTAAGAACAAGGCAGGAGTTTATCAGGTAAAGAAACCTGCTTTTGTTGATACTTACGATGCAGCTTTGGAAGCTTTTGGTCAAGGACAAGGAGATGACTTTATCGAATTATTCTTTGAGGCTTATGAAAATGGACCTTATAGTGGTAAGAAAATGGAGTTCTTCTACTTAGGTTCACCAGAGGACTTTAAGATTGAAATGTCTCATGAGGAGATGAAAGAGAAGTTGCAAACGATGGCAGATGAGTCGATCGAAGCAACAAAAACGGTCATCGAAGAGCGTGTGAATCGTTTTGGACTAGGTCAGATTGTTATTCAGTCGGAGCCTCTTTCAGGAAGATTGCACATTGAAATTCCAGGAGCAAAAGACAAGCAAGGGTTGAGAAATATGCTTCAGTCAAGAGCTATTCTTCAGTTTTGGAACGGATACGACAAAGATTTGAAAGGATCTTTTTCATTAATTTCTCAGAAATTTGCAGGTGTTCAGTCGGTTACTAACTTGGCGGGTAAAAATGATCCAGCGAACGAGGTAGTTGATAACGAGTCTAAGGAAGAGAAGAAGGCAATTGATCAAGTTACAGATTCGTTGAGACCTTACTTGGTGGATGGGTATGTTCCTCAAACTGCTCAAGATTCTATGAATCTTACAGCTGCTAAGTTTGAACTTGTTGCAGCACAAGATAAAATTGACGCTGAAAACGAGCAACTGGATGAATTGACTACTGAGTCAGCTACAGATACTTTGCCAGCTAATTTGGATGCTGGAGCGGGTGATATGTTTGACGGAAGGTTTAAATTCACGCAGCAATCATATCCAAATGATAACGGAGAAGTTGTAGCTACACCCAAAGTAGGTTATGTGATGAATCCATCGGATACAGTAATCATTGGGATGTTCTTAAGAAGCCCAGAAGCTAAGGGATTGTTCCCGGATGAAGATGAGATCGTTTTCATGTGGAGCAACAAGCCAGAATCTATTTCTGAGGATACTGATGAAAGAGCCTTTAGTTTATATGCTTCATACCCTCAAGATAATAATTATTCACTAACAGGTTCTAACGTTACGGATGCCAACGCGTCAACAAGTCCTGATGGACCGGGAATGGTAGTGAACATGACTTTCGATTCAAAAGGAGACGAAGTTTGGGAAAAATGGACCTCTGCAAAAGTGGGGCATTACGTGGGAATCTCTTTAGATAACGTGATTTACTCGTTCCCTGTAATTAATGGGCCGATCTCTGGAGGAAGCACAAGAATTAGCGGAAACTTTACATTGGATGAAGCAGAGGAATTGGCTGCCGTGCTAGAAGCTGGTTCGTTACCAACATCTCCCGTAATTGTGGATGAGGCATTGGTTGGACCAACATTAGGTGAAGCTAACATTCAAAAAGGACTTTGGAGCTTTGTGATCGCATTGATTCTAGTGTTGATTTACATGGTGTTCTATTACGCGAAGGCCGGTATTGTTGCTGATATCGCTTTGATCGCAAACTTGTTCTTTATCTTCGGAACATTAGCAAGTTTAGGAGCTGCTTTGACTTTACCCGGTATTGCAGGTTTGGTATTGACCATCGGTATGTCGGTGGATGCTAACGTACTGATCTTCGAAAGAATCCGTGAGGAATTGAAGAATGGCAAAGTCCTAAAACAAGCCATTGCTGATGGTTATAAGGCTGCTTATTCAGCTATTCTGGATTCGAACATTACTTCGTTGTTAACAGCGATTATCCTTGCTTACTTTGGTTCTGGACCAATTCAAGGGTTTGCGACTACGTTAATCATTGGTATTTTCTCATCGTTGTTCTGCTCGATTTTTGTGACGAGATTGTTGTTCTCTCACATGTTAGACAGAAAGATGGACATCAGTTTTGCCAACTCATTCTCTAACTGGTTTAGCAATGCGAACTTCAGCTTTATGGAAGGTAGAAGAAAGTATTACTACTTCTCTGCGGCAATCGTTACTGCTGGTGTGATCTCATTGTTCACAATCGGACTAGATAGATCAGTTGAGTTTACAGGAGGAAGAACCTATACAATTGCCTTTTCAGAAGCTCCAGATCAAGATGAGGTAGCTGCTTCTATTCAAAAGTATTCTGTTGAAGTGGATGGGCAAAAAGGAGTAAAACCAGTGGTTAAAACTGTAGATGGAGACAAGCAGTTGTCCATCTCTACCAACTACTTAATCGGGTCAAAACTGGATGATAAAAACGCAACAGCTAAAGTGGATAGCGTGATGAACTTGGCGTTTAACGAGCTAGGTTACTACCACGAAGACAGTGATCAGGTGTTGGGTGAGCAAAAGCCTTCCTATTCAATTGAAGGACAGCGTTCGGTGTCAGCCGTTATTTCGAATAACATGATGTGGAGTTCATTATTGGCGATTGGATTATCACTATTGGTGGTATTCATTTACATCGGATTTAGATTTAACAGATGGCAGTATGGATTAGGAGCCTTGTTGGCGATGTTCCACGATGTAATGGTGGTATTGGGAATCTTCTCAATTCTTTACGCATTGAATGTGCCTATAAACGTTGAGTTAGATCAAGCAATTATTGCAGCCATCCTTACAGTAATTGGTTATTCGATTAACGATACGGTGGTTATCTTCGATAGAATTAGAGAGTACATTGGTATTCACAAGAGAGACGATCAGAATAAAGTGATCAACTCTGCATTGAATACAACGCTTTCCAGAACCATCAATACTTCGTTAACGACCTTTATGGTGTTGTTGATCATCTTCTTGTTCGGAGGTGATGGCATCTCAGGATTCTCGTTGGCATTGTTGATCGGTGTGGCGGTAGGAACGTACTCTTCGTTGTTTATTGCAGCTCCATCAGTAGTTGAGTTCACCAAGAACTTGATGCCTGTGAGTAAGGAGAAGAAAGATTAGTAAGTTAAAGACTTAAGATAGTAGCCCTGTTAGTCCTCGCTAACAGGGCTTTTTTATTGTATATTTGGCTTCGTGAGCAAAACGAAAGAGGATAACGGTCTCAAGCCTTGGCAGAATAAAATGCACGAAGTGATCTTCGAGGCAGATACTTACGCTGGTAAATTATTCGATATCATTTTATTGCTGATGATCATTGTTTCCATTATCTCAGTGATGTTAGAGAGTGTCCCAGACCTAGGGCAGAAGTATGGCAGAGAACTTTTTATTGCTGAATGGACGATAACAATATTATTTTCCATAGAGTTCGTAGCTAGAATACTCTGTGTGCGGAAACCATGGAAGTACGTGACTAGTTTCTATGGATTAGTGGACTTACTTTCTATTTTGCCAGCTTATCTTGGTCT
The DNA here is from genome assembly GCA_964387945.1 of uncultured Flavobacteriales bacterium. GTDB lineage: Bacteria > Bacteroidota > Bacteroidia > Flavobacteriales_D > Parvicellaceae > Parvicella. The sequence goes on along the minus strand of CAYLYX010000020.1, from coordinate 24,687 downwards.
TTTCGTGTCAGGCACGCATTCTTTGTCTGTCATTAGATCATTGAGACTGCTGCGGGTTTTCCGAATCCTCAAGCTCGCACGGTTTATGGGTGAAGCCAATTTGCTCATTAGAAGCCTGAGGGCAAGTAGAGCGAAGATCATCGTTTTTTTATTTTTTGTACTGAGCCTCACGTTTATTTTGGGGTCACTCATGTACATTATTGAGTCTCCAGAATCAGGGTTTACAAGTATTCCAAGAAGTGTCTACTGGGCAATTGTTACGCTCACTACAGTAGGATATGGAGATATTAAGCCTGATACAGACTTAGGACAGCTCATTGCTTCTGTGATCATGTTGACAGGGTACGCGATCATTGCTGTTCCTACAGGAATTGTCTCCGCTGAAATTGCCAAGCAAGATAAGTTGAATCAACCTTCTACCCAAGTTTGTCCAAGTTGTTCGCAAGAAGGTCATGAAACAGATGCGGACTACTGTAAGTATTGTGGGGATAAACTTTAGCGAAAAAAGTAAAATATCTTCTTTGTAGTTTCGAAAAAAGGACTATTTTTGCAGTCCATTATTGAAAAAATATCTCGGATATAGAGATTAAAAATATTGAAAAATGAGCAAGAGAACATTTCAACCATCGAATAGAAAGAGAAGAAACAAGCACGGTTTCAGATCTAGAATGGCTACCAAAAACGGTAGAAAAGTAATTAACGCAAGAAGAAGAAAAGGAAGAAAAAGACTTTCTGTTTCTCATACTTCTCTTAAGAGAAAGTAAACCTCATTTATATAGATTTCAAAAAGCTCTTCTCGATCGGAAGAGCTTTTTTTGTTTTCAATAATTTACCAACTGTTGATTTCATCAGCATACTTCTCATCTTCTTTTTTAATGCCTGTTTTACCCGTGTCACGAATTCCCCATGCAATGTAGGGGCGAAGAGCCTTCGTTTTTGAATCTTCCGTCATTCCAGCAAAACCGGCAACAAATTCCATCTGATAAGGTCCTCCTTGCCACGTAAACCAATAGAAGTCAGCTTTAGCCATTCCAGAAGAAAACTCACTATGTTCCATGGGGTAATCAAAGTTGGTTCTAGGAGATCCAGAACTGCGGTAAGGGAAAAACTTCGTGATCCAACCGCTGACCGCCTCGCTTCCGCAACCTACCATTTTTTGCTGATACAAGTTGTTCCAAAATTCCTCATTAACATCTCCTTTAGAGGCTGCAACAAATTCTTCTAGGATAGGTTCAAGTTCATCGGTCCACCACTTTAAATCATATTTTCCAAGCGCTTTGGTCTTGGCTAGTAGCTTCTCCCAGTCTTGGGTTGTTCCTTCAAGCGTAATATCGGTAATGCCACATGTCACGCCAACGGCATAAATGAAGTAGCTACTCATTCCGTCCATCAACGTTACTTCCATGGCCGCTTTTTCGATGGGCGTGGTCGTTGAGAAGTTTAAGACCGTATTGTCAAGTAACTCTCGTCCTGTGTAGTCAGCAATCTGTCGCGTGAACTCAGGAAAGACGCCAATCCAATCATTTTCTTTCGAACCTTTAACAAATTCATTCCGCACAACTTTCAGGACTTTCTTGCCGTCAAAATCAACAAAATAGTGCCGCAAGCTGTCGCTGTTTTCATCTACGTGCCGAGCAAAGCCTTGCGCAATCATTAACCAAACCATATCTGGAGATATGACAAGCCCCCGATGTTTCGCATAGGCGTTGTGAGCTGCTTCCACAAAGGGATGGAGTGAGCCATAAATGATTTTGTCATTTTCCCCAGACCAAGCTTCTAGTCCAGTTCCTACCCGATTTTCAAGAGCATTACGGGTGGTGGTTGCGTAGAATTCAAAGTCAACGGTCGGAAGGTCACAGATGTTAAAAGTTGTTTTGTCTTGGCCGTTGATTACAACAAAAGCCAGAACAAATGGAATGATAAGAAACCTTTTCATACGAATACCTTTTTTAGAAGATACCCCTAACTATGGCAAAGGTTCATTTCTTTAACAAGTGTTTAACACCGATCAAGTGGATGAGATCAAGCTTTTTGCGACTCGTAAGTTGCTTCGGTGATGGGTTCCCAAATGCCCTCATTGCAGTTGATCATATCCATAACCCTAAGTTTTTCAGGATATTGTTTTGCTATGATGCGATACACATGGGCTTGTTTCCCGATGAACTGGACCTCCTCAAACTCATTTTCTGAAAGAATCTTAAAATAGGTATTCTTGTTTGTATATTTGCGATAGACAGGAAAATTGGTCATAATAGAAAGGATATGGATATTGCTAAAATCTGGAGTCAGGCTCAAAATTATATAAAAGATTCAAAGTTTGAGGAAGCACTTGAACTGCTCAATAAAGGAATTGAGATAGAGCCCAAGAATGCAAATTTACTGTCCGAACGTGCTGTAGTGTTCTTTCACCTCAACGATAAAGAACGATCGCTTAAAGAGTTAGATTATTGCGTTTTGCTTGAACCAACTAATCCATATCGTTACTCTAGTAGAGCTTATGTAAAGGCCTCCATGAAAGACATCAATGGTGCGATTCTCGATTATGAGAAATGCATTCACCTTGATCCAGAAGATGCTATTGCACATAATAATTTAGGGCTTTTATTAGAAAGTCAAGGGAGGATGCAACTAGCGAAGCGAAACTTTAAACGAGCGGATGAGTTGGAAGGAGTGCTTCAGGAGAGAGGAATAGACCTTCCCCAAGAGGCTTCAACCGTGAAAAGTTCACCAAAACCTAAAAAAAAGAAAAGAACCACTTGGTCCATTGTTAAAGGTACGTTTACAGATCGAAACTTGTTTAAAGAATATTTGACCTTCCTTCGAAATGGTTTTAAATTAAAAAAGGATGAGTAAAAAGGTCTTTTTACAAGAGTTTTGTTCTTCGTTGCTAGATCAATATGCTAGCGATGAGTTAAAGGATCTTACCATCGTTATTCCATCTCAGCGTGTTGCGTTGTATATCAAGGAAGAGTTGATGAAGCTCGTGAAAGGAAGTTTTTGGTTGCCGAATATCATAACGATCAACCGGTTTCTTGAAGACTTGCATGATTTTGTGGTGGTAGACGAACTGGAGGCTGTCTTCGAACTCTATGAAGCCTATCATGATTCGTTTGATGCTCCAGAATCCTTTGAAGACTTCTTGTCTTGGTCATCCATGATCATGGCAGATTTTAATGATATCGATAAATACTTGCTTGAAGCCAATCAGGTTTTTAAGAACCTTCAGTCCATTAAAGATATCGAGTCGTGGAGTTTTAATAGTGACGAACTTTCGGAGACACAAATCAATTTTTTAAAGTTTTGGGAGCAACTCGGAGTGCTTTATCACAAGTTTCATTCACGCCTAGAAGAAAGAGGGGAGGCTACCAATGCACGCGTTTATCGAAGTATAGCGGAGGAACCAGAAAAATACCTGACTCGGTTAAAAGGTCAAACCTACTTTATTGGTTTTAACGCACTTTCTAAAGCAGAGGAAAAAATAATGAAGTTTGTAGTTTCGGCTGGATTGGGAGAGGTGTGTTGGGATGCAGACGAATATTACGTCACAGATGATATGATGGAGGCGGGAAAGTTTATTAGAAAATACAGCGCTTGGTCAGTCAATAGTAATAGAACTACTCAAAATCACCTCGCGACAGATGCAAAGCAAATTCAGTTATATGAAGCCAACTCGAACCTACAGCAAGTTGGAGTCGCAAGTCAATTGGTGAGTAATCTTGGTGAATCCAACTTGGACGATACCGCTGTAGTATTTGCGGATGAATCTCTTTTGAAACCAATGCTTAACATGCTGCCAGCAGACCTTAAGAGCCTGAATGTAGCCATGGGATATCCTTTGAATGCAGCTTCAGTTTTTTCTTTTTTTGAAGAGGTTGTGCAAGTACAGGTAAACATCGATCGATATAAAAACAAGGGTTTTGTCTATCACAATGACTTCTTACAGCTGGTGAGGCATGAGGTTTTTCAAAGTTATGCAAGGCAAAATTCGGTGTGTACGGCAAGTGTGGAGGAAAAAATAAGCAAGCAGAATTATGCTTATTTACCACTCTCGCTGATCGAACAGAGTATGGGGGAGGACTGGAATAAAGTAGGTTTTCTCTTCATCAAGGCATCTGATGTCGCTGCTTTTGTGGAGCAGGTGGTTGCTTTTTTCAAAGAAGTTTATCTTCTTTTTGAAGGGGATCTGCTAGAGCGAGAGTCAATACTTGCCTTAGTGGCAGCGTTAGAAAAAGTGCAGGTCGTGCAGCAGAAGTACGGAAGAATAGAACAAATCTCAACGTTCAATCGACTTTCGAAGCAACTGCTAAGAGGGTTAACGGTTTCCTTTTTAGGAGAGCCTTTGGAGGGATTACAAATGCTAGGCTTGTTAGAAACAAGAGCGCTTGATTTTAAAAGGGTCATCTTGCTTTCTTGTAATGAAGATGTACTTCCCAAGAGATCGTTTTCTAATTCATTGATGCCGTTCGACCTTCGTAATTATCACGGTTTACCAACGAGAGATGATAAAGAAGCGATTTTCGCATACTATTTTTATCGCTTAATTCAGCGAGCAGAAAACGTTAGCTTGATATACAATGGAGGAGAAGCTGATGGTTTAAAGTCAAATGAAATCAGTAGGTATTTGCTTCAAGTGAAAGAAGAGCTATCAGGGGAAGTGTCGGTTGAGCAGGTGAGTGTCGAAACGGTTCCAGAAGTGACAAAAGTCATTAGTTGGCAGGAGTCAGATCGCCAGTTGCTGCAGGATAGAATCCTTCGTTGGTTCGAAAATGGAATTTCAGCATCTGGAATGAATCAGTTTAATACCTGTCCAAAGAACTTTATGTATACGCAACTTCTTCGATTGTCTCAGGATGAAGAGATTGAAGAAGATATTGAGTCCAGCACCTATGGAACCATCGTGCACGAAGTGCTGGAGAATCTCTATCGAGGTCAAGGCACTTTAATTGCCGTTAAGGAAATAGATCAAATGATCAAGTCCTATAAAGATGAGTTGAAGAAAAGCTTTGATGTTCGATTTCCTGGAGGGAATTATTTGAGCGGCAAGAATCTTCTACTCTATGAAACTGCCCTACACACGATCCGAAAGTATCTGCGTGCTGAGAAACAGTTGATCCAAGAGAGAGGAGTGATTAAGGTGCTCGGGCTAGAGGAAAAATTCGAGAAGACCGTTGCGATTCAAACTTCCAAAGGGTTAATAGATTTAAGAATAAAAGGTTTGATAGATCGTATTGATCAGATAGGGGATGTGATTAGAATCATCGACTATAAGACAGGAAAAGTTGATAAATTGAAGTTTAACGGTCAATGGGAGAAAGTGAGTAGCTATCAACTTCAGTTGATGATTTACCTGTATTTATTTGACTCCGAAGTAGATGTAACGTGTGGTATGATCTCATTCAAAGAGTTGAGCAGTGGTTTTCAGCAGTTTGAATTTGGTGATAAAATGGTTTTTGAAAGGACTTGGATTGAATCAGAACTGAAGGAAGAAATAGAAGTCTATCTGCAGAAGTTTGTAGAAGAAGTGCTAGCGTCAGATTTTCAGCACAACCCAAAAAGCCTGTATTGTACCCTTTGTTAAACGAAAAATCCCGAGTCGGGTAACTCGGGACAATTCTTTGCAAGGAAAATATAAAACCAGTAAAAACAAGAGGTAGCAATCTCTTTGTTTCTATATTATTGACGTTTAAGCAATTCGTATGGTTGCCTAAATCAGTTAATTTTTTTCGGTAAACTTGTATCCAACTCCTCTAACTGACTGGAAATGAGAGGTGTTGTCTGAGTCAAAAATTTTTCTAAACGAAAGGATGACATTGTCAATCGTTCTAGTATTCGGAATTCGTTCGTATTCCCATATTTTCTGGAGAATCTCCTTTCGACTAACTACATTTTCTTTATTATCAATCAATAGCTTAAGAAGTTTTGCCTGTTTTTCGCTCAATTGTACCGTGCTATTGTCTTTCTTTTTTACTGTAAAAGACTCTAGGTCAATGACGTGTCCGTTGACCGTGTATTCGTTCCAGCTCGAAGTTTCATCTGGACTGATTCTTTTAAGGATGTTTCTGATCCGAAGTACCAATTCTTTGGTGTTAAACGGTTTCGTGATGTAGTCATCAGCCCCAAGTGTAAGACCCCTGATTCGGTCTTCCGAATCACCACGGGCTGTAAGAAATAAGATCGGTGTCTTTTGGTCAGAGAGCCGTATTTTTTCGCAGACATCAAAACCGTTAAGATGAGGCATCATCACATCCAGCAGAATTAGATCTATTTTCGTGCCTTTGTGAATTTCGATGGCTTGGGTGCCGTCAAAAGCTGAAATAACCTTGAACCCTTCAAGCTCAAGGTTGAGTTTAATTGCTTCGTGCAAAGCTCTTTCGTCTTCAACTAATAACACATTCATCCATCCGTAATTTGCTGTAAAGGTAATAAGATAGACTTTTTAACAAACATTGGGATTGTAAATAAATATTTGTAAATTGACCCACCTTTTGAAATAATTTATTGAAACCAAAATGAAACAACTTATGAGAAAATTTACACTGACCCTTGTTATGCTTGTTGGAGCTATTTCGTTCTCTGTAGCCCAATCGGGAACGGGAACTAGCACTACCACGAAGCAGCAAGCAAAAACTGAAAAATCAGTTGTTTTGACAGAAAAGAAGCCCGCAAAAGAGGTGAAATCTGTTAAGATGCAAAACATCAAAGCCACTCCGCAAAAAAGTGAAGAGGCCATTATCGAAGAAAAGAAAACCAACCAGAAATAATCAATAGAACCATGAAAAAAATGACGAAGAAAATCTTGTCGTTTGGTTTGGGAGTTTTGTTGGCTACATCATCTTTTGCTCAGTTGAGTAAGGGAGGAACGCCATATACATTTACCAATGCTTCCCAACCCAAAAGCGCGATACAGATGAAACAACTGCCCGCACCAGATATGGTGACTGTAGCAGCTACAGACGCAGTGAATGACGTTTCAAAGCAAGAATATCGAGTAGGATTAAAATATCCTGTAAACTACAATGCTGTAAACTCCGGAACTTGGGAGACCACTTCTGATGGTGGAAACCTTTGGAGGTTGAGAATTAATATCCCAGGAGCGAAAGCTTTGGGACTTTATTATCACAATTTCTTTATTCCTAACGGAGGAAAAGTATTCATTTACAACGAGAATGAAAATCATGTAATCGGTGCGTTTACGAGTGATTACAATTACAATGATATTATCCGTGCTACACAGATGATTCAAGGTGAGACGATCACCCTAGAGTATTATGCTCCAGCTGGTGTGACTCAGACGCCCATCATTGAAGTAAAAGAAGTGGCTTACTTCTACAGAGGAGTTGAAGAGTTTGTGAAACCATTCGAAGATCCAAATACATTGTCTAATGGTTTGGTTGAAAAAGCTGATCCATGTCAAGTGGATGTAGCTTGTTCTGAAATTACTGGATGGGAAGAGCAAAGAGATGCCGTTGTTCATTATGTATTCCCTTCTGGTGGAGGTTATGCAGTTTGTTCAGCATCGATGATTAACAATACAGCAGAAGATTGTACACCTTATATTTTGTCAGCATGGCATTGCGGTGAACCAACTACTTCTACGAACATTAGTTCTTGGGTGTGGTATTGGAACTATCAAAAAACTACTTGTTCTCCAGGAAGTAATGGTTCTGACCCTTCTAAAGGAACGGATACCATGACAGGAGGAACTGTTGTTGCTTCTTCTGGAAATGGTACTTCTTTGAATCAGCCTCCTGGAACCAATGAGGTAGCTGGTTCTGATTTCTTCTTGGTAGAGTTAAACTCTCAGCCTCCTACATCTTATAACGCATATTATGCAGGATGGGACAGAGGTACATCGGCTTCTCCAAGTGGGGTAGGTATTCACCACCCAGCTGGATCAGCTAAAAAAGTATCTACCTACACAAGTTCATTGGGTGCAAACGGAAACTTTAATGGAGGTACACCTAATTCGCATTGGATTGTTCAGTGGTCTGCTACTGCAAACGGACACGGTGTTACAGAAGGGGGTTCTTCAGGTTCTCCTATTTTCAACAACGTAGGAAGAATTGTAGGTCAGCTATCTGGAGGAAGTTCATTTTGTACTAACCCTACTGCAACAGATGTTTACGGTAAGATGTCATTAAACTGGACAGGTAATGGGACTACTGCAAATGCGCAGTTAGAGCCGTGGTTAGATCCAACAGGATCTGGTGTTACAACGTTAGATGGTGCTTATGAACCTTGTAACGCGACCAACCCTCCTACATGTAATATCAATGCAAGTGCTACTTCAATTACTGAAGGTGGAACGGTAACGTTCTCTGATGGATCAAGTGGTAACCCTACTTCTTGGGGGTGGGATTTTGATAATACTTCTCAAGGAGGTGTTACACCTACTACATCCACTTCACAAAACCCAGGTGCAGTTACCTATGCTAATGCTGGAACTTATGAAGTTGAGCTGACAGTAACCAATGCAAATGGTTCGAACACTTGTACAGAAACAATTGTGGTTAGTGCGTCTACAGGATGTGATACGATTAGAAACTTTCAAGATACACATACTCCATCTATTCTGGGCACAGGAGATGGATACGTAACAGGGGTTAACCAATATGGAGACATGGCTAAGGCGGAGTATTATGACTCGTACGCGCCATATACTCACGTTACAGCTGCTGAATTATGGATGTATGCGGTACAAGACGGTGGTAACGGTTCTACTGTTGATGTAATTGTAATGGATGACAATGCTGGTACTCCTGGTACGGTATTGTCTACAACTACGTATAACTTATCTACACTCGCTACAGCGCTTGCTGGAAACGGTGGACAAGGAGTACTGGTTTTACCATTGGATGCTCCTGTTGCAGTTAACGGTAACCCATTCTACATTGGAGTTGATTTTAGTGGTTTCCAAGCAGGTGATACCATCAGTTTTGTGCACAATAGTGATGGAGAGTCAGCTACTAATACCGCATGGGAAATGTGGAGTGACGGAAGCTGGTATTCATTTGATGATGCTGGTGGATGGGGCTTCACTTCGATGTCTCAGTATATCAATCCTTTAATGACAGATCTGCCAGTTTCTGGATCTGCTTCAGCCAGTCAAACAACAGTTTGTACAGGTACACAGGTTGATTTTACAGCTACAGCTACTAATGCTACTGGTTACGAATGGTACATATCAGGAGGTGGTACACCAGATGCCACAACTGCCACTACATCTTACACTTACAACACAGCGGGTAGTTATACAGCTTACCTTTTGATTGAAGGAGCATGTAGTGGTTCGATCATTGATAGTGTAAATATTACTGTGTCTGATGGACCAGCGTTGGCAACAACACCAACTGATCCTTCATGTGCAGGAAATGATGGAATGATAGTAGCTACAGCAACTGGAGGTGCTACACCTTATCAATATAGTATTGATGGAGGTACGCTTCAAACTTCAGGAACGTTCTCAGGTCTATCTCAAGGTAGTTATGATATCCTTGTAGAAGATGCTAATGGATGTCAGTCTACTGAAACCGTTACAATTAATCCTGGTTCAGGTACGTTAACGGTAACAACAACACCAACTGATCCTTCATGTGCAGGAAATGACGGTGAGATTGACGTTTCGGTAAGTGGAGGTCAAGCACCCTACGATTACTCGTTTGATGGAGGTTCTAACTTCCAACCAGGAAGTACAGCGAATGGACTTTCGGCAGGTACATACAGCATCATAGTTGTTGATGACAATGGTTGTCAGGGAACTGCTTCTGTTACATTAAACACAACTTCAGGTTCTGTTACAGTTTCTACGTCTACCGTAGATCCTTCGTGTGGAGCTTCTGATGGTCAAATTGACGTTACAGCAGGCGGAGGAGCAACACCTTATACTTACTCTAGTGATGGAGGTTCTAACTTCCAACCTGGTAGTTCGTTTACAGGTTTGGCAGTTGGCACATATGATATCGTAGTAATGGATAACAACGGTTGTCAAGCAACTACGACAGTAACCTTGACAAACAGTTCAGGGCCTACGGCATCTGCTTCTGCTACAGACGCTTCGTGTAACGGAACTTCAGATGGTACAATTATAGCATCTGGTTCAGGAGGTTCAGCTCCATATACTTACAGTATCGATGGAACTAACTTTGGTACAACGACTACCTTTACAGGGGTTGCCGCAGGTACTTATACGGTTTATGTAAACGATGCTGGCTCTTGTCAAGGGACCACTACGGTTACCATTTCTGAACCAACAGCTGTTGTGCATACAGCTAATGTAACGGATGCGGCCTGTGGAAGTAGCAACGGTTCAATCGTGGCTACCGCTACAGGAGGTACAGGACCTTACATGTATAGCTTAAACTCAGGTACTCCTCAGAGTTCTGGTACGTTTAGTGGTTTGGCAGCTGGTTCATACACTGTTCAGGCTACTGATGCGAATGGATGTATTTCAACAATGTCTTCTGAGACAGTTGGAGGAGGTGCGGCACCAGTTCTTACAAGTCCAACGATTACGGATGAAACTTGTATGGATGGTAACGGTCAGATTATCGTAAACGCTACTGGAGGAACAGGAGCGCTGCAATACAGTAGTGACGGAGGAGTTAACTATCAGCCTTCTCCAGTGTTCGCTGGACTTTCTGCAGGTACTTATGCAGTAGTTGTTCAGGATGCGTCAGGATGTACTTCTTCAACAAATGCTACTGTCACTAATTCTGGAGGCTTTACGTTAATTGTTAACCCTGGTTCAGGATCAACAATTTGTGAAGGAAACTCTGTGAACATTAGTGCAAGTGGAGCTGGTACTGGTGCAACATACACTTGGGATCAAGGATTAGGTACAGGAGCGTCACATACAGTATCTCCAACGGTAACAACAACATATAGCGTTGAGGCTACCGATGCATCGAGCTGTACAGAAACACAATCTGTAACAGTAACGGTTCAAACAGAGCCAACAGTTACGGTTATTCCTTCCAACCCAACGATTTGTGCTGGAGAAACTCAAACGTTGACAGCAACAGGTGCCCAGAGTTACGTTTGGAATACAGGTGCTACAACAGCTACCATTGATGTAACGCCATCGTCTCAGACTACCTACACGGTAATTGGTCAAAATGGTTCATGTGCCGGAACCCCAGTTCAGGTAACTGTAGGAGTTGATCCATCACCAACTGTTGTTGCCAATTCAGACGTTACTTCAATTGGTGTAGGTGGAACAGTGAACTTTGATAATTCAGGTTCTAGTGCAACATCTTATACTTGGAACTTCGGTGACGGACAATCGTCTACGCAAGGTTTTGTTTCGCACACGTATAACGTAGCCGGAACATACACAGTAACGCTCACAGGAACAATTGGTAACTGTACTGATTCTGATGTGATTACCATTGTGGTAGGAACATCGGCAATTGATCAGGTTTCTCTTGAGAATGGGGTGTCATTGTATCCGAATCCTAACGATGGGCAGTTTAACCTTAAGTTAGACTTCGGTGTTGCTCAGGATGTTGACGTGAAGTTATACAGTGCGATTGGACAATTGGTTGAAGCAAGAGATCTTGGAAGTGTTTCAAATTCTGTTGTAGAGTTTAACTTGTCTAACCATGCTGGAGGAGTTTACTTCGTACAAGTGAATACAGATTCAGGTACAATTACGAAGAGAATCACTATCTCTAAGTAAGAGGTAGAATAGTTCATATTCATAACCCTGACTCCTGACAATTTGTTAGGACGTCAGGGTTTTTTATTTCTATCATTACGCGTACATTTGTTTCATTCATTAGATTACGAAGTAAAAGTTCGATTATGTTGCCAGAAGATATTTCACTCAAGCAGTTGAATGCCATTAATCAAGGAACGCTAATGCAATCCTTAGGGATGGAGTTTGTGGAAGTTACATCCACTTCAGTGGTCGCAACTATGCCAGTGGATGAGAGAACATTCCAACCCATGGGGCTACTCCACGGTGGTGCTAATGTGGCGTTAGCCGAATCTCTTGGTAGTGTTGGTACCTATTTAATGATTGATACGAAAACACATTATGGCGTTTGTATAGAGATTAATGCAAATCATGTTGGCTCAGTAATGAAAGGTAGTGTTATAGGTACTGCTAATTTGCTTCATAAAGGTAAGACCACACATATATGGAATGTGGAGATCAGAGATGAAAAGGATCGACTCATTTCGTATTCAAGGATGACGATTATGATTTTGGAACGCAAGTAGAATGAAAGGCCTTTTTTACTATCAGAATCCCGATGAAAATGAAATCCATGGTTTTCATTGCAAGGTTCATTCCTTGGGATCAGTACTTGAATTCGAAGAAGGGTTTTTACTAAGCACTTTTAACAAAGAGGAAGTATATAATTTAATTCCCACTTCAACTTCACCTTTGAAAGATTTAGATAGCGTATCGTTAAATGACGCAGCTGTAGTTTCGATAGGATTTGACGTTTATCGAGAATCCATTGAAAAGGCGATTGAATTCTGTAGAAAACATAGAGGCAAGGCAGTCATGTCACGAGTAGTTGTAGTGCCCATTCCAGTTGATTTTTCTCTTAGGAACTTTTTTGTTGAACTCTGTAGTAAATACAAGCATTCATTTAATTACTGTGTCCATTTAGAAAACGGCACAACTTGGATCGGTGCGACACCTGAGGTTTTGGTGAGGTCTAGTCACAACAAATGTGCTGTGTATTCCTTAGCTGGAAGCCGTGATGCAGAGAACCCATTTGATTGGACAGACAAAGAAAAGAAGGAGCAATTGTTTGTTACGGATGAAATAGCGGAAAGGTTAAATGAGCTGTCAATTAAGTACCAAATTGAAGGCCCAAGGACTGTCCGAGCGGGAAACCTTGAGCATTTGCTCTCTGAGTTCAGTTTTGACGCACAAAATGCACTGGAGGTAGCAGATGAGTTGCACCCTACACCAGCTGTTTGTGGTTTGCCTCCTGCTCCAGCACTAGAATTTATAAGGCAAAATGAGCAACATGACCGAAAATTCTATGCAGGGATCATAGGTTGGAAAAAAGACGGTGAAATGGCTTTGTACGTCAACTTGAGATGTGCTGAAGTCACAACGGACGGGTTGTGTTGCTATGCAGGTGGAGGTATAACAGAAGATTCAACAGCAGAAAAAGAGTGGGAAGAAACCGCTATTAAATCCCAAACCTTGTTGTCAGTATTGAAAAAAAACTAGAAATTAGCATCTGTGATTTCAGATAAAAAAAGTGTTCAGTATCTCCATCGGCTCTGTCTTGATTTAGAGGTTTTAGATTGGATTATTTCACCAGGCTCCAGAAATGCGGCCATTACGTTAACCATCGCGAATGATGAGCGGTTTACGGCTACTCCCGTTGTAGATGAACGATCTGCAGCATTCATTGCGCTGGGGCGTTCACTCAAAAATGATGCACCAAGCGCTATTACGTGTACGTCTGGATCCGCTTCGCTGAATTATGCCCCAGCAATTGCTGAAGCGTATTATCAGGAAATTCCACTATTGATTGTTACAGCAGATCGACCCCAGAAGTGGATAGACAATGGAGAGGGACAATCTATTGATCAGGTAAATGTTTACCAGAACTTTTGCTTGGCAAGTTTTCACATAAACGAGCACGATGACGAAGAAAGGATGACCAAAGTGTTCAGAGAGGTAGCTGCCAATTTGTTTGGAGCACGAAGAGGACCTGTTCATTTGAATCTTGCCTTTGAAGAACCTCTTTACAATAAGGTTGATGAGTATAACTTTCCATCTTTTGAAAAACCTGAACAGGTTGTTTTTGATGGTCTTTCAGAAAGCCTCGTTCAAAACTTTAATAGTAGAAAGAAGGTAATGGTGCTAGTAGGCCAGATGCAACACAATGAAACCTTGTCTTATCTTCTCAAAGAAATGTTGGTAGACAAAAGAGTTACTATCCTCACGGAGACCAATGCCAACATGGAGCATATGCATTTTGTAAGTTGTATCGATCGAACGTTACCACCTCTTGATGAAGATCAATTTCATCCAGAGTTAGTGATTACACTTGGTGGAGCAATTGTGAGTAAACGAATTAAGAAATACCTGCGTTCCATACCTTCACTAGACCATTGGCATGTTTCGTCTTCAGGAGTTTTTCCCAATACATTTGAGTGCTTGTCTCAATCCATTGCAATGCGTCCGGAGACTTTTTTTCGGCAGGTTCTAAACCAGATGGAACTAGATAGTGGATTAGATTTTCAAAATGTTTGGGTGCAAAGAGCTTTACTAAATCAAGAACGTCATAATGAATTCCTAAAGGAAGTGTCGTGGTCTGATTTTAAAGTACATGCGCTAATCTATGATTGGTTGCCAGATGGAGCAGTTTTGCATCAAGGAAACAGTAGTGTAGTTCGTTATTTCCAGCTCTTTGATTCCGCAAGAGGCATAACCTATCAATCGAATAGAGGAGTAAGCGGAATTGATGGCATTGTCTCTACTGCTCTTGGGTATGCCTCAGTGAGCGAAGATTTAAATGTGGTAGTTGTGGGTGATCTCAGTTTTCAATATGACATTAACGCACTTTGGAACAAAGTACCAAAAGATAACTTCCTGATCATTGTGATCAACAATGGCGGAGGGGGAATCTTTAAAATTATTGAGGGACCAATTTCTACTGGAGTGGAGAAGGAATTTTTTGAAGTGAGAAGCAATACGAGTCTGTCCTCACTTGCTGAGGCCTTTGGTGTAAATTACGCTTTTTCAAGTGATAGCAGGTCATTAGAAAGGATTCTAGAAGAAACAATGATCGCGTTTGCATCAGGAGGTTTTAATGGACTTCTTTTAGAAGTTGATACCACTTCAATATCATCCGAACAGGTATTAAAGGATTACTTTATTCACGTAAATAGCAGAGAATCCTAAGTTTTCAGCGATAGTTTTTAGTATATTCGTTGCAAGCATCTTAATTACTTGAATTAATACTTGTTCTTATGGGGAAAAATTTAGCCATTATATTGGCAGCCTTTTTTGTTAACGGTTTTCAGGCTCAAATCAGTAGTTATCAGAGTGCTGCTGAAATCTATGAAGACGGTATAGCCGCTTATGTAGATGAAAATTTTGATGTAGCTTTTGAGAAGTTCTCTTCCATCAATTATAACGATACTGCCTATTTTGATGCGCAATACAAGGCATTATCCATAGCTTCAGAATTGGGACGTTTTGATACCGTTTTGGACATTTCTAACACGGTTTTAAGCAATAGAGCGTATAACCCTTATAAGGCGTATTTTTTGAATAACAAAGGACGTGCGCTAAACAAACTCGAACGAAATGAAGAATCGATTGCCGTTTTTGATGAAGCAATCCAAGAGTATCCTGATTTTTATTTGCTTCATCATAACAAAGGGAATACACTCTACGACTTAGAGATGTTTGATGAGGCTATGGAGTCCTATCAAACCGCGATCATGTACAACCCGAGGTATTTTGGTTCTCACCTAAAGATTGCGATAATGTGTGCTGAAGTAGGAGAGTTAACAAAAGCTGCACTCGCAATGAATATGGTTTTGATGTTAGAGTCGGCATCTCCAGGAGCGGTTAATTATATTGCTGTTTTGGAAGGTATTTACGAAGGGTCAATTGATCAAGAGGACTATCAATTGAGGTTTAAGGAAGAAGAGAACTTTGAGGATATTGATGCCTTAATAGAGAATAAAATTGCGCAGAACAAGAACTATAAAGTTAAAGTAAAGTTGCCGTTCAGTTTTATTAAAACAAACCACCTTATCTTCGAAAAAATTGAGTTTGACGAGAATGACAAAGGCTTCTGGAATCAAAATTATGTACGCTTCTTTAAAAAAGTGTTTGACGATAACCAATTCTCCTACTATTCGTATTATAACTGTGTGACCATTGAGAATGGCGATGTTCAGAAACAAATTAAAAAGAACCTTTCCAAAACAAAAGCATTCGTTTCTTGGGGAGTGAAGGAACTCATAAAGAGCCTAAATGCACGAACGTTGAGAATCAATGGAGAGTACGTTGAGAATAACATGAACCACTACGGAGGCTATGGTTTTAGTGAAGTTGGAGAAGTAAAAAATGGCAAGAGCGTTGGTCCCTATAAGTACCTTAACGATGATGGAATTGTGGTTTCTGAAGGCACACTTGATAATAACGGACAACCAACAGGAGAGTGGAAATTTTATGACGATAAAGGGCACCTTACTACAGTAGCCAATTTTGAGAACAATAAGTTGAACGGGGAGCGAACAACCTATTTTGAGAATGGTGCTAGGCGCTCCACGATGACGATTAAAAATGATAACATTGTTGGAGTTCAAAGAGATTACTATTTGTTTGATCAGGTATATTCTGAAGTAAACTACAACGATGAAGGAGTAGAAGAAGGTGAGGCTTTCTATTATTACGGAATTGGTGAAAAATCGCATGAAATGAGGCTGAAAGATGGCTTGTTGGAAGGAGATTACAAACAGTTTTTTGACAACGGACAACTCTATATTCAAACGAATTATTCAGAAGGAAAGAAAGAAGGTGCGTACGCATCTTATTATTATTCTGGAAAGCCTTATGCAAAAGGAAATTATGAAGATGGTAACGAGGTGGGCCATTGGACCTATTTGCATGAGAACGGACAGCTAATGGAGGAAGGAGAGTACAAGGATGGGTACAGAATCGGTGTGTGGAAGGAGTTTAATGATGAGGGCAAGATCATTGAAGAAATTGATTTTGGCGAAACAGGTAAGAAAACTGGGATTTATCGCCAATTTGACAATGATGGTAATATCATTCTCGAATTAACCTACAAGGGAGCGGACATTGTTTCTTATAAGAACTTTGATAAAGATGGTAACATTCTAAGCGAGGGAGAAAAGAAAAAGAAAAACCTTGATTTTGTGATGTATCATACCAAAGATGTTCCCAAGTTAAGAGGTACTTACTACAAGGGCAACGAAACAGGACTTTGGGAAAGGTTTAATGAATACGGAGTGCTCGTAGAGGAATACACCTACAACGAAGAGGGCTTGCTAGATGGTGAATATAAAGAGTTTTTTGACAATGGAGCAGTCGATGCTGTCACTACTTACAAAGACGGGAACCGAGATGGTGCTTTTACCGAGTATTATAAAAATGGAAACGTTTATTCAGAAGGGTGGTATGTAGAAGGAGAACCTGTTGGTGAATGGGTAGGCTATCATAGAGATGGTACAGTAAGATCCAGAAGGTACTTTACAGAAGGAGAATTGAATGGAGAGTTAATTTTTTATGATGAGAGTGGTAAGGTAACGGAAGTATCAAACTACTTCTACGGTAACTATGAAGGGGGATACAAGTATGACACCCTAGGTAATATAATTTATGAACTTCAGTTAGACCGAGGAGAAGGGGAAGCTAAATGGTTAGATGCACAGGGTAAAATGATAACGCATCATTTTTATAAGGCAGCCGTTCAGCATGGAAAGTGCGAATACTTTCATGGCAATGGAAACATTAGTTCAGAAGGAGAAAAGCATAATGGCAAGGAAGTAGGAGAGTGGAAGTATTACTACCGCGATGGAACACTACAAGGAGTTGGTAGTTTTGTTGATGGTGATGATGAAGGTTTGTGGACGTGGTATTTTGAAGATGGTAAAAAGTCCTCAGAAACAGAGTATCACTATGGTGATCGGCATGGTTTTCGCAAATTCTATTACCGAAATGGACAACTCGAGTCTTGGTCAAACTATAAATACGGTTTGCGTCATGGTGAGCAGAAGTATTATGATGAGTTAGGCGAGTTGCAATTGGTTAGGTACTACCACTTTGGTACTTTTCTAGGATATGCATACAAGGGTTCTGATGGAAATTTGGTAGATATGATTCCTTACACCAAGAACTTAGAGATAAAAAGCTACTTTAAGAACGGAAAGGTGTCGCACGAGTCAACCTTTGAGAATGGGTTTTACAAGGGCACAGCCAAGTATTATCATTCTAATGGAAAGATTGCTGAAGAGAAGGCATACGTTAATGGAAACCTAGACGGAGACTACAAAGAGTATTATTCTTCTGGAAAACTAAAGATTCATAGTCAATACCTTGATGGAGACCTTCATGGTGAATACAAGACCTATTTTGAAAATGGTAAAATGAAATCTTTGGTACGCTATAAGTTAGACTCAAAATGGGGTTGGGCAGAATACTATAACACGGATGGGTCTCTAAAAGAGAAAGTATACTATTATGAAGGGCGGGAATATCAGAAGTAAGATATTGGTCGCCTTAGGTGTTATTCTTTGTGCAGGTAATTACCGGGCACAAAGCACCTTTGAGGTCTATAAAGAGAAGTTTCCGGATGCAAACGGAGTACTACTCAAAAAGACCAAAGACGTTGTCATCTCTTATGGTAAGGAGGGAGAAATAGAGATTTCATCAGAAATTTCTGAAGAACGACTTTTCCTGAACGATAATTACAAGTATTACTTAGATGAGTCGATCAATTACTCTACTTTTTATGAGATAACGAGCCTTAAACCAGAAGTTCACACACCAACAAAAAAAGGGTTTAAGAAGAGTGTGATCAAAGATATCACAGAAGAAGATGTCTTTGATGCCAGTGTCTTCCACGATGATGAGAAAGCTAAAGTGTTTGTTTATAAAGGATTAGTAAAAGGAGGGAAGACAGTACTTAATTATAGTATGTCCATTCATGATCCTCATTTCTTTGGTAAATTCTTCTTCTCATCATTTTTTCCAGCTTTAGAGACAGAACTTACCATTACAGCTCCAGAAGACATGGAGATAATCGCCACATTGTTTGGAGACGAAAAAGATAAAGTAGTCTATACTTCTGAGCAAAAGGGAAAAAATAAGGTGCATACTTGGAAGGCGAAAAACCTTGATAAGATTGCGTATCACGATAACAGTATGGATGTGAGATACTACGCTACCCACGGTATTTTTAGAATTGGAGGGTACGCTCAAGAAGGAGAGAAAAAATTCCTGCTGCGCAACACGGATGACCTGTATGATTTTTATTATGAGTTTGTGCGAGAACTTAATACAGAGCCTGTTCCTGCTTTAGACAAAATAGCCGATAGCATTGCCAATGGCTACGAAAATGAATACGATAAAGTAAAAGGTGTTTTCTATTGGGTGCAAGATCATATAAAGTATGTAGCCTTTGAGGATGGAATGGGAGGGTTTATTCCGAGAGAGGCAGCTATGGTGTGTGACAGAAGATATGGAGATTGCAAAGACATGGCAAGCATTCTATACTACATGATCAACCATATTGGTGCAGATGCTCATTACACATGGGTGGGAAGTAGAGATATTCCCTACACCTATGACGAAGTGCCTACTCCAGCAGTTGATAATCACATGATCTGCACATACATGCATCAAGGTAAACCACTTTTTCTAGATGCAACAGATAAAGAAGTCCCATTTGGTTGGCCTACAGCTTTTATTCAAGGTAAGCAAACCCTAATTGGAAAGGGAAAAGATGACTATGAACTGGCTTTCGTTCCAGAAATGGATATTTCAAAGAATTTTGCAGCAGATTCGGTTTGGATAAATTTTGACGGAGAAGAGATTCAAGGAAAAGGAAAGACAACCTATGGAGGATACAACGCTCAGCGGTTGAAAGAACTAATCAAGAGTCTTGATAATGAAACACGTGATGAGTTTTATGCAAGTTCCTTCAAAAAAGGAAACAATAAATCCACTGCTGAGGTCACTTCAGTTGATAACCTCGAGAACCAAGAAGCGTACCTCAAGTTTGCCTATGATTTTACGATCTCAGACTATGTGGGTAGAAACGAAGATGAGGCATATATTAACCTATTTCTCAAAAAGTATTACAAAGGACAGAGCATTAATACAAAATCGATCTTGGTAGATATGGATAATCCGTTCAAAAGAAAAATATCCTGTCACGTCAACTTCGATGTTCCAAAAGGTTATGAAGTAACTTTTTTGCCAGAGAGTTCATCTTTTACATCCAAAGATGGAAGTTTTGGCTACCGTGCTACCTTTGACTTGGATCCACAGAAAAATGCAATTACCCTTGACTATGAAGTTTTTGAAGACGCGTTGTGTATTCCAGTAGAGAATTTTGAAGAATGGAATGAATTCATCAAAGCGTTAAACAAAAGTTACGCTGATTTAGTCATCATAAAAAAACTATAAATGAAAGTTTACCTGATATCATTTTTGCTCGGTGTAGCCGTTCCTTTTTATATCAACGCTCAAGGGGACGAGTTTTCTAGCTTAGAGCAAATAGATTGGCAAGAAAACCCTCAATGGCAAGAGCTTGATTCAGCTTATCAAGAAGAACCAGAGGTTACGTTGATTTATGACAGAATCATTGAATACGATTATTCAGACAAGTACGAAGGACGATTAGTAGAGTACTTTACCGTTCACAAAAAAGTGAGAGTAAACAGTGATGACGCTATTGAGTATCACAACAAGGTTTACATAGGCTTGAATGGAGTGTTGGAAATGGTTGATGCCAAAGGGAGAGTGATCAAACCAAATGGAGAAATCATCGATTTTGATACAACTAATATTCAAAAGAGTGATGGTGGAGAAGATATGGCAGCCCATAATTATTTTGCGCTAGACGGAGTAGAACTAGGCTCTGATGTTGAGTATACATATACTTTAATGAAAGTACCATCTATAGAAGGTAGAAGAATGACCATGCAAGATGAGTACGAAATGCAGAATGTGAGTTTCACTCTCGCTGCACCAGATAATCTGCTCTATGGGTTTAAGAGCTACAATGGCTTGTCTGAAATAACAAAAGACTCAACCAGAGAAGACAAAAATGTTTACCATGTTCACGAAGACAAGATTGAAAAGATGATGGATGAAGAGTATGCGTCATACGATCGAAACCTCAAATATTTTGTTTTCAAAATAGAGGGAAATACATATACAGGAAAGCAAAACATCATTACGTTTGGCGACATCTCTCAGTCCATTTTTGAAGCGTACTTTAATCCACTCGAGAAAAAGGAGCAGAAAGCAATTGCCAAATTGATTAATCATGCCGATGTCAAGAATGAGACAAGTACAGATGCCAAATTGCGGAAATTAGACCGGTACATCAAGAACAATATCTTTTTGCTCGATGTGATCAATTTCTCAAGTATAAAGGATGCAATGAAGTATAAGTTTACATCGTCTTATGGCTTGGGGTTGATCTATGCCCAATGTTTTGACTATCTCGATGTTGATGCAGAAATTGTCTTGACCACAGATCGGTATGAAAACTATTTTGATGAAGATTTTGAACATCATCAAGTACTCGAGAACCTAATGTTTTACATTCCAGAAACAAAGAAGTATGTTGTGCCAGATGATTATATGTATCGATATGGGATTTTTCCTTCTGAATGGTCGTGTCAAAAAGGACTGTTTATTCGAAGAGTAAAAGTTGGTGATATCCAAACAGGGATTGGAGATGTGAAGTACATTGAAGGATTAGAAGCTGAGACGACCAAAGATGTAATGGATGTAACATTTGCTTTTGATGACCTAACAGAACCCATCGCTCTTTTTAAGAGAGAGTTGTCGGGATACAGCGCATGTTATTTCCAACCCTATTACAAAGACCTAGATAGCACAGCGAGAGAGGAGTTGGATGAGAGCTACGTAAAGTTTGTGGATCGCAATGGAGAATTGGTGGATTATACGGTTGAGGGTGTAAAAGAAGAAGATGTTTATGTCAATCCAATGGTGTATGAAGGAAAGATTCGTACAACCACTTTATTGGAAAAGGCTGGAACGAAGTACATGTTCAAAATCGGAGAATCCATTGGTCAGCAAGCAGAGATGTATCAAGAAAAGGAACGCAAGTACGATGTAGAGCACGATCATAACATGATTTATGAACGTACAATTTCTTTTACGGTTCCAGAAGGCTACAAGGTTGCTGGGCTCGAAAAACTTGAAATCAATGAAGTCTATCCAGCTGATGATCCCAAAATAGGCTTTGTTAGTACATACGTACAAGAGGGTAACGAAGTTACAGTAAACGTAGAAGAATACTACAAACAAACCCAGTTCGATAAAACAGAAATCAACGACTTCAGAAGGATAATTAATGCGGCAGCCAACTTCAATAAAGTGGTTGTGTTTTTAGAGGAGAAATAAAAATTAGCAGAAGGTATTGGAGATAAATAAAAAAATGTATATTTGCAGCCCCGATTAAGAACAAGATAATATTTAATACGATATGTTAGTAATAAACGTTAAGGAAGGAGAGTCAATTGAAAGAGCTCTTAAGAAGTACAAAAAAAAGTATGATAGAACGAAGGTAATCAGAGAATTGCGTTCACGTCAGCAATTCACAAAACCTTCTGTAAAAAGAAGAGCTGAAGTTATCAAAGCTAAGTACGTTCAGAAATTAAGACAAGAGGAAGCTTAATTTAGAAACCTTCGTTTAAAAAACGCGTTAAGGGAATTGGATAGACCAATTCCCTTTTTTTATGCTCAAAAAATTTCTGGATTACCTCAATTACGAGAAAAACTACTCAGCGTTGACGTTGAGGGCATATAAAACAGATCTGGAGCAGTTTCAGTCATTTGTGTACGAAAGCTTTGATCTCGAAATGCATGAGGTCAATTCTTTTCAGGTGAGGTCATGGGTAGTCGCCTTAAAGAATGGTAACTTAAAGAATAAAACCATTCACCGAAAGGTGAGTAGCGTCAAGTCTTTTTTTAAGTTTCTTTTGAAAATTGGAGAGTTGGAAGTTAATCCAACCTCAAAGGTTGCCCTGCCCAAGCTGGAATCAAGGCTTCCTGACTTTGTGAGAGAAAAAGATATGAAGGCGCTGCTTGATCAACTAGAGCAAGAGATAACGGACTTCAAGTCATTGTCTGGCTACACCATTTTTCTACTGCTGTACGCCACTGGGATGCGAAGGGCAGAACTCATTAGTTTAACAGACAACTCCTTCGATTTAGATAATGGAGTAGTAAAAGTCTTAGGGAAGCGAAACAAAGAACGAATCATACCCATCGAGGAATCCTTACAACAGCGATTAAGGCATTTTAGTCAGGAGAAGCGAAATCAAGGTCTTGCAGGCTTAACTTTTTTTGTGAATTCTAAGGGTGAAAAACTGACCGAAAAGTTTGTCTACCAATTGGTAAATAATTACCTTAGTGTCATACCATCGTTGAAGAAAAAGAGTCCGCATGTTTTACGACACACCTTTGCGACTCAAATGCTTGAAAACGGAGCTGACTTGATGGCGATAAAGGATTTGTTGGGACACGAAAGTCTTTCTTCAACGCAGGTGTATACACATAACACAATCGAGAAGTTAAAACAAGTTTATAAATCTGCTCACCCAAAAGAGCGAAAATCTTAGTTATTATGGGAAAAGTAAAAATAGAAGCAGTTCATTTTACTGTAGACAGTAAGCTGACACAATTGATAGAAAGTAAGTTGGAGAAGCTAAATCAGTTCTTCGATCATATTATTAATTGCCACGTAATTCTTAAGGTGGCCAAGAAAGAAAGTCACGACAACAAGATTGTAGAAATCAAAATGCATGTTCCAGGCAAAGAAATGTTTGCCAAAAAGCAAGAGGATTCTTTTGAGAAAGCTGCTGATGAAGCCGTTGAAGCCTTGAGAAGACAGATCAAGAAGCACAAAGAAAAACTCCAAGAAGTTTGATAATCTGTTAGTTACAACTTTGGCTTATTTTAGGAGCTTAAAAAACATCAAAAAAAGCGATAAAAAGAATTGGTGTATAAAAAAAACTTTATACATTTGCAGACCTTTTTAACAAGAAAGGTCTTCTTTTTTGTTAAAAAGTTACAGAAGCCGATGTAGCTCAGCTGGCTAGAGCAGCTGATTTGTAATCAGCAGGTCGTGGGTTCGAGTCCCTCCATCGGCTCTAATTTAAGATGATTAAATTAAGTTCTTTAAAATCTATTGTTGGGGAGATTCCAGAGCGGCCAAATGGGGCAGACTGTAAATCTGTTGTCTTTCGACTTCGAAGGTTCGAATCCTTCTCTCCCCACAAATTTTGGCAGAATTTGGATAAGTTGTGCGTGGGATATGAATTTATTTATATCTTTGGCGCGATTGTCACGAAATGCGGGAGTAGCTCAGTTGGTAGAGCATCAGCCTTCCAAGCTGAGGGTCGCCAGTTCGAACCTGGTCTCCCGCTCAGGGCCGAAAGGAGAGTTGGTAAAGTTAACGCTTTACCAATGCTCCTTTTTTTTGCGTTACATTAACAGGATTGAAATTCTGCCGATGTAGCTCAGAGGTAGAGCACTTCCTTGGTAAGGAAGAGGTCACGGGTTCAATTCCCGTCATCGGCTCTTAAGAATAGATGTAAAAGGACTGTTTGAGTTGTTTTAAATTGAACAAAAAAGTAAGTAATAATTAAACTAAACAAAAAGCAAAATGGCTAAATCAAATTTCGAAAGAACCAAGCCGCACGTAAACATCGGTACAATTGGGCACGTGGATCACGGTAAAACTACCTTGACTGCTGCAATTTCTTCTGTATTGTCAAATGCAGGTTTGGCTGAGAAGAGAGACTTCTCTCAAATTGATAACGCTCCTGAGGAGAAAGAGAGAGGTATTACAATTAACACGGCTCACATTGAGTACGAAACTGACAAGAGACACTACGCTCACGTTGATTGTCCTGGTCACGCGGATTACGTAAAGAACATGGTAACTGGTGCTGCTCAAATGG
>CAYLYX010000019.1:0-47558 GCA_964387945.1 uncultured Flavobacteriales bacterium | reverse complement strand
CTTTTTACTGTGGCATCATAGTTAATAGACTTATTCCTGGAGAGGTTATCCAAGGAAAACACGAACCTATGGTTAGTCAAGACTTATTTATTCGAGTAAATGAGATTATAGACAATAAAAGGAGTCATCCAGTATCACATAAGGAAGAAGATGAAGAACTACCTTTAAAACGTTTCCTAAAGTGTGATTGTGGAACTCCTATGACTGGGTATTTAGTAAAAAAGAAAGGATTATACTATTACAAATGTCGAGTAAAAGGGTGCAAGAACAATAAGAGCGCAAAAAAGCTTCACAAGCAGTTTGAGACGATGTTATCGTCATTCTCAATTGAAGAATGGCAGATTGATATAATTAAGGATGGTCTTAAATCAATCTACTCTGATTTATTTCAAGAGCAATTTGAAACCAATAAAAGGTTTAAAGCTCAAATCTCTGAGGCTAAAACTAAAATCGAATCCATTGAAGAGAAGTATGTTTTAGGTGATATTCCAGAGAAGTTATTCAAAAAGTATAAAGCGAAGTACAAAGGAGAGATTGAGGATTTAGAGAAAATGATAGGAAATACCTCTGTTGGGAGTTCGAACCTTGAAAAATGCCTTGATTTCATATCTCAAACATTTTCTAATCCGTTGAAAATGTGGGAGATGTCAAAAATTGATTTAAAAATGAGATTGCAAAACCTTATGTTTCCTGACGGTATCTTCTATGATCGAGAAAATGACAGAGTTCGAACTTTTAGAATTAACGCTCTTTTCGCTCCAATTCCAGAAATAGCAAGGGTTTTGAAAGGACAAAAAAAAGGAGAAACCATCAATTTTGATAATTTCTCCTATATGGTGGGCGATGTAGGATTCGAACCTACGACCCCCTGCTTGTAAGGCAGGTGCTCTGAACCAACTGAGCTAATCGCCCCTTTTAAAGGGATGCTTTTCGTTTAAAGCGGGTGCAAATATAGGTTTCTGATTCAATATCACAAAGATTTTTCTAAAAAAAATTAGAAATAATTTCAGCCACTACAAATGTACTTCCTCCTACAAAAATAAGATCATCATCTTCAGCTACTTGCAGCGTAGCATTAAAAGACTCGCTAACAGAATTATAGGTAACAAATTCAAACTTACCTTCAAAGAAACTTGCCAAAACTTCTTTCTTCATTGCTCGTGCGATGTCTGGTGCTGAAAGGTAGTACTTCGCTTCTTTAGGTAGGATTTCTAACACTCTTTCTACTTCCTTATCTTCTACCATCCCCCAAACAATGTGAAGTTGGCTGTAAGACTCTTTATCTAATTGCTCCACCACTTCCTTCACACCATCAAAATTATGACCGATGTCTGCAACCACTCGAGGTGCAGTTTGTAACACTTCCCACCTCCCGCGCAAACCTGCATTTGTTTTAACATTCAGCAGACCTTTGGCTACATCTTCATCTTGTATCGTAAAATCCAAATCTTTCAACACGTCCACGCACTTAAGTACAATACCTTTGTTGATACGCTGATAACCTCCAGTAAGGTCAGATGGTAACTGATCATTGGCAGGAGCTAAGCAAATCGGTGCTTGTGTTTCAAAAGCTTGTTGATTAATCACTTCTAGCGCATCAACTGGATTGGAAATGGTTGTCACCACGGGAACCTCTTGTTTAATAATTCCTGCCTTCTCTTTTGCAATTTCATGAAGTGTATGGCCTAAATACTGCGTATGATCAATTCCAATACTGGTAATTACAGTGAGAATCGGCTGTACAATATTGGTTGCATCCAATCGACCTCCAAGACCTGTTTCTAAAACCACAACATCCACTTCTTGCTCCTTGAAACAAGCTAAGGCTAGTGCCAACGACCATTCAAAAAAAGAAGCTCCGCTCTCGTCAAAATGAGCTTTATGCTTCTCAACAAACTTAATAATTGCTTCTTGCGAAATGGGCACTCCATTTATTCGAATGCGCTCTGAAAAGTCTACCAAATGAGGAGAGGTGAATAACCCTACTCTATAATCGGCTTCTTTTAAGATAGAGGCCAACATGCTACATACCGAACCTTTACCGTTAGTTCCAGCAACATGAATAAACGTTAAATCTTCCTGAGGATTTCCTAGGTAAGCACACAACTTCTGAACATTATCCAGTCCGGGCTTAAACGCTTTGCCACCTATTTTCTGATACTGAGGAAATTGGTGAAATAAATAATCAATTACCTCCTGATAGGTCATTAGTCAAGCGTAAAGTTGATCGATTTGAATAGCTTCTGCTTAGCAGGTCCATTCGGGTCTTTGTTGAATTTCCAATCCCAAGCAGCATCCTTGGCTGCATCAAAATGCTTAGGATTAGTCGTGGTTGTCAAGGAGTGCGACTTCAAGACCTTTACCGAAAGTACATTTCCATCTGTATCAATGATTAACTCTAACATCACACGACCTTCGTCCTGGACAGGATTCTTGATGTTTGGCTCTTCAATCACCAATCGACCTTCTCCATTGCCAACTCCTCCACCAATTCCAGGGCCATCGCCAGGTCCTACACCACCATCTCCAGTTCCGTTACCATCTCCACCATCATTACCACCATTAGAACCATTAAAAATACCACCGAAGTCATTCGCTGGAGTTTGTGAGGATCCTTCGCCATCTGATGGGCTAGAGTTCTCGCTTGTCTCTGTATGCACAGGAGATTCTTCTACCTGAGTGGTTTGATCTGGCTGCGGATCTTCAGGTGTGTTTTCCTTATCTGGAGCTGCATCTTCCTGCGGATCTTCTGCTGGTTTTTCACTGCCTCCAGAACTTCCTCCACCTGCGTTGGAATAGTCGATTACCGCTACCACTTCATCCTCGTCTTTTTCGTCTTCTACCAGCATGGGCGGGTCAACATCAAACATGAACGATAAGAACAACAATAAGATAACTACTGTAGCTCCACTAATTTTTCCTGTACGGTTGTATTTTGGGTCTATTCCTCTGACTATCATGATACGTTATACTTTGATTTCTTGTATAATGTTACACGGGAAGTGAAAAAAAGTTCAATTACAGCTTCGTCTTGATAACGATCTTCAATTGATTCTTTTTTGCAATATCGATAACTGCAACATTCGACTCCCAACTAGACGTCTTGTCTCCGCTCAATTCCACAATACTATCACCTGTCATCATCACCTGATTCATAATGGTTGATTCAAGATTCTCAACAGTAACTAACTTGGCATCAGCGCCTACATAAAACTTATTATCAGCAGCTACGGAAACTTTTACAACCTCCTTCTTCTCGTCCGGTTGTGTTGGATTCGCTGAAGGCAACTGTAATTCAATATTTGGTGGAGAAATCAAGGTTGTAAGAATAATAAAGAAGATCAACAACAAGAATACAAGGTCGGTCATGGCAGAAGTACCTCCCTCTGCCTTAATTTTATTATTCGATCGTAAACTTCTCATAAACTGCTTATTTTCCTGGTGCTTCTAAGATATCCAAGAACTCCATCGAGCCTCCTTCCATCTTCTGAATTACTTTCTCCACTTTACTTACCAGATAGTTGTATGAAACGTAAGCCAAAATACCTACAATCAATCCTCCAATAGTAGTCACCATTGCTTCGTAAATACCTCCAGAGATATCCTGAATACTTGGACTACCTGTTGCTGCCATTGCAGCTAAGGTTCCTACCATTCCCAATACTGTTCCAAGCATTCCCAACATCGGAGCAACACCAGAGATCGTAGCTAAAATAGACATTCTTGCTTCTAAGCTATACACTTCCATCTTGGCTACATTTTCTACCGAAGTAGCAATGTCATCCATCGGCTTACCGATTCTTAAAATTCCTTTCTCCACCATTCTTGCCACTGGATTATCTGTAGAACGACACAACTGAATCGCAGCATCCAACTTCCCATCTTCTACATATCCTTTTACCTGTCTCATGAAATCTCTTTCTCCTTGCAAGGACTTTCTAATAGTTAAGAAACGTTCGATAAAAATAAAGATCGTTACCCCTAGTAACACCATCAGTATGAGCATCACAATTAAATTGGAAAGACTATATTCCTTGGTTACTGGATCATATCCCATAATAAGATCAGAATAACTCCTTGACACGGTTTCTCCAGTCTGCTTCGCAGCGTTAGCCGTTGTGTCAATTTGAATATTGATGAATTGAAATAAGTTCATGTGCTCTAAATAATTTATTTAATAACTACTTTTTTTCTTTTTTGTTACGCCCTAGCTAAAGAAAGCCAAGAAAACTCCTGCTCCAGCCAAATATCCGATCAATGCTAACCAGGCAATATTCTTTAAATACCAGAAGAACGAAATTTTTTCCATTCCCATCGCTACAACACCTGCTGCCGAACCAATGATCAACATACTACCTCCAGTCCCCGCTGCGTAGGCAATAAAGTGCCATGTACTGTGATCCATTGGCTCATTAAACATTCCCATACTTGCAGCTACAAGCGGAACATTGTCCACAATGGCTGAACCAGCTCCCAATAGGGAGACAAACACATTTGTACTCATGTTGGCACTAACATCTTGCCCAAAGTTATAAATCAGACCGAGTGATTCTAGTGCAGCTACCGTCATCAAAATTCCTAAGAAGAATAAGATCGATGGCATTTCGATTTTAGACAGTGCTCTAAAGGTTGGACTATGACCGTGCGCATTGTGAGGGTCATTAGTAGCTGACACATCCGTCAGACTAAACTGTCTATTACTAATTGCCTCAGCAGTAAGAGAGAAAAGCCCTAGAGAAAACATCATTCCAATATAAGGAGGAAGGTGTGTTACTGTTTTTATCACAGGCACTAAGACAATAAGGAACAAACCAAAGTACATCATAAACGGTCCTTTAGGGTTTGACTTTCCATCATCAAAACCAGGTTCAAACTCTCCTTTAAAGGCAGGTAATAAGCTTCCAATCAAAGTTGGAATAATCATACATACCAAAGATGGCACGATTAAATACTCGATCAATTTAGCTGCCGATACACTACCATTCATCCAAAGCATGGTGGTAGTAACATCTCCAATTGGAGACCATGCACCACCTGCGTTTGCAGCAATAATAATCATCCCTGCGTACCACATTCTTAACTTGGCATCGGGCACCAGTTTTCTTAAAATGGTAATTAAAACAATTGTTGCAGTAAGGTTGTCAATGATTGCAGAAAGTACAAAGCCTAAGATACATACAATCCAAAGTAACGTCTTCTTCTTCTTTGTTTTTACAAAGTTTTTGATGGTAGAGAAACCATCAAAATTGTCGATAATCTCAACAATCGTCATCGCTCCCACTAAGAAAAATAGTATTTCACATGTCTTTCCAAAATGGTGCAATAACGTATGCTCTAACCAACCGCTCTTACTATTAGCATACGAATGCTCATTGGCTTCGTGTAAATGATCTACATCGTGAAGAGGTAGTTTTCCAAAGGCTCCCTCAGCACCTCCAACAAGATTGTGCGCGTTTGAATCAAACCAGTTATCAAACCCATCTAGCCCCAAAGCTACCAACACCCATGCAATTGCCATCATCAGCAAAGCGGGCACCAACTTATCAATTTTTAAACTGTGTTCGAGCGTAATTGCTAAATACCCTAACACAAAAACTAAAACTATCGCTACTTCCATTTTTCTAGTTGTTAATGAGTTCTCGACTCAAAATCGTTACAAATCTAATTAATAATCAAGGGGTGGTTAATGGTTCACTATTCAATTTTAAAAAGCGTATTGTTGAATACCCTTAGATCAACAGGTTGAGTGCGATCTCAAAAGCTGTTTTGGCAATCTTGGTCTTCTCATTTGATTTTTCGTGTGCCTTAATCATCGCTCGTTCAATCGTATCTGAAGTATCTTTAAAAATCAATTCATCGTAAAGAATATCTCCTAAGTCTGAAGACATCAAATAGGCAAATACTCTTGCCATTCCACAGTTAGAAATAAAATCTGGTATAACGCTAATTCTATTATCTGCATAATCTGCGATAGGTCCAAAGAAAATCTCAGGGTCTGCAAAGGGAACATTGGCTCCGGCTGCAATCACTTCTACTCCTGCATTGATCATGCGATCCACCTGATCTTTGGTAATAAGTCTAGATGCAGCACAAGGAATAAATACCTCGGCAGCAACATCCCAAATTCGCTTGTTCACCTCCTCAAACGAAAGCATATGAGGAGCATTTAGCTTGTTACCATCTTTGTTTAAAAACAACTGACGGATTTCTTCTAACGTAAACCCTTCCTCTTTGATCAATCCTCCTGCACTGTCTATAATTCCAACGATGATCGCTCCACTTTGCGCCAGGTAATAGGCTCCAGCCGAGCCTACATTACCCCACCCTTGAACGATCACTCTTTTTCCTTTCAAGTCACCTCCATAGATCCCGTAAAAATGCCGTACCGACTCTGCTACACCATATCCTGTAATCATGTCGGCTACCACATATTTTCGGTTTACATCCGGACTGTATGTTTCACTTTCAATTACTTTAATTACACCTTGTCTCAACTGACCAATTCGGTTGATTTTTTGCGCTTCACGAGGTTGGAAATGTCCGTTAAAAACTCCTTCCTGCGGATGCCAAACACCACAATCTTCTGTAATTGGAATGACTTCGTGAATTTCGTCTACGTTCAAATCTCCACCTGTTCCGTAGTAGTGCTTTAATAGTGGTGTAACCGCAGCATACCATCTCTCCAAAACTCCTTTTTTACGTGGGTCATTCGGATCAAAATTAATCCCAGATTTGGCTCCACCAATTGGCGGACCAGAAACGGTGAACTTCACTTCCATAGTCTTAGCCAAGGACTCCACCTCTCTTTTGTCCAATCCTACTCTCATTCGGGTTCCACCTCCAGCTGCACCTCCTCTTAAAGAGTTAATCACTACCCAACCTTCTGCTTCTGTCTCCGCATCCTTCCATTCAAAAACTACTTCCGGGCGTTTATTCTCAAATTTATCCAGTAAATCCTTCATCATAATATCTGCGATTAAAATAACGAACGAATGTAACAAAATATTCAGCCTACCCACCGAATGACAGGCAATATTTAACGACATTTTAGATGAATTTTACACACCCTAAGACCAACCTATATAATCCAATTATATATTCAACAATGACAAAAATCATACAAACAAGGCTTCTTATTTAGAAACTTTATAAATAAATTTGCTCCCACCAATGAACAGACCCATACAATTAATCATAGCAGACAGCAGTGAACTTTTTCAGTTCGGCATCCGACATATCATGGCGAATGTCCCGGACATCAACATTGCGTTCATTGCCAATTCAAATGACGAGTTAATTGAATTCTGTGAAAGCCAACCGTATGATGTCGTCTTATTTGATTATCATGCAAAGAATTTCACGATAGAAGTTATCGAGCAGGTTAAGTTTCATAACAGGAATGTGCATTTTATCGGCATAACAGGAGAAAAAACGGGAGGTGTTGTCCTAAAAGGCATCCGACACGGCATCAAAAGCTATGTCAAAAAAGAATGCTCCGCTACTGAAATTGTAGACGCAATCAAAGAAACCGCAAAGGGGAATCAGTTTTTTTGCGGTGATTTAATGGAGCAAATGCGCAACGAAAATGTGGATGTCGAAAACATTGAAAAAGAAGCGCTTTCCTGCGATCCAATTTCGCTGTCTGATCGGGAATTGGAAATTATCAAAATGATTGCCGAAGGGTATACCAATGCACAAATCGCTGCGCTACTCTACATTAGTAATCACACCGTGAATACGCATCGTAAGAATATTATGAAAAAACTAGGCATTAATAATACGGCTGGTCTAGTGATGCTTGCCGTAAAATCGGGATTGGTCATTCCAGACAATTACGTGGGTCTACCCGAGTTAGACTAACGTCTAATCACTTGTTGCGAGCACATAATAATAAGCTCCATTTCTTCTCATTTCATTTGACGTTCTTTAATTGCGGAATTGTTTTTGCAGACAATTACACAAAAAACCGTGGATAAGTCAGAAAGACACCTAGGTTTTGAACACGCTTAAGGATTAATTTTATGCAAATTCAAATTGCACATAATCACTATATGAGACACGTTTTTTTCTCCATAACCATCCTTGCGTTTACGGTATTCTCTGGGTTTTTGTTTTTCAGCGAACCAGAAAATACGGAAACTGAGAAAAAGGGTAAAAAGAAAAATCGTGATGCTACACCTGCTTTTTTGAATGATCAAACAGAAGCATGGGCAGATAGTGTTCTGCAAACGATGTCTTTGGAAGAGAAAATTGGACAGCTATTTATGGTTGCCGCTTATTCCAATAAAGATCAAGCACACCAGGATGATATCGACACGCTTATCGAAAAATATCACATTGGAGGCTTAATCTTTTTTCAAGGTTCCCCTACCCGACAGGTGGAAATGACCAATTATTTTCAAGCAAAGAGTAAAATCCCGCTGATGATTGGAATTGATGGAGAGTGGGGACTAGCGATGCGTTTGGACAGTACCATTAAATACCCCAAACAAATGACCTTGGGTGCTATCACCGACAACGATCTTATTTATAAAATGGGTGAAGCCGTGGCAGATCAATGTCATCGCATGGGGATTCATATCAATTTTGCTCCGGTAGCAGATGTAAATAATAATCCTGATAATCCCGTGATTAATTACCGATCATTTGGCGAAAACAAAGAACAGGTTACGACAAAAAGCCTGGCTTACATGAATGGAATGCAAGACAATGAATTGCTCACTTCTGGAAAACACTTCCCAGGTCATGGGGATACCGATTCAGATTCACACAAAACACTTCCATTGATTACGCACGACTTAGAGCGACTGGACACGTTAGAATTTGTCCCGTTTAAGCACCTCATCGATAGTGGATTGACCAGCATGATGGTGGCGCATCTCTACATTCCTAGTTTGGACGATACCCCCAATAGGGCTTCTACCCTTTCTAAGAAGATCGTGACTGATCTCCTTCAGACTGACTTAGGCTTTAGGGGATTGATTTTTACGGATGCATTGAACATGCGTGGTGTGAGCGCCTATTTTGATCCAGGCAAGTTAGAAGTTGCTGCACTTGAGGCGGGCAACGATGTCCTTTTATTTCCAGAAGATGTTCCTGCGGCTGTGAAAGCAATTCTTGAGGCAATTGAAAACAAAGAGATTTCTAAAAAGGAAATTGATGCGCATTGTAAGAAAATTCTTCAAGCAAAAAAATGGGTAGGACTGGATGACTTTTCTCCAATCGAAACAAAGGATTTAGTAAAAGACCTTAATGAGAACGATGCGATTTATCTCAACCAGCAACTTTTTGAGTCTGCCTTAACAGTAATTAAGAACGATAACGACATCCTTCCTATTCAACAGTTGGGGTCCAAAAAAATTGCAACGGTGAATGTTGGGGTGAGTGCTAACAACACTTTCTCTGTGATGGTAGACCGTTACTGCTCTGTTGCCAAGTTTAACCTTCCTAGAGAATCATCTTATCAGGAAGCAACGGCAAAAATTGACGAATTGAAAGACTTCAATACGATTATCATTTCTACGTTTGATATGAGTCAACGACCGTACCAGAACTTCGGCTTCTCAAGCGAAACCAACGATTTTATCAATTTGCTGGCGCAGGATTCTTCCAAAACAATCATTCTCAACGTAATGGGGAATCCGTATTGCCTCGAAAAAATGAGTTGCACGGAAAACGTGGATGCCATTCTTATCAACTACGAAGAACGAGAGGAAACCGAATCGCTCTCTGCACAATTGATTTTTGGAGGAATTTCTGCTCAAGGAGTATTACCCGTTAGTATTGGAGACAAATGGGCAGAAGGTCATGGCATAAAAACGAAATCTCCCATTCGATTAAAGTACACCATGCCCGAAGAACTTGGCATCAAAGACAGCGATCTTGCTAAGATTGATGAAATTGTGCAGGAAGGACT
The DNA here is from genome assembly GCA_964387945.1 of uncultured Flavobacteriales bacterium. GTDB lineage: Bacteria > Bacteroidota > Bacteroidia > Flavobacteriales_D > Parvicellaceae > Parvicella. The sequence continues at coordinate 37,642 of CAYLYX010000019.1, read as the reverse complement.
GAACTTAGGTGTGTTTCCAGGTTGTCAAATTCTTGCTGCTAAAGATGGGAAAGTATTCTTATACAAAGGATATGGAAAGCATACTTACGAGAAAGCGTCTAAAGCAGTGGAACTTACGGACATTTATGACTTGGCAAGCATCACTAAAATTGCAAGTAGCACAGCTTCTATCATGAAGTTGCAGGATGAAGGCGCGTTAAACGTTGACAGCACACTCGATGAATACCTGCACGACATGGTGGATTCAACGGAATACAAAGAAATTTCATTGAAGCAAATGATGACGCATCAGGCGGGTTTTAAAGCATGGATACCATTTTATGTAAGAACCCTCCATAAAGGCCAGCCAAAGATTGAGCTGTATTCTATTCATCAAACGGAATTTTTTAACTTAAGAGTAGCAGAAGACCTCTACATTCATGACGGGGTAAGGGATTCTATTTTTGAACGAATTCTGTCCACGGATGTTAGTTCTAAGAAGAAATACCTATACAGCGATCTTGGCTATTACTTCCTAAATGAGATCATTCAGCGAAAAACAGGTAAGTCCCAAGATCAGTACGTAGATGAAACTTTTTACAAGCCACTAGGTTTAGATAATATCGGTTACAAACCGAGAGAGAAGTGGGACATTTCTAGAATTCCTCCAACAGAGGATGACAAATCCTTTAGGCATCAAATCATTCATGCAGATGTACACGATCAGGGAGCAGCTATGCTGGGTGGTGTTTGCGGACATGCCGGACTCTTTGCTAATGCCAATGACTTAGGCGTGATGATGCAAATGTTTATGCAATATGGCAATTATGGAGGCGAGCGCTACATTGATCAAAACGTAGTGAAGCAATTTACCTCCTCTCCGTATTACGATATCAACAGAAATCGAAGAGGAATTGGGTTTGACAAGCCGGTTCGAGGTGGCGGTAATGGGCCAACCTGTTCTGGGTGTGCTTCTGACGCTAGTTTTGGACACTCTGGTTTTACTGGAACCCTTACCTGGGCTGATCCAGAAACCGGATTAGTGTTTGTTTTTCTAAGTAACCGAACCTTCCCAGATGCCGAAAATCGTCAGATCATTTCCTTGAGCACGCGTACACGGATCATGCAAATTTTATACGATGCCATTGCGACTGGTGAAGAACGACTAGCGAAGGTGAATAGTTAAATACCTACTTCTCTTTTCCTATTCTTTTGTATTGTCTGACCACCAAATAATCCATCAAAAATTTAGTTACATTTGATTCATGCCATCCACACCTGATTTTACACCCAAAGGATACCTCAAGGTCAACAAAGTGCTCTTCTCAGCACTATTTATGGGAGTGGTTATCATTACCGTTGTCTTCTTTGCTGTGACCGAAAAGCAATACCTTTCGACTGATTTTGAATCCAGTTTATTCATGCTCATGGTTCCCATTATTTCTTTTGCAGGGTTGGGAATGAGTAGATTTATGTTCAAAAAATTCGTGGATCAAGCCAAGCAAAAAGACACTTTGAAACAGAAACTTATGGGTTATCGCACGGCTCTGATTATTGGGTTAGCACTATGCGAAGCCCCTGCTCTTTATGCGAACATTGCTTTTATGAATGAGGGAAATCATTTCTTTATCATTTTTACGATTGCAGCTCTTTTACTCATGCTCACATACAACCCATCCGATAAGAAAACAATCAAAGATTTAGACTTAAGAGGTGATGAATTGGATGTGTTTCGAAATGTGGATTCTAAAGTTACGATCTAGTTTCAATCCTTATATTTGAACTTTAAATTATTTGACATGAAGTATTTTAAGCTCTTTTTCTTTGCATTCGTTCTCTTTTCTTGTAGTTCCGCTACCGAGAAAGAACCAGAAAGCGTATCGGAAGAACTCACAGAAGATGTTGTCATTACAAAGCTAGAAAGTGCTATTCTGGACTCTGCAAACATTGATGAGGAAATTTTCAAATGGATTAGGGTGTATACAGATTCGTCCATTGCTGTTCTTAAAACCACTTCCTATTCTTATAACCCAGAATTTGATAATTATGAAGGGATAACTACCGTACAAGAAGGAATCTACTTCAACGCGAGTCAAGATGGCGCGCGAAACACGGTTTTGGAGTTAAAAGATAAACTTAAGGCAAAGGGATACCTCATTTATATTTCTGAATCTAATTATGGTTATGCGCCAGACGAGCTTACATTACTAAAAACAGCAGATCAATTTAAGATTCTTGAAGTCGAGGGGACAGACGGCACTAATTGGGGGTTGAGTAATGCTGACATCATTGCTCAGTTAAAAGAATGGAATAAGCAATACCCTTTTGAAATTGTGGGTGCAGGGTTTGATTATATAGAGGCGATCTTCTTAGAAGACCCCAAAAATGAAGACATGACTGATTTTGCTCAAGAAGTCTATCAATTCTGTCCAGATATTGTTGATCAAGGAACAGGTTCTGTAAAGGAGCTTGAAAAAGAAATGAAAAAAAGTGGTATGCTTTATCTTTGGTGGGATTAAACAATCAAAACACGGAGGAAAACAGAGAAATAATTGGGGCTGTCCTCACCATTATTGGAGGCACATTTGCGATCCTAGCAAGCATTTTTAATTGGAGTTTCTTCTTCGAGCATCGAAAGGCAAAATTTTTTGTTGAGGCACTCGGAAGACAAGGCTCAAGAGTTTTCTATGCCATCTTTGGAGTGGTTCTTTACGTATTGGCCTATTTAATTATTTCTGGTGAATTTTAGCCACTCTTAGATTATTTCCTCCAACTTAAACGTATCCTTCAACCGCACACCTTTTTCGGTATGTTGTACCGTGCAGCATTCATTAACGGAATCGTGTTCTAGAAACATAATGATCTCTTCATCTGCACATTTATCCAAAAAGAGTTTTTTCTCATCCAGTGTTAACAGTGGACGCGTGTCGTAGCCCATCACATAAGGCAATGGAATATGTCCCGTACTGGGCAATAAATCTGCCATGAACGCAATTTTCTTTCCGTTGTAGTTGAGGATTGGAATCATCTGACTTTCTGTATGCCCATCAGCAAAAAAGACGTCTATGTTGGAGAAAACGTTTTCTGTCAGTTTTCCTTTTCGCTCAACGTGCTTGAGCTGCCCACTTTCCTGAATCGGTAGAATGTTTTCCTTTAGAAAAGATGCTTTTTCCCTTGCATTTGGTTCGGTAGCCCACTGCCAGTGTAATTCATTACTCCAGAAGTGCGCATTCTTGAAAGTTGTTTTGGTATGCGTATGGTCTTCATTCGCCCACGCTACAGCTCCCCCGCAATGATCAAAATGTAGGTGTGTCAGAAAAACATCGGTGATATCATCTCTGGAAAACCCTAATTTGTTCAGGTTTCTATCTAACGAATCATTACCATGTAAATAGTAGTGTGAGAAGAATTTTTCGCTTTGCTTGTCTCCTATTCCGGTATCGATTAGCATTAGTCGGTCACCATCTTCAATCAACAAACAACGCATGGACCACGTGCACATGTTCTTTTCATCTGCCGGGTTGGTTCTTTCCCACAAGGATTTAGGAACTACTCCAAACATGGCTCCTCCGTCTAACTTAAAATTTCCTGCATTTACTACGTGTAGTTTCATAATTCATTTTTTGACTTTTGATTCTGGACGCTTGACGCTAGATCATTTCAAAAGTGTTTGTTTGTATTTATTCCACTATTGGTTCATCTCCCACTGCACATATATCAACTGGTCTGTTCGAGTGTCAATTTGGAAGATTGAAGCATCGAGAAGTGGTATCTAATCCTCAACCAATTCTCCTTTTTTCTCTTTCATCTTCTCCTGCTCCATCTTTAATCGGTGTAAACGTTTATTCAGGTCAGACTTGTTGACTGAAAAACCTTCATATCCGATTACTTCTTTTACCTCTTTCAAGAATTCATTCGAAACATTTACTTTTCGATTTCTGGATAGCAAAGTAACACCACTTACCTCATCGTAATCTATCAAATCCAAATAAACCGTTCGAGTTCCTTCGTATTTATTGAAGATTTCTTCGAGTTCTGCAAGGCTATCTCGAGTAATCTGAGTAGCATCAAAACGGAGGTAAACCTTGCTCAACAGGCGTTCACGAATATTCGTAAGGAGCTCAATCTGTTGAACGCTAAACTCTTTCTGTTTCCCGTCTGGATTGAACTTCTTCCCTTTTAGTTTCACCACACCCTTTACGTGTAGGAAGTTTCCTTGTGTCAAGAAGTGTTGTAGCTTTAGGTAGGTTTCACCAAATAATCTAAATTCCATTCCTCCCGACTTATCCTGTAATTCAAAGAAACCATACTTATTTCCTTTTCTACTTTCCAGATGTGCCATGTTAGAAATGATTCCAGCCACCGCAAATTCCTTGTCTGGCAAGTTATTAAGGTGAATGTTCAAATCATTTAACTGGATATCACAGAAATATTTTGTCTCCAAACTGTAATCGTCCATCGGGTGACCGGAAATATAGATTCCCACAACCTCTTTTTCTGCACTCAGCTCCTGAAAAACACTCCATTTATTGACGTTTGGAATACTCGGTGCTGGCATTTCAATTTCTTCTCCACCTGCCATGTCAAATAAACTCACCTGATTGGAGTCTTGCCCCGTTTGATAAGCTGTTCCATAGCGCAGCGAGTTTTCGATCAAAGTTCTACCTTTCTCATCTTCTCCGAAGTACTGTGCTCGATGTAAGTCTCCAAATCCGTCAAAAGCTCCCGCATAGGCGAGGTTTTCCATCACTCGCTTATTACAGTCCTTCAGCGAAACTCTCCTCACCATATCGAAGAAAGAAGTGTAAGGTCCATTTTCCTTCCGTTCGGCAATAATTGCCTTAACCGGTCCATGACCTACTCCTTTAATTCCTCCCATTCCAAAACGTACTTCTCCTTGCTCATTTACCGCAAATTTGTAATACGATTCGTTGACATCTGGCCCGAGCACTTTCAACCCCATTCTTCGACATTCTTCCATAAAAAACGTCACGGTCTTGATGTCGTTCATGTTGTTACTCAACACCGCAGCCATATATTCTGCGGGGTAATGCGCTTTCAAGTAAGCCGTTTGATAGGCAATCCAAGCGTAGCACGTGGAGTGAGATTTGTTAAAAGCATAAGATGCAAATGCCTCCCAATCCTTCCAAACCTTTTCCAGAATTCCTTTATCATGTCCGTTTGCTCCTCCTTGCTCTAGGAACTTCGGTTTCATTTTATCCAGAACGTCCTTCTTCTTCTTACCCATTGCTTTACGCAACGTATCTGCCTCACCTTTTGTAAATCCAGCCAACTTTTGCGAAAGCAGCATCACCTGCTCCTGATACACCGTAATTCCGTAAGTTTCCTTCAAGAACTCTTCCATGGCGGGAAGGTCATACGCCACTTCTTCTATTCCGTGCTTACGTTTGACGAAGGTGGGAATGTACTCGAGAGGTCCCGGACGGTACAATGCGTTCATGGCAATTAAGTCTGAGAACTCATTTGGTTTAAGGTCTTTCAGGTATTTCTGCATACCCGTAGATTCATACTGAAACACACCTACCGTTTCTCCTCGCTGGAATAATTCATAAGTTGCTGTATCGTCTAGTGGAATCGCTTCAATGTCAATCGTTATGCCGTGACGTGCTTCCACAATTTTGAGGGTATCCTTAATCAACGTTAGGGTTTTCAATCCCAAAAAGTCCATTTTGAGCAATCCGGCATCTTCTACCACTGAGTTGTCAAATTGGGTGCTCCACATTTCTGAGTCCTTGGCTAACGCTACTGGAACATGCTCACGAATATCACTCGGTGTAATGATCACACCGCAAGCATGGATTCCTGTAGTACGCATGGAACCTTCAATGGTTTTTGCCTGGCGAACAACCTCTCCTTCAATGCCATTTTTCTCCAATAAGTCACGGAGTTCTAAGGCCATTTTCATTTGATCGCTGTTCAATTTCTCTGCCAACTGCTCCTCAGACATGTTGAACATCTTGTTCAATTTCATATCTGGAACTAGCTTGGCGATTCGGTCTGTGTCGGGCAGAGGCAATTCCAACACCCGTCCTGCATCTCGTATGGATGATTTGGCTGCCATGGTACCGTAAGTAATGATTTGTGCCACCTGATTCGCACCGTACTTGTCGATTACGTAGTCGATAACTCTTCCACGCCCCTCATCATCAAAGTCAATATCAATATCGGGCATGGAGATCCGCTCTGGATTTAAGAAACGCTCAAAAAGTAGGTCGTACTTAATCGGGTCGATGTTAGTGATTTTTGTGCAATAGGCTACGGCTGATCCCGCTGCTGACCCTCTACCCGGACCAACGGAGACGCCCATTTCTCGTGCCGCAGCAATGAAGTCCTGCACAATCAGGAAGTACCCCGGATAACCCGTGTTTCGAATCGTTTCCAACTCAAAGTCAAGTCGTTCACGAATGTCATCCGTGATTTCTCCATAGCGTTCCTTTGCACCTTCATACGTTAAATGTCTCAGGTAATTATTCTCGCCTATTTTTAGTGTCGGATCTTCTTTGTCCTTCTCATCCTGAAACTCTTCTGGAATATCAAAAGCAGGAAGTAATACGTCTCTGCCCAGCGTAAACGGCTCAATCTTTTCTACAATTTCTTCGGTGCATTCAATGGCTTCGGGGAGGTCGGCAAAAAGTTCTTTCATGTCCTCCTGCGACTTAAAATAAAAGTCATCATTGGGGAATCCAAAGCGATAACCTCTCCCCTTTCCGATTGGGGTAGATTTCTGCTCGCCATCTTTGATACACAACAAAATATCATGTGCATCCGCATCTGATTTATCGATGTAGAAATTATTGTTGGCAGCAAAATATTTCACGCCATACTTTTTGGCAAACTTCAACAACACTTCATTTACCACCTCTTCTTCCTCTAACCCATGGCGATTAAGTTCTACATAAAAATCATCACCAAACTGCTCGTGCCACCACACAAATGCTTCTTCTGCTTGTTGCTCACCAACATTTAGGATCAACTGTGGAATTTCTCCCGTTAAACCTCCTGTTGTAACAATAATATCTTCTTTAAGCTCCGGAATGATCGTTTTATCAATTCTCGGAACATAATATTTACCTTCAATATGCCCAGCAGATGCTAGTTTAGACAAGTTGTGATAGCCTTTTTTGTTCTTTGCTAAAAACACTACCAAGTGACCATTATCCTTTACGGATTTATTCAATCGATCTTTACACACCCATAACTCACATCCCACAATGGTTTTTACGATCTGTTCCTTCAGTTCTGCTATCTCTGTTTCTAAAGCTGCAATCTCTTCCTCCACCAACGGAATTTCTCTCTCTTCTCCAGTTTCTTCATCTTTTTCAATTCTCGCTCCAGCATCTAATGTTGCCTGTTTTGCTTTGATCGCTGCTTTTACACCTCCATTATGTCTTTCTCCTGCATTTACGAACTGAAAAGCGGCCATCATGTTGTCCGTATCTGTTATGGCAACGGCTGGACTTCCTATCTTGGCTGCTGCCGTCACAAGGTCTACAACGGTAGTCGTGGATTGCAGAATGGAGAATTGCGTATGATTGTGCAAATGGGTAAATCGAACGTTCTCTAAACGTGCTAAATTTTCTTTTTTGTCCTTTCGAGAGATCCCAGCATCGTCATCGTCTTCTTTTAAGGCAGCAGATTCTGCTTTGAGGTTGAGATGGTTGATATCCCACGTACCAATGGTATCTGGATTCTCAACCAGGAATCGATCAAAGTACTGTTCATCTTGTTGTAACTCCTCTGCTTTAAATGAACGCTTTCTGATGAGCTCTAAAAAACATCGGGTAGTTGCTTCCACATCGGCTGTTGCATTGTGTGCTTCAGCAAAAGGAACACCAAACAAGAATTCATGAAGTTCGGTTAGCGTAGGTAGCTTAAACCTACCTCCTCTACCCCCGGGAATTTGACATAGTTCTGCCGTTGTTTCGGTACAGGTATCCAAGATGGGTAAGTCCATCATATTGGATTCCACTCCGTAACGATACAATTCACAGCCCATCACGTTGATGTCAAACATAATGTTCTGACCGACAACAAACTTTGATCTTTTTAGTACTTCGGCAAACTGCTCCCAAACTTCTTTTGCATCGACACCTTTTGTCTGTGCTAGTTTGGTAGAAATACCGTGAATTTGCTCAGACTGGAATGGAATATCGTAGCCATCCGGCTTAATCAAAAAGTCCTTCTGCTCGATCAGATTTCCCATCTCATCGTGCAACTGCCATGCGATTTGAACACACCTTGGCCAGTTCTCCGTGTCTGTGATAGGAGCGTTAAAGTCTCTGGGGAGTCCGGTGGTTTCTGTATCAAATATTAAGTACATGTAGTTGTTTTTGTTTGGGAAGCATAAAATTAATAAAGCCTACTCGTTTAAGACAATTAACGACTGAGGTTTTATGAACAATGTTGAATAATTTGAACAATACTACCAGAAGGTCGTCTTGAGCCGATTTTAGGAAACTCCCTCCGCTATCTATATTTGGTTGTTGTCGAATAATAGTTGGTCCACCCTTACCTCAAATGACTCAATTAGATTTACACTACCGTAACATCATGAAACTTTTCAGAAAAAAAATATTAAAAGGAGGTTTAGTTCTGATTTCCATTGCTTGTGCTCTCGTATGGGTTGTATATTTCATTGGAAATCATTGGCTTTACAATAACTCATGGAGGCACATCTCAACGACAGATGAAATGATTTACAACGCCTCTCTTGTTGAAGAATCTCCAGCCCTAACAAATGATTTTTATCGCGTCTACGACCTCGTAAAACCCAATCAACGAAAAACAACAATGATAGACCAACTCTGGAATAGCTTTGCCAACCCTCATGATCGGTATGACTGTAAATGCGATGACATAGGTTATCTGGCATGGAATAATCCTTCCGCTACTTTTAAGTTTAACCAGAATGCATTGCTTAAGAGGAAAGGATACTGGTATTTCGGATTTGGTCTCGAAAATTATTCCTCTACTGAGAAGTGTTTTGATTACTTTATGAACAACAACATTTACTGGAAAAACAAGTATCTGAAAGACTTAAATGAGTTATCTATAGTCACACTTAAGAAAGAATTAAGCTCTCTTGACGACCATGACATTATTCTGCTCATTGCCATCTTCGATGGTTTGAATATTAGTGGAAATTATGACAAAGATTACGTATCAAAAAGGTACGATGTGCTTCTAGTAGAGTACTATAAAAATAAAAAATAGCACTAGATGTTGTAACATGGAAGTCATGGACGAATTTAAACGAGAGAACTGTCTTGCGGGGTGGGAGTATTTTATTCAGGAGAGGTTGGTTACTTACCTTGCTTCACCATAAATAACTTCCCTGAATCTGCGGAAATGGTATCACAATAGCCTTCTTTCGAGAAAAGGAAATAATGTGTTTTAGCACAGCTATTCATAAAGCCTCCAATTATCGACCCAGAATAAGTGCCATTTATAGAAGTGGTTGTCTCCAGACGTTTCTTGCTTGACGTGTAATAAACCTCTACGCCTTCTATCGGTTCTCTTGTTTCCGCATCATAAACTACCCCACTGTAGGATCTGAAACAATCACATCCTAAAAGCAGAATGAATAGCATGCCTAGTAAAGTCGTCTTCATAGGGTTAAATATAAAAAAAGCCGACCATCCGTCAACTGACGGACAACCGGCTTTTGAAATTCAATCAACTATTTATTCTTATTTTCCTTGCTCAAGCAAGTACTTCACTGCATTATTACAGTTCACAAAACCTCCTGTAATACACAATTCTTCCATTTTAACTTTTTTCTTCTTGTTCTTTGGCCCTTTTTTGGTTTCAACCACAACTCCTCCAGGAAGTAAAACTTTTCCTTTATAAGGCACTACGGTTTTCATTAAAACGTCTCTTACTTCAGCAGCAGACAACTCTGGGAAGTAGCTTCTAATGATCGCTGCCACTCCTGCCACACTTGGACATGCCATACTTGTTCCTGAATACTCTTCATAGTCTTGATCAGGAACGGTTGACAAAATATCTACTCCAGGAGCAAAGAAGTCTACCTTGGTCTTTCCATAATTAGAAAAGCTTGCAATAATACCTTTTCCTTTCTTGTAAGCACTAGCTCCGACCTCGATCCAGTTATCTGCTTCTGTACCATCATCTAAATATCTCATCGGATAAGAATCTTCTTCGTCCTTATTTTTGGCATCATTTCCTGCCGCATGAACTAATAAGACGTCATGTTCTTTCGCATATCTCACCGCAGCATCTACCGCCTTTTTATTGGGAGAGTAATACTTTCCAAAGCTCATGTTGATCACTTTTGCTCCATTATCAACAGCGTAATAAATTGCATTAGCTACATCCTTATCTCGCTCATCACCATTGGGAACGGCTCTCAACACCATGATTTCAACATTATTTGCTTCTCCTATGATTCCTAATTTATTGTCTCTACTCGCTGCAATTATTCCACTCACATGCGAACCATGCCCCGCATCTGGACCTTCATAGCGATTACATCCATAGAACTTTTCGGTAATATCTTCCGGGTTATCTCCTACCACTGCGATTCTTAACGAATCAGCATCCAATTGAGAGTACTTTACCATTCCTCCGTACGCCTCTGCTGCATGAACTAACTCCTCTCTATACTCCTTGGGATCGGCACTCTTCAAGTCACTGCCAATGTATTTTTGGAGGTTCTCATCCAATTCATTCCCGTTGGTATCGAAGGCTTTATTTGATGCTTTAGACAAGGATTGACCTGTTTGTTTCTCTACGCGATCCATATAATCCAACAATAACAGAATCACCTGAAATTGCTGCATATTACTCGTCATTTCTTCTTCATAATCCACCTGAATTTTCAACCAGTACTTGTACTCCTCTTTTTTATCAGCGGGTACTTCATATTCCTGAAGCTTGCTATATTTTGGTTCCAAATCCTGATAGATTCTGGCAATTTCCAAAGCAGTATAATTCAAGTCTTCTTCCTTACCTCCTAAGAAACTCCAGCCATGAACGTCATCAATGTATCCGTTGTTATCGTCATCTTTTCCATTATTGGGAATCTCATCCTCATTGGTCCAGATAACGTCTTTAAGGTCTTCGTGATCTACCTCAACACCTGAGTCAATAACTGCTACAATAACCTTCTCTCCTTTTCTATCTCCCAACGTCTTATAAGCTTCTTCTATTCCAGCTCCATATACTTTATCTTCGTTTGGATCTAATAAGTACCAATTGTCTGGTTTTCCTTTCTGCGCCAATACAACTCCTGAGAAGAGTAATGCACCTAATAAATAAATTGATCTTTTCATGTTGTTACATTTTCTACCGTTTAAAGGTAACGATATTCTCTCATAAAAAGTTAAAAGTTATTGACCAACGGTACAATACCCACGGAAGAGGCTTAAAAATCAGTTGACGAACATCCAAGAAACACCGATTCTGAAAAAACGATCGTTGGCTGGGTATCCTGGGAAATAGAAATAATTGTTCCCTAACAATCCTTGATGAGGGTGAGACATCATCAGGAAAAAAGTGGCTCGCTGAACTCGGCTTTTAATGAAAACATTAGCAAATGGATAGTTTCCAACCTCCTGATCAGAGTAGATATAAAACTGCCCCGTAACAGGATTGAAGCTCTTGGTTTGATACTTAGAGAAATAGATAATTTCAGCACCTAAAGATGCTGCCATTTTTTTCTTGAACGCTTTAAACTTAAACGCTGCACTCAACTTTGACAATACATTGGGAACACGGAAAATATTATATCCTCCCAAATATTGATAGTGCACCTCGGCTCCTAAATCCCAGCGCTTGTTTTTCGTATTCGTCACGGTTGCAGATGTTCGAATTAATTGCGCTACACCATCTGCCTGATAAGGTGTTTTATCGTAACCAAAATAGATTGGATTACGTATATCACAGTAGTTGAAAGCTACACTTGCCTTCCACTTTCCTGAGTAGCTAGCTCCTAAATTTATGTGCTGCAGTTGATATTTTTTAAATGAGTTGTCCCATGTGACATTGTTGCTAACATACTTTGTCAGATCCAACTGTGGACGCTCGTTACTTACGTAAACCATCGCGTTTAGCAGGAGTTGATCAGAGAGTTGATAAGTTCCTGAGACTTGTCCGTTGTAGTCTTTATTCGTATAACTGTCATTCAGGAGATACCTCAACTTGGCAGCTACTTTTAACTTCTTTACTGAATAGTATGCGCTGACAACTCCTTCAATGTCTAACCGATTTGTATCCAAACCTAGCAACGTGGTATCGATATCTTCTTGTATGTAACGATTGTAAAAAACATTTGCACCCGCTGACCATTGTATTTCATGTTTACCTTTGGACTGTTGTCCGAGACCTAAATAACCGCCCAACCGTTGAAAAGAATTACCTTCATTAGTGATAGCTGAATCGCTAAGAATCCAGTCATAATAGTCTTCGTTGAGCAGAGAGTCATAAAACGATCGTCCCATGTACTCGTAAGATAGCTTATTGATGATTTTCCACGCAGTTCCTTTACCCAAGCTATCCCGATTATCGTAAAGGGTCAGCTGCTGGTCAAATTCTCCAAACCAAAGTTTCTTTTCCTGATAGGCATTCAAAAGGTTTACATCAAACAACTCTCTGTTCTGGAGTTCAAGTTCATCGTTGATAAAGGACGAGTCATCTTGCAGTCCACCGTTTAAGGAAGCCGCAGCATTGATGTGATTGAACTTGACATCAAACGCATATCTTCCTTTCCCCAATTGATCACCGTAAATATTAAAGTAGATATCCGTGAAATTGGTGGATTGATTTTGATACAATCCATTGGAGTTGATCTTATCGAGACCTATTGAATAATTCACATTCTTAGAAATGTTCTGCGTATGCAACAGGTTGAAATGCTGCTCTTGTCCAGAACCTACAATATACTTAGCATCTACAACGGGCTTTATTACATGGTACTTCTTGAACACATGTTTACGTTGATGCGCCAGCACGGTGTAATCGTTTGTAATAAAATCTGAAAGGGATGGCGTAAGGTTGATCTCCGGTGATCCATGATTTCCAAGATTAATTACAAAATCCTTCCACCCAAAGTCTTCTACCCCTTCGAGAGACAACGTATCCAACTGAATAGTATCTCCGTTGAGCGAATAGTAAAATGGTTGTTGTGCACTGAAGTAAATGCACTGAAATAATCCGATAAAGGTTATCAGACCTTTCAAGAGTTTATGCTTCTGTTTTTGGTCCACCAAATGTCATTGGCATACCTCCTCCTTGAGGAGCTTCAGCTTCTCTGATTACGCCAAATTGAGCCTCGTACTTTGACACATTATCCGCTAGTGCTCTCATCAGTCGTTTGGCATGTTCTGGTGTCATCAAGATTCTGTTCTTTACCTTGGCTTTAGGAACTCCAGGCATGATTCTGATGAAGTCTATGACAAATTCAGAGGTGGAATGTGTGATAATGGCTAAGTTAGAATAAGTTCCTTCTGCTACTTCTTCCGATAACTCGATATTTAATTGACCTTCTTTTGGTTCGTTGCTCATAATCTGATCTGTTTATATATCCACAAAAGTAAGCATTTACATTACATCAACACTAATATTTTTCTACCTTTGCCCACCATTGAAAAAGACAAAAAGTACATTTGAATTTATGAAAAATATTACCTTTTTAATTTTAATTATATCTGTTCTCGCGAGTTCATGCAGCGTGCAAAATGGTTCGCAAGACAAAAAATCTAAAAACAAATCAAAAATGACGTTAAAAACTGAAGTAGATACGGTGAGCTACAGCATCGGGTTGAACATTGCAGAAAACCTTTCTAACCAAGGTTTGGATGATTTGAACATCGAAGCGCTGGCAAAAGGGATGGATGACTACCTTGCGAAAAATGATCTTGCAATTACCAAAGAACAAGGAGAGCAAATCATTCAGGCTTATATGCAGAAAAAGGCGATGGAAGCTGCCAATGTAAACAAAAAGGAAGGAGAAGAGTTTCTTGCTAAAAATGGTGCAAAAGATGGTGTAGTTACGCTTCCAAGTGGCATGCAGTATGAGATTATTGAAGAAGGAACTGGAGCTATTCCAACAGCGAGTGATAGAGTAAAAACACATTACCACGGTACGTTGATAGACGGTACTGTGTTTGATAGTTCAGTTGATCGAGGACAACCAGCAACTTTTGGAGTTACACAGGTAATCAAAGGATGGCAAGAAGCGCTTCAGTTAATGCCTGTAGGGTCGAAGTGGCGTTTATACATCCCTTATGACCTTGCTTACGGTGAGCGTGGAGCTGGTGGTCAGATCGGACCATATGCTACCTTGATTTTTGACATTGAGTTAATTGACATCGTGAAGTAATCAACGATTATAAATAGAAAGCCCGTCCGAATTTTCGATAGACGGGCTTTTTTTATTTTAGCAGATATGGAAAAAGTTGAGATCGCTCCAACTACAGCAACGAAGGAGAAAGAAACAAAAAAAGTGGTGCAGACACTCGAACGTCAAACCATTGTGCATTGCAAGCACTTTTTGAATGCCGGTGATGGTCTTCGTATTTGGAGGTCTACTTATCTCATTGAGCATCCGGGAGGAAAGAAAAGAAAGCTAATTCATGCGGAGAACATCTCCATGCATCCCACCTGGACGATTATGGATAAACCCGGGAATTATCATTTCACCCTCTACTTTGAGGGACTAAGCAAAGGTTGTACGTCTTTTGATTTAATAGAAGAAATTCCTCAACCCGGTGGGTTTGTTGTGAGCAATATCCAACGAAATAAACAGGATGTATATCGTGTAACGATTGGTTAGAATTTCAATTATATTGGGTGCTAAAGAACAATTCAATTATTGTGGCACAGAATTGGCATTAAAACTTTTATATTTGTTAACTAAAATTGATTGAAATGAAAAAACTCTACTTTTTGTTGTTTTTAGGTTTAATGACTACCGGAATGTTTGCACAGACTGATAGTGAGAGTTGTTACGAGAAGTACCGCAAGGTTTTTGAGAACCGTGGTGCTTACGAAGCCGAAGACGGAGTACACGATAATGTGGTGCTATCCATCCGTCCGAAGGATGAACCAGCACAGTGTATTTTGTGTTCTGTTGTATTGAAAAATGGTGACGTGGTGGAGATCGCGGTTTATTACGAAGACAACACGAAAGAAGAAATGGAGTTTGAATTTAAAGACAACATTTCTTGGACCATCTTTAATGGTATGTCTAGAACGCGAGTAACAGACAGAGATGAGCAGATTAACCTGATGTTTACGGATTTGATCAAGCCTAAGAAGAAGAAATACAAGGTCGCTCCTCTACCCGATTTTGAATTGAACGATTAATTTCTTTAGAAAAAAATTGAAGAGACGCGTTGGAGAAATCGGACGCGTTTTTTGTTTCTGAACTTATTTGATCTAACCTTCAAAGGTGAGTGATACCGTCCAGACTTTACTTCGAATGGATTCAATGGGGGAAGTAAAGATGGTATTTTCCTGAATGAGTATGTTTTTAAAACCTGTTCCCATTTTGAGTTCGATCCCAAACTTAAAGTACTGCAAGAAGAAGTCAAACCCACCGCCTACTTCCAGTCCGTAATCTGGTTTAGTAAGTTTAATGACCTGATCACTTGGGGAGGCATTGTCGTTGTCAACTTTATTGTTGCTCTGCATATCAATACCAAAACGCCCTCCAGCTACGATGTAGGCTGCGAAGTTATTGATCCGTTGCGTTCGCATCTTCAATAGCAACGGAAAATCAAGGTAAGTCGATTGCACGGACTTTGTCCAATACTGATTTGTGTCGGGCTCCGTGAAAAAATTAAAGTTCATGGAACGCTCCTGAAAGGATAGCGTTGGCAAGAACCGGAGTTTAAACATCGGAGACCAATCCCATGAAGTTACAATCCCTAGGTTAAACCCTGGTTTAGAATCAACCGTTAAGTTGATCAAGGAATCGGACTGAAAAGTATTCGGCTTGACGTCAGTAAAAAAGTCGGCTGAGTTATACCCAAGGATAAACCCAAAGTGGAACTTCTGTTTATCGAAGTTTTGAAGGTTTTGAATGGGCACACGACTAGGTTTTCGCTTTTTTTGTGAAAAGCCAACCATCGTAACCGACAATAACAATAGTATGAGTGTTAGTTTTCTCATTTAAGCCTGCAAATATACTCAACGCTTTAAAATAGGAATTGTTGCACGAGATACAAATTGTGTGCTATTTTTGAAGGGCGATTCACGCGCTTATCGAAACCTGAAATTATGAACCCAAACGTTACGTCATTTATCTCTTCATCCGAAGTATGGCAAACTGAGCTTGAACAATTGAGAGTTCTTCTTTTGGACTGCGGTTTAGAAGAAGAGTTTAAGTGGAAACAGCCTTGCTATACGTTTAAGGGAAAGAACATTCTAATTCTTACACACTTCAAAGATTTCTGTACACTTAGTTTTTTTAAGGGTGTCTTCTTGAAAGATGAAGACGGTTTGCTAGAAGCTCCCGGAGAAAACTCAAGGACGGTTAGGATGATGAAATTCAAAAAGGATTCGGAAACGGACATAGACGAAGCATTAGTTAAATCCTATGTTTTTGAAGCCATTGAAGTAGAAAAAGCTGGTCTTAAAGTAGATACAGCTGATCCCAACGAACTCGATTTTCCAGAAGAACTTCAAAACAAAATGGATCAGGACGAAAAATTCAAGACTGCATTTGAGGGACTAACACCAGGACGTCAACGGGCGTATTTGATTTTTTTTAATCAGGGAAAGCAAGCCAAAACCCGAGAAAACCGAATAAAAAAGTATGAAGGTAGAATTCTGATGGGCAAAGGTATGAACGATTGTGTCTGTGGGCTTTCCAAACGAATGCCCAATTGTGATGGTTCGCATAAGGAGTTGAATCAATGAAAAGACCTATTGTAAAAATAGTACCCTTTGAAGAGCAACACACAGCTGATTTTACACAGCTCAACTTTGAATGGCTAGAGAAATATTTCTACATCGAAGATTATGATCGAGAAGTGTTGACCAAGCCCAATCAATACATCATCAGCAAGGGAGGCTATATTTTTATGGCAATGATTGATAATGAAGTGGTCGGAACGGTGGCACTCATTAACCGAGAACAAGATGGTTACGAACTTTCAAAAATGGCAGTTACAGAGAAATATAAAGGGCTTCGTATTGGACAAAAATTAATGTATTATGCCATCAATTTTGCAGGAGAAAACCAAATTGATCGTGTTTTTCTGGATTCAAACCGATCTTTGACGCCTGCGATTAGCCTTTATCACAAAGTGGGCTTTAAAGAGATTCCAGTTCCTGAAGATACGCCATACGAACGATGCAATATCCGAATGGAGCTATTTATCTAATGCGTTATAGGCTTGATCTAAATCAACCTCGAATGCCGTTTTAGCAACCAATTTCATCTCCTCCGTTGAACCTGAAGTAAAAAAAGAAGTTGCTGCACTACCCTCTTTCGGCAATTGTAGATTTTCCATCAACTCAACAACTGGGTCTACAAATCCAATTTTGGGATATAGCTTTTCAAAAATAGGTTTTAGTACTGGATAATGCGTGCATGCCATTAGCACGTATTCCACTTCTTGGATGGGATTCATAATCTCCTTAATCGTTCGTTCAACCTCTTTTCCTTCGATAACACCTTTTTCGACCAATGCAGAAAGCGGTTGTGCCACCTGTCCCACATGCTGCTCATAACCCAAATCATAAATCCCGCTCTCAATCGTTCGATGCCCTCCAATAATGGCGACTCTTTCTTTTTTTAACTGATCCAGTTTTTTTTGAACGGCTGTTGCAATGGTAATGACACCATCCTGTGGTTCTACAACCGTACTCAGTGCATTACAGGCAACAATGATCTGCTCAGCACCTTGGCGGGTTAGAAAGTTCTTGACTTCATGCCAGCGTTGAGCTAGTTCATCTTTAGGAACTTTTCCGTAAGGGGTGTAGCCTGCATCAGAAAAGTACACAATATCTGCGGTAGAGCCAGCCGCTCGAAGCGCTTTATAAACGCCTAATCCTCCAATCCCCCAATCGCATATTCCTACTTTAGAACTCACGGATAACTCAATTGAATGTCCTGAATGTTATCTATATCTCCTGAATCAAAGGCGATGATAGACGAATGAAAACCTACGTTGATTTTCTCAATTTTTCTTCCCGGAAAACGACTTTCCAAGTACCATTTCATTTCATGTTCCGCACGAATGGGATTGTATTTCAGCATTTTTTTCCAATCGGGATGAGAAACCAATTCAGCTAATGCTTTCGCGAATTCAGGATAACGTTTTAACTGTGCTTTTTGCTTAAACTTATCCAAAACTAATCGCGGATACTGAATGGGTTTGGCCGGAACAGCAATCATATCAAGAATCAAAACCCTACCTCCAGGTCGCAACACTCGTTTGATTTCATCCATCAACGGATCCCAATCGAGATAGCGAAAAGAAAGCATCGAAATGATGACATCCACGCTTTGATCTGCAATGGGTAAATTGGGACCAGTAACCTGTTGAAATGAAATATGCGCATGATCTTCGTTGTTCTTTTTGGCAAATTTGAGTAAGGCTTCAGACAAATCTACGCCCACTCCGCTTTTTATGTTAGGAGCTAGTTCTTTCAATAAAGCACCATTTCCACAACCAATATCCAATACGTCAACCGATTTATTCATCGGAAAGTGTTTTTGAATCCACTGCCATTCATCTTCCCGTACCTTAATGTCCTGAAATACGGCATCGTACAAATGCGCTACGTTATTGTACGTTCGATCTACCTCTTCTGGCTCGTACTCAAACTTCTTCAGTTCCTCCATCCCTAATCCAAGAATATTCTTCTTAAAAGCACCAATCCATCCATGCGACTTCAATCCTTCACACCCCACCGCATACATGGGAGGCTCGTTTTTGCCTATTCGTTTGAATTTTTCTTTAGACTTAGAGAAAGTGGTGTAGTTGTGGTAACCATAAGCCGTAACGTGTTGGACACTAGAAAAATAGGGTGCAAACCATCTTGCGGATCGGCAGCAGTGGAAATACGCCTCTCCATCCTCCGTAAATGGAATATCAAGCTGTTCTATTTCAAAGGGACTAAACTGCTCTGGATATTCAACTGTTCCGTACATCGGTCCGTACATTCCCGAATGACCTATAAAATGATAGGCTTTAATTTTGCCTCCGCTTTGCACAGTTTCCTTAAAAATAGCGACCAAGTCCTTTTTTCCATGAATGGATTCCATACGTACTTCATCCTCAGGAAACTTCTCTTGAAGTTCCGAAAACATCGTCTGAGCAATAACGGCAAACTGCTCACTTCCTTTTCGGTAATGGGTGGTATGTACAATCAAATGGATCGGCTTCATTCCTGATTTTGTATTCTTTTGAACTCATGAAGGTACTTTTCTATTGTCCCCACCTTATGTTTTGTCCAATCAAAGAGAATCATTTTCTTCTCTTCTTCCGAAAGCTGCCAGTTGATCGTTGTTTGTCTCAACTTCTCAGTTAATACAGACAAACAAATGGCTGCGCTCACCGAAATATTAAAGCTTTCCGCAAAACCATACATTGGAATCTTCATGAATCCATCGGCTTGCGCTCTGACTGCATCAGAAATACCATCTTTTTCATTTCCAAAAATCAAAGCTACAGGTTCATCCAATGGTAAATCATAGAGGCTAACTTCATTGGTATGAGGAGTGGTGGCGATCACCTTATATCCTTTTGCTTTAAGATGCTGTACACAGGCCTCAGAATTATGTTCATGCTCTTTGTGTTTGATAATATTTACCCACTGACCGCTGCCCAAAGCAACTTTGGGATTCATACGGTACTTATTTCTGTTCTCAATGATATGAACATCCTGAATACCAAAACAGTCGCATGTTCTTACCACAGCACTTGCATTATGTGGATGATAAATATCTTCAATCGCAATGGTAATATGACGCGTTCGGTTATCCAGCGTCTTTTTCATGATTTCCATTCGGTCTTCCGTCAGAAACTTTTCAAGAAACGCTTGAAACTCCGCATCGTAGGCAATATCTTTTTTCCATTGCGGTACTTTATGTCTTTTTGATCCTGTTCTGTACTTACTCAAAACCTATGTGATAAATTGCGTCACCCTTATGAATTACGGGCATATTATTGCGACCGTAAATATAACCAGAATATGTTTGGCATTCAGGGATTTTGATCGTTAGCGAAACTTTCTAATGTATTATCCGTTATATTTGTTACATGAGCACTGAGGAGAAAATAAAGGTTCTAAATCAAATCATCAATTCTGGTGATGAAGTTCTGATTAATCGTATGCATGCGATTGCGATGAGCTATAGTTCTGGTGCCAATGATTGGTGGGAAGAGTTATCCGAGCATCAGAAAAAAGAAATCCTTGAAGCAAAAATGCAGGCGGATCGAGGGGAGTTTGTTGAATACGGCTCCGTGAAAGCAAAAGTAGATCAACTTTTAAGTCGATAAGTAATGGTAAATACCATTAAGTGGACTCCCAAAGCAGAAGAAACTTATCTTGCTATTATTACCCATATTTTTGAAACATGGACAGCAAAAGAAGTCGAAGAGTTTGAGCAGCTTGTATCGAATCTATTGAAGCGAATAAAAAAGTTCAATGAACATTGTCCTCCTTCTCAGGTATTTGGACTTAGAAAATGTACAGTTTCAAGCCAAACATCGTTGATCTATCAAATAAAAAATGACAACGTTGAACTACTTGCCTTTATTGATAACAGGTCAGAGCATGCGTACTAGACTTTCTTACCCAAATCATGAATGCGATTCGAAAGGTTTCCATTCATTCTTTCCATAGATTAGAAAAGAATACGCTCAATTACTACTCAAAACCTATGTGATAAATTGCGTCACCCTTATGAACTACTGGCATATTATTGTGACCGTAAATATAGCCAGAATACGGTGATTTCACTTTAGACTCATGCACACCATAAGGGTCAGTTAAATGTCCCAACACCTCTCCCTTCTTCACATAGTCTCCTGCTTTTTTGTAAGAAATTAAAATTCCAGACTGTCCTGCTCTTAACCATTTATTCTTTTCTAAAATAACTGGATCTTTGGGAGCTAACTGTTGTTTTTCAACCATTCCAAGGCTACTCATTACTCGTTGAATCCCATTCAATCCTTCCTGAATGGCAAAAGAGTCTAACCGAAGAGATTCTCCACCTTCGTAAACTAACATGGGAATTCCTCTTTTACTACATTCTTTTCGGAGCGACTTATTGATCAGGTTACTTTTTACAATAAAGGGGGCTCCGAAAAGTTCGGCCAACATATAAGCATCCTTATCGTTCTTACTCACACGAATCTGCGGGTAGTTATGGATACTTTTGCCTCCCGTATGAAAATCCAACCCAAAATCTACCAAAGGTAAAATATGCTTGGTCAACGTATAAGCTACTTTTGAAGCCAGTGACCCTCGTGAAGTTCCGGGAAAACTTCGATTCACATCTTTTCCATCGGGTAAATCCCTCGAAAAATTGATGAAACCATAAATGTTCAACAAAGGAACTGCAATGACATTTCCATGCTTTAAATGGTCAAAGTAACCTACTTTAACCGCTCTTCTCACAATTTCAACACCGTTTACCTCATCTCCATGAACTCCTCCCAACACCAGCATGGTGGGTCCAGGATTCTTACTTCTGTAAACGTGAGCAAACAAGTTGATACTGGTGCCAGACGGAAGTGATCCTACTTTAATTTTAACGGTAGCATGCTTCCCTTGCAGGATTTCGGTACCGTTGATATTCATGATGTTATTTACTTTGTTTGAGTTCATTTTCAAGATAGATTATGATTTCTTTGGCAATATCAAGTCGCGTACATCCTTCTACACCTTCTAGTCCTGGAGAAGAGTTAACTTCGATAACTTTAGGACCATCGTCTGATATCAACATATCGACTCCTGCCACTCCAAGTCCGAGAGCTTCTGCAGATTGCAATGCCAAATGCTCTTCTTGGTAAGAAAGATCAATTTTCACTCCTTTACCTCCGCGATGAATGTTACTTCTAAATTCTCCTTCAGGAGCTACACGTTTCATGGCCGCAACGACTTTTCCTCCTACTACGATCGCTCGAATGTCTGTTCCAGCAGATTCTTTAATGTACTGCTGCACCATCATTCTTGCTTCCACCTGACTAAATGCCTCCAATACCGATTTTGCTCCCTTGTCTGTATCTTGCAACAATACACCTAGTCCCTGTGTTCCTTCCAATAATTTCAGCACCAGCGGAGCATTTCCTACCGCCTTGATTAAATCATCTGAATTATTATTGGAGCCTGCAAATCCAGTAATGGGCATGTTTACACCATACATACTCAACAACTGTAAGCACTTAAACTTATCTCTTGATCGGAGTAATGCATCTGAATCTACTGCTGTAATAACGTTTAACATTTGAAACTGACGCACCACAGCAGCTCCGTACAAGGTATGTGAAGCCCCCACTCTAGGAATGATGGCATCTGGCAACGCCAGCGTACCATTGTTATAAACAATTCTGCTTTTTCCCTTTTCTAAAACAAGCGAAGTGTTTCGATAATCCATGGGGCGAATATCATGACCTCTGTAACGTCCTGCTTCCAGAATTCTTCTGGAAGAATAAAGTCCTGCATTTCGAGTAAGTAGGTATATTTTCATTTAGGGTATAATATAGGGCTAAAGTTAAGCTATTGGTTAGTAGGCTCCATATCTCTTTCGCAAAAACCACTCTAAAGAAAGTAAAGTCATCAGAAGGATAATGATCCAAGGAAGTTTAATTACATCCGTCAACTCCTGATTTACATAACTGATAGACGCAATTTTGTTATTCGCTTTGATATCGCTCAAAATTTGCTGAAAGTCTTCTTTGTCGTACATTTTTCCTCCCGTTTTCTCTGAAAGGCTGAAAAGCAACTGATGGTCAGCCACCGTATTCAAATACTCTACTTTCAGCGCCTTGATCACAAATTCTCCTTCTACTTCATAGTTAGTACCATCATAAGAGGTAATTGCTTTGTAACTATACTTTCCGGGACTAAAAACTCCTGCATCCAATCGGTAACTTTGACCAGCTTTGGAGAACGTTTTGGTGGGCAACTCCTCCCCCTCTGCATCGGTAATGATTAAGTTCACTTCTGCATCGTTTACCAATTCATAAATGTCATTATACAGCTCTGCATTAAAAACTACCTTTTCATTTTCGAGGTATTCGCTTTCTGCATAAACGCGAAACTTACTTTTATCTTCCTTAACCGCCAAATATTGAACCATTTTAGAAATCAACGACTCAAAACCTGCATTACTGTTATTCTTAATGTAATCCTGAAATTTCCAACGCCAAATTCCTTCACCTAGCATAAAGCCAACTTTTTGATCACCACTTGGGTTGAAACCCATTAATGGGAAGTTGGTCGTGGTATTTCCTATTTTCTGATAGAACAAAACGTTCACAGCATTGGTAATCTGATAATCACTGGCAAAAGGAATTTGAACGGGTGGTAAATTAGGAAGCAGGTCTAGAATATTTTCTTCAACGGTAAAATTACTAAACCCTGTATTGACAGCTGGTTTCGCATCTGTACTTCCATTGGGCCCCATAAGGGTTAGCCCGGTTTTGAGTTGATTAAACGCAGCATAATTGGATTGACCTCCAACAAAGTATAGGACGGGAATTTTCTCTTTTTTGATGTCGTTCATCAGCTTCTGTTCCCCTCCATTCAAGCTAGGAACCTGATGAAGTACAACCAGATTATATTGTTCCAATCCTCCAGAATAATCTCCAATAGGAAGAACTTTTACTTGGTAGTTGATGTTTTTCTCAATCGCATATTTAATAGCCGCCACATCTGGATGAGGAGCAGCTGTTACAATCAGGATTTCCTGTTTGTTGTCTAGTACTTCGATAAATACTTCTTGCGTGTTGTTGAGTAATGTAAACTCGTCTTCAATCCCCTTTAGTTCTACTGTATATAACTGTTTACCAGCTTTATCTGCCTCAATTTTAAATGGCAATGTAATGACTTCATTATCTGCGGATATCATCTTCTGCTGAGTAGCTAATTCCTTTCCATTTCGAGTAATAGAAGCGACAAGGGTTTGTCCTTTCAGATAATCGGCATTGACCACCACTTCTATTGGAAAATCATTGCCGAGGTAGGCCAATTTATTACTGGCAACATTACCAATTGCTAAGTCTTTCTTTTTATTCGTATCTCCTAAAGCAATAGTGTAAAACGTAGTGGCATTCACAAATTGATTGGCGTAAAGCGGATTTAAGCCTTTGTTATACAAACCATCGCCAGCTAAAATGACTGCTCCGAGATTCCTACCAAAGTATTTTGCTTCGATCTCGTCCATCAACATGGATAAGTCCGTTTGCTTATCGGTGTAGCCAAATAGTAACGTGTCTTGAATTTGATCACCAAAAGAAACGACCTCAACCTGATAATCTTCAGAGAGGGCATTTTTGAGTGTCAATAATTTTTCTGGAAAACTTGTTCTGTAAAACGTACTATCCTTATTGAACAAGACGCTTTCGGAATTATCAAGCGCAACTACAACAATGGGTTTTTCGACCTTTTGCGTTTCACTCTGAATGAGAGGTTTGAGCAAAAGCACTCCCATAGCCGTCACCACTAAAAACCGAGCGATAGACATCACATAAATGAGCCACTGAGGTGTTTCGTTGAGCGCTTTATCTTTTCTATAGAAGATGACGCTGTAGAGCACCCCTGCAAGGACGCAAAACAGGATCAACCATGAAGGGTATGTAAAAGTTATGTTCAAATTGATATGACGTAAAAACTTAAGTAGCCCTACAAACCTTTCTTCCTAACAAACGTGCTTCAAAAGGTCTTACTGTCAGAAAGGCTTAGGTCATCATTCCACCACAAACGCTCAATACCTGACCGTTTACATAAGCTCCCATATCAGAAGCTAAAAACAAAGCCGTATTCGCCACATCTTCTGGAGTACCTGCTCTTTTCAACGGAATATTTTCTAACCAACCTTCCACTACTTTCTCATCCAGTTTACCCGTCATTTCAGTCGCAATAAAACCTGGCGCAATGGCATTACTTCTGATATTTCTACTCCCAAGTTCTTGTGCTACAGACTTCGTAAAACCAATAATCCCAGCTTTAGAAGCCGCATAATTGCTTTGTCCTGCATTTCCTTGTACACCTACTACTGAACTCAAGTTAATAAACACTCCATTCTTATTCTTTAGGAAAGTTCTGAGTGTAGCCTTGGTCATGTTGAAAACCGATTTCATATTGATATCGATTACATCGTCCCAATTTTCCTCACTCATGCGCATCAGCAAGCCATCTTTCGTAATCCCGGCATTGTTCACAACAATATCAATGTTTCCAAAGTCCTCAAGAACGTTAGCTATCAACTCTTCCGCACTTTTCATTTCACCTGCATTGGACTGATAACCTTTTGCTTTTACCCCTAAAGACGTAAGTTCTTTTTCGACCTCTTCTGCAGCCGATCCACTAGACACATAAGTAAACGCAATGTCTGCCCCCTGCTCTGCGAATTTTTTTGCAATTCCCTTTCCAATACCTCTTGTTGCGCCCGTTATAATGGCTACTTTACCCTTCAATAATGTCATTTTACCATTTTTTTAGTTAATCCAAAAATTAAAACCGAGATTACCTTACTTTTGTATCTCATCTCAAAGATACTAAAATGAAGAAACTAGTTCTCATCCTTACCTTATTTTCTAGTGTTAATGTTTTCTGGTCACAGGGTTGGGTAGATATCGGAATAAAAGGAGGATGGGGTCCTACTTTTTTGTTCAATCAAAAAGTATTTGACGACAGCCGATACAACCATGAATTCACTGCTAATGGAACTTTTGGAGGAAAGTTGGGCTTAAACTTCAACATGAACCACGAGGTTACTTTTGACTTTATGGTTGGTGGGATGAAGCAAAATTTTGGCTATAGCATGTTGCTAGATACGGTATCTACAGACGTAAACAACTACAGTTCTTCCATTAGCTACCGAAGCTTTGATTTTATGTTGCAATACCGAAACAATAAGGACGGAAAATACTTTGAAGTCGGTCCTATTCTATCAAATGTTCGTTCGGTAAGTCGTGGCGATTCTTTTTATTCTGGGGGAACGGACACCAACTTTGGCATGGAGGACATCAACAAACTTCAGTACGGTCTTACCCTTGGTTTTGGCGCCTATTTTTTGGGAACAGATAATTTTGGAATAACTGGAGGACTTCGCTTGTCGTACATGTTTTCTGATTTAATCAACAATGGTAATGCACCTTCACAGGGATATCCTTTTGGAGAACATTATGTAACCTATTCTCAGTTTAGTGGTTCTGCAGCGCCTACTTCTAGTGCCTCGCATCCTTTGTTTGTACAATTAGTGTTTGAAGCGAACCTTGATTTTGCTTACTTGGCAAAAGCGAACTGCGGAAGGAGAAAATTGCTAATGTTTTAAACATGGCAAAAAAAACAGAGGACTTACTTCCCGAACTGGAATCGTTGATTCAACATCACGAGAAAATTGTCCCTGCCATCTCCAAAAAAAGCATTGGCTGGCAAATGGATCATGCTCTCAAAGTGATCAATGCGGTGTGTAAGGTAACTCCCAAGAGTGATCCAAAAGATTATAAGCCTGAGTTCAACATGGCTGGTTTTGTTACGATTGGTTTAAAATGGTTTCCAAGAGGAAAGGGCAAAGCACCGAAAGCTGTTGTAGCCGACACAACCAGTGAGTATGAGTTAACACTTCAATTGAAGGAAGCTAGAGAAGGTCTCAAAAAACTTCGGGGCATTGAGTCTAATCAGTTTTTTATTCATCCGTTGTTTGGACACCTCAACAAAAAAAAGACCTTACGTTTTGTTTATACGCATACGTATCATCATTTAAAGATCATGCGAGACATTCTTAAGGGCTAATTCCAGGTTCTTAGATCATCTGTGTCAAATTCCCATTCGGGTGTATCCAGAATGTAATCAATCTCGCCCAAACTATACCACGGACTTAATTTGCTGTTGTTTGGATTTCTCAAAATCTGAATATCCTGAGCCGGCATATAACTTTGAGCTAAAAGGAAAACCTTCTTACCCGTTTTTCGATTTCTTGCCATATCTACCACAATAATTCCATGTCCGGGAAAACCACCCTCAATAATAATATCTCCGGGCTCCATTGCGTCAAAATCCTTACGTGGCAATTCTTTATCTAAAGAGTGCGTCCCAGCATAATTATAAACCTGAATAAGGTAATCTTTGAACTTTTTATAACCCGATCCCGCCTTGGATGATGTAACCCATTTGACCGTTCCACCACTTTGCGGTACTGGCATATACCCAGCCTTCCATTTACTATACCTCACTTCCGCTCCATTAGTATACTGAAAATGAATCTCATCCTGTTGACCATTACTATAGAGATACTCAGCTCTCAATCTCATCAAAGCATCCGCACATTGTTGTAGGTCTTTCGTTCCCGTTTCGATATCTACCACATAGCAATGAGCCGTTTGGTTCCATTTGGGATCACCACTATACAAATAGACTTTTGGATTTCCGGATTTCAGTGGTAAGTGCTGCAACCAATGACCAAAAGTTCCAATTTCATGGGTATACCGCTCATAACCATAAGGTACTCGAATCCGATTGATAATCGTATTTTCCAATTTATAATCAGTCAGCCATGGAAAATCATAGCGATAATCATCCATTGGAGGTCGATCATTTACTGCCATTTTTTGCACATCATGAAAGTTTTGTGCAAAGGAAATAACTGTCACCAGGCAGGCAAAAACGAGCAAAAAAGACTTTTTCATACTTCTTATAATACAATTGATTAAAAAGGGTACAAATATGATACCTATCTTTGTTCTGTGAGTTCTGAATTACATAGAGGACAAGTCATGCGAAGCACAGGAAGCTGGTACATTCTGAGGAATGAATCAGGAGAACTGGTGGATGCACGGATTAAGGGTAAATTCCGAATCAAAGGCATCAAAACCACTAATCCTATCGCTGTTGGTGACTGGGTCAGATATCGAGAGGGAGATAACAACGAATTTGTCATTTCTGAAATTGAAGACCGAAAGAACTACGTAATTCGGAAATCGGTTAACCTGTCTAAACAAGCACATATTATCGGTGCAAATATTGATTATGCTGTACTTGTGGTCACGCTAGCTAACCCTCGAACTTCCTCAGGTTTTATCGATCGATTTCTGGTAAGTACTGCTGCTTACGGTATTGAAACCATTCTGGTTTTCAATAAATGCGACTTACTTTCGGAAGAGGAAAAAGAAGAACTCGAGTACTGGGTAGCTGTCTATTCTCTCATTGGGTATAAATGTATCTTATCGTCTGCCGTTACCTATCAAGGAGTAGAGGAAATTCGTGAGTTACTGAAAGATAAAACCACACTGCTTTCTGGACATAGTGGAGCAGGTAAATCATCACTAATCAATGCTATTGACGAAAGTATTGAAACCAAGGTCGGTGACATCTCCGAATCTCATTATAAAGGTAAACACACCACCACTTTTGCGGAGATGTTCCCCCTTTCTTTTGGAGGCGACATCATTGATACTCCAGGGATTAAAGGTTTTGGGATAATAGACATCGAAAAAGAAGAACTCAATCATTACTTCAAAGAAATGATGGAGTTACTTCCTGAATGTAAGTTCAGCAACTGCAAGCACATTGACGAACCACATTGTGCCGTAAAAGCAGCTGTGGAAGAAGGTGAAATTGCAGTAGAGCGCTACAATAATTACCTCGCCATGATGTTAGAAGAAGATGAAAATCATTGGAGAACGAATAGTTACGGATAAATTATGCGCCTAGTTATACAACGAGTTTCAGAAGCAAGTGTTGAAATTGACCAACAAACAGTAGGTTCGATAAATAATGGATTGCTGATTTTACTGGGTATTACGCACGAAGACGAACAAGAAGACATCGATTACCTGATCAAAAAAACTACACAACTGCGCATCTTTAGTGATGAAGAAGGAAAAATGAATCACTCGGTGCAGGATGTTGATGGTGCAATTTTGGTAGTTTCTCAATTCACTTTACACGCCAAAACAAAAAAAGGAACACGTCCCAGCTATACGCGTTCAGCTTCACCTGAAATTGCTATTCCTTTGTATGAAAAGTTTGTTACAGACCTTAAGGAAGTGATGGGAGAAGAAAAAGTAGCTACTGGAGAATTTGGCGCCATGATGCAAGTGAGTTTAGTAAATGACGGACCTGTGACAATTATTTTGGATAGTAGGGATAGATAATTTGGAAGCTATATCACTATATTTGGAACTGATAATAATTGGTTAATCCAACTCATCACAACATGAAAAACCTATTTCTCGTTTCAATATCATTTTTACTTATCGCCTGCGCTCCAAATGACAAGGATAATTCTGAATCAAACAAAGAAGCCGATATGATTCGAGCCTCCTATAACAATTATAAACTTTCAGCATTAAACGCGGATGGCGAAACTGCAGTAAACCTTGTTTCTGAGAACACAATTGCCTATTTCCATAATATGTCTGATTATGTAGTTTATGCAGATTCGGTCGAAATTGAATCCATGAGGTTGTTTGATAAACTAATGATCTTCACGCTGCGGCACAAAGTACCTACAGACAAGATCCAATCTTTTGATGGTAAAAGTCTCTTTATTTATGGTATCGACAATGGACTTGTCGGAAACGAAGGGATCAATAACCAGGATATTGGAGAAATTACAATTGATAATGATCTAGCAAAAGGTCAGATGATTGTAGGAGGGCAAGTCACTCCTTTTTGCATGAATTTCAAAAAAGAAAATAACAAATGGACATTGGACTTAATTTCCTTATTTGCCTTTGCCGAGCCAGCGTTTCAACAAATGATTGATGAAAGTGGAATGAAAGACCATGAGTACATCTTCATGCTACTAGAAATGCTAACGGCTGAGTATCCTGACAATTCTATCTGGCATCCGCTAGAATAACATCACCCCGCAATTACTTCCAAAATTTTCTGATCCTCTTCTGTAAAGTCAATGCTTCTGCGCGCCATTACACGCTCAGCAACTTCAAAGGCCTTTTCCATTTTAAATTGCGTGAATCCTGCCTTCCCCCCCCAAGAAAAGGAGGGAATGAATTTGGGAGGAAAACCTCCATCAAAGATATTAGCACAAACTCCAACCACAGTACCCGTATTAAACATACTGTTAATACTACTTTTCGAATGATCTCCCATGATGAGACCACAGAACTGCTGTTCCGTTTCGATGTAGTCCTTTTCTAAGTAGGAATAAGCTCTAACATTGGAGTAATTATTTTTCAGATTCGATGTATTTGTGTCGGCTCCCAGATTACACCACTCTCCCAGCACACTATTTCCAAGGTAACCATCATGTCCTTTATTACTGTACCCTAAGATCACTGAATTACCAACTTCGCCTCCCACTTTACTGTGAGGTCCTACGGTTGTTGGCCCGTAGATTTTTGCTCCCATCTTCAGTACTGCATGATCGCACAAGGCTAATCCACCTCTTACCATACAACCTTCAAGGATCTTCGCATCCTTACCGATATAAAGCGGGCCGTCTTCAACATTGAAAATCGAAGCATAGACTTCTGCTCCTTCTTCAATAAATAGATTTGTTTCTTCTCCGATTAAGGTATTTGAGGGATGCAATTCTTGCGACTCTCTTCCTTCTGTCAATAGTGCAAAATCAGCTGCTAGTTCCTGACCATTCAGTCTAAAAATATCCCACGGACGCTTAACGATTGACACTTCCTGATCGTACTCCAAGCGCGTACTTCCTTTTAACACCTTTTCCATATTAGCTGCTGCGGCAGGCAAAGGTTTTAAGGCGAGTACCTCCCCATCTTTCATCAAGATTTGTCCATCCTTCAGATTTTTGATGTACTCCACCAAGTCTGCGGTTGGCAATAACCCAGCAACAATTCCTAGGACTGCTTCTTCATCGTTTCCTGCAAATTTTTGAGACAGGTAATCCTTAGTTCGAACACTTACCTCCTCGTCTAACAGCTTCTCCCATTTTTCTTTAATCGTCAAAATCCCTACTCTCAAGTAAGAAACAGGGCGCGTAAGGGTAAGGGGTTGTAAGCTGGTGTGACCTAATCCGTCAAAAAGAACTGTAGCCATAATCTTAAGGTGATGATACCCTACAAATCTAAACAAAAAACCCATCCGACTAATGCCGAATGGGTTTCAATATAAGTAATGTAATAATTAATCCAGTGATTATTTATTTCTTTTGTATCTGCTGTTGAACTTGTCAATTCTACCGGCAGTATCCACTAATTTCTGCTTACCAGTAAAGAAAGGATGCGACATGTGTGAGATATCGAGTTTAACCAAAGGATACTCGTTTCCGTCTTCCCAAGAGATTGTTTCCTTTGAAGGAGCACAACTTTTTGTCAAGAATGAATACTCATTTGACATGTCTTTAAAAACAACTAGACGATAATTATCTGGGTGTATATCTTTTCTCATTTTTCTCGCGTCTTAAATTATTTAGGGCTGCAAATGTACAACTTCATTTTATTTTGACCAATGTTTAAACATATTTTTTTGAACCCTTTCTAGTATTTATTACCGATTGTACCAATTTTCATAACTCTTTGCGAAGATATGAGTATATTCGTGGCTCTCAAATCGGATGGCAAAATTCTTGTTAAATATCGTATTTCTCCTACTTTGCACAGTTACCGCATGGTCTCATGAATTTTACATGAGTGTTACTCGCGGTAACTACAATGCGTCTAATCAAATGATGGAATGCGAAATGAAAGTTACTGCTCACGATATGGAAAATGCCATTCGCGTGAGTTATGCCAAGGCTTTTGATCTGGATAACACTTCGCAAGTTCACCAGCATAATCAGCTACTAAAAAAATATATTACTTCCAAGATCAACATTAGAGTTGATGGGAAGTACGTTGATTTGGAATATATCGGTTTTGAACTTGAGGTTAACGATGACCTTTGGATCTACTTTCAGTTCAAAGCTCCCCAAGAAACATTTGAATACGAAAACAAAATACTCACGGAGTTGTTTGCCATGCAACAAAACGTAACGCATTTCAAAACAGCAAACTGTGAGAGAAGCTATGTTTTTACGAAAAACCATTCACCGGAAAAATTTAATTGTAATGAATAGAATAGTTGGAATAATTATCCTGCTTTGTGGCGTTGTTGTTTACGGACAAAATGAATACAATAACAATAAATTCAAGCAACTTCATGAAGAGCTTGCTACTCCAAATGTTTATCGGTCGGGAAGTGGTGCTCCTGGTCATCAGTACTATCAAAACCGTGCCGACTACTTTATGGAAATCACGCTCAACGATGATAAACAGCAGATTTCGGGTAAGGAGAAAATCACCTATCACAATGCCTCTCCAGATGCGCTGGATTACATTTGGATTCAACTGGATCAAAACATGAGGGCCAATAGTTCTGATTCCTACAAAATAAGAACTGGAACGATGGAAGAGATGGGATTCTGGACACTCACTCGAATGGACAATGCTGAAAATTTTGATGGAGGGTTTAAAATCGAAAAAGTGACCAATGATCAAGGAAATGAACTTCCTTATGTGATCAACAAAACCATGATGCGCATTGATCTGGAAAAAACATTAGCTCCGGGAGAATCCGTGACGTTTAACATGGACTGGTGGTACAACATTAATGATAGAATGAAGTTGGGTGGTAGATCAGGATACGAGTATTTTGAGGAAGATGACAACTACTTGTATACCATCGCACAGTTTTACCCCAGAATGTGTGTTTACAACGATGAAGTAGGTTGGCAAAACAAACAGTTCCTCGGAGCTGGTGAATTCACTCTGCCTTTTGGCGATTATGAAGTACACCTTACCGTTCCGTCTAATCACATGGTAGCTGCAACTGGTGAACTGCAGAATGCAAAAGATATTTTAACAACGGAGCAGTTGAATCGTTTAGAAAAAGCTAAAAAAGAAGAAGTTCAGCCCGTATTTATCGTCACAGAAAAAGAAGCTACTAAGAACGAAAAATCAAAAGCTAATGGAACGAAAACATGGGTTTACAAAGCCGAAAATGTAAGAGATTTCGCATTTGCTTCTAGCAAGAAATTTATCTGGGATGCGATGATCGTGAAACAGGAAACGAAAGACGTTTTAGCCATGTCTTTGTATCCCAAAGAAGGAAATCCGTTATGGGAACAGTACAGCACGAAAGCTGTTGCTCAAACGCTAAGAACCTACTCTAAGCATACTTTTGACTACCCTTACCCGGTAGCAATCAGCGTTCATACACATCGGATCGGAATGGAGTATCCAATGATCTGTTTCAACGGTGGTCGTCCAGATGAGGATGGTACCTATTCTGAGCGAACAAAGTATGGTATGATCAGTGTGATCATCCATGAGGTAGGTCATAACTACTTTCCTATGATTGTAAACTCAGATGAAAGACAGTGGACGTGGATGGATGAAGGGTTGAACACTTTTTTGCAATTCCTCACAGAGAAAGAATGGGACAAAAACTACCCAAGCCGAAGAGGACCTGCTCATCAAATTGTAGATTACATGGCAGGAGACAAAAGTTTTATCTCTCCCATTATGACCAATAGTGAGTCCATCTGGCAGTTTGGTCCAAACGCTTATGGGAAACCAGCTACTGCGTTAAACATCTTGAGAGAAACCGTGATGGGTCGCGAACTTTTTGACTATGCTTTTAAGACGTATTCTCAAAGATGGATGTTCAAGCACCCTACCCCAGCAGACTTTTTCCGCACCATGGAGGATGCCAGCGCTGTGGATTTGGATTGGTTTTGGAGAGGGTGGTTCTTTACGAATGATCACGTGGATATTTCCATCTCAGATGTAAAGTTCTTTAAGCTCAATTCAAAAAACCCTGCCATTGAGAACAAAATTAAAGAGCAGGAAGAAAAAGAACTTTGGGAAAAGGATGTTACACAAAATCAAAACAAGAAAGTTGGAAAATCCTACCTCGAAAAAGATCCAACTTTGATTGATTTCTACAATAAGTACAACCAATACCAGGTTACTGAAGAGGATAAAAAAACCTATGAGCAGTTTATGGAAAGCCTTACACCTCAAGAAAAGAAAATTCTAGAAGCTGACCGCAATTACTACGAGGTTCACTTTGAAAACGTGGGTGGACTTGTGATGCCTATTATCCTTGAATTCACTTTTGAGGACGGATCAACAGAATTAGAGCGCATCCCAGCTGAAATCTGGCGTAAGGACAATTACAACATCAGTAAGGTTTTTGTGTCTGAGAAAGAAATCATTTCTATTCAACTGGATCCGAATTTAGAGACTGCGGATACGGATGTGAACAACAACAGTTGGCCACGAACCATGACGCCAAGCCGTTTTGAGCTATTCAAAGATCAGCATGGAGGTGCTGACAATCCGATGAAAAAGGCGCAAAAGTAATCTAGTGTTTTCATAGGCAACTTTTTGCTCAAACTATCATTCCTTGAATGTATGATCAGATCATTATACTTTTTTTCTTCCATGCTACTTCTAGTGGTGGTGACCAATTGTAAAAAGGTAGACAAGTTTACACAGTTTAACCTTGACTACACTGAGACCTTTGTGATTCCTTCATCCACAGGAACTAATCTACCTCTTAACTTTTTCTCTCCGGATATTGAAACCAATTCGACTACAGAGTTTGAAGTTAACGATACTCGAAAAGACTTGATTGAAGAAATCAAACTAACACGACTTGATCTTACGCTAAAAAATCCTTCCAGCGGCAATTTTGACTTCTTAAAATCTGCTGAGATCTATATTGCTGCGGACGGGCTTAGTGAAGCCAAGGTCGCCTACATTGACAATATTCCTAACAATTCAGCTAAGAGTATCTCTTTGACCACTACTAATGCTGACCTTCAACAGTACATTAAGAAGGATAAGTTCGAACTTAAACTTAAAGTGGTAACGGATCAAATACTTACCTCAGATCATGAAATTGAGACTTATTCAGTATTCTATGTGGATGCAAAGATTCTTGGGCAATAATAGATTGATAGTTCTTACTTTTGAAGGAAATGATCTAAATGCAAATTAGTCATTAACCTCATCAACAAAATACCCAGATTTGAATTCGTCCTCACTGGATTGACTTTTGTCTTTTTGTTACTCATTGGACTCTCGGTGGACACAACAGGCGACAATGGTGATAGCGTGATGCACTTTCTCTTTTCACATTATGCCTTTGATCATCCTGAGAACTTTTTGGATCATTGGGCGAAGCCTATATTCGTCTTACTGAGCTCTCCTTTCGCTTATTTTGGATTTAAAGGAATGATTGTATTCAATGTTCTCTGCATTTCATTGACGGGGCTTTTTTCTTTCTACATTGCCAAAACACTGCAACTGAAGTATCCTCTATTGGTCTTCCCGCTGCTTTTGGGCGCTCCCCTCTATTTTAAACTAGGCTTCTCTGGATTGACTGAATACCTTTTTGGACTCATCACTGTCCTAGCTATCTATTTAATCCAAAAGCAACGTATACAATCAGCTGTTCTACTGATTTCATTTTTACCCTTGGTTCGTTCCGAGGGGCTCATCGTACTAGGGAT
The DNA here is from genome assembly GCA_964387945.1 of uncultured Flavobacteriales bacterium. GTDB lineage: Bacteria > Bacteroidota > Bacteroidia > Flavobacteriales_D > Parvicellaceae > Parvicella. The sequence goes on along the minus strand of CAYLYX010000019.1, from coordinate 2,001 downwards.
TTTTGCCCTTTTCTTACTCGTTGAAAAAAGGTTTCGATTGCTCCCTCTCCTATTGACCGGACAGGCACTTTTCACGTTATTGGGTGGAATTTATCATCAAGACTTGTTCTGGGTAGTCAATGATATACCATACGCAAACGTGGATAGTCCATACGGAAATGGTAAACCTTTTGACTTTGTTTTTCGCTTGATGTATGTCATTGAAAAGCCTTTAATGTTACTCCTTGGAATCGGATTAATCAAATTAGTTTACGACCTGTTCAAGCAAAAGTACGATCAAAAAAATAACATAAAACACCTTCTCATTGTGGGTTCCTTTTTGGCTGTTTTTCTGGCACATGCGTTATTTTGGTGGTTGGGTATTTTTAACTCCATGGGATTACCACGCGTATTGATTGCTATTGTTCCGTTAGCTGTGATTATCGCACTAATCGCCATGGATCGGCTCGTGGAAAAGGTTCCTCAACCACACGTCAAAAAAGGGATTTTGCTGGGCATAACACTCATCGTATTGAGCTTTCCGTTTGTTACAGGTCCCAACAGTGTACAGTACAGCCAGACAATGTTTGAAGTCAAGGATCATCAGTTCATAAAGGAAGATGTAGCTCCATTTATAGTCAGCGAGTTTCCTGATTATCATGAACGACTGGTAATGTTTTCTCAGCCTTACCTCAGTTTAGCATTAGGTATTAATTACTTCGATCTCAACAAGCATCAGGAAATGCAATTCGTGAAGGGTACAACGCTTGAATCAGGAACCCTCATCATATGGGACAACTGGTTTAGCGTTTCGGATGGAGGAGTTGAGTTGAACGACTTACTTACGAATCCACAATTAATCGTAAAGGGAACATTCAACAAAAAAACGGAAGAGGGAGAAATTAAGTTCGTTGTTCTTGAAGCGCATAAATTAACACTTGAGAAATAACCAACCACTAACCTATTCTCGTCAAAGCCTCTAACGTTGGTTCATGATAATCGTCAATCTCCAGGACTTGCTGATAATACTCAATTGCCTTTTTCTTCTCTCCCAAAAATTCATACATCCAGCCCAAATTATACCATGCATCAATATACTCTGGGTTTAGCTCAGTCGCTTTTTTGAAGTTCTCAATCGCATTATTTACAACCGTATCTTTTGTTTCTTGCGGCATATCATCCCGATACGAAGCCACATGCGTGTTGGCAATGTTGTAATAGCACTCCTCATTGTTTGGGTCGAATGAGAGGATCTGCTCAAACGCAGCAATTGCTTCAGGATACATTCCAATTTCCTTCAGAAATAAACCTTTGTTTCTTAGCACTTCATAGCTATTAGGCTCTACGTCCAGCGCAGCATCGTAATAAGTCAACGCTTTCTCATCCATTTCTGACGCCAGTAGATTTCCCATGTGATGTAGTGCATCGTAATAACTACCGTCTGTTTCAATAGCCGTTTGGTAGGATGACCTTGCATTATCTTTTTGACCAATTAATTCAAACACCATTCCTTTATAAAAGTAAGCTGGAGCATGAAACTTGTCTTGTCTCAATGCAGCGTCAAAGTTCGCCATTGCCTTATCGAAGTTGGGTTTACCCATGTTAATTCTTCCTTCTAAAACCAACGCTTCAAGGTGAGTGGAGTCTAGCTTCAACGTTTCCAATAAATAAATCTCTGATTGCTCATACAATACGGGATTCTGATTATAGGAAGCCTGATTAAACAAAATGTCTGCTTTTAAGAAAGTAAGCGCAGGGACATCAGGTGTTAACTTCAACGCACGATTGATATCCTGAATCGCCTTTTCAAAATCGTATTGCTCTTTGAAGTAATATGCGCGTTTGTAATAACCATTTGGACTTTCAGGGTTCTCCAGAATTTCCTGATTAATCTCTTCCAGCGTGCTCTTCGCTACTTCTTCCTCTACGTTTGGTGCTACCTCAGACGGCTCTTCTGGTTGAGGAGCTTCCTTACAACCAATCAACACCCAGCATACACCAACTATTAATCCAATCTTCTTC
>CAYLYX010000018.1:0-55308 GCA_964387945.1 uncultured Flavobacteriales bacterium | reverse complement strand
AATCAAAGACATTCAACCTAAAAACGAGGGATACGAAGTGACCTTCAAGAGATCAACTTCTTATTGGGGACGAAAAAAGAAGTTAACTAGCAAGGGCATTGTGTTGAGCGGAGGTGTATTGGGCACTACTCGCCTATTGATGAAGCTGAAAAAGAAGTCGTTACCGAACCTATCAGAACGATTGGGCGAAATGGTACGAACCAACAATGAGGCGCTTATTTTTAGTGTAACGACCAATCCTACAACAGATTATAGCAAAGGAGTCGCGATTGGCTCCATCATAGACGTTGATGAAGACACGCATCTCGAACCCGTTCGGTATGGAAGAAAGTCAGGATTTTGGAGAATACTCATGTGGCCAATGGTTACTGAAACCAACTTTTTAAAAAGAGTAGGCAAATTGATTTTCACTCCCTTTACAGTACCCATAAAATGGTTCAAGACCTACACCGTAAGAGATTTTGCCAAGCAATCTTCTATCCTACTTTTTATGCAGACGATTGACTCTACTTTAAGTTTCAGAAAAAACTGGTTGAGAATCGGTACGAAAGTGACTAAGGGAGAAAACCCATCAGCATTTATTCCTGATGCGCATCGACTGGCAAAAAAACATGCAGAGATCACAGACGCTAAAAACGTTGTAGTACTTTCTGAGACGTTAACCGGAATCCCTTCTACCGCTCACATTTTAGGAGGGTGTGTGATGGGCAAAGACAAAACAGAAGGTGTCATCAGTGAAAATAACGAAGTGTTCGGTTATCCAGACATGTACGTTTGCGATGGATCGATGATTTCTGCTAACCCTGGGGTAAATCCTTCGCTTTCCATCACAGCCATATCAGAAAGAGCCATGGATCAAATCCCGACAAAAAATCAACGATTAGATCAATTCAATTAATCGCTCGAAGGTAGGTTTTAGTACGTCTTTCATTTTGTTTGCTCGATCAGGATGATAACTCAGTTCTTCATCATCCATATACAACACTTTATTCATTTCAAGCTGCAGCGCATGTACGTTTTCTTCCGGACGACCAAAAAATCGAGTAATATGCCCTCCTTTGAATGGATCGTTGTGATTCACCTGAAAAGGCCCCTGACGCAAGGTTTCCAATGTATTTGTTATTAAATCCACACGTGCTGAACGCCCTTCATTTGTCCCTAAAATCATATCAGGAAAAGGGTCTTTTCGGATGGTTTTCACCACTCTACGAATGGAATGCGCATCCCACAGGACAACTTCTCCAAACTCCTCTCTTCTGATTTTGAGCAGCTCTTCCAGTTTTCTGTAATACGGCCAATAGTACTGATCTAACCTCCTATTGACTTCATCTGAATTAGGGATTAGTTCTTCTCGTTTATAAATCGGATTTCCCAAAAAATCTGTTGAGGTGGTAAGCCCCGTAATTAATCGTCCGTCATTATAGAGCGGAACACTATGTGGATCACGATTTAAGTCAATCACCCAGCGACTGTACTTGGCATGAACAATGGTAATACCCAACTCTGAAGCAAAATCATACAATTGATGCACAAACCAATCAGTATCATCTGGCTGATCTCGCATTTTGTCAACATAGTGATCCTTTAGCTCCTCAGGAAACTCAGTTCCACTATGCGGCACACTCAACACAAAAGGTACTTTCGCTACTTTTGGTTCGATTACGTAAAAAGGTGATTCAACTGCTTTATTACTCATACGCACAAATGTAAAGCATTGTCGATTTTTTAACGGTTTATTCGACAAAAATTCTAAAAGTTCGCTGATTTCCCTGGCCTCTAAACCTAACCAGATACAAGCCGGTATCCAATGAAGTACAATCAATTAGATTGGTTCTTGACTTAAGAACTAACTGTCCCGTCACGTTGTAAATAGATACACTAAAGTCATCACTTAGATCAATACCTTTGATTGTCAACACATCTATAACAGGATTGGGATAATACGACCATGACTCTGTCTCATAACTGCTATTGCTTAGGTAACCTGCGTTCAAATCCTGTACAACAGCAAGCCCATCTCCCAGTTCATAGAAATCAAGTGTAATGAAGTTGGGGAATTTTTGGTGTACATCATAATGCGAGGCAATTCTATTCATCAAAAAGTTGTACGCATTCACTGTTGCGGCATCGCTTTCTGAAGCAATCCCCAAGGTGGCATCAGTAACAAAGTGATTAAAAATGAACAGATCGTTCAGGGAATCTCCCCGATTGTATTCATCCGTAAAATCCTGCGGAGAATTAACCGAGTAATGCGTTTCTGTCATATGATCCCACATGTAGTGATACCAGTCTTGCCCTGTTCCTGCATCATCTTCATCTGTAAACACCACCAAACGCTGATTCGCATCAATCATATCCTGAAGTGTTGACCATGGCACACCTGCTGTTTTTGTGTACAAATAGGAAGATAGACCAGCATCACTCAACTCACTTTCAATTGTGTTGGCATCCACGTAACACTCAAGGATTAGTGTAACCACTTCATTCGGGTTACTATCTAAAAACGTTTTAATTTCTCCCAAATCATCCTGAAAATCCTGATAACCCAAGGTCCATGAACCATGATAAACTACAGCACTGCCAAAAAAGTCATAGACATCCATCATGAAGGCGCGAACACCATCTTGCAATTGCTGATCTATTCCATAGTTCTGATTGGGGAAGGCAAAACTTTCAGATCCAGTGTTAAAAGCATTGTGCGTAGTGAGATAAGCTACTTGATCGTATCGTTTATCGCATGTTTCAGACTGACCATTGCACTGTCCAAGCAGATTTACCTGACAAACAAGAAGGAATATACAATAAAGAATTAACCTTAGCATACCTAAATTTAATAATTACTACGAATAGGAGCTAAGTTTTATGATCAATCGTACGAAAAAGCATGGTAAGTCAACAAAGAATAATACAAAACAAAGAGTTCCTCACCTTCGCAAAAAAGATAAAAAACTCTTTTGTATCAACCTACTTAACCAGTATTTATTGCACTCGTTCTACAAAACCTTTTGAACGCTTATACTCGTAGTTTTTCCAGTATTGCATCAGTCCTAGCGAGACTATTACTGTACCGCTTATACCTTCAATCAGAAGGCTTACAAAAAGCTGCCACAGATTGGTTACAGGAATAATACTTGCGTCCAACATGTCATTATAGGATGCTGGAAAGGCAATGAGAAATACTGCCAAACCTACCAACGCCATTATTGTTCCATAAAAACCTGTTTTGAGACCTGCAAACAAGTGTTTGAAATAAGTTCCTTCAAACGTACCGCTGTAGACAACCTTACTAGCTTTAATGGTATGATAAATCACCCAACCAGCAATAATAGCATTACCTACCTTAAAGTACAGGTTGTCGGCAAGCCCAAGTAAAGCAAGAACTAAAAAGTAAATCCCCATCAAAATGGCCATCAAAAGTCCATTCTTCATTTCTATATCTAGTAATCTCGTTTTCATAATTTCTTCCAATTTTAAAGGTTAGTACACTTTCTACGGTGCAAGCCTTATTCCTAAACACCAAAACACTGATTATCAATAGTTTGAAAATAAAACAATTTGATTTCTTTTTCATACTGATAAGGATTCCTTCAAATTGAAAATCAGTTGATTCTTGAGAAGCTTGCTTTCTTGTGGATAAATTAACCAAACGAGAACGACCATTATACCTATATTTGAACATGTCTCAAGACAAAGCATTCTCATTTGACGAAACGATTTCCCGTTTCAACAATAACCTATGGGATCTTTTTGTCCCTGTACCCGAGGAAATCTGGGAGTTCTTCATTAAAGAACAGAACACTAGAAGAGTTATCTGCAAGTTCAACAATACCGTTGAAAAACACTGCGCGCTTCAACCCGATGGAAATGGTTTATACTGCATTTATTTAAACAAAGAAGATCAAAAGCAATTAAAAGTTGGTTTTGGAGATACTATTCATGTTGAAATCAAAGAAGACACTAGCAAGTATGGTTACCCCATTGCCCCTGAAATGGAAGAACTTCTTCATCAAGACCCAGAGGGAAGTGAATTCTTCCACGCCTTGACGATTGGGAAACAGCGCTCCTTGCTACACGTGATTGGCAAACCCAAAACTTCTGAAACGAGATTAAAGAAAGCTTTTGTGATCTTGGAATACTTAAAAGAAAATCAGGGTCAGTTAGACTTTAGAGAGTTGAACCAAGCGTTTAAGGACGCAAACAACAAATTTTATTAGTAGATGAGTGATTATGAAGTAAAGCAGCATCAGCTGTTCATATCAAGCGTTACGTTATTGCGTAAACTGAAGCGACAGAATAAAATTGCTCCTGCACGCAAAAAGATGTTTCGCAAAATTTGGATGATGACGATTTTTACAGCGCCATTTCGCTGGTTGCAATTACTGATTTTCTCTAGAAGAATTCGAAAAATCGATTTCAAAGATAATCCCCCTGTTTTTGTACTCGGACATTGGAGAAGCGGTACTACTCACCTACATTATTTATTGGCTCAAGACGAGCAATTCACCTATCTAGAGAACTTTCAGGCGTTCTTTTTTAGAGTAGCGCTTATTTCCAAGACTTTTATGAAGCCTATCCTGAACTTCTTCATGCCAAACACGCGTCCGCAGGACAACATAAAAATTAACGCGAACTCCCCTTCTGAAGAAGAGCACCCTTTGACAAACCTTACAGAGAAGAGCGGTATGCAGACCTTTTTCTTTCCTCAAAATCGGACGTATTATGATAAGTATAACATTTTTAAGGGAACCTCAGAAAAAGAAAGAAAAGGATGGAAAAGGACTTATCATTGGATGTTGCAGAACATAGCTTTCTATATGGATCCCTCTAAACGCTTACTACTGAAAAACCCTCATTCTATGGGGCGTATTGAGGTCTTGTTAGAACTTTATCCAAATGCCAAGTTTGTGCATATCCATCGTAATCCATACGATGTTTTTAACTCTAATATACACCTCTATCAGAGCACCATTCAAACCCAGTTTCTACAAGAACTATCTGATCAGGAAATGGAAGAACGAGTATTGTATTGTTACGAAACCAGCATGGGGAAATTTCTTAAGGATTGGAACAAGATACCTATCGAAAATCGCGTTGAAATAAGCTACAAAGAGCTTTCAGAACAGCCATTGGAAACCATGAAAAGAATTTACACGACTATTCAATTGGGAGACTATGATGCCGTAAAACCAAAGCTGCAAACTTACTTGAACAAAGAAAAAAATTACAAGAAGAATAAATTCAGTGAAATTCGTCCTGATTTGCTTGCAGCAATCAACGAAAGGTGGAAATTTGTGTTCGATCAATATCAGTATGAAATGAGGGAATAAGCACCGAATGAAGATCAGCTATCAAATAAAAGAGGAGGACTACCTTACACACCAATTATATACTGCTTCGCAATCGAAGCGAGTAAAAAGAAGACGCTTAGTATTTTGGTTAATTGTGCCTTTCGCATATGCACTCCTGGCTTACCTATTGTATTTCAACTATAGGCAACTTCGCATGAGTTATACTATTGGCGGCCTAGCTACTTTCTGGCTATTAGCCTACCCTTTTTACTCTCGATGGAACTATAAGCGGCATTACAGCAAGCATATCAACGAGCACATGAAGGGACAGTTTGATCAAGTGGTAACCTTAGAACTCGGTAAAGAATTTGTCACGATTCAAGATGCAAAAGGAAACAACAGCAATATTACCTATAGTTCCGTGAAGGAAATTGTGGAATTACCAGAGCTGTTTCTCATTCGCCTGGAGACCAGTTCTTCAATCATTCTTCCAAAACGAGAGTTTAGGGACATCAAGGAATTACAAAAATTTCTTGGGCTCATTGTTACTAAGCATAAGACCAAGTTCCGTAAAGACATCAAGTGGAAATGGCGATAACTGCTAGTATAAAAAGTGTGTAAAGTCACATCCTACTCATGGATATAATTTGTACTTTCATAACAAACAAAACTTAAATTTCAATCCTACACCATGAAACAACCGTTAGTACTCCCAAAAAATGATAAAAACGATGAGGAACTTCAAAAACTAATTGAATTTTACGAAGAAACACTGGGGTTTTGCCCGAATAGTGTCCGTACGATGCACCACCGACCCAGAATTGCTTATGCCTTTATCGAAATGAACAAGGCTGTAATGGAGAACAAAGGACGCGTCACCTCTGCCTTGAAACGAATGGTTGGCTACATCAGCAGTCAGGCAACAGGTTGTCGGTATTGTGAAGCACACACCATTCGAGCAGCGGAACGATACGGAGCCTCGCAAGAGCAGCTAGACAATATCTGGGATTACAAAACACATCCTGCATTTAATGCTGCTGAGCGAGCAGCTCTTGATTTAGCGTTACACGCTTCTACCGTTCCCAATTCAGTGACCGATGTCATTGCTGAAGAAGCGAGAAAACATTGGGATGAAGGAGAAATTGTCGAGATCATGGGGGTCATTGCACTTTTTGGCTACTTAAACCGCTGGAACGATAGCATGGGAACAGAAATGGAAGGAGGAGCAATTGATTCTGGAAAAGAATTATTGAGCAAAAAAGGATGGGAAGTCGGTAAACATGCTTATTAAGAACAGATGTCCTACGAAATTGAACGCAAATATCTGGTAAATCATGAGCTTTGGAAGGAAGTTCCAGAGCACAAAAACCAACTGGTGCACCAATTGTACTTACAGGCAGATGAAGAAAAAGCGATTCGAATAAGAATCATTGGGCAAAAGGCGTTTATTACCATTAAACGTAAAATCTCAGACATCAAGCGGGCAGAATTTGAGTATGCCATACCTCTGCAAGAAGCAAAAGAAATGATGAAAACGTTTTCGGATTGCCCACAGATTGAGAAAACACGTCACTTTATACCGTTCGAACAACACCTTTGGGAAGTAGATGTGTTTCATGGTAAGAACGAAGGCTTGATTGTAGCAGAAATTGAGTTAAAACATGAAGACGAACTGTTTGCTTTACCAGACTGGGTTTCGAAGGAAGTGACTCATGATGCGCAGTACCTGAATGTTAATTTAGCCAAGTAACTGATCAATATTCAATTAGAAAAATATGGGATTATATGATTGGCTCTACGATTAATCGCAGAGCCGGAGTTCTATTTAATCATTTGGAAAAACGATCCCTTTATATTCATTAACATTTACTTTCGGGATATTGCTTCCATACTTGTCATTAATGGCTTCAATAAAGAAGTTGGCAATAATTGCATAGCCCTTTGTATTTGGGTGCACTCCATCCAAACTAAAGACACCTCCTTCCACAAACTTGGCTGAGAACTCTACCCCATCCAGATAAAATCCGCTACCAAAATCATCAAGGTATTGGTGCATGTCTACCACTCCAAAATCATACTGTGCCGCCAACTCTCGAATAACAGCGTTTAGCTCAGTTGTTCTTGTTTGCACAATTTCCATCTCATCACGATCCATCACGTAAGTGTGTTCAATGGGGTTAGATTGCGTCAATCCTTTATCGTTTTCTTGAATGCTCTCTAAACCGTAGAGCAAAATCATATCTTCATCTGTTTTTAGACGAACATTACCCGTAGCTCCTTCTGTAATCCATAGTTCATCGACACCAAGGTAAGCCTCGTTTACGGTAGTAACCATAGGAATGCTCGTTACATTTGGCAAGGTAGCACACACCCCCTTTGCGCCCATGTTGTGAAAGGCAACTAAAACGGAATCATACTTCTCTCTGAACTCTTCTACTTCCGTAAGTGGAGTAGTTTCAATCAAACCAAAACCAGCAATTGAGAATTCTCCGGGGTCACCACCTCCCAAAGTCCATCCAAGCACATCATTATTACCCAACCAGCAGGTAAAGAAAGTGGCTCCGCTCTCTTTTACTTTATCTATATAGTCATAGGTTTGACCTCCTCCACCAATGGAAACTGGATCAGCTCCAAAGTCAAGAAACCTGCCAAAAGGGTTTAAAGGTTCTCCTCCGAGCAAACCAACACCAGCCAAGGTAGCATGGTTAACTACTCGCTCCTGAAGGTCTCTTGCCATAATTTGCCAAACCGCAATTCCAGCCACTCCAAGGTTATTGTATTTCACTCTGCCATCTCCCCAGGTATCAAACGTAGGGTCTGCTTCCATACCTCCTTCATCACTTGGTGCGAGAACGATTAGTTCGCCTTCACTATCTGTACTTAAAATTCTGAAACCACTACCATTTCCTGAAACCAAAGGCTGAATAAATTCATCCATTTCTGGATTACACAATTGCATTTGTCTCGCAATAATTGCTGGATAAGAATTACTTTGCTGCGCTTTTTCATTGTGTAAACCACCATCTTGGTATCCTTGCGTTAAAGAATTTCCAACGGAGACATAGTGCGTAAAATCCGCTTCTCCTTCCGTTCTTTCGATAGGTGAAAATTCAGACTTTAAACAACTAGAAAACAAACCTATAGAAACTCCTATCGTAAGTACGTATTTAATATTTTTATTCATGACCATTCTTATTCAAATTTACCTTTAGACTCTTCTTCACCATCTGTTTGAGGTTGTCCGAATTTGGCGTTCACCGCAAACCCAAACACATTCACCATACGGTGATACTTTGCTGTAAATCCAGCGTCATCCAACGATCCTTCTAATTCCGAATTCTGTCGTAAGAAATTAAGGTCTACTCCGATGTTGTCGGTAATTTGCACCCCAACCCCTACTGTAAAATTCATTTGATCTGAATCTGGCAACTCTGGACTCACATACCCATCAGGGATAGGTGTTTTATCTGCATAGAAACCACCTCTTAGGCTGTATTTATCAAGAAAGGTAATGTCAATACCTAATCGATGAACACCTGTGCTCTGCCAGTTCTTAACCGTTTTACTATCAGGCGTATCTGGATTTGCAAAATCGAAAGCAAGCGTATCATAAGACTTCCAACCCGTGTAGCTATAATCATAAACAGCCGTAATATCTATCTTATCTGAAGCATGGTATGTAAATCTAATCCCTCCACTAATCACATCTGGCAATGTTAAACTCCCCGAAAAAGTCGTTGACTCTGGAAACTGATACCTTAACGAACTTGGAATGTTATAAAATTCAGCTTGACCTTCTGGTAAATCAACCTTGAGTTTAGATCGATAGTTTGCGCCCAGTGATAGCACAAACTTATCGTTATCAAGTAAGGTGGAATGGATACCGACATTAAAACCAAATGCCAGCCCACTCCCCTCGAGGTGCGCTTGTCCGTAAAGTTGTTCGTCCGAACTCACAGGAACCGCCTTCTCTGTTGAGAATGCTCCAGTTGTCAAAACAAAACCTCCGCCTATGCCCAGTTTCTCATGAATTTTATACGAAACAGTTGGTTGAAACATAAACGTTCGAAGTGATATATTCTGAATGATGTACCTCCCTTCCCAATTATCTGCAAATGAAGAGGATGAACCAAATTGATTGTTCACCGAGAACCCTACATTCAAGCGATCGTTAATCTGTCCTGTATAATAAAAGTGAATAGGATTGGCGTTGGGAGTCGTCTGGTTAATGTTATCCGTAGAAGGTGTTTGAAGCGATACACTTGGCATAATGTAGTGAACACCTCCGATGAATTGATGACCTTTTACCTGATACATGGCTCCAGGGTTAAAAAACAACGAACTAGGGTCATTTGCCCAAGCCGTAAAAGCACCTCCCAAGCCCAATGCGCGGACACTTTGGGTGTTGAGTTGAAAACCTCCCGCAAAAGAATTTACTCCAATCAATGACAGCACTAATATGCTCCAGCTTCTTCTCATTATAAATTGATTTTTTAAACTATAGAAACATAAAAGTACAATTTTAGGCTCGAAAACAAAACTTTGATGGAATAAAACATGACGCGCAATGCTACTACACTTATCAATTTTAGTTTATTAGAAACATCAAAGAGCTTTTATTACTTTTGCATACGATGATCAAAACACTAACCATCGCCTCACTTTTTCTGCTGCTTCTTTCGTCCTGCTACAGGTCAGAAGAGGCAGATATGATTATCCATAATGCCAACATTGTTTCGATGGATAACGACAGCTCTGTTTACGAAGCAATGGCTATTAAGGATGGAAAAATCATTGAATTGGGTAAAGAAAATCAAATCCTGAACAAGTATTCAGCTGAAGTGACGGTTGATGCTATGACCGCCACCATTCTACCAGGCTTTTATGATGCTCATTGTCATTTTTTGGGTTACGGGCTAAGCAAAATGCAACTTGAACTCTATGGTGTAATGTCAATGCAAGAAATGGTAGATGCTTGTAAGAATTATCAACAGTCCAACCCTGAAGAATGGATCGTAGGACGTGGCTGGGACAACACGGATTGGGAAGATCAGTCTTTTCCAAATAACGCTCTGCTCAATGAAGCTTTTCCCAACACACCTGTTCTATTGCGAAGAATAGACGGACACGGTGCTATTGCTAACCAAAAAGCATTGGAGCTTGCGGGTATTTCTGACACTTCTTACATTTCAGGAGGGCATATTGAAGTTCTTGACGGACAACTTACTGGAATTCTTATGGACAATGCTGTGGATAGTATTTTAAACATTATACCTGACGCTTCTAAGGAAAAGAAGACCCAAGCCATTCTTAGGGCACAAAAAGACTGTCTGGAATATGGTCTTACAACTGTATCAGATGCTGGGCTTAAGAAAGATGAAGCGCTTTTGTTGCAAGAACTAGAAAAAGAAGGACTTCTAAAAACCAGAGTTTACGTGATGCTGTCTGACAATCAGGAAAACTTCGACTACTTCTTAGATAGCATTGGTCATCCGGTGGAGACAGAACGAGTGAACATCAGAGGTTTTAAGTTCTACGGAGACGGTTCTTTAGGGAGTCGATCTGCCTGCCTTACCAAACCCTATTATGATGTAAACGACACGGTGACCTATGGTTTTATGCTCAAAGAAGCAGCGTATTTCAAGCAAATGGCTGAGCGCATCTACCCTACCGATTTTCAGATGTGTACGCACTGTATTGGTGATAGTGCAGCCAGAACCCTTCTTAACATTTACGGTGAAATACTGGGTGACTACAACGACAAAAGGTGGCGCATAGAACATGCTCAGGTCATCCATCCGGATGATTACCACATGTTTGCTGACTATACCATCATTCCATCTGTACAGCCAACTCATGCTACTTCGGATATGTTGTGGGCCGTAAACCGCCTTGGTGATAAACGACTGACTGATAGCTACGCCTACAAGAAGTTGATGCAACAAAATTACCTCATCGCTTTGGGAACAGACTTTCCTATAGAAAACATCAGTCCTATTGAAACGTTTTACGCTGCTGTAGCTAGGAAGAACCTTGAAGGGAATCCTAAGAACGGTTTTCAGATCGAGAATGCATTAACGCGATGGCAAGCCATGATGGGAATGACTTTTTGGGCAGCTATGGCTAACTTTGAAGAGAGCCATAAAGGTTCGCTTGAAACTGGAAAAGATGCTGACTTTGTGATTTTATCGCAAGATATTCTTAGCGTTCCAGAAGAAATGATTTTAGACACTTATGTGAAAGCCACCTATATCCTAGGTGAAAAAGTATACGGAGAATGACAACAGACTATAGCCTACTCAAAAAAATGGTTGGAATACATGCACCTTCTGGTAACGAAAGTGCGATGACCGAGTTTCTACTTAATTACATCGAAAAAAATAAAAAACACTGGAAAGTACAACCCGAAATCTATCATGGTGAAGGATTCCAAGACTGTATTGTGTTGAAGTTTGGAGAGCCGAAAACGGCAATTTTTGCCCATATTGATTCTATTGGTTTTACGGTGAAGTACGGCAAGGAATTAATAAAAGTAGGTGGCCCGGTAACGGAAGACGGCTTTAAACTGTGCGGTACTGATAGTAAAGGTTACTTTGAGACCGAACTCGTTGTTTTAGAAGATGAAGAAGGAGATACCAAATACGAGTATCTCTTAGATCGAGAAATTGATCGAGGGACAGACCTATCTTTTCTTCCGAATTGGCGAGAAGATGATGAATACATTCAATCTTGCTACATGGATAATCGACTGGGTGTTTGGACGGCTCTAGAAGTCGCTAAAACGTTGGAGAATGGGGTGATTTGTTTCTCCACCTATGAAGAACATAGAGGTGGATCTGTAGGTTTTTTGGGTAAACACATTTACGAGAATTGGGGCGTTAGACAAGCTTTAATCTGCGACATTACCTGGGTAACGGAAGGAATCCACCACAACAATGGAGTGGCGATAAGTTTAAGAGACAGTGGCATTCCAAGAAGGAGTTACGTAGAGAGAATACGTTCTCTAGCCCAAAAATCAGGTATTCAACATCAATTAGAAGTTGAGTCGGCAGGAGGAAGTGATGGGAACCAGCTACAAGCATCTCCTTACCCATTTGACTGGTGTTTTATTGGTGCTCCTGAAGACCACGTTCATACGCCAAACGAAAAAGTTCACAAAAATGACATTACCGCAATGGTTGATTTATACGTATATTTAATGAAACATTTATAATTCGCGTAAAGATGTTAAGATTACTTATCCTACCCATAATGCTACTTATTGGTTTTGCCAGTTGGTCTCAAAAGAAGTCCTCTCCTCAAATGGTTCAAGTGGAAGAAAAGTTCGAAGGTGTTGCGGTTCAACCCTCAGAAGCACTAGAGATTGCGACTCCGTATTTGGAGGAGCACGCAACAGATCATTGGAACCCAGACAAGCCGTTGCTTACCCATATTATTTTGAAGGGGAATTACTATTACATTTCACGTACTAATTATCCAGCGAAAACAGTAAATTATTACTTACAGCCCGCTGTCAAAGTCAATACCCGATCGGGAGAAGTGAGTTTTGTAAAAAAGGACACAAAGAAAAAGAAGAACTAAAAACGAAGATATGTTTGGAAATCAAAACATGCAGGAGATGATGGCAAAAATGCAAGAAATGCAAGGTGCCGTAGAAGAATCGAAGAAACGATTAGAAGCCGTTTACGTTAAAGGTGAATCAGACGATGAGCGTGTACGCTTCGTAATGAATGGAAATCGAAGAATTTCTGACGTACGAATTGATGAATCGTTACTCGCTGCAGAACACAAATTAGCCCTAGAGCGGATGATTGAACAAGCCTTCAACAAATGCATTGAGAACGTGAACCACGTTAATGAAGGTGAAATGAAAAACACAGCAATGGGAATGTTTCCCGGATTTGGAGGATGATATGAGTTTTCTGGGATTTTTTAAGAGTAAGGATAAAAAGGAGTTGGCGAAACAAGCTCAACCGATGATTGACTCTTCCTACCCTATTAAAATCCTTGTGGCATGGGGAGAGGCCATCGATGGCAACAACAAATTACGTGATTGGTTGATCAAACACAATTACGAAGAGTTGGGTATGTTTTGTTTTGCCCTTCGGAACGATAGGAAAGCTCAAGCCTGGCTTATGAAACAGGGTTATCCGCATTTCCTTGCCTTGATCAAAGGGATTGAAGGAGATAAAAACGCCCGAAAATGGTTGATGGATAATCATTTTGAAATCCTTTATCACATGTCTTTGGCAGCTGATGGTAACGTGGATGCTAAGCGGTTTTTGCTCAGACACGACAAAGTGTATGCTGCTTTGGCTAAGAAAATGGAAAAAGTCAAAGATGACATTGAATGGAGCAACAATGACATCCACACAATTAATCCCTAAATTGAAGTGCTAATATCTTAAGCAAAGTCTTGTTTTAAGTACAATTTCAGTTACCATCCTAGCAACTTCTTCATCAAACAATTATCCCTATATTTACAGACAAACAAAGTTACCATGAGCCAGATCAAAGCAGTTATCATTGACGACATTAAAGATGCCCGAGACAACATTAGAATAGACATTGAATCTTACACTCCTGATGTGGAGGTGATTGGAGAAGCAGAAGGTGTTGTTTCAGGGGCTAAACTGATCAAGGAACTAAAGCCTGATGTTGTTTTTCTTGACATTCAAATGCAAGATGGTACAGGCTTCGACTTGCTTGACATTGTGGACTCGTCTGATTTTAAAGTGATTTTTACTACAGCAAGTGATGAGTACGCTATACGTGCCTTTAGAATGTCCGCCATCGATTACCTTCTCAAACCTATAGACCCAGATGAACTCGTTGAGTCGGTTAAAAAGGTGAAAGAAATGGAAAAACTCTCTCAAGATAGCTATGAGATTCTTCAGGAAGGAATTAAAAACCATAAGCGTTTGACAAGACTAGCACTAAACACACTGGAAAAGATTCACATCATTGAAATTGAAGACATTGTTCGGTGCGAATCATCCGTAAACTATACTACGTTCTACTTGAAAGACAAGACGCGTCATATGGTTACAAAAACGCTAAAAGAATATGATGAACTCCTTAGTCCACTTGGATTTATCAGAGTTCATCAAACTCACCTGGTTAATGCTAAGTTGGTGAAAGAATTTGTTAAAACCGATGGAGGCTATTTGATCATGAAAGATGGTTCGAACGTTCCTGTTTCCACCCGTAAAAAGCAAGCAGTAGTAGAAGCGTTAAGTAATTTATAGCCTATCATTTTCAAAAAGTTACTCTTTTGTCACTTTAAGGAATGTCGTTTGTTGGTTTGAATGACATTTAAGGACATAAATTCCTTTCGCCTCTGGAAGTAAGATTGTTTCACCGCTTGAATTGACCACATAACTTCCACAAAACTTTCCATCAATTTGATAAATATCAATCATTAAATGATCTGCTTTATCAAATTTCACCGTAATATAATCACTTGATGGATTCGGATAAACAGAAAGTGCCAATTCATTTGGTTGATCTTTAATGCTCAACCCTTGAATTTGCTCACAGATAGACGTATCACTACAAACTCCTTCTGTCACAACAACAGCGTAACTACCATCTTCAGTAGGTGCAAAACTATCTGAAATTGCTCCACTTATTTGACTCCCGTCATCGCAATCAATCCATTGATAAGCAGACGCGCCAAGGTTATTTGCATTTATAACGTTGCTACTGACAGATACACCAACATCTATAGGAGAAGGTTCTGTTATCGTAACACTTCCTTGTACCGAACATCCATTGTCGTCTATGACGTTATACGTGTAGGTTCCTGCTGAAAGATTTGAAGGGTTATTTACTCCCCAATCCTCAGTATAGGGAGATGTTCCTCCAGAAATAGAAAGAACCGCTGACCCATCCATCAAACCGTTACAGCTCACGGCAGTAACAGAACTCGCTACCATTGGTGCTCCAACATCATTAATTGTTACGCTTTCAGTAATACTACAACCTTCAGTATCTGTTATCAATACGCTATACGTTCCTGAGCTTAACGCCATTGGATCCTCACTACCCCAGTCTTCTGTATAAGGAGAAGTCCCTCCAGAAATAGTCAGTGTAGCTGTGCCATCAGAATTACCGCAGTTTGAAGAGGTTGTGGAAGCAGTCGCAGTTATAGGAGCTGGTTCTGTTATCGTGACACTTCCTTGTACCGAACATCCATTATCGTCAATGACGTTATACGCGTAGGTTCCTGCTGAAAGGTTTAAAGGATCATTTGTACCCCAATCCTCTGTATAGGGGGATGTTCCTCCAGAAATAGAAAGAACTACTGATCCATCAGTCAACCCATTGCAGCTCACAGCAGTAACAGAACTCGTTACCATCGGCCCTGCCACGTCATTAATTGTAACACTCTCAGTAATACTACATCCTGAATCATCAGTAATTAAGACGCTATACGTTCCTGAGCTTAATGCCATTGGATCCTCACTACCCCAGTTTTCTGTATAAGGAGAAGTCCCTCCAGAAATAGTCAGTGTAGCTGTGCCATCAGAATTGCCACAATTAGAAGAGGTTGTGGCAGCAGTCGCAGTTATAGGAGAAGGTTCTGTTATCGTAACACTCCCTTGTACTGCACATCCATTGGCATCAGTTACTGTGTAGTTATGCGTTCCAGCGCTAAGGTTACTCGGATTGCTGGTTCCCCATGATTCTGTGTATCCAGCAACTCCACCAGAAATGGTTAGCGTTGCAGTCCCATCAGACAGACCACTACAACTTACATTCGCTATACTCTCACTTACGGATAGTGGAACAAAGTTGCATGACTGTGAATAGGTTACTCTGGGTGATGACATCAAAGAATCCTGAAACACACTAAACTTCTGACAATCACTCTTTAGTGTATGCGCCAACCACGGCTCGACAAAATCAAAGAGTATCTCGTGCTGTTCCGTTCTTGATATAGCGATTCCAGAAGAAGATGTTGATTCACCAAAGTCACAATTAAAGTTTGAATTCGCGAAATAACAATGGGCACCGCCAGTAATAGAGATCAATGTCTTGCAATCACTCGCTAAACTATCGTACATGGGTATATGGTGATCTGCCGGTGGAGTTACTCCATCCTGACTACCGCTAAACACAACTGAAGGCACTGTAATAGATCGTGCTGAGTTGATAGACGACACACCATTGGTGGTTGATTCTGCAGGTGCTAATCCTACGAGAGTCTTTAGATTGGTATTGCCGTTCTGACATAAAGAATCTGCTGCTAAAAAGGCTGCACCACCTCCCATGGAGTGCCCCATAAGTGCGGTGTTTGATGCGACCCCGTTATGTAAATAGGAAGAGGAGTTTGCGCCTTCTGATTGGATCTTACCTACTAAAAACTGTAAATCCCAACCAAATTGTTGATGATCTGTACTCAGAATGTTACCCTCGGTTCTAGGAAATACGAGAATATATCCATTTGGAACCAACTCTTCCCAAATGTTCTGATACGCACTCCAAGCCATTACAAAACCATGTCCAAACACAATCACTGGATACTGTCCGCTTGCTATTGGAACGTTGTTACCTGCTGTGTTAGCAGGATAATAAACCTCGGTCTGAATTACTCTGTTTGACCTGTCGGGATCAATATAATCAGCTTGAAAATGACCAATAGCATGTTGACCAAATAAACCTGTGAAGCAACACGTGGCGAACAATGCAGTGAGAAAGTTTTTCATAGTTTTTTTGTTTGATTGATATAAATGTAAACTAAAATATATAATTAGTTTACCTGTGTGTTATGAACGGCTATAAACAATTACAATCGGTAATGGTTTGTGAATCATCTTTCACATCAGCGTTTCTGGAAACGCTATTTTTCTTAAATTGGCTAAAATATTATAAGGGATGAACGAACACAATCAGGAAACCGACTTCCGGCTGGTAGAAGGGAAACGTATTCTAAGAGGCATGCGTTCTTATGAGTTGTTTACAGACTCTGGGACTTCAGCTATTCTTACGATTCTGGAAAAGGGAAGCTTGTTTAAAAGATTGATGCGGTTGATCTTTGGCGAATCAATGGCTGCCATGCGCTTTTTGGTAAAAGATGAATCAGGAGAGGTACTTTTCCAGCTGAAGAAGAAAATTGGTCCCTCTAGTACAGCTTCTTTTCGACTTTTAAGTAAAGAAGGCAACGAGGTTTGTCGGGCAGCTAACCCCATTAAGTTTAAGGACGACTCTTTCATTGAAATTTTTGATATGGAAAAAAAGATCATCTTTAAATCAGGAATATCTCATAGAAGAAGGTGGTTTCCGATTCATATTTATCGTTCGGAGAATGCAACCACGGATTGGCTAAGCAGCACCATTTCAGGAGATATCTACATGCGATTAAGACGAGAAGACAGTCGAATATCCAGCTCAGGAAATGAATATTCACTTCAATTCACGGACGCTCCAAAATCTGCTTTGGAGTTGATCAACATGGTCAACTTTGCCATCATTGCGGATTATCAATTTGATCATAGGAATGATTGATTACCCCTCATAAATCCATAATAGAACATCTTTATCCTTTTCCTTTAAAATAGCATCTAGGTAAGTCATAAAATCGTTACTCACGGCAGGACAACCCCATCCTTCTGGCGTGCCGTCTGGGTAAACTTCTTCATTGGGTATATCTTTCCAGGAATGTAACACAATGATACGATCATAAGCATTAGAATTAGTGGACTCTAGGCCGTGAAGTTTGTAATTTACATTGATTCCCCAGTTGCTATACCCTCGTTTACCAATACGATACTTTCCTACAGAAGAGCAATGGCTTTCGTGTTCGTTACTAAAAACCGGTTTACTCTTGGTGAAATCAAGTCCCCAAGGATTATCTCCGCATCCATGACTCACCATTCCCATAGCCATCACACTATCTTTCTCCAGATCATACACAAACATTCTTTTCTTTCCGCTGTGTAATGAGAAGTCCACCAGAATACAATACGAAGTATTCAATCCTTTTTCTTCACAGTAACTTCTGGCTTCCGAAGCCTTTGTCTTGAGATTAACTGGTTTTACATTGGTTGCCGAATCACTACAGGAAAACAGTGTCAACATTAACGAAGTGATAATTGCTGAGAACATAAATCTTTTATTACGTATAATGTATAACATCTTAATCGGAACAAAATTGTCCTCCTAAGATCTATAATACGTTTTTGATTTCAGACAAACATTGAACATCTGCCAGCATTGAGTGATTATGCGCAACCTGATGTGGATTATAATAAATTGCCTGCCAACCTGCTCCTATGGCTCCCAAAACATCTACAACAAGGTCATCGCCAACGTAAACTGTCTTATCAGGTTCTGCTCCCGACTCAGCTATCGCCAAGTCAAAAATTTGTTGAGCCGGTTTTTTGACACCTGCCATTTCTGAGGTAACAACCGCTCCAAAATACTTATCCAAGCCGGACTTTTCTAACTTGATGTGTTGCACTTCTTCAAAACCATTCGTTATCATGTGCAACTCATACTTACCCGAAAGGTAGTCCAGAATTTCATGTGCATGATTCACTAGTTTTGTTCGTTGAGGTGAATTGGTAATGTATTGCAACCCAATTTCTTCTGCTAACCCTTCGTCTTTGATCCCATAATAAGCTAAAGTACTTCGGAAACGCTCTCCCCTCAATACCTCTTTTGAAATTTCATTTTTTCGATAAGCTTCCCAGCATTGTTCATTGATTTGCTTATAGACTTTGATGAACTCGACAGGCAAACTAATACCTCTTTGATGCAGTCCGTTTCTTTTCCAAATCGCCAGCAATTCATCATGGCTATTTGACTCGAAATCCCACAAAGTGCGATCAAGATCAAAGAAGATATGTGTTACCGTTGGCTTCACGCTATTTGCATTTATCCGCATCATTGATCTGCAAAAATAAGTAATCTTCTACTTTGCAACCGTTTGAATCTGTTACAATCACCTTATACAGTTCATCATCTAACGAAGATTTCCCGTCTCCTATTGTTAGCGTATTGGCATCGAAACGTGAAGGATTAATTTGCTTTGAATCCCATAAAACAGAATAGTCACCGACATTGCCTTCTACTTTTAGTGGAATTATAACAGGTTCATTATCACCAACACATATTTGCGGATGATGATCATAGGTTAAACTAAGTTTTGATTTCTCGACTTCAACTTTTTTCGTATAAGTTGTACTACAGCCTTCTGCATCCGTTATTTTCAATTCTATATCAGTCGATTGATTTGGGTATAAAACAGCGCTTCTCTCATCGCTTTGTATTACAAACAAAGTAGGACTCCAACTCAGGTTGTAATTTTCTTTTTGATCTTCATTCAGAATGGTGCAAGAAGCTGATAGCGTGTCACCTAAGCACAAATTGGTTTTACTGAGTTTCATTTCTGCCTTGGGTAATTGGGTTAAACGATACTTTATTTTTTTCTTATCAACTCTTTCACCATTTTCAAAAACTTCTAGTTTGACGAATAAATTCTTTTTGTTATTAACATTCAGGATGAACTCACTAGACCTAAAACCACCGTCCCACCACGCTACTTTATCACTATTCTTTCCGGTGATGTAATATTTTCCGTCCTTCTCTTTTGCTTGTTCAGATTTTTTTCCAGACTTCCAAGAAGCTATTCTGTTAGTAGCAAGGGTATATGAATACTCTACCCCATTTGAATAAACACTATGATTTTCCAGTTTAATAACGTCTCCACATTGCTTTACCAAATCAAATGCAATTTTGGACTCATTTGTAGTCCGAAACGTTTTTCGTATTAGCGGGTAATCATCATTGATATCAACAATTAACCTATCTAGTTCGATTTCATCAACGCTGGATATTTCTATTTGAAGGTTCTGCCTATTCTTCAGATTTAAGTCTGACAAAAACCCATCCAATCCATACCAGTTCCAATCTGTGGATAGTTCTACAAGAACCTCTTCTAGCATTAAGATATCATCCGTTTGTTGATCTCTTAAAACTAGCTTGATAGCTGTCCTTCCTTGCTGAGGTTTTCTAATCCTAAACAGCACATTGAATTTAGAAATTAAGCTATCTTTCACTCGTGGCTGAAACGTATAAACTAGTCTACTCTCCTTTTCTTGATTAAGACTATTAATGGACACATAGGTTGTGAAGTCTGAAAAGTCATAAGAAACATCTCCTCCATTTTTATAAATATCAACATTCTCTGTCTTTACATTGACCGCTCCCTTACTAGTTTCAAATAATTCGGCTTCAAGCAAAACATCAGAAGACCAACGCTCAGGATGAAATGGCTCGTGCCAATTATCTAATGCACAGATTACGGGGTCATCAATTTTCGTTTTATCTATTTTCAACCAATAAGTTCGTCCCTCAAAAGCAGATATTAATGTCATATCAGGCATTGTTCCGATAGCTTGCAAAGTCACGTTGAATGGTTTTTCAGAAATCACTCTTCTGAAATTCGTCTTTGTTTGAAAGGAAGTAGTGATCAAATACTCGACTTCCGTTGAGTCTACATTCCATAACTCTCGAACTACATTTAACGTACTTGGAACACCATCAAAAACATTGGTTACGATGCTTCCTGACTCATCTTTGAGTACCTCACCTTTTTTAAGCACCTCCTCGGCATGACTCAT
This sequence comes from uncultured Flavobacteriales bacterium, assembly GCA_964387945.1. Classification (GTDB taxonomy): domain Bacteria; phylum Bacteroidota; class Bacteroidia; order Flavobacteriales_D; family Parvicellaceae; genus Parvicella. The sequence goes on along the minus strand of CAYLYX010000018.1, from coordinate 34,391 downwards.
TACAGCCTGAGCATATGATGGCATATATAACTGCCAAATCCAGTTTCGTTGATCTTGCACAATGTATTCTGGAGCTACTTCATTGAAGTACGATGCATAGTAAAATTCAGCCCCCAAAACCCCCAAAGCTTTTAGTAAAGCCAAATACTGAGCAGGACGTAAGTTGCCTCTGGGGTCACTTCTCCATCCGGCACAGACAAAAGGAGAGAACAATTTGTCACCGGTTATTCCCTCCTCTTCTCTACATTCATAAACCCAGCTATAACCATGGTGAGGCCCCAAAATTTCCATCCATCTTTCTGGTGAATAGGGGTAAAAATCCATCGTAGAATAATACATTTCATTAATCGGACTGTTGATGGATCGAATTGTCTCCCATTCATACTTTTTTTTGAAACCAGTATGACCTCCTAAACCATCGATTGAGTAATAGGAGAAATCTGTATGCTTCAAATAAGGATGATTTAGAAGTTGGTCTCGATAGGCAGATCGAATAGTTGTAACCTCATTGGACAGGAATGATATAGGGTCTTCTTTTGATGTAATTCCTTTTGTACCACCGTATAATCTTGCGTAAATTAATGCTGGCATTTCTCCATTCTCATTGATTAAATCAATTGGTCTTGTGATGATTTCAAATGCTTTTAAGACACTTCTTTGTTGAGCAAGTCCATCGATGCGTATCGGATCTAAGTTAGATTCCGATCGCCAAAAATCTTTCGTAATGCCATTTACACTAGATGTATGATAGTACTCCTTTCGTAGTGCAAGGTTCTTAATATAAGGCTGACTGCTTAGCGATGACGAAACCAACTTTGGATTTGCAAAATGCCAATTCAACCTCAGTACAGCAGAAATTTCTGGGTTTTCATTAGACGCTGAATTAAACTTACCCTGAAAACTATTAACCTTATTGGTTGAGTATACTGTATAGGGGAAATTCCAAACACTTATTAAATCTTGTTGGATATCCAAAGCTACTTGAGCTGCTTCTCCCTGCGACCTCTTAAAATTTTCAATTCCCACGAGATACCGGTAATCTACCCATGGAAAGTTGTAGTGAAGTCCATGGTTTTCTTTATATCTTGGATTTGGAAAAACTGAGACTTGACTACTGACGTCATGCACGAGATTGAGGCTGTTGTCTAAGGTATAACCTAGTGAAAACTCCATGGTATCTATCGTATTGATCGCTTCTTGAAACACAGGTGAAACTACCTCCGAATCACAAAAGTCAAAATTTGCACCACCAAGACCGTGACTAGCGTGTTCCGCCAAAAGAGCCGGTGTTATGTATGAGTTTACATAAAAAGCGACCTGATCAATTTCAGCTGAGTGCTTCTTATTATTGATAGCTCCCTTGAGAGTTATCTTTGCGTTCAAATCAGTTTTAGGAAGCTCCAACATAAAATCTTCACAAGTGATTCCATCAAAAAACAGCTGGCAAGTTTGGTTAGCAAAATCACAAAAAACAGCTAAATGATGCCAATCACCATCCATATACGCATCAGGTGAAAGCACGCCAAAACCATTAAGTTTAATAACTTTACTTGTAACCTCTACTTGATCATTGTGAATCGTCTTTACTGTGATAGCTATCTTTTCTCCGTCAATTACTAAATTAATGGGACGAACAGTATTTTCATCTTCTGACTTTCCTCCTGAAACAGGAATCATTCTCCAACTCTTAGTTGGTTTTCTGAACATCATTTCTATTGCAAAATTGTCAAGAACAACTGGTCTAGAGGAAAAAGAGCAGACACCCGTTTCTGCATTTCCATTCAAGCCTTCTACTTTAGTACTCTGACCCGATTTCACACTAATAGTTGAAGTCTTAGATACCTCCGCAGACTGATCAAAGTTGAGATAAACATCTGGATAAACGCAACCTTGTCCATGCGCAGAATCAATCCACAGGACTACAGGAAGAAGAGATAAAACAAACCAATAGAATGCTGAATGCCTCATTGGCACAAAGATGCAGTTATTTGCGCAATTGGAAGAATCTAATTATCAACAACCGTTTTCATGTCGTGACAACGAAAAACCCATCTTGATTGACGAAACATTAGGGCACAAAAAATGGCAAGCTACCCATATCGCACCGCTACAACCGCTTACCTTTGCTACGTTCCCGTCCTGGAGGATTCAGCAGGAGCTGGTCGTATGGGACTTGCCGCTGCAAAGGTATAAATAGAAATGTATTGTGAAAGCTAATCTGTAAAGAAATTTAATATTTCCTTAAGGTCTGGTCGTTGCTGGATCGATGATCGTTCCCCGAGAGATTCTCATAACCGTAGCCACCTCTCCAATTCCAAAAAACTCGATGTAATTGGCATCAGAAGTAAGAAGAAACGCATCTCCCTCTACTTGTTCAATTAAGAAAGTACCTTCTATGAACTTGTCAATATCAAAATAAACGCTGTCTTTGTGCGGCATATTCCAATAACCTGTTCGGAAATAAACTAACGTATCGTAAGCGTAATACTCTCCTCTCAACAAACCATTATCCAACATATAAACACGATAGTCTCCGTTACCATCCACGTAATGTGGCAGTACGCCTTCCATCAAGTTGGTTGCTCCTCCATTTACCTCAAACGCATTCACGTGCCACTCCCCTTTCATGATATAATTGTGATTAAACTTATAACAACCCGTGAGCGCAACGGTCAAAACAATCAATACACTTAAAAGAAGTTTGGATGCTTTCATACAATACTGTTTGGATTAATTGATGCGTAAAGATATTAAAATAAAGTTTTGTTTTAATTTTAGGGTCTTAAAAACCTTGAGTGCATGAATTTTTGGGCAGAGTATGGAGAGTTAATCAAGTTCGCATCTATTCCGGTGATCAGTGCGATTATCGGTTGGGGAACCAACGTTTTAGCACTCAAAATGACGTTCTTTCCACTGGAATTCATTGGAATCAAACCTTTTCTAGGCTGGCAAGGAATCATTCCTAGTAAAGCGGAAAAAATGTCCAAGCTATCCGTTGACCTCTGGACTTCGCGATTAGTAGATGTAAAGGAACTCTTTGCGCAAATTGATCCTGCTCAGGTAGCCGAAGAAATGCGTCCACAGTTTGACCGGATTGCAAAAGAAATCATGGATGAATTCATGGAGCAGCAAATGCCTGAAGTCTGGAGTCGCTTACCCGAAAGTGTGAAAAAAGTGGCGTATGCGAGAATCAGTCGAGATATGCCGAATGTGGTAAGTGATATCATGACAGATGTAAAGGAAAACATTGAGGATGTTTTTGACATCAAAGCGATGGTCGTTCAGCGATTGGTGCAGGACAAAGGTTTATTGAATGAAATCTTCTTAAAATGTGGTAAAGAAGAGTTCAAATTCATTGAGCGATCGGGACTCTATTTTGGATTCTTATTTGGTTTGGTTCAAATGTCGGTTTGGTACTTTATCCAAGAGTGGTGGATTTTACCGCTTTTCGGACTGCTTGTGGGGTACGCTACGAACTGGTTGGCACTGAAGTTGATTTTTCAACCTGTAGAACCTGTGAAAGTGCTCGGCATGAAATTTCAAGGTCTATTCATCACTCGGCAGAATGAAGTTTCTGAGGAATATGCCAAAATGCTTGCTTACGAAATTTTTACTTTTGATCGCATCTTCGCGGCCATCGTCAACGGTCCAACAAAGCAACGTTTTGTAGACCTCATCAGTCACCATGCTAAGAATGCCATTGATGATGGTGTGGGACTGAGCAAACCTTTAATCAAATTCGTAGCTGGACAACGGAACTATGAAAAGATGAAAACCATTGCCGTTGAAAAAACGATAAAAGAACTTCCCTCTTCCGTGAAACCAGTTTTCCCTTATGCGGAAGAAGCCATGGACCTAGAGACCGTTTTTCGAACAAAAATGCAAGCTTTATCTCCTCCAGATTTCGTAGATTTTTTGCGCCCTGTGTTTCAAGAGGACGAACTCAAACTCATTCTGGTGGGTGCTGCACTGGGTATGGCAGCTGGGGTTGGACAATTAATCTTTGTATTTGGTGGACTGGGATAAGTCATATTGGAGTCCTGGTAAATTATTGCTAACGAGCGAATACATCGTAATTGATGGTGCAACAGCGCTCGCTATTCCCACAACTTACGGGCAAGATTTAAAGGTAAAATCTACTAACGATGGAATAATTCATTGGATCAGTAAAACCCATGAAGATGAAGTTTGGCTTGAAGTTTCATTGGACATCACAGATTTAACCGTTTTATCCAGTTCAGACGATCAAAAAGGAGAACGTCTTGCTACCATACTGCTTGCTGCTAAAGGACTTAGCTCAGCATTTCCAGATCAAGGCGTATGGATTGAAACTCAACTGGATTTTCATCAAAATTGGGGCTTGGGAAGCAGTTCTACATTACTTTGTAACATTGCCAAATGGCTAGCTATTGACCCTTTTGAATTGCATTTTGAAGTTAGTAGCGGTAGTGGTTACGATATAGCGTGTGGCTTATCCAATTCTCCCCTACTTTATCAAGTTGAGCATAAAGATGCAACATTTGAATCCATTGACTTTAATCCTGAATTTCATTACCAAATCTATTTTATTTACCTCAACCAAAAGCAATACAGCGATCAAGAAGTAGCGCGCTATAGCGAACTCAAAAGTGAACTCAATCTTCAGGAAGTTGCTGACAATTTCACATCGTTGACATCACAACTTATAGCCGCTAAAACATTGGACGAATTTGAAACGCTAATAGAAGCACACGAAAATCTGATGTCTCATTTACTACAACGGGAAACCATTCGAGAGACACAGTTCCAACGTTATGCGGGAGGCGTGATAAAATCACTTGGTGCGTGGGGTGGTGATTTTGTGTTGGTAACAGCAAAAAAAGATAATGATCTTGATTACTTTCGAGACAAAGGGTTTAACACCATCTTGCCGTACTCAAAAATGATCAACTCTTGAAAGAACCGCTACAATACACCTTAATATCTCTGTCTTCAATTCTGATGTTTTCTTTTTGTGGAAGTAAAGAAAACGATCAGGAACAAAACTCACCCAATGAAATTATAAGTTGCTTTCAAGAGCATTTTGAAACCGAAGGCTTGAGCTACCAAGAAGCTTTAGATGAGACTGTGTTTGCTATGAATGAACTCAATTTTCCGATAAAAGAAGGAAAAAAGGAAGATCTTATCACCGTTCTTCTTGAAATGAAATCTGGCTCTTTCCCTTCTGATGTCAATATGGAATCTGAAGCAGTTGCCAGTAAACTAAAAATATGGATGTTGCAGGCCTGTGTTTATGAATTTAGAAATGACCCTAGGTATAACAATGTGATCAAGGATCTGGATGTAATTGTTGTCAACGATGTTCACACCAAAGGACAATTTAATCAAATGGTCGAAAACACGATCAAACAACTAAATTCGTACCAAAGCCTTCCCGTCTGGTCTCGGCCATTCATGCTTCATCTAAGCACATTATTTTACACACAGTACTGGAGAATAAACAATCCAAGCGCTACTGATACTGTTACCATTCAGTCTGATACATTATCAGATTATCCACCTCCTCCTCCTGTAGCTCCACCGCCACCTCCTCCAATTGAAGAAATAATAGAATACGAAAACGAAGAAGAAGTTCCAGAACCCTATGTGTTCTCAGACAGCATCTAAAAAAGGGACGAGTATTCGTCCCCTTCTACATCAGAAATTTTCCAAGTCCACAGGTCTAATGATGCCCATCCATTTAATTACACGCTCGCAACCTCCCGGCTCCTGAACATGAATTAAATACATGCCGCTAGCAATAGGTATCCCAACGTGATTCTTAAGGTCCCAGTCCACACTAGTAATAGGACTGTCCTTGGTAAACGTTCTTACCAATGTTCCCTGTGTATTGTAAATCCTGATGGTACATTGTTCTGGTAAATTGACAATTTTTACAATATTATCCAATCGATCAAACTCATAGTTCGAATAGGCATAATATGGGTTGGGCACCACATTGATTAGCTTACAAGCACTATCTAAAGCAATTTCATTATGCGTCTGTGTCGCTAAGCCATCTAACGTAAATCGATACAATGGAAACCATTCATTCTGACTATTTGATACGGTTCCAGCATCGGTTACCCTAAAGGGTTCATTCGAATGACGCTCATACGCACTTGTCGTGCGAAGGTGCATTCTAGCATCTGTTGCAATAAATGAATACGGATCGTTGGGGTCTGATAATTTTGCTGAAGTTGTTAATGCAGGGTAGCCCACCCACGACAATGCACGCCAAGTATCTCTCATATTCCCTGCCGTAGGATTTGCAATCAACCTTTCATAAATATTGAACCCACCATCATAAGCTCCCAACCTACCACTAAAAGTAGCGTTTGAAGCACCATGCTTTCTGTAATTTTTAAAAACATAGAGGTAATGCTTTCCTCCAAACAACACATCTCCTCCCGGTGAATAGATGTTTGCCGTAGGGTTCCATAACATGTCTTTTCCTCGTTCATTCCCTAGCCAAGAGTCTTCTCCAAATGCAATGTTTAACCGTTCTCCAGTAGTTACATCAATGGCATATCCTGGGAACCAACTCATTCCGAATGGTTGAATACCGTTGTAGTCACCTTCCGCTGCATTGTAACCTGCTTCGCCAGCTTGTTTACCATTTTTATCTTTTGAAGGCATCAATTTCACATGACCTTTCTCAGTAGCTCCATCCCACGACAAATGAATGTTATCCTGAGTTTCTAAAACTGGCACTCTGGTCCACTTGCTTTTATCTGCAGTAATAACCACATCAACACTCGGAGAAGCTTTTAGGTCTATCTGACTGATGTAAATATTATTAAAGGATACGGGCAAAGGCATGTGCTCACATTCTCCTGTTCTAATCATTGATGCAGGAGCCCACATTCCATTGAGAATCGACTCAAAAACTTCTTCCTCATCAACGAACAATTGATTTGCTCTGCGGTCATTCCAAAAAGAAGGGTTCTCTGAGCACGTACCAGAACCGTTAGCTGGATCTTCATAAGCTGTTCCAGATCGAATCCAATTCAACGGACCTTGCTCATCTGCATGTCCAATAGTTGTGAGCCAAATTTTGGATGAATCCGTAAAAACGAGGTCGTGGTAAAGAAGCTCAGTTCCATAATAATCATTTTGCACAAACTCCTCATGAGCGTATTGCTCAATATTTATGGAAATCCCCCATTCCGGGATGAGCTGCTCGTTACCGACAGTAATGGTCTTGTCTGATGACACTGACCTCGTTGTTCCGTTGTGACTTCTATATGCAATCCAACTTGCGTTGTTCACTTCTTGCGTTGATAAACTTGCTCCACTCTCTTTAACGAACTCCAGCGTATACTCCCCTGGAGCCACGTTCAACGGATCTATTACTTTCACATCTATTGGACCAGCACCATAGTCATAGGTAACTTCATTGGGAGTATACTCCTCCACTACTTTAGCTTCAGATTCGGGAGTTAGAAAGACTACATTCGTTCCATGCCCGCGACCTTCTACCTGCGTAATTCGAGGACCAAAACCATATTCTACCAACTGTTGCGTTCCTTCCTGCTCTGGAATTGGAACATGCGGTATTACTGTGATGTAGCCAATTGAACCGCTACAGCCCTTTCTTCCTGCAAAGTAAGGCTTATCCTGACCTTCTCCAGTTGGAGAATAAGGTAAATAGTTATTGTACGCATAAGCGATTGCCATGAAATAGTACTTCTTATGATTGATCAATCGCTTGTTAGTCCCTTGAGCAAAAGCATCCTCTGTTATTTTAAACGAATGTTTTATGCCCTCATCAGCTCCATCTACCATTTCAGTAGCTACGGGGTAACCTAAATCTTCGTCCTCCAAAAAGTTAATGATCTGCCCTACACCATCTTTAATGTCACACTGCCCTACTAACCGAGCCTTATCCGTTTCAAATAAATCTTCTGGTCCAACTGTTGGATTCTTTATTTGAAATAATTGGTAACCTTGAAACTTGTATTTAGATGAATCCTCTGAGTATCCTAAGGCAAAAATCTCGGGATCAAATTCTTCATAATCTTCTGGTGTAGATACGTAATTGTTACATTGTCCTTTTTTGTATGACAAGTAAATAATAGCCTCCTGATCCAATTCCTGAGCTGTCATATCTGGGGCATCCGGACCGTTTAGAATTCGGAAGCAATTATCAAATAGAGCCTGTGCTTTATCATCTGCCTTTAGCATTAACTCCACGGAATTGAATGCGTCTCCTGTCTGTGTCTTACCATACACTACCCCCACGGTAATGTTATTTAGCGCTCCGGGTTCTAACGTAAAAGGACCTGCAGCTTGTACCCATCTTCGATCTGAAGGCTGATTGTTGTTGGTAGATTCTGACCAAACCGCTGGAGTAGCTCCAAACCCTCCTGTAGACCAAAAATGAGGATCTGAATCTCCAGGAAAAACGTAGTTAGTCGGAACGGTACCTCCGTTACCAGAACCACCCCAAGTAAATTCGGATCCATCTCTCCAAATTCCAATCATATAATTATAATAATCTTCGGGACTCTGTGGATCTCCGTATGTATTTTGAGGAAGTAAAAGATCAAAATAGGTGAACCGTTTCATTCCCATTCTTTCATTATCGACCACTCCATCACCATATCCTATCCCCAACCCACTATAAGGAATCCCATTTTGTGCGAGGGCGGTAGGAACATCTATCGTTAATGGGTTATCCACTCCATCATTATCTTGATATGGACCTTCAAAGAAGTCAATGCCGATAGCGGGAGGATTAGCGCCTATCGGATAAGCACATGGTAATGACCCTCCATCATCAACGTTTGTTCCGTTGTAAGCGTATCCTACTCCTCTGGAAACATCACACCCAACATAATCATTATCTGCACAGCCAATATCTGGATCAGCCCAAACGGCAAAATAAGTATCGGTTAAACGTTGCGTAGATCGGTTGACTAACTCATAGTTGAAAAAAGTCATATTATTGACTTCATCATTCGTAGCAAAGGCAAAAGCCTGTGCTCGGACTTCCATTCCGATAGACTCTCCAAGCGTTTCGGTGTGCACATTCCCTCTATCGTTAAAAATCCACCACATGGTGTAATCACCGTACAGCGTAACTTGCCGAGAAGATTTACAATCCACTTCGTTATAAAGGTCATAGTAAGGATACTCACCATCAAGTGGTTCGTAAACACCATCTCCATCCAAGTCTTTGAACGGAGCAAGATAAAAGTCTTGGAACCTTCCTACATCACCATGAGCCGGCCAATTCAAAATACTTGAAGGAATAGAATAGTCGGCATATTCATCGCATGTGGGACAATTAAACCATCCGACAAATTCTTCAACTTCAGATCGCGTTATCGTAAAGAACTTATCATAATCTGAACAAACGTCTGCCGTAATTTCTGCCTGACCAAAATCTTTCGTACCATTGGATATATCTCCAGTACCAGGAATCACTGTCAAAGGCCCTGTCCAAAAATCATTTCCCGTGCGATGGGTTAATGCCGCAATCTTTAACTGACCTGTAACATCTTTACCTCCCATCCACAGCGCTCCGGCATACATGAGGTATTCATCCGATCCTTTAGGAACTTCGTAGGCAGAGAATCCATTGCTCCTATCCTGCCACATGGAACCACCTGTCTCAATCAATGCACTTACGTTATTGAACTCCATAAACTTAGTGGCAATTGCAGGAGAACAACCAGCTGCTTTGGTCTGTAAAGAGTTAGAATTGCTCGTGCTCAAACCAACCTTGTTTGGGTCGACTGCAGCATGAGTCATGGAAAAAAGAAATACCGTTAGAGAAGTGATATAAAGAGCTTTCATACATAAATGGGTTGGTTAGGAATTGAAAACTACCTCATTTATTCTAAAAGCAAAACAGCCGTTGAAGTAACGGCTGTTTTTACTGTTGTTATGGTCTATTTTACTAAACTAACGCAATATCCAACACCTCGATCATTTCCTTTACGTAATGAAATTTTAAGCCTTCCAAATATTTGGGGTTGATGTCATCCACATCTTTCTGGTTCTTCTCACTCAAAATGATTTCTTTGATGTTCGCTCGCTTGGCTGCGAGGATTTTTTCCTTAATTCCTCCTACGGGCAATACTTGACCTCGTAAAGTGATCTCACCTGTCATCGCTAGGTATTTCTTCACTTTTCTACCCGTTAACTTACTAGACAACGCTGTCAACATCGTTACACCAGCCGATGGACCATCCTTTGGTGTAGCACCCTCTGGTACATGAATATGAAAATCTCTTTTTTCAAAATCTAAGTCTTCTAATCCGATGCGATGTGCATTTGCTTTAATGAACTCCAGCGCAATAACGGCTGATTCTTTCATCACATCTCCCAAATTACCCGTTAGCGTCAGCTTTCCTTTACCTTTATTGGTGCTGCACTCCACAAAAAGGATATCACCTCCTACTCTTGTCCACGCAAGACCAGTCACTACGCCTGTTACGTTATTGGTCTCGTACTTTGTTTTGGCATGACTCGGTCCAAAGATGTCCAGCAAGTCTTTGCCAGCTATTGATTTCTTATACTCTTCTTCAAGCGCAATTTGTTTCGCACGGTACCTCACCAACTTTGCAATTCGTTTTTCTAACCCACGTACGCCACTCTCACTGGTATATTCTTCAATGATCTTTTCCAATACCTTCTCAGAAACCTTGAGATCTGCCTTCTTCATTCCGTGCTCTTTCAACTGCTTCGGCAACAGATGGTTCTGTGCAATTTCCATCTTCTCCTCAACCGTATAGCCATTTACCTCAATGATCTCCATTCTATCTCGCAAAGCAGGCTGAATGGTACTGAGATCATTTGCCGTAGCAATAAACATCACTTTTGAAAGGTCGTAATCCAGCTCTACGTAATTATCATTAAACGCAAAGTTCTGTTCTGGGTCGAGGACTTCCAATAATGCAGAGGACGGGTCTCCGTGATTACTTCTTCCTAACTTATCAATCTCATCCAAAACAAATACAGGATTGTCAGATTCGGCTTTCTTAATGTTATTGATCACACGCCCTGGCATCGCTCCGATGTACGTTTTTCGATGCCCTCTGATCTCCGCTTCATCGTGTACACCGCCCAAGGACATACGCACATACTTCCGTCCGATTGCTTCAGCAATAGATTTTCCGAGCGAAGTTTTTCCTACTCCCGGAGGTCCGTAAAGGCACAGAATCGGTGATTTCATATCTCCTTTGAGTTTCAATACCGCGAGGTATTCAATGATTCTCTCCTTAACCTTCTCTAGTCCAGAGTGATCTCGATCTAAAATTGCTTGTGCTTTTTTAAGGTCAAACTTATCCTTAGTATAAACTCCCCAAGGCAAATCAAGCAGTAATTGCAAGTAATTTAACTGAACGCCATACTCTGCTCCTTGAGGGTTCATTCTACTCAGTTTGTCCAACTCCTTGTGAAAAACATCCGCAATTTTAGCCGACCATTTTTTGGAAGTAGCACGTGATTTCATTTCTGAAATTTCACGCTGAACTGGGTTCTCCCCCAACTCATTCTGAATCTCTTTTAATTGCTGATGCAAAAAGTATTCTCGCTGCTGCTTATCTAAATCGGTCTTTACCTTAGATTGAATGTCATTCTTCAATTCAAGCATTTGCAACTCCTTACTCAAATACCTTAGCAAGTGCTCAGCCCGTTTTACCAAGTCCTGCTCTATTAGTAAACTTTGCTTTTCTTCAATCTCTGCCTGCATGTGGCTGGCAATGAAATTGACCATAAAAGTGGGACTTTCAATATTCTTGATCGCAAAAGAAGCTTCCGTAGGAATATTAGGCGACTCCGTAATTATCTTCAGCGCCATGTCTTTGATCGACTCCATGATCGCCAACATGCGGTTATCCATTTCCTTCTGATTCGTATCCTGAAAAGTAGCCACCTTAGCGATAAGGTATGGCTCTTCCGAAACCATTCCAATCAACTTACAACGCTGCTTCCCTTGAATAATAGCAGTGGATGTACCATCTGGCATTTTGAGCAGTTTCAAAATCTGAGCCACCGTTCCTACTTCATGTAGATCGTTATAAGAAGGCTCCTCAACTTCGCCATTCTTTTGAGAAACGACAGCAATCTGCTTCTTATTATTATAAGCGTCTTGAATTAACTTGATCGATTTGTCTCTTCCCACAGTAATCGGCATAACAACTCCCGGGAACAATACATTGTTCCTCAACGGAAGAATCGCTAACTCCTCTGGTAGCTTCTCCTTATTCATCTTTTCTTCATCCTCAGAAGAAAGTAAAGGAATAAACTCGGTTCCGTCATCCATTCCACTCGCTATTATAATTGATTTCTTATCTGATAAATAGTCACTCATATCTCTTAATATTACGTCAATCTGTCACAATTATTTCAATCCTTCTAATCCTGATTGACACCTCTAAACAATAATCAACTGAATTGCAGTTAGTTACAAATAAACTCAGTCAACTTCAATTAAAATTTTTCAAAACCTGTGCCATTAGTTATTTTTGCCATTATTTCAGTTTATGCGTGCACACCTATTTGATATGGATGGTTTATTGATCGACTCTGAACCTTTTTGGAGATCAGCAGAAACCAAAGTTTTTCAGAGTCTTGGCATCCCTTTCACGGAGGACATGTGTCGTCAAACCGTTGGTATGCGTATTGACGAGGTGGTGGAATACTGGAATCAGCAACTGGATGTATCCTTTCCCGTTCAAGCAACCGCTAGTGATATCGTGGATGAACTGATTGCTTTGGTCAAGAAGGATGGTGAAGCCCTACCTGGTGTATATCGGGCATTAGAAATCTTGAAAGCTGAAAACCGAAAAATCGCATTAGCCTCCTCCTCTAGTATGAGAATCATCAAAGAAGTAGTAGCTAAAATAGGTATCGAAGAATACTTCGAAGTACTGCATTCTGCTGAATTTGAAAAGTACGGAAAACCGGCTCCTGATGTTTTTATTACTACGGCAAAACAACTGAATACCTCTCCAAATCATTGCGTTGTCTATGAAGACAGTAAAAATGGCATGCGAGCTGGGCTAGCAGCAAACATGAGAACCATCATCATTCCTGAATTCCCCCACCCTCACCAAGATTGGCACGATGAAGCCTATGCTAAATGGAGTTCATTAGAAGACTTTCAGTTAGATTTGGTGGAATTCAAATAAAACGTAATAAGATACTTGTCTCCGTATTCAAAAAAGTTTATTTTCGAAAAAATTTAAACTTTTACACTATGATTCGTCCATTTAAGTCCATCCTTTACGTAGCAGGACTTTCCTTGGTATCTACTTCGGTTTCAGCACAAAACATCGGTATCAATACTACAGGCGCCAATCCAGATGCTTCGGCCATGCTAGATATTGTCTCTACAGACAAAGGATTGTTGATTCCAAGAATGACCTCTGGACAAAGAACAAGTATCGGATCTCCTGCAGAAGGATTGATGGTATACGACACTACTACTGATTCCTTCTGGTATTTTGATGGTTCATGGATTGAAATCACAAGCGAGGGAAAAGATGGTATTTACGGAGGTAGTGGAACTGCACCCACCAGTACGGATGTTACCCTAACTGACATTCTAAGCTTTAATGGCGGATCCACAATGTATCTGGACGGTACCGCAAATAATGTTGGTATCGGAACTGCGGGTGTAGATGCAAAACTGGAGGTATCTGGAGACATCATGGCGACATCGGGAAATGCAAGACTGCGTCTTATGCGCGTTTCTGGAGACAACTACATTGACTACGAGAACAGTAACAATCTCTACCTTAGAGCAATTGATATAACCGATGCTTCACCAAGTGTAAATGTTACATTTGAACCAGGGGGTAATGTGGGTCTTGGAACTACTACTCCTTCTGAGAAGTTAGATGTAGAGGGAAATCTTCAAATGAACGAGTATAACATTTACGGTGGTGATGATGTCTATATAAATGACATTTACAATACTGGTGAGGAAGATGCGATCGAGGTTTGGGACGACCTTAGAATGGAAGGTTCTAGCCTTATTGACATGCCAATGAACATGGTGTATTCTCAAACGACCACAGACGTTGGTTATGGGTCTAGTTTCGCAACTTCCAGAACGATAAACGTTACTGCAAGAACCGGACAGCGCGTACTTCTGATGGCTTGGGCCAATGTAGATCACGATGATGAGGAAGTTATTTATGTCCGATTAACTCGAAACGGTACTCAAATTGGAGAAATCACTACGTTTGAAGAAGATGATCAAACAGGTTCTTGGACAGATGACTTTGTGGTTTATTATCAATGGGTTGATGTCCCTGGTGATGGGACTTGGACTTACGACATGGACATTAGAGGCGATGACGGAAGTGGCTTGACGGCATTTTCAGCCTCATTGGTTGCCCTTGTATTCTAATTCCTAACCTACGTATTTTAAAATTTTAGACTTCGCAGAAGATCTATTTCTTCCCACCTTTAGGGTATGAGAAGTATTTGGATCATATTACTGACAGTCCTTACGTGTTCAAAAACGAATGCACAATACAAGAACCTTGTGCTAGAAGGTGGCGGTGTGAGGGGCATCGCTTATGTGGGTGTAGTTCAAGCTCTTGAAGAGGTCAACGCTTTAAAGGAAATTGAAAATATATCTGGCACTTCTGTGGGAGCCATCACAGCTGCGTTTCTCTGCATTGGATACACTTCCAGCGAATTAGAAAGAGAACTTTCATCCCTAAAAATTCAACACTTTAATGATGGTAAAGGAATTTTTATTGGAGGCATTCATCGCACCAACAAACGATTTGGGTGGTATAGAGGAGAAAAGCTAACCGCTTGGGTGAATGAAATGATCGAAAAAAAGACCGGGGTAGCTGACCTCACATTTGGAGAACTGGCAGCGATGGCAGACACCAATGATAAGTTTAAAAAACTCTATATCACTGCTACCAATCTAACCCAGCAATGTGCACAAACCATCAGTCATATCAACTATCCCGACATGAGAATTGCAGATGGCATTCGAATCAGTGCATCGGTTCCACTCTACTATGCCGCCATTTTTATGGATAAAGAAGGAAATGTTTATCAAAAACCTCCAAAAGACAAAACTGTAGACGTAATGGTAGACGGAGGATTCATTGCAAACTATCCCATCCATGTTTTTGATGATCGTTTTCCGCTAGAAGCTACACTTGGCATTCGTCTTGACGAAAGTGAGCAGATTCAACAAGACACGTGCGGCTATAGAACGCTGGTCCCTTATCCTATTGATGGTTTCAAGGATTACATAGGTGCATTTTATAATCTCGTTATTGAAAACCTAAACCGAAATGAACTCACAGAAGATGATTGGAAACGAACTATCTCTGTCAGCACGTGCGGTATTGGACCAAAAGTTAAAAAACTCTCAAACCAAGAGGTAGATACGCTAATCACATCGGGCTATAACTCTACAAGAAAATATCTTCAAAACTTCGAAAGTTTTTAGTAAATTGAGGTCATAAAAGTGTCTCCTATGAAAACAATGACTTGCAAACAACTTGGAGGAGCTTGCTCCAAAACTTTTAGTGCAAACACCTTTGACGAAATCGCTCAAATGAGCAAGCTGCACGGAAAGGAAATGTTTGAAAAAGGTGATCAAGCGCATTTAGAGGCTATGAATAAAATGATGACTTTAATGTCTGACGAGCAAAAAATGAACGAATGGTTTACAGCTAGGAAGACAGAATTCGACAACCTTCCTCATGAGTGATATAATTTATAGAAAATCTCAGGTTGGCTGGATCCTTATTGTGATTATGCCGTTAGTTTGCATTTTTATGGCATTGTCTTATGTCTACGAACTGGGAAGCAATCCGCTACCATTTAGCGCGATGATCATTCTAATTGCAGTCTTCTTGTTTATCATGCTTATCTTTTTTAACCTCACGATTTTTATTCAAGATCGAACGATTCATGCAAAATATGGTATCGGGCTAATCCACATCAAAATCAGGGTAGATGAATTACACGAAGCATCTATCGTAAAGACTCCATGGTGGTACGGCTGGGGCATCCGAGTAACTCCACAAGGTATGCTTTACAACATCTATGGCAAACAGGCGGTCAAGATAAAATACACCGGAAAAGGCAAAACGAAAACAGTGATGTTGGGCTCTGCAGAACCTGAAAAACTTCTAGAAAAAGTCAATCAATTAAAGTAATTTAGCATCATGTTTACGAAAACCCCACCTCCTCCCTATTATGCGGTGATTTTCACTTCTACACTCAAGGATCAGGAAGAAGGCTATTTTACTATGACGAGTAAAATGAAAAAATTAGCAGAAAAAGAAGACGGTTTTCTCGGAATGGACAGCGCCAGAAATGATCTAGGCATTACCATATCTTATTGGAGAGACCTGGAAGCAATTGAGAAATGGAAAACCAACTCCGAACATCTAGCTGCTAAAGCTAAAGGCATTCGAGATTGGTATGAGAGTTACTCGGTGAGGATAGCTAAGGTTGAAAAGGAATATTAAACCATACACAACGATGAAGTATACACTACTCTTTTTATTGTTTGCTGGAGGATGGAGCATGGCACAAACGCTCAACATACCAGTTCGTCCAACGAATGCATTGGAAGGAAGTCAAGTAATTAACGATATCACCAGTTTGTCACTGCATGACCGAGAAGAGTACATTCTTAACGAGGTGCTAACGGGCAATGTACCCACATTTCAACGAAATATGATTCTAGTTGAAGACTCTGCGATCATTGGAGGTAGTTATGTCCACATTTCTTATTACGTTATTCCAGACTACCTCGCATTGGGAAGTGATGCCGACTATTACCTCTGCCCTATGACTCCCATTCTGGGGCAACGTCTCGCTGACTCACTTGATTGTATTTTACCCACGCGAAAAATGGTGGATAACATCTGGAGTCATGCCACCGTAAAAATGACACCCGAATCCATTCCTCCAACGCCTCAAATGACCACCGTGCCTGTAATGAGTGACCACAATGACATGGTGTGGACGCAACGTCAAACGTTTTTTCCTGGCAATCCACTAGGAGAACTTGTTTCGGGAGATAAAAAGGATGTTGTGCTGAGCAATTTGATCTACGACAATGCACCTCCTGCACGCGTAGTGATTTACGGCTGGCATTACCCAAGTGGCTCCAATATTCAACCCCTTTATGCCGGGCATATCGATACTTATGCCGATTATAGTCATGGCATTCGCTTTGTTCAAAAAGAGGTATACGTAGATGGAACACCGATGAATGCCGAAACAGTGCTTTCCTCCTCCACGCTGCATCCCTTACTTAGTGATGAAGGTTTGTTGGACTTACCGTTTTACCCAGATACAGCTTCTGGCACAACACCTCAACCGCTACCTACAACACCAATGTCTTTCTGTATTTTACAGAACTCTTCTTCTTCACTAGAAGTAAAGATCAAGGAGGACTTGAACACGGATGCTTACGAAGTCTATTTGAGCACAGATGGTAGTAACTACAGTTTTCATCAACAATATTCATCAGAAAACTTTATTGTATCAGGCCTACAATCTAACACGGTTTACTTCGTGAAGCTAATTGCCGAAAATAGCAGTGGAGTTTCTGCCTTTTCTGAAGTATTAGGAACGGTCACGACTGATTCTATTCCTAAATACTTAGTTGTTAATGGCTTCGATCGTGGAAGTACTGGCAACACCTATGACTTCATTCGCCAGCACGGAACAGCTATCTGGCATGACACCATCGCATTCTCGTCTGCCACTAATGAAGCGGTTACAGATGGACTTATAGCACTAGGTGATTACGCTGCCTTAGACTACATTCTGGGAGAAGAAAGTACGGTGGATGAAACGTTTGATTATGACGAGCAAGATTTGATCGAAGATTATCTGGACCAAGGAGGTTACATCTTCCTTTCGGGAGCAGAAGTGGCTTGGGACCTAGATCACGAGGGCACTCCTCAAGATCAAATTTTCTTTAACAACTATTTAAAATCCTACTATGCAGATGACGCTCCAGGAGGTCTCACAGCGACTTATTATGATTTCTCAGGCTTAGGCAATGGATTGTTTGACACCTTGTCGGTTACCTCTTTTGACGATGGAACGAACGGCACTTATGATGTAAACTACCCAGATGTGTTACTTGGTGTTCATGGCGGAATAGAAATACTCGCCTACGAAGGTGTTGTCAACCAGAGTGCAGGAGTGATGTACGAAGGTCCATTTCCGGGAGCTTCTCTTCAAGACACCGGAAAACTAGTTTACCTTGGATTCCCTTTTGAAACGGTTTATCCTGAGAGTAAACGCTTTGATATGATGGCAGAAATCAATGACTTTTTCTTCCCTACGACAAGTCCCAATAATCCGGGAATAGGCATTCTAGAAAATGCGAAAACGCTTAAGGTTTATCCTAACCCTACCGCTGATATGATCTTTTTTAATCAAGTTGTAAAAAGGGTTCAACTCTTCTCATTAGACGGTAAAAAATTAGATGAATTCTTGACTTCCAAACAGGTGGATCTTTCTAATTTTGCCAACGGTATTTACCTATTACTAATTGAAACAAACGAATCTAAAATTCAACAAAAAATACAAATCATTCATTAATTTCTAGAAACCATGAAAAAAACATTTTTACTTCCCCTAGTGGCTGCTGCATTGCTTACCTCCTGTGGTACAGAAGAGGAAAGCTCAAATTCTACAGACACTCAAAACGAAGAAGTAGAAGTTACTGTAAAAGACGACAGTTATACTCCTGATGATCAACCGAATAGTCCAGCTGGAGACACCATCGCGATCGCATACGATATTCCAGAAAACTATGAAACGACCATTCTAGAGGAGAATGGTGATTGGTATACCTTAAAGGTTGATTTCACAACAGCAACCTATTACGTTGACTCCAGCGATATGACCTACGAAATCGTTGCTCCGGTCGGGACATTTTACATGACTGATCCTGCCGAATACGATGCATCCTTGCTGAATCATAAAATGGAGTGCCCTGCGATCATAGGAGAAGAATTCTATCAAACGCTTAACATTGCTGCTGAAAATAAGGAAATCATTCTAAATGAAATGTTTTTTGCGAACCACACACTTGGAGCAATGCGTCATGATTTTGACGGGCAGAATTTCTACCTGTATTACGAGTATTACGCTTGTGACATGTATGACTGTGGAATTATGGTAAGGTATATTATTGATACGCAAAATCAAACCAACGAAGTGAGCGTTTCTGAGTTCAATCATTCGGCAATGATGTAAACGACAATAATGTTATTCCAACTAAAAAATAGCTTTATCTGGAGTGTGACGCTATTGTTGTGCATGACGCTTTTCAGTTGTGACCCTCGAATGTATCTTACGATTCAAAACGAAACAGAGCAAGCTGTGATCATTTGTTATAAAACACAGCAGCATGTAATGTGGACAAATATACCGTGCGACACACTAGAAGCGGAAGAGCACATGGGGCATGGCTTAGGACTTGGCGTTTGGCCAAAAGGAAGTGGAAAAGACTTTGTAGAGTCCATCGAATCGGTTACCTTTTATACTGATATAGACTCATTAGCAATTACCCGTAAAGAAATTCCGAAACGAGTAAAAGCCAAGGTCAAAGGAATATTCAACGACCATCTAAAAATTGTGATTAAGGACTAATGTTCAATAAAATCATTACAGCTGAGCAGATGAAAATGGCAGATGTGTTCACCATCAAAAATGAACCCATCGCGTCCATTGATCTGATGGAAAGAGCCTCTCGAGCATTTGTAGAAGCTATTTCACATTCTATTCACCCTGAACAACGAATTGCCATTTTCTGCGGAGTTGGCAACAACGGTGGAGATGGTTTTGCGATTGCTAGAATCTTGCAAGAAAGAGGCTTCCAGGTGGAGACCTATCTTGTGCAATTTAAAGCTGACTTATCTCCAGATTGTGAAGCGAATTTCAATCGTCTTACGGGTGTTGAAGTAATTGGTGGTTCGTCTGAATTTCCTGCGCTAGAAACTGCTGACGTTATCATAGATGCTATTTTTGGATATGGCTTTAAGGGAAAAACCAGAGGATGGGTAGCAGACCTAATCAAGCACATCAACACTTACGAAAAAAAGGTATTTTCGGTTGACACGCCCTCTGGGCTCGAAAGCGGGGGAATTGCAAAAGGACAGATCATAAGAGCTACCACAACGATTTCCTTTCAGCGTCCCAAACTTGCTTTTTTTCTTCCAGAAAATGGAGAATACATCGGCAACTGGCAAACGGTTGACATAGGTTTGGATGAGAACATCATTCAACAAATGGATTCCAAGCAACTTTTGCTCAACGCGCATGTAAAGACCTTACTCCAACCTCGTCTTCGGCAATCGCATAAAGGAACTTACGGTCATGCCTTGATTATTGCCGGTTCTTACGGAAAAATGGGTGCAGCTGTCTTATCCACCAAAGCTGCCTTGCGCTCGGGTGCTGGGTTGGTGAGCGCTTACGTACCGAAATGTGGATATACTATCTTACAAATTAGTGCTCCCGAAGCGATGTGCATTGCCGATGAAAACGAGACCATGCTGACCACTCCAATAAATACAGCACGATTTTCTGTGATAGGCATCGGGCCCGGAATTGGAAAAGATAAACTGACCAAAAAAGTCCTTAAGGATATCCTCAAGCAGCATCGACCTACTGTGATTGATGCAGACGCCTTAAGCCTCATTAGCGAAGATAAAAAGTTACAACAACTACTCCACCCCATGTGTGTGCTAACTCCTCATATCAAAGAGTTTGATCGATTGGTAGGTCCGAGTAAAAATTCGCTGGAGCGTTTTGAAAAACAACGAAACTTTATAGAAGCACACGAGTGCGTGGTCGTTTTGAAAGATGCCTTTACGAGTGTTATTTCTCCAATTACAGGCAACCAATACTTCAATACGTCCGGAAGCTCAGGAATGGCAACTGGAGGGACAGGAGATGTGCTTACAGGAATTATTACGGGTTTACTTTCTCAAGGTTACTCCCCCATTGATGCTTCGTTGATTGGAGTGTATTATCATGGTATAGCTGGAGAGGCTGCCGCAGAAACAAGAGGAGAAAACAGCATGATTGCTGGTGACCTCTTGGAGTTTATCAAACTATGAAAAATTAAATTGGATACTTAACGATTCGGTAGTAGATTTGTAGAACAACTAAAATCAAAGAAAAAATGAAATTAGCCCATATTTTTGAGAATAATGAAGCATGGATTCAATCTAAGCTTGATATCGACCCAGAATACTTTAATAAACTTTCGGAAGGACAAGCTCCTGACATTCTATATATTGGATGTTCAGATAGTCGTGTAACTGCAGAAGAGTTAATGGGTGTTACATCTGGAGATGCTTTTGTTCACAGAAACATTGCGAACATGGTGATCAACACCGACTTAAGTTCAATGTCAGTAATCGAGTATGCAGTAAAGCATTTAGAGGTGAAGCACGTGGTAGTTTGTGGACATTATTATTGTGGTGGGGTTAAAGCAGCCATGCAGCCAGCAGACTTAGGCATATTGAATCCTTGGTTGAGAAATATTAGGGATGTCTATAGATTACATCATGATGAGCTAGAAGAAATCAAGGATGAAGAAGAGCGATATAAGCGCCTTGTTGAGTTAAACGTACAAGAGCAATGCATCAATGTGATCAAAACACCTGTAGTTCAGCAAGCAGCAAGAGGAAGAGGCATCAAGATTCATGGATGGGTATTTGATATTCACACAGGAAAACTGATTGACCTTAAAATCAATTTCGAGAAAATTTTGGAGGATATCATGGAGATCTATCGATTAGATTAAGATTTGAAAAAAATATTACACATCACAACTTGGTACCCAAACGACTACGACAGTCAGTTGGGTATCTTTGTTAAGAAGCACATTCAGCAAGGGCACGATTTCGCTCAAAACGTTGTCATTGCAATTATTCCAAACGCTCAGGTTAATCGACCTCGTGTAAAAGTAAATCGAGCAGAAAATTTCACCGAGATTATTGGTTATTATCGAGCTCGTTCAGGTTCTAAATGGAGTAATTATAGAAACTATCAACGTGTCCAAACCCTTGTGTTACAGGAGCTGTTGAAAATTGACTTTCTACCTGACTATATCCATTGCCACGTAGGAGAAAAGAGCATCGCCTTTGCGCAAAAGTTCTTTCCTCAAGTTCCGAGATTTGTTACCGAGCATTGGTCGGGATTCTTGAACGGTACGTTTCATACCTACAAGGAAAAGAGACGCCAGAAACGCATTTCAGAAATCAACACATGTAAGAAGCTATTGGTGGTTAGTAATGCGCTTAAAACAGCTCTAAAAGAGCTTGGTGTGACCATTCCAATAGCAATTGTACCCAACGTCATCGAGCAAGGAAAGATCAAAGCCGACTACTCCACTCCACCCAAATTTGTCGCAGTAGCGGATCTGGTGGATGAAGTAAAGAACATTTCAGGAATCATTGAAGCGTTTAAACAAGTCAAGATCGAAGGGGCAACCTTGACCCTTGTGGGCGATGGGCCTGATCGAAACAAATTGGAAGAACTTGCGAACAACTCTGCCATTGAATTCATCGGAAGACAAGATAACGAATGGGTGCTGGAGCATTTATCTGATTATGACGTACTGATCGTCAACAGTTGGAAAGAAACCTACTCCATGGTCACGGCTGAAGCACTACTTTGCGGATTACCTGTCATTGCGACCAAATGTGGTGGTCCTGAACAGTTCATTGAGCACGGTGTGAACGGTTGGCTCGTGAATGTAGATGATGCAGCTGAACTATCTACGATGCTCAATGTCGCCAGTAATTCGCTGAGCGATATGAGTCCGTCAAACATTTCACATTCTATTAAGCATAAGGTTAGTTTAGAGAAGATCCAGTCGCAGTTTAAGGAGTTATATTTGTAATACCTACCTTTACAGCATGGACAACAACACCATTCTTCGTCAACTCCGTTTTATTTTCGACCTCAGTGACGATCAAATGATCGATATCTTCAAACAAGCTGACGTAGAAGTTACACGAGCAGAAATAAGTGATTGGTTAAAGAAAGATAACCAAGAAGATTTTAAACCGATCCGCGATAAGCAATTGGCTATATTCCTAAACGGTTTTATCAATAAACGCAGAGGAAAACGGGAAGGAGAACAGCCCAAACCAGAGAAGACGCTCAACAACAACCTGATCTTTAAAAAGTTGAAAATTGCGCTCAATTTTAGAGATACGGATATTCTAGAAGCATTCGAACGAGCCGATTTAAAAATTAGCAAGGGAGAAGTGAACAATATCTTCAGAAATCCAAAACATCCGAAGTTTGTGACATGTAAAGATCAATTTCTAAGAAATTTTTTAGTAGGATTGCAGTTGAAGTACAAACCTGGGACGTTGGAGTGAGAATTGACCTATAGTTTTCACCGAAGAATTAAGCAGGCTTGTGTTCTACAACAAGGTCTCATCTCTCTACTGAGTGTTAGTTTCTAAGCTTTTCGATGACTACCAAATCAAAACCTTTTTTACGAAATCAAAACATCAATGGGCTGTGATATTTTTAATCCATCCATTATCTTCACCCAAAAATTACACAACTATGAAAACCTTAATCAGCTCCTTGTTTATTTGCTTATCATCCTTTGCTATTGCACAAAGCGGTCTTTCACTTTCGATCGACCAAGCAGGTGCAGCAACCCAACTTACGCAAGCCGAAGCAATGGATAAAAGATACACCGCCACTGCAATAGGAAACTTTGCTGTGATTCACTTTACAGTAACCAAGACTTCAGAAGATGCTACCAACAGAATCAAAGCAGAAGAAATTATACTTACCGTTGATGGAACCGACTATCTTGCCATAGGAGAATTAGATCCCAAAGACCTATTGTATCAAGTGAGCTACAACGGAATGAGCGTTTACAGTCAATCCAACAGCTCCACGGTTGTATTTGAAGTTCCTGCAAACGCCAGCACGGGAGAATTAACAGTAGTTGATCAAAAAGCGACCATTGACCTTACGAAAACGTTTGAAGTAAACTTACCCACGCCCAAGTTGAAAGTTAAAAAAGTCCAATTGGCAGAAAAGCTAGCCGAACAAGCAAAGAGTTATTCACAAGAGCTGAACTACAGTGTTGAAGTAACCACAGACGGAGCCTTCGCTATTGTGCACACCGAAATGACCTTTGAAAAAGAAGTAGAACCTCGCGCTTCAGACTTCAGTTTAATCAATGAAAAAGGTGTGAGCATCTTCCCTATTGGAGATGAGAAAGATGACTTCTTTCGTCACAACATGAACACAGGTGCTTTGCGTCTTTCAGAAGGACAAACCGGTGAGATCTTGATCGTTTTCCCTGTGGGAAAATTGAGTCTTAAGGAAATCACTTCCGACTACCAACTTTCGTATAAAGGACTAGTGTCGGTTAAGTTGTAGGTCAAAAGATCACAATTAACAATCCTCCCCTTTTACCCCTCACACAAAGCCGTTACGGGCTCTCAAAAGGAGGAATTCTCCTGAACCATCGTTACTAACAAAACTTTCTTCATACAATTTTCTCTCCTTCCAGTTCAGTAAACCACCTGTCGGCAGACAGGTAGAGAAAAGGCTCGAACTGACCTACAACTAACAAAAGAAGGTCACTTCTAGTACCGAACGATAGTGAGGTGAGCAATAGCTCAATAACTCCCCCTTCGGAGGGGGGCTGGGGGGAGGAACCCCAAAAGTTTATTCAATACTCATCCTCCCCCTTAATCCCCCTCCAAAGGGGGGAATTCTCCACCATTTCCTTTTTAAACAAACCTGTCATCAGCCTTGATTTTTTCTTTGGTTCGTTTCTTTTGTATCAATGTTTTAATCCAGCCTTAGCGGGAACAAAAGAAGTGAACATAACGAAATGCCTCTAACCATCAATTAATAACCAACAAACGCTATCCACACCCTTTACCAGCTTGAGGTCCACAACAGCCTTTTAACTCCCCCTTCGGAGGGGGCCGGGGGGAGGAACTCCAAAAGCTTATGCAGTGCAATCCTCCCCCTTTATCCCCCTCCAAAGGGGGAAATCTTACCTTTTCCTTTTCAAATTCCTCCCAAAAAATTTACCTTCGCTTTCCTTAAAACAACACACACAACCAATCAACATGCAACAAGACCAAATCAAAGCATACATCCAGCAAGTAATCACCAACATGCCACAAGACTGGCTCAACCTCACCACCCACAGATTAGACATCTACGATGAGTCACAAGCCAAATTCCAGTTCCTGGAAAAGTTCGAAGACATGTATCAAGCAGGTAATGCCGATGCAGCCGCATTGAGCGAATTACCCACCGCTTACGATTACATCAGATTAGGTCATCCACTATCCAGTGTGTTAGAGTGGACCGTTGCCAAACTCAACCAACTTGCCGCAGGTCATGTCATCAGTTTTCAGTCAGACATTACACCCATTTTAGCCGTGTTAAGAAAGAACCTTTTCGATCAAAAAAAGACTTTAATTAATTATTCAGGTAGCTTGCCACAAAACTTTGATGCAGAAACAATTAAAAAAGTTTACGGCTACGATTTTGAACTACACGAAGTAGCCTCACCAAGTGAAGTGCCAGCGTTTGATGGAAGCACCATTTACCTCGGTCACCAAGACGATCTATTGAGCGTAGACCTGAACGAAAACATCGACTTCTACATCGCTCTTCACCCACAGTTAGGAAGCGTGATTTCTGTAAGTAATGATAACGCCAATTACATCTCAGAGATCCAGCACGTCAGAAGAAGAGAAACCATTGCCATGACCCCACAAAACTGCTATGCAGTCCTGCAAGATTGGTCAGGTCAGACAGCAACCATCACCGGAAACGTAGCGGCAAACAAAACCACAGTAGAGAACACCATCCGTGAGATCACAGACGTAGCTACCAAGCCACTCATCGCCTCTAGCGGACTCTCTACGCAATACGCCATCGTAATGGGACTGATAGACCACGCGTTAGAAAATCACCCCGGAAAAGACATTAGAATCGTTATTCCACCCAACTGTTACGGAGGAACCAACGACCAAGGAAGACGAGTAGCCGCTTGTCTCGATAACGTTACCGTGATGGACCTTCCCGTAGACGGAGACCACAACATGGTGCAGAGCATCGACTCTGTACTGGCACAGATCGCACAAGAAGATGCCGTACCACTCATCATTGCAGAGATCCCTACCAACCCAAGAGTAGAAGTTCCAGACCTGATCCAGCTCAGAGACGTATTGAGCAAAGAACGTCACACCGCAAGTGGAGTCACCGCTATTGACCCCGTGTTCATCCTCGATCAAACGTTCTGCCCTAATGTACACTTCCTGGGCGATAACGAACTATTAGCACCCGTAAGAACCATTGCCTACGTAAGTGGTTCCAAGTTCCCAAGTGGCGGAAAATGTACCGCAGGATACCTCACCGCCAATACCCGCGCAGCCGGTTTGATGGATAAGATCGAAAAGCACCTGCAGTTGTGCGATAACGAAGCTACCCCACTCCAGTTGCAATACCTGGCAGAGCAGATGCCGTCTATGAACCAGCGCATTGCAGACGCTTACACCAATACCAGAGCCTTTGTCAATTACATTCAGGAGACCTTGCCAGCCGCTAAGATCAATTTCGTGTCAGAAGAACTAGCCGCACAAGGCTTCACCCCTTCTGTTTTCTCGTTAGACCTACCTACCCAGGGAGACACCCACGAAGAAAGAGAAAACTACAAAAGAGCCCTAAACCTCAAGCTCATCAATAGGATGATCCAGGCCATACCTACCGAAAGCAAGTATTGCGTTAGCTACGGACAGTTAAAAGGCTGCTACTGGACGATTCCTGCCACTTCTACCCAAGGTACTACCAAAGAAGAAGATAAGGACTACATTGCCCGCGTAGCACTTTCTGCCAATATGGATCTAGAAAAGCACAAGCAGGTGTTTAAAGAGTTTGTGGAAACGTTGTAAGTTTTGGCCGTGCCCCACGGGCTTGCCCACCGAAGCCTACGCAGGTGGGTCGGGTCATCCGCTATATCTTCTGCGATGCATAAGGATGCCGCTACTATCCCTCACGGGAAAGCGAGTTTGGACATTTATTGGAATAGCAAGAAGAAATAGTATATTTGATATGTATTGAAAGTAAATGAAAGAAGGGATCTCAGAAATTGCCAAAAGATTTAAAGCCTACAATAAATCCATGATGGATATTTGGGAAGATTACACTTTCCTAGACCATTACCTACCTTTGCTTCATCAAGATATTAAAAATGGAGAAGATCCCACTTTTAAAAGAATTCACCTTTACAATGACTCTAGGACGAAATATGATAAACAAGACTTATATGGAGTAATTGATCATTTATTAAAAAAAATCACTCCACAGCGAGCACTTATTGAATCTGTTTCTATTACTGAGCACTTTCTCCAAGACATTACATTTAGAGTATATCGAGATTTTGACTTTAAACTACAAAATTCTTTTGAGTCCCCGGAACAGTCAAACAAACTACTCAAAGTAATACTAAATAGCAGTGATAGAGATGAAATGATTTATAAAATTGCAGAAGAAAAAATTCGCGGAATATTTTATGGAAACCCAGTCGATTTTTTTAAGAAAGATAAGGCCAAAATAGGCATCGATGATTATTTTAAAAACAATTACTTACAAATTCTGGATAAATATGCTGAAATCATAGCTAGAAGAAATATTTATGCCCACAACAATGGAAAAGTTGATAGAAAATACTTGCGAGAAGTAAAAGACACCGACCTTGATCTTGGAAGGGTAGCTATAATAGATCAAGAGTATATTCGTGAATGCGTTATTGTACTAAGAGGAATGTCGGTAGTGACAACAAAACTGGTAATAGAGAACACCTATCAGGCAGAAAACACGAACAAAACAATTGAAAAGAAGTTCAAAACATTTGAGAAACTATACAAAGACAACTAAGAGAAAACAACTATAAATGTCTAAAATTACAGAAACTCGGTTAACACTTGCAGCTCTGATCTATGGAATTGAGATCGACCTGAAAAACACTATAAAGAAATCAATCACCCCATATTACGAGGATCTTTCGTTTTTAAAAAACAAAGAACTTGAATCGAAAATAATTGGACGATTTGAGAAGGAAAACCCAGGAATAGATCACTCTGAAAACATTGATGAAGTAATTGAGTTTCTTGACTTTCAAGACACCTTTACCATACTTAATAAAAATAAAGAATTTTTAGATAAAAGAACATTTGACTATTTAAAGTCCATTTTCAGCACTCTAACTGATATCACTCCAATACGAAATCGAGTTATGCACACTAGACCTCTGGTTGGAGGTGACTTCTCATTCACTTATGATTTTGTTTTAGGGTTAAAAAAATCAGATGACATAGACTGGAACATCACTATAGACACTAGAGAAAAAATTGAAAAAGACCCGTCATACGTTTTGACTTTAAAATTTCCCACCTATCAATTTGAGGAGGTTTTTGAGAATATCACGCATAACCTTCCCGTTCCTGACTTTGATGAAACAGGTTTTATTGGAAGACAAAAAGATGTAGAAGCATTGACAAAGCTTATTTTGTCAAATAGAGTTGTTTCAGTTCTTGGAGACGGAGGTATTGGAAAAACCGCTCTTGCTCTTAAGGTCGCGTACGACATTGTTGACATGAAAGAAAAATGTCCATTTGAACTGATAATTTGGACATCTGCTAAAACTACTATGCTAACATCAAAAGGGATAGAAGACATATACTCAACAATAACAGACTACACCGGTTTGATTAGTGAAATAGGAGGAACAATAGGTAGTGGAAAACTAGAAGAAATTCTGGAATATCTCGACTTTTTCAAAACATTACTAATTATCGACAATTTAGAAACAATTCAAAGTGAAGAAGTAAGGGACTTTATTCGTAATGCCCAAACAAAGTGCCATATATTGATAACCTCAAGAATTGGGCTTGGAGAACTAGAGTACCCCAGAAAACTAAATGGATTATCTGAAACTGAATCAACTAAGCTAATACGTGAAATAGCTAGAATTAGAAACAGTGACACACTTTTAACATTACCTCAAAAAACACTTGTAGACATCTCAAGTAAACTCTACTTCAATCCACTTGCAATAAAATGGTTTGTAAGTACCGTAGAATCTGGAATAGCCCCTCACGAAGTATTGAACAACAAAGATGATTTGTTAGAATTCTGTCTAACGAACGTTTATGAGAAGTTGTCAAACGGAGCCATTTCTGTTTTAAAAACAATAAGAGCTGCTAGAAAGCGGATCACAAATGCAGAGGTTATTTATTTATCAGATTTTAAACCTATTGAAGTTAGAAAATATCTGTTAGAACTTTTTAAAACTACCCTAATATCCAGAGAAATATTAGATGGAAACAACTACGAAGAAGTGAGCTATTATATCTCAGACTTTGCCAAGGATTTTCTTTCTAAAAAATACCCAATTGAGGAAGATTATATCAAGGCAAATATTAGGAAATCAAAAAAGCTAGCTGCTGGACTTAGAAAAATTACTAAAATTCAAAAATACAATGAATTCTCTGTTAACGCTCTTGTCTATGACAATCAAAACCAGATGATAAGCGCTAAGTTCTTACAAGAGGCCCTGCAACTTTCCAAATCAGGTGATTTTAGTGAATCACTTAGAAAAGTACAGGAAGCAAAGAATATTGACCCAAGTTACTTTGAGGTTTACCGTGTTGGAGCTTTTATTAAAGCTACACAAGGAGACTTACTGAGTGCTGATGAAGATTACCAAATGGGTCTAGAAATAGCACCAGACAACCCTCGTCTGTTATTCTTTTACGCTCAATTTTTAATGTTTAAGCTGGAAGATACCGACAATGCAATGATTTATGCCAAAAGAGTTTATGAACAAAAGCCAAACCACCCTTTTACTGCATTTCTTATGGCAAGAGGCTATAACACAGCCCAAGAATTCAATAAAGCCATTCAGGTAATAAGAGAACTTAAGGATAATGTTGACTTAGACCCAAAAAACTTAAGAATTGCAAATACAGAGCTGATTTCATATTATTTAGAATCTGCAAAGAGCTTTATCAACATTCAAAATGATGCTGAAAATGGAATAAGTCATTACAAGAAAGCGTTCGAATTATTTCGAAACTGTGCTAATGAAAGAATTGTTGACTATAAGATGGCTAAGAATTTCAGCATAGGAGTATTAATGATGATTAAGATAATCCCAGTAGTTAAAGTTGAAGAAACGAAAGATTTTTTAATTGAATTGATTAGAGAACATGATCGATTTATTAACCTAACTGTTGATCTAAAAGAGAAGATAATTCTAGCGTTCAAAGAAAAATATTCTGATGATTCACTAAGCGACTTAATAGACTTTAGCCTGTCCGAAACTCGACTAGTTGGAAACATTAGAAGGACAGTAAACCCAAAAGACAACTTCGCTTTTATTAACACTGATAGTGAGGAATTTTTTGCTCATAGATATGATTTTATTGATGTAGCTACATGGAGTGATTGGAAAAAAATTGAAACTGGACAGTTAGTTTCTTTCGAAGAAGGGACGAACAAACAGGGGAAATGTGCGAAATCAATACGGACTATAGAATAGATAATCAATTCAACTTCTTGTCTAACTACCCCCCCGCTCCCGCGCGATTGTATCGCGTGGCTTGCTGACTTCATTCAGTTCTTTAACTACTAAGTCAGCACAACGTTCCACCAATTCATAATCATTGTTCACTAGTAAGTGCTTTCAAACCAGTTCCTGATGATCTTTATTTGTCAAAAACAAATGTAGTTATGATTGGAAAAACCCTTACAATTCTAACAGCGTTATTCTTACTCAGCTGCACAACTGTAATTGAAGAGCGAGAATCTATAATTGTTCAATCTTATGATAAACCGAACAACCCAAAAGATCAGGAAATCCTGACAAAAGATTCAACTAATTTGCCTGAAATAATTGAGCAATTGGAAACAATGACAAAAGTAAATGACAAACCTTACGTAGTCTTTTCTGAAATTATTACATTATGTCGGATGCCTACTAAAGGAGAAACTATATCCAACCTTCATACTGGTCCGCACGACAACAGACGAATCAATGTGTACGTCAATGAAATTGGAAAAGAAGCCATGACCAAAATGAAAAATCCAATCTACCCTGAAGGATCGATCATCGTAAAGGAAAAACTTCCAATAATAGATACAATAGCCGGAGCTGAACTTTACACCATCATGATAAAACGAGAAAAGGGCTTCAGTCCTGACTATGGTGATTGGGAGTTTGGAGTCATTGATGGTGATCTAAAGGAATCTCAGCAGGGTATTCTGGAGTCCTGTGTTAAATGTCATAAAGCAATTCCAGAAATGGACTACGTTTTTAGAGATGATTACTTAGGTAAAAACTACTTTCATCAAATTTACGACAAGCCATAAGAAAAATAGGAAATCGGATAAATATTTACCGACATTGACTAAAACCGTCATCCTGAGCATTCAGACAGCTATTTAGGCGGAGGATCTCAAAACCTTAAGCAGTACTCCAAAAGCTAATTCAATGCAATCCTCCCCCTTTATCCCCCTCTCTACCTATCGGCAGACAGGCAAAGGGGAATTCTTTCTTAATCTCTTTCAAAACGCCCTTAAGTTTAGCAAAACTCCCCTTAGAAGGATCGGCCTATTAAACGATGGATGAGAGATACAGCAAAAGACTTAGTAAGACCGGGAAGCCCGTCAGCTGACGGGATCACCCGGCCGCACTTAGTCTTTGCACATAGATCGAATTCGGAGTTTGATCAGCCTTGATTTTTTCTTTGGTTCGTTTCTTTTGTATCAATGTTTTAATCCAGCCTTAGCGGGAACAAAAGAAATGAACATAACGTAATGCCGCTTTCTACTTCCAAATAATCTACTTTAGCAATCTTCCTATTAATAGTACATTTGCCCAATCATCAATAAAGCTATCATTCATTGCTCTCCAAAATCAGACAAGCCTATAACAACCACCTGGCAGTAAAGATCATAACAGTCATACTGGTAGTTTTACTATCCGTGGTCATCATGTTACCCTTACTCAAACTGGCAGAGGTCTTTGGCGTAAACATCCGTGAGAACACCGGACTCAATTTCAAAGTACAACTGGGAAATGTATTCTTCTTTACCCTGTTTGGCGTTTGTTCGTTATTCATCATCTGGCTGGCTCAGAAGTTCATCCATCAACAAAAATTCAGCGAGCTGGGGTTTGCTCGAAACGCAGCTCCTACGCTGTTAGTTGGCTTTGTATTAGGCGTAGTCGTAGTCTCCAGCAAGTACGCCATCATGATGTTCTTTGCAGACGAAGTCGACCCCGAACCGGCTTTTGGCAAGAACGTCAATGCCTTTAGCTACATCGGCTATTACCTCTACTTTTTCTTTGGCTTTATCATCTGGAACTCACTGATCGAGGAAGTAGGCACCCGAGCCTATCCCATTCAGAAGTTGAAGGATCACATGAACCCACACATCATTTTCACCATCATGGGATTGATCTTTGCCATGGGACACTTTGCCTTGAATGATTTTAGCATCGGGTATTTCATCAGTCTATTCGTTGCCTCTTATATCTACTCCCTACTCTATTATTACTCAGGCTCTATCTGGCTGACCATCGGTATGCATAGCGGTGTAAACTGGATCGGATTCACCTTCTTTGGTTATAACTGGAAATTGGGTGCGATCGCTAACATCGAGATCATTGGTGGCAACCCGTATATCATGGAATATGCTGGGGCTTTGGTACAGCTAATCTTTTTGGGTGTAGTGCTCTTGATGAAACGAAAGGGCTTCTTTGAGCATCGGTTTGGGAATACCTCTGCTATTGTATCTTGACGTATAAAGAAGTAACCCTATCATCTCAAGTTCATAGTTAATTCTTATGGAAAACCTGTAACTTTTGCATCTATTGAACATTACACTACTATGCGTGTATTAAACCAATAGTTATGAAAGCATTACTCATCATCACCCTCATGTCTTCCGCAGCACTTTTAGGATCTGCTGAAGAAACAAAGAAAGAAAAAGGTCAACTTCCTGCCTATTATGGCTGCGGAAATGCAGAAACCATTGATCGTACCTTGTTTACGCCCGAAGAGAATTCCGTCCATTTCATTTTTGACCAAAAAATCTCTCCAGACACTTCAGAAATAAGACACATGGACTGGTTTCGCCTGCATGATGACAATTATTTTACCGCTTATTTGGTGAACACCACAGACACTACGTTTCACGCCAAACGACAAGACGGTAGTTTGATCATGATTCAGGAAGCAAAAGACGAAAACGGAGAATGGAAACCAATTGAATTTTGGATTCCCAGTGGCTGTGGCAACAGTTACTTCAACCCGTTGGAATTAGCTCCCAATGAATTTGCCAAAGTGGCAATTGTAAAGTATTCTGGAAGATTTCAAACCGAACTCCGATTGAAGTTCAAATATTCTTCGGAGATCATGTACTCTCAGCCATTTAGTGGATCTATTAACCCAGCGCAGCTTGAGGAAGAAAAAGACAACGTAAATGGGATTCTTTACTATGGAAAAGCAAAGTATTTGGATTGATTTTTGGACGGGTTTTTCTCTATTGATTCACCTCAACTATTATCCTTCTCCTAATCTAAAGTAAGAACTTCAGCAAACGCTTTTAATCTAAGCCAAGACTTTCTTACTTCTCCTTCTCAATTCTTCAATTTAATCGGAAATTGAAGGCTAAAAATTGTTCCATTCTCAACTACATACTCCTGATGTCCTTCTAGCTGAGCGGTTAGACTCTTAATAATTTCAAGCCCCAAAGACTGCTGTTCGTTGATATCTGCCTTCATACCGATCCCATCATCGCTGATTCGGAGAACTAACGTATCCTTGACAAACTTCATCGACACCTCTATTTTGCCTTTATTTCTACCCACAAAAGCATGCTTGAATGAATTGGTGATCACCTCATTAATGATCAATGCCAATGGCACTGCCTGTTCTAACGCTAGAACACCTGCTGTGATATCACTTTCAAGCGTAATACTCGCACCTTCAGTGGCGTAAAACCCTTCTAGCTCTTTGATCAAACGTTCGAAATACAGTTTCAAATCGATATTAGAGAGTGATTTAGAACTGTAGATAATTTCGTGAATGCTGGCTATCGAATTCACTTTCGACCTGCATTCTTCAAACATCGTTTGATGAAAACTGTCTTTCGCTTTTGACGCTTGCAAACTCAATAAACCGGACACAACTGATAAATTGTTCTTTACCCTGTGGTGAATTTCTCGAAGCAAAACGGTTTTTTCTGCCAATTCTTCATCCAGTTTCTTTTGCAACGCTCTTCGATACCTCGCCTCCATGTTGGAAGCAAAGACAATG
>CAYLYX010000017.1:0-61521 GCA_964387945.1 uncultured Flavobacteriales bacterium | reverse complement strand
GCTTGCGTCACAGTTAAAGTATAGTCACCAGCAGCCGTAGCAGTAATGGTTGCTCCTGTAGAACTTCCAGAAATAACTCCACCAGCACTTGCTGTCCAGCTGTAAGTAAGTCCAGCTGTACCACCAGAAGAGTTGGTAGAGCCTGAACCATCTACGGTTACGCTAGGTGTAACACAGTCAATTTGAGCAGGAGCTCCAACTGAAGCTGTTGGTGTCGACAAGTCCTGCGTAACATCAGCATCGTCAGTAGCGCTACATCCGTTTGTAGCGTTCGTAACTGTAAGTGTATAAGTACCGACTGCGTCAACAGTTGCTGTATTAGTAGCACCTCCACTTACGATATTTCCGCCACCTGTAGTCCATGAGTAATTCATTCCTCCCGAAGAACCAGAACCATCCAAAATTTCTTGTCCACCTGCGCTGTTACAGTCAATCACGGCATCCGGACCTGCATCTGCAGTTGGTGGGGTTAGGTCTTCCGTCACAACAGCATCATCGGTGGAAGAACATCCATTGGACGCGTCTGTAACTGTAATCGTATATGTTCCAGCGGCATCTACGGTAGCTGTGTTAGTAGATCCACCACTTACGATGTTTCCACCACCTGTAGACCACGAGTAGTTCATTCCTCCTGATGACCCAGAACCGTCAAGATCATCCTGTCCACCAGCAGTGTTACAGTCGATCGTAATATCTGGACCTGCATCAGCAGTTGGTGCTACTAGGTCTTCTGTTACAACGGCATCATCAGTAGATGAACATCCGTTCGAAGGATTCGTTACTGTGATGGTATACGTTCCAGCAGCATCTACGGTGGCTGTATTGGTTGAACCACCACTTACGATGTTTCCACCTCCCGTTGTCCAGTTATAGTTCATTCCACCTGAAGAACCAGAGCCATCCAAGGCCTCTTGCCCTCCTGCACTATTACAGTCAATTACGACATCTGCACCTGCATCTGCAGTTGGAGCAGTTAAGTCTGTTGTAACAATGGCATCATCGGTTGCTGTACATCCGTTTGAAGGATCAGTAACAGTGATGGTATAAGTACCTGCGGCATCTACGGTAGCTGTATTGGTTGAACCACCGCTTACGATGTTTCCACCCCCAGTAGTCCAGTTATAGTTCATTCCTCCCGAAGAACCAGAGCCGTCTAAAGCTTCCTGACCTCCAGTACTGTTACAGTCAATTACGGCATCCGAACCTGCATTTGCAGTAGGAGCAGTATTGTCAACTGTTACGGTGACATTATCTGTAGCACTACAAGAAGGTAGTGAAGAATATGAAGTCGTCACGGTATAGGTTGTAGTACTTGATGGATTCGCATTTGGATTTGATGAACTTGATGAACTCAATCCACCAGTAGGTGACCAAGAGTAGGTAAGACCTGCAGTAGATGATGTTCCAATGGCAGCGCCTCCAAGGTTAGATACACACGTAATGGTAAATGGCGAGCCTGCCTCAGCCGTAGGAGGAGCAAGAATTTCAACCTGTTCTACGTGGCTGTCGTTACAGTTGCCAGAATAATCGGTTAGTCCACCACCAACAGTGTAAGTTACATTGTAGGTTCCGGGGGTACTTGCACTCAAATCAATTGCACCTGTTGAAGTATTTAAAGAGAGTCCAACTGTACTGCTGTAGGTTCCACCCGCTTGAGTAGCAGTTGGAGTGGGGTCAGTACCATCAGAGCAGTACTGGGCATTGGCGTAACTAAATGTGGCGTCATAGGGGTTGGTTACAGTAATGGTTTCTGTTGCAGAACCGTTACATCCACAGCCGTCATCCCAAGTGTAAGTTATATCATACATTCCAGGACCAGCTTCTGCTGGGTTAAAGTAAGCCCAACCATAATCTGTTGCGACAAACGAAGCAGGAGGACAAGTTGGACAACTGTAGGAAGCTGTTCCAGAAACCGAAGAAGTTGGGAAAGTCACGAATTGACACCCACCCGAAGCAGGATTTCCTGTGGGACCAGCAGAACCAGTGGTTGAACCATCATTTGCAGCCCATGTTCCTGTGGCTATCGTAGTATTGCCGCAGTGACCGTCTTGAATAGTAAAACTCATATCTGCCCCTGAAGTAACGTCACATAATTCTATTCCAAAAGAGGTGGCGTTTTGGTTGTCCATCTCATACATCGTAAACGTGTAGTTGGAGTTGTTAGGAACGTTGGTCGTATTCCAGTATGAATTCCAAGTACCACTATTATTCTCGTATCCATAGATATTATTTCCGCTCGCTTGACTATTGGTTGTCAGGTTAACAGTAGCAGTTGGAGTAATAGAACCACCAGCTGTAGACGGGTCATTAGCCCTCAAAAATAGCCAACCGTCTACGGTACAGTCTATACTCTGAGGAAAGTAAAACTCGTTTCCACTTCCATCCTCACCATGGAATCCAACGGTAGGACAAGAAGGTACTACGATAGAACAATCCGTTGATCCGTATCCACCTGTTTGTGAAAATGTAATGTTTCCTGGAGTATTGGAGTAATTCGTAATCAGAAGCATATAATACTCTCCGGTAACCGCTCCGTTGATGGTGCATGTTTCCGTTGCAGAAGGAGAGTAGCTACAGTCAACCGTATTTCCACTTGTTAGACCTGCAGTACAAGCACCAGTAGCACTACCAAACGGTCCCCAACAAATAAAATCGACATCAATACCAGATCCATTGTTGTCTACCTGAGAGATGTCAATAACAAGATTTCCGCTCTGATCAATTTGAAGGTAGTACCATGCGGGGTTAGGTTGTGTCGAAAGACATCCATAATTGGGGCCTGATTCAGAGGAGGTATTGGTGTTGTTAGGAAAACTGTAAGTAGTACCCGTACAAAACGGATCCGCACCCACACAGTTAGTTCCTTGTGCTTGAGCGTTTTCTGAAATTAGGATTAAGCTGAATGCCAAAAAAGTAAGTAGTAAAATCTTTTTCATGTCAGTTCTGTTAAGTTCGAGTAGTAGCGTAGTAGGGGGTAGTTAAAAAGTAGGGAGAAAACTATTTAGCGTTCTTCTTATTTTTTATCTCCTCGATTTTTGATTTTCCTTCATCAGTCAGAAGGTTATAATTGGCTGTGATTTCTAACCAAGACTTTACCATTTCAACATTATCCTTTTTTGGTAAATCATAGTTGTACTTAGGAAAAGAAGTCGGGATTGAACCACTTTGGAAGTAGGTAGCCAACTTTTTGTCACTAATGAAATAAGGAGGTTGGTAGGTGCTCAACGTCATTGGTCTTTCTGGGTTATAATCACTGATGTTTTGTTGAGCCCTTGGGTCTTTATTTTCAGAGTTCTGAGCAAAAGAATAATTCACTGTTGCAAGAAGAACAATAGCCAAAATTGTAGATAAAGTTTTCATTAATTATGTGTTTTTTTTAGATGAGACGTAGATATGTTACTACAGGTTGCTTTAAAATTTAGATAAATATAGTATATTTTTACAAAATCTAATCCAATAGTCTACAACTTCTTACGAATAATTACTTGAATTGTGATAAAGAGATGACTAAGGAGCAGATTTTGTAGATAATTATTGTTACGGATTGTTAACAGATTGTAAACTATCTAGCTTTTGGATCAATAGAGCAGTACATCTTTTTTTGCCTTCAGGGTTCATGTGATGACTGTCTGAGTAAAGTTCGTAATCTTTCAAAAAAGAATGTTCAAAATCTATAAGCGGGATTTTCCAATCTTGAATGATTTTATCTTGCGGAGTGTCTGCAGATAAATCTCTTTGGCAGATGTCTTCCAGTTCTTTTAAATAGTAGTCGGTAACAGGATATTTGATAGCGATTAGTTTAATTTGGTTTTCTTGACAAAACTGAATCGTTTTTTTTAGGTAAGACAGGGATGTTTGGTCGTATAAATCGTCAAATCCATTTGGAATGAGTTGTTTGCTAATAAAGTCATGTGCCATTTTTTTGCGTTCTGCATTTGAGAATGAAGCAAAAGTTTTTTTGGTGTTCTTTTCATTATTATTTACTCTTTTTACAACAGAAAGAAATTCTAGTTGTGGAGCTACTTTAAAGAGTTCATTTTCGAGCCACTGTTCGTTGGTTATAATGTCCAAATCCCTCAGTTCATCATTGTCTACGAAAGTTTGATAAAAAAACTTGTTTTTATAATGCCGAAGGAAGTTTTTTGCAAACCGGGTAATGTCTATTTGGAACAGCACTCTTTTGGGCTTAATTTTTAAGTCGTTTACCAAGTGTTTTAGGTGGTAATAAGTTAATGCAGGGTTTTCTCCATAATAGGCACTATTAAAACTGGAGGCTATCTGGTCTGGGTCAACGCATCTTTTGGCATGAGAATCACCTATAATCAAGAGGTCGATAGAGCCAAGCGCTTCTATTGATTCTTCTTCTTTCAATAATTCACTTTTATTGGCTGTTATTTTTTTAAATAGCAGAAATACGCCAAAATGAAGTAGGACGGTAAGAAGAAGAAATAACGCTATTTTTAAACCTTTTGACATTAGAACTGAAAATAATAAAAATCAATTTTATTCGTAAAGAAGAATAAAGAAATTAATACAAAGAGAAAACTATAAACGGCTATTCTCGCAAAACTCAGTTTAATTGAGTTAAACGGGTGGAATCCTCGCTTAGGAGTGTAATGGTTGATCAACTCTATGATAAGCATGGAGAAGATTACAATGGATATGTTCGGAATATTCAAAGACCAATTGAAGGTGAAATTGGCTAATCTGGAAATGACGTGAAAGGATTCTGATATTGAGGCGGTATTAAAGAAAATACCGAGGAATGCAAAGCTTGTCACTACTGTGCTTCTAAATATAAACCGTGATATGCGGTTCTGTTTTGTGAGATTGATTTTTTTGAAAATTTTCTTTCTCCAATCTTTGGTAGAGAAATCTATTACAATAAATAAGCCCCCGAAGATTCCAAAAAGGAGGAAGTTGTAGGACGCACCATGCCAAAGTCCCATGATAATAAAGACCAGCATGACATTCAAAAACGTCCGTAATTTATTGTTTAGGACAATTCCTCCCACGGCTTTAAAGAGATAGATGCTGATCCAGCTCGAAAGCGTTGCGTGCCATTTTCTCCAGAATTCTCTCAGGTTGAGCGATGAGAAAGGCTTTAGGAAGTTGGGTGAAAGCTTTACTCCGAATAGAAGGGCAATTCCGATAGCAATGTCACAGTAACCCGAAAAATCTGCATAGATGTAGTAGGAAAAAGCAAATAGAATAAACCAAATTTCGAATGCGGAGGCGGTATCTATGTTTTGAACGAAGAACTTCGTGATTATTGGCAGTAAAGTGTTTGCAATTACAATTTTCTTAAAGAATCCCAGCAGGATTAATTTAGAACCTTCTGAGAAGGTATCCCACCGTAAAGATTGCGTCTTTTTGAGCTGAGGAATTAAATGGCTTGATTTTTCAATTGGACCGGCAACGAGCTGTGGAAAGAATACGAGAAAAAGTGAAAAGTACCCAAGATGTCTCTCAGGTTCTATTTTTCCTCGATAGATGTCAATCAAGTATCCTATTGTTTGAAAGGTGTAAAAGGAGATTCCAATCGGAAGAAGAATCGAGTAGTCAACTGCTTTTGTGGCCTCGGATGAAAAAAGTTGATAAAGATCGTTGAATACCTGAAGAAAAAAGTTGGTGTATTTAAAAAATAATAGGAACGAAAGAACCGTCAATACACCAACGATTTGGACCACCCTGGACTTGTTTTTATGGATCCAAATACCAAAACCATATGCTAACAAGGTAACGGATAAAATGAGGGCAAGTAAATAAGGTTCGTAAAACGCATAAAACAAGTAGCTTCCCAATAACAATATCAACCACCTCAACTGTTTCCCAGCAAAGTGGTGTGCTGCTACTATAATGGGAAGAAACAGCAGAAAAGATATTGATGTGAATCCCATTTCTTATTTAAAGATACGAATCTTGAGGTTGAAATTTAATTGGTAGTATAGAAAATAGAACAATTGATGAGTAAGAATATGAATTGGATAAGTAAAGACTACGACTAGAATGAAAAGTAGTCTATTCGATCTTTTAGGGTAGTTTAATTCATACCCGAATGCCTTCCCGATTTTGCGACAGAAGAAGGTTAAATACCAAATTTCTTTGTTCGTTAAATGCTCTTTCCAAATAGAAACTCGTTTTGAATTGGTCTTGGTTTTAAGTCCCTGATGCATTTCTAGAATTTTTTCTTTGCTTTCTGCACTCAGATCGCTTGAATAAAGCTGTCCTTCTACCGCACTGTGGTCTGGATCCTGAATTTTGGTCTTGATTTTCGTTTCTAAGAAGTCTTGGATTCTAGTTAACTCATTCAAACTGTTTTTGCTTAAATCCTCGTATCTTACAAAATGAAAATCCTCCTTATTTTTTGAGTAGGACTTCAGAATCGAATCGTAATACATTTTCCAAGAATTAGCCAACGATGTAGTCCACTTACTAACGATTCCTTTTGTATGTTTTTTTCTAGAAACATAATTGTCTCTAGGATCGCGAGAGATGACTATAAACTTTGCCTCTGGGAATATTTGCTTCAGTTCACTAATATAAAGGCTATAAACAGGGTTTTTGTCAATTATATATCGTACGGTGTTTATTTTTTCATCCATACATGACTCCAAGTAAGTCAATTTGCAGAGGCTGGAGTAAGATAGTTCATTGTGTTTAAGCCTCGAAAGGAAGTCCAGTTTTGGATGCCAAATGCTCAGGCTGTGGTTATGACTTACACCCTGTAATTTCTCGAATGACTTGAGTAATTTAGTCCCTGTATAATCCTTTAAATCTCTACCAAAAAGGATGAAGTTGTTTTCTGGCATAGCAATGATCTCTGGGTGCTGATTGAGTAAATTAGTCAGGAGTGTAGTTCCTGATCTTCCCATACCAACAATAAAGCACATCTGGATCTGATCTATTCTACTTGTTACTTTTTCTTGCACTTTCAACTTTGGAGACAAATTTTTTAAATCTAGCAATTTTAACGTTTATGGGCAAAAGATCTGTTAGTACATCTTTTAAGAGTTTGAAGTTAAGCCTAATCTTCTGCGGAAGTAGTAAAAAAGAAGTTGATAGGTTATTCGAAAGACTAGGAGTAGTACTTGGTGAGTATCCAAGTTCTTCACCATGCTTTTGACAAATGCATTCAAGGCGTTGAATGGTCCTCGAATCCAGTTCTCTTTTCCAAGCATACATGCGATCCGTTGAAATAGGATTTGCTAGGTCTGAGTATTTCTTTTCATATCGTTCGTTAGAAGTGTTTACCTCGGATTTATCAATAGATCTTTTTTCACTGGATTGATCCAAGTCAATAAGCTGGGAAGGCAATTTAAGAAAATGAAAGATTTTTTGTAAGGATTCCTCTGGAAGCATAACGAGATCTTCGTACTTTAAAACATGAACAAGGGAAGGGTTGTTACGTTTGAATTTAATCGCTTTTTTCATGAAGTAGTTCCATCGTAAAGCATTGTAAATATAATTGGTAGAATGAATATGTTTACTCTGTCTTCGAGAGAGAATATTGGCACGGTAGTCACGCGTAATAAATATGAATTGCGCTTCTGGATTCATTCGTCTAATTTTATCCAAGTGGAGCGTGTTTACAGGATTCTTGTCGATGATAATGTTGGCCTTTTTACTATGGTTAGAAAGATGTTTGTAAGATTTATAGATCATGTCACAGAAATCCTTGTAAGTTCCATTAAGTTCCATTAATGAACTCAAGTTGGGATCGTACTTGTAACCGACAATAGGCTGCAGGAGGTGAAAGCTCTTACTGAATTCATGAACTAATTTAAAGTCAAGGTGTTCGAATTTGTTCTTTTTATTAAATCTTCGAAAGAAGAATGTCATAAAGTAGTTCTCAGGAGTCGTGTTAATAGAACTATGATTCCCAAGTAGACTAGTTAGGAGCGTTGTTCCAGAACGACCAATTCCAATGATATATACGGTTCTTGAGGTCAACGTCTACGAAAAAATCTATTCCTTTTAATAAGAACATAAGGATATGAAAAAACAACGGGTAGATTCATCATGCATTTTCTGATAAAGCGAGGCATGTGTGCCAGAATTGGTGTTTTTTGCAGAATGAATTGAAAGAAGAGCGTATTGTGCATTTTTGCCGCGATTAGGTCCGTCTTTTCTTCAAACTCAGGCCTGATAATATCCAAGATCAATACAATACGGTCTTGATTGGTGTTGTTCCATGCTTCGTGTTCGTGAGCATCACAGAAGGCAAAGGGGGTTCCTTCTTCCCAAGAGGTTTCTTCATTTTTTACTTTGAATCCGCAAGCTGGTAGGGAGGAAGGGACAATGAGTGGCAGATGAACCCTGTACATTAAATTGGCGTCACCTGTATGAGGCCTGATTTGAGTGTTTGGTTTTAGTTTGCTAAATGCGCATGATGCGATGGAAGGAATACTTTTGATGACTTCTTCAGTAACAGGAAAGTGCTGAAGATTTTTCTGCTTGGGACTTCGCC
Organism: uncultured Flavobacteriales bacterium; assembly: GCA_964387945.1. Lineage (GTDB taxonomy): Bacteria > Bacteroidota > Bacteroidia > Flavobacteriales_D > Parvicellaceae > Parvicella. The sequence continues at coordinate 53,051 of CAYLYX010000017.1, read as the reverse complement.
AAAACAGTAGGGGAATTATTTTCCAGTTGTCAGCTTTAGAAGCAAAAGTTTTGTTGTAGTAAGGAATGAAAATCTCCTCATTTGCCTTCATGAATTCTTCCTTGATCATGGGAAATGAGGTAGTTAGCTTATCGTACCATGGTTCATTGGATATGTCAAAGAAACTAGGTTCGCTTCCTTCGTAAGCTCCATTTTCTGCAAAAGAAAACCACATCTTATGTTGTTGAATCTTATTCAATTGTGCTTTTTTAATACGCCAGTAACTTGCTGAATAGGGTAAATACCAATCAAGAGTAACTGAATATGGAATCGAATTATTCGAAGTAGCCACCTCGGAGCGGATTCTAATTTGCTAAACTTTGTAAACAGGAGTTGAAGAATAAGAATCGATCTAACTTTTGTAGTTATTAAAACCAGCTCCCTCATGTGTTCTTCTCGGAGCACATCAAATACCACTATCGTTCTATCTTCTTCACTTTCATTCCAAGCTTCATGATTGTTACCATCGTTAAAGATCAGGAATTTTCCATTTCCCCAAGGCCTAGACTCCTGGTTTACTCTAAAACCGCATTCTGGAAGCCCAGCGGGAATATCAATTCCTAAATGAGACCTATAGAATGTGTTGGAGTCTCCATGATGCGGAGCTATTCTGGAGTGAGAAGGTAAAGAGTTAATGGATATGGAAACAATTTGAGGGTATTGGTTTGCGATTTGCTCAAATACAGGAGATAGAGAAAGCGCTTTGTTTACATTAACTCCCCAAGTTTTAAAGCTATACGTTTTCCATCCGTCTTTGCCTGAAAGTTTTTCGATAAAATAGGGCTGAAATGCAGCGTTTTTATCCTGCGAGATTCTCTTTACTTCTTCAGTTATTTGAGGAGCGAGTGCTTCAAGTTCCCTTGCCCACTGAAATTTCTCAGGGTTGTAGAAGCTTGGCTCTTCAAAATAGGTCTCAGACGAGAAAAAAACAAACCACTTCTTTCTTTTCAAAATAAGAGAATTAATGTAAATTTGATTTAAAGCTAACTCAAATCTATGTCAAGTTCAAATTTTCATCACAAATATTTCGATTGGGTGAATCTCTTGGAAAAGAACGTTGACCTTATCAGGTCTGAGCTCATGGATTTGATAGAAAAAGGAGTGGAGTCAAATTGGTTTGCTGCTCATCCCCATTACGTGAAGTCTGAAAATGGAGATGTTTCTTGGTATACTTTTGAATTCTATTTTTTTGGTATTCAGCAGCGTTCTAACTGTAGGCAATGTCCGGAAACTACAGTGCTGTTACAACAAATTCCAGAATTGGTAACAGCTCAGTTTTCCTTACTCAAACCACATACCCATGTACAACCGCACAAAGGTTTTACAAGAATGGTTTGGAGAAATCACCTACCTCTGATTGTTCCAAAAGGTGGTCTATGTAAAATAAAGGTAGAAGATGAGACACATGCTTGGGAGGAGGGACGTGTAGTCACATTTGACGATAGCAAGCTGCACGAGGCCTGGAACCAGTCTGATGAGGTAAGAGCAGTCTTGATGATTGATGTTGCCAATGATGCGTTTGGGTATTCTGCAAAAGAGATTTGCACGTATAAATTGGATAAGGTGGATGACCCATTTCTGCTGAGCATTGCTCCAAGAACTAAATGGTTAGAATGGCTTAATCAAGGTTTTTTTGATGAGCCTGAATGAGTTCATTGATTACGTCAAGATTTAGCCTAGAAGGAGTTCCTGTAATCTTGAATTCTGAGTTCGAGTTGGTGAAATTAGAACACGCTTTACTTAAGACAGGTAGTTTTTGATTGAATGTATCTTTTTCTAGTTCAAGAACGGTAACATCTGCAGAGGAACGAGATTCGTTTACTTTATAGCCTAAAAATTTATTGTACTCAATCGCTTTTTTATTGGAAGCGAGCACATGAACAAACGAACTCGTTCCAATTTTGATTTGGTTAAAGATAAAATCGATCAAGGTTACAGAAGCAACTAGCGGATAGGGCGTGTTGATAAAGCTTGAGTTCCAAATAAAAATTCCGCCCTCACCCAACTCTTTTTCAGCATCAACGTCTTTGCAATTGATCAGACCAACCTGCTGATTGTCTATTTCAATCATAAAATAGTAATTGAAACGGTTGTTGATGCTCTCGAACCACTTTCTCTGCTTTCGTTTTGAAATCTTTTTTTGATGCCGCATGGCTTTCCGGATATGCAGTTCGTTTCGGTGATTTCGAATGATTTCAATATCTGCCTCAGTAATTCTGCGTAGCGTGATACCGTATTGATGCAGGGAAAAACTCATTGTATTTCTTCTTCTATCGAATAGACAGGGGCATTGTTCACATTCCGAAAGATCTTGCCGATGTATTCTCCCAAAGTCCCTAGTGTGTAGATAATAAATCCAGTAGAAAAAGCTATGGTGACAATCAATGCTGTAAACCCTTCTACGCCAACACCTTTAGTTAGGTATTTTATGATAAAGAACAGGCCAAGGAAAAACATGAAAACAGAAATAAAGAGACCAATTCTCTTAATAACCCGAAGTGGCAATAGGCTACTGTATAAAACTACATCAAGACCAAGACTAAGGAGTTTACGAGAAGTATAGTTAGATTTTTTTCTGAGCCCTTCAATTCTTTTAATTGGCACGAATTCGATGCGTTCTGTATACCAAAACACCACTTCATCAATAAAAACAAAATTTGAGGCTCGTTCTGCAATCCGCTTTGCTAAGTCACGCTTCATTAACCTTAAACTTGAACCCTTTACTTGGTTTTTTCCTCCAATAGCTCTGGATAGAATAGCGTAAAAGGATCGAGTTAATTTGATCGTCATACTCCTATTGTCTTTGTCAAATGAACCATAGACAACATCTGCTCCCTTTTGTAGTTGCGTTGCTATTAGTTTTTGAATTACCGCTAAATCAAACTCTAAATCATCATCCATGGTAATCACAAAAGTTCCTCTTGCTTTTGATATTCCAGCACAAGTTGCATTGTGTTGTCCAAAGTTTTTTCTGAGTTTTACTCCGACAGTATTTTTGCGGCTATCAGTAAGTCCTTTGATTACCTCCCATGAATTATCTGTGCTACCATCATCTACTAAAATCACTTCGTAGTCATCAATTTTTTGGCACTCAGTAAATGAATGGAGTTCTTTGACGGTTTGCCCAAGAAATTCTCCTGCATTAAGCACGGGAATAATAATTGAATATTTCACAGGTTCATTTGTCATTACTTTCCACTTATTAATAGCCCACCATCCATGATTAGATTTGTTCCAGTAATCCATTTGCTTCGGTGAGATAAGAAGAAGGCGCACGCATTGGCTACATCTTCAGGTTCTCCAAATCCGAGAGGATACTTTTGTTCGTATTTCTCGATTTCCTCTGATCCAGTCGCTTGTTCAGTTTCTTCTAGAATTCTGGTCTTTACCAATCCAGGGGAGATAATGTTTGCTCTAAGTAATTTGCTGTGCTCCAAAGCAAGCGTTTTTACAAAAGCTTCAAGTCCAGCTTTGCTAGACACATAAAGCGCGCCACCCAAGTAAGGATGTTGAGAAGAGATGGAGGAAAGATAAACAAACGAACTTCCTGCATTTACTTTCTTTTTTTTAAGCAAGCTGGATGTCAGTAAAATAGAAGAATTGAGGTTGGCATCCATCACTTCTTGAATGTGATTGGGTTTGATAAATTTAATGGGCATTGGCTTCACAATACCAGCCGTGTGAATTACGCCATCTACCATTGCTATTGACGCAGCAAGCGATGCGATATCTTCGGGAAGTGTTAAATCTGCCAAGAACGTTTCTACCTTACCAACGCATATGCTTTTTGTGACTTCAAGTTCTTCGTTATTTCTTCCTGTTAATGTAAGTGTTGCTCCCATTTGTGACAACAAACTAGCGCAAGCTCGACCAATGCCACCAGATGCTCCGCTAATCAAGAAATGCTTGTTTGATATGTTTAGAAAGTCAATCATAATTCAATGAGTTCTGGAATTACTAAGCTATCTGTTTCAATAATGGCTGAACTCCAAGATAGTCCTACTCCAAATCCACTCAACAAAAACTTTTTGGAAGAGGTTACTTTATCTCTTAAAGCTGTTTGGATGGTCAAAGGAATAGATCCTGAACTAGTATTCCCAAACTTTTGAAGGCTATAGGGCACTTTGTCTTCGTTAATCTTTAGCTTTTTTCGGATGGTTTCGTTGATGATTCGATTGGCTTGATGGAATACGTAGTAATCTATTTCATCCTTATCAACTCCCACGTGCTCAAGCAAGTTTTTGACATCCGCAGGAACTTCTTTTACCGAAAAGTTAAATATTTCCAGACCGTTTAATATCAAGTTCAATTCATGTCTTGTAATCCCTGGTTCTATCTCCACTTCCTTGAGGGAGTCCTCATGGTATTGTTGACGAGTTCCTCCGCCTTTGATAATGATCGCTTCGGCACCATTGCCATCACTTTGAGCCGTAAAATACATGGGTGTAGCTCCTTCTTGATACTCCAAAGCCGTGGCTGATCCTGAATCTCCAAAAATCGGATAAGCGCTTTTGTCTTTGTAGTTAACTGAATTGGTAGACACATCTCCAGCTAGCAGAAGTCCTCGCTTAATCGAGCCTGTTTGCATTAGAGCACCAAGTATTTGAAGGCCGTAGACGTAACCACTGCAGCCTAGGGTAACGTCAAATGCAAGAACACGTTTAGATAGTTTTAGTCTTTCCTGAAGAATAATTGCTGTTGATGGAAGGTAGTAATCTTGACTTTGAGAAACATAAATTATAGCATCGATTGATTCTCTTTGCCAGTCAAGTTCTGAAATCAACTTTTCGGCAGCTGAATAACATAAGTCTGAAGCACAAATTCCTTCTTTCGCAACCCTTCTTTCCTCGATTCCTGTTGTCTTTATCAGAAGTTTTTTTTCCTGATCATTCAGCAAGTCATAATCGTTATTTCTTACGATAGTCTCTGGAACGCAATTAGCGATACCTCTTATTTTGATATTCTGAACAGTGGTGATCAAGAAAGTTTTGCTTTAACGAGGTTGTAGAGATCCTCAATCGTTTCTGTGCTTCTTAAATCACTACCGCTCAAGGAAACGTCAAATTCCGTATCAACTAGGGCGATAATGATTAACGCATGCATGGAGCCCCAGTTGTCAATTGCTCGGTAATTGAACTCTGGAGACAATGAGCCTTTCTCTATGTCGTCAAATTCTTCCTCTAGAAGCGCAATAAATTCGTTAATAGATATCATAGTTAGTGTGTTTTTAAAACTGTTCCAGACCAAGCATACCCGATGCCAAACCCAGCTATAAAAATAATAGAATTTCTTTTTGGTGGCACTTCATTCTGCAGCTTGTTCAGGGCAAGAGGGATGGAAACAGAAACCGTGTTGCCATGTTCCTCAAGACACGAGTAAATTTTAGCTTGTGGAATGGAGAGTTTGCGACCTAAAAATTTAAGTACAATTTCGCTTGCATGGTGAAAAACGAAGTAATCAACCTCATCTATTTTTAAATTTTCTTTAGAGAGGATTTCTTCTACCAATTTTGGAATCTCTCGAAGGGTAAATTTAAGGATTTCATCACCTTTCATTTCCATTCTGCCGATTAAGAGGCCTCCAACGTTTTTATAGTTCTCAATCCATTGAGCATTGACTGGTTCTCTGGCTCCACTTCCTCTAATGATTAAGTTGTCAGCTCCACCTCCATCGATGCCATACCCTACTTTTTTTATTTCGAAAGTACCGTTGTCAGAAATCAACGTAGCCGCTGCGGCATCTGAGAACAAAATTCGCAAGTAATAATCATCTGGGTGGATAACTTTTGTAGGCATATCGGAGGTGATGAATAGAATGTTTTTCGCGATCCCAGACTCGATCATTGATTTACATAGGATCAAACCGTAGGAAAAACCAGCACACCCCATTGGGATATCCATAGCACCAGTGGTCTTTTTGAGTCCCAATTGTTCATGCAGCAAACAGGCTGTTGCCGGACCAACATAATCCAGTGCGCTTGTACAGTAGAATAGAAAGTCAATATCTTCTTTTTTAGTGTGCTGTTGAGCTTCAAAAAACGCTTCTCCAGCCTTTACAGCTAGATCCGAGGCCAATTCATTTTCAGGACAAACATGTCTTGTCTTGATGCCCGATTCTCGGAAAATCTTTTTTTCTTCTACATCAAAGTAATCCGCTAACTCAGAGTTGGTTAGCTTTTCGTTTGGTACGTAAGTCGCTATTTCTTTAATGAATGCTTTGGGCATAGTTTATTTGGAAGGACTATTAATTAGACGTTCCATTTAGGATTTGGTTGACTTTTTCTAGTTGATTCATCACACCATTTCGATAGGAGACCATATTTCCATTCTGTGCTTGCGGTTCTTCTTTGACGTAAAGGTCTATTTCCTTAAGGGTTAAGTTTAGATAGTATTTACAAGAGTCATAGCTACTTTGGAAGTAATGCGCTTTAGCAATATTATTGTAGAACTCATACTTATAAGGGTAATTTCCTTCCTTGGAAATCTGAAGGTTTAGTTTCTTTACTTTGCTAAAGTCTTGTATTTCATAATAATACTTGTTTAAACTTTGGAAAGCTGCGTAGTATGAAGGGGTTAGCGCCAAGCACTTTTCCATATGCGTCAAGAATAATTGCTTGTACTGACCCTTTTTAGTCTCGCAATAATTTGAAATCGACTGTAGGTTCAGGTTTTTAACATCAGGACTCTTTGACAAGAGGTTCGTAGATATACTTGTAGCGATATAATTGAAGAGATGTTCTTGCAGAGTGCCATTTTCATAGCTTTCAATAATTCCTTGACCGTTCGTGAGGATCTTGGATTTAAAGTCATTTTCATCCAACCATTCCAATAATTTCCTACTTTGAAGATACCCCAAAACATTGTTTTGAAGATGAGTTAGAAAATCTTGTTGAGAAGCACTTTTAGTTCCTGCGGTATTAATAATAGCTGGGAGACTCACATTAAGGTCTTGTAAGAGCTTTCCAATGGCGAAAAGTTGGGCGTCATAAGTACTTACTTCCTCTACAGTGTTCTTATCGTTTAGGGTATCTACTCGGTTAGTGGTAAACTGATGGAGGTAATAGTATCCATAGAACCTGCCGATTTCAATATTTCCAAGGTTATACAGGGCTTCTGTATAATTTGAGTCAATTTCTAAGGCTTTCTCAAAATAATAGTAAGCACTATCTTCATTCTTTTTAAAGGTATAGTTTAGTGCCCCAAGGTTGTTGTAAGTTACAGCATAATCTTGGTAAATGGAGAGACACGTCTTAAACGCTCGTTCTGCAGAATCAACCTTTGGAAGGTAGGTAGCTGGTGGTTGATTTGAGTTGAGAAGACTCATGCTTTGCTTGTAGTAGGTTTGCCCTAATAAATTGTGTGCTTTATAGGAGTTTTCGAGGTTCTCAATGTCCGTTTTGTATATTGAAAAGTCATTTTTCCAAGCCTTATTCCTGTTAAAAACATAAAATAGCGAAACTAAACTCATTACAGCGATTGCGCCTTTTACCAGTTTTGAGGAGTTTTTGAATTTAGCCTTAGCATCAAAAAAGTAGTAATACAAGCCATATCCAATGAGAATGCTGAAGCCAATGGAAGCCACATACGCAAATCGCTCGGCAATGATTCCAACGGCAGGAAACAGTAAGTTGCAAGCACCGCCAATTGCCAAAAAGTAAAACAGTATGCCGTAGCTCCAAACTTCTTTCTTCTTAATTCTCCAAATGGAAATACCGACAACCACGAGCATGAATAAAAGCATGACGTAAACTATCGGGTTTGACCAATCGGCTATTGGTACTTGATCGTATCCATAGTAGTACCTTAGGGGGTAGGGTAGGATTAATAGAGAAAGGTAATAATAATTGGAATAGAAGTACATTGGAATTCTTTCACTAAAGCCTGAGTAGTATAAGGGGTTTTCAAAAAAGTACATGGTACGCGATACCGTATCTTCAAGTAAAAGCTTACCAGTTACCCTATAAACAATAAAGCCCACTAGGACACTTCCGATCACAAGTCCAAGTTTTTTTATGTTGACAGCTCTAAAGTAGTAGAGTGATAGCGGAACAATGGCCAAGAAAATCATTCCATTTTTCTTACTCAACATTGATAGTGCCAGTAAAAGCACTGAATAGATTACATAGATAGTTTTCTTTTTGTCAAAGAAGTTAAGCGTTTGCTTCAAAGCTAACAATCCAAATAACAAACATAGAATCTCGTCTCGAGATTTGATATTGTTTACCACCTCAGAATGCAGCGGATGAATTAGAAAAACCAAACAAGACAAAATGGTCAAGATATACTTCTCTTCACCCCATAATTGATTTAAAAGTCTGAACAGTACGATGATGGAAAGAGCATAGAGTAGAATGTTGAAGAAATGACTTGCCGCAGGATTTTGACCAAAAAACTGGTATTCAATAGCAAAGGAAGATGTTGTAACAGGTCGGTAAGCATAACTTTGCTTGCTATTGACAACAAAATGAGAGGCAAATATCTCAGGAATTCCTGCAATCCCTTTCTCAACAATTGGATGCTTACTTTCATAGGTAGAAGTCACCAAATTATCATCCATAGAATACTCATTCTTCAATGAGTTTCCATAGAATACGAAGGATAACACAATTATCGCTAGGTAATAAGCATAAAACCGCTTTTCCTTCCCCTCAGTTTTGCTGTTTTCGGGTTTAGCCATTGCTACAAATCTAAACTAATTTTAGATTCAAATGAAGAGAAGTGGAAAAATGGGATTACTTTTTGACGAAAGAATCTGTTGAATTGTCGAAGCTAATCCAATAGTTGTCTTTAGAAAGACCAGATACGTCAACTGATGATCCAAATCCTTTCATCATCAAATCTCCGTACTTGTCATGAATTTCGTATCCTGTTTCATCAGAGAAAACCAACTCCTGTTTGTTACGCGTATAAGTAAAGGTGAGTTTAGGTTTATTAGACTCAATTTCAACAAAATCTGAAGTTTTGAGTTTTCCTGCCTGATCTACTTGAATTACTCTGAATTTATTCATTCCAGAAGTGAAATCAACGTGAAAAGCATAGTTTGAAATGTCCGGAGTTCCGTCACCCTGAACTTCTCCCACGTTAATCCATTTGTTCCATTTGTATTGCTGGATTATAAAAGGTAAAGAACCCGTTTCATTTTCTGTGATCCACTGCAATATTTGAGCTTCATCAATCGAGATATCAACCGTTTCAAAGGTAGGCTGAGGTTTCAAACCCCCTGGGTTTAAGACCTTGGGTGCACAACCCATCTTGTGTCTGATTTCAATAACAATGTCTTCTCCAATTTTGAAGTTAAATGGAGAAAGGTCAATCTCAAATGCACTCGAATTAATCTCATCGGTGATTAGGTTCCCATTTACTCTAATTTCATAAGCGCAAAAACCAATTCCTTCAGAGCCCAATGCTTGAGCAATAAAGATGTTTCTGTGCTGATACTTTCCTTCTAAGATAATCACACCATCTTTTTCCTCCTCAGATAAACGAGGAGTTGGACTTGCCCATACTCGTAAGCTGAATACTACGAGCAATAGAACTGAGATAATATGTCCGAACGATAACTTCACAAATCCAAAATTAATAAGTTTTAATTAGTTCTACGTTAAAAATAGACAGTCCGTTAGAACGTAATGACTAATTACATGTATTGTTAAACGAATAGTACAGTTTTTTACTTTAAATAAACGAAAATCCTTCCAAAATTCTTGCTGTCTTTGTCTATTCTTTTTACAAGGTTTTTAATGGCCTTGGATTCCATAAAGCGAAGTACTTTTTTTTTGAGTTGTCCACTTCCTTTTCCCGGAATGATCTCTAAAGTTTTGATGCCTTTCTCTTCAGCTTCTTCAAACAACTCCTTAAGTGCTTGATCTATTGCTTTGCTGTTATTGTATATCGGGTGCAAATCGAGTTTAAGCTTAGCCATCAATCATCGGGGTTGTTTTCATCGTATAACTCAAGTGTGGCAGAAATGATCTTCTCAACGATGGATCGCGTGTAATCCTTATTCCATTCCAGTTTTCCAGTCATATAGTTGTAACGCGCCACGCCAATCGGTTTGGTTTTCAGAAAATCAACATCAAGCCCTTTTTTGGTTTTGAACAGACTTACTTCAACTTTGAGTTTGCTCTTTTGCTTCACATCACTGGGCGCATTAGCTGTGCTCACTAGTAAGTGCTTGGCTACGTATCCAGACTTCATGAACTCAATTTTATAGACTTTTCCAGTGTCCAATTGATAGAACATTCGTCCTTTTTGGGTAATGGTGCTATCAATCAATTTACCGTTCACACTTATCAATACCTTAACCACATCCAGTCGAGCTCCCTGATCTTCCACAGAAGTTATCTTAGCATCGAACTTTACCTGAGGGGCATCCTGCCCAAAGGTGTCAGATAGCGCAGCGAAAATACCAAGCGCGAGAATGATGTGAAATAGTTTTGTCAAAGCCTCTTTCTCAAAGTGGGTCAGAATTCAAAAATGATTCCATAAATCATCGCTGACCTTTTATGAATTTAGAGATTCCTTCCATCGCCACATTGAATGTGGTTTGATTGATGGTTTTTATTGTCTTAAACAACGAAGTGTTTTTTAGCAATGGGTCTACTTTGGCACCTTCTTCGATTACCTTCATCCACATGTCTGCAAAGCTCTTGTTCTCTTTTTTTGCAAGCTCATGCAAGTGCTTTGCAATGTCTGAAGGAGTTGCGTTTTCCAGTACAGTGGAGGTTTTGGTCTTAGCACTAGTCGTCTCTACATCCACCAAGTTATTGGGAGATTTCTTGATGAAATCTTCCTTAGATTTCACATCATCCACTTCGATGGTTGTAGGGTTTTGATTTAAGAATTCGTTTAAGTCTTTGAGGGTTGTTCTACGAGCCATATTTATAGTTCTTTAATAATCATTTTAGCCACAGGTCTATATTTTCGTTCACTTTTAAATGTACTGGGCATGGTAAAAATCTTTTTCTGCGGAACGTAATTGTTAAACATTTTCACGTCTAAGTTACTCAACGCATCCTTTATCGTTTTGATGCGAGTGTGCGAGTGAATTCGATTAGGAAGAATATACATTTTTAAATTCTTATTCAACTTTTCAGCTGGTTTTAAATCCTTCACCGTTTGATACGCTACTAACAGGTCGTTTTGTGTTAGACTTGTAGTGATGATCACCATATTACTCACCAGACATAGTTCTTTGATTCCTTGATCCGTTGTTTTTCCTGCACTGTCTACAATGATATAGTCGTAAGCGCCTGTAGGAACCAGTTTTTCAAGTTCTGTAGCTACTTCATCATCGGTGGAGGCAATGATGGGAAAAAGTTTACTCTCTTTCAGTTTGTATTTAAAGACATCAATTTTTCGAGACGAAATAAGCGTATAGTTGGGGTCGGTCTCAACCAACAAAACTTTCTTTCGCATGTCGTGCAATGAAGTGGCTAGGTTGATGGCGTTGGTTGTTTTACCAGATCCACCTTTACGGCTGATGAAAGAGATAATCTTTGTCATAATTGGGGAGTTAAAATATTTCTGAAGCGATTCTTTTTACAGCTTTTCCTTTTCCCATCGTATAAAAATGAAGGACAGGAGCACCCTTATCAATTAATTCTTTGCATTGGTTGATCGACCATTCAACACCAAGCTCAGTAACTTCCTCATTTGATTTGCATTTTTCTAATTCTAAAGAGAGCTCCATCGGAAAATCAATGTGAAAAAACTTCGGAAGAAATGTTCTGTGTTTCAGGGTTGTAATCGGTTTAAGTCCCGGTATGATGGGTACATTGATGCCAATTTCACTACACTTATCCACGAAAGCAAAGTACTTGGTGTTATCAAAAAACATTTGAGTCATGATGTACTCTGCACCAGCATCCACCTTTGCTTTGAGGTGTTTCATGTCTGTATCAAGGTTCATGGCCTCAAAATGCTTTTCAGGATAACCAGCGGTACCGATGCAAAAATTAGTAGGTGAGTTTTTTTGGTCTTCATCCAGATAATCACCTTGGTTCATGCAGTCGATTTGCTTGATGAGATCGATCGCATAACTATGTCCACCTTTATTGGGAGTGAAAACCTGTTCTGTTTTAATAGGATCTCCTCGAAGGGCGAGGATGTTATCAATTCCCAAAAACTTAAGATCAATCAACGCGTTTTCAGTCTCCTCAATGTTAAATCCACCACAGATTAAGTGAGGCACGGCATCCACCTTATACTTATTCATGATTGCGGCACAAATCCCCACCGTTCCTGGGCGTTTACGGATGGAAATTTTCTTCAAAAGTCCATCGCCCATATCCTTGTACTTATATTCTTCACGGTGATAAGTTACATTGATAAATTTAGGGCCGAACTCGATGAGCGGGTCAATACCGGCATAGATATCTTCGATTCCTTTTCCTTTTAAAGGAGGAATTATTTCAAATGAAAACAGAGGTTGCTCTGCTTCGTTGATATAGTCAACAACTTTCATGAGTTTGTATACTTCAATTACTAAAAGTAGGCAAAGATAGGTGCGGAAAGTTGAAAATTTAAAAAGTTCGTGATGAGATTTTATCAAAAAAGTTTTTTGTCGTTCAAATTGTCGTAATTTTGCGCGATTACAGGTGATATGAAAAACATTAGAAACTTCTGCATTATTGCACACATTGATCATGGCAAGAGTACCTTGGCTGATCGTCTTTTGCAAACGACCAACACCATTTCTGAAAGAGAAATGAAGGATCAGGCATTAGATGATATGGACTTGGAGAGAGAACGAGGGATTACGATTAAAAGTCATGCCATTCAAATGGATTATTCGCAAAATGGTGAGGACTATGTTTTAAACCTGATTGACACGCCCGGACACGTGGATTTTTCTTATGAAGTTTCTAGATCAATTGCAGCTTGTGAAGGAGCTTTACTGATTGTAGACGCTTCGCAAGGAATTCAGGCGCAAACCATCTCCAATTTGTATTTGGCGATTGAGAATGACTTGGAGATTATTCCCATTCTGAATAAAATGGACTTGCCCGGTGCTATGCCCGAAGAGGTGACAGATCAAATTATAGATTTAATCGGTTGTGATCCTTCTGAGGTGATTCCAGCAAGTGGAAAAACCGGGTTGGGTGTCGATAAAATTCTTGAGGCTATCATTGAGCGAATTCCTGCTCCAGAAGGAAATTCTGAGGCACCATTGCAGGCAATGATTTTTGATAGCGTATTCAACCCTTTTAGAGGAATTATTGCATACTACCGTGTGTTGAACGGATCAATCAAAAAAGGTGATCGAGTAAAGTTTGTCAATACAGGGAAAGAGTACGATGCAGACGAGATTGGCGTGCTTAAAATGGATCTTTCTCCTAAGAAAGAAGTAAATACAGGAGACGTAGGATATATCATTTCTGGGATAAAAAAGGCGAATGAGGTTAAGGTAGGTGATACGATCACCAATGTCGTTAACCCTTGTCAGAATGCCGTTAAGGGGTTTGAAGATGTAAAACCGATGGTCTTTGCAGGAATTTATCCAGTAGATACAGAAGACTATGAAGAGTTGCGATACTCCATGGAGAAACTGCAGCTCAACGATGCTTCGTTGGTTTTCGAACCAGAAAGTTCGGCAGCGTTAGGATTTGGATTTAGATGTGGTTTCCTTGGAATGTTACACATGGAGATCATTCAGGAACGTTTGGAGCGAGAGTTTGACATGACTGTCATTACAACTGTGCCTAACGTGTCCTACAAAGCCTACCTAAAGAAAGATGAAGAGTTAGTGATTGTAAACAATCCATCTGACCTTCCCGACCCTGCAAAAATGGATTACATTGAGGAGCCATATATTAAGGCTTCAGTGATTACAAAATCTGAATTTGTGGGAGCCATTATGACGCTTTGTATTGAGAAGAGAGGAGAAATGACCAATCAGGTTTATTTGACACAGGATAGAGTAGAACTGAGTTTTGATATGCCGATGTCTGAGGTAGTTTTCGATTTCTATGATCGATTAAAAACAATCTCAAAAGGATATGCTTCGTTTGATTATTACCCAACCGATTACAGAAGATCAGACCTGATTAAATTGGATATTTTACTCAATGCTGAACAAGTAGACGCACTGTCTGCTTTGGTGCACAGAAGTAATGCTTTTACCCTGGGTAAAAAGATCTGTTTAAAACTGAAGGAGTTGATCCCAAGACAACAATTCGAAATTCCTATTCAGGCAGCTATCGGAGCTAAGATTGTTGCAAGAGAAACCATCAAAGCCCTTCGTAAAGATGTAACCGCTAAATGCTATGGAGGGGACATTTCCAGAAAGCGTAAACTTCTTGAGAAGCAGAAAGCGGGTAAGAAGCGTATGCGTCAGGTGGGTAGAGTAGAAGTGCCACAAGAAGCTTTCTTGGCCGTATTAAAGTTGGATTAAGCTTAAGCGTTATGTCCAGAGGCCAGTTATTCTCTCTAATGAATTTGGGCTGCTGGCTTTTTTTCTCCTGTCAGAATCAGGAAGTGTACTCAGAATATGATCTGAGTAGCGAAGTCTCTCATGTTAGGGAAGAACAGTTTATTCGTGATTTGATTGAACAAGGTGCGCTGGATTCTACTATTAGTCTGAGCGTAGAATCTGGGCAGATTCATGAGCATGAATTTCAGTACATTCTATGCGAGAAGCCGCAGAGGGAAGAAAGTTCGCCTGATGGTTATGATTACGACCCAGATAAATATAAGCAGCAGGCAATTGATGCATACGTGAGCTATGGCACTCTTGATGACTCAGCCGAAAGCAAAGAGCTGAAGATTCCCGATTTCGATTCACTTGATCTAATCTCTGATTCTGGACTGACTGTCTCAATTGACTATGGTCCACAGCCATGTCAGAAGGTAGAAGCTTTTTTTGGTGCCAAGGAAGTTATCAGGTTAAAATCAGACTTGAATAAACAGTGCTTAGAAAACTGGGGTGAATCCACAATTAATTTGTTTGAGGCAAAGACCAGTGAGTTTTGGTATGTTTTATCTCATCCCATCTTTTCAGAAAGTGGTGATGCTGTCTTAATGAAATCATCAAAGTTATGCCTAGGGCTGTGTGGATATGGGGAAATCGTGTGTACGTAAAATCTACTGAAGATGGCGTATGGGTGAGGAAAGTCTTGTCAAGTTGGCTTCACTAGACTTGAGTTATCTTCTTCCAAGGTTGAGCCTCTTCCAATTGATAGGCCAAATCTAGTAATTGGCTCTCTTGTCCATGATTCGCCCAAAACATCATTCCTATTGGAAGTCCTTTGGCGCTGTCAAAACCAAGAGGCAGGGAAATAGATGGACCGCCAGAAGCATTCGCATAAGGACTGAAACAGGTCCATTTCACAATGCGGTCAAACAACTCTTCAAACTCTAGATTCATACCAAAATAACCCAATTCTGGTGGTGAACTGGCTACTGTTGGGGTTAGAAACAGATCAACTTCCAGTTCTCCAAACATAGCTGTATACTGATGATAAGTCTGCTTCATTCTTTTTGCAAAACCAGGTGTCTTGTAGAAGTTCTTCAAATAGGTCTTGGAAAGTCTTTTAGTAAGGTTGGAAACGTTTTTGCTCTTGAACGACTTATCAAAAAGCATTTTCCCAAATCGATGAATAAAAAAGGCGTTCATAGCCCAAACATGAATAAAATCCTCCAGAAACTGGTCAGAAATGTTGAGGCTTACCTCCTTAACCGTATGTCCCATAGCTTCTAAAAGGGAGACTGTTTTTTGCAATTCTTGACGCGTTAATTCGTCCGCACCCATTCCATTGATAGAATCAGCCGTAAAGCCGATCGTGTATCTTTTCTTAGAAGGTTGCTGAACTGATCCGACTTTGGGTAAATCAGGGTTTTGATAATACTTTTCGGCCTCAGCATAAAAGTATGCCGTATCTCTAACCGAACGGGTGAGTACACCGTCAATGGCGATTTCTACAGGTTGATTTTTGAAGAGTTCACTTTTCATTAACCTTCCTCTTGAGGGCTTAAGGCCTACCAATCCGCAAGCTGCGGCAGGAATTCTAATGGAGCCACCACCGTCAGCAGCATGTGCTAGTGGAACGACACCAGCAGCTACCAGTGCGGCACTTCCACTTGAAGATCCTCCTGGAGTATGATTGATATTCCAAGGGTTTCTGACATCTTCTTGGTATTCAAATTCGCTCGAACATGTAAAACCAAATTCTGGCATTGCGCTATTTCCAATCGGGGTAAAACCAATCGCTTGCATTTGCTCTATAATGGGATCAGAAGTTTTGGCAGGCTGTGCGTTTTTGAGAGCTCGAGAACCGTGTTTGGTAGGTACCCCTTTCACATGGGTCATGTCTTTAATGAACGTAGGAATACCGGCAAAAAAACCTTCTTGAATTTTTTTAGATGAAGTCAAAGCAGCTTCAAAACGATCAGTAACGATGGCGTGCAAAGTCGGGTTGACTTTTCTAGCTCTTTCAATGGATGCGTTAATGACTTCATGTAGACTGATTTCCTTACTCTTAATCAGTTCAGAAAGACCTACGGCATCGTTGTATCCCAGTACATCATCAGAAAAAGCATGGACGCTGGTTTTTTGAGTCATTTTGTTGAGGTTGCTAGAAGGTACATTTATGCTGTTCATCGAAGGGTTCCAAGTTAACGATAAAATCCAATGGAAACGATGACATTGTTAAATAGAATTGTTTTTAACATTTAATGAGGTCAATGTTAACTAATTGTTTAGAAAAATTGGTTGGTAAAAAATGATTTAGTCCTACCTTTGTCGGCATGAATCCACAAGATAAAAATGCGGTACTGGTTTTGGCTGACGGTACTGTTTTCTATGGTAAATCGTGTGGTGCCGAGGGTACGGCCACAGGAGAAATAGCCTTCAATACCGGGATGACCGGTTATCAAGAGATATTTACAGATCCTTCTTATTTTGGACAAATGGTTGTGATGGCCTCCTCCCACATTGGGAATTACGGAGTTCACGAAGATGAGGTAGAGTCCAATTCGATCAAAATCAAAGGACTTATTGTAAGGAAGTTTGCGTATCGCCCTTCTCGATATGGTAACAAGATCAGACCATTGCAAGATTATCTCGTTGAGAATAACGTAGTGGGAATTCGAGATGTTGATACTCGCGCCATTGTGAGTTACATTCGAGAGCATGGAGCTCAGAATGCTATTATCTCTACAGAAACTGAGAACTTGGAAGAACTGAGACAAAAAGCGAAAGCAATTCCTTCGATGAAGGGAATGGAGTTGGCTTCTAAGGTCTCTACTAAAGAAAAGTACACAGTAGGTGAAGGTGGTGATTACAAAGTGGCGTTACTTGATTTTGGGGTCAAGCAGAACATTATTCGTTGTCTGGTGGAGAGAGGTTGTCAGGTAACGGTATTCCCTTATGATACAACAGCCGAAGAAATTTTATCTGGTGGTTTTGATGGTGTTCAATTGAGTAATGGACCTGGGGATCCAGAGCCATTGACAGAAGTCGTTGAAAACATTAATAAGCTGGTAGAGGCAAACATTCCAATTTTTGGAATTTGCTTAGGACATCAACTGTTGGCCATTAGTCAAGGTTTGTCAACAGAAAAAATGCACAACGGGCACAGAGGAATCAATCATCCAATAAAAAACTTAGAAACAGGAAAAGGAGAGATCACTTCACAGAATCATGGATTTGTGGTAAAGATGGAGGATGCTAAGAACAGTTCAAAGGTTACCGTTACGCATGTTCATCTGAATGATGGAACGCTAGCTGGTTTCAGGTTGAAAGATAAGAACGCTTTTTCGGTTCAATATCATCCAGAAGCTTCACCAGGACCTTATGATGCAAGGTATCTGTTTGATAGTTTTATCGAGAACATGAAAGTAAGTAAGAAACAATTAGCATAATAATACAACCTAGCCACGCCAATCGGTGTGGCTTTTTTAATCAAACAAAAAATGGCGTATATAGCAAAAGTTCACGCAAGACAAATATTGGATTCGAGAGGAAATCCAACGATTGAAGTAGAAGTCTATACCGATGCTGGAACGATGGGGAGAGCGGCAGTTCCTTCTGGAGCGAGTACTGGTGTACATGAGGCGGTAGAATTGAGAGATGGCGACATGGGGTCCTACTTAGGTAGAGGTGTGCTGAAAGCAGTAGATATGGTTAACTCTAGGTTGAACGATGAGTTGGAAGGAGCCTATGTCTTTGACCAGAACTTGATTGATAGAGCTTTGATTTCAATGGATGGCACGGACAACAAAGGAAATTTTGGTGCAAATACCATTTTGGGAATTTCGTTGGCAAGTGCAAAGGCAGCAGCCCAAGTAGCTGGACTATCTCTTCATCGCTACATTGGTGGAGTGAACGCTAATACAATGCCGGTGCCAATGATGAACATTCTCAACGGAGGTTCTCATGCTGATAACAAAATTGATATTCAAGAGTTCATGGTGATGCCATTTGGAGCAGAGTCATTTAGTGAAGCATTGCGTATGGGAACGGAGATTTTTCACCACCTAAAAGCCGTGTTGAAGTCAAAAGGATTGAGCACTAACGTGGGAGACGAAGGTGGTTTTGCACCTAACTTAGGTTCAAACGAAGAAGGTATTGAAGTAGTGCTTCAAGCAATTGAAAAAGCAGGTTATAAGCCAGGAGAAGACATTTGGATCGCTTTGGATGCGGCAAGTTCTGAGTTTTACGATGCCGAAGACAACAAGTATAAGTTTGAATCTACAGGTGATGTGATGTCGTCTGGAGATATGGTCAATTTCTGGTCGGAGTGGGTGAATAAATATCCTATCGTGTCTATCGAAGATGGTTTGGCTGAAGACGATTGGGCAGGCTGGAAACAGTTGACAGATGCCATCGGAAACAAGTGTCAGTTGGTAGGAGATGATTTGTTTGTAACCAATGTGAAAAGACTCTCAAGAGGAATTGAAGAAAACATTGCCAACTCTATTTTGGTGAAGGTAAACCAAATTGGTTCGTTGACAGAAACCATTGATGCCGTAAACATGGCGCACAGAAACTCATACACGTCTGTAATGAGCCACAGAAGTGGAGAAACAGAGGATAGCACCATTGCTGATTTAGCGGTTGCACTAAACTGTGGACAAATTAAAACAGGTTCAGCCTCACGTTCGGACCGAATGGCTAAATACAACCAACTGCTTCGCATTGAAGAGGAGTTGGGTAAAATGGCGCATTTCCCAGGAAAAGATTTTAGGTTTCTTTAACAGATGTAACAGCATAATTGATTTGAACATCCGTTGAGTAAGATCAGCGGATGTTTTTTCGTTTTGAAACAATACTTCTCCATACAGTTTACGCGTCTAGTCCGGTATTTTGAAGAACGGGGTTTTTCAGTGGTACTCGCAATTGTTTTAGTCATTGCACTATTTGCAGGAGGTACTTATTTGCTCGACCAAAGAACCTCTTTTGCCCCTTGGGTAATTTTGGGGATTCAAGTGGTACTGCTATTTCCGTTAACCAGCAAGAAGAGGTATGATCATCTCCAGTTGATTTTCAAATCAAAAAAAGTGTTTAAAGTGCGCGCCCTAGAGAATTTGCTGATTTCAATTCCATTCATGGTGTCGCTTGCAGTAATAGATTGGAAAGTGGCTTTCGCTTCTTTCCTTCCTGTCTTGTTCTTGGCACTTAAAATGAAGTACCGAGTATTACCTTTTAGTCTTCCCACTCCGTTTCAAAAGATACCTGTTTATTTTCCTTCGGGATTCAGAAAGTACCTCTTTGGACACCTCCTTACGATTGTGGTTGCAGTTTTCGGAATTTCGATCCAAAACTATAACCTGGGAATCTTCTCCATCGTCCTCAATTGGCTCTTTATCTTCGGTTATTTTGGAAAAGTTGAGCCGCTAGAGTATGTTTGGATTTATGCCAAATCGCCTAAAAAATATCTATTGACAAAAGTAAAGGAGGGAATTGTTGCGAGCTCCATTATCATACTTCCATTTGTTCTTATTTTCATTGTTGTGGATTGGACAACTTGGTACATACCCTTGCTTATTTATGTAATTGGATTGATTAACCTCATCAATCTGATATTGGCCTCGTACGTTTCTTTTCCAGACGAGATAACGCTTCCTAATGGTATTCTGATTGCAATTTCGCTAATGCTTCCTCCTTTGGCTATTGTAGGGATCGGATACTTTTATTCTAAGGCTAGATTTAATTTAAAAACTGTACTCAATGATTCGTCTAAATAACCTGACTAAGAACTTTGGAGCAAAAGAAGTGTTAAAGTCAATTTCGTATCAATTTGACCTGGGAAAGGTTTACGGAATTGTAGGTGAAAACGGAGCTGGAAAAACAACACTGTTTAGGTGTATGGCAGGACTTGAGAGCTATGCGGGTGAAATTACATCTTCTCTTGAGCCACTAAAAGATGCATTAGGCTATTTACAGACCGAACCCTTTTTCTTTCCGAGGATTACAGGTAAAGAATATTTACAGCTATTCGCAAATTCTCGAAACAAATTAGAACTCGATTTTGCTGAACAAAACATCTTTGATTTACCGTTGACAAAATACGCTGAAGACTATTCTACTGGTATGAAAAAGAAGCTTGCGCTACTCGCTGTCCTGATCCAAAAGAATGAAGTGATGATTATGGATGAACCTTTTAATGGGGTAGATATTCATAGCAACTTAGTGATTAAAGAGATAATTGAAAGGTTGGGAAAGTCTGGAAAGACCATTTTTGTGTGTTCACACATATTTGGAACCCTAACGGACATTTGCGATGAAATCATCTTGATCGATAATGGGACTTTCAAGAAAGTATATCAATTGAGCGAATATCAGGAGCTAGAACAGGAAATGAGAAAGAAAACGGTTCTTGAGTCAGTAGATAGGCTAGACCTGTAGTTTATATTTTGTTACAATTGTTACACGATTAATTGACTTTTGTCATAGTCGGTAAACTTGTGAGTACTAAATTTGCCTTTTAAATTATTGAAATGATTACTACAGATATACTGATCATAGGAGCAGGACCAGTGGGTTTGTTTACGGTTTTTGAAGCAGGATTGTTGAAGTTGAGATGTCACTTGATCGATGCGTTACCGCAACCCGGAGGGCAATGTGCAGAGATTTATCCCAAAAAACCGATTTATGATATCCCAGGTTTCCCAGAAGTGCTGGCAGGAGATTTGGTCGATAACCTGATGAAGCAAATCGAACCTTTCAAACCAACTTTTACGCTGGGAGAGAGTGCTTTATCAATTGATGAAACAGAAGACGGACAATTCATCGTTACTACCGATAAAGGAACACAACATAAAGCACCAGTAGTAGCCATAGCTGGCGGGTTAGGCGTGTTTACACCTCGAAAACCTCCGATTCCTAATATTACTGATTTTGAGGATAAAGGCATCAAATACATTGTAAAGGATCCAGAGGAGTTTAGAGATCAGAAGGTAGTCATATCTGGAGGTGGAGATACAGCACTGGATTGGACGATTTACTTTGCAGAAGAATTAAACTGTGATGTTACCATGGTACATCGTTCGGAGAGTTTTAGAGCGCACTTGGATTCGGTTCAGAAAGTCATGGATATGGCGGAGACAGGGAAACTAAAACTGATGGTGAATGCTGAAGTGAAGGAACTGAATGGGAATGGAACTTTGAACGAAGTCGTGATCAAAACGAAGGCAGGAGAGTCTTATCATGAGAAAGTAGATAGTTGGTTGCCTTTGTTTGGGTTAACCCCAAAACTAGGGCCTATTGCAGATTGGGGACTGGAAATTGAAAAAGGAGCAATTAAGGTAGATAACGCAACCGATTATCGCACCAATCGAGATGGTATTTATGCCATCGGTGATGTAAATACTTACCCGGGGAAACTGAAGTTGATTTTGTGCGGTTTTCACGAAGCGACTATCATGGTTCAGAGTGCGTTCAAGAGGATTCACCCCAACAAGAATAACGTATTGAAATATACTACCGTAAACGGTATTCATGGTTTTGAATAATGACTGAAGACGGAATTATACAAGTAACGGTGATTGACCGTGAAGGCGTGGAACATGTCTTGGAAGCTCCAACTGATATGAACATGAACATCATGGAACTTTGTAAGAGCTACGAATTGCCTGTGTTGGGTACGTGTGGTGGGATGGCCATGTGTGCCTCTTGTCAGGTTTATGTTGAAAATGACAAGGCTTCACTCGAACGAAATGATGATGAACAAGCCATGCTGGATGAGGCTTGGTATGTTGAAGATAACAGCCGTCTGGGGTGTCAAATCCATTTAGCACCAGAACACGATGGCTTGGTGGTGAGGTTGGCGCCTAGTGATGATTTTTGATAAGGATTACTTCAGTTGATACAGGACGAAGTTTTTTTCTCTTCCGACCCAACCATTAAAGTCAAATAGGTATAGCCACTGAGGAATGGTGGCTGTAACAGAGTCTCCGACAAACTTTTGACTCAATTGATTTTCAGATTTTTTGATCCAAACATAATGGGGTCTATTATCTACTTTCACTAGAGAAACGTTAGAATCTGCTCGAATGATGTTTATAGATGGATTCAGGTAATATTTAAGGGGATAGTTCCATTCTTCATTTTTTTGAGACGCCAGATAAACAACGGCATTGGGCTCAACATTTTTGGCTATCTCCGAATACATTTTAACAAAAGATTTTGCAGGAGTAACGCTCGTGTAAACAAAGAGTCCAAAATTCCAACTAAGTATTGCGACTAACGCAACCTTCACGAGTATGATGTCTGTCCTTAAGTGAATCGTGATTTTTTGCCAGGCCTCAACAATAGCGTAAGGCACCAGATAGACCATTGGAAATAGGAATCGCAGCTCCTTATGTCCCACAAAGAAATGTCCCAGAGCAAATGGAATCCAGATCCAGTTCAAAACGGATAATTCCTTATTCTTTAGGAGCTGATACAACCCATAGATGATTGGTAGAGCAACAGGTAATAACGCTTCTTCTATTAACCAACCAAAATACATCCACCACGGTTCAACTCCAAAACTTGCAGCCTTTTCCAGTAGTATGTTATGTTTGAAATATTCCCAGGGTGTAAAGACCAGTTTCTCATAATACAAGTAGTCCAGCAAAACCATAAAGCAGATCGCGAAGAAACCACTTATTGCGATTTTAATTAGTCCCTTTGTTGATGTTCTTTTGTAATAAACTAAATATCCGACCAACCCGAGAATAGCAAACGCCATTTGGAATCGAATAAAAAAACTAATTCCTAGCATAGCTCCTGCAAGCCATAAATAGTTCCCTTTAATTGGTTTATTCTTTAATAGGATTGCCGTAGCAATAAAGAAGAGCATCCCTCCCCAATTCTCAGAAGAAAATCTCACAAATAGATAAGGATTAAACCATAGAAGCAGCGTTACTCCGAACAATATAATGTGGTTCTTACCCTTGTAGTGACGGCCAAAGGTTTTAAACATTGCGATTACTGTGATAAGGGCAAGTATACCAGAAAAGACCCGTAGTGTCATAGCAACTAGCAATGGATTCTCATTTCCAAGAAACCCCAAAAGCTGGTGTGTGAAATACGCAATCCAAGGTTGAACAGTCGGTCTCATGTGCTCACGAAACTCCCATGGCATATCTTCATATCCAGAGATGCCTAATTTATAGGAAGCAAACTCAAGGATTTGATAGTGCTCATCTAGGTGGTAAAAGCCCTCCGAAAAGATCGCAGCCAACATGATGAATAAGGCTGCTACAAAAAATACTTTCTTTTTTGGGTGCTTCATTTCGTTATTCTCTCAGCTTTCACAATTAACCGTTGATACCATACGATTGCAACCAAGTACATGGCAATGGTAATGCTAAAAATACCATAAAATGCAACACCCTCGTTTCGGAGAGCGCCAAACATAATGGATGAGAAAACAAAACTCCCGTTCCAGATGAGCGCCATCAAAGATGCAGTAACTTCATGATTGTCTTTACCAACGTAGGTCATGATTACTTCGGTGGTGAGCGGTTGCGCAATGCTCATCAAAGGTTGTCGCAAAATATAGGCTCCCAGAGCTGCGATCAATGCCCAACTCCAATTGCTGTAAAAATCCATGGCTGCCAGCGTAATCAGACAGCAAACAGATAGGAGTTGAGTAGCAGGAATGCTATACTTTAAACCGTATTTATTCTTAATACTTGGCGCAAATAAAATCAGCGTGAGTACAAGTGAATAGGCCAAAAAGCTAAACCCAGAATAGTCATCGTACTTCAAGTCAAAAGTGCCTTCAAAATAAAGCGGAATGAACGGAACACTCATTCCTGCACCTACGGCAATAATAAATGTTGGAGCTAGAGCATACCCAATTCGACCCCAATCTGAAGACCCGAAGAAATTCTTAAAGGTTGTTTTTTCAACCTTTTTGGGGACAACCTCCTCTTTGATACTAAAAGAAAAGTAGGCACCGATAAAACTCAGAATAACAATGAAAATCAAACAATTTTGATGATCAAAAAAGGACGGAAAAGCATGGGATAATAAAAAGATCAGCAACCCGCTTACCACCGCTCCAAAACTCCAAGTGGAATAAGCCAAAGAGATGGCGTTGGAAAGTTTTGTTTCATCTGTATTTCTCATAATGAATGGAATCTTGGGGATTTCTGCCAAACTAAAGGCAACACCCCAACATAAAAAAGAAACATGAATTCCAATCTCCGATTTCTGTTCAATAAAATAAATAGCAAGTAAAGTGAACAGCGGCAATGCAATGGATGCCATTTTGAAGTACTTTACCAGTGGTTTACCTTTGATGTATAGTCCAAAAGGCAAGCTAATAAAGAGCACACCCAGAAAACGAGAAGCAAAGAAAGAAGCACTTTTGGTATCGTTGAAACCTTTGCTCCTCAAGTAGAGCAAGAGAATAACCATGAGAGCACCGTTGACCAACTGAAGAGCTGCTTCTGAAAGAATTACATTCCAAATCTTTCGATGAATATTTTTGAATCCAGATACCAGCTGCAAACGCGTTAACTATATTATTATCTTTACGAAGACGAAGCACAAAATAACTACTAAAAACCGAATCCTTGAAGAGAATCTTCTTCATATTTATCTCACTTCTGCTTGTCGTTACTATGGTAAGCCAAAAGCACTTGGTAGACACGAGCGACTTTGATCAATTATCGCCTTTCGAAAGGGAACTAATTGATGAGTTTACCCCAAAAATTAAGGCGGAGAAAGACGATAGTACAAAGCTTGTTCTCATTCATGATCTTTACATGCAGTTTAATGATAACGATGTTTGGATATTATACACTGAGTTAATGAAGCCCGTATTAGATCACTATTTAACAACCAAAGGAAGAACTCGGTTTTATGTGGAACAATTACATGGCTATTATAATGATTACGCCTACTATTATGGATATAAGAATGACTTCCAAGCTCAGATAGGTTACAACAAGAAAGCCTATGAGTTAGCTAAAGAACTCGGAGATAATGCGAAGATTGCCTATAACTTGAACGCAATAGCAGCCTACTATCATTTGATAGGTAAGTTTGACATAGCCGTCTCTCATTTTAATGAAGCACTCACAATTTTTGAGAATCAACAAGATACTTCTTCTGCGATTACGTTGATGGGGAATCTGGCCTTTATGTATTACGAGCAAGGACAAATGGAAGATGCACTTAGCCTGTATAAGAAAGCGGAAGATTTAGCGGTTCAAACTAATAGGTCAAGCCATTTGGCTCATATATTTAACAACTTGTCGCTCGTGTATTTTGAGCAAGAGGATTATGAGAAAACTGAGGCTATGATAGACTCAGCTTTAAAGATTAGGGCTGAACTAGGAGATATGCCAAGTTATTATCAGACCTTAAACAATTGTGCTGCGATGTTGAGAAAGCAGAAGCGTTATGATGAGGCTATTGATACTATCCATTCTATAATAAAGGGCCGAATTGAGTTGGAATTGTGGGATGACCTGAGTTATTCCTATTATTCTTTAGCGATGATCTTCAATGAACTTGAGCGGTACGATAGTGCTTTGGTTTATAGTAATAAGTCCATGTATTTAGCAAAGCAAATAAACTATCCAGGTCTATTGAAAGATGCCAGCCATGCATTGTATCAAGCGTATGAAGGACTGCACAGTGGCGACTCCGCATTCAAGTATTACAAGTTGCATATTAAGATGAAAGACAGCTTGTACAATGAAAAGCATGTCAACGCAGCCATAAAGAATAAGTTGAGCAGTGACTTTGAAAAAGCAGCGGCCGCAGATAGTGTAGCACATGCCAAAGAGCAGGAGGTAAAGCAAGCAGAAATTGATCAGCAGCGAGCAGAAATTAGGGCAAAGAACACCATGCAATATGGGTTGGTAGTAGGCTTGCTTTTGGTCGTAGTTTTTGCCGTATTTATGTACAATAGGTTTAGGTTGACGCAACGACAAAAGTCTATCATTGAGCAACAGAAAGAAGTAGTAGAAGAGCAGAAAAAGGTGGTTGAACACCAAAAAGAAGTGGTTGAAGAGAAAAACAGAGAAATCACAGATTCTATTAACTACGCCAAAAGAATTCAGGAAGCCATTCTACCTTCGAGGTACTCGCTGGTGGATAACCTCAAGAATGGGTTTGTACTATTCAAACCGAAAGATGTCGTTTCAGGAGATTTTTACTGGTTGGAAAAGAAAGACGATAGTATTTTCTTCGCAGCGGCAGACTGCACCGGTCATGGTGTTCCTGGAGCTATGGTGAGTGTGGTTTGTAGCAATGCACTTTCTAAAGCTCTTCTTGAAGAAGACATTACCGATCCGGGGCAATTACTGGGTAGAACGAGGGAATTAATTATTCAGCGTTTTGCAAAAAGTGGCGAAGATGTAAAAGACGGAATGGATGTGTCACTTTGTAGGCTGGAAGGGAATCGGTTATGCTGGGCAGGAGCCAATAATCCACTTTGGTTGATAAAAAATGGGGCGGATACCATCACTGAAATCAAGGCCAACAAGCAGCCGGTAGGACTTTATACAGAGCCCAAACCTTTTGATACGCATGAGTTTGAATTGTCAAAAGGAGATACAATTTATATTTTCTCCGATGGGTTTCAGGATCAGTTTGGCGGGGATAAAGGAAAGAAACTTAAAACCGGTAACTTCAAAAAGTTACTTTTGGCGAATAGGGAACTGGGTATGGACGATATCAAGTCTGAACTAGAAACGTTTTTCTATGACTGGAAAGGTGATTTTGAACAGGTAGATGATGTGTGTATTATTGGAGTAAGAATTGTATAAATGAAAGTCTACGTTAAGCATATATGGTTTTTAATTCTCTTATTTCCTTTCGCTGGGCTATCTCAAGTTGATTCACTATTGAAAGAAGCCGAAATGGCAACCTCGGATACGGCAAAACTCAGAAACCTCGTGTTGGTAACCGAGTACTGCGATATTCCAGACATCGAAAAGTATGCCAATACCTGTATTCAACTCTCAGACGATCTTCTTGAACAGGGAGGAGTAAACGAAGAGGATGTGCTCTTTTATAAGTCTACGGCTATCAATAACATGGGGTTCATGTATCATGTTTATTCTGACTATGAGGAAGCGATTAACCAATACGAAGAAAGTATAGCGATTTATGAGAAAATAGGAGATACGCTAGGCATTTCAAGAGGGTATAATAACCTTGCAATGGTCTATAAAGATGCTGGTGACATGGAGAAAGCTGTTGAGCTGTTGAGCAAGGCGCATGCCGTTTCGAACTCCACAGGAGACTATCAGTTGTTGAACATTACCCTGACCAACTTCAGTAATATTTATTCGCAAACGGGAGAACTAGAAAAGGCAATCGAGTATCTCTATGAGGCAATCAAGCTGCAAGAAGAGCATGAAGACGCTCGTGGGTTGGCGCATACGTACACTACGCTAGCCTCCCTATACTATTCACAAGAAGACTACGAGAATTCGAAGGTGTACTGTGAGATGGCTGTTAAAAAAGGCTTGGAAGTAAACGATTTGGATGTCTTGGGGAGCGCCTACAATAACCTTGGGTTTATCTATGATTATTTAGAGCAAGATTCATTGGCGCTTGAATACTACAACCTTTCATTGAAGTATCGTGAACAGGTAAATGACATCAAAGGAATTTCTGAATCTTACAGTAACCTCGGCTCCTATTATATTGAGAACGGAGATACCCTAAAAGGGATAGATTATATTGAGGAGGCCGTGGTACTTCGAGAAAAAATCGGTAACGCAGAAGGGCTTTGCAATTCTTATCAGAAGTTAGCTGCCTATTATTTGGAGAAGGGAGAGACAAAGAAAGCGCTGAAGTTAGGAGAGAAGTCCTTCGAACTTGCTGAGCAGATTGGTTATTCAGAAGATATAAAGAATAGTGCGCTCGTGCTGAGTAAGGTTTATTTCAAGATAAATAACTATAAGAAAGCCTATGAGATGCACGTGCTCTATCTAGAAAAGAGAGATCTGATTTTCAACAAAGAGAATCAAAAGAAGATCATTCAGCAACAAATCGATTACGAGTACACAAAGAAACACTTGGCGGATAGTTTAGAAAATGCCAAGGCAATGGAAATGGCAGCGCTGGAAGCCGAAATGAAAAACAAAGAGACTCAGCTCGAGAAAAAATTAGTGCAAGACAAATTGAATAAAGTCAACCAGCGAAATGCAGCCATGTTGGTGGG
Organism: uncultured Flavobacteriales bacterium; assembly: GCA_964387945.1. Lineage (GTDB taxonomy): Bacteria > Bacteroidota > Bacteroidia > Flavobacteriales_D > Parvicellaceae > Parvicella. The sequence goes on along the minus strand of CAYLYX010000017.1, from coordinate 24,391 downwards.
GATAATTTTCTTGTTGGCGACTGTAATCCTAGCCTTTTTTGCTTATCAGAGTAAAAAACGTTCAGAGCAGACTATTTCACGTCAAAAGGAACAAGTAGAGGAGCAGAAGCAAATGTTGGAGGAGAGTAACAAAGAGATTTTGGATTCAATAACCTATGCGCATCGGATACAAAATGCGATCTTGCCTCCAGCGGCTCATATGAAAAAGCACTTGCCCGATAGTTTTGTAATCTACCGTCCTAAGGATATTGTAGCGGGCGACTTTTATTGGATGGAAGAACTGGACGATAGGGTCGTTTTTGCCGCAGCTGATTGCACCGGGCATGGAGTTCCAGGGGCACTGGTAAGCGTAATCTGCAGTACTGCACTTTCCAAAGCGGTGATGGAGGAGCACATAACCGATCCCGGTAAATTATTGGACAGAACCAGGGAGTTGGTCATTCAAACCTTTGCGCGAAGCAATGAAGATGTTAAGGATGGAATGGATATTTCACTTTGCAGATTGAAGGGGAGAAGTTTGTGGTGGGCTGGTGCCAATAATCCGCTCTGGATTATAAAAAACGGAACAACAGAGATAACCGAGATAAAGGCCAACAAGCAACCCGTAGGGCTGTATGCAGACCCCGTACCTTTTGAAACGCACCACATATCGCTAGAGCGAGGCGATACCGTTTACATTTTCTCAGACGGATACCAAGACCAATTTGGAGGAGATAAAGGAAAAAAGTTGAAAACTGGGAACTTCAAGAAGCTTTTGCTTGAGCACAATCACTTGGAGATAAGCGAAATCAAAGATAAACTGGAGAACTTTTTTGAAAATTGGCGAGGAGAGTTTGAACAGGTCGATGATGTTTGTGTCATCGCTTTTAGGGTTTAAGAAGATCAGGTTTATTTCTTAGTTTTTTTCAATTACTGATGTAAAGTTTTATCTTTAGACATCACAATTACCGCTATGTCCCTACTTGATAAATTAACTCGAAAAAGCCTGTTTGTAGGTTTGCTTTGGGTGCTTCATTTTAGCTCCTTTGGTATCAATACAGACAGTCTTGAGGTAATTGCTAGTTCCGCTTCTCTCTCTGATCAGGATCGAATTGTAGCCATGAATCAGTTATCTAGACATTACTTGAGAATAGATACTAATTTATCCTTTAATTATGCCCAGCAAGCTTTTGAATTATCCGAAAAGAGTGGTGACGTAGAAGGTTTACTTAAATCTACCGAGAGTTTGGCTAGGTATGCTACAGAACAAGGTCGGTATAAGGAGGCAAAGTCCTATCTTTTTAACATGATTGATGCTTATGACCCTTCTGAGTATCCTCGAGATTTTGCGTCCATTTATATTAGTTTGGCTAATATCTACGACATCCAATCTGAATTTGATCTGGCGCTATCTTATTATTTAGAATCAGAAGAGTTGTTTTTGAACATTGCTGATATGCGAGGAGCCGGATTAGCACAGATGGGAATTGCGAACATCTACAGCACCATGGAGAACTACGATGATGCTATTGTTTATTACAAAAAGAGTTACAACAACCTTTTAAAAGAAGCCCCAAAATATGCCTCTTGGTCCATCAACAATATGGCGCTGTCATTAATGGAGGTAGATAAACCTGACTCTGCATTGTATTACTTTGAGAAATCATTGCAAATGAAGCTGGACTTAGGAGACAATTACGGAGCCTCCTATACCTATTCTGATATGGGAAAGCTCTTTGAGAAGTTAAACCAATATGAAAAGGCCATATCTAGTTATGAGGAAGCACTTGAGATTAAACTTTCATTGGAGGGCATAAATCCCGAGACCATCGGAGGGGCATACAATAATATCGGACGACTTTATTATCTCGAAGGGCAGTATGCAAATGCAATCAGCAACCTCAATCAAGGTCTGGAGTATTCAAAAAAGAGCGGTTCTTTGAGGTTTCAAGTAGAGTCTGTGTACTACCTCTCGGAATCATATTCCCAACTAGCGAACTTTGAAGAGGCTTTTAGCTATTCGCAAGAGTATGCTTTGTTAAAGGATTCGTTAAGTAGATCATTGCACAGCGAAAACTTATCTGAACTCAAGGTACAGTATCAAACGGAGCAGAAGGAGAAAAATATTTTGATGCTGAACGACTCGATTGCTTTACAAGAAAAAACACTTAAGCTTCAAGATCTGCAGGTAAAAGAGGAGAAACAAAAAAATCAGATCATTACCATCCTATTGGTAGGCGCTTTGGTGGTTATCTTGCTGGTTTTAGGATTAGGATGGGCATTGTATAAGAATAATGTAGAACGAAAAAAGGCGAATGAACTCCTAGCCCAAACCAATCAGGAGATTTCTTTGCAAAAAGATATTATTGAAGAAAAGCACAGAGAGATTACCGACTCCATCAATTATGCTGAGCGCATTCAAAGAAGTTTTTTGGCTACAGATGAATTACTAGCAGAGCACTTGGGTGAGTATTTTGTTCTTTTCAAGCCTAAGGATGTGGTCAGTGGTGATTTTTATTGGGCTGGAATGTTGCACAATGGCAATTTTGCTTTTTGCTGTGCAGATAGCACAGGGCATGGTGTTCCTGGAGCGATCATGAGTATTTTGAACGTTTCGAGTATTGAAAAAGCGATAGAGCAGGAGACAGCACCTCATTTAATTCTCAACCGAACTCGTGAGATTATTATCGAAAGGTTAAAAGGAGATGGAAGTTTAGAAGGAGGAAAGGATGGGATGGACTGTAGTCTCGTTTCGCTTTCAAAAGATCGTTCAGAGATGGTTTTTGCCTCGGCAAATAATCCTGTTATTGTTATTCGAGAGGGCGAAATAATTGAGTTCAAAGGAGATAAAATGCCAGTAGGAAAACATAAAAAGGATCAAGAATCGTTTTCGTTGCAAACCGTTAGTCTGCAGAAAGGAGACATGGTCTATACGCTCACAGACGGATTTCCTGATCAGTTTGGTGGAGAAAAGAATAAGAAGTACATGATTAAGAACCTTCGAAAGTTATTTCAGGAGCTAGCTCATCTGCCTGCTCAGGAGCAATTTAGCTTGCTTGATAGGGAGTTCAAAGAATGGAGAGGTGACACCGAGCAAATTGATGATATGTGCATCGTAGGTTTTAGAGCCTAAGCAATAGCTTGTTCTAAATGACGAATAATTTCTTCTGAAAGATTTACTGCTGGAGTAAACCAAACTGTATCTGGGTCTTTTCTAAACCATGTCAACTGTCGCTTAGCGAAGTTTCTAGTATTTTTTTTAATCAATTCAACAGCCTCCTCAAGTGAAGTTTGACTATCTAAGTAGGCAAACAATTCTTTGTAGCCCACCGTATTGAGTGCGTTGAGGTGTTTGAATTCGTAAACTGATTTTACCTCCTCTAGCAACCCTTTTTTCATCATAAGATCAACACGTTGATTAATGTTGTTGTAAACCACTTCTCGATCCGTGTTTAAGCCAATTTTATGAATCTGGAACGGTCTTTTTTTGACCTTGTTTTTTCTGAAAGAGGAATAGGGTTGTTGTGTTACTCGACATACCTCTAACGCCCTTATCAGTCGCTGAGGGTTTTGAATGTTCATCTGTTCAAAGTGAGCAGGATCACGTTCCTTTAATTCAGACTGAAGGGCTTCAATACCTTTCTCTTCCAATTCTTGAATTAATGCTGTTCTCACTTTAGCATCTTTGGGAATGTCATCAATGCCCTTGCAAACAGCGTCTACATATAGTCCAGAACCACCTACCATAATCGATACATCGGAGTGCTGAAAAAGAGCTTTCAATTTATCTATGGCGTCTGCTTCAAATTGCCCCACATTGTAATCGTCCTGAATGCTCAAGCTATCGATAAAGTGATGGGGAATCCCGTCCTGTTCTTCCTTGGACGGTTTAGCTGTTCCAATAGCTAGTTCTCGGTAGAACTGCCGACTATCTGCACTAAGAATTTCACACCCAAAGTGATGGGCAAGCGCTATGGATAAGCTTGTTTTTCCAATAGCCGTAGGGCCAACAATTACGATAAGGTGCTTGTCTTTTGCCATGTGATATGGCAAAGTTATTATTTAATCACTTTTACCGTATGATGTACACCATTATCTTCAATCACCATCAGGTAGGTTCCTTGAGGTAGGTCGTTATGTGGAATAAAAGATCTGTTTTCGGTTCCACTTTCGATCTGCATATCTTTCACTACCTGACCAATATTGTTGAATATTTGAACACGATAATCTTTCGATGTGGTCTTGTAAAGAACATGCCAATCGTTTATATCGTTGAGAACGGAGATGTTTTCTTCTGAGAATTCTACCACTCTTGTCGGAGAATACTTGAAGCTACCATCAAAATCAACGGTTCTCAATCGGTAGTAAGATTTGCCGTTCAATGGTTGATAATCAACTGTTTCGTACTGCAATGTGGTGATGGAATTACCAGCAGCTTCTTCAGAAAGCAAGTCGTGAAAATCAATGCCATTTTTACTTCGTTCAATAACGAAGTGAGAGACATTGATTTCTGATTCGGTGATCCAAGTTAAGTCCACTTGCTGTTGATTTTTCTTCGCTTCAAAAACAGTCAGTTCAGCTGGAAGCGGAGAAGTAATGTTTGCTAGTGTCCACGGAGAAAACGAAGAAACATTTGGAATCGTAACGTAATAGCCACCTGTGATAGTTCCTGTTGTTTGACCCAACACAATATTTTCATCCCACTCATCCGTACTTGTATCGTAACGCTGCGCAATCATTTGCGTATGGTCGTTGTAAGGAGCTACTGGGAGTTCCGTAATGTCATACCCAAAGGTCATGGTAGCGGTTGGAGAACCAGAAGGGTCAACTTGCCAGAATCGATCGGCAGTAGCGTCTCGGTTATCTGGAGATAATCCCGTAGTACTAGCAAGGTTGGTCACATTAATTGGGGAGCTTGGCCATGGTGCATTATTTGCAGGAGTCCCATAAGTTGAAACGGAAATAGTTCCCGCATTTCCAGAAGTTACATTGAACGTAAAAGGGATGTACGTTCCACCAAGCCCATCAGCAAACGGGAAAATATGATCTCCACCTACAGCGTTAATAACCCAGTTAATTTTACCACTATTTACACCAGCTCCAGCACCCGACTCATCAACGATAGAACCTGAAGTTCTGTTTATTGCGCCTATAGAAGTATTGTTTAGTGTCAATTCGTGACCGTTGAGCTGAAGTTGATCATCCGTTAAGACAAGTGTTCCCGATGCATCTAATTGAATGTTATCTTGTAAAATCAGTGTTCCTCCAGATTTGAATAGAACTAATGTATTGAAAGATTCAGAAGCCATGTTACTGCTTATGCTCTGATCAGTTGTGCCATCAAGCAAAATAGTTGAACTGGCATGATCAAAGGCTGCTGCGTTGTTGTAGTTATTTGTAAAATCCCCAGCTAAGTACATTATGCCATTAGCATTCAAATCGAGGCTGCCATTGTTATTGATCGTAAGGTCACCATCAATATTTAGGTTGGCCGAAGCACTGTTGTTTCTTAGAACGGCATTCTGACCAGATGAACCATCGATGCTTACATTTCCGCCTACTTCCAGACTTCCCGATCCACTTACCTCCACCAAAAGAGTTCCTGAACCACCTGTTTTGTTAATGGTAAGTCCATTACTCAAAGTCAGTGAACCTGAAGTCCCGATGGTTAGTGATCTGTTTGTAGCGTTGCTAGAACTGATGGTCACACTATTTGCAACTGCCGATCCACATCCCGTTCCTACGATACAATTGTTACTAGCCGTTTGATTGATAGTGACATCGGTCGCTGCCGTTGGAACGTAACCATCATCCCAATTGAAGCAGTCGCACCAATCCGTGTCTGTATTTCCTGTCCAAAGTCCGGCTGTCCCACCGCTACCATAAACATCAAGTTGAACAGCATCTGAGGCGCTATAGCAGGTGGCATCGTTTTCACGAATTTGGCAATAATACTGGTAGTTATCATATCCTTCAGCAGGAGACACGGTCAAGGTTGCAGTTGTAGCTCCTGAATAATCTCCACCATTTGAAACTACAGTCCAACCTGCATCTCCTGGAGCGGAGTAGTACCATTGATATGCCAATCCATTTCCACCTACAAAACCTTCTGTTCCTGAAACGGTTAGAACTGCATCGCTTCCAGCACATAGTGTGGAAGTGGATGGGTTGGTAGTTACAGTTGGTGGAGCGGAAGGAGATCCTCCTGGGTTGTGTGTACCTAAGTCTGAACAAGTTTCTGTTCCAGATTGATCCCAATCCCCTGTTTCGTTCCAAGTAAGTGAGGGTGGTGTGTTAACAGGAGAAGCTTTTCTTCGGTAATAGTAACCTACCCCTGGAGTAAAGGCAGTTCCCGGAGTTCCCCATTTATCAATCTGAACACCAGCACTCGTTTCTAGCCAAATACCATCATCGCTGTTGATTCCTGATCCGGTAACGACCTGATCTACAACTCCCGAGCACGTGGATGAATTTCTCCCAACCACATAGACGTCTCCATCGGCCAAAGTTCCAGAAAGAGGGTAGTACTGATCGAATGTACCGTTATTGTTTTGATGAATTCTGTAGTTGGCAAGGTTTACAGAAGCGCCTGTACCGTTGTAGATTTCATAGTAGTAGACGTCACCAGACCCTGCATCATAAACCTCTGAGATAAAAAGGTCACTAAATGTTGGAGTAGTGTTGTCACAACTCGTTGCATCGTTATCAATCACTGTAAAGGACGAATATGTCGCGTCACAAGGCTGAGTGTCAGTAATTGTTATGTCTCCTGTTGTAGCTCCAGAAGGAACTACACAAGTCAATTGAGAAGCAGAACTACTGGTAACCGTAGCCGCTGTTCCATTGAAATCTACACTAGCTCCAGATAAATTCCCCGAAGAAGCATTAATGGTAACTACCGTACCCTCAGGTCCGCTTGCCGGTGTTACGGATGATATCGTAGCCGGTGTGCAGCTTGGAACAGTCATATAGGTAACGCACAGTGTATTGATGTAAATCCTGTTTCCACTGCTCCCGTCTCTCTGATAGAATTCAACATCAGTTACTGCGCTAAGCCCATTCATGTTGTAAGATGTGGTGGCACCTAGTCCCGTTGCTCCACCTCCATCAACGATGTATTCTGCAGGACCTGTCGTCCCAGATGCTGTAATGACCACATCTGTTATAGTTACTCCATTTAAGGCATCAATGATTAGTCCACCTCCTTTGGTTGCGTTTTGGTAACACCTTAGCTGGTTACTCCAAATTCGGGTATTGGCCGATCCACTATTCTGATAGGTTGTGAAGCGAATATTGGCATCAATGGACTGATTAGAAAAGGTCGTTCCGTTAGAATAACCCGTGGTAAAGTCAAAGCAAACGGTCGTTTGTCCGAAGACTAGTAAGTTTAAAAATATAGCCAGTACGGTGGCTGTGAGCGTGAATGAGCAGTTTTTCATGTTGTCATGATCGTCCAATTTTGCTGTTCCATGGTTTCGGGCACGTTTGCCCTCAAGGTGTTCATGGATCAACTTGAACAAAACTACTTCATTGTACTTAGTTTTTGGTTAAGCTAACTTAAAGGGCTTATGAATCTCTTTTAAGTTTATGTTAAGTGTAAAAGATTGATTGTCAATGTTCTTTTTGTCTGATAGCAGTGATGTCAAATGACCACTTTCTTTCCAAGAAACTACTTGATTACTTTCAATACGTGGTTGGCATCGCCATCTTGCACAACAAGAATATATGTTCCTGAAGGTAAGTCCTGATTAAAGATCACCGAACGCATTTCAGGATTTTGAACAACATGGCTATTCTTTACAACTTGTCCCAGGTTATTATAGACTCTCACTAAATAGTCGTTTGAAGATGACTTGTAAAGAACTTCCCAGCTATCAGCGTTGTTCCAAACCGTTAAGTTGCCATTTTCAAATTCAACCATTCGAGTGTCTGAATATTCAAAAGAACCATCAAAATCAACGGATTGCAGTCTGTAGAAAGACTTGCCATTTAGCGGATTATAATCAATACTAGAATAATCGATAACACTTGTTGAGTTTCCAAAAGCCTCTTCTGAAAGAATGGGTTGGAAGTTTTCACCATCCTTACTTCGTTCAATTACAAAGTGAGAAGCGTTGAGCTCAGATTCAGTTATCCATGACAAGTTTACGACATCACCATTTCGCTTCGCTTCAAATACAGTTAATTCAACCGGAAGAGTAGTTTGCGGAGTAGAAGGCCCATCTAATGTAAAGTGTGAAAAGCTGGTTAAGTTGCTCAGTGTGTATTGTGTAGGACACATATCAAAACCAGTGTTTGGGAAATCTAATGTACTTGTTGTGGCAACTCCGGGATTTCCAGGTTCACCATTTTTCATCAGATACCTTACTTCTAACCCGTTAGAAGATACTGCAAGGTTGTCTGGATGTGGAGACGGATTAATGTCTTGATTTCCTGTTGCCAAAACAGTTAGATCATATTGTGTTACACTTCCCGATGTGTTGGTAATATCCCATTGCAAGTCAGAGTTAAGGTCAAAAATGGCTTGATCTAAGATTCCGTCATAGCCAGCATTACCGCTTCCGATTGTAATGTTCGTTCCAACACCTGGGTGATCCTCAAAATCACAATAAGCATAGTTGTAGATCGGAGCAGTTGCGTTTGCCTCTAGATATCCAAGAATAGCACCAGATCCAGCATCAATTGTAATGTCAAACCCTTGAGCACCGTAGGTTCCCACGTCCGAACCAACTGGGAATCGGTAGGTGTTGCCACTTGTAGTGCTCCATTGAAGACGTCCATCAATGTATCTGTTCGTAGCGCTTTGTGCAGAGCCATTCACAATAGCAGCTGTTGATGTGTTGGTAATGTTAAACATATCAGTTGTAGCTACGTCTGTACGTAAAACACCATCTGTAAAGGTGAGCGTATTACTAATATTCACATCAATACCATCCAGGTCAGCTCCGTTGCTATTGTCAATTTCAAAATCTCGTGTGTTAAATGTTCCAGGCGTTGTCGAACTAATTTCCTGAGCAGCAGTTCCACTTAAAATCGTAACCCCAGTATTGCTGTTGTCAAAGTTATAAGTACCATCAACCACCATGTCTCCAAGAACCTCCATACCTGTACCCACAGTTCCTCCTGAAACGCCTTGATCTGCGTTGGAGAACGTACTTCCAGCACCCACGTAAATGTTACCTTGCACCAGCATAGCCTGTGCATTCCCATTATTATTGTACACTTCAACTGTTCCCGTACTGGTTGTTCCGATGTAAAGATTACCTTTTACGGTAGCATAACCTGATGATCCCCTAAAGACTTCACTGGTCGCATCCCAGGCATGATGACCGTTACTACTTTCAAAATATAGGTTAGGATAGTACATATCCACAGTGTTCACAATAACATTTTGATTTGAACCATCGTAGTGGAAGTACCAATCTGCAGTTGCCGGTATGGTAGAAATCCCTCCTTCGTAATTGTTCATCAGGTTAATGACAGAAGAACTCCAGTACTTATAAATATCTCCATTGGCATCCAGTTCCCACGTAGCACCTCCCGTAAAATTGATAGGCTCTGCCGAACTTCCCCAATCATTTAATCTTCCTTCAATCACCAAGTCAGCACCCGCAGCTTCTTTCGGAATAGTGAATCCTTCTTCTAATTGAAGAATACCACCAACTTGAATGATAATTTCATTACCAGATAAAGATGATCCTTCTGGAACGGTTACCGTATTTCCTGACTCAATGGAAATGTAGTCTGAATTGGTTGCCGTTGGATAATCACAGGCAGCAGACCATGGCCCTCCTGTGGATGTAGCCATTTGCCAAGTTGAGACGTCATCCCAATCTCCAGTAGCCGTACTTCTGTAAAACCGCTCTGGATCGTGTCTAAACTCAGCCGCAACCGAAGCAACATTACATGTTCCATCTTCTGTTACAAGACAGTAGAATTGATAACCATCTATAGTAGAAGTTGATGCTGTATTGGATGAAATAACTAGGTTATTGGATGTTTCACCACTTACCGTCAGCCCTGCTGGTAAATTAGCAGTCGTAGCTGTTTGCCAACCAGCAGAAATACTATCGTTAAAGTACCATTGATACGTTAAAGTTCCTCCATTTCCAGCGGTTGCAGATACGCTAAAGTCTGCCGAACAAGCACTTACGTCTGCTGTGCCAGCAACCGAAGGAGGATTTGAGATCACGTAGGCAAATGATCCAAGATCACCACAAGCCTCTGTATTGTTTGTTGTCCAATCCGCAGCATTGTAGGTTGCGGTTGGTCCCACGGCTGAAGGATCTCTCAAAATTGAGTATCCCGTATTACCAGGGCAGATAACAGCATCAACATCAACACCTCCTTTGGTTAGCATAATTCCGTCATCTTCGTTTATTCCACCTCCAGACTCTGAGAAGTCCCAAGTCTCCGTGCAGGTGTTGGCGGATGATCCGATGTTAACTAGAAACGTACTTCCGGATGTTACGGTTCCAGTCAAATCAATTGTTCTGGATACACCACTTCCCCAAGCAGTAGCATAACGATCGATTTCATAGTCATCAGCCGCTAAGTCAATATCACTTCCAGTGGGGTTGTATAATTCAATGTACCAAACGTTGTTAGCGTCAGAATCGTAAACTTCCGTTATGATTAAGTCACCAAAAGAACCACCACCTGAGCAAGTACCCGACTCGTCAATAATGGTAAAATCAGAAGTAGATAAATCACAAGCACTTTCATTGATTACAATTGGACCTGTGGTAGCACCGCTTGGTACTTCTACTACCAACACTGTGCTTGATTGACTCACGATAGTTGCAGATTGTCCATTAAAAGAAACGGTTGAACTACCGCTAAATCCAGTTCCAACAATGGTTACTTCTGTTCCTTCAGGCCCTGAAGTTGGTACAAAACTACTTACCGTATGGGTTGGAGTACAAGCAGAGATGACCTCTATCGTGTAGTCTTCAATAGATCCCCATCCCGGGTCATTACATGGATCAACAGATGCTGCTGAACCTCCTTCATCTTGCACAATTCTCATGCGGTAATTACCAATGGCTTGACCACCCGGAACGTTAATGGTAAAAGGTTCGATTATGTTACCTCCACTCACCGCAACGTCAGCCGTTCCAATTTCTTCATTCGCATCATCAAAATCACCATCGTTGTTCCAGTCGATCCAAACTCCTCCAGCTCCATCGTAGGCTGAACCACCATCGCAATCACCAAATTCTACCGTAACTGTGTACGTGCCACCTTGCTCAAGGTCTGCACTCATGGCTGTGTAGTCTTGAATAACGTCTGTACAAACGTTCGTGGTTGTATTACTAATGGTGTTGTTTTCACCCACCAAGGTAACGTCTTCAATTTCAGAATCAGCCGAACTCCAACTTCCAGGGTCGCAATAGGTGATGCTCGGAACAATTCCACAATCCACTTCTTGCGCGCTCCACGAGGTGCCGTATCTAACCCAGATTTTGAAACAATAGGATTCGCCATTCGTTAAACCTGTAATTGTCACGGACGTTCCATTTCCTTGGTAGACAGCATATTCATTACTTCCGTGGTTGGATCCCAATCCATAAACACTGTTTGCTGTATAGGCAGATCCATCCCCACTTGGAGAATGAGTAATGGTTCCATCGTCTGCGATCACTAAGACTTCATCGAAGCAGCTAGAAGGGGTTGTCCAGCTCAGACTCGCTTCTCCATTCCCAGCCACAGCTACAAAACCAGTGGTTGGGTTTGGTGTTGTAGGACATGCAGTTGTTTGGCTGTTAGTGGCAGGAGAGGTTGTATTGTAACAATCGTCTGCCGAATTGAATTCATAAACAGCCACGTGGTAAGTTGTGTTTGCAGTTAGGCCTGTTACAGTAACTGAACTTCCTGTTCCGTTGTATACGACATAGTTGTTAGATCCTAAATCATCTCCCGAACCAAAAGTTGTACTTGCTGTGTAGCTTGTACTATTGCTTGGTGATGCACTTACAGCACTGCCCTCATGAATAACAACTAAAGAGTTTGTTCCGTTTCCTCCAGCCCATGAAATGGTCATATCGTTAGCATTTACTGAGGAGAAACTAACAGATGAGGGTTGTGTAGTAGGTGGAGTGCAGGATACACTAGCTTTATAGAGTTTAAGTTTGACCTGATTGGAGGTATAGGCGACAAACCTAGGAGCACTATTGTTCCATTGGAGCATTCTACTAGCATCGCTGACGTTTCTCAATGTCCATAAACCTCCTGCTACCGTTGGCGTCCACCTTTCTGTATTCGCCACTGTGCCATTAAAGAAGTCTGCATCATTACCAGTAACTCCTGAACGACCCCATGAAGCATATCCAGCAGAAGCATTGTAGATGGTTATGTTTCCTCCAGAAACTGTAATTTGAAATACATTATTTGCTGTATAACCCGAGCTAATGGTTGCTCCTGGGTTTGTTATTGCGGTGTAGTCAATAATAACAGATCCAGAACTGGTATTAACCATTAAACCATCATTTGATGTGCCGTCTCCGACAATTAGATAGTCTCCGTCTGTGAGGTCTCCAATCGTTGTAACCTGAGTATAGGTTTGAGCGTTTAAGTTTAGAACAAAAAACACAGCCAAAATAAAGGCTGTTAGGGAAAGTACGAGGTGCTTCATTGGTTTTGTTAATACATCGTATCTCTACAACACCGTTGGTTTCAAACACGTTAGTTATCAAGGAGATCAACGGGTTGCTTTCATCACAAAAATAACGCAAAAAGGGCTTTGATACACAACGTTTTGTTAATTAATTATTAATTATGATGAATTTGTTGAAAACTGTAAGTATTTGTTAATCAGATGATTCTTGTTTTGATATTACGATTATATGAACTCACAGACCAATTGAGGACAGCTCGTTAATAATATGGTCAACTCATTTATTGACACTTTTTTTGACAAAAATTCAGAATACCCTAAAAAGGGTATTTCAAACAGAATCATTACGGATTACTTTTGTCATCACATTAAAAGAGATGAGATTAACCGAGCTAAAAATTAACGAAGAAGGCATTATATCCGATCAAGATATGGCGGCATTACCTGCAAAAATGGTAGATTTTGGCTGCGTTCCAGGAAATATCGTCACGGTGGTTAATTACGCGCCCTTCAATGGTCCAGTTTATCTCAAAGTTCAAGAAACGTACTTCGCAGTTCGAAAAGAAGTTGCCGATTTCATCGAAGTGATTCGATTGGAGGAGAAAGAAGTGGTATAATGAGTAAAACTTCCTTACGATCAATAGCTCTATTAGGTAATCCTAATACCGGAAAAACCAGTCTGTTTAATAAACTGACCGGAATGACTCAAAAAGTGGGTAATTATCCCGGAGTCACGGTGGAGCAGAAATTGGGGAAAATGACGGTGAACAGCGAAGAAATCGATGTTGTTGATCTCCCCGGAACGTACAGCTTAAATCCTTCTGCGCAAGATGAAAAGGTTGTGTTGGATTTTGTTCAGAACGAACTGAAAACGCCAACTACTGATTTGATCGTATATGTAGCGGAAGTAAGTAACCTGAGAAGAAACTTGCTTCTCTTTACTCAGTTACGAGATTTGGGGTTGCCCATGCTTTTGGTTGTCAATATGGCTGATCAAATGTCGATGAAGAAAATTGACATTGATGTGAATCGCCTGAAAGCCAAACTGGATACCGATGTTTTTTTGGTGAGTGTAAGGAAAGGAACGGCTATTGAAGAACTGAAGAACTACATTCAAAAAAGTTCTGTTCGGCTTGAAGAAGCAAAGGATTTGGAGTTGCTTGAGTGGGTGAAGGGTTATTCAGAAAATGCGGATGACCTTGATTTACTGACGATACGTTCCAATAGCGTGAAGCGCATGCGGGATATCAATGACCTCGTTAGAGAAGTCGTTAAAAAAGAACCTAGCAAATTTGATTTTCTCCGAGCTAATCTGGATAAGGTCTTTCTGCATCGGATTTTTGGTCCAGTGGTGTTCATGTTGCTGTTGTTATTGGTTTTTCAGGCCGTCTATTCCTGGAGTTCGTATCCGATGGAATGGATTGATGAACTATTTGCTTCGTTCAGCGGCTGGACAAAAAGTAAATTACCCGATGGAACGTTAACAGACCTCGTAGCAGAAGGGTTGATCCCAGGGATTGGTGGAGTGGTAATTTTTATTCCGCAAATTGCCATTCTTTTTACGTTCATTGCCTTCTTAGAGGAAAGTGGCTACATGAGCAGGGTAGTGTACATCACAGACAAATTAATGCGAAGATTTGGTTTAAGCGGAATGAGCATTATTCCTTTGATTTCAGGAACTGCTTGCGCAATCCCAGCTGTAATGGCAACCAGAAATATTCAGAACCCCAAGGAGAAACTCATTACGATATTAGTAGCTCCTTTCATCACGTGTTCGGCTCGATTACCGGTGTATTTAATGATTATAGCGTTGGTTATTCCATCAACTTACTATTTGGGGGTGAATTTGCAAGCGATTGTTCTTTTTTCGCTTTATCTACTCGGTTTTTTGGCGGCTTTATTGGGTGCGTACATTCTGAATCGCGTCTTAAAGTTGAAAGCTAAAGATGCATTCGTGGTAGAAATGCCTGAGTATCGATTGCCTTCAGCAAAAAATGTCTCGTTGGAGGTTTTCAATCGAACGAAGAGTTTTGTCCTAGATGCAGGTAAGATCATTGTAGCGCTTTCTATAGTGTTATGGTTTTTAGCATCACATAGTCTTAGTAACGAGTATCATCAGGCGGAAGAGATTGTGAAAGAAGAATTGAAAGGAAGTGATTACACGGATGCCGAACTTACTGCCAAAGTAAATGCCTTTAAGGTGGAGCATAGCCTTATTGGTGAAGCTGGACACTTTATTGAACCTGTGATCAAACCACTTGGGTACGATTGGAAAATAGGCATTGCTGTATTGAGTTCTTTTGCTGCCCGAGAAGTTTTTATCGGATCGTTAGCGACTATTTACAATGTAGGAAACGAAGAGTTTGACAGCATAAAAACTCGTATGAGTAAAGAAAAGCACGATGATGGAAGTAAAGTGTTTGATCTCGCCACCGGCATCTCACTTTTGTTGTTCTACGTATTTGCAATGCAATGCATGTCTACCTTAGCTATTGTTAAAAGTGAAACCGGTAGCTGGAAATGGCCACTCTTACAGTTGGTATTTATGACTTCTTTGGCTTACTTTGTAGCCATGATCGCTTATCAAATTTTAAGTTAATGTTTCAAGCAGTGCTAGTCTATATCATCGTCATTCTGTCAGTAATCTACCTGACAAAACTGCTGATTCCCAAAAAGCGGCATGACAATAAATCAGGGTGTGATTGCTCTGGAACCAACTGCTCTTCAGTAAAAATAAAAAATAGTTAACAGTTTGATTTTTAATCGTTTATAGGACTATTTGAACGTTCCAATTGTTAAAGAATCTTAAAAAAGCTATTTTCTAGAAAAATAGTTTCCACGGAAAGCAACTTTTTGGTGTTTTATTTGTTATTTAGATAAGTTCAAAATAACGAATTAATAAAATTCAAGATATGAGACAGTTAAAAATAGAGAAAAGTATCACCAATAGAAGTGCTATTTCTTTCAATAAATATCTGTTTGACGTGAGCCAAATTGAAATGATCTCTCCACAAGAGGAGTTTGAATTAGCAGGTAAGATTAGAGAGGGAGATCAAAAAGCGTTGGATAAGCTCGTGAGGTCAAATCTTAGATTTGTGATCTCAGTAGCTAAGCAATATCAAAATTTTGGTGTCAACTTACAGGATTTGGTGAATGAAGGCAATATTGGATTGATTAAGGCCGCACAGAAGTTTGACGAGACAAGAGGATTTAAATTTATCTCTTATGCCGTTTGGTGGATTCGTCAGATGATCCAAAAAGCCATCAACGAGCAGGGGAAAATTGTGAGAATTCCTTCCAATAAATCTGGTTTGATGATGAGAATCGCACGTGCGGAGGATGAATTTTTGCAAAAGAACGAACGCTTGCCAGACGCAGACGAGTTAGCTCAAATGCTGGAAGTAACGGAGAAAGAAATCAAAGACACGTACTCAAGTAAGTATACGAAGTATGATCTTGATGCACCGATTACCAGCGATGATAACACCACACGAATGGAGAAGTTTCAAGGTGAAGAAGGCTCGTTAACAGAGGAGCAATTATCTAGTAATTCACTTCATATTGATATCGAGCGGATGTTGGATAAATTGAGCCCAAGAGAGCGCAAGATTGTTCAGGACTATTACGGAGTAGGGGTGAGCAGAAGCAAGACGATTGCTGAGATTTCCTCTGACCTAGGAATGTCTAGAGAAAGTATCAGAAAACTGAGAAACAAAGCAATCAAAAAGCTAAAGTCTGGGAACATTGAGCACATGTTAGATTACATGTCTAACTAACCCATTCTAACCCACAGATTTGGATTAGTAAAATTCGAACAAAATATTACCTTTGTTGGGTAGTCAGAGAAAGCGTCCGTCATTTGACGGATGCTTTCTTGTTAAATATTAGTCTATGAAGTCACTTAAGCTTACCTTATTAGCCCTATTAATCACGTTTAGTTCTTTTGCCCATGAGGGAATGTGGATTCCTTCTTTGCTCAAAATTGTAGAGGGAGATATGCAAGCAGAAGGAATGAAACTTTCTGCAGAAGACATTTATTCAATCAATCATTCCAGCCTGAAAGATGCCATTGTTCATTTTGGTGGAGGGTGTACTGCCGAGATTGTTTCTGATCAAGGATTGATACTCACCAATCATCACTGCGGACTATCACAAGTGCAGTCTCACTCTTCGGTAAAAAACGATTACATCAAAAATGGTTTTTGGGCGATGTCCAAAAAGGAAGAGTTGAAAAACGAAGGTCTTACGGCTACTATCATTGTCCGAATCGAAAACGTGACAGAGCAAGTCAACGAGGGGATAGACCAGAACATGGGAGAAAAAGAGCTTTACAAAGCGCAGTACGATAACATGACGACCATTGCCTCAAAAGCTACAGTAGGAACGAATTACGAAGCAGTGGTGAAGCCTTTTTACTACGGTAATGAGTTCTACCTGATTGTGACAAAAACGTTTGAAGATGTAAGGTTGGTAGGTGCTCCACCTGCTGGCATCGGAAAGTTTGGTGGGGATACCGATAACTGGATTTGGCCAAGACATACGGGTGATTTTTCTGTTTTTAGAATTTACGCTGATAAGGATAACAATCCGGCTAAGATTTCAGACGACAACGTTCCTTATCGTCCAGATAACTGGCTTAAGGTTTCCATGGAAGGAGTGAAGGAAAATGATTTCACCATGGTCTTTGGATTTCCAGGAAGAACTTATCAATACATGACCTCTTACGAAGTGGAGGATTACATCAACGAGATTACGCCTTTGCGTATTGATATGAGAACGGCTAGCCTAGACGTGATTGATGCTGCAATGAAGCAGTCTGATGAGGTAAGAATCAAATACACATCAAAGCAAGCTAGGATTTCGAATGCCCACAAAAAGTGGATTGGACAGTTGCTTGGGTTGAAAGAAAAAGACGCACTGCAAAAAAAGAAAGATTTTGAAGCAGAATACCTGAAGCGAGTTCCCAAGGATGGTAAGTACAAGAACGTGTTGCAAGATCTTAAGCAAGTACAGGAAGGGTTTCAGAAATACGATTTAGCCCGTTCCATGTGGATTGAAATCTGGTACTACGGCCCGGAAATCATTCGTTTTGCGAATGGTTTTGAAGGAATGCTACACGATGATAGCTATATGGAAACGTTTCGAAACAAAAACGAAGGGTATCGAAACTTCTTTAAAAATTACGATGTGAACGTAGATAAAGCAGTTTTTGAGAAATTGATTCCCATGTATGTAAAGTCACTAGATCATGGATTGAGACCAGAAGAGATTCCAACCGGAAATAACTGGGAGCAAGATTACGCTGACCTCGTTTACGAAAAATCAATTTTCTGCGATACCATCAAGCTAGAGAAGTTTCTTGCATTATCTCAGAAGAAGCAGGTAAAGATGTTACAGAAAGATCCTGCTTTCAAGTTGGCGCAAAGCATTATGATGACCTACAAAGGAGAGGTAGAGCCGATGTATTATGATTTCTATCTCAAGAAAGAAACGTTAATGAAGGAGTTCCTGGCTGCGCAAATGGAATACTTTCCAGAGAAGAAGTTCTTTGCAGATGCCAACAGTACGTTAAGGTTGACTTATGGTAAGATCGAAGGAACGGCTCCAAGAGATGGGATGGCCTATACGTATTACACAACCATTGATGGAATCATTCAAAAGAATAACACAGGAGAAGCAGATTTTGAAATGCCAGATAGAATGAGAGAATTGTGGGAAGCCAAAGATTATGGGCCTTATGCTACAGACGGAGAGCTACGCGTATGTCTTTTAGGCTCAAATCATACCACAGGAGGAAACTCTGGAAGTCCGGCTTTGAATGGAGAAGGTCACTTGATCGGAATCAACTTTGACAGAAGCTGGGAAAGTACGATGAGTGATATCATGTTTGATCCTAGCATCTGTAGAAACATTATGGTAGATATCAAGTACGTACTTTGGGTGATGGACAAGTATGCTGGAGCGGGTCATTTGGTGCAGGAGATGGAGTTAGTTGATGCAGATTACCGTGAGAATGAATACGAGAAAAAGATGAAGGGTAAAATTGAAATGTTTACCAATCGTTTACAAGATGTTCCAGGAGATATTTACGCATTGTTGGGTAGATCGTATGTTTATAAAGAGTTGGGAATGGATAAGGAATACTTGAGTGATATCGAAGAAGTGTTAAAAATAGATCCCAAGAACATTGCAGCCCTCAACCAAAAAGCAAATTACTTGCAGAGCAAAGGAAAGTTTGATGAAGCATTGGGACTTACCAAACAGTCCCTAAAGATGAATAGTTCCATTGATAACTTGGAAGCGCTGTTTGTGCAAGGTAAAGCGTTGATGGGCTTAGATGAAAATAAGAAAGCGTTGGACGTTTTTAACCGGGTGATTGAGATGGATTTCACGATTTATGATGCTTACTACTATCGTGGTATATGTCATCAGGAATTGGGGGATTTTGACGAGGCCTGTAAGAACTTTGAGTTGGCAGCTAAAATGGGACACGAAAAAGCAGCTGAAATTCATTACTTGAACTGTGATTTGGGTGCTTGGTAAGATCCATGCTAAAAGTTTATTCAGAAAATAAGTCCAACCGACTTCTGTATGCCCTTGATCTCGTTTTGAATCAAGTGGGCGGGATTGATTATGAACTTACTCATGAACTAGACGACCTTCGTCCAGAAGATAAAGTCATTAATTACTCTGGAAAAAGGATAGCTGGAGCGTTTCAGGTTCATCCGCACGGTTTACTGTTTGAGAAAGATATTCAAAACCACGATGTTTCCTTTTCCTATCGACAGGATAGCTTTTTAGTTAATGTGTTTCCCACCGAGTTTGATGATTTAGGATTCGATCTTTTCTCAGCGAGTTTTTACATCGCTGCTCGGTATGAAGAATATCGTCCAACAGAATTGGATAAGCACGACAGGTTTATTTCCAAACACTCACTTCAAAGTAAAATAGGGATCCTCAAACGTCCCATCATTAACATTTGGGTGAAGGGGCTGAAAAAACTTCTGCAGGAAAAATGGCAGTTAACGTTCCCAGCACCTAGAAAATTTCAAATTGTCAATACCATTGACGTTGACGTAGCATTTGCCTATTTGGCCAAGGGTTCTATTCGTGGAACAGGAGGATTGGGAAAAGAAGTGCTAACCGGTGACTTCAGTTCTGCCAAGAAGCGCCTAGAAACACTCTCAAAGAAGGGAAAAGACCCATACGATACCTACGACTATATTGAACAAGTGGTAAAAGAACATAAGCTGGAGAGTATTTTTTTTCTACTGCTCGGAGATTATAAAAAACCCTACGATACGGCAAATGATCACAGCGCTCCGGCCTACAAAACCCTAGTTAAACGATTGCGAGAGTTTTCCAGCTTAGGCGTTCACCCTTCTTACCATTCCTACCTGAATGAAGGAAAACTAAAAAAAGAAGTACAGCGGCTAAAGTCGTTGACGAAAGTGGATCAAATCATCGCCAGAAAGCACTTTTTGCGCCTTTCAATTCCAGATTCTTACCGTTTGATGGAAAAAGTTGGCGTGCAAGCGGATTATACCATGGGCTACGCAGATCAAGTAGGCTTTAGGGCAGGCTTGTGTACTCCCTTCAAACCGTTTGATATTCTAACCGATCGATCGATGGACATCGTTGTACATCCTTTTGCATACATGGATGGAACCTTGCGAGAGTATCAAAAACTTACGATTGAAGAAGCTTTAAAACAAGTGCAGTTTTTGAAGAAGGAGGTGCAAAAGGTAGAGGGTGAGTTTATTGGGATTTGGCACAATACATCGTTGACTAATAAAGGAGAGTGGGAAGGTTGGCGAGTGGTTTATGAGGAGGGAATAAGCAACTCTTGACAGTAAATGGAGTTTCTAAGGTATGAAAAAGCTACTCTTTCTTGTATTAATTATTGCTGGTTCGCTTTCGGTTTCTGCACAACAGTATAAGTTACTGCCAGATTCGTGCACGTATTGCATGTACACAGATTACATCACGTGGCCTTCGGGCTATTGGTCTAATACCTATTATGAAGTTGGAACATCGGAAGATACTTTGATACAAGGGGAAATGTATAGAAAGGTTTGGAATGAAAACCTAGAAGATTTGGGTTATTTTAGACAAGTTGGAAAAAAGGTTTATGGTCTTATTCCTGATTCATCCATGAGTGAAGAAGTCGTTGTAGACTTTGACCTTGAAATTGGAGATACAATTACTAACATTCTTTCTATTAATACGCTCATTTTGCCATATACAAAGTTGAATGCTCTTGTATCAGATAAGGATTCAATTCTCTTGTCAAATGGAACTTATCACCATTTTATGATGCTAGAGGGATATCAATTCTATAATGATACAGGTTGGGTAGACTGGAGTTGGGATATAAGGTGGGATGAAAAAGGTGTTTGCACATGGGATGCAGGAACCTTGATAAATACATTTCCTTGGTTCTTTGAAACGCATCCTGATCAATCAGATTGTTATTTGAACATTTATCCTTGCACAACTGATACGTTGCTATCTTTTTTTCAAGGTGGAGATGGTCATTCTTGTGAGAATTGCACTCCAATTCTATCCAATATTGTTGAAAATAACGATCAGCAGGTTAGTTTATTCCCCAATCCAGCATCAGACAAGTTCCTTGTTAATTCTTCCAGTAATGAAGTGCTTCAAATTCGAGTATATACCCTCTCTGGAGAAATGATCCAATCAAGTTTTTTCAAAAATAGTCAGGAAATGAATGTCGAACACTATCCAAGCGGATTTTAAGTTTACATCGTTCAAGATGAATTTGGAAATCAGACAACGGGAAAACTCATTGTTTCGCATTGAGAAGATAGGATGGTACGTTCTTTTATTGGGTTGTTTCAGTAATGTTTGCGCACAAGAATGGTCGCAATCTGCGAACTTTATCGGCATAGAACGAGATGATGCGGTAGGTTTTTCAATCGGTGATGCAGGATTTGTAGGTACGGGTCGAGATGCGGGGTTTCAGTATCGGAGTGATTTCTACAAATACGAAAATAATACATGGGAGCAAGTTCCTTCTTTGATTGGAGCCCCTCGACAATATTGTTCTTCTTTTTCCTTTGCATCCGAAGGTTGTGTCATTAATGGTATAGACGATTCAGGGCAGATGCTCAATGACTTACAATGCTATTCAGCAGAAACAGAGCAATGGGAGATTCGCAGTGCGTTTCCGGGAGAAGCCAGACAGCAATCCATATCGTTTACCATTGGATCAATAGGGTATTGTGGGTTGGGAAGAACGGCTACAAAGGCGTTTAACGATTGGTATGCCTATGATCATCGGACAGATTCATGGTGGCGGTTACCTGACTTTCCCGAACCTCGATATGAATGCGTTTCTTTTGTGTGTAACGGAGTTGCGTATGTTGGATTGGGAGCAAACCTAGATGGTAGCACTTTTGATAGTTTTTATGCCTATAGTCCCGTGTATAATGAATGGATCCGCGTAGCAGATTTTCCAGGGGAAATACGAACGTATAGCATCGGATTTCAGAAGAATGGAAAAGGATACATTTGTACAGGACTAAACGAAAATTTTGAGTTTTCGATAGAAGTATGGGAATACGACCCAAAGGAAGATCAATGGAATCAATTAACTGATTTTCCGTACAACGAGATTCGGGGAGTAGCACAGTTTGATATTCAAAATTGCTCTTACATCGTGGGAGGTTTGGATGCTACAGGTACAAGGAGTAATACGAACTATGAAGTTTGCATGGAACAACAAATTAAGGATGGAATACTTGTTTATCCCAATCCATCAACAGGACGATTTTCTATCCTGATGGAGGAAGAGAAGTCAAAACTCCATGTGTATTCCATATCAGGAGAGTTGCTAAAGTTCCGTGATTTAGCGGAGGGTTACAATAGTTTGGATTTAACGGATCTACCCATTGGAATATATTTGCTCCGATTTGATTCTCCAACAGGGCAAACGATAAAGAAAGTTGTGATCAATTAAAAAAGCACCTCCCTTTCGAGAAGTGCTCTTCAGTTGTTTCATTGGTATTACAGTAGCTTTTAGTGTTGTACTGTAATTTTTTTAGTGGTTCTTGAAATATCGTTTGAAATCTCAATAATGTATTGACCACTGTAAACTGTTTTGGTATCAAAGTAAGCAATAGTAGACCCTTGCTTGATTTGCGTACTATGGATCAATCTTCCTTGGAGATCAAAAAGCTTTACCTCAAAGTTCTCTGTGTTACTGTTCATCAATTGAATGGCAATCAAATCCGAAGCAGGGTTGGGGAATACATTCACCTGAACTTTCTCCAAGTCGATTACAGCTGAAGTTCCTGGAGTGTAAACGGTGGTTGACTCTTGAATAGAATTTACTTCTCCACCATTTACGTTACCGTAATACGTAGGTCCAACCATGTAAGGATAGGCAGAGTTCCAATTCTCATCTACAGTTGCGAAGTAGCAATAAATTCCACCCGGGTATTCAGGCGTCACACAAAATCTGCCGTTATGCTCATCCAAGTCTCCAAAAGAAGTGTTAAACGCATAATCCTCACGGTAATAACCTAGTGGGTAAGAAGCATTAACATTAGGACCATCTGTTACATCAGTTCCGTCATACAAATGCGTTCTTTGTGTCATTGTCGATCGCAATTGGTAGCTCGATTGAATTCTTTTAATTCCTCCAGTACCATTTGCATTAGCATATCCATAAGGTCCGTAAACAGGAAACCCGTCAAAAGCATATCCTAATAATGGCGAGTGCTGCGTAGAATCAATAACATAAAGTCCATCACTCACATAAAGATCACAAACGTCAGAAACTTCTACAATGTCTAAGTTAAAAGCAGATGGGTTTTGGTGATGATGATACACACCTCCAGACAGCTGTCCTCCTTGAATAATTGGAGAGGGGTGTCCTTTGGAACAATCAAAACCTTCATTTTCTGCTACAATTGCATCTCTATTCCATACACCGTCTCCGGTACCACCAAGAGGTCCACCAGCGTCTGAGCCTTGAGATAAACTGTACGAAACACCATCTCTGTAGTCATACATGGCAACACCGTTGATGAAAATTCCAATTTCTCCCATTTGAGTTTCTGTTAGAGTTCCTGTATTTTCAGAAGGACTTAATGGGATTTTATAGATGTTTGAATTGTCTGAAGCTTGAGCAGGGTTTCCATCCTGATAAGGTCCTATGACGTAAGAAGGAATTCCTGAAGCCATGATATAGGCATTGCTAGTTGAATATTCAACAGACTGCACATTGGCGTCATAGGAATCATTAATAGGAGTAGAGTTTCCAGCAACGTAATGACTTCCAGTGAGTCCTGTTGTATTGATCATCCAGGATGTTACTGCTGGATTCGTTGATTTTTCCTGTGCATTCAATGATGCAACAGCGGATAATGCGAGTGCAAATAGTAGGCTTTTTTTCATAATTTTTGTGCTTTGTTTCTAGGTTAGACGACATTAATTCATTCATCCTTCGCTTTAGGGAAAAAAAAGTCGAATGGGAATGAATAATTTTTGTTAAAAAGGAATTCTTTATCGGTTAAGGTAAGCAGAAAAGCAGTTAAATCCGTTTTTTCATGATCACTCAATTGAATGCCAGTTTGAAGACGTGAATCCAGATGTTCAGCCGCTGTAGGAAGTTCGCTGGTATAGTAGTTCAATACTTCTCGAATGGTTTGATATCTCCCATCGTGCATGTAGGGATAAGAAAATTCAAGATTGCGCAACGTAGGAATTTTAAACGACAAACTGTCTTCAGCATGTTGTGTAATGGACATTCTACCCAAGTCATTGAGT
>CAYLYX010000016.1:0-67140 GCA_964387945.1 uncultured Flavobacteriales bacterium | reverse complement strand
TCATAGAAAAACCCTTCATCACCCAATGATCCGTAGACTTCATCCGTAGAAACATGATAGAATATTTTTCCTTCAAAATCACCATCCCAACTCGTTCTTGCAGCGTTTAGCAGATTAAGTGTCCCTACGACATTCGTCATGATAAACTCATTGGGGTTACTTATCGAACGGTCTACATGAGACTCTGCTGCCAAGTGAATCACTCCAGAAAAATTGTATTTCTTAAACAAATCAAACACAGCATCCGCATCCACAATATCAACCTGCTCAAACGTGTAGTTATCCTTTTTGTCTATATCCTTTAAGTTCTCAGGATTCCCAGCGTAGGTCAGTTTATCCAGATTAACAATGTGGTAATCTGGGTACTTATTAACGAGAAGTCTCACCAAGTGAGAACCAATAAAACCGCTGCCTCCTGTAACTAAAATATTCTTCATAAAACCTAATTATAAACTCCAGTAGTCTAAGTTCTTGATCTGTCCTCGATAGATTCCTTTAATATCTACTAGGATTCCTTTCTCTGTCATAAGTCCCGCAAAATCTTCTTCCTTCATGTCTACGTATTCCTTATGATTTACTGCCACGATCACGGCATCATACTTTCCTGAAGGCTTGTCAGACAACTCAAACCCATACTCTTCTTTATACTCTTCGGGATCCGCATGTGGATCTACGATTTCCACTTTACATGAAAACGATTCAATTTCTTTCAAAACGTCAATTACCTTAGAGTTTCTAATATCACTCACGTCTTCCTTGAAAGTAGCTCCCATTACCAAGATGCGCGACTCGATGATACTCTTTCCTTTCGCCAAAATCTTCTTTACGGTCTGTTTACCAACATAGAATCCCATGCTATCGTTCACATATCTTCCTGAGTTAATAATTTTTGCATGATATCCTAATTCCTTCGCTTTGTGCGTAAGGTAGTATGGGTCAACCCCAATACAATGACCTCCAACCAGCCCAGGGAAGAATTTCAGGAAATTCCATTTTGTCCCAGCCGCCTCAAGCACATCGTAGGTATTGATTCCCATTCTACTGAAGATAATAGACAGCTCATTAATCAATGCGATATTTACATCTCGCTGTGTATTCTCGATAATTTTGGCAGCTTCTGCAACCTTTATGGATGGTGCTCTGTGAACACCAGCCTCAACTACCAATTCATACGTCTTTGCGATTTCCTCTGCAGAAGTAGGTGTATCTCCAGATGAAACTTTCACGATGTTTGCCAAGGTATGTACCTTATCACCAGGATTAATACGCTCAGGAGAATACCCTACGTGAAAATCCTCTTTCCATTTCAAACCACTGAACTCCTCCAAAACAGGAATGCAATCCTCCTCTGTACAACCAGGGTAAACGGTAGATTCGTAAACGACATAATCTCCTTTCTTAAGTACTTTCCCTACTGTAGTACTGGCACCAACCAAAGGTCTGATGTCTGGCTCTTTACTTGCGTCAATGGGTGTGGGTACTGCAACGATGAAGAAGTTTACATCTCTCAACTCTTCTAGGTCAGCAGTAAAATGAATATCACAACCTTCAAACTCAGACGAATCAAGCTCATTACTGGGGTCCACATTGTTTCGCATCATGTCTACCCGCTTCTGGTTGATATCGAAACCTACTACTTTAATTTTTCTGGCAAATTCCAAAGCAATGGGTAGTCCTACATAACCCAATCCAATTACCGCTAATTTCGCTTCTTTATTAACTAATTTATCGTACATAATCAATCTTTTTCGGGACAGTTAATTATACCCCTGTTTATCTCTTACTTCGTATATTCTTTCAATTATATCTACCACCTTCAACCCTTCTAAAGCATTGGTGGTAGCAGTTGTTCTTCCCTTTAACGTGTCCACCACATTCTCAATGATGTAGTGATGATTTGCTGCCGATCCTTTATACGGACCGTAATCATTTGGAGGATTAGATGCTTCTAACGTAGGCATTTCATACCCCTCAACATTGCAATACTCCACTTCATTCATGTATTGTCCTCCAATCTTCACGCTACCCTTTGAACCCACAATGGTCATACTACTTTCCAAGTTTGAATTCCATACAGCTGTGCTATAGTTTAAACAACCCATTCCTCCATCAACGAAATCAAAACTAACCAAACCGCTATCTTCAAAATCGGTTGAATCTTTATGGGTAAAATCTTTAAACTTCCCTTGAATATTGGTAATATCACCAAATAACCAGTACATGATGTCTATGAAATGAGAAAACTGGGTAAACAACGTACCACCATCCAAATCGGCAGTCCCTTTCCATCCACCTTTTTTGTAGTATCTGGAATCCCTATTCCAGTAACAGTTCAGTTGAACCATCAACACATCACCTAGTCTTCTATTCCTCATCATATCTTTAATCCACTCGGAAGGTGGCGAATACCTGTTTTGCATCACACAAAAAACATGTTTATTCGCCTTGAGTGCTTTGTAAATCACCCTTTCACACTTAGCTTTTGACAAACCCATTGGTTTTTCTACTACCACGTGGTAGTTATTCTCAAGAGCCATTATCGACTGGTCTGAATGTAATCCATTGGGCGTACAAATGCTCACAACATCAATGTCCAAATCGGCTGCTAGTAATTCACCAATCGAGGCAAAAAAAGGAATATCGAAGTCTGCCAGACCTAGATCACTCTTATTACCCGTATCACATAACGCTACCAGTTCTGATTCTTCATTTCTTCGAACCATTTCTGCGTGGCGCTTTCCGATATGACCACAACCTACAATTGCAAACTTTACTTTTCCTTCTATCACTTTACTCGCGTTACGTATTCGTTTTCTAGTTTATAATCCTGCATACTCTCCGGACAAGTCGCTATTCCTTTTTCATTAAAGGCTAGTCGATGACCATATTCACTTACCCATCCAATCTGCTTTCCAGGATTACCTACAATCAATGCGTAGGGTTTAATGTTCTTTGTTACTACGCTTCCAGCACCAATTAAGGCAAATTTGCCGATGTCATTCCCACAAACGATAGTAGCATTAGCGCCAATGGATGCTCCTTCACCCACAACTGTCTTATCGTACTGGCCTCTTCGGTTCACAGCACTTCGCGGATTAATTACATTCGTAAAAACCATGGATGGTCCCAAGAAAACATTGTCTTCACAAATAACTCCAGTATAAATCGACACATTGTTTTGAACCTTAACGTTAGTTCCTAAAACAACATCTGGCGACACTACAACATTTTGACCGAGGTTGCACCTTTCCCCAATCTTACAATTACTCATCACATGAGAGAAATGCCAAATTTTGGTTCCTTTACCAATTGAGCATCCTTCATCAATTACTGCTGTCTCGTGTACAAAATATTCTGCCATTACTTTACGATAAACTTATCAAAGTTATTGTGTTCCTTTTTATATAGTTCTTCTTCAGGAAGGGACTTGAAGTACTCATAAGTAATCTTTAACCCTTCTTGTCTGGAAACCTTCGGCTCCCAACCTAGAAGACTTTTAGCTCTATCAATATTGGGCTGTCGTTGCATCGGATCATCTTGAGGGAGTGGTTTATAGATCACTTTTTGATCCGTCCCCGTTAACCTAATAATCTCCTCCGCAAAATCTGCAATTGTAATTTCATCCGGATTCCCAATATTCACAGGCTCTGCATAATCAGAAAGCAAAAGTCTATATATCCCTTCTACTAAATCATCTACATAGCAAAAAGACCTTGTTTGAGAACCATCTCCAAAAACAGTTAAATCTTCTCCCCTCAATGCCTGACCTATAAATGCTGGCAATACTCGTCCGTCATTCAATCGCATTCTTGGACCGTATGTATTAAAGATTCTCACAATCCGTGTTTCAACGCCATGATAACGATGATAGGCCATGGTTATAGCTTCCTGAAAACGCTTTGCTTCATCATAAACTCCTCTTGGTCCAATTGGGTTCACATTACCCCAATAATCTTCGGTTTGAGGATGCACGAGTGGATCACCATAAACTTCTGAAGTGCTCGCAATCAGCATTCGAGCTCCTTTTGCTTTTGCCAATCCCAATAAATTATGTGTCCCCAACGAACCAACTTTAAGTGTTTGAATGGGAATCTTCAAATAATCAATCGGACTTGCAGGGGAAGCAAAATGTAAAATATAGTCTAACTCACCTGGAACATGAACATAATTGGATACATCATGATTTACAAAATGAAAGCGCTCTTCTTTAAAAAGGTGCTCAATGTTTTCGATTCTGCCTGTTATCAGGTTGTCCATTCCAATCACATAGCAACCTTCCCTAAGGAAGCGATCACACAAATGCGAACCCAAAAAACCTGCTGCTCCTGTAATTAAAACTCTTTTCATGGCTTATCCTTTTGTAATGGTTCTTCTACCGATGCTATTGTAATAGTAGCCTCGGTTTCTCATATCTCCCAAGTCATAAAGGTTTCTACCATCAAAAATAACTTTTGCTTTCAAACCAGTAGATATCTTATCAAAATCAGGCGTACGGAAAACCTGCCATTCTGTTGCAATCAATAGAGCATCAGCACCTTGCAACGCTTCATATTGATTAGAAGCGTACGTAATTTTATCTCCAATAAGTCCTTTGACATTATCCATGGCCTCGGGATCAAAAGCAGTAATCTCTGCACCTGCTTTAGTCAACTCATCGATCATATATAGCGCTGGAGCTTCTCTGATGTCATCAGTGTCTGGTTTGAAGGAAAGTCCCCAAAGCGCAAACTTTTTTCCTGTCAAATCTTCTCCAAAACAAGCTTTCACCTTTTCTGCCAAAACATACTTTTGCTTATGATTTACATCCATCACCGAGTTGATAATAGAAAAATCATAGGCCGATTCTTTCCCTGATTTGGCAAGTGCTTGAACGTCTTTTGGAAAGCATGAACCACCATAACCAATTCCAGGGAATAAAAATCGGTTACCGATTCGTGTATCCGTTCCCATTCCTCTGCGTACATCGTCAACATTCGCTCCAATCAACTCACAATAATTAGCAATCTCGTTCATAAAGGTGATCTTGGTTGCTAAAAATGAGTTGGCTGCATACTTCGTCAACTCAGCCGATTTCTCATCCATGAAGATGATCGGATTGCCTTGTCTGACAAATGGTTTATACAACTCCTCCATAACCTTTCTCGCTTTAGCCGACTCAGTTCCTACAACCACTCGATCTGGTTTTAAGAAATCATCCACCGCAAAACCTTCTCGCAAAAATTCTGGATTCGAAACCACATCAAAATCTACGTTAGCATGCTTCGCCACGGCCTCTTTAACTTTTTCTGCGGTCCCAACAGGAACTGTGCTCTTGTCTACAATCACCTTGTAGTCCCGAATCATTTTTCCTAGTTCGTCAGCAACTCCCAAAATGTAGGATAGATCGGCAGAACCATCTTCTCCAGGAGGCGTAGGTAATGCAAGAAAAATAATCTGCGCATGTTCTACCGCCTCTTCCAAGTTAGTTGTAAACCTAAGCCTATCTTGCTTAATATTTCTCTCGAAGATCACATCTAAATGGGGCTCATAAATCGGAACGATCCCAGACCTCATTTTTTCAACCTTATCTTTATCAATGTCAACACAGATTACATCGTTTCCTGTTTCTGCAAAACAAGTTCCGGTCACTAACCCGACATACCCAGTTCCAACTACTGCAATTTTCATCTTTTACTATTTAAAAATTCTTTAATTCCATCAATAACCACATCCTGACCTTCTCTCGTCATTTCTGTATGGATAGGAAGTGAAATAACCGTTTTACACAATTCTAGCGTAATTGGATAATCCTCATCTGTAGATTGCTCTTGTCGATACGCTTGTTGATGATGCAAGGGAATAGGATAATATATCATGCAAGGTATATCTCTTTCATTCAAATAGGCCTTTAACTCATCCCTATCAATACCTTTACACTTCAATGTGTACTGATGAAATACGTGCGAACTATTGGATGCTGTTTCCGGCACCACCAATTCATTGCATGCCAGTTGCTCGTTGTAATAATCTGCAGCTTCTTTCCTTGCCTTATTATATGCATCTAAGTGGCGAAGTTTGATTCTTAGCACCGCTGCTTGAATACTGTCTAGTCTCGAATTTACACCAACACGGTCATGCACATATTGCCTACTCTGTCCGTGATTTGCAACCTGTCTGATCGTAGCAGCTAACTCATCATCGTTACAAAAAATGGCACCTCCATCTCCGAAACAACCTAAGTTTTTTGAAGGAAAAAACGAAGTGCAGCCTATCGTTCCGATGGTTCCGGCTTTCTTTACCGTTCCATCCGAAAAAGTATAATCGGCTCCAATTGCCTGAGCTGTGTCTTCTATCACAAAAAGATTGTGTTTATCAGCCACTTCCATGATTTTTTCCATATCCGCACATTGCCCAAACAAGTGCACAGGAACGATTGCCTTGGTTTTGGGAGTTATTGCCTCCTCCAATGCATTCACGTCAATGTTAAATGTTACAGGGTCTACATCTACTAGCACTGGCTTCAACTTAAGCAATGCAATTACCTCAGCTGTAGCTACATAAGTAAAAGAGGCAGTAATCACCTCATCTCCCGGCTGTAAACCTAATGCCATCATAGCAACTTGCAACGCGTCTGTTCCATTTGCGCATGGAATAACGTGGTTGGCTCCTAAATATCCTTCTAATTCTTGCTGAAACGCTTTGACCTCTGGGCCGTTGATGTAAGCTGATGAACGAATCACATTGATCACCGCCTCATCCACTTCTTTTTGAATCTTATTGTATTGACCGATCAGGTCAACCATGTGTAATTTACCCATTCTTAATCTGATAAGAGTGCGAATATACTACATATCTCCCAAATTATGAATGATTTCTACTACTGGTAATGTTTTCTTGATAATTGATTAACTGCGTGGTTTGAAAACCTTATTTCAAGTTATACGTATATGAGGTTATGCGGAGTGTTGTTTTGTTGTTTTTTCTTCAATGGTTTGTGCTATCCAGTTGGAGTCAAATCGAATTTGGGGATAACCCTTTTGATCTTGGCGTAATAACTGCGGCAGGTTCAGACTATGCGGATATTCCGGTTAAGAACATAGGCAATGAAAAAATATTTATCTTCAGGACAGATGCAGACAAACGTTTCCAAATCCATTACAGTTCTAAAACGCTCTTACCAGACAGCACCGTATACATCCGAATCTTATTCACTCCTGATAAAAAGGGTATTATTCACGAAAAACTTCCTGTTCATTTCAGTCATCTGGAAGAACCTGTTATCCTTAAACTACATGGCTATTGCGAAGAAGTACCCCAATCCAATGCCATAGCGTGTCCGAGCTTCCAACAACAAAACATCAACACCTCCTTAGAACATGATTTTACCGTGATGGTAGTGGATGAGCAAACTAATGACCCGATAGAAGATGCAACAGTGATCTTTGTCAGAAATGGGGTTAAAACCGAAACGATCACCACCAACAGAAAAGGACAACACACCCAAAAACAAGAACTTGGGTATTACTACTTCATTGCCAACCATGAAGAGTACAACTCTAATGAAATGGGCACTTACATCAATCGAAAAAACAATCTGGTTATCATTCCATTAAAAAGAAAAGAGGAACTTCTCGCTGACGTTCCAGACATTGAAGTTGAGGAATCAACCGAACCTGAGGAAATTGAAAAACCAGAAGAAGTTGAGGTTGTTGAAGCCGACACACTTACTGATGAAAACTATGTGGAAGAATATCCCGACTTCCCTTTAGCGGATTATCGACCAAATAATATTGTTTTCTTAGTTGATGTTTCCTCTTCCATGAATTTTGGCGGTAAAATCGACCTTTTGAAAGCGAGTATGATTGAACTCACGAAAATCCTTCGACCAATTGACAAAATAACGCTGGTAGCATACGCCAGCAACGCAGAGGTCATCTTGGAAACTACATCGGTCGAAGATTCCGATACCCTCATTAGCATCATACAAAGTTTAAAACCCAAAGGAATGACTGCCGGAGGTGAAGGTATGAAATTGGCGTATACCAAAGCGTGCAATGCCGAAATTCCAGATGGCAATAATCAGATCATCATGGCAACAGATGGTGTTTTTAATATGGGAGAAGAAAACGTCAACAAACTCGCTCGGAAATACCATAAAAAGGGCGTCACGATTTCGGTCATAGGAATCAAAAATCGTGAATTTCACATGGAGAGCATGAGACAGCTATCTCAGGATGGAGGGGGTAACTATGTGAACATAGAAAACTTCGAACAGGCGCAATCTACATTAATCGAAGAAATCAAGACGCAATCAAGGAGGCACTGATAATTCACCTATTTTTCTTAGTATTGTAGTGGCTAAAACCACAGCAATGGATACATACGATGATATTACCCAAAAACATATGCTCAGTGTGAAGCAAATGGGCATTTTAGAAGGGGAAATCGACATTTCGAAAGAAGAACTGAAAGAAATCAGCCTAGAACTCGGCATGACGGATGAAGGATGGGATTATGTGATGCGAGAAGCAGATGAGAAGCTTTCACTAGCCCGTTCGCACATGCAACACAAGAGCTACCGAGAATGTTTAAAAACGGCTCAAGATGCACTACTTCTTAACCCTTACATCAATGGCGCTCGTGGTTTACAGGCAAAATCTTATTTACTCTTAGCCATCAACGAAGAAGATGATTCTTACCTGAGAAGGGCAAAACAACAAGCAGAAGTAACGCTCGACAAAGAGCCGAATGATAAGAATGCCCTAGAGGTGATGTCATCCGTTAGCAGCAAAACACGACTGGCCAATAGGGATAAGAAAAAGAATCCCAACAAGAAGTTGGCCATTATTCTGGGTATTATCGTGGCTGGATTGATTTTTTTTGCTGGCGTCTACTTCATCATGAATGACGCTGCTACCGAGGAAAGCACAGGTCAATTGGAAAACATCGAAAAACAAATGGAAAGTGCATTTGAAACGCAGGAAGCACTTATTCCCAAAGTGCAAGCCATTCTTACCGACAATGAAAAAGACCAAAGTAATGACCTCGCCATCAAAGAGTTGAAAGTTAAAATTCAGGACGCCAGCGAACTCAAAGAACAATATGAGCTACATACTGAATTGGGGGATTTGCTCTCCGGAATTGTTTATCGAAAAAGTAACGAAAACCCTTCCGACCTGCTGAATGATCTTAGAGTTCTGCTGGAAGAAGCGCAAACTAAAATTAAAACAGAACGCAAACATTATAACGATGCCATCCAAGAAGGTGGTTTGAAAACCGACAAATTATAATTGCCAACATGAAAAGAGTACTTACCCTCGTTTTATTTCTAACTGTCATTACCAATAGCTTCGCTCAGGTCTATTACTCACCTTCAGACATTCCAAATCCCAAGGATCATGGAGATGGATTTGTATCTGACCCCGATGACTTTTTATTACCTGATGAAGAAGCCAAGCTCGACACCATCATCACGCGATTAAGGGATGAAAAGGGATTTGAAATTGCCGTGATTATCGTTAACTCGATTGGAGAGAAAGCTCCTCATCCTTTCGCAACAGATTTGGGAAATTTGTGGGAAGTTGGAAAAGGAGATCGAGGAATTATTATCCTGGCGGCTATTCAAGATCGAAATATGGCTATTGCTACAGGATATGAAACCGAGCAATACATCCCCGCTCTACTCACCCAAGAAATTCAGGTTGAGGAACTAAAACCTTACTTCAAACTGGAACAATACGGTAAAGGCCTCATTGCCGCAGTTGAAGTGATTGAAGCCATTGTGATGGAAGATAATGTGCCTGAATATGTGGAAAGAACTCAGGAAAAACAGAAAAACCTGATCATCTGGGAGTATATCTCTATGGCTGTTGCAGGTATTTTAATTCTACTCACCATTATTTTGAGTCCAACCTTAAAGACCGTTTTAACCAATCTTATTATTGTGGCAGCAGCCATTGCAGTAGCACTCATTGCCTATTTCGTTTTCTTAAAAGAATCGTACACTGCAGACATTATTCGTGACGGAGCGGTGATACTTGGTTTTATAGGAATTACGGTAAATGCATTTATCGTTGCAAAAAACGAAACGGATAAAATCTGGCCATACGGAATTTTAATTACCTGTGTGGTGGGTGTTCCTCTATATGGGCTGCACCTCTATGGTTATCACGCCATCGTTTTCTTCTACCTAATTGGTGCAGGTGTAATTTTTGGAGCGTTTCTGTTTACCTATACACTTACCTTGTTCATCAAAGATCCTTACAACAAGTTCCACACGCTCAAAGTCTTCAAATTAGATGTCTTTGCCTATGTTTTTCCATTTCCCATGTTCATCACCGATTTATTTGTAGAAAACCTATTGGAAAGCTGGAGAAACAGAGTTCGTTTCAGCAAAAAAACGGGACTGGAGATGCGCAAACTCTCCGAAAAAGACGATGACGAATTCTTAAAGAAAGGGCAAGTTTCTGAAGAAAAAGTGAAGTCTGTCGACTACGATGTTTGGATTACGGATGAGCCTGGAGACATACTGATCTTAAAATACACCACATGGTTTAGTAAGTACAGTACCTGCAGTAGGTGTAAATTCAAAACCTGGTATTTAGTTTATGACAAAACCATTTCTTCGGCTACCTATTCCTCTTCAGGAACTGGTGAAAAAAAGAAGGCCTGCGCCAATTGTGGTCATCAAAGCATTACAAGGTATACCATCCCTCGAAAAACACGATCATCAAGTAGCTCTTCTGGAGGAGGTTCATTTAGTAGCTCTGGTGGTGGGTCATTTGGTGGCTCTGGTGGCGGGTCATTTGGTGGCGGAAGCTTTGGTGGTGGAGGATCATCAAGTAGTTGGTAAGGTATTTGAATAACTATTGATATGAAATTGGCATTGACGATATGGGCACTTTTATGCTGCACAATGGCTCTTAGCCAGCAAGAAGCGAGTATTGTGCATGAAGGACGATATCTTGGCAAGAATTTGTACGTTCAAAACCCATATACAGGTAATGGTATCGACTTTTGCGTTACAAGAGTTACCGTTAATGATACTATAACTATTGGCAAAATAAATGCTGGTGCTTTTGAAATAGACCTATCGAATATAGGCCTTAAGCTCCAAGATAGAGTAGTCGTAAAAATCATTCACAAAACCGATTGCCTACCAAAAATTCTGAACCCAGAACCTATTCACAGAAAATGTACTTTTCAAACTTCTAAAATTGAGATAATAAAAGACTCTCTGCATTGGTATACAAGAAATGAGGAATCTCCAATGCTATTTATTATTGAACAATATCGATGGAACAAATGGATACAAGTTGGAACAATAGAAGGACTTGGTCCAAATGAAGATGATAATCACTATTCTTACCCTGTAAAACTGCACCAAGGCATTAACAAGTTTAGAGTGAAACAAAATGACTTCAGCGGCAAACCGTGTTTAAGTCCAAATACGACCAAAACCTCTAACAGTCCTAAAATAACTTACAACTTCAAAAAACGAGCTATTGTATTTAGTTCCGAAACTCTTTTTGAGCTATATGACACCCCTGGTAACCTCGTAAAAAGAGGGCATGACTCCATAGTTGATATTTCTGACTTACATAAAGGTCTATATTACCTCAATTATGACAATACAACAGGTGATGTTATTAATCTGAAAAAATGACCAAAATTGCCATTATAGGAGGAGGAGCTGGAGGATATTTTACAGCCATCAACACAGCAGAGAAAAATCCCGATTACGCTATCACACTATTCGAAAAGGGTAAAAACGTTCTCGGCAAAGTTAAAATAAGCGGTGGTGGTCGTTGCAACGTGACCCATGCTTGTTTTGAGCCCAAAGAACTTGTAAAATTCTACCCGAGGGGACAGAAGGAACTGCTTGGTCCTTTTCATTCTTTTATGACTGGAGACACCATGGAGTGGTTCGAAAGCAGAGGTGTCTCTTTAAAAATAGAGGAAGACAATCGGGTTTTTCCAGTATCAAACGATTCTCAAAGCATCATTGACTGCTTGCAACGTGAGGTTCAAAAATTAGCCATTGCAGTGAGAACAGGTGCTACCGTAACATGCATTACTCCCTTGGAAAAAGGATGGTCTATTGATATCAATGGCGCAACCGAAAGGTTTGATAAGCTAGTGATAGCAACAGGAGGAAACAGTCAGCAGGTTTGGAAAGAACTAAGCGAGCTGGGCTACCGGATTATTGAACCCATTCCTTCACTATTTACCTTTAACACAAAGGACACACGTTTCAGAAATCTTAGCGGGTTAGTCGTCAAAAACGCAGCGGTAAAAATCTCTGGAACAAAGCTTCAGGAAATGGGATCTGTGCTGGTAACCCATTGGGGGTTAAGCGGCCCTGGCATCTTAAAGTTGTCTTCTGTGGGAGCAAGACACCTGCACGACAAAGGCTACCAATTCCAAATTCAGGTGGACTGGGCTTTCCATTCTGAGCGTGAAATGGTGGAAGACACTTTTGAGCAAATGCGCGAAGAGAATCCCAAAAAGACACTTCAAAACACTCCTCTTTTTGACATTCCTAAGCGCTTCTGGCATTCATTACTCTTGTTTTGTCAAATTTCGGAGCAAAAGATATGGGCGGAATTGGGAAAAAAGGAGAAAAACAGACTCACCGAAGCAATAAAAAACTCTACAATCAGTATTCATGGTAAGAGCACCAACAAAGAAGAGTTTGTGACATGTGGTGGCGTAGACTTGAAACAAGTTGATTTTACAAAATTTGAAAGCAAGTTGCACCCCAATCTATTCTTTGTGGGTGAAGTATTAAACATAGATGCATTAACAGGAGGATTCAACTTTCAAGCCGCTTGGACAGGGGGCTGGGTCGTTTCACAAAATATTTAGCATGACATTTGTGGATTTTGAACGATGAGATTACCTTTAGTACATATGAAGTTTTTAGTGTTTTGTTTCGCTGCAATTCTGACTATTTCGGCAAAAAGTCAGTCAGCGGTAGATTTGGATACGTGCAAAGTGTACAAGTCTATTGAAGAAGCCATGCAACAACCTGAGGAGGTTTATATTCTTGACCTGAGTAAGAATAAACTGAAAGTTGTGCCAGAAGTCATTGCAAAAATGACGAACCTCAGAGTACTGGATTTGTCTAAAAACAAGTTAAGCGAACTACCTGCATCGTTGAACGCCCTTACCTACTTGGAAGAAGTGAACCTCGATAAAAATTACTTTAAAACCTTTCCGATTGTTCTGGTAGAATTGACTCACCTCAAAAAAATTACTATCAGTCAAAACGATGTGTACGGTATTCCCTTCGATATCAAAAACTTACAAAAGTTGGAGGTGTTAGATATGTGGAGTAACAACCTGTACGAAATACCAGATAGTATGTCTGAACTCACTAATCTAAA
The DNA here is from genome assembly GCA_964387945.1 of uncultured Flavobacteriales bacterium. GTDB lineage: Bacteria > Bacteroidota > Bacteroidia > Flavobacteriales_D > Parvicellaceae > Parvicella. Next base: position 53,773 of record CAYLYX010000016.1, on the reverse strand, counting down.
AGTTTTTGACTTAAGAGTTATACAATTTTCTGAAGAAGAAATGGAACGAATTAGTAAATTGCTGCCCAATACGAAAGTTCACTTTTCAAATAGCTGCAATTGTAGCAACTAAAGTCAACAAATGAAAAAAACATTATTTCTATTGCTCACACTTACTGCTTCATTTGCAGTAGCTCAACTTCCACAAACGGACAAGGTATCTGTAACTTGGGGAGAAGCTTTTAAAAGCAAAAAAACGGTTTATTCCAAAGTTCTTAAAACAGAAGGAGATCTCATCTACGTCCTAAAGTTTGTAAAAGGTGAAACCATGATCGAAGTCATCGATAGAAATCTTAATACGACAAATGTTTATCCAGTGAGTGAAAAAATGAATGGAGATGCGTTGGTCTATGAAGGATTAGTAGCCTTTGATGATAGTTTTATCATCTTAGGAAGCATGTTGAATAAGAAAGAAAAAACCAATTCACTCTATTATTCAACAATTACTACAAGCGGAAAGCAATCTGATTGGGAAAAGTTAGTTTCGTTAGATTATCTGAAAAAGCGCAAATCGGGAGACTTTAGCTATGACATTTCACAAGACAGCTCTAAGCTCATGCTGTACTACAATATTCCGTTTGAGGATAAAGAAGCCCCCGAAAAATTTGGGTTTTTGGTATTGGATGAAAATCTGGACAAAATCTGGCAAAAAGATATTGAGCTTTCCTATAATGAATCACTTTTTGCCGTTACCAACTTTGAAGTGGATGATCATGGCAATGCCTATGTTCTTGGAAGAGAATATGCGGCTAAAGAAGACCGTGTAAAAAGGGCTCCAAATTACAAATATCACATCCTTTCTTACAAAAATAAAGGGTTAGATTATAAGGACTATGAGATTTCGCTGGAAAATAAATTCATCACTGACATTACGTTTGGTTTTGCGGATGACAACATCGCCTGTGCCGGGTTCTATTCAGAAAAAGGAACAAGCAGTATTCGAGGTACTTTTTATATCTTGATTGATAGCAAATCGCAAAAAGTATTAAAGTCGACTTATAAAGACTTTGAAGATGATTTCTTGATTCAGGATCTCACAGAGAAGCAGCAGGAAAAAGCAAAGAAAAAAGCAGCAAAGAAAGATAAAGCCATTGAAGCCTATGAATTTGATTTAAGAGACTTCATCATTCATTCCGATGGTGGCGTCACCTTGTTAGCCGAGCAGTACTATGTTCGCGTAACTACTACAACGACAACGGATGCCAACGGTAACACAAGAACTACAACTACCTACCACTACTACTACAACGACATCATTATCGTAGACATTAGTAAAGATGGTAAGATTAACTGGACGACCAAAATAGACAAGTACCAGCACTCAACCAATGATGGCGGCTTTATGTCCAGTTATGCACTGATGATTGATCAGGATAAACTCCACATGATCTATAATATGCGTGCACAGCACGTTTATGAAAAAGCAGAAAGAAAAGAGCTCACCAAAAAAGAGAAAAAAGCCTATCTAACCTTGTTCGTCACGGTAGAGCCAGATGGAGAAGTTGTAGAAGAGATCCTCATTGATAACCGTCAAGAAGAGACATTTATCGTTCCCAAATTGTGCGAAGAGTTTGGCGACAACCAAATGTTTATCTTTACTCAACGTGGGGCAAAAACAAAAAAACTTGGAACATTAACCTTGAAGTAATGCGTTTTTCCACGGTGGTCTTTATCTTTGCTTCAAATTAAAAACCATCATGAAAAAGCTTACCTACATTCTACCTTTGTTTATTTCCACACTCATCATGAGCTGTGGAAATGCTGAAACCGAAACTTCAGAAACCTCAGAAGAAGGCACTTCAGAAAAAGGCGGTGCACCAGAAGCTACGGTAGAAAACACCTACAGCATTGACCCCTCTACAGCCGTAGTGAAATGGACTGCGTTTAAGTTAGCTGAAAAAGTTGGTGTAGAAGGCGAGTTTAAGTCTTACGCTATCACAGGACATACTGACAATGCCGCTACTATTGTAGACATGATGACAGGTGCAGAGATTACACTAGATGTTTCTTCTACCAAAACAGGAGATGAAGCGAGAGATGGAAAGATCATCAATTCTTTCTTTGGTTCAATGACAGGAACAGAACAGGTCGTTGCTTCCATCGTGAGTATGACTGGAGAGGACAAAGGAACAGCTCAGGTTCAAATCACAATGAACGATGCAAGTGTTACGAACGAACTGGAGTGGATTTACCGTGATGACCTGAAAGCATTTATTCTTCAAGGGATCATTAATGTTCCTGATTGGAACGCACAGGGTGCATTAGATGCTCTAAACAAAGTATGTGAAGAGAAACACCAAGGGACCGGAGACAAAGCGGTTACATGGCCAGACGTGGAAGTCAAAGCCAATGTTAAGGTGATCGTAAATCCAGCTGAAGGAGTTTAATCGATGAAAAATAAGTTCCTCCTCAACTTTTTGCTCATTTTCTTTGGGCTTATTCTCCTGTGGAGTATTTATAGAATTGTGGTTTGGGTAATGTATTTTGCTGCCATTGCATTGGTTGGTGCACTCATCTTAACAATTATTAACACGCGTAAACAAAGGGATTGACCCCTTTTTGAAATTTTTGGCACGCCATTTGTTTTGTACTAGTCAAACACTAAAACAGAACAAAATGGAAGCTTTAGAATTACAATATAACTCACTTAAAGATTTAGCAAAGTCATTGATGAAAAAAGGAAACCTCAAAGAGTACTTCCGAATCATCTCTCGCGCAAATCAGTTACAACTTAGAATTTTAGAGCACGGTTTGCGAACCGGTAAATAGGAAAAATATTCATCTTTCATAGTTAGTAGGTTAAATAAAGGTTGCAAAGCGGTCATGGATTAGATTCATGGTCGCTTTGTTTTTTTTACCTTTGCGCTATAAAACCTAATCAACATGAAGAAAATATTTTATTCAATTATTGCTTTTTCTTTGATATTGACAAGCTGTGGCGAAACAGCGACAGAAGAAACAGCAGAAGAAACCAACACAGAAAACGCTACTACCGACTCAGTTGCCACTGAGAGTCCGGTAGACGAAGTTGCCCTACCTGAAGGCTGGGAAAAAACTCAAAATGAAACGTTAACTTACCTAGCTATAAAGGATAGTGTAACGGGTAATGAATGGGCGAATTTTAGTGAAAAGCTAGGAAACAACTACGGACAATTAGTCGGTTACATGATGGAGAATGGCATTGAGCAAGCAGGTATGCCGCTTACGCAATGGCTAACTTTTGATGAGGAAGGAACTTCTGTGTATACCGCTGGGATTCCTGTTGCGGAAGGAACAGAAGCCGGAGAAGGAGTTGAAGTGATTACGATTCCTGCCGGAGCAGCTTACAAATATGTACACATGGGTGCCTACGCAGAAACTGAAGCAGCTCACATGGCGATTAACGACTACATGTACAGTTCTGGTAACTTACCTACTGGAGGTCCATGGGAAATCTATGTTACTGACCCAGGAATGGAGCCTGACACCAGCAAGTGGGTTACAGAAATTTGGTATCCAATTGCTGAGTAACACGCTTGATTATAATTATTCTAAAAAAGACCGGATAACCGGTCTTTTTCTTTTTAATCATATCGTCAATCTTCTGCATTCATTAACTTTGTCGTAAAGCGCACATTTTTGTGGGGCATTTAGTTTTGAATGGCATATTATCCGGAGTTATACTGAGCTTTCTTATAGGCCCCGTTTTCTTCGTTCTCCTTGAAGCCAGCATCAAAAAAGGTCCTCTCAACGCTATTTTCATCGACATAGGTGTGCTCATCAGTGATGTTTTGTACTTGTTATTGGCCTACTTTTTTGCACAAGAAGTGCTTGAAAAACTTCACGACAATGAGTTTGTTAAGTACATAGCAGGAGCAGTTTTCATTGGCATGGGTGTGGTGGCTATTCTCAAAAGAGATAAACCGCAAAAAAAGAAAGAGATTAATGTGGATGAGGTACTGGACGATGTAGATGGTGTGAAAGACGGTGTTGCCAATTTACCTAAGAAGTTTAATGCTAAAATTGCCATCGGTCTTGTTTTAAAGGGAATTGGATTAAATGCCATTAACCCCGGTGTTTTGCTATATTGGATAGCTGCATGTACAGCCGCAACGGAGCAACTCCAGATTACAGAGGGACAAATGTTCTACTATTTTACCACTACGCTGAGTACCATGTTTGGTATGGATATGCTCAAAATTTATTTCGCAGGAAAACTAAAGTCCAAACTGAACGATAAGACGATCAGTTATATATCTCTTGTGATAGGTGGCATCTTCATTTTCTTCGGTATACTTTTCTTCTTTAGAGACATTTAAATGGGTGACTCCAACAAATACCTAGTCGTTGGTCAAGGTCTTGCTGGTTCTGTTTTGCTCTATCAGTTAGAAAAACAGCAAATTGAATTTGAAGTTCTTGACAACAACCACAAGTTTAGTGCTTCTATGGCTGCTGGCGGAATCATGCACCCGATGTCTTTTCGAAGGCTGAATTTTGCTTGGCGTGCTCTCGAATTTATTGATTTTGCCACCCCCTTTTATCAAAACATTCAAAACTCGCTCGGTGAAGACTTCTTTACCACGTCTACTTTTTACCGACCCTTTATATCCATTGAGGAACAAAATAATTGGATGGCGCGAATGCAAGAACCTCCTTTTGATGAAGTATTGGGAATTGAAGATTCCGAAATCAAAGGCATCTCAAGTCCTTATGGAATAGGCACCGTTAATCATAGTGGACGAATGAAGGTTCCCGATTTTTTACAACTCACAAAATCCAAGTATAGTCAGCGAATGACGATTGGGAAGTTTGACTTTGATCAATTAAAAAAAGAGGACGAAAGCTGGAGCTATCAAGGTAAAAAGTATAAGGGCATTATTTTCTGTGAAGGCTATCAGTTTATTTACAACCCTTATTTTAACTACTTGCCCCGTAACCTGACCAAAGGAGAAATTGTGGAGATAAAAACAGAAGCCCTACAAGGCAAAACCATCTCACGAGGTTGTTTTATTGTTCCGCAGAATGAAGAAGACTCCTATCTAGTGGGAAGCACCTACCGCTGGAATACAGTTACAGATGACACTACGGAAGATGCCAAAAAAGAACTCGAAGAGAAAATTGAAAAAGTCATTCAACTTCCTTATCAAATCTATCACCAAGCTGCAGGTGTACGACCAACCATTACAGATCGAAAACCTTTGATTGGTGAACATCCTAAACACAAAGGGCTGTTCATTTTTAACGGCATGGGCAGTAAAACAGTGATGATGGCTCCAAAATTAGCCGATCAGTTTGCCCAATTTCTTCAAGGAGAAGAAGCGATCTACCCAGAAGCGAATATTTTGAGACATTCAAAAAAATATTTTCATAAATTTGAGGCGTATGAAGCAACAAAAATGTCCCAACTGTAAAAAATGGAATGAAAACGCTACTCGCTGCGTTTACTGTGACACTGCACTTGTTGCCGAAGAACTCAATAAAGAATATAAGGCTAAAATCGATCAGGAAGATGCTGCTAAGAAAGACGGAAAGGTCCTTACTTATTTTCAGGGAATGAAAAGTTCTCGCTTCCTCTTTGTAAGAATGTGCTATCAGATTTTGTTTGCTGTTTGGTCGGTCTATATGTTTATTGTTGCCATTTTCACTTGGATTATTGCCACAACAGTCGGTTAATGAAAAGGATCATTTCCATAGCTTATTTCGTAGGCTGGTTGACCTATTTTCTGGTTTTCATTGCTAAAAAAACAGGTTTTCAACTTCCAGATTTCTTTCAGTTTTACTATGCTGACCTACTCGCTATTCCTTTGGTATTGGGTGCAGCATCTTACTTGCTCAAAAGATACACGTCAAACGCGACCTTCAGTCTAAGCATTCCTAAGGTACTCTTTGCCTGTGCCTACTTTAGTGTTTTATTTGAATGGATTTTACCTATGTATTCGTCATCTTATACTAGTGATCCAATGGACGTGATTTGCTATTTTATCGGAGGAGGCTTATATTATCACCTGACTGGTTTTGTTACGGAAAAACACTTGACAGATGCTCCAACCATATGATGACAATTACTTTATGAAGCAGGCTTATCTGGAAGCAGAAAAGGCCTTTGAAAAGGATGAAGTGCCTGTAGGTGCTGTACTCGTTTGTAAAAACAAGGTAATCGCTAGGTCTCACAACCTCACGGAGCAACTGACTGACTTTACCGCTCATGCCGAAATGCAGGTTTTTACAGCTGGTTCGGATTTTTTAGACAATAAGTACCTCAACGAATGCACGCTGTACGTCACCCTCGAACCCTGCGTGATGTGCGCAGGCGCTGCTTTCTGGACTAGGTTAGGACGCTTGGTTTATGGTGCGACTGATGAAAGAAGAGGATATAACAGACTCACCGAGAAAGTGCTACACCCTGTCACACAAGTCACAGGGGGAGTTATGGCTGAAGCTTGCGGAGCAATCATGAAACAATATTTTGCTTTAAAGCGATAACAAAAAAGGCCACTCTGCTAAAGAGTGACCTTTCATCAAAAGAATTTATCCAGATTACTTCTGCACGGTGAATTTGTAGGTTCCTAATGATTTTCCTTGCTCGTTTTTAGCAATCAAGAAATAGGTTCCATTACTCATTCGTTTCACATTAACGTTAAACGTAGCATTGTTTACACGGTACGACTCGAGTAGTCTGCCAGTTGCATCTACGATTTCAATATTTCTAACATCAGCTGAAACATTGGCAATGATCATTTGATCACTCGCTGGGTTAGGATAGTAGCTGAATAGCATGTCCTCATTGGTTTCAACTCCAGAAGTGTTAACTGATTCAACCGTTGTACAAGTTGAGTCAGACCCACATGATGTCGTCACCGTCAAACAAACGGTATACTGCCCTTCAGATGCATACGTATGCACTGGATCCGTTGCAGTAGATGTGTTTCCATCTCCAAAATCCCACAGGTATGTTCCTGAAGTTGAATTATTGCCAAATTGTACATCCATTCCACTTTCGAATGTAGTGAAATCTGCATCTATTGCAACTGGCTCGTTTACAGTTCCTGAGGCATCAGCTGTACAGCCATCAGCATCCGTTACTGTTACGTCATACGTTCCAGCAGCAATATTTGGATTAGAAGCAGTGGTTACCCCATTGCTCCACAAATAAGTGTATCCTGTACTTCCCGTTGCCGTTGCATCTACCTGTCCATCAGCAGAACCGTTACAGCTTGCGTCTGTTGCTGAAACGCTAACATCTAGAGCAGTTGTATAATCTAACTGATAATTGATTGTTGTATCGCATCCTGTGTCATCTGTAATTACCAACTGATACGACCCATCTCCTAATCCTGTTACAGATGAGTTAGTTCCGAGTGATCCCCAATCATAGGTATAAGGGGCTGTACCTCCGGTGACAGAAACTCCAATTGAACCATCATTCAAGTCTGCACAAGTTGGATCTTGAATAGAATTAGTTACGGAATATCCGCACACTACACTTTGAATTATCTCTACACAATAATCCTCCACTTCTCCGTAATCGAAACTACCACATACTGGCGCAAAAGGATCATCAAAAGACATCTGCACTCTCATTCTTGTACTTCCCAATGTTGCTGTTCCTGGCACTGTAAAGCTTCCTGACACAGCAACTTGGCCATACGCGCCTTGATCATAAACCATATCACTTGGATCAAATGTTCCATTCTGATCTAGATCAATCCAAATTCTGAATGACTCATCATAAGCCGAACCAGCATTAAACCCAGGCGTCAATGTAAAGTTATAGGACTGATTTAAGTCTAACGTCAAACTCGCAGCTCCACCGTTGGTAAAATCACCATAACCACCGTCTCCTCCAGAAACATTACTCCATGCATCAATTTCCACCGACTCAATCCATTCATAGGAACCATCAGCAGAGTTTGTGCAGTAAGTTAAATCTACACAGTTTCCACACCCCATGGTAATGAAGGTTTGAACACTTGTGGTAGAACTTGAATCCGTATCACAAATAGACTGCATATAGAATTCGTAATTCGTGCAGGGAATAAGTCCAGTCATGTTATAGGTCGTTCCCGTTACGTTGGTACTCGACCAACTTCCTGAACCTGCCTCCTGATAATAAAAAACGTATTGCGTAGCCGAGTCATATGGGTTCCAGTTAATATCAGCACTGGTACCGGTGATATTACTTGCTGTAATTCCTGAAGGTGCCAAGCAGATGCTTCCACTACATGTTGCCGTCATTAAATCATCAAGTGTGTTTTTTGCATTTAATCGGCCTCCTGTTACGAACTTACTCGCCAAGGCTGCCTTTGGATCAGTACCGCTCAATAAGGCCTGCAACACCAAATCAGCACCTTGCTGAGGATTCGCTTTTACGATAGCCATAAAAGATGGGCAGGGAATGGAGTAGGCTAAGCCGATGACTCCAGCCGTTAACGGACATGAAAAAGAAGTTCCAGTAGTGGTAGTAATTGTATTTGTGTTTGCGGTGGTTACCACATCAATACCAGGAGCTCCAAACTCAATCGTAGTTGCTCCGTAACCTCCAGCAGTATTATCGTTGTGATCTGTTCTTCCCACACCAATCATATAATCACTTCCACAAGCAGTTGGCATATCTCCTTGCGTATCCACATCCAAGTTACTATTGGTTGTTGCCCCTACGTTCAAAACTCCATACTTTCCTAGTGTATCATAGAAAGCACACCACAGTGGGTACTGGGTAGGGTCTGCTCCATCAATCCCCCAAGAAGAACTGGTTGCAACTACAAAAGCACCTTGCGAGCCATTCGTGTTGTTCCACATTTTTCTCATAGCGAGTGGATATTCATAGGCTTCAATCGCGTTTGCCTGCGTACTAATGCTGTAGTCTCCAACCACCATTAGCTTCACATCCCAATTCGCTCCAGCAACCAGCGTTCCATTGTTTCCTTTTGCTCCGATCATTCCCAAACAGTTGGTTCCATGTCCTCCTGTTCCGTAATCGTCATTTCCTGCAACGGGATTCCAGCCATTGTAATCATCAATGTATCCGTTTCCATCATCATCTACGCCATTGTTTGGAATTTCATTGGCATTAAACCATCTATTTCCATCCAAATCTACGTGATCTAAGTTCCCACTTTCGATCAAACAAACCACAATATCATCATTCGTAGCTGTTTGTCCGCCTGTAGTAATATCCCATGCTAAGTCAGAATCGATATCTGCATCTGCTGTACCTCCTGTTTGTCCCGTATTCACATGATGCCACTGATCAGAAAAATCTGTATCAGTAGGGATGGTCGATCGCATATCAATCTTGTAATTATAGTCCGCTACAGAAACTTCTTTTTGACTATACAGCAATGCCTGAAAATCACTATGCGAAATCGCGTGATGGTCGAAGGTAACCAGATAAACTCTCATCGTCTTTGACAAAAGGTGATCTTGTTTAACTTTATACTGCTCTGGCATTTTTTTCAGCACTTCTTTAAGACTTCTACCTGCCTTCATTTGTACTAAAAATTCTCCTTCAACATAGGGTTTGTTATCGAAGTGAGTAATAGATTCTTGGCCATAAACTCCCATTAACGCAGGGGTTGACAACGCCAACAACAAGGTAAGTAAGGTTTTTTTCATGTTTCGATTGGTTTTGGTTCAGTGTTGAAATATAGTCATTTCTTCTCAAATAATGCCATTCAAAACGAAAGGTTGCCTAAGAACCAACTCTTTATTAGCCAAGCAAATACGAATCTAGTTGCTGTCTTTCTTCGGCACCGGATCATATCCATGAGAACCCCAGGGATGACATTTACTGAGCCTTTTGATTCCTAACCACAATCCTTTAAATGGACCCCACTCGTCAATGGCCTGAATAGCATACGTACTACATGTAGGGGTGTGCCTACAGCTCCCCGGGGTTAGCGGAGATATCACATACTGATACACCCTAATAGGAAGTTTAAAAATCCATTTAATAAATGTGTAAATTGCTTTCACTGGCAACAAAGGTTACCAAATTTTGGCAATTTTGTCATCTGGCTGACGCATCGGATCACCTGGCTGCACATCAAATGCCTCAAAGAACTCTGGCATGTTAGCAACCACTCCATTCACACGATATTTTCCTGGAGAATGCGGATCATTGTTTACTCGCTGTACCAATGCATTATCGCGAATGTTGTTTTGCCAAACCTGACCAAAAGCGATAAAGAACCGCTGTTCTCCGGTATAACCATTAATCACTTCATCTTCTTTTCCTTCTAACGATTTTTGGTAGGCATGGTAAGCAATTGTCAATCCTCCCAAATCAGCTATGTTTTCACCGAGTGTCAGTTCACCGTTTACAAAAACACCTTCTAACACTTCGTACTCATTGTACTGATCGATTAGCAATTGCGTTTTTGCGTCAAACTTCTCCTTATCTTCTTCTGTCCACCAATTCACCATTGCTCCCGTAGCATCAAACTGAGACCCCATATCATCAAAACCATGCGTTAATTCGTGACCAATTACAGCTCCCATTCTCGCATAGTTTACTGCATCTTCAAAATGCTCACTAAAGAAGGGTTTTTGCATGATTCCTGCAGGGAATACAATCTCGTTTAGCAGCGGGTTGTAATAGGCATTTACAATTTGAGGAGCCATGTGCCATTCGTCTTTGTTAATATCTGTCCCTAATCGATTCAGGTTATCCTCAATTTTAAATCGAGCCATGGCAAACTTATTCTGTACGTAATTATCTGGTACGATGGTCAACCCTTCATACGATTTCCAAACATCTGGAAAACCAAGTTTTCTTGCAAAAGAAGATAGCTTCTCCTTCGCTTTCACTTTGGTCTCATCGCTCATCCAATCCAATTGATCAATTCTTTCGTCAAACACCAACGTGATGTTGTCTACCATTTCATTAACCTTGTTCTTTGCCTCTGGAGTGAAGTTTTCTTCCACAAAGACCTGGCCTAGCGCTTCCCCAACAGGAGACATGGTCACCATCATCACCCCTCTCTTCCACAAGGGCTTCATCTTTTTGGTTCCTCTTAACACTGTATTGTAAAACGCGAAGTCTGTTCTTTCTAAATCCATCGTTAAATAGCCTGCGGTGTGGTTCATCACCGTCCACTTCAGGTAGGTTTTCCAATCTGCTACGGACTGATTTTTCGCGAGGTCAGCAAACTTTGTCATAAACGTCTTTTGTCCGACAATGATAGAATCAATTTGGATACCTCTTTTGGTAAGATACGTTGACCAATCAAAGCCTGGAGCCAATTCTGTCAGTTCGGCTACCGTCATCTTATTGTATTGAGCCTCAATATTTCTCATCTGCACAGGAGGCCAGCTTTCAGTAGCCAATTCCTCTTCTATTTTGTATGCCGCAGCTTTGTCAGAGGTTCCCACCACTTTTTCAAACATGGTTGCCATGTGCTTGTCGTATTCCTCTCGAATCATCACACTTCTATCATCTTTGTTGAAATAATAGTCTCGGTTGGGAAGACCTAATCCTCCTTGTCCTAAATAAGCTGCATATCGATCATTCAATTTAGCGTCTTGCTCTACACCAATACCAAACCCAGCATCTACGCCTATGGAATGCAAGCTCACCAACACATCCAATAAATCTTCATTTGTGGTCATCGCATCAATCTGGGTAAGCACGGGTTGAATGGGCTCTAATCCCATTTCATTTCTATGCACCGTATCGCTAAAAGATTGGTACAGATCTCCTATCAATTGCTTTGCTTCTCCACTTGGACCCGGATTCGCCTGAGCGTCCTCCAACAAGTTTTTCAGAATGTCGTTGTTGTTGTCACTTAATACATTGAAATTACTCCATCTACTTTCCTCATCTGGAATTGGATTATTTGCCAACCATGTTCCGCAAGCAAATTGATAAAAATCAACAGCAGGATTTGCAGTAGTATCCATAGCCGTAAAATCTAACGACTCTACTTCTCCTCCTGAGTGCGCTACCTCATCTTCGTGCTCATTTTCTGAAGAGGTTGATTCCTCATTACAGCTTACTAAAAAAGTAGATACTGCTACTGCAGCGATAGAAATTTTAAAGAATGACTTCATGTTCATTGGTTTTAGAACTGCAAATATAGTGGAAATGAAATGACTCTAACTCCCTATTAAATCGCTATCCAACCGTCTGTCAATTACTTATCGGCTCAATAATCATGGATATGTGCGGAATGTTGTCTTCCAAATACTCCTCTCCTATCACCCTAAAGCCAAAGGATTCGTAAAACTGAATGAGGTAGCATTGAGCTGAAATTTTGATTGCCACATGGGTCCACTTGCTTTCACAGAAGTTCAACGACTCCTTTACCAATGTCTTGCCAACACCTTTACCGCGCAAGTCTGGGTCGGTACAAATCCTACCCACAATCACGAACCCTTCATCATTCGGAGGGAAAATTCGAGCGGTTGCCAAAACCTTTCCTTCTTGCAACCCCAAAAGATGGAAGGCTTGAAGATCCTCACCGTCTACGTCCAGGTAGGGGCAGTCTTGTTCTACCACGAAAACCTTCTCACGCAGCTGAATCATGTCATGAAATGTCCGCTTAGAAAGGTCATCAAAGTGTTTAACTTGCCATTCAATTGTATTCATTGTCTCGAAAGTAATGAAATAAGATAAAGCGCGTATCTTTGAAATAGGAAAAAGCATGACGAACTCTTTAAATAGCAACTTCAAAAGGCAGAAACGTTCGGATAAAACAGCTGTCCAATTGATTGATGGCATTCTGGCAGGCAACAAAGCTGATCTTGCTCAGGGAATTACCTTATTGGAGAGCTCTAAACCAGCGCATCATGACATGGCGGATGAGATCATCAACGGGTGTTTACCTCATTCAGGAAACTCGGTACGTGTGGGAATTACTGGTGTCCCTGGTGTTGGGAAAAGTACATTCATCGAAGCTTTTGGCAATCACCTGATCGAAAAAGGACATCGACTTGCCGTTTTGGCGATAGATCCTTCTTCTCAGAAAAGCGGTGGCTCTATTTTGGGTGATAAAACCAGGATGGAAACACTGGTGCAAAAAGAAGAAGCCTTTGTACGACCCAGTCCTTCTCGTGGATCACTAGGTGGTGTTGCAAAGGCAACGCGCGAATCGATCATTCTCTGCGAAGCGGCAGGTTTTGACTTTATCATTGTAGAAACGGTGGGTGTGGGCCAAAGTGAAATTGCAGTAAGGGGAATGGTAGATTTCTTCTTATTGTTAATGCTTGCTGGAGCAGGTGATGAATTGCAGGGAATCAAACGAGGCATCATGGAAATGGCAGATGCTCTGGTCATTACAAAAGCTGACATTGAAGAATCAAGTAAAGTAAAGGCTGCCATGGCGGAATATAAAAACGCGATGCACCTTTTTCCTCCGAGTGATAGTGAATGGATTCCAGTAGTTAGTTCATGCAGTGCCATTTCTGGTGAAGGCATTGATAAAATTGAAGAGACGATTAAAAGCTATCAGAACACGACAAAAGTGAACGGCTTTTTTGAGCACAACCGTACCCATCAAGATTTAAAGTGGATGGAGGAAAGGGTGAACGAACTCGTTTTAGAAACGGTTAGAAGTAAGGCTGACTATGCAGAAAAAAGTGCTTCACTCATAGCCCAAATCAAACAGGGGGAACTTAGTCCATTTCGAGCTGCTGAGCAATTGCTCAAAGACTTAAAGATTACTTAGTCATCTTTAAGAACCCTACTTCTTTTCGATTTAAAAAGCGCCATTTACCTCTGGTTAACGCACCTTTCTTGAGCGTTGCAAACTGGATGCGGTCTAATTTCTTCACATCGTAGCCTAAATGTTCGAATGACCTGCGCACAATCCGGTTCTTACCCGAATGAATCTTCACCAAAATGGTATTCTTAGCCCCAGTTTTAGGATCATATTCTGCCGAATCAAACTTCGTGTAACCATCTTCCAGTTCAAAACCTTTCATCAGTTGCTCGAGGTGTTCGGGTGCGACTTGTTTATCCAATTCGGCCACATAAACTTTGGTCACGTTGTGACTCGGATGCGTCAAGCGTTTGGTGAGCTCACCATCATTAGTCATCAACAATAGCCCCGTTGTATTTCTATCCAATCTTCCCACGGGATAAACACGTTCCTTACAAGCACCATCGATCAAATCTAGTACCGTTTTTCGGTCACGATCATCGTTCATGGTGGTGATGTAGTCCTTGGGTTTATTGATGAGAATGTAGACAAACTTTTCTCGTTTTAATGCTTCTCCCTTGTACTTCACCACATCTTCTCGAGTGACACGTGTTCCCATGTTCGTTTCGACCTTCCCATTGACTGTAATCTCACCAGCTTCGATCAACTTATCTGCTTCTCTCCGTGAGCATACACCCGCATCCGCAATGAACTTGTTCAAACGTACATCTACTCGTTCTGAGGTCTGCTTTTTGGCCTGCTGGTGAAACTTATTACCCCTTCTCAGCGGCTTTTGTTCGTTTCTACCTATTTTACGTTTTTTGGGATGCTTCATGGGTTTGATCTATAAAGTGCAAAGGTAGGATAATAAAGTTCAAGAGCTACGAACTCCTATTCCAAGTATTTATCCAACAGTGATTTTACAGATTCCGTCTCCGATTGCTTTTTGATCTCATTGTAAACCTTCTCGTCTAATTCCTCCTTTACTTTTTCTTCAACGGCAATCAGCGGTTTTTCATCTGGGGGTTCTGGAAAAATGTTTTGTTCTTCAAACAGTCTTCTCGTCACTACAGCCAATTCGTGCGCTCCTTTATAGTTTTGTTTTTGCTCTAACAAATAGGACAAAGCAATTAAACCATAAGCGTCTTCATAAACGGAATCTTTTTCATACAACAATTCATAGTATTTTGAAATGAGCATTTCGGCTTCGTCAAAATTGCCCTTGGCGGTCGCCACAAACGACTTGTTGAAATGATCAATGGTATACATGCCCATTGATCCAATCGAAAAACTGATCTCCATACTTTCTTCGTAAAAAGCTTCCGCTTTATCCAGATCGCCAATCAAACGCCACATCTCCGCATTCATGTGCGCTCGTTTCATCATCCACTGCTGATCACCAGACTGTTCCGCTAACTCAGCCAATTGGATGCTCAATTCAGCCAACCTAGCCGTATCTAGCGTCCTTTGCGCGTTTCTACATAGACTGCTCAGCGCACCTCCAATGAGCGTATCGTTATCCGTTTCCTTTCCAATCGCTAGCACTTCATTGGCAAGTTGAATGGATTCTTCATCCTTTCCTTCTTTAAATAGCTGATAGGCCTCATGAAGCATCTCTTTAGGATCTGTTTCTTGAACTGCTGGTTTAACTTCTTCTTGATTTTCTGTGTGATCTGTTGAGGAATCGCCTGCTTCGTCATTGGTTTCGCAAGAGACCAAAAAGAGAAGCCCCAAAATTAGGCAGCTGATTGATGTGTTTTGTTTTAAATTCATGAAAGCTAAGATAGGGGTTTTGAAAGATGTATATTTCTTGAATTAGTTTCTATCTAGTTTCAAAAGAATTCTCACTTTCCATTCTCTTAAAGTTATACCTAATTCCAACCTGAATGGTTGAAACCCTCTTGAAATACTTTACAGCATAATTAGAAGGTGTTAACCAAAAGTGTTCAGATTCCAAAATAAATTGCACCCTTCTACCGACAGACATTCCAAATCTCGGTCCTAAAGCAAAATGGTTGAGTCTACCTTCTCCTCTTTCTTGATCAGTCCAGTCCGTTTGGTTTTCAATCCAGTACCAGAAATTATGAGCCCAATAACCAACTTTTAGCCCTGCATACGTTTGAATAAGTCTGTTCTGATCAGAATGAGCACCGCAATACGCCATCAAATTAAAGGGTCGTTCCACTCCAAAATAATAACGATACTGATTTGGATATTTCCATGCATCATATGTTTCTATTCGCCCCTTGTAATAGGTATACGACAAACCAACTTCAAGTTGAGGTTTTTGGAAAGTATAAAAGAGTTCCAATCTCGGAGTCAAAGAATAGAATTGATCGTGCCATGACCACGGCACAATTACCTTATGCTCCATAATTCCGGAGCTCAATGAGACACTTACTTGAGCTTTAAGTTGAATAGGCAGAAAACCTGTCAATAACACAACTGATATGAATATTTTGCGCATCATTGACTGTAAAACACCCAACCTACCCAAAAAGTTACAACTGGGAAAAAGAAGAAAAAACAAAGAGCCTTCGAAACTTTTTTAGACACCTGATTATTAAGTATGACTCTGGCTAAAATTTATATCCCTATTTCTCTTCGATTCCTTCGTCAACTTCCTTTTCAGGAGCTTTGTAAGGTATGAGAAAGAATTTAGCCATTACTTCCCTAGTCTCTGCCAATATTTTGTCTCCACAAATACCTAGCTCATTCGTCACTCTAGACTTATCAACAGTCTTAATCTGGGGGACACAGATTTTACTCACTTTGGCCAATCCTGTACTTCCACCATTATTAATTTGAACTTCAAATGATTTAATTGGCTTTCTATTTTTTCCGCGAATCGGTATAACAGTGATAACTCCAAGGTGTATAGATGTTATGGTTGGAGAAACAACAAGACAAGGTCTTTCTTTCTTCAACTCTCGCCCTAAAGCAGGTTCAAGGTCAACAGTAATTATTTGACCGGGTGAATAATTAGGCACAATCTAGATTTGCAAACTTCCACTCTTCAGTTATCTCTTGATACTCCTCACGCACATCCTCCATCTCGTCAATAATGTTAAACGCCTCTTCCATAGAGAACATCATATTTGACTCTAAAACATGGTTGAGGGCTTCACTGTACTTCAATACATATTGATAATTATCAATCACATGCTGATCAAATGCTGTTAACTCCCCACCATCTTCGTGAATTTCCTGAACTATCTTCTCTAAAGGAATCAATAATATTGAAGTTAGGAAATCCATAAAACGAATATCCGTAATATCTAAATTGGCATCACTCTTAAAATCATCGAATTTCAACAACAATTTATCCCACATTCTTGTTGATCTTGCAAGTGCTCTCTTTTCAGTCCCTTCCTTAGAAAAATATCCCTTAACATAATCAACATAACCCTGGAATAAGTCTTTGTCGTTTTCGCTATTTAGTGCTATAGAAGCCATTTGATTAGAGTTAAATGTAATGCATAGTTACGTAAAATTATCTAAAAAGTTATCCAATATTAGATGAAACGAATGTTTTAACATATAATTAACCAGATTCAATACCTAAAAAATCAAATACAATAGAAACTAGAAGATTTGAATTTAGTCTATTCAATTTCTATCAAATTATTAGTAAACTTTAGTCAATTTCTCTTCAAAACCAATCAACATTAATACAACTTCTACCTTACTTTAACACATTTTTTACCCTCGAAAGCACCTGTTTCGGTGGTTTATTAGCCTATAAGCCTCCTCTAACACCTTGAAATCATCTACATATCCAGAGAAAAACCAATAGACTGTAGATGGTGACACACCTAACCCACTTGCAACTCGGGATTTATCGCCATGTTTCTTTAACTGGGTTGAGGTAGAACTTTATGGAGAAGGATTGCTTACTCATTATTCCAGATAGAATCGTACATGAAATCTTTATTGTAGTTTGGAATATCATTTAAGGAGATTTCTCCATCAGATGACCTTTCAACATTCAACTCTAGCTGAGGCAAGCCCTCTCCCATATATCCGACAAACAGCATTCCGTAATCCAAGTCAAAAACCGCATAAGGAAGGTGATCACTTGTATTTGTAGCCCAAACTGCCTGAATTAATACAAGGTCATTATTATCTCCCGGTTCATCTCCACCTTCCCACTCTCGTACTCGGTAATATTTTGTATCAGATTCCCAATCACTTGGAAATGCTACAATCATTGCTTCTTTTGCCCTAAGTGCCAAATCATAATAGAAGGATTCTTCATACAAAGAAGTATTGTCTAGAACAATCGAGTCGTTTTCAATCGAGACTTCAATTGAAACACTCTCGTCCATATCTTTTACTTGAGCATTATCATCTCTTGACTGATTGCAAGATAAAAAGCTCAATACGGTTAACGTAAATATTAATTGTTGAAACATTAAATCCTATTGACACCTGATTGAATCAAATGTAGAATTTAAATGAATATTACTGAAACATTTTGAAGAAAAGATTTAGGTAAACTCTTGACAATGAATCGATTTGAATCTACCTAAATCTAGTTTTGTGGAAACCGGTGAACAATTGTCGAACTCTTTAGAGGACGATTTTCGCAAGCTTCACAATGTTTGGATCGAATGTAAAAAGGAGTTATAAATTGGTTCTTTTCATAATAGTTTGTCAATTTCAAACTCTCTAACAGCTCTATAATATTGAATATTATCATTGAAATCAGTGGCTGTATTGTAGTTTTTAAGGTAGGTATAATCTTTTTCCTCAATTCGTTCATCTCCTACCCAAAATGATCCATCTTGTATGTAATGCTGTACTCGGATTTCTCCATTGTTATTTTGACCAACATTGTGCATTTGATTCAATATTGGAGCATGTTTCGCATAATAAAACAATACTACTAATGATGATCGAATAGAAAGATCACGTAAAATATTGAATGTTTCTATGTCGCAAAAATGAGTGTCAACAATCTCTATTGCTACTTGAGGCTTTTTGCCTGTAGAAACTAAAGTGCTACTTATACCAAACAAGTCATACACAATATATGAACCCTCTCCACAAATCTGCTTTACATCTTTTTGAAAAAGGTAGTCTTTTATTGAAGTAATTGTTTCCTTATGTTTTTTCTTGTATTCCCATGCGTAATAAAGTAGCCTCACTCTTTCTTTTTTGGAAAGGTAGTTTTCCAATGAAGAAATTGTTTCGTTGTGAAGTTCAGATCTGTATTGTTCCGATCTTATGTTTTTTCGGGATCTTCCTCTTGCATAAAAATGAGAGCTTTCACCTCGACTCCTAATAAATAACCTGTATGTTTTCGAGGGGTCAAAAATGACTGCATCTTTATACTTTATTCTGATGCCTTCATCTTTTAATTCATGCGCTTTTAAAACTATTTCATCTCCTCCTTTTAAAACCACTATTCCTTCTGAATATTTGAATCTTTTAGCCATTAGTCAACATTTTTTGATTACCACTTCTATTCTTTAACTCCACTCTTGCTTTATCGATCAGCCGAATATTTCCAAACAAGAATGTCATCCCGTACCAGAATGCTACAATAGCGAGAATGACTATTACTAATAATGGAATAATATAAA
Source organism: uncultured Flavobacteriales bacterium (assembly GCA_964387945.1). Lineage (GTDB taxonomy): Bacteria > Bacteroidota > Bacteroidia > Flavobacteriales_D > Parvicellaceae > Parvicella. The sequence continues at coordinate 34,527 of CAYLYX010000016.1, read as the reverse complement.
AGGCGCTCAATTTCCAAACTAACAATGACGTGAAGGCAACATGAATGAAAACACAAGACCACTTGATCATACTCTTCATAGTTTCTTCCAATTCATCTTCAGTCATCTCTATTTTATCATTCAAATCTTCGTGATCAATCAGTCCCAATTCAACCGGAATTCCGAAAATCTGCACAAAGAACTGCTTGATCTCAATAATGATTTTCAAGTCCTCTCTTGTTTTTGGTTCGTTCAATACACCCAAGACTTTTGATTTTATCCTTCCAAATAAAAGTTTCTTCAGAAGAAGAAATAAAACCCAATAAAAGAATGCCTTCACGACAAACTGCAACCCTAAAAAGGTGTAGATGTAGAACTTTTCATTCATTTTCCAAAAATCACGGACAAACTCATATTCATCCGTGAATTGGAATAAATAGAATGCAGATGTAGTAATCATTGATAACGTGATCAATTGATAAAGCCAATCAGATGGCAGGGATTTTAATAGTCTTTTCATACAATTTCAATTTGTTACAAATAAAACATCACAAAACGTAAATTACTTACGTTGTAATGTATTTTCTTTACATAAAATAAGTCTGTATAATAATACTGATGACTTATAATTTGCAAATTTAAATATTTTATGTAAATTTGCAGTAATAAAATACTGATAATGTCAAAACTTAAAAACGTTTGCTCTATATCCTCTGGTCAAACTTTCAGAACAAAGATTGAACACAACCCTAATGGTGAGGTTACTGTCATTCAAATGAAGGACATGAATGATGATTACACGGGAATTGGTTCTGAGTTGAGCTTAGTAGCGTTTGATGAGATTTCTAATAGTCAGATTTTACAAAAGGGAGATGTGTTGTTTCTCGCTAGAGGAAATAACAATAAAGCTTTTGTTTTCGATACTAACGATCCTACGGTTGCTGTTTCTTTGTTTTTTGTTCTAAGACCGAAAAAGGAAAAAATTGACCCGTATTATTTAGCTTGGTTCTTAAATCAGCCGAATACACAGAATTACTTACAAAGCACCCAAGAAGGTTCTACCGTAGCGAGTATTAAAAAGCAAGCCTTAGGTGATTTGGAAATTAAAGTTCCAAGTTTGACTGAGCAACATAAAATAGCAAGCATCTATCACCTCCACCTCAAAGAAATGGAATTGATGGATCAAATTCGTGAGAAGCGAAATGAACTTATAAATGCAGTTTTAATTGAAAAAATCTATTAACACAATATGACAACACAAAGACCAACACAGGAAATGATCAATAAGACACTCTGGGGTGCGTGTGACACTTTTAGAGGTTCAATGGATTCTTCGGAGTACAAGAATTACATTCTGGTATTCATGTTTTTGAAGTACCTGAGTGATGTATGGAAAGACCATTACGAAGAATACAAAGCTCAATATGGTGAAGACGAAGAGTTGATCAAGCGTAAGTTAAAGAGAGAGCGTTTCTTCTTACCGGATAACTGTACGTTCGATTACATCTATAATCACAGAAATGAAGACAATATTGGAGAAATCATTGACCGTATTCTGGCGAAAATTGAAGATCAGAACATGGAGAAGTTGGAAGGTGTATTCAGAAACATCAGCTACAACTCTGAAAAATTAGGTCAGACCAAAGATCGTAATGAACGATTGAAGAATTTAATTCACGACTTTGCTAAGCCAGAGTTGAACTTCCGCCCTTCTGTTTTAGGAAGTTCAGAAGATATTCTAGGAAACGGCTACATGTACCTGTTGGAAAAATTTGCTTCGGGAGCAGGTAAGAAAGGTGGGGAATTTTACACGCCTCACGAAGTTTCTGTATTGTTAGCTAAGTTGGTGAACCCAAAACCAGGTAACAGAATATGCGATCCTACAATGGGATCAGGATCTCTATTAACAACTGTTGCCGAGGAAGTAACAAATGAAGACGGTTCTCGCTCGAATGATTTTTCACTCTATGGACAGGAAAGCAACGGAGATACATGGGCTTTAGGGAAGCTTAATATGTTCCTACACGGAATGGATTCCGCACGTTTGGAATGGGGTGATACTATTAACAATCCCAAATTATTGGAAGGTGATGGCTTAATGAAATTTGACATTGTAGTAGCAAATCCACCTTTTAGTTTGGATAAATGGGGATTTGAAAAAGCAGAGGCTGATCGTTACAAACGTTTTCTAAGAGGTATTCCTCCACGTACGAAAGGAGACTACGCCTTTATCTTACACATGATAGAAACATTACTTCCAACTGGTAGAGCAGGTATTATTGTTCCGCATGGAGTATTATTCAGAGGGAGTGCAGAAGGAACGATAAGAAAACAACTGATTGAAGAAAATCTTTTGGAAGCTGTAATCGGGTTACCGTCTAACTTGTTTTTTGGGACAGGTATTCCGGCAGCTATTCTAATTTTCAACAAGGCTAAATCGACTAATGACACCTTATTTATAGATGCTAGTAAAGAATATGAAGATGGCAAAAAGCAAAACAAATTGTTACAGGAACATATCGATAAGATTGTATCGACCTATCGCAATTGGACTGAAGTAGATAAATACAGTCATGTAGCTTCCAAAGCTGAAATCATTGAAAACGATTACAACCTGAACATTCCTCGCTATGTGGATACATTTGAGGAAGAAGAACCTATCGATATCCAAGCTACACAACAAGAAATTGAGCAGTTGGAGAAGGAATTGGTTGAAGTTCGCAAAGAAATGGATGGGTATTTAAAAGAGTTAGGAATTTAATATAATTAGTATGCTAATCGATCCCCTTAAAAACGAACAAGAAAAAGTGTTGTTGCAATTGGCTAAATCACTTGACATTAGTCAAAGCCAACATGATATGGCTGTAAAAAGCTATCAGTTTGTTGCTGAATGGCTTGCAAAAGAAGATTCTTCACTTGCTCCATTCTCCCCCGATATTCTTCCACAAGGATCTTTTTTATTAGGAACTATGATTAAGCCAATAATGGAAGAAGATGAACTTGATGTTGATTTAGTATGTCAACTTTCTGGAAAAAACCCATTATGGACTCAATTTAACCTTAAACAAAAAGTTGGCGACAGACTCAAAGGACACGGGACGATTGAAAAATTAATGGATGATGAAGGACGAAGATGCTGGACGCTTATTTATTCTGATGACGCAAAATTCCATATGGACATACTTCCTGCTATTATCAATTCAGGACATAGAGATGTACTGGAAAAAGCATTTACTAATCTAGATAAAAACGACAACGACCTTGCAATTCGCATTACTGATAATACTTTAACAAATCATCATTCAGAAATCCGAATAGAAAACTGGCCACGAAGCAATCCTTTTGGATACGCAATTTGGTTTAATGAACGAGCAAAACTTGAATTTGATAAAGGTTATTTTATTCTCGAAGCAATACAACCTTTGCCTGAATTCAATGAAGATAAACTGCCTCTTCAAAGAGCAATTCAAATTCTTAAACGCCATAGAGACATAATGTTTGGAGGAGATGAACATAAGCCGATTTCAATAATTATTACAACTCTGGCAACTAAATCCTATAATAAACAAACGAATATTGTTGACGCACTTTCTGCCATTGTAACTGGTATGCGTCATCAAATAGAGGAGCGATATGTTGCAAAATGGGGAAGAAAAATTAAATGGATCGGAAACCCTCTTAATGTTGGAGATGTAAATGATGAAAATTTTGCGGACAAATGGCCTGAGACAGAACAAAAGGAACGTAATTTTTATGCTTGGCTTGATAAATTAGAATCCGATTTTGAAGAAATAAAAACTAGCTCTCCAAATAACATGTATGAGTTACTAAAAGCTTCTTTTGGATCTAAATCTGTTAATGAAGCTTTTAAAGAAGCAGGCTTTAGTTTTATCAATGAAACATTTTCAGCCCCTGCAGTTGTTTCTCCTCAATTTTTAAATGTTTCATGGAGAATGCAACCCACTTGGCCTTTACGATTGACAAACAGAGTTGACATTCATGCACGTTATAAGGACAAAAAATGGAAGACTTTGCTTCCAAACAAACCAATACCAAAAGGATGTCCGATTGAATTTACCGCTACAACCAATGTTAAAAAACCTTTTGACGTCTACTGGCAAATTGTAAATACAGGAGAAGAAGCAAAAGGAAATCTAAGAGGTGAATTTATTCACCCTAAATCAGCGGGAGCAGGTGGACTTCGCCATCAAGATCATTCAGCGTACAAAGGTGTACATTGGGCGGAATGCTTTATTGTAAAAGAAGGTGTTTGTGTAGCACGTAGTAGTGAGTTTTTTGTAGAAATAAAATAATAAATGAGCCAACTACCACTAGATAATAACACACAGTTACTTTTACATGAGCTGCAAGATACGTTTGACATCTCGTTTGAAACTTGGAATAAAAACTACGCAGAAGTATTTACTCAAAATAATAATGCTGTTATTTCTTTCAATCCGAATAACGTCACAAATGCCTGCATTGCTCATGAACTCTTGCACATTTGGTTAAAGCAATATCAATACCTATCTGGTAATCATTTATGGATGAATTTATCAAGCACACCTTTTTTATCAGAAGTGTTTGACAAAAGACTTTGTGATCACATTAGCAATTGCATGGATCATAATAAAATGTATCCAAAATTCAGAGAAATGGGATATTCCCCAGAAAGCTTTATCCGAAATGGTGGAAAATTGCAGTGTTCTGTTATGGACATTCGACTAGTCTATTTAAAAGTTAATGGTAAATATTCACCTGCTGGAGTTAATAGTTTTATTGGTCACTTAATCTCAATACTGGCAGATCATTGTGACAATAATTATAACAAGCAATTAACAATGCTCCAAAAAAGAGATCAGGAGCTTTTTAATGTTGTGTCTGATTTTTGGCGTGAATGGGAAGCATTTGACATTGAAAACATTGATATAATCAATAATTCAGATTTTGATCTGATGGAAAGGTTTATATCGAACATAGAGGTATGGTGCGAAACAAAAGGAATTATTGAATAATGACAAAAAAGAAAATAGATATACCTAAGGGTTGGAAATGTACCATACTCGGCAATTTAGGTCAATTCCTGAAAGGAAAAGGAATTGCTAAAAGTGAAGTCATGGAAGATGGTATTCCTTGTGTTAGATATGGAGAAATCTACACCAATCATAATGATTATATCAAGGCTTTTACATCCTTTACCACTCAGGAATCAGCCAATCAAAGTACAAAACTAGAATATGGCGATATTTTATTTGCAGGATCTGGAGAAACACTAGAAGATATTGGAAAAAGCGTAGCTTTTGTTGATGAGTTTGAAGCTTATTCAGGTGGAGATATAATTATTTTAAGAGGTCATAATCAAGATCCAAAATTCCTTGGCTTTTTATTAAACACAGATTTTGTCTCAAGACAAACCTTTCAATTAGGGCAAGGACACTCTGTTGTACACATCTATTCAAGTGGATTAAAGAATGTAAAAATCCCTCTCCCTCCTCTCCATGAACAACAACAAATTGCCACCATACTCAGCACATGGGACAAAGCCATTGATAAACTTACCCAACTCATTGCAGCTAAAGAACAACGCAAAAAAGGATTAATGCAACAATTGCTTACAGGTAAAAAGCGCTTTGCAGGGTTTACGGATGAATGGAAAGAAGTGAAGTTGGGAGATTGTTCAATTTTAAGTGGAGATTACGGGATTAATGCAGCAGGAGTGGAATATAATGAGGGTCTGCCAAAATATTTACGCATTACCGATATTGACGATTCTGGTTTATTGAAAACAGAATCAATGGTATCGGTAGATTCACCAGACTCTCATAAATACTTACTCGAAAATGAGGACATTGTTTTCGCACGAACTGGCGCTTCAGTGGGAAAACATTATGTTCATAATCAAAATAGATATGGAAGCCTTGTGTTCGCAGGATTCTTGATAAGATTTAGACTTAACAAAAATATTCTTTTACCAAACTTTTTAAAAGCATACCTATCTACCTCTGAATATTGGAATTGGGTTTCAATAATGTCACAAAGAAGTGGGCAACCCGGAATAAATGGTAAGGAATATGGAATCTTGAAAGTTCCTATTCCAACAATCCATGAACAACAAAAAATTGCTTCTGTCCTTTCGGCAGCAGATAAAGAAATAGAATTATTAAAGAATGAGTTAGAGCGCTTGCAACAACAAAAAAAAGGAATGATGCAGGTGTTGTTAACGGGGGAAGTTAGGGTGAAAATATAATTATTATGGAAGCATTGTACGGTATATATAAATCCATGAAGGACAGAGTAGAACAAATCCTACCATCAAACCAAAAGTCTAGTTCGGTTTACGAGGAGGATTACAGTTGTACAGATTCACCGTTTACATGGCTTCACGAGTTCATTTTTGTCATTGAAAAATACCTGAATTCAAAAGTTCCACAAGCGAAATATAAAATTGTCTATTCATCTCGGTATTCAACTGAAAATTTGCATGAAAGCAGCTTAAAAAAGCTACAACAACTAGAAAAACTATTACAAAATGGTGATGTTTCTGTTAATCTACCATCACTCGGTTTCCTTCCTCCATCATCAAAAAATTATTTTAACTCTGGTAATTTCAATGTTGATTTTACAAATCAATTCTATGGGATAAAGCATTTTCATTTATGCAGTGACGACCGAAAAAGAGATGAATTACTTTATTATGTGCTAAACGGAAGTCACATTTATTTTTTATCGATTGGAGGGCATAGAAAATTATATGATCAGGAAAACATTGAAATTCTTGTGCGTGAATTCCCTGAGATGGCTAGAAAAATAGGAGTAGTAAAAATGCCTGATATGCCAGTTGGACAACCATTTAGATATTCAGTAAATCAATTAAAAAAACAATGGACTAGCGGAAGCAATTCTTCGTTTATCATTGGTGATTCTTATTTTACAACTATTCATCCGCAAACAACATCTCGATTGAATACTGAAATAATAAACATTTCCAACAATATTGTTTATCAATATGAAACTGCATTAAATAGCTTCAAATCTGAGTTGGCTGAAGAATATAGAATTGTTCCATTACGCTTCGAAAACAATAGTCTCATGAGAAAAGGTGTCATACTGATTGGGGATGAAATAAGTAAAACGGCAATTGAAGTCAGAATTCCTTATTTGGAAAAATTGGAAGTTGTTGATCAACTTTTCGCACTGAACTAAACTTTTTGATTTTTTGAAACTATATATAATAAAAAGAGAAAATTATGATAAACAATTTTGAAAATATGAAAAAAGGGTTTGAGCAAGAAATGGAGCTCAAATTTGAAGACAATAAAGAACTATTTCTTCAGTACTATCAAGCAAAAATGCTTGACGGAATATTTAACCAACAAGCAGAGCTTCAGGGTGTAATTCAAAAACTGAATTGGATTAATGATTCCTTAAAAGCAATGACTAAAAATAATAACCAGATAAATGGATAATAAGCCTTTTAAAATACTTTCGATTGATGGCGGTGGTATTCGTGGAGTATTTCCTGCTAAAATTCTAACCGAAATAGAAGCGAAATTAAAAGCTGACGGTCATGATAAATGGCAAATTCATGAACATTTCGATCTTATTTGCGGTACGTCAACTGGGGGTATATTAGCAATTGCATTAGCACTTGGTATCCCTGCTAGCGAATTACATGACTTATATCTTGACAAGGCCAGCATCATTTTTGGAAATAAAAAAGGCTTTTTTAAGCAGTTGAAATATGCATCTCACGAACGCAATGAATTAGAAACGCTAATACGAGATAAATACAAGGAAGTAACTCCTAACAATGACGACCCACGTTTAAAAGATTGTAAGACCAATATTTGTATTCCCATTTATGACTTATTCAATGGTCAACCATCCGTTTTGAAAAACAATTATCACCCACGATTCACACGTGATTACCATATTCCAGCATTTAAAGCTGCTTTAGCAACCTCTGCTGCACCCACCTATTTTACTCCATATTCATCTGAATACAATGATTTAAATGGTGTTCACAAAACATTTAGCAACAAAGTTGACGGTGGAGTTGTTGCAAACAATCCTGCCTTATTAGGAATTATCGAAGCCCAAGAAGCATTTAAACAAGACCTTTCAAACATAAGAGTACTCTCAATTGGCACCGGTCATCAAAAGTTTTCTGATGGTGCTGACCGAAAAAAATGGGGCATCCTATATTGGATGATTAAGGATAAGAAAACGAGATTAATTGATTTGTTTATGCAAGGACAATCACAAATAGTAGAAAATCTAATCAGCTTAATGCAGAATGGAATTGACAAAGAAAGAATTGCTACACCCAGTTTCGTTTACAAAAGAATCACTACAGAACTTGATGATAGTTTAAACATTTCAATGGATGAGACTGATATTAGAAAACTTAAAAAATTAAGTGAACGTGGAAGTTTTGAATTTAGTAATCATGCAAATGAAATAATTGAAAAATTCTGTATTTAAGATGCCAGATTTACATAACATATTTCTACAATTCGATAAGTCGATATCATTGACTCCTTCAAGGCGTAAGCGACTTACAATTGCAAAAAAAGCAGTCGAGAACGCTATTAAAGCTCATTTCAGAAATGAGAGAAGAATTGTTATTCCTAATTTTTTCATTCAAGGTTCTTATAAAATGAATACCATGATTGTAAAAAAGGACAACACATATGATGTAGATCTGGGAGTGTATTTTTTAACAAAGCCTAACCTTGAAGCTAAAACATTGCAACAAAATGTTTACAGAGCGGTTAGTAATCAAACACAAGGTGGAGCTACACACAAACAAAAGTGCATAAGAGTAAATTATCAAGGAGAATTTAATATTGACCTACCTGTTTACTACTACGATAAAAATTCACGGACTTCATATTTAGCTACAAAATCTGGATGGGAAATAAGTGATCCTAAGGAACTTGTAGATTGGTATTTTCAAAATGGTGGAGAGGAAATACAACTTAATAGAATTATCAAATATTTAAAAGCATGGTCCGATAATCATAAGTACAAGATGCCAAGTGGGATTGCACTATCTGTTTGGGCTACCCAAAAGTATTCTGCCCACAAACGTGATGACATTGCGTTATACAATACCTTATTAGGGATGAAGAAATCTAACTTTTGGAATGGTGTGCGTTGCATAAATCCTGCATCTCCCGGAGATGACCTTACAGCAAAACTTAATGATGATCAAAAATATCGTTTTAAATCAGAAGTAAAGAAGCTATTAAATGATCTTGATGTTGCCATAGAAAGTGACAATCAAACAGATTCTATAAAAATATTAAAATCACATTTCGGAAAAAGGTTTGTATTATGAGAGTATTGAAATATATAAAGAGCTCAATTGAAAAGCTTAAGAATGATGCTTTTGCAAAAGCATCCTATGATCTAATAAAATATTTGATAATTATTTTTCTTACAACATCAGGAGTCTCTTTAATGGGGATTTGGTTGAGTTTTTTAGGGTTCATGTTCTATCCTATTACAATTCAACTATTTGTTTTGATTTTAATCCTTCTTATCACTATAATGCTAACAATAATTTTATATAACATACAATTTAAAAGAAAATACCAAGAGCTTAAGATTGATAATCATACAGATGAATTAACAGGACTTAAAAACCACAAAGCCTTAAAGGAATATCTTCTTTCCGCATTAGAATCTCATAACGATAGTTCGTCATTGTCTTTAATATTAATAGATGTTGATAATTTCAAAAAATTCAATTCTGATACAAGTCATTCAGTAGCTGATCAAGTCCTAAAAAAACTTGGAGAGTTACTTGGGAATGATAAACGTGTGACAGATGAAACATTTAGATACTTTCTCAGAGGAGACGAATTCATTGTCGTAGCAAAAGAGACCAATCTACATCAAGCATATCAAGCAGCAGAAAGAAAAAGAACTCTAATTTCAAATCATGGTTTTGAGGTAGAAGGAAACATTTATTCCTTGACAGTTTCCTGCGGTATAACTGAACTAAAAAAAGATGATGATTATGAGTCATTTACTGATAGAGTTAGCAAGGCCTTAAACCTTGCTAAACAAGAAAAGAAAAAGAACTGTACAAAATCACTAAACTAGTATGAACACACAACTCACACCCCAAGACATACAAAGCATTGCTCAATCCGGAGAAGGATACAATGCAGAATTTAAAGTTCGTGTTCCGAGCAAGGTCAAGGAAATTACGGAGGAGATTTGTGCATTTGCCAACTCTGCCGGTGGGGTGTTGCTCATAGGTGTAGATGATGACAACATAATACAAGGCGTTACCATTGATAACGGAAAACGTTCTGCTATCCAGAATTCCCTGAATGAAATAAACCCACACTTACCTGCGTCTTTTTATTCTGTAGATGTTGAAGGAAAAACCGTTTGGGTAATTGAAGTAAATTCAGGAGCGCAAAAACCTTATGCACTTTCGGGATCTATCTATGTACGTCAAGGTCCAAATACACAAAAACTAACTTCAGTAGAACAAATGCGTGATTTTTTCCAGCAATCTGATCGCATCTACTTTGACGAAGCACCTTGTACTGGCTTCTCAATGGATAAAGATCTTGATCTGGATTGGTTTGAAGCGTTTAGAACGGAAGCAGGTATTTCCAGAACTATTGGTCAAAGTCAAATTATTCAAAACCTTAAACTGTTGTTGCCAGATGGTTCCATGAAGAATGGCGGAGTGTTATTTTTTGGAGAGAAACCAGAACAGTTTATTGAAACCGCAGTTATTCGGTGCATTGCCTTTGAAGGAAAAACGAAGACTATAATCATTGACGATAAGTTTTATGGTGGTGCTTTAATTCGTCAATACGAACAAGCGATGCAATGGTTAAAAGGAAAGCTCAATGTTCGTTACGAAATTGAAGGAGGCGGACCACGAAAAGAACATTGGGAAATTCCCGAAACAGCCTTTAAAGAAGCTATTATCAATGCACTTTCACATAGAGATTACTATGACAAAGGAGCGAGAATTACCATTGAATTATTTGAAGATCGCGTGGAGATCAGTAATCCGGGAGGTTTAACCAGTGCCATTGCTCCAAGTGAATTCGGCACGAAAAGTCACAGTCGAAACCCACTTATTTTCGGCTTATTTGTTCGTATCGACATGGTAGAACAGGTTGGCTCAGGTGTGGGCAGAATGAAAGACGTACTAAAAGATGCTAAACTTCCACCTCCGGAGTTTAAAATGGACGGAATGTTCACGGTTGTTTTTCAGCGAATGATCACCGAAAAAACTGTGGAGAAAACTGTGGAGAAAACTGTGGAGAAAACTGTGGAGAAAACTGTGGACATTATCCTATCCAATATGAAACTCAATCCAAAGATTACAATAAGCGAATTAACTGAATTAACAGGTTTGTCAAGACGAGGAGTTGAATATAATATTGACAAACTTAAAAAAGAAAAGAGGATAAAAAGAATTGGAGCTGACCGTGGTGGTAGTTGGCAAGTATTGTCCTAGTACTAGGGTATAAATTAGGGAATAAACTAGGGTTTAAGTCTAGGGATTAAGCTATAGAAGAATTAAAATGAACACAAATTATAACGAATACAACGACTCTCAACTACCTGCAATACAATTATTGCAAAAGATGGGATGGCAATACATTAATGCAGATGATGCACTATCACAAAGAGATGGTTTATTATCAAATGTCATACTGGAAGATATTCTGGCGGAGCGATTAGCCACCATCAATAATTTCGAATACAAAGGTGAAACGTATCAGTTTTCTCATTCGAATATTCAGTCAGCCATCAATGCACTAAAAAACGTGAGTGAAGAAGGAAGCATTGTTAACACCAACGAGAAAGTGTATGATTTGTTGACGTTGGGTAAAAGCTTTGAAGAAGTAATTCAAGGAGATAAAAAAGCCTTTTCATTACGCTATATCGACTGGAAAAACTGGAAAAACAATGTCTTTCACATTGCAGAAGAATTTATAGTAGAAGGAATTAAAGAAAAGCGCAGACCTGACATTGTGTTGTTTGTCAATGGAATTCCATTTGTGGTAATTGAGAACAAGCGAAGAGATAAAAATGAATCGATTGATGAAGCGATTTCTCAAAACATTCGTAACCAGAAAAAAGAAGAAGGAATCCCTCGCCTATTTCATTATGCACAAATATTATTGGCTGTGCATCCAAATGAAGTACGATATGGAGCTACAGGAACACCTTTGAAGTTTTGGGCAACTTGGAAAGAAGAAGTTGAACCAAAAGTCCAAAAATTAATTAATAGTGGTAGTCGAGCGGAGTCGAGACTACCAACTGCACAGGATAGTGGATTGTATAGCTTATGTGAACCGAATAGATTAATGGATTTGGTTTACAAATACATTGTTTTTGATGGTCCGAATAAAAAGATTTGTAGATACCAACAGTATTTCGCTGTCGAAGAAACGATCAATCAAGTAACAGAATTTGATAAGGAAAATCGAAGAAAAGGTGGTGTCATTTGGCATACAACAGGAAGTGGAAAATCACTAACAATGGTTATGCTCTCGAAAGCATTAGCCTTGAATCCTTCCATAGAATCACCCAGAGTTATTATTGTAACAGATAGAATCAGCTTGGATAAACAGATTTACAAAACATTCCAGAACTGTGGTAAAAATGTAGAAAAAGCGAAAAGCGGTACTGATCTGATCGAATTGCTCAAGGATAAAGGAAATGAGATCATCACAACAATTTTAGATAAATTCCAGACAGCAGCGAAACAAGGCAATTTTGTTGACGAATCGCAAAACATATTTGTATTGGTAGATGAAAGTCATAGAAGCCAGTACGGTACTGCAAATGTGAATATGCGCAAAATACTTCCGAATGCTTGCTACATTGGTTTTACAGGAACACCTTTACTGAAGAAAGAAAAAAGCACCGCAAAGAAATTTGGAGGTTTCATTCATAAATATACGATTGATCAAGCTGTAAAAGATGGAGCAGTTTTACCCTTGTTGTATGAAGGAAGGTCGGCTAAACTAAGCATAAACAAAAAACAAATCGATAAAGGATTTGAGCGCCTATCAGAGACATTATCCGAAGATGCACAAAAGGATCTAAAAAGGAAGTTTGCTTCTATTACAAAGATCTATGAATCTCAACATGTGGTTGAAGAAATAGCGTTTGATATTTCCAAACATTTCTCTGAAAATTGGCAAGGAACAGGTTTCAAAGCACAGTTAGCCGTTCCGAAAATTGATGTTGCCATCCGCTACCAGAAATATTTTGAATCACAAACCAATCCCGATTTAAAGATCAACACATACGTTGTATTCACTCCACCTGATAGTCGTCAATCAAATGAAGATGTTTGGGAAGAATCCAGCAGCGAATCTAAAAAATATTGGGATGCCTTGGTTGCAAGATTTGGCAATCAGGACAACTACGAAAATTGGGTAACAGATCGATTCAAAGAGGATTCAAACGAAGTAGAATTAATCATAGTAGTTAGTAAATTACTGACCGGTTTTGATGCACCACGAAATACGGTTTTATACCTAGCCAAGCCTTTACATTCACACAATTTACTTCAAGCAATTGCCAGAGTGAATCGATTATTTGAAGGCAAAGAATACGGGCATATAATTGATTACGTTGGCGTGTTGGGGAAATTAGATGAAGCTTTAACAAGTTATTCTGCATTAGAGGATTTTGATGCGGAAGATTTAACAAATACGGTAGTTGACATTCTAACGGAAGTAAGAAAAGTTCCTGTTAAACATGCAGAGGTATTGGATATTTTCAAAGGCGTTCAAAACAAAGATGACATTGAAGCATTGGAACGCCATTTAGCACCAAAAGATATACGAGATAGTTTTTACGAAAGACTTTCAGCCTTCGCCAGAACCATGCAAACAGCATTGAGTTCAGATGAGTATTTTGAAGAATTCAATGAGCAACAAATAAACTTCTTTAAAGCCGAACTAAAACGTCTTCAAAGTTTACAAAAGTCTGTTCAATCCAGATATGCAGATGTTGTATCATACAAAGAATATGAGCCAAGAATCAGAAAATTACTGGATAGTTATGTAGATGCTGAAGAAGTCGAAAGACTGACCTACAATGTGAATGTATTTAATAAAAATCAAGTTGCAGAAGCACTTGAGATTTATGGAAAAACACCTGCTTCAAAAGCGGATTTTATAGCCAATAACATGAAAAAGGTCATCAATGAGAATATGGAGAAAGATGAAGCTTTCTACAAGAAATTCTCCGACCTAATTGAAGAAACAATCAAGGCTTTTCAGGATGGACGTATTTCTGAAACGGAGTATTTAGAAAAAATTCTTAGCACACGAGATGATTTAGAAAATGGTTATCAAGAAGGAATACCTGCATCAATTCAAGATAAACCTAAGGCCAGAGCATTTTTTGGAGCAGTTACCGAAGTATTAGTACAACACCATGGAAAACAAAAGGCGGATGAAACTTCCAACTCTATTGCAAAGGCAGGAATTGACATATCTGAAATCGTTATGCGTTTAACCATTCGTGATTGGAAAAGAAATCTGGATGTTCAACGCAACATGGAAAATGAAATTGAGGACTATTTAATGGATCATAGAAAAGATCTTGGTGTAGAACTTACATTTGATCAATTAGATGAAATACTAGCGAAATGTCTGAAAGTAGCAAAGAACAACTTCTAATGGAGAAAGTAGCATATGGTACTTCTGAAATTTCATTCCATTTAAAAAGAGCGAACCGAAAAACACTCGGGATTGAAGTTCATCCGGATCTATCTGTATGGGCTGTAGCTCCATTACACTCCAGTGTTCATGAAATTCAGGAGAAGATCCTCAAAAGAGGAGCATGGATCCTAAAACAACAACGCTATTTTGATCAATTTCTACCTAGAACTCCAGAACGACAATACATTTCAGGAGAAACTCATTTGTACTTAGGCAGAAGGTACATTCTTAAAACTCAAAAGTCGGATGCTAAGTCAGTTAAATTACTAAGTGGTAAATTGCTTGTTTCGACTAAAAACAACACGACTTCTGAAATTAAGCATGAACTAACTCAATGGTATTACGATCATGGAACAAGGGTTTTCTCTAACATTCTTGAGGAACAGGTTAAAATTTTCGATAAACACAAAATCGATTTGCCACAACTGGAAATCAGACGAATGAAAAATCGTTGGGGAAGTTGTCATACGAATGGAAAAATCATTCTAAATCCTGAAATCATTAAGGCTCCTAAAAAGTGCATTGAATATGTAATAACACACGAATTATGTCATTTAGTAATTCCCAACCATAGCCGTGCCTTTTACGAATTACAGGAAACAGTTTTTCCAAATTGGGAAAAATGGAAAACCAGATTGGAAGAAATAATGGTTTAGGTTATAATTAAAAATCATTGTTTATCATTGATTACAGTTGTGTATCGTTGTTTATCATTGTGTATCGTTGAGTAACAAACAGAATATTTTGGCGTTATTTCTATGTGGAAGTAAGCAAATCAGATAACTTTTTTGAAGACCTAGTATCAAAGTACATTCTTGAACTAGAGAACTTGTACTTGCAGAAAATTGAGCAATCTGATAATAAGAAATATGCTTCTGCCTTTTATCGGTCTTCCATTTTTGAAAGAAATCCGAAAATTCCAAAAGAATCCATCTTCTTCAATTTTTTGTCAAGAATTTTCCTTCATCATTACAGGCTTAATAGCTTATCAGCTTTGGATGAAACGTTCTCCAAACTTCCAGATATTAAATTCAGGACAGATATTGAAATAGCACTTCTGGAAGAAATGTATGAAGAAGAGAGAAATGACAGCTTTCATTTTCTATCTGACCGTATTGGAAACGAGCAATACCTCATGTCGCTGGAATATCATGAATTAACTGATTTACTCGCATTTTTTCTGGCGATTAAATCTTTGTTGGAAAAATACCCCAAGTCCGAAGAAATAGAACCTTTTAGTTTGGATGCTCCCATTTCGGAAATGGAAAAGGGTGCATTAAATCGGAAGCACGAGTATTCAGTTACCTTTTCAGACAAACAACAAGCTCTAGCACTGTATTTTTTAATGGAACATATCGGAATAACACCCAGAGCAGATGTAAATATGACGGATGTAGCTCGCTTTCTTCATTTACTTTCCAATCAACCTATTACCGTATTGGATAATTCTGCCAAATATGGAATTTTGAAGAAAATGTTCAATGGAAAGTCGGACAAAGCCTATCTGAAAGATTTGGAAACCATATTACCCTATTTTCAAAAGCTTCAACTGGATAAAGCACAGCGAATGATTCAGGAAGAAATAAAGGAAATCAAAGAAAATTTGAAATAGTTACCACATTCGGGGCAATCCAAACCACCCCCGACAGGGAAATCCATGCGTAATCTTGTAGAAAAAAGTACCATGGAATTTGAACAAAACAAAAAGAAAAAATGGAATGGGAAACGGAGTGTTCCATCCAGGTCCAGTCAGCGAATTTTTACGAAAAGTTATTCTGACGAAGCAGTCGATCGACTAAAACGACTACTTGAAAACCAAAAACAACGTGGAGAAGAACGTTTTTATGGAATTAAGGTAGATGGTGAGTTTTGTGTATATAAGACCACTAATCTTCGAATGTTTGACGATTACAAAGAATTTGTGGATTCGTCAACAGAAGCGATTGAAGTAATCCTTTATTTCGGTAATTCTAACAATTGTAACCGCCACCTATTTTACCTCAAAGACAAACCTTTATCCGGCATAAACGCACCTGTAGATGTCGACAAGAAAATTGAGGAAGCATTAGCAAAGAAAGATCAGGAATATCTGATCAAATCCTTGAAAGAAAAGGTTGCCGAGCAAGAAGAACTAATCGAAGAGTTAGAAGGAGAATTAGAAGAACTGAGAGGCAAGACTGATCTTAGAGGATTGTTAAAAGATGGCATTGCCCTAATGGGAGCTTTCAAAGGACAAGCTACACCAACATTATCTGGAACTGAAACATCTCAAAATCAATCCGAAGTAGAGGTTGAAGTTAATGAGGAAGACAATGACTCTGAAGATCTTTCTGAGCAAGAAGAAGTTTTCAATGATATTTATGAAAGATACGGAGCTGGAGGAGTTAAACAGGTAGTTAACCTAATGTTGGCGATTTCCAAATCTGAAACTATTCGAAATGGTGTCAATAAACTCATTGAAGACGAAAACAAGAAAAGAAGTGCTCCAGAAGCATCATAGGAAAGGAATTATTAACAGAAAAACACAAGAAAATGGACAATCACGATAAAATAGAAGCATTTAAGCCAATTTTGGTTCAAGTTCTACTGCATGGAATATTAAAATTAAGCGGTGTAAATGATGACAAAATAAAAAGAGCTATTGAGTTGGCGAAAGTCGCTCCCAAAGAAGCTTTCCTGATTATTTACAAAAAGATAAAACCAAAATATTTGTACGATTTATCGATTTTATTGCGTGAAATACACCAAATGCATCAAACCTTGATCTGAAAAAACGGCATTTTTTGCTGTTGGTAACTCAAACTTGTTACCTCTTTTTTTTGACCTAGTTTTAAAATTACATAACGGTAATGTAGATAATGATGGAAGCAATAAAATATAAAGATCAGATACAACTCTATAAGTTCCTGACCAATAAACGGTATAGCCTTAAAGAGATTGGGATTAGCAACAAAAATGTATTGGATTGGTCACGAGCAGGCTTGTTCATTGATGACAAACCTACATCGGGTAGAAGAAAGTATAACATACTCGAATACGTATGGATCAAGATCATTGAGCAATTACGGTCATTTGGTGTCTCAATTGATGCTATCAGAATGGTTAAGGAGCATTTAATGATGGAAACAGGAGTTAAAGAGCTCCTGCTTTCAATAATTGAAAACCCAAAAGGTTATAATGAAAATCCTGAACTACAAGAAATAGTTGATTTACTCGAACTTGATGGAGATATCATTGAACCAAATGAACTTGTAAAATTCTTGGATTCGGAAGAATTGAACATGGCTCAAACAGTTCTTGGTGGATTAATTTATGGAACTTTCACAGATCGTGTGGATTATCACTTGGTAATTAATAAAAATGGAAGTTCTGTAATATCTTTTGGAGTGCCGAATCGAGAGAACATTGCTTTCGATTACATCCTTAACGCCCCTTATTTGGCAATTCCGATTAAATCAATCATAGCAGACTTCTTAACCAAAGAAGAGTTGGGACTTTTTGAGGAGAAAGATATGCTTCAACTGACTTTTGCCGAAAGACAAGTAATTGAACAACTTAGAAAGGGCAACTTGATTTCTTTACTTGTAAAATTCAATCAGGACAAGGAAATATCCCTAATTGAGACCGAAGAAAATATCGACATCAAACAAGCACAAGGTAAGTTGGTTGATTTTATCATGCGTAATAATTACCAAGAGATAAATTATAAAACTCAAGATGGGAAAATCACCTGCTTGAGAAGAAAAACAAAACATAAAGTGAGTGCTATGGGATAAGCCCAAGCGAATAGATACGAGTGGACAGCTACCGAAATGAGGAGCTTCCGACAACTCGAAACTAAAATGATTTCATTAGAAAAATGCAGAGAGCTCTTAGATCCGAAAAAGGAAAAGTACACAGACGAAGAATTATTACAAATCAAAGACTGGTTAGTAAAATTGGCTCGTTTGAATGTGCAAATGTTTCTAGAGCAACAACGCAAACTAAAAACACAAAGCAATGAAGAGAGCAGCAATAATGTGTCGGGTTAGTTCTGACGAACAAGCGAAAGGTTACAGTTTAGATGATCAATTAGAAAGGCTGGAAAGATATTGTGAGAAAGAACAAATTGAGATTGTTTACCAATTCAATGAAGATCATTCTGCCAAGTCATTTGACCGACCATCTTGGAAAGAATGGATGACCTATGTAAAGAAAAACCACAAAGACATAGATTATTTGCTCTTTACAACGTGGGATCGATTCGCAAGAGATATTGCAGGTGCTTATTCTGTAATTGCTGAATTGACCAATAAATACAAAATCCAACCACAGGCAATTGAACAGCAAATTGACTTTAGCATTCCTGAAACAAAAGCAATGCTTGCTCTCTATCTTGCCATGCCTGAAATTGACAATGATCGAAGATCAATAAAGATCAGAGGTGGTATTCGTCAAGCATTAAAGCAAGGGAGATGGATTCGAAAAGCGCCAGTTGGATATCGTAACATGAGGGATGAGCAAAACAAGCCCATAATCGTTCCTCATGAGTCTAATGCCGATTTAATTCGATACGCCTTTGAAGCCTTTGCGGATGGTGTTACTCAAGCTGAAATAAGATCAGAACTTGCTGCAAAGGGATTAAGATTGTCCAAGAGTAATTTCTCTCGATTGCTCCGAAGGGAATTATACATTGGTAAAATGATTGTTCCTGCCGAGGGAGACGAACCCGAAATGGTAGTTGAGGCAGTTCATCAAGGGTTGATTTCAGAAGACTTGTTTTACAGAGTGCAGAATGCGTTAGATGGAACAAAAAAGCGATTGAACAGTGTTGCCAAAGTAACTAAGAAACGAGATGACTTGTACCTGAGAGGAAAGCTCCAATGTTCCAATTGCGGCAAAAACCTGACCGGATCAGCTTCCAGAGGAAAATTAGGTGTAAGATATTACTACTACCATTGCAATTACTGCCGTAAAGAACGCTACAGAGCAGATGCTATACATGAATTATTGACCAACTTCATGGAATCAGTCAAATTCAACAAAGGGATAAAAGCAATCTATGATTCCATTGTAAAAGAGATTTTGGTAAAATCAGGTAGTGACGAAAAGGTCATAACGAATGGATTAAAAGTTCAGCAAGAAAAAATCAAAGAACGATTGACTAATCTTCAGGATCTACTTGTGGACGGAACGGTTGATGCCGAAGATTACAAATCTATGAAGGCACGATTCAATCAAGAATTGTTTGAAATCAATCAAAAAATGAGGAACATAAAGGTCAGTAGTACCAATTTTGAAAACTTCATTCTTTCAGGCATCCATTTGCTGAAAAACCTAGGTAAAATGCACGATTTGGCATCAGTAAGTCTAAAGCAAAAGATACTGGGTTCGATATTCGTTGATCAAATAATTTTTGACGGAAAAATTTGTCGAACCCCAGAGATAAATTCTGCCTTCAAACTAATTCTCAAGCATGGCGGGGCTTTCGGGACAAATAAAAAAGGACAACCTCTTAATTTTTCGAGGCTGTCCTCTCAGGTGGAGCCGGAGGGGTTCGAACCCTCGTCCAAACAAGGAACGATTAAGCTTTCTACATACTTATTTTGCGATTAGTTTTCGACTATAGCCTGACCACAAACAGCCCAACTATAGCTTAGCTTCTTAAATTTCATATCGGCCCCGAAGCAAGACCTCAACTAGTTCAGACCAACGATACCCAGTGCTAAAAACCGCTGAACGTGTAGTCAGTAGCCGGGTAACTTGTCGTCCCGCCTAGCGGGATCGATTAAGCGTAATTACATCTAGTAATTAGGCAGCAAGTGCGTAGTTGTTTTCTCCGTTTATAGAGATGAGAATAGGGATTTACGAGTCACACTCTCAACACTCGGTATGCTTACAGAACCATTTCTCTTGCCGTCAAATCCAAAGTCGGCCCCATGTTTTGATAACGATTCAATACAAAGATAACTGAAATGTCGTAATTTTGACTAATATTAACCACCTCAGCTTTGCAGCGTCCATTAAAAATACTGGCATTCGTTCTGCTATGCGCATTTGTTCATTCCGCTCATGCGCAAGGCAAAGTAGGTAAACTAATTTCAACCTTTAAGCAAACCAACGGAGCGGAGAAATTCAATACGGGCATTGCTCTGGTTGAGCACTACATGTATAGTGACAACGACAGCTGTGACTACTACCTCAATCTATGCTGGGAACTGGCCGATGCTTCTGACGACCCAAAAATCAAAGGTGAATATCACATTACGTATGCCAATGTGGCTAAAGTGAGAAGCAAGTTCAATGAAGCCATAAATAATTCACTAAAGGCACTGTCTTATTTTGAGTCTATCAATTATTCAAAGGGAATCATTGAAGGGAATACCATCATCGGGCATATGTACACGCTGAGGGGTGAATTTGAGAGTAGCTTTCCTTATTATAACCTCTCCATCAAAAAATCTGAAGCGGATAACTTACCGCTTTACAAAATCAACGCACTCATCGGAAAAGGTAATGCGCTCTATTATTTAGATAGTGTTGATGCAGCAGAAAGCCTATTGAAAGAGGCCATTAGCCTCACCGAGAAGTTTAACCCCAAAGACCGTAAGATGACAGCGGGACTCTATTCCAACACTGGGAACATCTATCTAGACAAAGAAGACTATATTCAGGCAGCTTCGTATTACAAAAAGGGATTTAACATCTACTACGAGATGAACGACAAGTACGGCATGTCTTTGACAGCTTACAATTTGGGGGATGCCTTTCTCGGACTCAACGAATATGATTCTTCGAAGAAGTACTTTAACATCAACCTGTTTTTGGGTCAGGAACTTCAAAACCTAGAAGAAATCAAATTCGCCTACAAAGGTTTTACCAATCTCTACGAACAACAAGGTGATTTCCAAAGTGCGCTGGAAAGTTACTATCAATACATTGCCTACTCTGATAGTATCAGAGACGAACAATACAGTGCTCAACTAGAAGCGCTTACGCAAAAATATAAGGAAGACGAAAAGCTTAAACTAGCTGAAGAAAAGCTGGCACACTCTGAAGAGATTCGCGAAAAGCAAAGAGAAGTCAATATTATTCTGGGAATCGGGATTGTGATCGTAGCCATTGCTATTCTTGTGGTATTGATTCTCTATAATCGTTCGATAAAAACGAGGAAATTACTACTTCAAACCTCTAAAGAAATTGAAGAGAAGAACAAAAAAATTGATAAAGCACTTCATCAAAAAGAGACGTTACTAAAGGAGGTTCATCACCGGGTTAAAAACAACCTTCAACTCATTGCCAGCCTGCTCAACTTACAGTCTGCTACTATGGAAAACGAATCTGCTAGAGAGGCGATTGATGAAAGCAAGTCCAGGGTTCAGGCGATTGCATTAATGCACAAAGGACTTTATCAAGATGATAATTACAACTCCGTAGATTTACAGTCATACGTAAGTGAATTGGTAGATAACCTAAAAATGCTCTCCAACTCAACCGAGCTATCGATTAAGTTTGATGTTAAGGTAAACCCCATTCAGTTAGATATTGATAAATCGGTACCGATTGGGTTAATTTTGAGTGAACTTATCAGTAATAGCCTTAAACATGCCTTCAACGAGAACCATACAGGAGCCATTGATATCTCAATTACTGAACTTAATCAAAAACTACTGCTTGAATATGCTGATAACGGAAGTGGTCTGCCTGAAAACTTCAAAATTGAGGAACAGGAGACGCTCGGTTTTACCGTTATCTGTGCACTTGCAGACCAAGTTGAGGGCGAATTGCACCTATCATCCTATGCCCCACTCCAATTACGACTAGAATTCTGATTAATTTTGTCAGTTCCATGTTTTAGAATTATATTTATCCTTGCGATCAGGTTGTTTTACGCACTAAACCATCAAAGCCCCAGTTCCTGATGAAAATTATTGTTGTTCTACTACTTTTAACTTCGGCTCCAAACCTTTCGGCAGCAGTATCAGATGAACAGTCCGTAGCTGATAGCCTTAGGAACTCGCTGCAAGATCATACGTCACCAGAGAGTCGTTTGTTAATCATAGAACAACTCATCGAAACCTATAAAATCTTTGACCTTGATAGCGCTCTATTCTTTTGTGAGCAATATGCTCAGTTAGCTACTGCTGAGAATCAACCTGAATGGATCGCCAGAAGCAACTATTACTTTGCTTCCATTTATAGCATTTCGGGGGATTTTGAACAGATGACGACCTATGCTTATCCCGCTTTGAGTCAATACAAAGAGCTAGGAAGCTACGAAGGTCAAATCAACATTCTACTTCTTTTGGGAAGAATGAATGCTTCTAAAAGAGAATTTCAAAAAGCTTATGATGCCTACGATGAAGCCCTGATTATTGCAGACAATTTGGTGGACAAGAGTCTTTTTGTTATGATCAACTTAGGCATTTCAAACGCCAAATTTTTGGAAGAGGATATGGAAAATGCAGAAAAGTACTTGTTTCAATGTATTGACATTGTTCACAATAATTCACTTCCAGATAGCACCAATTATCTTGCAAAAATTTACACCAATCTAGGCAATATTAACAGCGCAAAAACAAATGATTTAGAGGCTATTGAATACTATAAAAAGAGCCATCAATACTATTGGGATACCAATGACAAATTTGGCATCTCGCTCACCGCATTTAATATTGGAGATGTTTACAACTACAACGACATGTATGATTCTGCGCTCAAGTATTTTAACATTACCCTTCAAATGGGTACAGACTTACGCAATTATGAAGAACTATACTATGCCTATTTGGGTTTTACCGAATTGCACGAAAGAAAAGGTGAATATAAAAAAGCTTTTGAATACGAGAAGTTCAAGCACGCTTATGCCGACTCCCTTCAGATTCAAAAATATAGCAAAGCAGCTATAGAACTCGAAAAGAAGTATGAGGCAGAAAAAAAAGCGTCTGAGCTTGAAGTCAAAGACAAGGAGGTAAAAATAGCTCAAAGAGAAAAAGAGGAAAAACAGTCGGTAATCATTTTACTCTCCATCGGAGGTGGAATGTTGGCAGTTCTTGCCATTTCGATGCTTTTCCTTTACAGACGGGTAAGCCGTGCCAATGAGCTGATCAAGGAACAAAGTAAATCGATCGACAAAACGCTTAAACAAAAGGAAATCCTTCTCCAAGAAGTTCATCATAGAGTAAAGAACAATCTCCAATTAATTGCCAGTTTGTTGAATCTTCAACTCATGAACTTATCAGACGGTACTGCCAAAAAAGCAATTGAGGAAAGTAAGTCACGTGTTCAGGCCATTGCACTGATGCACAAGGGGCTTTACCAAGATGATAACTATAGTTCTGTAGACCTCAAATCGTATGTCAACGAACTGGTGGGCAACCTAAAAACACTTTCTCATTCTTCAGAAAGAACAGTAAACTTTAATGTAAGTGTCGATCCAATCATGTTGAACATTGATCAATCGGTTCCGATTGGCTTGATCTTAAGTGAATTGATCAGCAATAGCCTAAAGCATGCTTTCAAGCAGGTAGAGGATGGTCAGATCAGCGTGTCTATAAAAAAACGGGATGAGCAATTTGTTTTAAACTATTCTGATAATGGCTGTGGATTGCCAGAAAACTTCAAAATTGAGGAGCAAGAATCGCTTGGTTTTACTGTTATTCAAGCCTTAACTGACCAGTTGGGCGCTAAACTTCATTTCGACTCTTATTCTCCTTTTGAACTGAGACTTCAATTCTGAGGTCATTGATTTGTTAATCTATTGTTGCGGATGCCAGCACGTTTGGGATTATTATTATATTCGTCACAAATTATCGAGGTATGAAAATTGGCATCATTCGGGAAGGGAAAACCCCTCCTGACAAAAGAGTTCCATTATCACCTGCTCAATGCGAGAGAATTTTAAACACTTATCCAGAGGTTGAGATTTATGTGGAAAAGAGTGAGATCAGAAAATTCAAGGATAGCGAATACGAACGATTAGGAGTTGCTATAGTTGATGACGTAGCACATTGCGATGTACTCATTGGAGTTAAAGAAGTTCCGATTGATGAGTTAATTCCAAATAAAAAATATTTGTTCTTTTCGCATACTTTCAAGAAACAGCCGTACAACCGGAAGTTGCTAAAGGCAGTGCTCGACAAAAACATTCAACTCATTGACTGGGAAGTTATTACCAACACTAAAGGTCAACGTCTTATTGCCTTTGGAAGATATGCCGGAATTGTCGGAGCTTATAATGGCTTCCTGGCTTACGGTAAAAAATCAGGAAGGTTCTCATTGACACCCGCCAATGAATGTGAGGATCGAGCGGAGATGGAAGCAGAGTTAGACAGTGTTAACCTACCTTCGAATTTTAAGATTGTTCTTACTGGGACAGGAAGAGTAGGTGGTGGCGCTTTAGAAACCATTTCTTGTATGCCCCAAATTAAAGAAGTAAGTCCGGATGAATTTCTGACAAAAGAATTCGACCATCCCGTTTACACTGTTTTGGGGGTTTCTGATTATAACAAAACCGCAGACGGTTCTGCTTTTGATAAAAAACAATTCTACGCTGATCCTACGGATCGGTTTGAATCGGACTTTATGAAATACGCAAAGGTGGCGGACATGTACATTGCTTGTCATTACTGGGACAATCGTTCTCCTTTTATTTTCTCTCGAGAAGATGCTAAGCATCCAGATTGGAACATTCAGGTGGTGGCAGATGTAAGCTGTGATATTGATTGTGCCGTAGCCTGTACCATTCGTCCATCTACTATAGCCGATCCAATTTATGGCTACAATCCAACAACCGAAAGTGAAGATGATTTTCACAAAGACAATGTTATTGCTGTGATGGCGGTAGACAATCTTCCATGTGAATTACCCAAAGACGCATCAATTGACTTCGGTAAAATGTTTATTGAACATGTACTCGAGCCTCTTTTAGGGAATGATCCACAAAACATTATTGAACGAGCATCAGAAACGAAAAACGGAAAACTGACACCACATTTCGAATATTTACAAGATTACGTAGATGGGAAGGAATGATCACTTTTCCAAACTAGAACGTATGTATCTCTCGGCAAATGTTAACGAGACTCACTATCCTTCAACTAAAATTTCAATTGGTGATAAAAGTGCTGAAATCTCTATCGTTGCTGATGAATCTTATCATCATGCGCTAGGAGGAATGCACGGATCAGTCTATTTCAAACTATTGGATGATGCTGCTTTCTTTGCTGCAAGTTCTGTGGTGATGGATGTTTTTGTCCTAACATTTAGTTTTAATATTCAGTTCTTTCGCCCGCACGCAATTGGAAAAATTACGGCTGTAGGGAAAGTAGATCAGGTCACGCGCAACCTTGTTGTTGCTTCATCTGTTCTCAAAAACGAACAGGGGAAAGTAATTGCCCAAGGTTCTGGAAGCTTTATGAAAAGTCAGGTTCCCTTGACTCCGGAAATTGGCTATCAATAACCATACTTCCCTTTCCAAACTGTGTTTAAGTACTTTCTGAGTTCAAGTTCTCGCTTATTATTCATGGGACGATAAAAGCAATTCTCTTTGATCTCTTCGGGAAGAAACTCCTGCTCATGCAATTTATCTGGATTGTTATGCGAGTAAGCATAGTCGTCACCGTAGCCCAATTCTTTCATCAATTTTGTAGGTGCATTTCTCAGGTGCAGCGGCACATTCAAATTACCCGTTTGACGAACCAACGCCTGCGCTTCTCCAATTGCCACATAACTGGCATTACTTTTTGGTGAAGCGGCTAAATAAACAGCTGTCTGAGATAAAATAATCCGGCTTTCTGGCCACCCGATCTTTGCCACCGCATCAAAGCAGGTATTTGCCATAATCAAAGCTGTTGGATTGGCATTACCAATATCTTCTGAAGCAAGGATCAACAATCTTCTCGCAATGAACTTTGGATCTTCTCCACCTTCAATCATCCTTGCCATCCAATAAACTGCTGCATTGGGATCGCTTCCTCTTATGGATTTAATGAAGGCGCTGATGATATCATAGTGCTGCTCCCCATCCTTGTCATAGTTCACTGGACTTTTGGCTATTATTTCATCTACAGCAGCATTGGTAATGATTTTCTCATCTTTGGGCAAAGCCTGAACAACAATCTCTAAATTATTCAACAACTTTCTGGCATCTCCTCCCGATAACTTGAGTAGGGATTCATATTCTTTGATGGACACGTGTTGCTTTTTCAGAAAGTCATCCTCGGCTATTGCTCTGTCCAACAAGCCTACTAGGTCATCCTTGCTATGCCCTTCCAAAACGTACACCTGTGATCTTGAAAGCAAAGCCGATATTACCTCAAAAGAAGGGTTTTCCGTAGTTGCTCCAATTAAGGTGATCAATCCTTTTTCAACCGCTCCCAACAAAGAGTCCTGCTGCGACTTACTAAAGCGATGAATCTCATCAATGAATAAGACCGCATTACCAGGTCCAAACATCCCTCCAGACTTTACTTTGTCAATCACCTCTCGAATGTCCTTTACCCCTGAATTGATTGCAGATAAGGTGTAGAACGGTCGATCTAAAGTGTTCGCTATAATCTGAGCCAATGTTGTCTTGCCCACTCCTGGAGGTCCCCAAAGAATCATAGAAGGAATGCTGCCCGAAAGAATAGCGTTTCGCAAAGGCTTCCCCTCCCCGATTAAATGCTTTTGACCAATATAATCGTCTAAGTTCTTAGGCCTTAACCTTTCGGCCAATGGTGTGTGGCTCGCAATCATTAACTTGGTTTTTCGTTTTTCTCTACTGCTGAAACAACTTCTCCATTCTGGTACAAAACCTCCTTCGTTAATGTTCCTTCCTGATCAAAATACAACCACTGTCCATCACTTGATCCGTTGGTATAGTATCCAATGTACATGATCTGTCCATTTGGATAATACACCACTGATTTCCCATCTAAATCACCGTTTACATAGTTGTTTTCACTTTGCTTGTTCCCTGCCGGATGATAGCTCACCCACAAACCTGAACGTTTTCCGTTGACCACCAACCCCTCAGCCTGAAGGTTCCCATTGGGGTAAAACTTTTCAAATTGACCATCTTGCATTCCCTCTTTTGGAAGGGTGTTGGTAATCGTTACATCCGCATCTCCTTCTGGGTATCCGGGCTCATCCGTCTCTTCAATGAGCGGCTCGTTAGCCGCTTTTGTTTCGTTTCCATCAGGAGTATTTTGTCCGCAACTCAACATCAATAGAGTCAGTAAAAAAGCAAAAACCGTATTCGTCATATGTTTCATAAACACAAAGTTAACGGTTTCTGCTTGAAACCGATTTCCGCTCAGTCAAAATGATCAACCGTTTCTTCATTGCTTATTGGAATAATTTTTGCCATACCATCATAAATTTTTAATTTTAACCCATATAAGAGTTGTTACTACCTATGCTAAATCGTCTTTTTGCAACAAGCCTATTCGTTGCTATCAACCTTCTTTATTTTGGTCAGTCACTTCATTGGTCTAATGCCGAAATGCTGAATCAACTTGAGGTATCTGATATTTACAGTACCTCAGACTCTACCATCTATGTTGTAAAGCAGAGCGAAGATCATCCCCATGAAATCTCATTTGAAGTTTTTGATTACGACCTTGCCAAAATAAGTTCTGGAAAAACATCCTTTGAAGTGGATGAAATCAATCATATCGACCTGTTTAACGATGCCTTGCACATTTTTGGCGTGAAACATCATGGAAAGGAAGATGAGTTAATCGCTTTTGAAGTTGACCAAGAAGGTAAAATTGTCAAAAATAAGAGTCTACTAAAATGTAAGGCTTACGGTGGCTACTATGCATACTTTGATGTTCGCATTTCTCCGGAGCAAAACTTTTGTGCCATCATAGGTTCTGATGGTTACGACCCTGATCAGAAAGAGATCATTCATTCTATTCTCTATGACAAAAACTGGGAAGAGCACCACCATAAAGAAATCATGACTAGTATCTTGTCTCAAAAGAAAAGTTACAATGCAATAACGGTCAATGACAAGGGTGTAACCTACATCATGAAGAGAGAGCGAAAGAAAGGTGCTGACAAATATTATGTGTTCTGCATTTCTGAGTCTGGTGCTGAAAACCATCACGAATTGCACCTCAAGTCGAGAAACATCATGGACATGCGGTTTGATCTGGACACACTTGGAGATCTTTATTTGGCTGGATTTTATGCTGCTCCTTACAAGACTATGTTCGAAGGAATCTACATCAAGAAGCTAAACCCTGAAGGGACAGAACTGTTCTCAAAAGAATACATGTTTAATGAGAATATTATTGATGCTTTTAACAGCAAAAAGGATATCAAGGAATTTGGTTATGGGTTAAGAAAATTTCACACCCATCACTTCGGTTTTGTCGATGAAAAGAACCTGATTCTCGAAACGGAGCACAGTACCCGAATTAAAGGTAAGAATGACGAGTTCGAATACATCCAAAATGGTTTTGTGGCGATCAACTTGTCAAACAAAGGAGGTTTTCAGTATGCTGTTCCAGTGATGACTGAGCAAACGGACGAAGAGCATGGTGGCTACTGGAACTCACACTGCCATGTAAACTATAACGGAGAGCACCTCATCTTCGCCAATATTTTGGGCGATGGAGCGAAAGGCGTAAAGGAAGACCTTCCAGCCAATGCTAAATTTCATCCGTTCCAAATCAAATTGACGGCAAACGGAACTGAAAAAAGAGAACTACAGTCCTTTGATGTAAACTTGGAGAACTATGCTATTTATCCGAGTTTTAAAAATCACTCAGAACTACCCATACTTATTCTAAAATCCATCAATAAAGATCAATACGCTATTGGTCTTTTAAAACCTTCTCATGAGTAGTCAATCCGTACGACCTAAGAAACATCTTGGGCAACACTTTCTTACCGATCTTTCCATAGCAAAAGATATTGCAAATGCTTTATTGGTAAATGATAAGTACTGTAAAGTTCTTGAGATCGGTCCGGGAACAGGTGCTTTGACGCAATTCTTATTGGAGCGCTCGGAATTCAAAACCGAAGTGGTAGAAGTGGATACCGAATCAGTCGAATACCTACACACCCATTATCCAGAGCTGACGGTGCACGAAGAGAATTTCCTGAAAATGGATTTTTCTAAGTTTAATGGCGAACCGATTGCTGTTGCAGGTAACTTTCCCTACAACATTTCTTCGCAAATTCTATTTAAAGTGCTGGATGAAAAAGAGCATGTACCCGAAGTGGTGGGGATGTTCCAAAAAGAAGTTGCGGAGAGGATTGCAGAAGGACCAGGGAGTAAAACCTATGGCATCCTTTCTGTTTTGCTACAGGCTTACTACGATATTGAGTATTTATTCACGGTTCCAGAAAACGTGTTTAATCCACCTCCCAAAGTGAAAAGTGGTGTCATTCGACTGATCAGAAATGATGTAAAACAGTTGCCGTGTAATGAAAAGCTTTTTAAAACCGTTGTAAAAGCCACCTTCAATCAACGCAGAAAAACCATCAGAAATGGGGTTAAAGCATTGCTTAGAGGAGAAAGAATAGAGCACGAATTGATGCAGAAACGTCCCGAGCAACTTTCGGTTGAAGCTTTTGTTGAGCTCACTAATTTAGTAGAAGCAGCAACAAAGGATCGCGACAAAGAAATTGGGCATTCCTAAATTATCAAATTTGTAATCCTTACCTTTGGCTCCCGAACTGAGAACCTTAACCCAGGAGAGCCATGAAGTTTGAGTTGACCAAAGAGTTTTTGAAGAAAATTGAAGATGCTGTTGCGGCTCAGGATACTCAGTTCTTTCAAGATGAAATATCTCCATTGCACTCGGCAGATATTGCAGAAATTCTCGATGAAGTTGATTTAGAGCAAGCACAGTATATCTATCGATTACTGAATAAGGAACGTGCCTCAGAAGTTTTGGTTGAACTGGAGGAAGATGTACGAGATGAGTTCCTAAAGTCCCTTTCTGACGATGAGATTGCCTTTCAGGTAGATCGAATGGATTCGGATGATGCCGCTGACTTTATCCAAGATTTACCAGAGGATAGAAAGGATGAAATTCTTTCAAGCTTAGAAGACGTAGAGCACTCTTCAGACATTGCCTCACTTCTTAACTATGATGAGGACACGGCTGGTGGACTGATGGCAAAGGAGTTCATCTGTGCTAATATTAATTGGACTGTTGGCGAAGCACTTGAAAACTTAAGAGAACAAGCACAAGAAATCAACTACGTTTACACCATTTACACCGTAGACGATCACAATCGATTGATGGGTACGCTATCTTTGAAAACTTTTTTGTACGCTGGTAATGACACCAAAATCAAAGACCTTTACGCTGATGATCCCATTGCCGTGAGCGCATCGATGGAAGATCGCGAGGTAGCAAGAATCATGGAGAAATATGACTTGGTTGCTATTCCTGTGGTGAATCAGTCCAATGTTTTAATCGGTAGAATTACCATTGATGACGTGGTAGATGTGATTAAGGAAGATGCCGAACGAGAGCGACAGTTGGCTACCGGGGTCTCGGAAAAGATTGAATCTAGAGATAGTGTCTGGGTGATTACGCGAGCCCGCCTACCTTGGTTGTTGATCGGTCTCTTCGGAGGAATCTGTGGTGCATTAGTCATTGGTCGGTTTGAAGGTCAATTGGATGAATTTCCAGAGCTCGCATTTTTCATTCCACTGGTAGCGGCTATGGGTGGAAACATTGGTGTGCAGTCTTCTTCACTCATCGTGCAGGGACTGGCTAATAACACCCTCAAATTTGATTCTACTTTTCAGAAAATATTGAAAGAGGTATCAGTGGCACTCGTTAATGGAGCCGTACTTTCCTCGATTATTTTCATTTACAACTTCGCTTTTGGTGAAAACTATTCGCTTTGTTTTACGGTAAGTGTCGCTCTGTTTGCAGTGATTATTCTTGCGGGGATTTTGGGATCATTGGTTCCATTAGTGTTGCATCGTTATAAGATTGATCCTGCCTTAGCAACAGGTCCGTTCATTACTACACTGAATGACATCCTGGGACTACTGCTCTATTTCATGATTGGATACGCTTTTTATTAATTCTTCGTTCTAAGTAGCGTGAACATTGGTATAAATACCCGACTACTGTTGCCCAATAAATTGGAGGGTATTGGTTGGTTTACGTATGAAGTGGTGAAAAGAATCACGCGCAATCACCCAGAGCACCAGTTTTACTTGTTTTTTGATCGGAACTATGATTCGAGGTTTGTGTTCAGCGATAACTGCCACCCTATTGTACTGCACCCACAGGCAAGGCATCCAATTTTGTACAAGATTTGGTTTAATCATCGTATTCCAAGAGCACTGAAAAAGCATAAAATCGACCTCTTCTTTTCTCCTGATGGTTTTTTGAGTCTTAAAACAGATGTTCCGCAAATCCCAGTGATTCACGACCTCAATTTTGAGCACATTCCTGAGGACTTACCTTCCAAACATACCAACTACTACAAGACGTATATGCCACAGTATGCGAGAAAAGCGAAAGCCATTCTTACGGTATCGGAATACAGCAAGCAGGATATTGTGGCAACCTATAACGTTGATCCTACAAAAATTCACGTGGCGTACAATGGCGCAAGTGAGAAATTCAAACCCATAACTTCTGAGACGGCCCAACTTATCAGACAGAAATACGCCAAAGGACACCCTTACTTTATTTATGTTGGTGCTTTGCACAAGCGAAAGAACATTGCTCGGATGCTGGAAGCTTTTGATCGATTCAAATCGGAAAATGCAAATAACCTCCAGTTGGTAATTGTGGGAGAACGTCTTTTTAAATCGCCCGATATTGATGCAACATTCAACAAAATGAAACATCAAGATGCTGTAATTTTTACTGGAAGACTTGAGCAAGGTGAACTCACTCAGGTAGTAGCTGCAGCAAAGGCAATGGTTTATGTCTCCTATTTTGAAGGTTTTGGAATCCCAGTCTTAGAAGCACTTCAATCTGGAGTACCTGTTCTTACGGCCAACAAAACGAGTCTGCCAGAAGTGGGAGGTGAAGTGGCTGTTTATTGTGATCCTTTTGATGTAACTTCAATTCAAAAAGGAATGGAGGAAGTTGCTACCAAAAGCTTTGAGATCTCTTCACTACTGGCACAAGCTTCAAAATTTTCTTGGGATAAAACAGCTGCTAAAGTTTGGGAAGTTATCCATGAAAATTTGCCCAAACAATCTTAGCCTTTGCCTGACCAACGGACTCCTCTAACTCTTCCAAAGAGGCTTCTTTAATTTTTGAAACTGACTTAAAGTCCTTGATTAACTGCAGTTGTGTTTTATCTCCAATTCCTTTTATTCCCAATAGTTCAGACTTAATAAAATCCTTACTCCTGCGGTTTCTGTGGTGGGCAATTCCAAAACGGTGCGCCTCGTTTCTGGCGTGTTGAATTACTTTCAACGTCTCGCTTCGTTTGTCCAGATAAATGGGAATGGAGTCTCCGGGAAAGTAAATTTCTTCCAGTTTTTTCGCGATTCCAATAATTGCCACTTTACCAAAGATCTTCAGTTTCTTGAGACTCTTCACGGCACTACTCAGCTGACCTTTCCCTCCATCAATTACAATTAATTGTGGCAGTGGTTCGCGCTCATCCAACAGTCGCTTATATCTGCGATAGACAACCTCTTCCATACTCGCAAAATCATCTGGCCCATCAACGGTTTTAATGGTAAAGTTTCGATAATCCTTTTTGTAGGGTTTGGCATCTCGGAAAACAACGCAGGCTGCCACAGCATTCGTTCCATGAAAATTGGAGTTATCAAAGCACTCAATGTGTCGAGGTAGTTCTGCGAGCCTAAGGTCCTTCTTCATCGTTTCCAGTATTCTGGAGGCATGTTTTTCGGGGTCAGTATTTTTGATTTGTTTGTATTTCTCCACCTTGTAGTACATGGCGTTTCGTTGAGAAAGTTCAATCAAACTCTTTTTCTCTCCTTTCTGAGGAACCACAAACCTCACGCCATCCAACGCTAAGTTTACCTTTATGGGAGTAATAATTTCCTTCGCACGACTTGGGAATCTTTCGCGGATTTCAATGATGGCAAACTCGAGCAGCTCCTCATCCGTTTCTTCTAATTTCTTTTTCAGTTCTAACGTATGACTCTGGATGATCGCTCCGTTCATTACTTTAAAAAAGTTAACGTAAGCGCCATTCATGTCAGACTCGATGCTAAACACGTCCAAATTATGCAACGAAGCACTGACTACCGTAGATTTTGACTGATATTTTTCCACCAATTCCAGTCTATCCTTCATCTCCTGCGCCTTTTCAAACTCCATGTTGGTGGAGTATCTTCGCATTTTGTTGCGCAATTGTTCTACTACCGACTTGGTGTTGCCTTTCAATATTTTTCTGACATCTCGCAATCGTTTTTCATACTCATCTTTTCGAACCTCGCCCTGACAACACCCCTTACAGTTACCAATGTAGTACTCAACTGACGTACTAAACTCATCAGCACCGATGTTCTTATCGTTTAATTTATGCTTACAATGTCGAATACCCAACGATTGATTAAACAGTTCGATCAGGGTTCGGATCATTTTAACATTACTAAACGGACCATAGTATTCGGAACCATCCTTCACCACTCGTCTTGTATAAAACACCCTGGGAAAAGGTTCTTTTTTGATCATAATCCAGGGGTATGTCTTGTCATCTTTTAGCTGGATGTTGTATTTGGGTTGATGCTTTTTTATTAGACTGTTTTCCAGCAGCAACGCATCCATCTCCGTTTTCACCTTGATGGTTTTCAGATCTGCTATTTGCTTGACCAGAATCTGCGTTTTACCAGAATGTCCTGCGCTAGCATTGAAATAGGAGGATACTCTATTTT
>CAYLYX010000015.1:65704-67638 GCA_964387945.1 uncultured Flavobacteriales bacterium | reverse complement strand
AAGTTGCCAAGAAGCGTTACCACTTATATCAGATGTTAATACGTATCCAGGATTTGCTCCAGTAGGGATGATCAAGTTATTTTCAATGGTCACATCTCCTTCTGCAATGGTCATGGCATTCACCGCACTCGCGGAGTTCGTTGGAACTACTTGAAACTGCATTTCAGCTCCATGGGCAGCTGGTCCCCATGCTTGCGTTGCGTTCACATTGATGTAGGCTCCCTCACCCCAGTCTGAACCATCGTGACCGATGAATTCAACTTTTCCGAGTCGATCAGCTGCGGAAACTGCAGTTTCACTACCAATTGACCCTCTTGATCTCAAAAGAGATAAAATAGCTGTTTCATCCGTACCAATTCCATTTGAGGATTGAACCACATTAACCGTTTGAGCATCACTTGCCAGATGGAAACCTCCAAGTGGTGTTGAGGTTCCTATTCCAACTTCACCAGTAGATGTAACCCTTATCCTCTCTGAACCAGTTGTCCCGATAACAAAATCTTGCGCATCTGAAGTACCCAAATAATCCGTACCAGGTAGAGTTCCGGCATTACCAGAAAGTTCCCAACCAGAAGCTCCCGGAACCAATGGAATAGCCGTTGAACCATCCCAGTAAACCAATGCATCGTTGTCTGAATTATACCAAATGGATCCTTCGTCTCCTGCACCAAGTGAACCAGTTAAAATGGTTTCCTGTGCCGTTGTGTAGGTTCCCAGATGGAAATAGTTCTGTGCACTTTGAATGATGGTTCCTCCGTTTATTATACTGTTGGAGTTCATATCAATGGTTCCAGTCATCGTACCTCCTGCTAATGGAAGCATGTCTGAGAACGTTTGGTAATCTGTATTGGAGATCAATCCTTCTGTGACACCCGCTGTTGAAGCTAATGGTATATTTAAGGTATGTATTGCACCTACTGAAGACCAGCCTGGTGCCGTTCCCGTTGTTCCATTTGCCAATGTTTGGGTAGCACCGGTAAGACCATTTAAAGAGGTGATTCCACCAGAAGCTGGTTGCCAAGTTGCATTTCCAGTAGCATCAGAAGTCAATACATATCCAGCGTTTGCTCCAGTAGGTAGAATCAGACCATTCTGAATATATACATCTCCATTATCAAAGTATCCTGCGTAGTTATTTGTTGCTCCTGTCGCGCTACCATAAACACCATAGTTATTTGCACCAGTTCCAATACCTTCTCCATACACACCATAAGAATCAACAATTCCATCTGCAGCACCTCTTACACCTATGTCCTGAACTGAGGCTCCATTAGCTGAACCGTTGACACCAACATTTGCAACATTCGCTCCTCCAGTACCAACTGATTCGGAAGTAATACCATACATAGCAGCGTTTCCATTTCCAGCATTAGAAAAATGTGCGGTACGCTCTTCGTTAGAAGATGCAACTTCCAACTTGGAAACATTTGTTGGGCTCAGTCCTATTCCAATTTGATCATTCGTTCCGTCTATATATAATGTATTCGCATCAAAATTGATATTATCGGTAACCGTAACTGCTGTATTGGAAGGTGTAGTTCCATTTCCATCGTAGATTCCGTTGCCATCTCCAGTCACTCCTACATACGTCACTCCTCCTGAACCATCTGCCTGTAAGAACAAACCAGCGTCTCCGGGTGATTGTGTCGGTAATTCAATCTCGTTGTTTGGATCATTATCAGCATCGTCCACATTATCGCCTACGTAAGTTACTCCTCCAGAACCGTCAGCCTGCAAGAACAAACCTGCGTCTCCAGGTGATTGTGTTGGTAATTCAATCTCATTGTTCGGATCGTTATCCGCATCATCTACGTTATCCCCTACATAAGTCACTCCGCCAGAACCATCTGCCTGTAAGAACAAACCAGCGTCTCCAGGCGATTGTGTTGGTAATTCAATCTCATTGTTCGGATCGTTATCCGCATCATCTACGT
>CAYLYX010000015.1:64530-65604 GCA_964387945.1 uncultured Flavobacteriales bacterium | reverse complement strand
TATCCCCTACATAAGTCACTCCGCCAGAACCATCTGCCTGTAAGAATAAACCAGCATCTGCAGGAGTTTGTGTAGGTAATTCAATCTCGTTATTTGGATCAGCATCTGCATCGTCAATGTTTGCATCAAAGGTGGATGATGACCCTGTCTCATCGGTATAAGTAAACGTCCCATCTGTGTTATCTACCAGCGTAGAAGTCGCACCAGTCAATGGACTTCCTGATGTTCCGTTTCCTGTGATGGTCGTCCCATCAGACACAGCCGTCTGAGACCCCCAATCATCTCCCGATGAAGCCGCCTGAGCCTCCCACGATGAACCCGTCCATGTCAATACATCGCTCGTAGTTGGAGTAGTAGTTGAGAGATCAAAACCGGTTCCACCACCATCTATTCCTACTGTATTACCTGAAATACTAATATTTTGAATCTCGTTATTCGGATCAGCATCTGCATCGTCTATATTCGCATCAAAGGTTGTCATGGTGTTATCTTCACTCGTATAGGTAAAGGTACCGTCAAGATTATCTACTAAAGTTGTAGTTGTTTCTGTTGAACTCAAGTTTCCTTCTAGGTTCCAAACTGAACCATCAAACGAATAGAAATCGTTTGTAGCGTCATCCAAATACATGTCTCCAGCATTTACTCCACCTGTTGGAGCTCCTGTGCCCACTGTCCAAGTGTTGCCATCCGCTCCGTCTGCTCCATCAATACCATCAACGGCTATAACTTGCCATGCACTTCCATCCCAAACTTCTGACTGACCAGTAGTTGTGTTATAATATGCTTCGTTTAAGTTGGGTGAGCCCGGAGCAGTAGCTAAGCTCCCTAACCATAACAATGAGGTACCGTCAACACCATCTACTCCGTCTGCTCCATCAACACCATCAACGGCTATAACTTGCCATGCACTTCCATTCCAAACTTCTGACTGACCTGTAGTTGTGTTATAATACGCTTCGTTTAAGTTGGGCGATCCCGGGGCTGTAGCCAAACTGCCTAGCCAAACCAATGAGGTTCCATCAACACCATCTACTCCGTCTGCTCCATCAACACCATCAACGGCTATAACTTGCC
>CAYLYX010000015.1:0-64430 GCA_964387945.1 uncultured Flavobacteriales bacterium | reverse complement strand
ACTCCGTCTGCTCCATCAACACCATCAACGGCTATAACTTGCCATGCACTTCCATCCCAAACTTCTGACTGACCAGTAGTTGTGTTATAATATGCTTCGTTTAAGTTGGGTGAGCCCGGAGCAGTAGCTAAGCTCCCTAACCATAACAATGAGGTACCGTCAACACCATCTACTCCGTCTGCTCCATCAACACCATCAACGGCTATAACTTGCCATGCACTTCCATTCCAAACTTCTGACTGACCTGTAGTTGTGTTATAATACGCTTCGTTTAAGTTGGGCGATCCCGGGGCTGTAGCCAAACTGCCTAGCCATACTAATGAGGTACCGTCAACGCCATCGACTCCGTCTGCCCCGTCTACTCCATCATTACCATTACATACATAATAACTTCCATCAACTTCTCCTGGATCAAGCACTCCACTTAAATCATCATCCGTTCCGTACTCCATAAAATAACCTCCATTCGTACAGTTGGTTCCAGGATTTTCTACTGTAGAGATTAGGATTGAATTGGCTCCTGCGGAACCAGATGGCGACTGTGCCTCCCATTCTCCTGATGTTCCGTTAAAGACCAAAACCTGTCCGTTGGTAGGCGCGGTCGTATTCACTACGTTTCCAGCAATCGATGCCGCATTACCTGCTTGTAAAGCATAAGGTACGCTAACCAATTGAACTGTTCCCAAGTCATCTCCATTTACCTGAACATTCAAAAAATGACTGGCATTCCCCCATGAGATGGTAGCCATAGAACCTGATATAACTGCTCCTTCACCGATTTTAAAATAAAAGAGACCGTAATTATTGGTTGTTACAGCATGCGTTTCTTCATAAACAACCGTGCCTGTTGCACTTCCTGAGAGAATAGTAACATCTACACTCACCGATGAGTTGGTTACTAAATCACCGCTGGAGTTGCGCGCAACTGCTTGATAGTTTATCTTCTGTGGAACGCTTTGTGCTACGAAATACTGAGTAACAAGAGTAACTAGGGATAGTAGTAATATCTTTTTCATAGAAGTCAATTAAGGTCGCTAATTTATCTACTTCTTGAATACTGAACAAATCGTTCACCACTTAAATCTATGCATTTGCATAAATTCTATGAATTGTTAATTCCTGAAATAAAGTTATAGCCAACTTTATTTTGGCAATGGATCATTTGAGCTGGAGATTTGGCTTTGCCGAACTTATGTTTCTTCGCTTCGCTTCAGTCGAAATGACAAATGATGAGCTTCCGTTTTTCGTTGTCATTCCGACCGAGGGTTTACCGAGTGGAGGAATCTCTACAACAAGAGCGTGAGACTTCATATCTGCATTGCATTCCGCTCGAAGTGACAATTGAAGTCTCTTTTACAGAAAACTAAGATTTTTAAAGCAGTTCATTCGCCAGATTAGCCAACTCACTTCTTTCGCCTTTTTCTAGCAAGATATGCGCAAAAAGTTCATTCCCCTTGAGGCGATCAATGATATAACTCAACCCATTTGACTGTTCATCGAGGTATGGTGTATCAATCTGATGTACGTCTCCTGTAAAGATGATTTTGGTGTTTTCTCCTGCACGCGTGATGATGGTCTTCACTTCATGCGGTGTAAGGTTCTGTGCCTCATCCACAATAAAAATAACATTCGACAAGCTACGTCCTCTAATGAAAGCAAGCGCTGTAATTTTCAACTTACCGTCTTGCTCCATTTCCTGAACTTTCTTGGTCTTCTTTTCGTTCTCACCAAATTGATTCTTAATGTAAGACAGGTTATCAAACAAAGGCTGCATATAGGGATTTACCTTATCCTCTGCACTCCCGGGCAAGAAACCGATATCTTTATTACTCAACGGAACGATAGGTCTCGCCAGAATGATTTGATGGTATTTATTGCTCTTTTCTAATGCTGAAGCCAACGCCAGCAATGTTTTTCCAGTACCTGCAACTCCCTGAAGGGTAACGAGCTTTATATCATCGTTGAGCAAAGCATGCATCGCAAAGGTCTGCTCTGCATTTTTTGGCTTGATGCCATAAACGTATTGTTTCTCTACCCGCTCAATGACTTGCTTGATGGGGTTGAAAAAACATAGGATGGAGTTCTTGTCATTCTTAAGGATGTAGAACCCATTATCGATTTTTTGATCTCCCAAGACCTCAATATTGGTGGTCTCGTTATTTTTGTACAACTCCTGAATCACGGCTGGATCAACATTCTCTATCACCGTTTGTCCAGTATATCCCGTGCTCTCTTCCTTGATCTTTCCGGTTTCGTAATCTTCAGCCTGCAGGTCAAGCGCTTTGGCTTTGAGCCTCAGGTTAATGTCTTTACTCACCAAAATCACCTTTCTACCTGGCTCTTGCTCTTTGAGTGTCAGTGCAGCGTTAAGAATCTTATGATCGTTTTTGTTTTTACCAAATACTTTTTCTGCATCCAGATCACCGTTCTCATTTTGCATGATGATCTTAAACTTTCCTTTTTTATCACTTCCGTTTAGTGGCACCCAATCCAAAAGTGTTTGGTTTTTAGACAACTTATCAAGCACTCGAATAAACTCTCTACAAGCAAAATTCTTGGTGTCGTTACCGATTTTAAAGTTATCCAACTCCTCTAGCACCGTAATCGGGATGGCAACATCGTGCTCATCGAAGCTAATAATGGAATTGTGGTCGTGTAAAATTACGGATGTGTCTAAAACGAAAATTTTCTTTTCAGTCTTCTTTTTCCCTCTTGGCATACTCAGATCTAAGATTTAATTACGTAGTAAATTTAGTCTTCAAATCTCGAAACGTTAAATCAATCTTATTCAACTTATTAAGGAGCAAATGTGCAATTCCCTGCAATCAGTCAATACCACTCAAATTGAGGTTACCAATTGTAATTACAATCGGCTTGTCTTTGGCTTCGCGAATGGAACCTAAGAATTGAAGGTGAAGGTTGTAAATATTTAACGTAGTATGCTTGGCTTTAATTTCTCCAATCTGTTGAACGTCTGTAGAAATTATTTTCTGAAAGGAGAAGTCCTTTTCATGCGGAAAGATCATTTCATGCTCGTTGGCATTCTTCCTGTCGTAAAGCGCAAATTGAGGATAGGTAGCAATGTCTTCAATTGAAATGAATTGTAAATTTTCCACTCCCATCATGGTGTGCAAGAACCAATCGTGTGTACTTTGATCCATCAAACAACGATTGAGATCATCTTTGGAAAGCATCCGAGCACAGTTGATAATTCCCGGACCAAAGTAATTCTGGTTGAACTGAAAAATAGCTCCAGAAGAAATCGAATACCTGAAGGATACGGGACCGATCAACTTTCTCAATTTCGGATAAAAATGAAACGAATTATAATATCGAATAAACAATTCGTAATTAACAGCTAAACAAACGGCATGCAACGGAGTGTCTAAAATCTGAAAACCACCATCCCCGGTATGAATAAACTCTTTTTCTAACCTAGTGTTTGATGTTTTCTGAAATAAATACCCGTTACTTTCGACTGTATTCTCAAAAACAGCGTCTTGAATAAGTTTAAACAAAAAAGGTATTAAGGTCTGTTTCTTTAATTCGTATTGACTGTATTGGAAAATATCAATCCCGAGGATACTTTTATTGGAAAAGCTTTCTGGATGAATCATTTCATCCAGAAACTCTTCTAAGTCATTTTCTTCAGGAATTGAAGCACAAGAAGTATTGATATTTGCTTTATCAAATTTATCGACTGCTTCCAGCAAATCTTTGTACTTCACTTTTGATACGCGCATAGCGTTGTTCTTTTTTAGCCGTTCATAGAAACAAGAAACTCCTCATTGCTGGATGTTCCTGCCATTCTATCTTTTAAGAACTCCATTGCTTCAATTGGGTTCATGTCTGCCAAGTATTTTCTCAACAGCCAAACACGCTGTAATTCTTCTTTGCTCATTAACAGATCTTCTCTTCGTGTTCCAGAAGCCAAGATATCGATAGCTGGGAAAATTCTACGGTTGGCAATTTTTCGATCCAACTGAAGCTCCATGTTACCTGTTCCTTTAAATTCTTCAAAGATCACCTCATCCATTTTCGAACCAGTATCTGTTAGAGCTGTAGCAAGAATGGTTAAAGAACCTCCGTTTTCGATTTTTCTTGCGGCTCCAAAGAAACGCTTTGGTTTTTGTAACGCATTCGCATCCACACCACCAGTAAGCACTTTTCCAGATGCTGGCATAACGGTATTGTATGCTCTCGCCAAACGCGTGATACTATCTAACAGAATACATACATCGTGACCGCTTTCGGTCATTCGTTTGGCTTTTTCCAAAACAATGTTAGCCACTTTTACATGTCTGTCTGCAGGTTCATCAAAGGTAGAAGCCACAACTTCTGCTTTCACACTTCTTTGCATATCCGTCACCTCTTCTGGTCGTTCATCAATCAATAGAACGATAAGGTAGATTTCTGGGTGATTGGCTGCAATCGCGTTGGCTACATCTTTAAGTAAAACCGTTTTACCTGTTTTTGGTTGTGCAACGATCATTCCACGCTGTCCTTTTCCGATGGGTGAAAACAAGTCCATGATTCGTGTACTCATCGACTCGTTATCATGTCCTGTTAAATTAATCTTTTCATCTGGGAACAATGGTGTAAGAAACTTAAAAGGCACACGGTCTCTAATCCATTCTGGGTCTCTACCGTTTACTTTTTCTACTCTTATCAACGGAAAATATCTCTCTCCTTCTCTTGGAGGTCTGATCATCGCCTTCACCGTATCTCCAGTTTTCAGTCCGTACATTTTCACTTGAGACTGAGATACGTAAACATCATCAGGAGAATTGAGATAGTTATAGTCTGAAGATCTTAAGAAACCATACCCTTCTGGCATTAACTCCAAAACACCTTCGTTAAAGACCATTCCGTCAAAGTTATAACCATGCTCTAGCGCTGGATCTCTCTTCTCTTGCTTTTTATGCTTACCGTTGTTATTGTCTTTTCTGTGGTTACGGTTATTGTTGTTATTGTTATTATTCTGACGGTTGTTATTGTTATTATTGCCGCTATTGCTTTTGTTACTATTCTTATTATCCGAAGAATTCGAAGAGTTATCAGACTTATTGTTCTTTTGGTTTGACTGACCCTTACCGTCTTTCTTGTCATCAGGCGTTTCAGTCAAGCTAAATAAATCCTCCTTCTTTTCATCAGCTGGTTTTCTTCCACCTCGTCCTCCTTTCTGATTAGCAGGTTTATTATCCTTGTTATTATTCCGATTGGA
Source organism: uncultured Flavobacteriales bacterium (assembly GCA_964387945.1). Classification (GTDB taxonomy): domain Bacteria; phylum Bacteroidota; class Bacteroidia; order Flavobacteriales_D; family Parvicellaceae; genus Parvicella. Next base: position 59,206 of record CAYLYX010000015.1, on the reverse strand, counting down.
GTTAGGATTAGAATCATTAGATGGTCGATTTGACGGATTCGTATTCTTTCTCGGTCTCTTTCCTTGAGAACCCTTATCTGCCCCCTCTGATTTCTTTGACAGTGCTTCTGCTTGTTCGTCTAAGATCTTGTAGATCAAGTCTTGTTTTTTTAGCCTGTCATACTTTGTAAGCCCTTGTTTTTGGGCAATCTCCTTCAACTCAGCCAACTTCAGGCTGCTCAATTGCGTAATATCGTACATATAAGAAAAATAGTGATTGTCTTTATTGAATTATTTCAAAATCTGTATTGAAAACGTCAAGCTGGATGGACACAGAGAATTGTGCTCGCCTTGACTTAACACTACGCAAATATACAATTAATTTATATTGGTCAGTGCATTTATATTTTTTTTTATCCTTAGGTCTTTTGAGGGAACGTGTATATTTGCAAAAAACTAGAATCATGTGGCAGAGAGCGCAAACCGTTTACTTAGCATTAGTTATCATTAGCATGTCCTTAACACTTGCTCTACCTTTTGCAGTTTATCCAATGGAATCAGGAGATACAACTTTTAACCTGTTTGGGTTATCGCCTAAATCAGAAAGTGCTACGGTTTGGTTTCCGTACTATATTGTTATTGGGCTTATCATTGGATTGGCGCTGTTTGGCATCACTCAATTTAAGAATCGTAAACGTCAACTAAACCTAGGAAAGATCAACTACTTGTTAATTCTTGGAATGGTCGTGATGCTATTTATTGACACTTCAACCATTGCAGGCGACCTATCTGTTTCAGAAGAATCAATCAAATATCAATTTGGGCTTTATCTTCCAGTAGCTGCCTTTGCATTCACTTTTTTGGCGAACAGAAGAATCAAGAAAGACGAAGAATTGGTCAAATCTGTTGAACGCCTTCGGTAACTTTAGGTTCTACTTTTGTTTCTACTGAAGTACGAGGAATGACAAGATCATTGAGTGAAACCCCAATTAATGTGATGTCATCCGTTTGCTCTTTTGAACCTTTCCACCTACTCACTTCCATTCTAACTTTGCTCACTACTTCGTTTAATTGACCACCTTCTGCTAGGATGGCGGCAAACCTTCTCCATTTGAACTTTTTATTTGTTCGCTCGCTAAACTGATCTACAATTCCATCAGAATAGAGGAAAATTCCATCTAAATCTTTGTAGTTGTAGATATCATCTTCGTAATAATTTCCACTGTAACCATATAAATGCGAGGAGCCAACTGAACATCTAGAAGGCTTTTTTCTTAAGACTTTGCCTTCAGAAATGATTACGTAGTCTGTATTTGCGGAGCAAATAATCAGCTCCTTTCGTTTGGTATCCAAACGAATGAGAGACATATCGATACTATCAAAAAGAGCATCTCCCGATGATTCTTTATTGAGAATCCTGATAATTTCTTCATTGGTAAAGGATAAAATTTCAGAAGGAAGATCTAGGTCTCGCTGGTTTAGCGCTGCATCCAACATACTGATTCCAAGCACACTCAGAATAGCACCTGGTACTCCATGTCCTGTACAATCAGCTAATGCCAAATAAACATAGTCTCCTTTCTTGTGATACCAGTAGAAATCCCCGCTTACCACATCCTTGGGTTTGTACCATAATTCAAAACCAGGAACTTCTAGCACGTTATTGTCTAATGTTGGTAGTAGGTTATTCTGTATTCTCTGCGCATAATTCAAACTTTCTTGAATCCTTTTGTTGGTCTCAGAAAGCATTTCACGGTGTTCGTTTAACAAAAACTTCTGAATCTCGATTCTTTCCTTCTGACGGACTAGTTTCCCGTGCTTAATTTCAGCATCTTCCCTGTACTTTCTGAATGTATCCGCAATCTCGATTTGCAAACGATAAAAATTATTCGTCAACGAACCAATCTCATCCGTTCGTCTTCTAGATCCCAAATACGACTTGGACTCAAAGTTACTTTCCACAAAACCACGAATGCCCACATTCAACTTTCGAATGGGGTCAGACAAACTTCTAGACAATTGATAAATGAAGAAAAAGGTTAACCCAACCAATAGAATCATGATAACAATAAGCACCACAGAGTAGAACTTGTCCATTTCAAGTACGTAAAAATCTAGCTGTTCATCCATAGCTGCTAACTGAGCCTGAACATCTTTAGACGCTAAAGAGAATTGCTGTAATAATCCATCTTTACCAGAAATCTTAACGTCTAAAAGATAATAACTGATGAACAGTCTTCGGTAAGTCTGAAGTTCATTGATGATGGCTTTCTTTTCAAGCGTTGAAATACTCTGATGGTTCACGCTATTGGTAACATCTGCCATTCGATTGACGAATTTTCGTACGTAACTCACATCGCTTCTTAGTAGGTAATCTTTCTCATGTCTTCTCAACATAAGTAAATTGTCCATACTAATGATCCCTGTATTATTCTCTTCTAAGTCATGCGCTATGCTTCGAAATTCACCAACTATCCCATAATTATAGTAGCCTTTTTTAAGCATAACTTGCTTTGTCTGCTCAAACAGGACCACCAGTTTGTCTAGGTCATCCTCGATCTGTGATAACTTTTCTTTGATTTCGGCATTTCTTAAGCCAGAAGATTCTTTCAGCGCAATGACGTCCTCTTTTGTTTTAGATATACTAGCATGAAAATTCGTGATGTTGTCAGAAGAACCATTAATGTAAAAAGGTGTATCTTTTGTATCCCAAAAAAGAAATTGATTGGCTGCCACACCAGACAAGTTGATATCGCTTTCTATCTTATACAGCTCCTTTTTTAAGTCAATTAACCCTTGTTTTTTCACCATCATTACATTCCAGAAGGCAAAAACAATAAAGCATAACAAGAGTATGCTAATAAAAGAAATAAGCGTTTTATAGAATATTGGAAAATTATTCCACTTAGATAGTATTCGTTTTTTGTTGCTCACTATTTCTCACAATGTATTTATATCCCACTCCATTAACTGTCTTAATGAACTCCTTACCGAATTTAGACCTAAGTTTTCTGACGTGAACATCAATCGTTCGTTCTCCAACCAACACTTCTCTATTCCAGATTTTATTCAAAATCTCATCCCTTGAAAAGACTTTTTCAGGTTGAGAAACTAACAACGATACGAGATCAAACTCTTTGTTGGCTAACTCAACAAACTCTCCATTAAACTTAACCTCATGAGAGGCTCTATTTAAGTAAAGTCTGCCATCATTATATTCTTCTGAAAAGTTAACCTTAGAAGTCTTCGATCTTCTTTTCAGGAGCGCCTCTATTTTCTTAAGCAAGACTTTAAAACGAACTGGCTTAACAATATAATCGTCTGCTCCTCCATCTAATCCAGCGATGACTGAATAATCTTCTGACCTAGCTGAAATCATAATGACTGGAATCCCTTTCAAATCCTCATTATTCTTTATATGAAAAGTAGCTTCTACGCCATCCATTATTGGCATCATTAAATCCATCAGAATAATATCTGGACGAATCATACCTGCTTTTTCAACGGCTTCTTGCCCATTGGAAGCTTTGTGCACCCTATAATTTTCCTTTTCGAAATTATAAGTGAGAAACGTTTGAATCTCTGGATCATCATCTGCTATAAGAATCTTGTTCATGGTCATTCATTTGTTCACGGCAAATATATTCGCAGTGATTAACCTGAACTTTAAACCCCGTTTATTACATTCTTAAAAGAACATGAAACCATTCACATTTTGTTAACAATGAACTTAACAAATAAACAAAGTGCTTACTATCAATCAATTAGCAAAACAACATTCCGCAGTATTCGACTCATTCATGGGGTAAAGTTTAATTATTCTCAACTCATAACATTAAGGTAACACAACGTTTATTTACTCATAATTTTCAGGTAAGCAGCAGTTAAATTGATTGACTCATTTTTGCATCGTGAAATTCAATCAAACTAAACACAAAAAGATGAACACAAAAAACATTACAAAAATCGGATTAGCTGCTTTGGTAGTTGCTTCTGTTTCTATGACTTCTTGTAAAAAAGGATGTACGGATGAGACTGCTACAAACTACAACGAAAAAGCAAAAAAAGATGACGGGTCTTGTGAATACCCTGAAGAAGAAGAAACAAATGAAGTAGTGACTGGATCAATTACTTCTAACACTACTTGGACTAATGACAAAATTTATGAGTTGGACGGTCTTGTAGTTGTTGATAATGGAGCTACCCTTACAATTGAGGCTGGAACTATCATTAAAGGACAGGAAGGTTCTGGAGCTAACGCTTCTGCTTTGATCGTTGCTAGAGGATCTATGATAAACGCTGTTGGTACTTCATCTTCTCCAATCATCTTTACTTCTGTATTGGATGATATTGAAATTGGTCAAACTTCAGGAACAAACCTTGATGAGACTGACGCTGGTAAGTGGGGTGGTGTTGTTATTCTTGGAGCTGCTCCAATCTCTGCTGCTGATGGTGATGACGAAGCTCAGGTAGAAGGAATTCCTGCTACAACAACATACAGCTATTATGGAGGAACCACTTCAAACGATAACTCTGGAACAATGTCTTACGTATCTATTAGACACAGCGGTTCTATCTTAGGTGCTGGTTCAGAAATCCAAGGACTTACTTTGGCAGGTGTTGGATCTGGAACTTCAATTAGCAACATTGAAATCGTTTCTAACCTAGATGACGGAATCGAGTTCTTTGGTGGAACAGTAGACGTTGACAATGCTTTGATTGCTTTCGTTCAAGATGACGGATTAGATGTAGATCAAAACTATGCTGGTACTGTTGACAACTGGGTAGTTGTACAAAATGATAATACAGATGAAGCGTTAGAACTTGATGGTCCTGAAGGAACATTGACTAATGGATTCTTCACTTTATCAAACGGAACTGTTAAAGGATACTCAACAAAGACTGGTGGAGATTTAAAATCAAAAACGCAAGGAACGCTTTCAAACATTGCTTTTGAAGGTTACACTGGAAAAGTTCTTAAGTTCAGATCTTCTTTTTCTGACACAACAACTTGTACGGTAAAAACAGATGCTTACTCAAACTTAACAGATGCTTCTCCATCGCTAACTATTTCGAACTGTCAGTTCGTTACTTCAACAAACACAATTGCAGACGTAATTGACGTTTACAATGGATCAGTTGAATTGGAGTCAAACGATATCTGTACTTCTTCTCAGGAAGCTACTGCGGAGACTGCCGTAACTACTTCTGGATCTGCTGTTGTAACTGCAGCTACAGTTGGAGCTAACGAGTCAGTATTCTCGTGGACATGGACTGCAATGAAAGGTAAACTTTAATTTATAGATTTTCATATTGAATAATATAATCCAATGCGGTAAAAACCGCATTGGATTTTTTCTTTAATACTCACTAACCAATGACAACAAGATTAATCTTCATTTCAATTCTTATTTTTTCGGGAATTGTAGCACTTGGACAAAAGGGAATACTAAGAGGTCAGGTTACCGACAAGACCAACGGAGAAACGCTACCGTTTGCAAACATTTATGTAAAAGGAGATGTTTCTAAAGGAACTACTTCAGATTTGGATGGTAACTATACACTCAAACTTGAACCTGGAACTTACACAATTGTATACTCCTTTACTTCTTACGCGAATACAGAAAAAGAGTTTACACTAGTTGCTGATGAAACAATTGTTGAAAATGTGCAACTAGGAACTTCCAACGAAGTTTTAGTTGAGTTTACAGTTACTGCAGAAAAGAAAGCATCCAACACCATGGCAGCATTTGATCGTGAGAAAATGAAATCCACGAACATGGTAGATGGAACCTCTTCGGAACAAATGAAAAAAACAGGCGATGGTGATGCTGGTGAAGTAATCAAACGTGTTACAGGGGTTTCTGTAGAAGGCGGAAAATACGTATATGTTCGTGGATTGGGAGATCGATATACTAAAACAATCCTAAACGGAATGGTAATTCCTGGACTAGACCCTGATCGTAACACCATCCAAATGGATATTTTCCCAACCAATCTTATTGACAACATTACGGTATATAAAACCTTTACACCAGACCTACCAGGAGACTATACGGGAGGGCTGGTTGACATCGTCACCAAAGACTTCCCTTCTAAGAAAACGCTGAGCTTTTCAGCAGGGTTTGGCTATAATTCAATTACAACCTTTAACCCTGACTTCATTCTTTATTCTAAAAGTAGTACAGATTTTCTTGGTTTTGACGATGGTACTAGAGCTCTTCCAGTACATCCAAACACAGCTTTTCCAGATCCATCTACCGGGGATCCAGCTGAACAGCAACGACTTACGGACCTTACCAAATCATTCAATCCACAAATGGCGGTTGAATCTGGAACTGCCTTGATGAATCAGAGTTATTCATTCGGGTTCGGAAATCAAATCAACAGCGACAAAAAGGATATCGACTACGGTTATAACTTATACCTGAACTACCAGAATAACTACACCTTCTATGAGAATGCAAAGTTCAACGCCTATCGAAAGTATCCAGATAGTAGTCAATATGAACTCTTTGCAGACAGAAAAACTGCAGGTGATCTTGGAACACACAATGTAATTTGGTCTGCACTGTTAGGTCAATCCATTAAGATTAACAAAGTGCATAAGTTGTCTTTAAACGTTTTCCATACTCAAAATGGTCAGTCAAGTGCAACTAGTCAACGTGAACAAAACTTTGAAGAAAATCCTGCAATTCTGGTAAAACAAAGTTTGCAGTATACCCAGAGGTCAGTAACGAACATCAACTTATCAGGAAAACACACACTAAAGAAGAATAAATGGATGGCAAACTGGAGTCTGTCTCCTTCTCTTGCTACTTTAAATGATCCTGATATCAGAAGTACTGTACTTGAAGAAGTTCCAGACCCTGTAGACGAAAACAACACCTTATATCAATACAACCAAAGTGTTGGAGCCGAAATACTCAGAATATATAGAGATCTCAATGAAACTAATTTGAACGCTAAGTTTGACTTTGAATATTCCTATAAGACAAAAGATTCTCTTGAATCAAAAATTAAATTTGGAGGAGCTGAAACTTACAAGCAAAGAGATTATCGAATCTTGGATTACATCTTTAGAGTTGAAAAAATCGTCAACCTTCCTAATGATCCAAACTGGTTCTTCGAAGAAGAGAATATCTGGACAGCAGAAACAGATTCAGGAACATTTGGAGATGGAGAGCGTCAATTTGCAAATACTTTTGAGGGTTCTCAATTAGTTATCGGTGGATTCGCTATGCATGAGTATCCCGTAAACGAAAAGTTAAAGGCAATTTACGGTGTAAGAGTCGAACAGGCAATTTATAAGTACACTGGGGTGAATTTTGACAACTCCATAGAGCTTAACAATGCTGAAACCCTCAATGAACTTAACTTTCTACCTGCTGTCAACCTTGTGTATGCAATAAAAGACTCTTTGTTTGAAACGATGAACATAAGAGCTTCTTATTCTCAGACACTAGCAAGACCCTCGTTTAGGGAGAAATCCAACGCCCAGATTTACGATCCAATTCAAGGAAGAACCTTTAATGGAAATATTGATCTCTTGCAAACAACCATTCACAACGCAGATTTGAGATGGGAATATTTTTATGGAAGAACAGAAGTATTGAGTGCCAGCGTATTCTATAAAAAGTTTATTAACCCAATTGAAATTGCCGTTTTTGAAACCTCACCTAATGATATCCAACCTACAAATGCTGGTGAAGCAGATGTTTATGGTGTTGAGTTTGAGGTCAGAAAGCGAATTGGGTGGCAAGAGGAAGATTATAAAAAGTTATATCTGGGTGCCAACTTCACCTATGTTGAATCAAGAATTGACATGAACAAAGTAGTATTGAATGGACAAACCGAGAAAGAAGTTCGTGAAAGTTATGCTAGAGAAGGGGAAGTAATTGATGATTACCGCCCCATGTTTGGTCAGTCTCCATTCATGATTAACGGCTTTGTTTCCTTCGGTCAAGATTCTTTAGGTATCGATGCCAACCTCAGTTATAATGTCCAAGGAAAACGCCTTGCAGTTATCGGTACAGGAATTATTCCTGATGTATACGAACAACCCTTCCACAGTTTAAACTTTAAGATCAGTAAGAAGTTTGGAAAGAATATGCAATGGAAAGGAAGTTTAACGGTTCAAAACATCCTAGACAGTGAGACGAATGCTAAAAGGAGGTTCTACGAGGCCTATAATGCAGAACCTCAAGTTTATGATTACTTGAGACAAGGAAGAACCTTCTCCTTTTCTATTGGCTATACCCTCAAGTAAGTAAGTGGCTTTTAAAAAGAGCGGACTTGAAAGTCCGCTCTTTTTGTTTAACCCATTCATTCTTAACAATTTATTCTTATTTCAATTCTCATTTTTGGTTGAACTACCTTACCTTTGCAGTAATCCAGTTGGTGATATCCTAGATGTTTTCAATAGAAAACTGAAACCATCCACTGGAAAACAAAACCTGCTTTGAAATGTTGTTGCGAGTTCTTTTTCTCTCGCTTGGTTTACTCTCAGCTTTTTTGGCGACTGGACAGATCGTAGTCCCAGCAAATGGCTGCGTAAGTGAAAACTTCGATGCTTCAAATCCTTGGACTTTTGGAGGTACAAACTCCTCTTGGACCTACGACAACCCCAATAAACTGCATATTGTTGATGATATCACCGGAGGCGGAAAATGTCTCATTCTAGGCGGTAATACTCCCAACAGTACCTACAACTCAAACGAAGATTCCTGGGCCAGATCGCCTGTTTACGATTTCTCTCAAATCACCGATCCCTATCTCGAGTTCAACTTTTATTGGAGCAATGAAGCCAGCACAAGCTACGATGAAATTTGGATGGAATACAGCACGAACGGAGGTGCTTCATGGCAAATCGTTTCACCGCCTGCAGGAAATGGTGGGTGCTACGAACAAAACTGGTATAATTATCCAGACAACTGGGGAGGAAATGTGGGAGGCTGTTTTAGCGGCACAGGAGCCCCCTCCAATTGGATTGTCGTTAGAAAATGTATTGCATCACTAGGCGGTGTTCCTCAAGTCGAATTCCGTTTTCGAATTAGCACTGGGACACAGTGCAACAATTATGGAGCTACGGTAGACAACTGGACCATTTGCGATGCTTCTATCAACACCAATGGCTTTGGTCAATGCACTGGAAACTTTGGAGAGTATGACTTCTATGACACCTCATACCCTTGTCCTGATCAATGGTCATGGGATTTTGGAGATGGTAACAGCTCAAATCTACAATATCCAACCCACACCTATACTGTTCCAGGCACTTATACTGTAACCTTAACATCAACATCTTCTAGTGCCATTACAAGTGGATGTGGTTCACATACCGGCACGCACGTTTTTAACCTTACGGTCAACGACTCCGTAAGTGTGAACTACCCTGCTTCAACCTATTGCACTGTAGATTCCCCAGTCCAGCCCACTGTTACTGGGCCTACAGGAGGGACTTTTTCTGCCTCTCCCAGTGGTTTATCCATCAATCCATTGAATGGCGAAATTATGCCATCGACAAGCGCTACAGGAAACTACAACATCACCTTTAACTCCAGCGCATCTTGTACCGTATCCTCCGGTGCTACCGTAGCAATCGCAAGTGGACCCACAGTTAATCCAACACCAGATGACACGGTATGTCATGGAGAGTTGGTTTCGTTGCCTAACTTCGTTTCGCAACCAGCCAGCAGCACAACTTCGTGGTCGTTAATTTCGGGACAGGATTTTGGCTTTGGAACCGTTGGGACAGGTAATATCCCTGATTTCATTACCAACAACACAACCAATAACGCATACACCATTAGTTTTGAAGTTACACCCACCTCATCTAGTACTTGTCCGGGAGTTCCCGACACCTTTGATTTGATCGTTGGGCATTTACCAACTTCTACTTTTGTAGCTGATACGCTGTATGGTTGTGAGCCATTGTCTGTTACTTTTATCGGACAAAACACAGCTACCGCTTGTCTATGGGATTTTGGAAATGGAACAACAAGCACAGCGTGCAACTCTGTCTCACAAACTTTTGATGCAGGGGTATATGATATCAGCTACTCGGTAACTTCGCAAGAAGGGTGTTCTTCCACAAGTATATATTCTCACTACATCAATGCAGAAGCCACTCCTGAGGCATCGTTCAGCTATTCTCCACAATTGATCACTACAGAAAATAGTGAACTGACTTTGGTCAATACTTCTACAGATTCTGACCAATTTAGCTGGGAAATCATGGGCAGTAATGGATACTACTTCAGCTCAACTCAAGAAAACCCAGTAGTCCAATTTCCGGAAGACACCAGTTCGTATACCATTTGCCTGACCTCCATGAACACAAGCGGATGCTTAGATAGCATTTGCAAAGAGCTTACTGTGCTGAATGTACTTTCTCTTTTTATACCCAATACTTTTTCTCCCAACAACGATGGAATTAATGATTTTTTTGGACCTGTTTTCTCTGGAATTGTTCCTGAAAGCTACGAACTGATCATCTTTGATCGATGGGGACAAATCGTCTTTGAAACGGACGACATTCACACGCTATGGGATGGAAATCAATTTGGCAAACCTACTCCAGAAGGAGTGTACATTTGGAAACTGGATTATCAAGAAGCTGGTGAAATTGGGACTCAATTAGTTCGAGGTCACACAAACCTGATTCGCTAAACAAGAAAAGGGAGACCATTGTCTCCCTCAACCTAATTGTTCTTATTCCGAACTTACTTCAAATAGGCAGAATACATCCAAATTAGCTTTTCTTGCTCTCGAATGTAATCACTCATGAGGGCACTCGTACCTTCATCACCAATCTCAGCCGCGAACTCCATAATTGCTCGCTGCTTGATTAACAAAGTTTTGAAACTTTCTAAGATATCTGCAATGGCTATTTTTCCATCAGATAAGTCAGTTGCCTCCTTTATTTCGCTGAGCGATAGATAAGCAGAAAAACGATGCTCAGGATCGCTTCCCAAAGTGAGAATTCGTTCGGCCACCTCATCGATTTTCAAAATGAGATCATTATATAGTTCTTCAAATTTCACATGAAGTTCAAAGAAATTAGCTCCTTTGATGTTCCAGTGGTATCCTCTCGTATTTTGGTAAAACACCGAGTAATTAGCCAATAAGTCCTCTAGTTGTTTGATCAAACCCTTACTTTTTTCAGCATCTAATCCGATTCTATTCAAATTTTCCATATTGTTTATTTTATCAGTTAATTGAACCCATAACGCGCTCCATAAATTTATTGAGTGCTTCCTTCTGGGTCATTCCATCTGCGATCATTTTCTCTACTTCAATCGCTCCATACATATTGGACAGTAATTCCCCTATGGTGTCGAGTTCTTCATCCTTTAAGCCTCGGCTTTCTGAAACATGCTCAAGCAGTTCAATTGCCTCATGCACAAAGTCAACATCTTTTTCTTCTATAAATTTATGGATATGTTTAATTGCTGGTAACTTCATCGATAAATTCTTTTAATGATTCGGCCTTATTGGTTTGAATCTGGTTAACAAATGAGCCATCGGTAAAAGCTGCAAATGTGGGTAGGTTGTCTACGTTTGCCATACCTCTCGACTTTGGGAAACGCTCGGCATCCACTACCACAAACTCATAGTTCTCATGATCCTGAGAGAACTTCTTGAATTTTGGTTTTATAATTCGACAGTTCCCACACCACCCTGCTGCGTATTGAACGATGACATTCTTTTTTTCTGTCACCACTTCCAGGAGGTTGTCATCTTCTAGTTCTGTGTACATTGCTTTTAATTTTAGTGGGTTGATAAATAGGCTGCAACTCCTTTTGAGTCAGCTTTCATAGCATCCTTTCCTTCCTCCCAATTAGCTGGGCAAACTTCTCCGTTTTGCTGTACATGAGCGTAAGCATCAATCAATCGAAGGAATTCTTTCACATTTCGTCCTAAGGGCATGTGATTCACACCTTCATGAAAAACTACCCCATCCTCATCAATGAGATAAGTTGCTCTGTAAGTTACATGATCACCTTCTAGTAACTCCTCATTATCACTAGATGTTTGGCTGTCCAAAATGCCTAAGGTTTTTGCAAGGTTTCGGTTACTATCAGCCAAAATCGGATAGGTTACTCCTTCTATTCCTCCTTTGTCCTTTGCGGTACTAAGCCATGCAAAATGTACCTCCGCTGTATCGCAGGATGCTCCTACAACCTTGACGTTTCTCTTTTCAAATTCTCCTAGCGCTTCTTGAAATGCATGAAGTTCTGTTGGGCAAACGAAAGTGAAGTCTTTTGGGTACCAAAAAAGTAATACCTTTTGCTTGTTCTCTGTTGCTTCTTTTAACACGTTAAGGGTAAACGTATCTCCCATTTCGCTCATTGCACTAACAGAGATGTCTGGGAATTTTTGTCCTGTAATTGTCATAATAAATTTTCTTTTTTTGTTTCCAATTTCTTAACAATACAAATGTACCCCGACCAAAACATAGATACAAACGATAATTTCTATATCTTTGTTAGGTAATATCTATCATGAATTTTCAACAGTTATCCTACGTACTAGCCGTTCACCGTCATCAGCACTTTGGTCTGGCAGCAGAGAGTTGCCACATCACACAGGCCACGCTTAGCGCAATGATTAAAAAATTAGAAGAAGAGATTGGCTTTCTAATTTTCGACCGATCTCGAAAACCGATTAAAACGACTGATCAAGGGCTGCAGTTTATTGAAAAGGCCAGAGCTATTTTAAACTTACAAGCTGAGATCATGGACATTCAAGATCAGAAAGTTACTTTATCCGGCACACTTCGTATTGGCATTATCCCTACCATTGCTTCATCACTTCTTCCTTTAGTACTACCCGAAATAATGACAACCTATCCCGATTTGAAGTTAGAAATTGCTGAAATAACGACCGAAGAAATTGTTCATCAATTGGCACTGGATAAAATTGACCTGGGAATCCTGTCCACGCCCTTACAAAATGAGACGATCGAAGAATACATTCTGTATTATGAGCCCATGCTCGTCTACGGCTTGGAAAATCCTTCAAAAGACTACATAACAACAAAGGAGGTAAAAGACAAAGAAGTTTGGCTATTGGAGGAAGGTCATTGTTTCAGAAATCAGTCGGTAACGCTATGCGAATTGCAGGAAAAACAATTGGATGAATCCAAACTTCATTTGGAAGCCAATTCTTTTGAGACACTGATCAACATTACGGATAAGTTTGGAGGATTAACGCTGCTTCCTGAACTTTACTGTCTTGATTTGCCTCAAAAAAGAAAAAAGAAACTCAGCAAATTTAACAAGCCAATCCCTGTTCGTGAGGTGAGTATTGTTTCTTACCGTAAAGTTGTTAACCCCAAAACCATTGCTTTGCTTACCGAACTTATTTCTCTCTCCGTCAACAAGCACCTCTCTACTTCAGCATATGCTAATAAAGACCTAGAGATAATTGGGTTGACGTAATTATGTCATTGTGGGAATACCTATATTTGTCGCAATTCTTTAACTATGAAAAACATACTTATCCTACCTCTTGCTTTGTTACTGTGGAGTTGCAATTCCACTAACGAAGAGAACAGCACCACTAATACTGAAACAATGACGGCACCGGTTTGCAAAATAGAACCACACACCCTGACCATGCATGGGGATGAACGAATTGACAATTACTATTGGCTCAATGACAGAGAAAACCCAGAGGTAAAGACTTACCTGGAAGCAGAGAACGATTACACCTCTGCTCAAATGAAAGCCACTGAAAGCCTGCAAAAGAATCTCTATTCAGAAATAAAAGGTCGCATTAAAGAGCAAGATGAAAGTGTTCCGATTTTTAGAAATGGTTATTACTACAAAACAAAGACGATAGAAGGTGGTGAATACCCGATCTATGTGCGCTCAAAAGACGCTGATTTCTCGCAAGAGGAAATCTTGCTGGATGGTAATGAACTTGCCAAAGGTTATGAGTATTTTGATATTGGTGGGTATGAAATCAGTCCGAATAATGAATTGATGGCGTTCTCCATTGACACGCTTTCCAGGAGGTTATACGATATCCAAATCAAGAATCTTGCAACGGGAGAGATTTACCCAGAAGTTCTACAACATGGAGATGGAAGTTTGGCTTGGGCGGATGATAACCAAACACTTTTTTACAGTGCCCAAAATCCTCAAACGCTGAGATCAGACAAAGTAATGAAGCATCAATTAGGACAACTGGCTTCTGAGGATGAACAAGTGTTCTTTGAAGCTGATGACACCTACTCTACCTATGTGTTCCGATCCAAATCGGATGATTACATCATGATCGAAAGCTATTCAACACTTACAACTGAAACGCAAATCTTGTCCTCTTCTGATCCGAATGGCAAATTCAAGGTATTCCACCCCAGAACAAAAGGACTGGAATATTCTGTTTATCATGCAAAGGATGATATTTTTTATGTTCTAACGAATAAAGACAAGGCGATCAATTTCCAAATCATGACGGCAAAAGTGGGTTGTACCGAGGCTTCTTGTTGGCAACCCCTTATTCCTCATCGAGAAGAGGTATTGATTGAGTACATGACAGTGCTAGAAGACTACCTTGTAGTAGAGGAGAGAAATGAGGGACTTGTTCAATTGAGAGTCATTCCTTCAAACGGACAAGATGATTTCTTCGTGCCTTTTTATGATGAATCGTACGTAGTTTATACCAGCGGGAATACAGAATACGCAACTTCTAAGTTAAAGTTCTGGTATTCATCACTTACGACTCCTGGTACTACTTTTGAGTTTGATTTAAAAACAAAAGAACAGACCATCTTAAAACAACAAGAAATTGTAGGTGGTTTTGATCCAAGTCAATACACTTCCAAAAGACTTTGGGCGACCGCTCGTGATGGCGTGAAAGTTCCAATTTCAATTGTCTACAAAAACTCGACAGAATTAGGTCCAAACACACCACTTTTACAATATGCTTACGGAAGTTATGGAAGTAGTGAAGACCCCTACTTTAGCAACTCCAGAATCAGTTTATTAGACCGAGGATTTGTCTTTGCCATTGCTCACATTCGTGGTGGACAAGAATTGGGAAGACCGTGGTACGAAGATGGCAAGCTCCTTAAAAAGTGGAACACTTTCTACGATTTTATTGATTGTACGGAATTCCTGATTGAACAAGGCTATACATCTGCAAAGCACTGCTACGCAATGGGTGGATCTGCAGGAGGCTTGTTGATGGGTGTTGTTTCAAACGAACGTCCTGATCTCTACAATGGGATTATTGCTCAAGTACCCTTTGTGGATGTGGTTACTACCATGCTGGATGAATCTATTCCGTTGACTACTGGAGAGTATGATGAATGGGGAAATCCGAACGAAAAAAAGTACTATGACTACATGTTGAGTTATTCTCCTTATGATCAGGTAACGGCTCAGGATTATACCAACATGTTGATCACTACCGGATTTCATGATTCACAAGTGCAATACTGGGAGCCAGCAAAATGGGTAGCTAAATTGCGTGCGTTAAAGACGGATAATGATTTGGTTTTGCTACACACAAATATGAGTGCTGGACACGGTGGAGCGAGTGGTAGATTTGAATACCTGAAAGAAGTGGCTAGAGAATATGCCTTTATGTTTATGCTTGAAGGAATTACTCAGTAACCTTCAAACTAAGCGTTCTTTATTGGCCTTGTTGATCGCTTCAACCTTATTGTTTACGTGTAGTTTACTATAAATATTCTCTATATGTTTTCTTACCGTACCTGAACTAATATTCAGGTTCTCACCAATGGATTTATAATCAAGCCCTGTACACAATTGTTCCAATACCTGAACCTCGCGTTTGGTTAATTCATAGTCCTCTGCTGAAACACTTGGAGTCTCCATCAATGGATTTCTCAACAGTTTAAGGGTCTTTGCTGCAATTGCAGGAGACATTGGAGCACCCCCATTCATGATTTCCTGAATCCCTTCAAAAACAGCCTTCGGAGATTCATCTTTCAGCAAGTAACCATCAGCTCCGGCACGAATTGCATTGAAAATATTTTCTTCGTCATCAAACACGGTAAGCATGACCACTTTTATGTGCGGGTATTTTGTCTTTACCAACTCGGTGGCATCAATACCATTCATCATCGGCATTTCAATGTCCATAAGGATCAAATCCAAGTTCGCATCGCTTTCTAGCATCGCCAACAAATGACTCCCATTCCTGCCTCTAAACTTGTATTTCACTTCTCCCTCAAACAGGGATAGTTTCTCTTTGATGGACTCTGCTAAAAAATCGTTATCCTCGGCTACTGCTACTTTTATCATGACTTACTTACTTATTTATTCTATACAAATGTAGGTGATCGTAAAGCACCTGTTCTACGTAACTCTTCGTATTCTATTCAGAAGGTATCTTGCAGGTTAACTGTGTTCCATTTTTATTAGAATGTATCGCAAATTGCCCTGCACATTCCTCACACCTCTTCTGCATATTTCCTAAACCATTGCCCGAAAACTGATGTTCCTTCACGTCAAAGCCAATACCATTATCAGCAATAGTAAGAAGAAAACTATCCTTTTCTCTTGTAAAAGTTACGCTTACTTCTGTCGCTTCGGCATATTTGATGGTATTTTGCACAAACTCCTGCACAATCCGATAAAGGTTCAATAACTCTAACGCATTGAGGTGCTGTTCTGACTTCAAATCACTTCTTACCTTAACGGTAATCACATCCTGAACGGATCGTTTAAGTTCATTTACTTTCAAGATTAAGTCATCGAGTGTTCCTCCATCATGCTTCATCGCCCATATGGTGGCACGTAATTCTTGCATGGTCTGCCTTCCAAAACTGCTGATTCGGTTTAACCTCGATAATACCTTCTCCTCCTTTTCCACATAAGAAAGGTTATCGACAGAACTTATCATGAAAGTCAATTGAGCTCCAATATTATCATGTAATTCTCTTCCAATTCGTAGCTTTTCTTCTACAAATGCTTTTTCCAGAGCAGCTCTTTCCATCTCCTGAGCATGCTGCATTTTTAGACGTTCGGTTCTTCTTCGTCTAATTTGAAAAAACACGACCCAGGCAGCGATACCAAACAAACCTACAATACCAAACGTAATGTACAACTCTCGCTTTTGTTGACGTTCCAATTCAAGCGATTGCTGAACAATTTTCTTCTCTTTTTCTGCCGCATTAAACTCTTCCTGAAGTGCTGCAATTGCCGAATTGGTCTCTGCCGAAACGAGACTGTCCTTGTGCTCGTTGAGCTGCTTATAATAATACATGGCTTGTTCGGCATTATTCATTCTTTCATAACATGCCGAAAGTCTTTCCAGTGAAAAGGTAATCAAGTTCACAAACCTGGCGGACTGAGATAAATCCAAAGCTTGCTCATAATAAACCGCTGCGCTATCGTAATTTCCTTGTTCAAAATAAAGATCTGCTCGATAAGCCAAGTTATCTGCCCAACTGAGGTCATTGTTCTCTAATTTTCGAATAGCATCACTCTGATCCATCAACTCAAAAGCCTCTTCAAACATTCCTAATTGACTGTAAACTACTGCCGCGTTATTCATACTGTAGGGCATCCCCAACGAATCATTGTATTCATAGCACACCTCCAACGACTGTAGATGGTAGTATAGCGCACTATCCAGCTTACCAGACATTCCCATCAAACTTCCGTAGTTATTGTAGAACTTTGCCATATCCAGCCCCATATCATACGATTTGGAAATGCGAAGTGCTGCCCTAAAATATTCAATACTTCTGTCCAACTGAACATGCTTTATGGAATATCCAAGATCGGTGTAGAGGTTCGCTACTTTCTTATAATCTCCTTGTGATTCGTAATAGGTCACTGCACTTAGACTGTATTCCAAAGCCTTTTCAAAATCATGCAAATAGTGATTAATTAGCGCTAGTCGTTCCTGAATACGCGCTACTTCACTGTGCATCCCAAAGTTTTCTGCTGCAATAAGGGCTTGCTCGAATTCAACCTTTTTGCCATCCAGGTCGCCAATGATCTCATTATACCCCAATACACAGAGCTCCTTTATTTCAGCTTTAGACTGGGCACGAGAAAAACCTACCGCAAGAACCAAAAATATAAGTAGAAACGACCGCTTAACCATTCTGTTGAATAACTTTAGGGAGTTATCGAAGTAAAAATAATGATTCTGATCAACTATGGAGATTAATGATAAGTATTCAGCACAAATTATTGGAGAAATCGTGCTAGACAATCGTGATACAATTGACCAAAAAATTGAAGAAGCGACTACCCTTTTCGCTACTTACCAAAAATCCCCAGTGACCTTGCGAACTGAATACATCCAAGAGATTGTAAAGGCGCTACAAAAAAACCGAGATTACTTAACCGAACTTATCGTCAAAGAGGCTGGAAAACCGCTGTTCTATGCAAAATCAGAACTGGATCGATGCATCCGGACCGCACAATTGGGGTTGCAATATTTTGAGCATTTGAGTCGACAATCCATTTCAGTAGACTTGAACTCAACACCTTTTAACGATGCTTTTGTTCAACGTTTTCCTGTGGGAGTGGTGTTTGGAATTAGTCCGTTCAACTTCCCGTTAAACCTGGCACTTCACAAAATTATTCCAGCCATTGCTTCAGGCAATACCATTTTAATCAAACCCTCTCCCTTTACCCCACTCAGTCTGGATTTTTTGATTCATGAGGTCAACAAAAATCTGCCTAGCGGATTGGTAACGGTTATCCATAGTTCTAACGAGGATGCGGAGTACATCGTCAAACATCCAAACACCAAAATAATCTCGTTTACCGGATCAGATCAAGTGGGATGGCACATCAAATCGCTCATTCCCAAAAAGAAAGTCATTCTGGAGTTAGGAGGAAATGCTGCGGTTTATGTAGACAGGTCAGCTTCTCAAGAAGACCTTGCTAAAACAATTGCTGATTCGTGCATTTTGTATGCCGGTCAAATTTGCATTTCCACACAGCGCATCTATGTACATGGAGCGATTTACGACACCTTCAAAGCGGAGCTGATTCAGGCCTTTGAAAACACTTCCTCTGGAAATCCCATGGACAATGTGCTCAACGGGCCACTCATTGATCAAGTTCACCTCGAAAGGTTAACAAACTGGATTAACGAGGCCGTAAAAGGTGGTGCAAATCTGTTAGTAGGAGGTTCACCCCTATCAACTGCACCTCCGCTTTTAGCACCTACTCTTCTGGAGGGTGGAGATACGCAAGCCAATGTATTTCAAGAAGAAGCATTTGGACCAGTTGCGGTGTTGCAAAAAGTTGTAGATCATCACGAAGCTGCTCGACAAATTAACGACAGTAAATATGGATTACAAGCCGGTATTTTTGCGGATAACCCAGAAGTTCAAGAAGTGCTATTCAATCAACTAGAGGTGGGTGGGGTTATCTTCAACGGAGTTCCAGGTTTTAGAAGAGATGAAATGCCATATGGTGGCATCAAAGACTCTGGTTTTGGGCGCGAGGGGATTCAATACGCCATTGAAGAAATGACCGAACTTAAGTTAGGTATTTGCTAAGTAATTCCTGAACTTCTGCTTCTTGCGATTCAAGGTTCTTCAAGAATTTCTTACGCTCTTCAGATGCTGGATACATCAAACGATGGTTCTTAGCCACTTCCAAGTGCTCAATTTTTACCACCAAATCTTGCGTCTTTGGTGAAAAACAGGTTTCACCCAGTCGTTGCCAGATATAAGCAACTGCCTCATCACTCGGATGCAGGTAATCACCCTTGTAAAAGCGGTAGTCTCGCAGCTCATCCAACAAAAGTTCATAAGCGGGAAAATAAGAAACGTTTTGTTCTTTTAATAATTCATGAACCACCTGATGCAAAATCCCTTTGGAAACATTATTCTCTCTTACACCATCCTTCCAATGACGAACTGGACTCACGGTAAACACCCAATGCACATGTTGAAGGTTAGATACAATATTTTTCCATTCAACTAGTATTTCTTCCACTCCAAACAACTTCTTTTCGAACAACTCTTGCGGCATCTTATGGCAATTAGCCACTACGCTTTTGAGTTCCTTGTGTTCATATCCCCAAGCCGTTCCAAACGTTACCACAACAACATCAGCAGTTGCCAACCGTTGTTGAAAATCAGCATTTAGTTCTGTCACCTGTTTAAGCAAACCTGCCGCTGTATCATTAAAAAAACTTCCGCCCAATTGCCAATGAAAATAATAGTTATCGCGCCAAAGTGTTTGATCCATGTTCAATCCGTTTACCGCATTTGCCAAAGCGAGTGGATGAAAAATGGTACCAAAAGGGTTCAAAAGAACGTTCATCCGAGCATTTTTTAACTTTTCTCCGATTGACTCGCTGAAGCATGATCCAAGGGTAATCAGCTGTGTACTATGATCTATCATTCCCCTATTAGGTGGTATTTTGACCTGTTTTCTGAACATTTGTTTCAAATTACGCGATTTATTCGTCTTTGAAATTCCATTACTGGACATAAGTTTTAAACATCTAAAGGAAATGTGTGGAAAAAACCGGTCTGTTAAGGCAATATTAACTTTGAAATTGCTTTACTTTTGTACAACTGAAATTACAAAACACACTTATATGAATGAATTTGGATTAAAACCAAGCACTTCAAACCTTAAAGAGTTAGGGTTGGGTAACGTAGCAAATGCTTTCTGGAACCTTACCCCGGCTGAATTAGTGGAAGAAACAATCATCAACGGGATGGGAGTTCTGGCAGACACTGGAGCGGTGGCTATTGACACCGGAGAATTTACAGGACGATCTCCTAAGGATCGATTTATTGTCTTGGACGATAAAACCAAAGATGCAGTATGGTGGGGAGATATCAACATCAAGTTTGATGTGGCGAACTACAAAAAGCTTTATGAAAAAATCACTTCATATTTACAAAATAAAGACGTTTACGTAAGAGATGCTTATGCTTGTGCAGATGAGAACTACAGACTGAATATCCGGGTAATCAATGAGTTTCCCTGGTCAAATCAGTTTGCGAGCAATATGTTCTTAAGACCTACACAGGATGAGTTAAAGGATTTTCAACCTGAA
Organism: uncultured Flavobacteriales bacterium; assembly: GCA_964387945.1. Taxonomy (GTDB): domain Bacteria; phylum Bacteroidota; class Bacteroidia; order Flavobacteriales_D; family Parvicellaceae; genus Parvicella. The sequence goes on along the minus strand of CAYLYX010000015.1, from coordinate 38,197 downwards.
TGGCATATCATCAATGCTCCTGGGTTCTACGCAGACCCAGAAATGGATGGAACAAGACAGCACAATTTTGCCATCATTAATTTCACAGACAAAAAGATCATTATTGGAGGAACAGGGTACACGGGAGAAATTAAGAAAGGTATTTTCTCTGTGCTTAACTTTATCTTACCGCATGAGAAAAATGTATTGTCAATGCATTGCTCTGCTAACATTGGTGAAGCAGGAGATACTGCTGTTTTCTTTGGTCTTTCTGGAACGGGAAAAACGACACTTAGTGCAGACCCTAAAAGAAAATTAATTGGTGATGATGAGCACGGATGGTCTGGAGACTCAGTGTTTAACTTTGAAGGAGGTTGTTACGCTAAATGTATTGACCTTTCGGCAGAGAAGGAGCCTCAAATTTGGGGTGCCATTAAGTTTGGCGCCATTTTAGAGAACATTAACTTCTACGAGGGAACTTCTACGGTTGACTTTGAAGATAAGTCAAAAACGGAGAACACACGTGTAAGTTACCCCATTTATCACATCGACAATATTGCAGAAGGAAGTAAGGGTTCTGCCCCCAAAAACATCTTCTTTTTAACCTGTGATGCTTATGGTGTTTTACCTCCCATCTCAAAATTGACGAAAGGGCAGGCAATGTATCATTTCATTTCTGGATACACAGCAAAAGTGGCTGGAACGGAAGCTGGTATTACGGAACCAAAAACAGCTTTCTCAGCTTGTTTTGGTGCTCCTTTCTTACCACTTCACCCAACCAAATATGCAGAAATGCTTGGAAAGAAAATGACGGAAGGAAATGTGAACGTATGGTTGATCAACACAGGTTGGTCTGGAGGTTCATATGGTGTGGGAAGCAGAATGAAACTTTCTTATACTAGAGCGATGATCACAGCTGCCCTAGAAGGACAACTTGATAACGTGGAATACACAGAACACGATGTATTTGGATTGTCTATGCCAAATGATTGTCCGAACGTTCCTAACGATGTTCTTCATCCAAGAAATACGTGGCAAGATAAAGCGGCATATGACGAAACAGCAAACTCGCTAGCACAAAAATTCGTCAATAACTTCGCTCAATTTGCAAGTAACGCAAGCGAAGAAATCTTGAATGCTGCACCAAAAGTTAATGCTACAGCTTAATTTGAACTGATTACAAATCAAGCGTCATTCACTTCTGTGGGTGACGCTTTTTTATTCCTTTTATTATGAAAATACTAATGGTTTGTTTGGGGAACATTTGTCGCTCTCCATTGGCACACGGAATACTTCAACATAAAGTCGATCAACAAGGACTTACCGCTCAAATTGATTCGGCTGGAACCAACGGCTACCACAATGGAGAACTACCGGATAGTCGATCGATGGAGATTGCATTGCGCAACGGCATTGACATTTCCTACCAACGATCTCGTCAAATCAAAAGACAAGACATTGAGCACTATGACCTCATTTACGTGATGGATAGTTCCAATTACAACAATGTGCTAAGCATGACGCAGTCTGAGGAAGAGGCTCAAAAAGTAATTATGATCATGAATGAATTGGACGCTGGAAAAAACACTAATGTCCCAGATCCTTATTATGGTGGTGAGGACGGTTTTAGAAACGTATTTGAGATGTTAGACCAGGCAACGGATAGGATTATCGAAAAGTACTTGAGTTAATCATTCCTCCCCCTAGCCCCGTCCAAACGGGGGAATTAATTGATTTGTCCTCATTTGATTGTAGGAGTCTATCACAAAAACTAAAAAACCTTCTCAAACAGTACCTGAACGACTTCAATCAAGATCAGTATAATAATAATCCATTCCAGAATCGAACTGTGCTTGTGTTGCAAAATATCCATTAGGAAAGATAACGAATCTGTAATCGTACTCAAGTTGTGCTGAAGACTTCGAAATCGATTCAGAATATCTAAGTTCTCGTTGAGGTCAGTATCCATTTGCGTTAGTTCCTCAATGTTACTCGCAAATTCAGGCGTTTCAAAAATATACAGGTTCTCCGCCACCGAATTCTTCAAAACGATGGCTCGCCCCAACAATTTTCTAAGGTCCTTTCTTCCAATAGAGACTTTCCCGCCTTCCTTCAGTTCGTTAGACACCTTTGACGACACAGATAAGATATCATCTGCCAACTCCTGATAGTGCGACAGTACAACCGATTGCGCTAAGTTTAGGCTGATAATATGAATAATCTCAGTGGTAAGTTCGGGGACAACTATATTGTCGAAATTCACTTGATGATTCAACAACTCAGACTGCTCCACATCAAATTCTTCGGAGTTCAAATTGCTCACACCATTAATAGAAAACTGATCCCTTAAAAAGGATTTCGTCTCTGCCTCACTCCACCCCACAAAAACTACACTACCATAATCTTTCAGGTAAACGGTTTTCTGGTGCGCTTGTTCAAGCAATACAAAATACCGATCTCTTTTCAAGATGGTATACCCATCCATCTCCAAATGCTTGGAAATGTTGATTCTTCGGTCGAGGTGGTAAGCAATGGCTTTCATGGCAAAAAAATATGGCGCAAATGTATTCTAAAATTGTTCTGACAAATACTTTGCTATAAATTATTGATTAAAATGTTTTGATTTTACCTTTAGGTCATGAAAAAAGGTCAACTCTATCTACTTCCAATGACGCTTGGAGACAGCGAATTAAGCACTGTTATTCCACAGGATGTCCTCCAACATATCATCGAATTCAGGTACTTGGTTGTGGAAAATATCAAAACAACGCGAAGGTACCTGAAGAAGATCAGTAGAGAGGTGGATATTGACAGCATTGACTTCTTTGAGCTCAACAAGCATACGCAACCCGAAGAAATCAATGGTTTTCTGGTTCCTTGTCTCGAAGGTCATGACGTAGGCATTATTTCAGAAGCGGGTTGTCCGGCTGTTGCCGATCCAGGAAGTCAGTTGGTGGCTCTGGCTCATCAAAAAGAGATTAGAGTTGTTCCGCATGTGGGACCCAATTCCATACTCATGGCGTTGATGGGAAGTGGTTTTAATGGACAATCGTTTAAGTTCAACGGCTATCTCACACGAGATAAATCCAAGCGCAAGCATGAAATAAGAGCTTTGGAGTCGGATGCAAAAAAAGGAACCACGCAGCTCTTTATGGAAACACCTTTTCGAAACCAGCAGTTTCTGGAAGATTTGCTGAACACCTTGCATCCTGAAACAAAACTTTGCATTGCCGCTGATATTACGCTAGAGAGCGAATTCATTCGAACCCTCAATATTCAGCAATGGAAAAAGAACTTGCCAAACTTACACAAGCGCCCTTGTATTTTTGGGATAGGTTAAAACCAAACCTCACACGAAATCGCTTTATGATCCGAGAGTTTTTCGCTATGTGTTGTGAAGTTTCTGGAGTCAATTCCTTCACTATGAAAAATATAATCAATCCGATTGATGGGAAGGATACGGTTAAAAACATTCTCACCCACATAGGTACTTCCTATCCCCCATCCAGAAACCATGAAAGCATCTCTCAGTTCGGTAACCATCTGATTGTAGGCATAAGAATTGGGTGTATCGTTCAAATCCACGCACACCACTACTCGATGAGGCGACTCTTCAAGAAAGGTCTTTAACACGCCTAGTTGCTCCTCTCTACGATAAAATGCTCGCGTCATTCGGGTGAAAATATCCTGTTTCAACTGCTCCTCTTTCTTCCACTTTTTGTTGTCATTTCCACCGATTAACTGATAATCTGCGTTCTGCAACCTCATCGAACCAATGTGCGCATTGATTATTCTTAGCGTATCCTCATTTTTTACAATATCCACCCAGGAAATGTGATTATTCTCATCGTTCTCAAACGTCACAAAACCGGAATCTATGAAGGGATATTTTGAAAAGATAGCCGAACCGAACAGGTTATTATCAATGCCATTCTTTTCTTTTGCAGATGTGGTGATGTGCTCAAAACAGTAAGCATACCCTACTTCATTCTCCATGAATTCACGCACTGAAAAATGTACTCCAACTCCTCTATAATACTCCTGAAAACAGACCACATCTACATCCTCCTGTTTAATGAATTCCTGTATTCTATCCTTACTCTCCAAGTTACCCGACCAATTGTATAAATCAAACAAACGGACATTAAAACTCATTACTTCAATGGTACTGTCATGGTCTGAATCGGGCTGATAAAAGGTCATTTGGAAAACTCGGCTGAAGGACAATAGTCCCAACATCAGCGCGACAGATGAATACAAAAACACATGTTTTCTCCAAAGAATCCAATAAATGACAAATAACAGATTAACGGCTGCCAGAACTGGATAAGCTAATCCCATGTAGGCAAAAAAGATAGAAAACGTTGGGTTGATGAACGGAGCAGTATAACTAATCAGCAAAGCGATGATTGCTAAATAGTTCATCAAAAGCACCAGCTTATTGAAGCCATTTTGTTTTTTGAATGTCGTAACCAGATACCCTATCACACAGCGAAGATAAGTTTTTTGCCGTTTGAAGTTTCACACAAAATATTCGTAAGATTACTTTTTTCTGCTCCTCTACACAACAATCTTCTGAACTAGAACCGATTCAAAAATTCCTTTTCTTCTTTGGTAAGCCCGTCATAACCTTTGTACTTGATCTTGTCTAGGATTTTATCTAAGCGTTCTTGTTGAGCCGCTTTTGACGCATTGTAATCGTAATCGTTACGTGGTGGTTTTTTTTCTTTCTTTTCTTCTCTAAACTTAGAATACTTGACTTTCATTCGTGGTTTTCTCGATCTATTGCCCGAAAAAATTCCTTGCAAATTATCCAACCATCGCAAAATATCTGTTCCTTTTCTGTAGTAATACATACTAACAAACCCGAGTAATCCACCTCCGACATGTGCAAAATGGGCAACTCCGTCTACCTTGCTTAGCTTCAAGAACTCGAGTGCAAATAGTAAACCCACAATGTAAATCAGTTTGGCTGGAATGATTCCAAACAACCGAACCTCCAGTTTCGGATTATACGTAATCAAACCAACGGCTACGGCAAACACAGCTCCTGATGCGCCAATGATATAGTAATCCGGCATTGAAGCGAACAGAGGGAATGCATTCTTCGAAGCAATTTGAATAATTGTTCCTACCAAACCTCCCATCAGGTATAACGACAAAATCTTCTTTTTGCCCAGGTACTGTTCGAGCATTCCTCCTAAAAAAAAGAGGTATAACATGTTTGACAGCAAGTGGAAAAAGTCTACCTGCACAAAACAATTCGTAAGCAACGTCCAAGGTCTGTAGAGAATGAAATTCAAATCTGTGTTCACTGACAGAAATGACTTTGGAACCTCATAAATCCGCGGATCGAGCATTAAGTTGGAAACCATTAGCAGGATCGAAAACAGCAAAAACACCCCTACGTTAATATAAAGCAGGGTGAGGTACATTCCCCCTTGACGAAATTGATATTTAATACTATCAAGAACCGAACTCATTAGTAAAATCTAGTTTTATCCTTTTGCCATATTTCGACCAAAAGAAGTCCAGCCAAACCACCTCCGAAATGCGCCATGTGTGCAATTCCCTGCATCATGAATGGGAAAACGGACAAGACCACCGAACCCACCATTAGGACGATAAACAACCATTTGATCTTTAAGGGTATAGGAGGGAACAAAAGCATAACTTCCGTATTCGGAAAGTAGCGAAAAACGCCAGCAAAAATACCAAACACAGCACCAGAGGCTCCGAGGGCTTTTGAAACCACGATTCGAGAAACTAGTTCTTTATTTTCCAAACTATTCAGTGGATAAATAAAGTCTTTATAGTCTAGTGTACCATTGAAAACATTCTCACCAACAAACCATAGCTCCGCCATATGAAATCCATGGTAAAACAAATTACCTACAAGTCCAGACACCAAGTAAAGGATGAGCATTCTTTTGGCTCCAATAAACCGTTCGAGACTAGTACCAAAAGAGATGAGTCCCAGCATATTGGCAAAAATGTGAAAGAGGTCCGTATGCAAAAACATGGAAGTGACATACTGAAACGGGAAAAACCCTTCTGAATTATAATGATGCAACGCCAGATAACCAGCCAGATCAATACCTTTGAAGCTTGCCAGCCATACCGCTACAAAAACAATAAGGTTAATGAAGAACAAGTTCTTCACCACCGGTGTCATATTTCTAAACAACTGATCAAACATCACGCAAATTTTTCATCTATTTCTGTCTCTTCCATTCTTACTACGATCTTGTTTCCTTTAAAATCGTATTCGCTACTTTCACATCCAAACAACTCATCAATCAACGTGCTCATTTCTTCTAGCGTCAATTGTTTTCCACTTTTAATGCTTCCACTCCTTGCCAAACTCCAAGCCATGTTGTCCTTCCCTTTTTCCTTCAACGAAGCATTGTCCTTACACTGCTCTACAAACATCTCCACCACTTTTGACAGATCATCTTCTTCCATCCCTACAGGCACTCCGTTTACCGTAATGGTATTTGCACCTAAACTCTCTACATCGAAGCCCAAAGCTTTTACTTCTGGCAGCAATTCCATCATCACGGCATAATCTCCCGTCTGCAACTCCACCATTTGAGGAAATAGCAAACGTTGCGTCATCACCTCTCCGCTTGTCATCATTCCTCTAAAGCGCTCAAACAACACCTGACGATGGGCACGGTGCTGATCAATAATGATCAAACTTCGCTTCACCTGCGTCAAGATGTATTTTCCGTGTAACTGAGAAGTTTTCTCTGCTCCGTATGTAAGTTTACCTGTCGAATTTCGTTCCAAATGACCTTCTTCTGAAATATTGTCAGTCATCTTGAGCTGATTGGCTTCATTGCTTGTACCTGCCAATAACTCAAGGTTGGCTTCGATTTCCTGTGCAGACTGACGAATCCGGAAGTTGTTACTCGACTTTGGGGCGCTACCACCAGACGATGAACCCTTACTTTCCTTAAACGGATTAAACGTAGGGTCAATGTTCACTCTGGGTTCAATGATCACTTTATCTTTTGGAATTGGAGGAACATCGAATGAGTTCTCCTGATTAAAATCAATGGTTGGCGCGATGTTAAACTTACCCAATGAGTTTCTCACTGCACTATTGATTATCGCGTACATTGATTTATCATCTTCAAACTTCACCTCTGTCTTTGTGGGATGAATGTTGATGTCAATGGTTTTGGGATCAAGCTCCATAAAAATAAAATAGGAGGCAAACTGATCCTTATTCAAGAGCTGATCGTACGCACGGTTCACAGCATTGTTGAGATAATGGTTCTTGATAAACCTATTATTCACAAAGAAGAACTGTTCCCCTCTGGTCCGCTTACAAAACTCTGGCTTGATGACATAACCTGACAATTTTACAATGGTCGTGGTCTCGTCAATGGGCACTAATCTTTCATTGTATCGCTTACCAAAAATCCCAACAATCCGCTGACGGTGATTCCCAGGAGGCAAATTAAATACCTCTGATCCGTTATTGTGAAACGTAAAATGAACATCTGGATATGCCAAAGCTACTCGCTCAATCTCATCTATGATATGCCTTGTTTCAACAGCATTTGACTTTAAAAAGTTTCTTCTGGCGGGAACATTAAAGAAAAGGTTCTTAACCATGAAATTAGCCCCAGCTGGACAACTCACGTGGGTTTGTTCGATGACTTTACTTCCTTCTATTTTGATAGAAGTACCGAGTTCTACATCGTGTTGTCTGGTTTTGAGTTCTACCTGAGCAACAGCCGCAATGGATGCCAATGCTTCTCCCCTAAAACCTTTGGTTCTGATATTGAAGAGGTCTTCTGTGGTCGATATCTTTGAGGTGGCATGTCGTTCAAACGCCATTCTAGCATCGGTTTCGGTCATTCCACATCCATTATCAATGACCTGCATCAAGGTTTTGCCCGCATCTTTGATCACCACATCTACCTTGGTAGCTCCAGAATCAATTGCATTTTCAAGCAATTCCTTAATCGCTGAAGCAGGTCGCTGCACAACTTCTCCAGCAGCAATTTGATTAGCAATGTTGTCCGATAAAAGTTTAACGATATCCGGCATGTTCCAAGGTTGAAAACGCGAAGTTAAAGGATTTTCCCAAGGAAGCCATCCAGGTTGGCAAAAACGATGTATGCCAAGTAGATCACAATTCCAAGAATCACCAATAAACGTATCGAACTGTTCCAACGCTTGAAAGAATCCATCGCAGATCGGCTTTCCCTAAACTGATCTTTCATTCTCAACTGACGCTTGAGTTCTTCATCGCCCTCCTCAATACCATACTTTACCTTTGCCATTTGCACACGCTTGTCTAACTCCTCTTTCTCCGCATCATAATACATGGGCGTGTAATGGAACTGTCGGTTTCTGTTTATTTTAGTAAAACTTGGAAATTTCATACTTAAAATTACATGTACAAAGTTAACGCAATCAGACGTTCTTTGCAAAGGTTATCGAACGAACGGTCGGTAAATTAGAAGTAAAGGTAAAAGTCTTTACCCAAGGCTTTGTATTCTTCGGTATAGTCATGACGTGCTAAGCCTGTTTCTATCGTCAAAGAAGTTTCTTTGCAGGTCACTTTCTCTTTGCAGAATTCCAACAATAAACGATGCGGAGGTTTTTGTGGAACCGGGTGAACACTACACATTCTCTTGGGGTAGAAATCTAACTCTGCAGCTACTTCTACTGAGGTCTTCCCATTCTCATAAGGCAATACCAGAAAAATCTTACCCTTTTCCGTAAGGTTCTGCTGGGCAAACTTCAGTATTTCTGAATAGTGTAATGAATTGGTATGACGCGCAAAGTTTCTGGTGTCATCTGGAGAAAACTGGCTGTTTTCAAAAAATGGTGGATTGGAAATAATTACATCGAAAGCATGATCTGATTGAAAATCCTGTAAGCGTGTTTGAAGAATGGCTATTCGTGAACGCCAAGATTCTTGCAGTGCATCAACGTTCTGTCTGGCGTCTAACACTGCACCCTCTTCGATGTCTATCCCCACGATGGACGCGTTTGAATTCTTCTGGGCACAAATTATAGAAAGTACACCTGACCCACACCCAATATCCAAAATAGTGCCTGCGGATCCAACATCTGCCCAACAGCCCAGCATGGTGCCATCGGTACCTACCTTCATGGCACTGTGGGTATCGTCAATTACAAACTGCTTGTAGCGAAACAATTTAGAAAATCTGCGTTATTTCTGAGTACGACTCAAGGTTTCCTTTCTTGTCATAACTCTCCGAACGAACAACTCCCACACCTTCTGCAAAGTAAGAAACACTTTTAAATTCACGATCCATGAATCCCATTTTCATTGCCGAAATCTGTTCGATCTTATAGCACTCAAACGTTCCTGCCGAAGTAGTAATACTCTCTTTACTCACTACTTTTCTTTCTTTGATGGTAACGGTAGTGCCCATCACTTTGATTCCATTCATCTTAGCTTCCATGGTCATCGTAGCATCGGTCAATTCTTGTCCTACCTCAAGCTTTGTTGGGAACTCCATATCATCCATATCCATTTCGACTTCCATGGACTCCATGTTCTGCATTTGTTCCATCGTTTCCTCTGGAAGGAAAATATCCATGCTCATCTTGAAGGTACTTCCATCACATGTGAACGAATAAGTGGTCTCATGCTCGTCCTTTCCATCGGTAGAAACCATATTGATCACAGCAGAGGTAACTCCATCTGCTACTGAAGCCGATTCAATGGTGTGCGTTACTTTGCTCTGCTCCTTACCCTTCTTATTGAAATTCGTTATTTCCCATTTATACCCCTCTTCCATAGGCATAAACGTGGCACAATCCTGAGCATTAACTGATCCTAAAAAAAACAGCATCACGAAGATGCTGCTAACTATTTTCTTAACATTTTTCTTTTCCATGTCACAAAATTAATTCATTCCAGGGAAAGATTCAACTAGCTGTACTTTCAAATCTGGGAAAGATGTTACCACCTGAACCTCAAAATCTGGAAAAGACTCTACAATTTGCCATTCTCCACAATCATCAGGAAATGAAGTAACGTGCTTCACTTTGATGTCTGGAAACGAAGTAACATACTGAATCTTAATGTCAGGAAATGAAGTAACAAACTTCACCTTACCTTTAAGCTCTATTCCTTTAAACGAACAATCGCTAGTAGCTGAGAAATACTCAAAAACAGCCAATTTCTCCTCTGGCGTTAGTTCTTTGACATCTGTTTTGTAAATCTGATCAAAACTCTCCATGGTATACGTTCTCTCTGCTTTGTAGAAAGAAAAGGAGGTTCCAGCCACAATAACGACAGCCAGCAATGCGATGGTAATAATATTTTTCATTTTATTCCTTTTTAGTTAGGTCTAACAAATATACAAATTTCGTGCTAAACTTTAAAGTTGGGCTTTGAACTTAATATTCAATATCTTTGCGACAAGAAGCAAGATATGAAAGAATTGACAAAAGAGGCGGTGCTTGAAGCACTTAGAAAAATAACCGAACCGGACTTAAAAAAAGATATTGTATCACTAGAATTGGTGTCTGAACTCTCCATTGGAGAAAAGGAGGTATCCTTCAAAGTTGCTGTTCAGAATGCTGCCATGCATTCGCGCAATCGGATGCAGGAGGCTTGTGAGTTTGCGATTGAGCGTAACTTTGGAAAAGACGTGAAAGTCAATTGTGATGTAGTTGCCATGAAAAAGGCAGCAGCCAACGAAACAAAAGTCAAGGGCATCAATAATATCATTGCCGTAGCCAGTGGAAAAGGTGGTGTGGGTAAATCAACCATAACGGCTAATCTGGCAGTAGGATTAGCCCAAAAAGGCTATAAAGTAGGGCTTGTAGATGCTGATATTTATGGACCATCACAGCCACTCATGTTTGATGTACAACATGAAAAACCGATGGGACGTGAGGTGGACGGTAAGCAACTTATTGTTCCTGTAGAGAGTTATGGTGTAAAACTACTTTCAATCGGTTTCTTTGCAGATGTTAACCAAGCGGTAATCTGGAGAGGTGCGATGGCTACCAAAGCGCTTTCTCAAATGATCTTTGATGCAGATTGGGGAGAATTGGATTACCTACTCATCGATTTACCTCCAGGCACAGGTGACATTCATCTTACCTTGGTGCAAAGTTTGCCAATTACAGGAGCGGTTATTGTTTCTACTCCTCAAAACATTGCCTTGGCAGATGCTAGAAAGGGAGTAAGCATGTTCCAGTTGGATTCAATCAACGTTCCTGTTTTGGGGTTAATCGAAAACATGTCTTGGTTTACGCCTGCTGAATTGCCAGACAACAAATACTTCATTTTCGGAAACGAAGGAGCCAAACACCTTGCAGCACAATTAGAAGTCCCTTTATTAGGTCAGATTCCGTTGGTACAGAGCATCAGAGAAAGTGGAGATGTTGGTAGACCGGCCATTCTTCAAGAGACAACACCTAACGCGATTGCATTTAAAGAAATGACAGACAATGTAATTGAGCAAATTGAGGTGAGAAACGAGACAAAAGCTCCTACTGAAGTGGTAAAAGTGGAATATGGAGCACCAAAATGCTCTTCTTAGATTATCTTTGTACTATGCTAGAAGAAAAAGTGAACGAAGCCATTGAGCAATTACGCCCCTACCTTCACAGTGATGGTGGTGATATGGAGTTGGTAGAAATTACCAATGACAATGTGGTTCGTGTAAAACTGATTGGTGCCTGCAAGACTTGCAACATGAGTGCCATGACACTGAAAGCTGGCTTGGAGGAAGCACTCAAATCAAGTGCTCCGCAAATTAGAAAAGTAGAGGCCATTTAAACTCCGCGCTAATGACCAATAAGTTTTCTGAATGGTTATTGGTGCTGGTTCATATCCTCTGCATTGCATTGCAAATATTCATTCTTATTAACCCTAACTTCTCAAACGAAATCGTCTATAGCAGGCACGACACCTATTTTGTTTACGGAAAATTTCCTTTTCTATTTTTTCCACCGCTACACTTGCTTATCTACTTTGCTTCGTATGGTATTTTTAAACTGAACTACAAAAAACTATTCTTTAAGTTAATTGGACTAACTCTGTTGACGGTCTTTACATTAATTTTTGGAATAATGTTGATTGAATACCTAGACATTGTGAAGCAAGCTCAACAACTTCTGAGTTACTCTGATCAACTCCCAGACGAATACATTAACACACAAGAACTGGAACGGCTTGGTCAACCAGACATTTACTTGTTGTACATCCCCGCCATTGGACTTGCCTGCTTTGCGTTCACTTTTTTAATTCGTTTGATATTTGTAGCAACGGGGTTGATTTCTGGTAAACAATTTTCTAGCAAAAAAAACGTTACAGAATAAACGCATCATGAACAAACTACTTCTTCCAATCGTATTCGTTGCTTCGATCAGTTTTTCTTCTTGTTCGAAATCTAAATGCGTGGCCGAATCCGACCCTGATTGCATTTGTACGCTACAGTATGACCCTGTTTGTGGTTGTGACGACCGAACTTACGGAAATGCCTGTGAAGCGGAATGCGCTGGTGTAGACTACACCTCTGGCGAATGCCCTTAATGCACTACTAATTTATTGGTACGCTCCGTTTGTTGTTGCCCCTGCCGAATTACAACTTGATATACTCCTTTTTTTAGTATCCCATGCGCCAAAGAAAGGTTGGATTCAGTTGTCACTTCTGAAAAGTAAATGCGGCCATCCGCTCCAATCACTTCCACAGTCACCTCTTCGTTATTTTCATTGCTAAACTTTATACTGACCGATTGTCCTTCGACCGTGGGGTTTGGATAGAGCAACAAACCACTCTCTGGAAGTTCGAAATAGTAAATCGTTAAAATTTCAGTATAACCAAACCCATTTAACTTCAATCTGTAATAGTTGGTTGAATTTGGAATCGGATCAGCATCCAAAAAAGAATATCGAACGGGCTTTGTTAAACTTCCACAAACGCCAGAAATATGTCCTACTTCCGCGAAGCTGGCACCATCTTCTGAGCGCAAAATATCCACTCCCTGACACGTATAGCCGGAATCAATTTGCCAATTCACAAAAACACCATTTTCAACTTCCAGCAATTCAAAATCAGACACAAAAGTAACGTCCTGCCCCAGAACAGGCAGAGTACAAATCAAGGTCATTATGCTGATCAGTAATTTCATTCTATCAAACTTAATCTTCTAAAACGTCCCAAGTATGGTCTGCAAGCAAGCGAACGGTTGCCACAAACAAATAAGGACAGCCTTTACGTCCCCAATCATTTGGATGAATCAACGATAGCACATGTCCTCCATCTTCTTTTTCGTACAAATGATAGACGTGATTAATGAGCGGCTGAAAACGCATTTCCGCACCATAAATCTGTTGAGAAACATCCACGCGCTGCTGTATTTTTGAAGCTTGTGCAGCAAGTAATTCCATTTGCTGACGGATTTGGTGTAACTGCATATCTGTTTGATGCTCCATCGCAGATAATGCCTGCCCCTTCAACTGACCTTCTTTTGTTGGTGCAACGGGAAGACTTCCTCTATGATGCCCATAAGAAAGTGTACCTGGATTCTCCGTGATATTATCTTTATCGATCGGATTATGGATATGTTCCTTTTTCTCACTCATCATTCCAAATTTACTGCTAAATGTATGGATTGGCAAATCAAATGTGCTAATTTTACGTGAATCAAAAAAGAGAGTTTTTATTGGAAACGCAGCAGCCTTCGCTAAAAATATATAAATCATCTGCCGGGAGCGGAAAGACGTATCAGTTGGTTTTAAATTACCTATCGCTGATCCTGAAATCTCAGCAACCGGATAAATTCAAGCGAATATTAGCGATTACCTTTACAAACAAGGCCTCCAAGGAGATGAAGGAGCGTGTTTTACAGGGGCTAAGAAAACTCAAGGAAGGAACGGATCATCAATTTATCAAGGATTACGAAGCGACTACTGGAATGCCTGCTCACGAACTTGCGGCTAAATCTGAGGCATTGCTGACTCGAATTCTTCACAATTATGGTCATCTCAACATCCTTACCATTGATAAATTCGTGCATCGGATCATTCGCTCTTTTTCACGCGAATTGGGTCTTACCACCAACTTTGAACTCACCTTTGATTTTGATACGATTATTGCCAGATGTATTGATGAAGTGCTTCGTGAATTAGGTAATGATGATCAACTTACTCAAATCTTAGTCAACTATTACAAACAGTTGATTGATCAGGAGGACAACCCAAACATTGAAAGAGCACTGCTAGACCGGGCTAAAATTCTAAATCAAGAGGAAGCAATCCAAAAACTCACTTTCTATCGGGATAAGGAACTTTCCTTTTTTGTAGAAGTAAGAAAAGACATTCGAGAAAAAATCAAATCACTCCGAGAGAATTCCTTGGCGGCAAGCGATAGGGTTAAACAAATTTTAGGAGGTTTACTTCCTCATTTGAGCAATGGAAGATCAAAGTATTACACCTTACTGGATGGCTTATCAGACCACAAAACGCTTCCCAAAACACTTTCAGACGCGCAACTTAGAAACATTCAGGCAAACAAATGGATTTCTAAGAAAGTGGAAAAGGAATTTCCAGAATTGGAACAAATTCTCTCTTCTCAGGGTGCTGAATTGCAACAATTGTTTTTAGAAATCAATAACAACATCAACAAGGAAACCTTTTTAAGAAACCTTGACAAAAACTTGATGTCGTTTGCACTTCTAAATGACGTGCAGCAGCAAATTCAGCAGTTTAAAGAAGATAACAATATTGTATTGATTGGCGAACTGAATCGAATCATTTCAGACATAATCGGTAAAGAATCCGCGCCATACATCTATGAAAAGATTGGTGCCAGGTTTGAGCATTATTTTGTGGATGAATTTCAAGACACCTCTGTATTGCAGTGGCAAAACTTGATTCCCTTGATTCACGACTCGTTGTCAAGCGGGCATGAAAACCTGATCGTTGGTGATGCCAAGCAATCTATCTATCGATGGCGTGGTGGCAACGCGCAACAGTTCATTGATCTTCCTAAGGTCAATTTTGATCTGATCGATATTCAAGATGTCAATCAAAGTTTTGAAACTAGCCATCAAGGGTTTACGCTGTCTGATAATTACAGATCTTCACAAGCTATCATCGCTTTCAATAACTGGTTTTTTCCCAATTTGATTGAAAGTTTTAAAAGTCCGATAGTGTCGAAAATATATGCAGACACCGAGCAGAACCCTAAGCGATCCGACCCAGGGTATGTTGAAATCAACGTCTTGGACAAAAATGCGGACTACAACAAAGACTGTCCTTACGATGAGAGCTTACTTAGGCAACTAAACGAATGCCTAGCTGACGGTTATCGCTACCGAGATATTTGCATTTTGGTTAGATCCAATAAAGATGGCGCTGAAATCGCTCAATTCTTGACCGAAAACAGTTATCCAGTCACTTCTCAGGAGAGTCTGCTACTCAAAGAATCGAAGGAAATCAAGTTACTTCATGCATTGCTTAAAGCCTTGTATAGAAATACGGAAGAAAATACGATTAGGCTGTTTTCCAACTTCCAAAAACAAAGTCTCATTGAGCTGTTTGAAAAATACCGAATTCCAGCAGAGAAAAATGACTTCTACCACAGAGGATTTGATTTAGAAAAATTTCTATCGGTTGAATTACCGCATTTTGATCCCGTATTCTTTTCGAATTTGTCCATTTATGATCAACTAGACTACTTGGTTCGTGTGCTCAAATTCTCTCGAGAAGACCTTTACATCGATAAACTTTTGAACGCTACCTATGACTTTCAGCAGCGTTTTGGTCATCAAACGGGTCGTTTTATGGAGCATCTGGAAGAAAAGGTCTTGAACAGTAGTGTTGTGCCTCCTGAAACTTCCAACGCAATTGTGATCATGACCATCCACAAATCTAAGGGGCTTCAGTTTCCTGTTGTCATTATTCCAAAGAAAATTGAAACTGATGGAAATGATGCGCTATGGCTAGGAGGTGAAACCATAGCTGATTTGGGACTTTCAGAAATCAATATGAAACCGGGCAAAAACATACCTGACAATCGTATTCAAGCGACAAAAGATGCGAACGATGAGCAAACCCAACTAGATTTACTAAACCTCATCTACGTTGCCTACACCAGAGCAGAAAACCGCATGTATATTCAGCTATTGGAGTACTTTTCAAAAGAAGTCGTCAAAAGTCAAATTCAACTCATTACTTCTCATCCAGCGTATGAATCGACTTCAGGTCAGCTCGTCTTTGGCGAACGAAAGCTGTTTGACGCGCAGCAAGTACATGAAGAAGGCAGCACCCTTCATGTTTCTACCGAAAACACCCAAAGTTGGCGTGACCTATTGATACTAGCAACACCCTCCAATTACCTGGAAGAAGACGCCACCTTTGCGGAAAGAAACTGGGGAGTTGCCATCCATGAAATAATGCAGAACATTGATTCGTTAGAGGGTCATCAGGAGGCGATCAACAAGTTTTTAAGGAAAAACAAAAATTGGGAACCCAATCGATCGGAAATCGAGGAAGTGATCGAAAAATTTGTCAAGAATGATGAAGTTCAATCGATCTACAAGGAATCGATCGCAATTTACTCAGAACGTAGCCTTGCATCATCTTATGGAGAAATTTTGCGTCCAGATAAAGTCATTGAAAAAGCAACTGAAGTTATCGTGATTGATTTTAAGACAGGAGAAGCCTTACCCAAACATAAGCAACAGGTCTTGAAGTATGCTCATGTGCTGGAAGGTTTTGTAGAAAAATCGATTCAGTTGTATTTAATATATTTGTCGCCACAAAACATAACTCTTATCCATGTTTGACCAAATCAGGAGCGACCTTAGAATTAAACCACGCGTTAGTGCTGTGCTCGTCATTACGGCCATCCTGATGACAATACTTTTGATTATAGCTCCACAATTGCGTCTAAACTATGGCGTTCATGACACCCTTGGTGTTTCGTTCACCACCCGAATGACAGTTCCATTTTGTCATGGTTACAGTACTACGACCACGATCATCCACTTGATTGCCAATGTTGCGCTTTTCTACTTCGTGGCAACTTTTTTGGAGAAAATTCTAGGAAGTTTTAGGTTTCTCGTAGCCACCGTGCTATCCTACGCTGCTTACGTGCTTGTGCATCGGATGCTATTGATGATCGGACATGGACTTACGCCACTTATCATGACCTACTCAGGAATGATGTTTATTGTACTTTTTGAAGGTAGGTATGTAAAAACAAATACAGTTTTTGACGATTACTACAAGACGTTGTGGGGCGTGCAGATTGCCCTATGGTTGGTAGCTCCTGTAGTTTTCTCCATCATCCCCATCTATTTTGATGCCCAGTCTGACTTACTTGGAAAAATCATCCTAGGTAATACGGCTCATCTGGTTTGTGGGGTTCTTGGAATAGTTTTAGGTTTTGTCTTTAGAGGTCATATTCGAAAGAAACTCGTTCAATACACCCGTAAGAAGTACATCAAACATGACTCGATTGATAATTGGTCATGGTACTTGAGCTTTGGTTTTATGTTGTTTTTAATCCTGAAGATCTTTTTATTCTAAAAGAATCTTTGGTTTTAAAAAATATCCCTATATTTGCAGCCCTTTAAAATTAAATTATAACGGATATGTACGCAATTGTAGAGATAGCAGGGCAGCAGTTTAAAGTAGCGAAAGATCAGCGTTTGTTCGTTCATCGTCTAGAAGGAAAGGAAGGAGACAAAGTAGAATTTGATCAAGTTCTTTTGATAGACAATGACGGCAGTGTTAACGTTGGCGCCCCAGCTGTATCAGGTGCTTTAGTAAAAGCAACTATCGAACGTCACGTTCAAGGAGACAAGGTGATCGTTTTCAAAAAGAAAAGAAGAAAAGGATACCAAAAGTCAAACGGTCACAGACAAAAATTTACAGAAATTTTGATTTCTGATATTTTGTCAAGTGGAGCTAAGAAAGCGAAAGCTGCTGCTCCAAAAGCAGAGACTAAAGAGGAACCAAAAGCTGAAGCGCCCAAGACTGAAGCAGCTGGTTCAGAAGACTTGAGCAGCAAAACAGTTGCTGAATTAAAAGAAATGGCAAAAGCAAAAGAAATCTCAGGATATTCTTCTATGAAGAAAGCTGAATTGATTGAAGCTTTGAGCTAAATTGAATTAACGAATTTAAAATCGAAATAAAATGGCACACAAAAAAGGAGTCGGTAGTTCGAAAAACGGTCGTGAATCTCATTCAAAAAGATTGGGAGTAAAGTTGTTCGGAGGTCAAGCGGTTATTGCTGGTAACATTATTGTTAGACAGCGTGGTACGCAGCACAATCCGGGTGAAAATGTAGGAATGGGGAAAGACCATACTTTATTTGCACTAACTGACGGTATTGTTGAGTTCAAAAAGAAAGCAAACAACAAATCTTACGTTTCTGTAGTTCCTGCAGAATGATTGGTTGAGGCTTAAATCTATTTAATCTATATTTATCAAAACCCTGGCGTAATCGTCAGGGTTTTTTTTTATTTTCACGCCACCAAAATTTGAAGAAATGAAATTTGCAAAAAACGTTGCAGAAGCTAAGTGGTTTCAAAGCTTCATTATCGGTGTCATCATTGCTGCCGGAATACTAGTAGGTATTCAGACGTACAAGGATTTTTCTTTAAGACACGAATCAATTATCAACCTACTAGACACCATTATCCTCTGGATATTTGTGGTGGAGATTGTCGTAAAAATGCTTGCGGAAGGAAAACAACCGTGGAATTACTTCAAAGACTCTTGGAACGTCTTTGATTTCCTGATTGTTGCTGTCTGCTTCTTACCCATCGATGGGGATACTAGCTTCATTGCTGTCCTCCGACTAGCAAGAATCTTAAGGGTATTCAAGTTAGTTACTGCCCTACCAAAGTTGCAACTAATTGTAGGTGCACTGCTGAAATCAATCCCTTCTATGGGATATGTATTCTTGTTGCTTACCCTGCATTTTTACATTTATGGATGTATGGCTACGTTCTTCTATGCAGAGAATGATCCGTATCATTTTGGTGATTTGCAGACCAGTATGCTCTCCCTGTTTCGAGCAGTAACCATGGAAGACTGGACCGATCTGATGTACATTAATATGTATGGCAGTGACCACTATGGCTATAGTGCTGAGATGCTACAGCAACTGGCCGAAAGTGGAATCACTCCTACTCCATCGGCATCTCCTCTAGGAGCTGCAATTTTCTTTGTTACCTTTATCCTTACTGGAGGTATGATTGTCTTGAACCTGTTTATTGGTGTGATCATGACAGGAATGGATGAAATGAAAGCAGAAGCCGAACTGGAAGCAAAAGCTCAGCAAGGAAAAGACTTACCTGCACATGAAGAAGTACTTGTTCTGCAAAAGCAAGTAGAAGAACTGAGTCACAATTTGTTGCTGCTCAGTAAAAAATTAGAAATGAACAAAAACAAAGATTAGGACATGCTGGAACTAACGAGAATACGAGAAAACCGTAATCAACTCGCAGAAGCACTTAAAGTAAGAAACTTGGATGCGGGAAGTGATTTAACCAGAATCATTGAACTGGACGAAGAAAGAAGAGCTACACAGCATCAAATGGATACCGAATTGCAAGAATTGAATGTGCTTTCCAAACAAATTGGGGAATTATTCAAATCTGGCAAGGCTTCAGAAGCGAATGAACTGAAAGAAAAAACAGCTTCTCTGAAGGAGAACTCTGCCAATCTGAAAACCAAACTTCAGGAGACTGCAGATGCCATCAACGAAATCCTATATCGTATTCCGAACATTCCGAATCCGTTGGTACCTGCTGGAAAGTCAGATGAGGACAATGAGATCATTTCTGAACACGGAAGTTCTCCATCACTTTTTGACGGAGCTGTTCCTCACTGGGAACTGGCAAAGAAGTATGACCTAATCGATTTTGAGTTGGGCGTGAAAATTACTGGTGCAGGATTTCCAGTTTACAAAGGCAAGGGAGCTCGACTGCAACGCGCGTTGATCAACTTCTTTTTGGATCAAGCCATCGAAGCGGGGTATCAAGAGGTGATTCCTCCTCATTTGGTGAATGAAGACTCTGGTTTTGGCACGGGTCAATTGCCCGATAAAGAAGGACAGATGTACCACGTTACGGGAGATAACCTTTACTTGATTCCTACAGCAGAAGTTCCAATCACGAACATCTATAGAAATGTTGTACTCAAGGACACTGATTTCCCGATCAAAAATGTCGGCTATACGCCTTGTTTCAGAAGAGAAGCAGGTTCCTACGGAAAAGACGTGCGAGGGCTAAACCGTCTGCATCAATTTGATAAAGTAGAAATCGTTCAGGTGGTACATCCAGAAAAGAGTTACGATACACTTACAGAAATGGTAAACCATGTAAAAGGACTGCTTGACCAACTTGAACTTCCCTATCGTGTGGCAAGGTTGTGCGGTGGTGATCTGGGCTTTACCTCTGCATTAACTTATGACATGGAAGTGTATTCTGCCGCTCAGGAAAAATGGTTGGAAGTAAGCTCAATTAGTAACTTCGAATCTTTTCAGGCTAATCGCTTGAAGCTGAGATATAAAGAAGGAGCGGATAAGCCAAAACTTGCACATACGTTGAACGGTTCTGCCTTAGCCTTACCGAGAATATTGGCATCAATTTTGGAAAACAATCAGACCGAACAAGGTGTCAAAATTCCTAAAGTTTTGGTACCTTACACAGGATTTGATATTATCAATTAAAAGAATAACGATGAAGAATTGGATGTTTGGCCTAGTAACCTTGTTTACTGTGGCTATGATCTCTTGTGCAAATCCATACGAAGAAGAGATGGAACGCGTTGAAGGTATGCAAGAAGTACTTTCTGGCGTTAAGCAAACGTATGCTCAGGTTGACATCGACAAGGTGAATTATGCCATGGAAATGTACGTCAAAAACATGAACCAAATTCAAACCTATTACAAACCCGACAGCATTGATCAAAACGTTACCGAATTGATCAACTTCTACAAAGGGGTTAAGCACAGCGCAAAAGGTTTTGAAGACGAATATTACGCAGTTGGCATGCAAATTGAGTTCATTGAAAAACAATTAAGCACATTGCACGCGGACATGGAGAATAAAGCAGAGTTTAACGATAGCTTGGATGTTTTTTTAGCCAACGAACAAACAAACTTGGATGAGTTAAGCAAAAATGTAGGAACGCTCTTGTACAACTACGACTTTGTAATTAGCGTTCATGACTCCGTAGCCGCTAAAGTGCAGAACATTTTGTTGGAAAATGTGGAATAAATGGTACATATCCTTTTGTTTGATTCTCCTATCGGTTATTGGCAGTGCGCAAACTGATATGGACAAACAACTTGCTTTCAGCTATTACGATGAGGGGAAGTTTGACAAGGCTGTGATTTATTTTGAAAAAATTTACGACACCGATAACTCTACCACCATATTTGACCCCTACTACCAGAGTTTGGTTTATTTGGAGGATTATAAGAATGCGCACAAACTGTGTAAAAAGCAAAAGAAGGCGTATCCAGAAGACTTGAGTCTGTTTGTTTATGACGGACTGATCTATGAGCTAGAAGAAGACTGGGACAAAGCCAATGCATCGTATCAGGAAGGGATTGATGAAATCCAGAAGACAACGCCCTATAAATCCATTAGCGGTTTGGCAAAAGCCTTTGAAAAAAGAAACAAGTTAAACCTAGCGATCTCCACCTACGAACAGGCAAGCAAATTTGCTGGATCTACCAACATGTACCTCAGAAACATTGCGCTGCTTTATGGGAGACAGGGAAGAATTGAATTGATGGTTAACTCTCTGCTAGACATCATTCACGAGGATCCCAGATACCTCGTTTCGATTCAGAGCACATTGGCCAACAGCATTGATTTTGAAAACAACTTTGCGAGCGTTGATACGATAAAGACCAATCTCATCAAACGAACACAGTCTCACCCCAACAAAACGGTGTACAACGAAATGCTGGCGTGGGTTTACATGCTTACGGAAAACTACTCTGGCGCATTCATTCAATTAAAAGCACTCGACAAGAAAGAAAAAAATGACGGACTGCGTATCAAAGACCTGGGTTTGACGTGTATCAACAACGAGCAGTACGAGCAAGCAATTAAGTGCTTCGATTACGTCATCGAACTGGGCAATAATAAACCCTATTTTCGGGAAGCAAAGATTTACAAAGTATCCGCCCTCAAAAAGAAGATTTTAGAAAAAGGGACGTACACCCAAGAAGACTTGTTAGACCTCAAAAAGAATTACCTAGAGTCGATTGATCAATTGGGAAAAAACTCTTACACGGCTCAACTTTATCGAGAACTGGCGTACTTAGAAGGTTACTACTTGGACAATCCTAAGAAAGGGATAGCAATCTTAGAAGACCTTTTGGACGTACCAGGACTCAACAAAAAAGTACTTGGAGAGATCAAAATCGAATTGGGTGATCTAATGGTGGTGGACGAACGAATTTGGGATGCTTCGCTTCTCTTCATGCAGGTTGAAAAAGCCTTTAAAGAGGATAAAATTGGGCACTTAGCCAAGTTTAAAGCGGCTCAAGTCTTTTATTTTGCTGGCGATTTTGATTACGCGCAAGGTCAATTGGACGTATTGAAAGCTTCAACTTCCAAACTGATTGCCAACGATGCTATGGAACTGAGCATGTTGATCACCGACAATTACAACATGGATACGACTCAGACGACCATGAAACTTTATGCCTCAGCAGATTTATTGATCAAGCAACATAAATATGCAGAAGCGAATCAGAAGTTTGATAGCATCAATGCCATGTTTACCTACCACACCTTAAACGATGAAATTCTCTGGAAAAAAAGTGAAATGGCGCTGCAGCAACAAGACCTCACAACAGCCATAGGTTTTTTAGAAGAAATTGTAAAAAAATACCCTACCGATATTCTTGCGGACAATGCACTTTATGAGTTAGCACAGATTTATGACCTTCGATTAGATCAACCAGAGAAGGCAGCTGAGTACTACAAAAAGATCATTTTTGAATATAAGGGTAGCTTGTTTGGCGTGCAAAGTAGAAAGCGCTACAGAGAGATTGTGCCAGAGAAATCTCCTCAGGATAAATTTGTTGATGGTGTGATTGACAATTCTTAAGAATCAATATTTGAACCACTTTTCTTTGTAGAGAGGAATTCGTTTTGTTTCAAATTCGCTCGATTTCCATAGTTCTACATGGAAGCCATTGGCATCTTTGCTATTTTTTACGACTCCAATTAAACTCCCTTTCGAAATCAAATCACCTTTTGAAACTAATGCTTCAGAAACATTTGAAAAGACTAGCCGATAACTTCCTTGCTTAAGCATAATTACTTTTCCAGCTCCGGGAATTGTAAAAACAGAAGCGACTTCAGCATCACAAGGAGCCTTTATCATATTTGAATCCGTTTCGAACAAGACATCAAGTCCATCGGGAATTCCATCAACGAGACCAACATACTTCTGATAAGAATTGAAATCACCGGAGTAAATGACGCTATCACCGTCATTGAGCGAAAGATCCAAAGTTCCTTTCAGTTGCTCAAACTGATTTGTACCAACCGTATCTAATCTCTTAATCTTGTTTGTATCGATAGGATATATAAGTCCTTGCTGATCAAAAAGTTCCTGAACTCTAGTAATTTTCTGCATTTGCTCAGCCATGAAATCACTCGTATCTAGAGAATAAAGAGGTCCCATTTTTTGTCCAAACGTTGACATTGTCAGAAACAAACAAATATATAAAACAATGATTTTTAGCACATAGCAAAAGTAGTTTCAATTCTTACCTAGTCTTGAAAAGATGATAAGTACAAATTAACAACTCGCTGTTGAGCAAAAAAAACTTCGTCTTTGATAACACGTTATTATTCAAGTACTTTTATACTTGGATATGCCCTACGTAAAGAAACCCATAGAAAAACTGTACTACAGCATTGGCGAAGTTGCTAAGATGTTTGACGTCAATACTTCACTGATTCGCTTCTGGGAAAAGGAGTTTGACATCATCAAACCCAATAAAAACAAAAAAGGGAATCGTTTATTTACAAAAGAAGACGTAGAAAATTTTCACCTCATTTTTCATTTGGTCAAAGAGCGTGGGTTTACCCTTCAAGGAGCAAAAGACAAAATCAAGGGGAACAAAGAGGGTGAATTTGAAGCCCTTGAACTTGTACAGCGCTTGCAAAAGGTCAAAACATTTCTGCTTGAAGTAAAAGAAGCCCTTTAATTCTGTTGCTAACCACTCGTCAATAGTTGTGTCTTATTACTAACTTTATACCTGAATCAAATCGTCAGGAATATGCCTTTAGTTTATGTTACACGAAGAGAACGTTTTAACGCAGCTCACCAAATGTACAATCCGCAATGGAGCCGTGAGAAGAATGAAGAGGTTTTTGGAAAGTGTGCCAACAAAAACTGGCATGGACACAATTATGAGCTGTTTGTAACTGTAAAAGGTGAGCCTCATCCAGACACAGGCTATTGTGTAGATCTCAAAAAAGTGAGTGATCTCGTTAAAAGAGAAGTTATTGAACAGTTAGACCATCGCAACATTAACTTGGACGTTCCTTTCATGAAAGACAAGCTTGCAAGTACGGAAGTGCTCACGATCGAAATATGGAAGATCCTCGCTCCGTTAATTTTGGAACTTGGAGCCACTTTGCACGAAGTGAAACTGTATGAATCAGAGAATAATTTTGTCACTTATCGAGGTGAATAAAATGACAAAATGTCCCTGTTTCGCTATTGGTGAGGTTTTTGAAAGACTCTAGCTAAACGAATCTTATGGATTTTATGACATTAAATATTTGGCCGATGCTGATTGCATTGCCATTTATGTTTTTGGGAATGATTGTTAGCGCTCGGTTAAAAGCTAAGTTCAACAAGTATGCAAAGATCAGACTTCAAAATGGTATGACTGGGAAAGAAATTGCAGAACGAATGTTGGAACACCATGGCATTTACGATGTAAAAGTAACTTCTGTGGGCGGCACATTGACCGATCACTACAACCCAATGAACAAAACGGTAAATCTCAGTCAGGCAGTTTACAATGGTGCTAATGCCGCAGCGGCAGCCGTTGCAGCGCACGAGTGCGGACATGCTGTACAGCACGCCACCAACTACGGACCACTCAACCTTCGCTCAAAACTAGTTCCGCTTCAAAATGCGAGTGGAATGATTATGAATGTGGTCATTATGATTGCATTCATTGGAGGTTATGCACTTTTTCAAGCAGTACCCGTAGAAGCGATTATCTGGGTAATGATTGCTACAAACGGAATTCTGTTTTTGTTCAGTGCAGTTACCTTACCTGTTGAGTTTGACGCTTCCAAAAGAGCACTCGTCTGGATTGAAAAAAATGGCATTGTAACCCAACAAGAGCTCGCCATGTCAAAAGATGCACTCAAGTGGGCTGCAATGACCTATATCGTAGCTGCGTTAAGTGCTCTTGCATCATTGGTTTATTGGGTAATGCAATTGCTAGGGAGTAGAGATTGATCAAAAAAAGGCTAAAACCTTGAAAACTATCTTTGAATCAAATTATTTAAACGGTTCTAATCTTTAATTTAGTACCACTTAAAAAAAATGACGCATGAGTTTATTTAAAAGTTCAAACCCTGTTCTAGGTGATAAAATACTCGACAAAGACTACGTGATGGTCAGTGAGGGTAGCATGACCGTATCTGGTGCAATCAACAAAACGTTGATTTTTCTGGCTGTTTTGATGGCATCTGCCTTTATGGGCTATAACCTCATGCTTAGTGGCAAGTTTCCTTTAAGCATGATGTATGCAGGAATTTTTGTGTCGATCGGGCTGGCATTTTTCGCTTATTTTAAGCCTCAATATGTCATGTATACTGGTTCTGTTTACTGTGTTGTAAAAGGCATGGTTGTAGGAGCACTATCAGGCTTTTACAGCATTCTTTTTCCTGGTATTATTATGCAAGCACTTGTCCTAACGGGAGCAGTAATGGCAGGAATGCTATTCCTCTACAAAGCACAGATTATTAAAGTGACGCAAAAGTTTAGATCCGTTATTATCATGGCTACTGCAGGGATTGCTATCTTTTATTTCATTGCACTCATGCTGAGCATGTTTGGAGTGTCTATACCTCTTTTGCATAGCAATGGCCCAATGGGCATTGGATTCAGTTTAGTTGTCACTGCCCTTGCTGCCTTGAACCTCTTATTGGACTTTGATTTTATTGAAAAAGGAGCAAGCAGAGGACTTCCCAAACACATGGAGTGGTATGGTGCGTTTGGCCTGATCATTACATTAGTTTGGTTATATTTAGAAATTCTACGATTACTATCAAAATTAAGAGATTAAGATTATGAAAGCATATGTATTTCCTGGACAAGGAGCACAGTTTATTGGAATGGGAAAAGATCTTTATGACTCTTCCGAATTAGCAAAAGAATTATTTGAGAAAGCCAATGAAATTCTTGGTTTTCGCATCACAGATATCATGTTTGATGGAACGGATGAGGAGCTGAAACAAACCAAGGTAACACAACCTGCTATCTTCTTACACTCAGTAATTCTTTCTAAAGTACTAGGCGATGATTTTCAACCCGATATGACCGCTGGTCATTCTTTGGGTGAGTTTTCTGCCTTGGTTGCTGCGGGAGCCATGAGTTTTGAAGACGGATTGAAGTTAGTCTCGGCTAGAGCATTAGCGATGCAAGCAGCGTGTGAAGCTGAACCTTCTACCATGGCTGCCATTCTTGGATTGGAAGATAATGTAGTGGAAGAAGTTTGCGAAGCCATTGACGGTGTTGTTGTTGCGGCAAACTATAATTGCCCAGGACAACTCGTGATTTCTGGAGCGGTGAATGCCATCAACGAAGCTTGCGAGAAGCTGACCGAGGCGGGTGCCAAGAGAGCTTTAGTACTTCCGGTTGGTGGAGCCTTTCACTCTCCTTTGATGGAACCCGCTAGAGCTTCTTTGGCAGAAGCCATTGAGAAAACAGAAATTGCTGCACCTAACTGTCCCGTTTACCAAAACGTTACAGCTAAAGGAGTAACAGCTCCAGCTGAAATAAAGGAAAATTTAATAGCCCAACTGACAGCACCAGTGAGGTGGACACAAACGATGCACAACATGATTGCGGATGGTTGTGAAGAAGTAATTGAGGTGGGGCCTGGAAAAGTCCTACAAGGATTATTCAAAAAAGTTGACCGGAAATTCCCTACTTCTAGCGCATCTTTGGAAACGGTGTAAGAATTTTGGACAGATTTTAGGTTGATTGTAAAAATACTTCCATCCAGTAGCATTGTCTACCCTCTACTACTCTACCTTATCCAGATCCACATCTTCAAGTGACAAATTGGTCAGCCCTTTCAACCCAGCAGCTAATTTTCTGAAATAAACCGCCAAAGATGTTTCGCTAAGCGGAATATCTACGGGTATTGTCAAAGTAATGGGGATATTAGCATCTACTGGCATTGCTCCGTTAAATGTAATCTTTGCTTGCTGCTTAATCGGTAAGCTCACCGGAACCATTACATTCACTGGGATTTTCATGTCCAAGCCTACGGGCAAAGTATCAATGATTAACATATCGATAGGAACGACACTGTGCACCGGAAGGTCTTCGCTAAACCCAACTTTCAACTGCTGCTTGACGGGTATTTTGCCCTGAATCGGAACTGAAGGTCCTCGTTTCCCAAAAATGGGCATTTTCACCTTTTGATTTAACGGAATGGTATCGTCTACATCTATGTTTACAAAATCCGTAACGGAAATCGTGGTGTCCAATTTAATATAATCTTTTACACCGATTTTAAAAGGAACCAGCATACTTTCACTTACAGGAATTTTGGCTGTAAACGGAATTTCCGTATTAACAGTCATATCAATGTTTACCACCAATTCATCCATCACAGTGATCTCCGAATTCAACGGAATGGTTTCGTCTACGGTCACTTCGGTTTGGATGCTCTGCTCAGACATCTCAAACATCACATCACCAAGGGCTTCAAGTCTTCTTTCGGAAACCTGTAAAGTAACCGCAAGCGCAGCAATGATTCCGATGCTTGTCAATAACAATAGTGATAATATCACTACCGTCCATTTCTGAAATCGTGTCCAGTTCTTTAGCATGTCTCAAAGATAGTTGTTTTTTGATCGCTACTTCAAATAGCTGATAAAGGCATCCTATATACTCCTATTATTTTCTTATTTTTACTGGATCATGTCGCTGAGCACATAAATGATATTTTTGCACTACAAACGAACAACATGAATTACCAGAATACGCTAGATTTTGCACAAGAAATGGATCGTCAAGACGACCTGGCTTCTTATCGAGATCGTTTCTTATTTCCCACATTTACCAAAAAACCAGTAGTCTACTTTACGGGAAACTCCCTTGGACTTCAGCCTAAAACGGTTAAAGATTACGTCAATCAAGAATTGGAAGATTGGGCAAAATGGGGTGTTGAAGGACACTTCCACGCCAAAAATCCTTGGATGCCCTATCATGAAATCCTCACGGATCAAACGGCAAAAATTGTAGGTGCAAAACCAAAGGAAGTTGTGGTTACCCACAGTTTGACAACCAACCTTCACTTGCTGATGGTTTCATTTTATCGACCGGAAGGAAATCGTTACAAAATTCTGTGCGAGGCCAAAGCCTTTCCTTCCGACCAGTATGCGCTACAGTCGCAGGTTAAATTTCATGGATATGATCCAAAGGATGCATTAGTTCAACTCGCTCCGAGAGAAGGAGAACATACCATCAGAATGGAAGACGTACAAGCTACCATTGCCGAGCATGGGGATGAAATTGCCATGATCATGATTGGAGGGGTAAATTATTACACTGGGCAACTCTGGGATATGAAATCCATCACTCAATGGGGTCACGAGGCGGGAGCTATCGTAGGGTTTGACTTAGCTCATGCAGCTGGAAATATCCATTTGAAACTCAATGAATGGAAAGTTGACTTTGCTGCTTGGTGTGGTTATAAATATCTTAATTCAAGTCCTGGAGGTGTAAGCGGATTATATGTCAATGAAAAGCATTTGACCAACAAAGACCTGCACAGGTTTGCAGGTTGGTGGGGACAAGATAAAGCAACTCGCTTTTTAATGGAAGAAGAGTTCAACCCTATTCCAACTGCTGAAGCTTGGCAACTGAGCAACGCTCCTGTACTCGGAATGGCAGCACACAAAGCTTCTTTAGAAATCTTTGATGAAGTGGGTATGGAAAAGCTCTGTGAAAAGCGAGATCGTTTAACCGGTTATCTGGAATTTGTGATTGACGATATTTCTGATCGATATGATAGCGTGAATTTTGAAATCATCACACCAAGAGATAAAGCCCAACGAGGAGCCCAACTGTCGATTCTTGCTCACGGGCAAGGAAAAGCGCTTTTTGACTACATTAGCGAAGAGGGTGTTGTGGCGGATTGGAGAGAACCCAATGTGATACGAATAGCCCCTGCTCCTCTATATAACAACTATCAAGATGTTTACCGATTCGGACAGATTTTGGAAAACTACTTAAAGCAATAAAATGGAAAACATTAGCTCACAAGAAACAATGGAACTGGCGCTCACAGCAATTTTTGTATTGATTGCCGGTATGGTTTTGTGGAAATTGAGTGGATTGCTTCGTAAGGGAAAAAAGACTCCCAAAAAGAGTAGTTATTTTAGAAACAGCATGAAAGAAAGACAGGATAAGTTATGACCTACCTTAGAAAAAAGATACTTTTACCCTGCTAAATACTTATCCTAAAGTAGAAATAAAACATGATCTTTAACTCAATAGACTTCGGATTATTTTTTTTGTTGGCCTTTTTCCTGTATTGGATATTTTTTAAGAAGAACATCCTTGCTAGAAATATTTTCTTACTCACAATAAGTTACGTTTTCTATGGATGGTGGGATTGGAGATTTTTATCTCTTATCGCAATCAGTTCTGGGATTGACTATTTAGCAGGGCTGAAAATACATCAAGAAGAGGATAAAAAGAAACGAAAGCTTTGGTTGATTCTTAGTCTTGTTGTAAACATTGGTTTTCTCGCATTTTTCAAATATTTCAACTTCTTCGCTGAAAGTTTTGTGGAAGCCTTTTCGCTATTTGGAAGTGAATTCGATTATCAACGGATGAGCATAATTTTGCCAGTTGGAATTAGTTTTTACACCTTCCAAACGCTCAGCTATACATTAGACATTTATTACAAAAGGTTAGAACCCACAAAAAATGTATTTGCTTTTTTCGCTTTTGTTTCCTTCTTTCCGCAATTGGTTGCCGGACCGATTGAGCGAGCGAAAGATTTGCTTCCCCAATTCTATACCCAACGCTTGATTGATTATGAAAAATTGAGAAGCGGTCTTTTCTTGATGGCTTGGGGGTTCTTAAAGAAAATTGTCATTGCCGATAGACTTGCCATTTATGTTGATGGCTCATATGAAAATCTAGAACAACTCGACCCAATTTCAAGCTTGTTTGCTATTCTGTTTTTTGCATTCCAACTATACTTGGATTTTTCTGCCTACTCCGACATTGCTATTGGGGCTGCAAGAATGTTTGGATTCGACTTGTCAACTAATTTCAAACGGCCCTACCTGTCTACCTCGTTTTCAGACTTTTGGAAGAGATGGCATATCAGTTTGAGCTCATGGTTCAGAGACTATGTCTACATTCCTTTAGGGGGAAATAGAAACGGAAATGGCAAGCACATAAGAAACATTTTGATTGTATTTATCCTCAGTGGTCTATGGCATGGAGCCTCGTGGAACTTTGTCATTTGGGGAGCTTTAAACGGAGCCTTTCTTCTAATCTTCGATTCGATTTTTCGAAAAAAAGAGGATCGATCATTCGTTCAAAAATTCTTCATCAGCCTATTTGTTACCAGTCTCTGGACTCTTTCATTAGTTTTCTTTAGGTCACCAACTTTTAATGATGCCATTGCCATGTTTAGCAACCTTGGAGGAACTGGGCAAGACATGCTCTATGAAAATGGGTTGAACTCTCTTGAGTTTAATTTCGTACTAAAGCTTTTGGGAGCATTGGTAGTTATAGAATTGATTCAAGAAAAATATAAAGACTTGTACACCTGGTTTACGGCTAGAAATTTTATAATTCGATGGGCTGTGTATCTATCGATTATTGCTATGATAATTTTCTACGGAAGTTACGGTGTAGGACTAAATGACAACAATTTTATCTACTTCCAGTTCTAAGACAACTTTTCGACTATGTCCAAAAAAAAACAAAAAAATACTGAAAAACCAGCCCAGCAAAAGGTGAGGAAAAAAACTTGGTTTTCGGACAAACCAGTTGTTCTTATCTCCATAAAATCCTTGATTGTGCTGTGCTTTTTTACGGTACTAATCGCTTACATTGATTCAAAGGGATATTTTAATCCCAACGAGACCAATAACCATACAAAACGAAAATGGGATTCATTTTATAGCTTCACAGATGACAATAATGTTGACATTCTTCTATTAGGCAATTCTCATCTTTACACCGGTATTAACCCGAAAAACTTGAGTGTTACTTTGGGTGCGAATGCTTTCATTTTGGCCTCACCTGGAACCCATATAGGAGATACGTATTATGCGTTAAAAGAAGCGTTAAAAAAGACTCAAGCTAAACTAGTCGTTATTGAAACTTACGGAATCAACGATTTTAACCCATATGGAATTGAATCCCAAATGCTTTCGGATCAGTTTAAAAGTTTCTATGCTCGTAAGGATTTCATGACCAAAATTCTCTCTACGCCATTTCTCTTCAGTTCGAAGAACTATGTCTATGCTTGGTCTAACACAATAAGGAATCACGACTTCCTATTTAACGATACCGCTCAACTTTCTATCAACAAAAAACTAATCAAAGATCCCCCTCCCGCTAAACCAGGACTTTATTTGGGTAGATATGTTCGTTTTCAAACGGGAATAACAGACAGTCTTATAGCACGCTATGATTCTCTTGGAGCTCCAGTGAAGGGAAAAGAATATACCTATAGTGATTATGCTGAGAAATATGTAGAAAAGATCGTCAATCTTTGTGCTGAAGAAGGTGTGGAACTAATTTTCCTAACGCTTCCAATGTATGAAAAGCATATCGATAGTTATGAAAGTTGGGATGAGAAATTGTCTAAACTACTCGATCAATACCCGAATAAATGGATTAATATGCAAAAGTCACCAGGCTATGATGGTTTTGGTACCTTTGCTTTTCAGA
The DNA here is from genome assembly GCA_964387945.1 of uncultured Flavobacteriales bacterium. Lineage (GTDB taxonomy): Bacteria > Bacteroidota > Bacteroidia > Flavobacteriales_D > Parvicellaceae > Parvicella. Next base: position 6,021 of record CAYLYX010000015.1, on the reverse strand, counting down.
ATACTTATGGAGGTAATCAGCATATGACCTATAATGGCTCTCTCATGGCTACCTATAAATTGGCAGGTTTTATTCGTGACAGCCTATCTGTTGAACTTCCTCAAAGACAGTCAGATCAAAACTGGCTCAACTTATTCTATGGACAAGAGGGATATTTCGAGCATTTTTCTCCCAGAGAAAATGACCTTCAGAATCAAACTGTGTGTTCTGAAAAAATGTTTGATAGCATCAAAGTAAACAATGGTGCAGTTATTAAAACGAGTAATGAAAATGTAAAGATTTTCATGCTAAAAATAGACAAGGAGAGTTTTAATTTTGACCCATCAAAAACTACCCTAAGGGTTTACATCAAGGTTGATGTGAATGGTGTTGATCAAGTATCTTACATAGACTTAGGATATGACATTCTTCACACACCTCCTGATCACTTCATTTTTTCATCTACAATTAAACCTATAAAAGTTAATGAAATCATGAAAATTGAAGCGCTGAGCTTGAATAACTGATCATGAGATGTTTAATGGTCAACCTTACGTTTCTTGAGTTGAATTGAATACTTTTATCTTACCAATTTTGAAAAATTATGTCAAGCGATATTATCTTCAAAGCAGAAAACATTATAAAGAGTTATGCAGCGCATACTGCTCTTGACGATGTAAGCATGGAAGTTCCTAAGCAGTCGGTTTACGGACTGCTTGGACCTAACGGAGCTGGGAAAACGAGTTTAATCAGAATCATCAATCAGATTACAGCTCCAGATAGTGGTGCCGTATACCTGAATGGCGAGCGCTTGCGCAGAGAGCACATTTCACAGATTGGTTACCTCCCCGAAGAAAGAGGTCTTTACCGAAAAATGAAAGTAGGCGAACAAGCAATGTATTTGGCACGGCTGAAGGGAATGGATAAGAAAGAAGCCAAAGAGGCGCTGAATTTTTGGTTCAAAAAGTTTGACATCGCTGCGTGGTGGGACAAGAAAGTAGAAGAACTGTCTAAAGGGATGGCGCAAAAAATCCAGTTCATCACAACCGTTATGCACAAGCCTCAATTGCTTATTCTGGATGAACCATTTAGTGGTTTTGATCCCATTAATACCAACCTTGTAAAAGACGAGATTCTAAAGTTGAGAGATGAAGGTGCTACCATTATCTTATCTACGCACAATATGGGCTCAGTAGAGGAAATCTGTGATCACATCACCTTGATTAATAAATCAAAAAAAGTGCTTGACGGCAAACTAACAGCTGTCAAAGCGCAATTCACCCAAGAGGAATACCTTATTGAATTCAAAGGAAATGTGGTTTCTTTTGCCAATGCCGTATGGGGTGGCTGGGAGCTAATAGACCGTCAGCAACTGGGAGAACATCACTTCTTGGCTACCATTAAACTAATGGAAGGTAATACACTTACCCATTACCTCAAGTCAATTTTAGAGCATGTAGAAATTGTAAGTGTAAACAAGCGCGTTCCAACGATGAATGAGATTTTCATCAAGGCAGTAGCGCAGAAAGATAATGTTTCAGAAGAAATAGTTGAACAGAGTTTAAACGATGAAAACCTGAATAACAATGAGTAAGATCGGACTAATTATCAAAAGAGAATACGGAACACGTGTTAAGAAAAAGTCGTTTATTATCATGACAATTCTCGTTCCGATTTTGGCAGCAGGTTTTCTGATTGGTGCTATGATTCTGGGAATGCCAGAGGATAAAAACATCAGGGTTTTGGTTGTTGACGATACAACTATTGCCACCCTACATCTCTTGCAAAAACAAGCAGAAAATTCTGAAGTCCCTCCCCTTCATGGATCGTTAATTGATGATCCCGAGGAACTATTGAATAACAAATATAAGTTTACACGATACGATCACATCGAAAAAGGAGAGTCTTATGACCAAGTGTTGACTAAGTTTGAGACTGACGAAACCATGGAGAAATATGATATGCTTTTGTATGTCCCAGCATCAGATGAAGGAGGAAAATCAAAGCTATTTAATACGATAAAAGTGATTTACCGTGAGATTCCATCTTCAAAGGTACAGACACATATGGCACAGCTACTCAACAATTCAGTAGAGATGGCAAAGCTCCATTCATTGGCAGACACGGCTTGTTTGGACGACAACACCTATAACACGATTAAGGCGAAGATCGGATTAGACTTTGTGGATGTCAAAAAAATTGACGAGGGAGACAGTAACATTAAGTTGAAAGCTGGTATTGGCTTTGCCTTAGGGCTGATGATTTATATGTTCATCTTTATTTACGGTGTGCAAGTAATGAAAGGAGTGATTGAAGAGAAAACGAGTCGAATCGTGGAAGTCATTGTTTCTTCTGTCAAACCTTTTGAGCTCATGATGGGTAAAGTTATCGGGATCATGTTGGTAGGGTTGACTCAATTTGCCATGTGGGTCGTCCTAATTGGTGTTTTTGCTACTGTAGTGATGCCCTTTATGATTCCTGACGGTTATGATGCGGCTACACTAGCCGGTGAAGTGAATAATGTACAGGCTACGGCTGATGCCCAGCAATTTATGGGTACAGAGCAAGCCGTGACCATGCAGGACAATGAAATTATCAACTTTTTGTTTACGCAGGTGCCATGGGTTTCGCTCATTCTCATTTTCTTGTTCTTCTTCATTGGAGGATATTTGCTTTACGGATCATTGATGGCTGCGGTTGGTGCTGCCGTAGATAGCGAGACCGACACCCAACAGTTTATGCTGCCAGTTACCATGCCGTTGATTTTTGCCTATATCATTTCGATCATGGGCATGCAAGATCCGAATAGTACGGTGATGCAGTGGTGCAGTCAAATTCCTTTTACATCTCCGGTGGTGATGCTCGTGCGGTACAGCGCTCTTGGTGGTGACGGAATGGGATTATCGCTTATTGTGAGCATGTTGCTACTGATCGTTACCTTTATTGGAACTACCTGGGTTGCTGGAAAAATTTACCGAACGGGTATTTTGATGTATGGTAAGAAAATTACGTACAAAGAACTCTTTAAATGGCTCAAGTATTAGGAGTCGACCTGCTTGGATTTTGATCAAATATATCAGGACCACAAAAACTTGGTATTCAACCTTGCCCTGAAGTATCTTCAAAACAGAGAAGATGCGGAAGAAGTAACGCAGGATGTTTTCGTAGCCATTTTTGGTGGATTGGAGAATTTTAAAAGTCAATCCCAAATCTCCACTTGGGTATATAAGGTCACCATTAACAAATCACTAGATTACATTAAGAAGAAAAAAGCTAAGAAACGCCAAGGCTTTTTTGCTTCCCTATTTCAACCGGGCAGCCGTGAGGCAACTTTTCAGCAAGACAACTTCAACCATCCGGGCGTGAAATTGGAATCAAAAGAAGAAGTAGCTCGCATTATGAATTGCATCAACCAACTACCTGACAAACAAAAAACGGCACTCATCTTGCACAAACTAGAAGGTAGAACACAAGTAGAAATTGCCGAAATCATGGAGGTTTCCGCGAAAGCGGTGGAGTCATTGGTGCAACGAGCGAAAGGAAACCTGAAAAAAATTATTGATCAAGCGAAGGAATAAAGACAAAACATCGTCTAAAACTATAGAACTATGCAAGAAATAGATAACATATTAGAAAAAACGAAGCAGCGGATTCATGCCGTGGATGCTCCGGACTATCTTTTGACAAGGGCTAAGCAACAATTTGAAAACCTCAAGGAAGTTGCTACACCACGATTTCTTTGGACAACATCGATGGCAACAGTCATTCTCGTAGCCTTTAATGTTTATGTTATTGGACAGCGACAAGCGAGTGATGTTGGTTCGTATGAAACTGAATCATATGATGAACTCATGATGCCTTCATCTAATCAACTTTATGCTGATGAATAAGTCAACCATCTATATCCTTATCATCGTTCTGCTCGTGGTATGTAACGGAATACTTGGTTTTTTGCTCTTTTCAAAACCTGCTCCGCCCGCACCACCTGAACAACCATATCATAAACCTCCAAGAGAAGTGGTGGCAGAGAAGCTTAATTTTTCTGAGGAACAAATTCAAGCCTACGACAAGTTGATTGAAGAACATAAATCTAAGGTGAAAGCCATCGACATGGAACTTCATCTGCTAAAGAAGTCATTGTTCACATCAATTCTTCAAGAAAACACTGAGCTGTTGGCGGAAGAAGTTGCTAGCCAAATCGCGAACATGCAAAAGAAAATTGAGCTGCTTCACGTTCAGCATTTACTGGATGTAAAAGCGCTATGCAACCCTGATCAACAAGCTGGATTTGAAGAGGTTATTAAAGAGTTTCCAAAAATATTTGGACCTCCCCATCATAAAAAACCACTGCACCCCAACGGACATCCACCTCATAAACCATGAAGTTATTACTGAACATATTATTTTTGGTTTCTTCCATTATTACGTGGGGACAAAAGGAGGTTACGCTCTCTTTTGAGCTTAAAAATGACTTTGAAAAGTTAACAGTAAATCAGTTGCGCTACTACGTTTCGTCTATTGAACTATTGAATGGTGAGGTTATTGCTTACTCCGAAAAAAACAGCTATCACCTAGTCGATCATTCTGAAAAAAACTCAACACAACTCATTTTACGAATCCCTGAAAACATTGAATTTGATGTCATCCTGTTTAACCTTGGGGTGGATAGTGCAAAGAACATGCAAGGAGTGCACGGTGGAGACCTCGACCCCACCAAGGGAATGTACTGGACCTGGCAAAGTGGTTACATCAATTTTAAGTTAGAAGCAACGGTTGCCGATCAAGAATTGAGTTATCACATTGGAGGTTTTATGTATCCCAACAATGCTTGTAGGAAGGTAAAACTATCTTGCCATACAAACGAATATCATTTTCACATTCAGGTTGACCCAGAGCAACTACTCGAAGAGGTAGATTATGAAAACATTAAATCGATCATGTCTCCCGGAAAAAGCGCTAATTTTATTGCCGATCTGCTTCCTTCCATCTTTAGCTTAAAGTAATTTGAAATCGCTTTTCTTTATACTCGCCCTAATCACTACAGCATCTGCGGTTCAAATAATTACACCCAATGCAGTCGTCAAAGAAGAAATCACCTGGCCACCTTACTTATATGACACGATCGTCAACCCGCTTACTCCTAAAAAAATATACCTTGGGAGAGTCTTGTTTTACGATCCAGTGCTCTCGGTAGATAGCACCATCTCTTGCGCTTCGTGTCATTCGCAATACACAGCTTTTACTCATGTAGATCACAAATTAAGTCACGGTGTTTTTGATTTGGTGGGTGATCGAAACTCGCCTTCGTTGATGAACCTCGCCTACCAAAGTCAATTCATGTGGGATGGAAGGATTCATAACCTCAACGCTCAACCCCTAGCTCCGATTAGCGAAGCAGACGAGATGGGTGAAACCATCGAACACGTAGTCTATAAACTGAATCAGATTCCCGCGTATCGGAAGCTTTTTATGGAAGTGTATGGCGACTCCATAATCACTGGAGAACACATGGCAAAAGCGATTGGCGCCTTCATGGCTACGATAGAAAGTAAGAACGCTAAATATGATCAGGTGTTGAACGGAACAGCTGAATTTACCGAACAAGAAGCAAAAGGATACGAACTTTTTAAGCAAAACTGTGCTTCTTGTCATCAAGAGCCGCTTTTTACCACCAATGAGTTTGTATGGAATGGTCTTCCTTTGGATACCGCACTCAATGACTTGGGTAGAATTTCAATTAAACAACCACTTCCCGCAACATACCAACAAGAAGGAGAAACTCATCAGTATCATGATTCAACTGCTATTCTTCTCCCCGAACAAAGATGGGTAATTTTGAATGGATTCACTCCGCTTAATGAACATACTATTTTGCCCAAAGAACTTGTTCCAGAAAAAAAAGACATAAAGTATAACAAATTTACAGATTCATTCGATTAAGTGAACCGAAAGATGTACGGTTTTTCCTACATAACTCTTTTTAAGCCAACAATAATCGTTTCATTATGATTCTTGACAGATTCAGGCATGATGATTGGATGA
>CAYLYX010000014.1:0-89375 GCA_964387945.1 uncultured Flavobacteriales bacterium | reverse complement strand
AGGCTTATATTGAATTTAAGAGAAGTGAACTGGCCAATATTTTGCACGAAAGTAGAAAAGCTAAATGGCACCAGAAAGTGGTCAATTACGTCAATGTAGGTTTCCAAAAGTTAATCTTTGACTGGATGGGACTCTATGCTACAAGTCCTGTTCGCGTATTACTCAGTATTTTTGTTTTGTACGGATTGTTTAGTATGATTTATGTCGTATTTGAACTTACTAACCATGGTGCAATTAGCTGTATAGCCAGTGACTTGTCCGTTTTTGAAAAGATCATCGATAGTCTTTATTTCAGTGCTGTTACATGGCTAACCATCGGTTATGGTGAATGTGTACCAACAGGGTTCTTTAAGGTTGTTGCGCCACTCGAAGGCTGGTTTGGCGTATTTATGATGTCCTATTTTACGGTGGCCTTCGTTCGTAAAATCTTGAGGTAATCTCAAAAAATCAACTCAAACAAACTTTTTCCAGCATATAAGTAGGTACTTACTAAGACAAGCTCACCTAAAAATACAGCGAGAATAAACTTGAGGTATTTCATGCGCGTTGCTCCAGAAATGTAGCAAACCAAGTCTGTTGGAACAAGCGGGAAAAATGACCATGCTAGTACAATCCAAAAACCATGAGCATTGATTTTATCTTTGATCAAGGGTAGTTTTTTCTGATGCTTTTCGCTAAAGAAGTCTTCTGCAGTAAAAAGCTTTCCTGCATAGTAAATCATAGAAGCACCCAAGAGAATGCCCATCATGTTAAGAATCAGCAAGAACCAGAATTCATTGGGGTAAAGCGCCATTCCTAAAATGAGCACAGCCGTTGCAGGAATAAAAAAGAGTGATCTTACCAGCACAAAAACCGAGTAGCCAAGCAAGATAGAAGTCTCGTTTTCACGAAAAAAAGAAGTAAATCCTTCAATCGAAAATGCACTAGGATTAAGCAGGTAAATGACAAGGATTGTAACCAAAAGGCTCAACCATACGTACTTAAGCGCAGTTTTGTATTTTTTCAAACGAATGCGTTTAACAGAATTAACCCCAAAGATAGCCAGATTATCAGTCATGATACTGGCATTGCTACTCGTTTATTCCAGCGGATGGACACAAGAGCAAATCACCGAACTCCCAGAAGGTGAATTCTCTCCAGACCTCGAACAAGTGGAGGACTATGAGCTGGGTATTCCCGTCTATGATGGCTACAGTAGCTTTGTTCCTACTCCCATGATTCGAAAGGATGAAAGTGGTAACCCTGTCAAAGGAAAGAAGGAAGATTATTACTCAAACGGATTCATCCTCCACAAAGGAAAATATGCAGATGGTGTGTTAACTTCTTTTACTAACTACTATGTGAATGGGTCAAAAGAAAGACAATTCAAAGGAAAAAAAGAGGGAGAAGGGGAGTTAGCTTGTTTTTATATCAATGGTCATTACAGAAGTGTTAGTACATTTTACAACTTCAACGAAGTAGGGTCTGAGACCTATTATAACAATGGTGTGCTGAAGAAAAAGGTGGTTCTAGAGGAAGAAACGTTAGTTCCTACGCTCATTGTTACGAAAAACAATGAGAATACTGTCATGACCAAGGTGGAGTTGATTGATGAGGATTCATTGATTTATGAAAAAGAAGTTTATCGGGTGAATGGTGATCGAATGGCATATGGAAGAATGGTCATGAACGAGACAACGGGAGATATCGTCAACGATGGGCCGTATTATACGTTTGATCAAAAAGGCAATTTTACGTCAGAAGTGATTTACGCTAATGGAAATGTTACAGAGGTCAAGCTGGAGGAGAGACCTGAGGCAGAGCAAGAGTATTTCAGCTATGAAACACCTGTTGAAGTAGCTGAAAACACAGAGCATACAGAAAACGATAGTGACGAAGAATTCGTAGAAAAGTCAAGTGCAATTATCCCAACAGATTATGTAAGGTTTGACCTTGATCAAGACGACTTTATAAGTAACAAAGAAGTAGATTTTGCCGTGAGCGAATTTTTTGAAGACGACTCCATCACACTATCGCAGATCAATGGGCTCGTTAACTATTTCTTTGAGCAAGATTAATTAATCTTCGTTCATCAGTTCAGCAAGTTCGTCTACCGATTTTTTCCATGAGAAATTGGATTCAACAAATTTTCGTCCGTTTTCAGAGAGCAGTTGATGTAGTTCAGGAGATGTAAGTAATTGATTCACAGCATGCGCATACTCTTCTGGATTCGAACCTATTAGAGCTTGTTTGTTTGGGATAGCACCTAGAGAACGATTAGCAAGAGGAGAGGTTACGCAAGGAAGTTGCATGGACATTGCCTCCAGTAGCTTGTTCTGAAGTCCGCTGCCAATTCTCATCGGAGCGATAAATACTTTTGCACTGGCATAGGCGTCACGGATGTCTTCTATCCATCCAGAAATGTTTACTTTCTCACTCGCGAGTCTCATAACTTCAGGAGCGGGTGTAGAGCCAGCAATGAGCACTCGAGCTTCAGGATGTTGTTTCCAGATCAGTGGCATGATATCCTCAACGATGTGCATAGCACTGTCTACGTTGGGAGCATAGCTCATGTTTCCCACAAAAAGTAAATCATACGTCTTCTCCTGATCTTTTGGAGTAAAAAACTGGTTGTCAATTCCGTTGGGAATGATCTGGATTTGATTTCTTTCTTCATGGAAAATAAAGTTCCGATCTTCTTTGCTGATAATGGTATGATGATCAAAATAGTCAAAAATGAGGTTTTCGTATTTCAACAGCCGTTTATGTTCGGATTTAAAGATTCCTTTTAACCATCGTGAGGTATCTATTCTTCGTTCAACTCCTTTGCTAAAGGCATCTTGATAATCAATAGTTTTTGGAATTTCATGATACCCTTTTACGTATTCGGCTACCCGTACCAACTGACAATAAATATGATCTGGTTTAAAGTCAGCTAGAATTTTCGCTACTTTTTTGGCTACACTTCGCTGATAAAAATAATGCACTTGATAGGGCTTTCTACCAAACATACCCATGAAAAGGTTAACGTAGATTTTCCATTTTTTCAGCGGAAGGATATGCGTGTTGGGAATGACTTTTTTTAGTTCACTAAGGTGTTTTGATCCCTTGCCACTGTCATCTAATGAACAAAGACAAATGTCAAAATGCGCTGAAAGATAACGTAGTTGGTGATAAAGTCTTAATTTATCTCCTTTGTCGAGCGGGTAGGGAACTCTGGATGATATGACAAAGAGTTTTTTTTTCACTGGATCAAACTCACATAAAAACCGTATAATTCTTTCATAATGGATTCATTGTCGTAGTATCCCTCAACTAGTCTTCTCGCATTGGTTCCAATCATTTCCAACCTTTCTGGATGCTCCTGAATCCAATCCAACTGACGAATGTAGTCTTCCAAGTTATCTGCGATTAGAATGTTCTCTCGATCCGTGCAATTAATCCCTTCAGCCCCAATTCGCGTAGAAATAACGACTTTGCCTAAAGCCATTCCTTCGATGATTTTTACCCGCATGCCTCCTGCAGACAATAGAGGAACAACCATGATGTCATTATCTATCATAAACTGGTTGGCGCTTGGCACCTCACCATGATTGACCACTTGATCAAAGTTGTTCTCGAGCAACCAATCGGGCATGTTTCTACCCGCCATGTGAAAGCTCATTCCAGGGAATTTAACATGTGCCTTATTCCAAATTTCTTCTAAAAACCAAGCAACACCTTCTAAATTAGGTTTCCAGTCCATCGCTCCTAGGTGAAAAAGACTGAGGTTATCACCTGTTTTGGGATATTCTCGACCAGAAAGGTGATAATCACTAAGGTTAATTCCAAAGGGAATAGTGATCATCGGTTTTTTGCATCCCAATTTTTCATATTTATGCTGGTCTTCGTCTGTGATAGCAGCAATACCATCTACACCAGAAAGTACATTAACTTCATACTTTTTAAGCTGCTTAGCGAGGTGAGCGAGGTATACCTTTTTAGCCGGATTGCTGGATTGTCTAGCAAGCCTTTCCCAAATCATGTATTCAAGGTTGTGGGATCGCAAAACGATCTTTGCCTTAGAAAATCTTCTGATGGTGTGAATGTACGTAGTCATGAAAACACTTTCTAAGTGTACGATATCATAATCGTCATTCTCGAGCGCTCGTCTCAATAGTATGTCAAAGTCGGTTGAGAAAAACCTCGAAACGTTGTAAGAATCTGAAGTAACCAAGTTAGAGAAAGCGTCCACGATGTTTACCTTGGTGTCAATGAAAACGCCTTCTACACCAGACTGCTGAATGAACTCCTCATCGAAAGCATCTATTTTAAAAGGATGCTTGTGCGTGCTAAGAGTAAGTATTTTGAGTTCCGTACCCAGATCAATCAATCCTCTAGAGATATTGTTTATGGCTATGCACCCTCCATCTTTAGCAGGTTGTGGTGGTTTTAAGCATAGTTGAAGAATCTTCATGGATGGGTCTAAATCAGTTTTATGTTACAAAGTTATTTTTTTCGCTTGAACCATTTTGTGTAAAAGTCGAAATCAAAAACTTTGGAGTCTTTGTTGGCCTTAAAGAAGATCCATAATGTAATTGGAGTGATGACAATTGCAGAGAGCCACATGCCCAGAACAGGTGAAAGTGTCCCTGCTGCGGCCATCTCTTGTCCTCCTCTGGTCAACAAGAAATAAACAAGAAAAAGTCCGACCGCAATTAGTACGGGAATACCAAATCCACCCTTTTTAATAACGGCTCCTAAGGAAGCGCCTAGAAAGAAGAGCATGAGCACAGCATAGCTGAGAGTGAATTTCTCATGTCGTTTGATATATAGGTTGTTTTTATACTCGTGCATTATTTGGTTGATCTGCACAAACTTATCTGCATTATGTTGCTTGGATTCAAGTTTGTCGATAGCATCGCCAAGGTTCAATTTTTTATCGCCATCAGACAGACCATCATAATAACCACTAGAAGGGGGGACATCTGTCAATGCGATGAGGTTAGTGTCCCCTTTTCCTCTGGTGATTGAAAAGCTGTTTTTAAAGAAGTCAAACCATGTTTTTTGCTTGATCGATAAGTTGATGGAGGTAGAGTCTAGTTTTTGATTGATCTGTTTCAGTGTCATCAAATATTCCTCCTTTTCGTATTGATCTTCATCCGATCGTTCAAAATCAAACGATTCCAGCTGGATGTTTAGAGAAGCCTTTTCAAAATAATACCTGCTGTAGGGCATTTTACTGTTCTTGACATCCTTTTTATTCATCTCTTGGAAAATGAACCCGTTGTTGAGGTTTAATTCCAACGTATTTTGCTTTTTATTTTGAAAGATGGTACCTGTTTTTGCACTGATCACCTTTTTTAAGTCGCGTGGGTCCTTAGCATTACCTGGGTTCGCACTTATACCCGTGTAATCATAAATGAGAATGTCGTGGAGTACTTTTCCATTATCACTTTTGCTACCCACTCGAATATTATAGCCCTCGATATCATCATAAAAAATACCATCCTTAAAGATGATACTCGCCTTGGTGTTTTGGATATCAGTAATTAGAACCCTTAACTTGAAATTGGCCATGGGCCAAAGGTTATTAGTGAAATAAAACGCACCTAATGACACAAACACCATGAGAAAGGCGAGCGGTTTCATGATTTGGAATAAAGACATTCCAGCCGCTTTCATGGCTACGAGTTCGTTATTTTCCCCTAGTTTTCCTAGGGTCATGATAGACGCTAACAGAATAGACAAGGGAAGCGCCATCGGTACCCAATTGGCAGAAAAGTAAAACATGAGCTCCATAATGATTGTCCACTCCAAACCTTTTCCCATGAGGTCGTCAATGTACAACCAAAGCGATTGCATGTCTAGAAGGATCATCCACACAGAAAAGTTAAGGATGAATGGTCCTATAAAAGATTTAAGAACTACCCAACTTAACTTTGTCATTTAGAAAGAATAGTAGGTTTTTTAACAGCCTATTGACTGACGTAAGCTTGAGATGGCATTTTCCCAAAGTAACTTGGCATCGTCCATTTCATCTTCCTCTGCAAAGTCGGTTACAATTAATGCTACCTGCTTTGTCATCGGATCAACACTGATCATCAACTCAAAATAATAATCTTCTCCTTCGTCATCTTCCCATTGGAATTTCACGGACTCGCCTTTTTTCTTCTTGATCATCTTAGCGGTCTCTTCACTTCCGTCCCAGAAAAAAGTATAATCATCTCCTTTTACGTTTACATTGTCTGCAAACCATTCCGAAAGACCACTTGGGGTAGTCATACATTTATATAAGATTGATGTACTTGTATTCAGGATGAATTCTAATTCGTATTTAATCTTTTCCATCTTGATTCAAAATTAATTTAGTAGTATGAACTTCTCTAAAATACTAGTAATAAGAACTTAGAAGATACTACATTATTGTCAATCGCGCAAAATAAGAAATAAATCTCAAGGGCAATTCTAGAAAATGAAAATTCGCACTTTTTGTTAATAAAGTAATTGCGCTAGGTTATTTACCCTTTTTTTGCTGCATCTGCTGTTGCTTTTGCACCTCTTCCAAACGCTGCATGAACTTCGACTTCTTCTTAGGCTTTTTCTTGTTGGCCTCAATCTTAGCTTTCAACTTCTCCTCATCGATGAAGTAGTTTTTAATGGCATACATGATCCCGATATTGAAAAGGTTACCACACAGGTAGTAATAACTCAATCCTGAAGAATAACTGTTAAAGAAGAAGATCATCAATACCGGGAAGATATACATGATGATTTTCATGTTTGGCATTCCAGGTTGAGAAGGCTGAGCCATATTCCCACTGTTCATGATCGTATAGATTAATGTGGATGCAGACATCAACAACGCAAACAAACTGACGTGATCTCCGTAGAAAGGAATTTCAAATGAGAAGTTTAGAATGGAGTCGTATGACGATAAATCATCTGCCCATAAGAAATTAACATGTCTCAAATGAATGGACGAAGGGAAGAACCTAAAGGCTGCTAATAAAATCGGCATTTGGATCAACATCGGAATACATCCAGCCATTGGATTTACACCACTAGAGCGGTATAAGGCAGAAGTTTCCTGCTGCCTTTTCATCATTTGATCCTGTCCTTGATACTTTTCGTTAATGCGATCAATCTCTGGCTTCAACACACGCATTTTAGCCGAAGAGATGTAGTTCTTATACGTTAAAGGAGTAATCACGATTTTGATCACCAACGTAACTAAAAGGATGATCAACCCCATGGCTAATCCCCAGCTGTGGAATAGGTTAAATACGGGTTGAATAAACCACTTGTTCACCCAACCAAAAATACCCCAACCTAAGTTGATGATATCTTCCATTCCATTATCATAGGAAGCAAGCACTTCATAGTCGTTTGGACCAAAGAATAGTTTTGTTTTTACGGTTGGGCTAGCAGGAAGGTTAAGCTTAGTAGAATAATCCAAAGTGAAATCCTCTCCTTCCAGCTGCTTCTGCTTTACTTTACCTCCACTAAAACCTTGCTCACAGATAATGGCAGAACTAAAAAATTTGTGTTTAAAAGCTACCCAATTTGTGGCTCCCGAAAGCTCTTCAGAATCATCACTAGCTTCAGAAAGGTAATCTCTGGTGGAGCCATCGTAGCGATACATTATCGTAGCGATTCTTCGTTCGTCCTCAGCCAACTTTTCAGTAGACAGTCCTTTCATGTCCCAGTAGATAGAAGACTGTTCATACATGATGTCATCAATGTTCTTTAAGCCCACATAATTGATGGTAAAGTCCACGTCATACTTTCCGGGATGTAAAGCGTAATTGAATTCAACATACTTGTCCGGGTCCTCTGTCAACAATCGATATGAAATCAAAGCGCTATCACCTTCTCCCACCACATAGTGCTCATCTGCGTGTTGCGCCACGAAATTAAGTTCATCTGTTTTGATGATCGTTTGTGAGGTCATTATATTGACGCCAAACTTAGAGTTCTTGCCATTCACCAATTGAAGCGGAGCAATGCTATCTGGATTGGCTTTGTAATCATCATAGGACTGATACTCCTTAAGTCTAACATCTACGACTGCTCCTCCTTTAGAAGATATGGTAACAATCAACTTATCATTTTCAAGAGTAGTAAACGTTTCTTCTCTTTCCTCTCCAGCTGGTGCAAAAATTCCGTATGTTCCTTTCAGTGCCTCGTAGCTTGACGACTCCTTTAGCAAAGCCTCTGCTTGATTCACTGAGTCAACATAGTTGGCTACGTAAAGGGAATCCGTTTTTACAGAGTCGGGTAAAGTAGCGATAAGGATAGAGTCTTTTTGAGTTTGGGTGAGTTCAACTACCTCTTCTTTGACTTGATTGGTATCTGTTTTTACTTCAGCAGATTCCTTTTTTGTGTCTTCCTGAGCTTCTTCTTCATCATTATTCATCAAGGTAAATGTCAGTAAGATCGCACCTATCAAAAATAATCCTATTAGCGAATTTCTATCCATTCGAGTATACTTTCAGATTGAATTAAGGCTGCGAAATTAATGAATAATATAAGAAGGGACTTATAAATAAAGTTCAAAATTTGGATTTCCTTCCAATGCTTTACAATTGTGCATGACGTTTTTTTGAGGGTGAGTGTTCGTGAATGCTGATTCTTATAAGTTGGTGTAAACACTTTTCGTCTATATTTGCAACCTTATTGCATTTGAATGACGATATTAGTTCTGATAGGAGTTGTGCTGCTCACCGCGGGGATTGTTTTTTTGTTTTCGGAAAAGATCAAGGAGAAGCATCGTTTGTTTAGTACGTTTTCTGCTGCACTAGTTGCAACGCTAATTTTTGTCCACATCCTCCCTGATATTTTTAGTGTTTCAGGAAATGTGAAATGGTTGGGAGCAGCTCTACTCGGAGGGCTCATTCTACAGTTGATTCTTGAAAAGATTACACATGGAGTAGAGCATGGACATTCTCATGCAAAAAATCACAAATCTATTTTGATTGGAGTGATGTTAGGTCTCGGAGTGCACGCAATGATAGAAGGAATGCCGATTTTAATGGACGAAGTTTCTACACACGAAGAGGTGGTAGAAGAACATGATCATGGGCACGATCACCATCATCATCACGAGCATCTTTCTGAGAGTAAAGAAGGGCTTTCAATGAAGTTTCTTTCAGCCGTGCTGATGCATAAAGTTCCAGTCACCATTATGTTGAGTCTTTTCTTACTGTCGGTGGGTGTTGGTAAGTGGCAATATTTCTCTTTGATTGCGGCCTTTGCTGCTATGACACCTCTTGGAGCTTATTTAGGAAAGGTGCTGATGGACCATCCTGATTTTTCGAGTTTCACGGCTTATTTTGTAGCGATTTCTACTGGAATGCTGTTGCACATCATTACCTCCATCCTTTTTGAGCACGGACACTCCAAAAGAGAAACTAATTTACATATCCTTTTGATTGTCGCAGGAATAGGAATTGGATTAGTTTTGTTCTAAGAATGGAAGAAGTACTAGCACATTATCAAGGGAGATTGAAGGAGTCCAAAGGACGTGTAAAGGCATTGAATCACGTTATCAATTATTTAGTTCTTTCTAGAGTTTTGCTCTTTGCTGGAGGCACCACTGCTGTCATCTTGCTATGGTCTACGGCTTGGTTAAGTGCACTGATTGGAGTCGTTACGGTTGCTCTTTTTGGCGTCTTGATAAAGCGACATTTAGCCAAAAAGGAAGAAAGAACCTATTGGAAGGAAATTGGTAGTTTTTATCAAAACGAGATCAAAGGAATTGGGGGAGATTGGTCATTTGCAAACAATGGAGAAGAATATCATGTTTCAGATCATGACTTTGCGCATGACATTGATTTATTTGGTGAGAGGTCTTTTTTTCAACGTGTTAACCGCACCAGTTTGAAGGGAGGAGAGGAACTATTGGCAAAGCGTTTTTTGAGTAATGATACCTCCCAAATAGCACTTTACCAAGAAGCCAATAAGGAACTCAAAACAAAAGAAGAATTTATTGAAGGGTTCATTGGGTATGCGCGAATCAACGACTCAGAAGTTCCGCCACTTGCCGTTAAAAAGTGGTTGGAAGAATATAAACCTACTGTCCCGCTTTTTGTTGGGGCTCTAGGTAAAGTATTTTCAATACTCTCTATCGCAGTGATTACTGCATTTGCAATGGGATTTATTTCTGGCTATTTGCTCTCAGGATGGTTAGTTCTCGGACTTTTGTTGGTGGGTGTTTGGCTCAAGCAAATTACCCAGCTTAACTCCGAAATCAACAAGATTGTTTCTTCCATCAAGTCGTATGGTGATTTACTTCATTTGATTGAAAAAGAAGAATTTATCGCAAAGGTTTCAGTGAATCTCAAGAAGCAGATTATCAATCAGAAATCAAATGCTTCTGGAGTCATCAATGAATTGAGCCGAGGGATTGATCTCTTCAACAATCGGAATAATTTACTGGTAGCGATTTTAGGAAACGGGTTTTTATTGTGGGATCTACAAACGACTACCAGATTACAGAAGTGGTTAATAGCGCATGCCAAAGAGGTAGTTAAGTGGTTGGATGTGCTCTACGAGTTTGATGCGATGATTTCTTTAGCTGTTTATGCCAACAATCATTCCAACTACACTTACCCAATTGTAGATCAAGAGGTGAATATTCAAGCAAAATCCCTAGGCCACCCATTGATTAAGCAAGGTCAATGTGTGCTGAATGATGTTACCATTCACCCGTCTAACTTCTTGATTATCACGGGAGCTAATATGGCAGGAAAGAGCACTTTCTTAAGAACCATAAGTCTGGCGATATTGATGACCAACTTAGGTCTTCCCGTTTATGCAGAAGAACTTCGAATTAGGCCCCAACAACTCATCACAAGCATGCGATCTTCGGATTCACTATTGGAGGATGAGTCATACTTTTTTGCTGAGTTGAAACGTCTAAAATTCATTATAGATAAACTAGGGAATGAGTCGTATTTTATCGTTTTGGATGAAATTCTAAAAGGCACCAATAGTAAAGATAAAGAAGAAGGCTCGCGAAAATTTGTCAAGCGCTTAGTGCAAATGGGAGCTACAGGAATCATTGCTACGCATGATCTAGGGCTTTGCACAATTGACAAGGAATTACATCAGGTAAATAACTTTTATTTTGATGCCGAGATTGAGAACGATGAGTTGCACTTTGACTATAAAATGAAAGTAGGTGTCTGTAAAAACATGAATGCTTCGTTCTTGTTACGGAAAATGAATATTGTGGAAGAATAGTGAATAGCATCACAAGAATGTTGATATTAAAATCACTCAATACAGTGCCTTAAAATGGCAAAAACTATATTTTTGAAACGAATTAAAACAAGATAAAATGTCAGAAGAAATAGAAAGAGTAACGTGTTTGATTATAGGTTCTGGGCCTGCTGGGTATACTGCTGCCATTTACGCAGCGCGTGCAAATATGGAACCTATATTATATCAAGGAATGCAGCCGGGTGGGCAGTTGACGACAACGAATGAGGTGGAAAACTTTCCTGGCTACCCTGACGGAGTTACAGGACCTGAAATGATGGTTCAACTTGAAGCACAAGCAAAACGTTTTGATGCCGATATTCGAACAGGATGGGTCACAAAAGTTGATTTTTCTGGAGAGGTACATAAAGTTTGGGTGGATGAGAAAAAAGAAATTCATGCGGATACGGTAATCATCGCTACAGGTGCATCTGCGAAATATCTCGGACTCGAATCAGAACAGCATTACCTCAAGATTGGAGGAGGAGTATCAGCTTGTGCGGTATGTGATGGGTTCTTTTATAAAGGACAAGAAACGGTAATTGTAGGAGCAGGAGATTCAGCTTGCGAAGAAGCTCACTACTTGTCAAAATTATGCTCAAAAGTTACCATGTTGGTGAGAAGAGATGAATTTAGAGCATCTAAGATCATGGAGGAGCGCGTAAAAGAAACGGAAAACATTGAAATTCTTTACAACACTGAGACAGAAGAAGTATTAGGAGATGAACATGGAGTGACAGGCGCGCGAGTTAAAAACAACCAAACAGGAGAAACAACTGACATTCCTTGTACTGGTTTCTTTGTTGCAATTGGACACAAGCCCAATACAGATGTTTTTAAACCGTATGTTAACATGGACGAAACAGGGTATGTTAAATATGAAGAGCCTGGTACGTCAAGAACGAATGTTCCGGGTGTATTTGTTTCTGGCGATGCGGCCGACAAAACGTATAGACAGGCAATTACAGCGGCAGGAACGGGATGTATTGCAGCACTGGATGCTGAACGTTATTTGGCAGCAAAAGGACACTAGATTAATCCAAATAATTGATAGAAAAGGTTGCTTATTTTTCAACATAAGCAACCTTTTTCGTTTTAAATCATTAATTTAGTCAGTCAGATAACCAGAAAATCAAACCAATGAAAAGACTTTACACCTTATTAATCGGATCTGTAATAGCAGGTTCGTTTTTCGGACAAACCTTCAATGTAGGTGGTCCTATCACGAGTCACACAAAGTATTCGTTTAACGAGATAAAAGACATGCAAGTAATGCCGTCTTTCGATTTGGATGCTGTTATTGCTGCTAATGAAGCCAATGCTGCTAACAAGGTTGGACCATACATGTTTGGATATGAACATGCGGTAAATTATGACCTTAACAATTCAGGAGTTTGGGAAACACTTGCCAATGGCGACAGAATTTGGAGAATTCGAATTGCTTCTCCAGGGGCGCTCTCGCTTAATTTTGTGTTTAGCGACTTTAGATTGCCAGAAGGAGCACATATTCATATCTACAATGCAGATAAGTCGATGGTGCTAGGAGCATACACAGCTGCCAATAACAATGAGAACGATATGTTAGGTACCGATTTGATCAAAGGTGATGACGCAACGATCGAGTATTATGTTCCAGCCTCAGCTTCAAATATGGGAAGGTTGCACATGACGATGGTAGTTCATGGATACAATGATATCATGGGATGGTATACCGAAAAAGGATTGAATGATTCTGGAGGGTGTAACATGGATGCGATTTGTCCAGATGGTGATGATTGGAGAGCAGAAATTAGATCGGTTGCCCGAATTGTGAATGGAGGAGGAGTTTGTACAGGGACTTTGTTGAACGATGTACCTCAGAGTGGAACGCCTTATTTTTTAACAGCAAATCACTGTGGTCCTCAGAGTATGGGAAGTTACGTTTTCCAATTTCATTACGATAGTCCTACTTGTGGTAGCCAGACATCATCCAACTCTACGGCTCCTAGTGCAGCAGATATCAAATCAATCAATGGTTCAGTTTTAAGAGCTAGAAACGCAGATTCTGATTTCGGTTTGGTGGAGCTAAACTCTACTCCTCCTGCGAGCTACAATGTTTATTATGCAGGATGGAACAATTCTGGAAATACACCACAAACGGCTGTTGGTATTCATCATCCTTCTGGAGATGTGAAGAAGCTTGCTTTTGATGACGATCCGCTGCAGTCAGCTGCTGGATTGAGTTCAGTTGCTAACTCAGAGTGGAGAATTGAAGCTTGGGAGAGAAATACAACCACAGAAGGAGGTTCTTCTGGGTCTGGTCTTTGGGATGAAAATCACTTGATTATCGGACAGTTGCACGGAGGTCAGGCTTCATGTTCAAACAGTATCAATGATTACTATGGAAAGTTCTCAATGTCTTGGGATGGAAACGGTTCAAACTCAGCATCTGAGAGACTTCATGACTGGTTAGATCCGCAAGGGACAGGCGCTACAACTATGCCAGGATGGGACCCGAATCAACCTGCAGTAGACTATGATGCAGGAATTACGAATAACGTTACTTCAGCAACTCTATGTTCAAGTGTTTATGAACCAGAAATCACCCTGAAGAATACGGGAGAGGTAACACTAACTTCTTGTACAATTACCTACAATGTTGATGGTGGAACTGATCAAGTATTTAACTGGGCGGGGTCATTAGCAACGAACGCCTCAGAAGTAGTTCCTTTATCCTCGATTTCGGTTTCTGGAAGTGGTTCGCACACGTTTAATGCGACCGTTTCTAATCCAAATGGTAATGCAGATGAAAACTCGAATAATGATGTAATTGTATCTGACTTTACTGCCGTACCTAACAGCATGCCCCTTTACTTGAATTTGTTGGTTGACTGTTATGGAGAGGAAGTGGCTTGGGAAATTACAGAACAAGGTTCTTCTACTGTTTTATTCTCTGGAAACAATTATCCTGGAACGGGGACGTCTCCTGAAGCAAATGGAACGCAAGTAACAGAAGATATGTGTTTGTCTAATGGATGTTATACCTTCGAAATCACAGATGACTACGGAGATGGTATGGCTGGTGCACAGTATAATGGTTGTGATACAGATGGAGATTACAATTTAGAAGATTACTACGGAAATGAATACTTCGCTATGGCACAGGCAGATTATGGTAACGGAACGTCTCATGATTTCTGTATCACCTCTGTAGGAGTTGATGAAAATGATCTAACTACTTTAGTAAATGTATTCCCTAATCCCGCAACCGATCAGTTTAGCATTTTGCTAAGTGGAAAGGACATGGAAATCATTTCTGTTAATGTAGTTGATGTGAGAGGAGCAATTGTTTTGAACGTAAATAATTTGAAACAAGCACCCCAAACAAACGTTAACGTTTCATCATTGTCAAAAGGTGTTTACTTTGTGAACATTATGACCAACCAAGGTACGGTGACGAAGAAGTTAGCGCTAAAATAATACAGCTTTGATTAGCATATTTAAATATGTTGGAAAATCAGCCTTCGGGCTGATTTTCTTTTTTATTGCCCTTTCTGTTCAGGGTAAAGAAATACTCAGTCTTTCTCCAGACGATAATAATATCCAGAATAAGATCGAGGACTTTTTGAAAGGAGGTTCGGAAGATTTACGAATTATTAATCTCGCGCCAGGAGTTTACCGTTTTGAAAAATCGCTCAACCTTCCTTCTAATACAGTCTTAAAAGGTGATTCGATGTCTAGTACAAAACTGACGTTTGATTTAAAAGGGAAAGGCAATTGTATTAATATTTCAGGCGCTAGAGAAAAAACACAAAAGCTAGTTCACCTGAAGATCGTGAAAAAATCAGACTTCAAGGATCATTTTAAGGTGTTCAATGCTTCTCCAAAAGAAGTAGGATTATCTAAATGGGGTAAAGAATCACTTGGTAAGATGGTTTATGGAGAATTAATTGGAGATACACTTTTCACAAATGCCCGCATGTTTCCAATCGAGAGAGAAGTGCTGGGAGACTCCATTTATTGCTATAAAATTTTATCCGTAGAAGGAGTTACTATTCAGGACCTTACAATTGAACGAATTGATCAATCGGAAAGTCAAACTTCAACTATTTTTATTCAATACGCTTGGCACTGTGATGTACTTCGTGTGGAGTCCATTAAGAGTAATTACAGTCATATCACTATTGAGAACTCCTATGGCTGTGAGGTAGTTCACAATCGATTTATTAATGCATTTAGTCACGGAAATGACGGGAAAGGATATGGAGTGACTCTACAGTTTGGAGCGACTAATTGCGAAGTGAGTGGTTGTATTTTTGATTCGTTAAGACATGGTGTCGTACTTCAACTTGGTGCCAATACCAATTGGATCGTAGAGAATTACTTCCAAAATGGATTCTGGGAAGATGTGAAACTTCCAAAAAAGGCTGCAGGGGATATTGTTCTGCACGGCAATTACCCTTACATGAACTTCATAGAAGGAAATATTTGTAATAATATTGTAATAGATAATTCGCATGGGTTGAACGGTCCCAGTAATTTGTTTCAGCACAATAAAACACGGTTGTATGGGATATATATGAACAGAAAGTCAGTGGATGGAATCACGTACATGCTAGGGAATGAAGTAATAAAGAAAGGATGTTTCAAAGGAAAGCTGAAGTATGGAGGAAATGAAGTTGAAAGCTGTGACAATAGAATCAACCAGAAGAATAAAAAGGACTTAGGGGATTGTGTCCATGTTTCTACCAAAGAGTATCTTTTATCGAGGATATTGGAATCAAACAATGATGCGATTCAATTTTTTGGTTTAAACATTTTAGAGCAGTAATTTTACATTCAAAACATTAACCATGTCAGCGTTCAATGAATTAATAAAAGGAGAAACCCCCGTTTTGGTAGAATTCTATGCCGAATGGGCTCCTACTTGCGGTGAAGTACACGATCAGCTCAAGGCGATAAAAGCTGATGCTACTACAACTTTAAAAATGGTTCGAATCGATTTTGATAAAAACGAAGCCGTTGCCAGAAAAATGGGAGTGGTAGGAGTTCCAGCCGTTATTTTATTTAAAGAAGGAAAAAAGCTTTACAGCGGTTCTGGACAAATAGATTCAGAGGAAATTAAATCTAATCTTTGAGTTTTCAACCAACCAGAGAAAAAAGGTTCATAAAAAAGGCTTCGGGGAATAGAATCACTACATAATTCAGAAGTATATTTGCCGAAAATTACAAACACACAGCACTATGTCTCAACACACATTTAAGCACAGACACATTGGCCCCAATATCGCTGAGCAACAGGAAATGTTGGCAGCTATCGGAGTGTCTTCGATTGAGGAGTTAATCAACAAAACAGTTCCTTCACATATTCAATTGAAAAAGGAGTTAGATCTACCCATGGCATTATCCGAGTCGGAATACTTGACAGAATTAGCCGAAAAGGGAAATAAGAATAAGTTGTTGAGGTCATATATCGGTCAGGGATACTACGGAACGTTAACTCCGTCTGTAATACTAAGAAACGTACTTGAGAACCCAGGGTGGTACACTGCATATACACCCTATCAGGCAGAAATTTCTCAAGGGAGATTGGAGGCTTTGTTGAATTTCCAAACCATGGTTTCTGACCTTACAGGAATGGAGTTGGCGAATGCATCTTTACTGGACGAAGGAACAGCTGCAGCAGAGGCCATGTTGATGTTTTCTCATGCCCGCAGTAGAGCACAGGTGAAGGGAGAGGTAGTGAAGTTCTTCGTTGATGAGCACTGTTTTGCGCAAACCATCGATATTTTAGAAAATAGAGCAGAACCCGTTGGAATAGAGTTGGTGTTTGGAGATTACCGAACATTTGAGCCTTCAGCAGAGTTTTTTGGAGCGTTAATTCAATACCCAGACGCCAGAGGTGAAGTAAATGATTACTCATCTTTTACAGCAAAATGTCACGAAAATGAGATGAATGTTGCCGTAGCAGCAGATATCATGAGTTTGGTATTGCTAAAATCGCCTGGGTCATGGGGTGCAGATTGTGTGGTAGGAACCACGCAAAGATTTGGTGTGCCAATGGGGTTTGGAGGACCGCATGCAGCTTATTTCGCAACTAAAGAAGCATTCAAAAGACAAGTTCCGGGAAGAATAATCGGACTCTCTATCGATAGCAATGAAAAGCCTGCCTTACGAATGGCTTTGCAAACTCGAGAGCAGCATATCAAGCGTGCCAATGCTACTTCTAATATTTGTACAGCTCAGGCATTGCTTGCGGTAATGGCATCGATGTACGCAGTATATCACGGACCAAAAGGCTTAAAAGCAATAGCTTCTGATATTCATGCTAAAACGGCAACATTGGCGAATGCGCTTATGGAGCTGGGGTATGAGCTTGCGAATGAAAAGTATTTTGATACCCTTACTGTGATTACCAATCAAGAAGAGAAACTTAGAGGTTTAGCAGAAGAAAATGAAATCAATTTTGCTTATTTTGAAGGTGCGGTAAGCGTTAGTTTAGATGAAACGGTAACAGAAAAAGACTTGATGGATGTGATCAATGTTTTTGCCATGGCCAATGGAGAAGCTTATGACTCCGTTAAGGCTGTCGAAACGAATTTGACCGAAGAGTTGAGAACGGATGAAGTGCTTACCAACGAAGTTTTCAATAAGTATCATTCTGAAACGGAAATGATGCGCTATTTGAAGAGACTTGAAAATAAAGATATTTCCCTCGTTCACTCCATGATTGCCTTGGGCTCGTGTACCATGAAGCTGAACGCAGCTAGTGAGTTGATTCCAATTAGTTGGCCAGAATTTGCGAATTTGCATCCATTTGTTCCAGCGGATCAAGCAGCTGGGTATGCAGAAGTAATTGATGAATTGGATCAATACCTTAGCGAAATTACAGGTTTTGCCAAAGTTTCTTTTCAACCGAATAGTGGGGCACAGGGAGAATATGCAGGATTAATGGTAATTAGAGCTTACCATCAAAGTAGAGGAGATGATCATCGAGATATTTGTTTGATTCCTTCATCTGCTCATGGAACCAATCCGGCTAGTGCTGTAATGGCAGGCATGAAAGTAGTGGTTGTAAAATGTGATGACGAAGGAAACATTGATATAGCAGATTTGAAAGCCAGAGCAGAAGAGCACAAAGAAAATCTAAGTGCTTTAATGGTAACTTATCCGTCTACTCATGGAGTTTATGAAGATGGAATCACAGAGATCACGTCTATCATTCACGAAAATGGTGGTCAGGTTTACATGGATGGGGCGAATATGAATGCTCAGGTTGGATTGACGAATCCGGGTAACATTGGAGCAGATGTGTGCCATTTGAATTTGCATAAAACCTTTGCCATACCGCATGGAGGAGGAGGACCGGGCGTAGGGCCAATTGGAGTGGCGGCTCACTTGGTACCTTTTTTACCTGGAAATCCAATTGTGTCAACCGGTGGTGAGAATGCCATCAAAGCTGTAAGTTCAGCCCCATTTGGAAGCGCATTGATTTTATTGATTTCCTACGGTTACATCAAGATGTTAGGAAAAGAAGGTGTGAAAGAGTCTACAGAGATGGCTATTTTGAACGCCAACTACATTAAGAAGCGCCTTTCTGAGAAGTACGACATCCTGTATTCAGGTAAAAATAACACCGTTGCACACGAAATGATAGTAGACTGCAGAAAGTTTAAGAAAGATGCAGGAATTGAAGTGGAGGATATCGCTAAACGATTGATTGATTACGGTTTTCACGCGCCAACGGTAAGTTTTCCAGTAGCAGGAACTTTAATGATCGAACCAACTGAGAGCGAATCAAAGGCAGAGTTAGATCGTTTTTGTGATGCCATGTTGGAGATTTACAACGAGATAGAAAGAGTGAAAGAAGGTATATATGATGCAGAAGATAATCCCCTCAAACATGCTCCACATACAGCAGAAGTAGTGATCAGGGATACTTGGAATAGAAAGTATGCAAGAGAAACAGCAGCATATCCACTTCCTTACTTAAGAAATGGTAAGTTTTGGGTAAGCGTAGGAAGAGTTAATAACGCACATGGTGACAGAAACTTAATCTGTACATGTCCTTCCGTTGAAAGCTATGTTTCCGTAGACTAGATTTTTATACTAATAGATGAATGAAAAAAGGGAGTCTTGCAAGACTCCCTTTTTTGTTAATTAAATATTACCTGATTTAATTGCTAGTTAACTTGTTTTTAACGAAATTTGTGATACTTAAACCAAAAAAACATTTTTAAGATGAGAAAAATTTACACAAGTTTGTTTGCTTTGGCAGCCGGTTCAATGGCTTTTGCTCAAGCAAATCACAATTTGCCTTTTGAGTCGGTTAGCAAGTCTACAAGCGTTAGATTTGAGAACACTACTGAGGCGAAGGTGACAAGCCTTCAACAAAAAGCAGTGATGTATTCGGAAGACTTTGAAGCTGTAACAGCACCAGCACTTCCTGCGGGCATGACTACTACTGGATGTGCTATGGGATACTGGTATACAGGTGATGAAATAGATGCGAACCTAGGTACTTACTGGCCAGTTCCAAACAATGGTTCAACGAACTTTGCTATGATTAATGATGATGCTGATGATCAGGATAAAACAGAAGAAATGTTGATTCTTCCTACTCAGGATTTTACAGGACAAACTGGAATGACATTGAAGTTTTCTGCTTTCCATGATCAAAACTATGGTACTGGAGATGCAATGGTTAGAGTTTCTACTGATGGTGGTACTAACTGGACAGATGTTTTGACACTTGCTGTTGATGCTGCTAACTGGCAGAACGAGGTAGTTAACCTTTCTGCTTATGATGGAATGTCAAGTGTTACTATTGCTTTCTGGTGGAATGACGGAGGTCTTTGTGGAAGTACAACTGATACTAACTGGGGTACAGGTCTAGCGATTGATAATATCGTGATCGAAAACGCTCCGGCTGATGAGATTGCTGCTAGCTGGTTGTTGCCTGCTGATATCGCAACGGATTACACGTACACCATGCTACCACTTGGTCAAACTAGACCACTGGGAGCTACCATGAGAGTGGCTAACCAAGGAACTAACTCTCAAACAGATATTGGATTTGATTACGATATCTCTCTAGGAGGTTCTTCTGAGGCTACAGGTTCTGCTACTCCTCTTGCTATCAATGCTTTTGGAGCAGATACAATCTCTACTGTTTCTTCTTATACTCCTTCAGCAACAGGTACCTACACAATTACTGGTACAGTTACAATGGGAGCTACTGATACAGATAACACTAACAACGAAGCTTCTGCTGATATTGAAGTTACAGATTTAGTATGGGCAAGAGATTTCGGAACATTTGACGGTGGATTCTACAACGTTTCTAGCCAGACAAATGGTGAAGGTGTGAAAATTGGACACTTGTTATTAGCTACTGCTGACCAAGACTTTACTTCAATTCACATTGGTCTTGTTAACTCAACTGCTCACGATGGTCAGTTAATGTTTGGTGAGCTTTGGTACTATGATGGTAACTCTGCTTCTTGGGTATTCTTAGAATCAACTGATGACCACACAATTAACAATACTGCTGAAGGTGGTACTATTATTGAATTGCCACTTTTATCAACTGTTTCTGTTACTGCAGGAATGGAGCTATTGGTTGTGGCAGGTCACTACGGTGGAGCTCCTGACGCTTCTGACCACGTAAGATTTGCAACTGCAGGTGTTACGCAAGAAGGTTCAGTACTTGGATTTACTGCTGACGGTAGTGCTTTCCAATTGCTTTCACCTCCATCTCCAGTTGTAAGATTGGAAGCTGCTGCAGCTGATGCAAACGTTGAAGAAAATGGATTGAACGTATCTGTTGGTCAGAACTATCCAAACCCATTCAACGGAAACACTACAGTAAACTACACACTTGAAAACGCAGACGAAGTAACTGTTGAGATCACTGATCTTACAGGAAAAGTTATTGCTGTGATGAATGAAGGTGTTAAGTCTGCTGGTAACCACGTAGTACAAATCAACAGCAATAGATTGGCTGCTGGTACTTACTACTACTCAATCGTTACATCAAACGGAAAAGTTACTAAAGCAATGAACGTTGCGAAGTAATTAGAACGTAAGTAATACTTCAAAAGCCTGACTCAGAACTCTGAGTCAGGCTTTTTTTCTGTCCATTATTTTACAGAAGATGTACTTGAAAAAATAGGAAAACAAAAAAAGGAGCTCTTAAGAACTCCTTTTATCTAAATGTTTTTTATGAACTTACAGTTCAATCTCTTCGTTTTCAGCATCCACAAATTTGTAAGTCAAGAACGGGAGTGAAGTAACACCTTTTACCGCTATCCACTTTTTGAACTTAACGAACCATCCACGCTGAATGCTCTTGATTCCTTTCTTGATGTAAGCTTCTACAAATGGGTGTACCAATAGCGTAATGTTCTTTTGACCTACTTGTTCTACTAGGTACCTTACGTTATTCTCAATTTCATCGATCAGTAGGATAGAGGCGGTAATTTCTCCTGTACCGTTGCAGGTAGGACATACCTCAGCCGTCTTAATATCTGTTTCTGGACGCACCCGCTGACGAGTTAACTCTACAACACCAAACTTTGTTGGAGGGATGATATTGTGCTTAGCACGATCATCGCTCATGTGTTCTTTCAGTTTATCGTAAAGCTTTTTATTGTTCTCGCGCTGGTGCATGTCGATGAAGTCGATTGCAATGATGCCTCCCATATCTCTTAATCGAAGGATTCTAGCAATTTCTTCAGCCACTTCCAGGTTCGTTTCTATGGCGTTTTGCTCTTGGTTTTGTTCAGATGCTTTTCGGTTACCACTGTTCACATCAATAACGTGCATCGCTTCGGTATGTTCTATGATGAGATAAGCTCCGCTTGGTAGCATTACTTTCTTCCCAAAAGAAGCCTTAATTTGCTTGTTGATGCCAAAGTGCTCGAAAATATCGTTTTTGCCTTTGTATAGTTTAACGATTGCTTCCTTTTTAGGAGCTATTCGTTGAACATAAGCTCTAATCTCTTCAAAAAGCTTTGGGTCATCCACATGGATGTTAGAAAAACTAGCCGAAAGCAGATCTCTTAATACCGTAGAAGCACGGTTTAACTCTCCCAACGCTCGTTTCGGAGGTTGTGCATTCTTCAAACCATTGTACAACTTGTCCCATTTTTCGACAAGGTTGCGCAAGTCCTGATCTAAATCTGCTACTTTTTTATTCTCAGCAACAGTTCGAATGATCACCCCAAAATTCTTAGGTTTTATACTTGCAATAAGCTTTTTCAAACGCTCCTTTTCTTCCTGAGATTTAATCTTTTGAGAGACCGAAATCTTATCCGTAAAAGGAACGAGAACGATATATCTACCAGCTAAGGTCAGCTCCGCACTTAAGCGAGGCCCTTTACTTGAAATAGGTTCTTTAGCTACCTGAACAGCTATTTGCTGCTTGGAGGAAAGTAATTCCTTAATTTTTCCATCTTTATTGATGTCCTTTTCTAGTCTGAGACGAGAAATATTAGAGCTTTGCTGCTTTCCTTTGAGGATTCCCTGAACGTATTTGTTTTGAGACCTGAACTGTGGACCTAAATCCAAATAATGCAAAAAAGCATCCTTTTCGTACCCTACATCTACGAACGCAGCATTGAGACTGGGAACAATCTTCCTGATTTTCCCCAGATATATATCACCAACATTGAAACTTGTATCGTGTTTATCTTTATGAAGTTCGATTAGTTTCTTGTCACGTAATAAGGCTATTGTAACTTCTGTTGATGATGAATTGATGATTAATTCATGGTTCACAGAAGAAGTTTTTAGTTAATAATTGCTGAATTCAACTACAGGATTGGTGTTCTACCAGAACGAAATTCGTTCTAATGATGACCAAACGTGTTTAAACACACAAAGGAAACAAAATTCCTTTCATTTCCTTTAGTGAGTAAAAATACATTGATAAACAATGCTAATTATTTCTTCTTCTTGTGACGATTTTTTCTCAATCTCTTTTTACGCTTGTGCGTAGCTATCTTATGTCTTTTTCTCTTTTTACCGCTTGGCATAATTTGAATATTTTAAAAAGTTAATACTATCAATTTTTTGCTGCTTACTTCACCTTAACCTTCGTCTTGATGCTCTCCACGAATGATTTTGAAGGCTTAAATGCAGGAATATTATGTGCAGGGATAATTATGGTAGTGTTTTTTGAAATATTTCTTCCTGTTTTTTGAGCTCTTTCTTTAATTACGAAAGAACCAAAACCTCTAAGGTAAACGTTGTTACCTTTTTCCATTGCGTTAATGATTGAATCCATAAACGCCTCGACAGTAGCCATCACCGCCACTTTTTCAATTCCAGTTTTGTCGGAAATTTCACTTACAATCTCTGCTTTAGTCATCTTAAAAATCTGTTTTATTAATTTGGTTATCACTCTTTTAAAGAGGGGTGCAAAGATAATTTTATATTTTATATTTTGGTAATATCACTCTTATTTTTTCAAAAAAATGCAAACCTTTGTAAACTATGAACTTAGGAGAGACGCTGCTTTCGTGGTATTCAAAGGAGGGAAGAACATTGCCCTGGAGGGAAGAAATTACTCCTTATAAGGTGTGGTTGTCCGAAATCATTATGCAACAAACACGCGTGGCGCAAGGCCTACCTTATTTCAATAAATTTATCGAAAAGTTACCCACAGTTGCCGAGTTTGCAGCTGCAGATCAAGACTATATTCTAAACTTATGGCAAGGTTTAGGGTATTATTCCAGAGCAAGAAATATGCACGCTGCTGCCAATCAGGTCATGGATGATTTTGATGGGAAATTCCCTGCGACCTTTGAAGAACTAAAACAATTAAAAGGCGTTGGAGATTATACAGCAGCGGCTATCGCTTCTATAGCCTTTGGTCAATCCAAGGCTGTGGTTGATGGTAATGTTTATCGAGTACTAGCAAGACTGTTTGATGTAGAG
Organism: uncultured Flavobacteriales bacterium; assembly: GCA_964387945.1. Lineage (GTDB taxonomy): Bacteria > Bacteroidota > Bacteroidia > Flavobacteriales_D > Parvicellaceae > Parvicella. The sequence continues at coordinate 65,231 of CAYLYX010000014.1, read as the reverse complement.
ATACCCATTGATACAGGAAAAGGAAAAAGATACTTTCAGCAATTGGCAGATGAGCTTATTGTCGCAACATCACCTGGAGACTACAACCAAGCGATCATGGATTTTGGTGCAATGGTGTGCACTCCCAAATCACCCAATTGTGAAATTTGTCCACTGAGTAAATCGTGTGAAGGATTGGCAAAGGGAACGATCACACAACGACCGATAAAGTCGAAGAAAATTAAGGTGACGGATCGTTTCTTTGAGTACTTTGAGATTTGCACCCAAGATCAGCTTGTGATTGAGCAACGCAGCGGAAACGATATTTGGAAAGGACTTTTTCAATTGCCGCTGGTAGAGGTAAAGTCAGCGCAAAATAAAGGGATTGAAAACGTGAAAAGCCTATTGAAAGCAACTAATCTAAATGTTGAAAAAATAGCCGAGAAAAAGCATATTCTTTCGCACCAGCGTTTGCATACCACTTTTTATCGAGTGAAGTTAGATAAGGTGACTCCACTATCTAGCAATTATCAATGGATTAGACGGAAGGATATAACAAAATTTGCCTTTCCCAAATTGATCAGTAATTATTTAAAGGATTGAATAAAATTTAATACTTTTGATTTATAAGAAATAACAAGAATGGCGAGAAGTGTAAACAAAGTAATTTTAGTGGGGAATTTAGGTAGAGATCCTGAGGTAAGACATCTGGAAAATGGAGCAGTAGTCTCAAATTTTTCGTTGGCAACTTCTGAATCGTATAAGGATAGAAATTCTGGAGAGTTGGTGACCAATACCGATTGGCATAACATTGTGTTGTGGAGAGGGTTGGCTGAAATTGCAGAGAAATACTTGAAGAAGGGAGATAAAGTGTACATCGAAGGAAAAATCAGAAGTAGAAGTTACCAAGATCAAGAAGGTGTTACCAAATACATCACAGAGATTGTTGGAGATAACCTCGTAATGATGGGTAAACCAGAAGGAGGTTCAGGAAGTCCACAATCATCACCATCAACATCTGATACCAAGGTAAATGAGTTTACTGGTGAAACCGAAGAAGATGATTTACCGTTCTAAAGGTTTAATTAAAACGCATTAATTTGGAAACTGTCCAGATCGAGCCCTTCGGGGCGTTACTAAATATTTTCAACCCTTTTTCTTTTCAAATTGGAATAGCCATCGGGATTATGGTTTTCCTACTGCTGTTATCCGGCTTGATGTCTGGTTCGGAGGTGGCTTACTTTTCGCTGAGTGCATCAGACAAAGACAAACTAAAGAAGAGCGGAACAAATAGTGGCGAACGAGTACTACGACTCTTAGAAACACCTAAAAAGCTCCTGGCGAGCATCTTGATAGCCAATAACTTTGTGAACGTAGCCATTGTGGCAGTATCCACTTATATTACTAATGAGTGGGTGAGTGATGCCATTTCACCAACCATGTCTTTTTTGATTCAGGCTGTGCTGGTCACGTTCATCATATTGCTATTCGGAGAGGTCATCCCAAAAGTTTATGCCACCAAGTATAATGTTGGATTAGCGAAGTTTATGTCCAGCGCTTTGTTTGCAATCAAGGCAATTTCTTCTCCGCTGAGTTATCTTTTGGTTTCTTCCAGTAACTTGATCGATAGAAGAATTAAGAAAAGAACGGATTCTATCTCTGTAGATCACTTAGAACACGCGCTCACGATTACAAGAGATGTGGGAGATGATGAAGATGAGAAAAGAATTTTGGAAGGGATTGTTAAATTTGGAAATACAGATGCCAAACAAATCATGACACCCCGAGTGGATGTAGTGGCATTTGACATCTCGATCAGCTACGATGAACTACGTCAGAGCATTTTGGAAGCTAAGTTCTCTCGATTGCCCATTTATGAAGACACGTTTGACGAGATAAAAGGAATCATTTACGTAAAAGACTTGTTGAAACACTTGGATGACCCTGATTTGGTATGGCAAGAATTATTGCGTCCAGCCAAGTTTATTCCAGAAAACAAAAAGCTCGATGATCTTCTTTCTGAGTTTCAAGAAAGTAAAAATCACATGGCAGTAGTAGTGGATGAGTATGGCGGTGCTTCAGGTGTCGTTACGCTAGAAGATGTCCTAGAAGAAGTGGTGGGGGATATTACCGATGAGTTTGACGATGAAGACGTTGTTTACAGTAAACTAGATGAGCATAACTATGTCTTTGAAGGAAAAACACCTTTAATGGACATGTATCGGATCATTGGAATCAACGGAGATCCATTTGAAGAGGAGAAGGGAGAAGCCGATACGATTGCAGGGTTTTGTATAGAACAGGCCGGAAAGATTTTATTGAAAAATGAGAAAGTAGTGTTTGAGGAAATCGTATTTACGGTAGAGGCTGCAGATAAGAGAAGAATCAAGCAGATAAAAGTAACTTTACCAGAATTAGAGGTTAAAGGATAGAGATGAAAGCAATTAATATAATTTTTGGAGTTGGAATACTTCTGATGGGATTAACGGGTTGTGTAGAGGACGATAAGGCTATTCCAAAACCTTATGGTTATTTCAGAATTGAGTTACCCGAGCATGAGTATGAGGTTTATTCTGATCCCAACTGCCCTTATACGTTTGAAGCGCCAAAAAATGCCTTGATTGTAGATAATGCTGAAAATGGACAGACGTGTTTCAAATCATTGCTCTATCCAGAACTGAAAGCAGGAGTTTATTTTACCTATTTTCCAGTGAATAGCAACATTGACAAATTGGTGAAGACAGCCGATGATGTGGTTTATGAACATCACAACATGGCGTCAGGGATTCAGGTAGAGGATATTAATTTGCCAGAGAAGAATGTCTACGGTGTTTCGTACAAGTTGATGGGGGAAGTTGCAGTTAACCACGTTTTTTTCGTAACGGATAGTAATAATCACTATTTCGCAGGTAAACTGTACTTTGAAGCTCGTCCCAACTACGATTCACTTCAGCCTTGTGCTGATTATATCGCAGAAGATATTGCGCATTTGATTAACACGCTGGAATGGAAGTTACCAGTGTCTATCGACCAGATAGATCAATGAGGTAATGGCGGCAGCCCCAAGCTTTAGCTCTCTTTCGTTTACATTTTCAAACACATCACTCTTCGCGTGATGAAAGTCAAAGTAACGTTGCGTATCTGGCACAAGTCCTACCAAACAGACTTTTCCGTCTTTTAGTGGGCCTATATCAACACCACCATATCCTTTTTCAAACAGATGAATCCAATAAGGCTCAAATAATTCTTGAAAAGTTTGGATGAATTCGACTTGCTCCAAGGTTCCATCAATGCTAAAACCTCTTGGACTAAAACCGCCACGATCGGTTTCTAAGGCAAAGATGTGATTTTCATGATACTCCTGAACATATTTAGCGTATCCCTTACCTCCTCGATTGCCGTTTTCTTCATTCATGTATAGCACGCAACGAATGGTATGCTTAGGTTTGATTTGCAACATCTGAAAGGTGCGAATCGTTTCCAGACTTTGCACTACCCCCGCTCCGTCATCGTGAGCGCCTTCTCCAATGTCCCAAGAATCTAAATGTCCACCAACGAGAATAACTTCATCAGGCTTTTCGGTTCCTCTAATCTCACCAATCACATTATACGAAATCGTATCGGGTAGAATTTTGCAGCTTAACTTTAGCTTTACGGAAGTTTCAGGATCATCCTTAATCATGTTGCTTAGTTCGTAGGCATCCTTAGAGCTAATCGCAACTCCTGGAATTTTTGGAATGCTGTCTACATATTTCATCATTCCAGTGTGTGGATTTTCATCATTTTTTAGCGTAAGCGAACGAATGATTACAGCACTAGCACCTTTCTCAGCAGCTTTAATACTACCATACATGCGATAACCAGCACAACCTCCATACGCTCTGAACGTGTTGATCAAAGCTGGGTTCATGGGTTGGTTAAAGAACACTACTTTTCCTTTTATTTCCTTTTCAGATAAACCATCCAATTCGTCCCAGTCTTTTACTTCGATCACTTGCCCAGAAATGACTTTGCCGTTGGTGCCAACAGACCCTCCCAAAGCCGTGCAGTGAGAAACATGGATCGGTTTGTTCTTATTGCTAAAATCTAGACGTTCTATATCACCTCGTACCCAATGTGGTACAGTAATAGGTTGCAACCAAACAGAGTCTAGCTTTAGTTCTTCCAGTTTCTTTTTCCCCCATTCAATAGCTTCATAGGATGCAGGAGAGGCTGTGATTCGATGTCCGATCTGTTTGCAAAGCTCTTCTAAATTATCGTAGCTCTGACCTTTGAGTAACGTATGCTCATGGATTCTAACAAGGGCTGCAGAATCTTCCTGATTGGCTGTGGTACTCAAGGAAACCATCAGTAGCATCAGAAAAAAGAAAATTTTACGCGCATTCATCCTCCAAAAATACAAAAATTAGACACCTTTGCTGTACGAGAAATTACGTATTACTATGGCAAGAACACCTACCACACAGATTCCATTGGGGTTTAAAGCCCCCGAATTCAATTTACCAGACACCGTTTCTGGAAAAAATTACACCTATCAAAACCTGAAAGGAGAGAAAGCAACGGTCGTTATGTTCATCTGCAATCACTGTCCTTTTGTAGTTCACGTAAGAGAGGAACTAATCCGATTGGGAAGAGATTACATGGATAAAGGAATTGGTTTTGTTGTGATCAGTTCCAATGATGCCGAAAATTATCCAGACGATGCTCCCGACAAGATGAAGGAATTGGCAGAGGAATGTGATTTTCCGTTCCCTTATCTTTACGATGAATCACAAGACGTAGCCAAAGCTTACGATGCTGCTTGCACACCTGATTTTAGCGTGTTTGATGCTGATGACGTGTGTGTTTACCGAGGACAGTTAGACGATAGTCGTCCGGGGAATGATCAGCCAGTGAATGGAAAGGACATGCGCAAAGTGTTGGATTATTTAATCGCTGGAAAAACGCTGGACTTTGAGCAGAAACCTAGCCTAGGCTGCAACATTAAGTGGAAGGAAGCTTAAACTTACATTTTCAGAGAGGTTATTCCCTTTGCCAGATAGGGGGTTTTAGTCCTCAATGCCGTCATATCGAACTGGAGATGACATGACCAGCGTAATGGTTTTTGAAAAGTTTTGACCATTGACGTTGTAGGCAACGCTAATCTGACTTTTCGGAGGATTTGTTTCAATGCATGAGTTGCAAATCAGAGTAGCATCCAACACGCATTCTTTTTCCCAAAGCCACTCTTGTGTTTTTTTGAGTATTTCTTCATCGCTAAGACGTCTATTTGCCTTTAAAAACTTGTTCAAGTATTCACCTCCCAAATCGTAGTCTTCGGCACTAATTGCTTCACAATAAGCTTCATTGTAGCTCGAAATTTTTCCTTTGGAGCAATTGACCAATAGAAAAGCCAGACAAGTGTAAAAAAACAGTTGCTTCATATAAGCTATAACGATTAATTTCAGTTTTAATTGTTTCTTGTTTTTACTACTTCATAGAGCATGAGACGATCATAAAAGTTCTGAGGATCGGAATAATAGGCTCGGAAAACATACTCGTTTTCGGTGTCAAAATGCGTTCCTTCAACAGTTTCTAGACTGGATTCACCATATTCTGGCACGAATATATAGTTATAATTGTAATAACCCTGTTTGAGAAGGATGTTGGCATAATACGTTTTCGACTTTTCGTTGTAATACATCCTGAATTCATCCTTCACCTGCCAATCTGATAACTCCCCAAAGACATAGATGCTACCGTTGCCCAATGGTTTGTCATAGGGTAGATAAAAATGAGTCATAACATACTGACTCTCTAAGTTGTAGTTGTTTCCGTTTAACGTCTTAATGATGTAGCGACCATTAATATCCTGATACTGCGTGTAGGCCATGAACCGTCTACGTTGATCATTAAGCAGTATGGCATGAATAGTGTCTCCTTTGAGTTTGTATTCTCTTACGTGAACTGTTTTTGTTTGATGCGTGGTGAGATCAAGATGTCTGAACTCATTCCCACCCTCAAAAACATTGCATTTTTCGTAATTATACACCAATTGGTTCTCCTTTACAAAGTTGGGTTCGATACCTGTGCACATATTATCCTCACGATGGTTTTGAGAGATGTAGACATGCACGTTATCGTACGGATTGGTGATGTCCTGCGGGTTAAAATAGATATTGTAATCCACTTCTTGCTTATAGTAGCGCTCTTCTACGTCAGAAGGGTAGTGGATGTCTGGCTCCAGCGAAAACCCGGGTTCGGTAACATAAAATCTTCTGGTAATAACCGGTTCGTCTTCATATCCTTCTGGGTAAATAATGATGGCATAGTTGCCTGATTTTCTGAAATCAATTTGATCATTGGGAAAAGCAATGGCATAATGCGTGTAAGTTTGAAACGTATTGAAAGAATTTTCAAAGTACTCTACGTAATTATCGTTGAACCCATCTAGGTACTCCATTTCGTTGAGTCCACTCATTTTCCAATCCTTGGTGCAATGAATAATTTTGTACTGAAAGTTAGTTCTGCCTTGATCGAGTACATCCCAATGCATTTCCAGCTGTTCTCCGCTGCCTAGTCCAATAACTGGATCTCCCTGTTCCCAGTTTAATTTGTAAAGCCTCACAGTACGGATACTATTGCTGAAGTGCTCGTTCTCAAATGTGTGGTCGTAATAATCAATTTCTTGAGAAATTACCAACTGACTCCATAAAATCATCGACAAAGTCAGTAAAATGGAAGATGTAGTCGTTTTTATGTTATTTATAATCATTCTAAATTGTGTTAGGCAGATTTAGAAACCTGACGGATGGTGAATAATCTTGGACAAATTTATAATTTTGCCAACGAATTTTTTGAAAAAATATTCTATGTCGAAATCCATTAAAATCCGTAAAGGACTGGATATTAACTTGATTGGAGAAGCAGATAAGGTAATCGTTGATGCTCCCAGAGCAAAGACGTATGCGCTCAAACCAGTTGATTTCCACGGTGTGGTTCCAAAAATGGTCCTCAAAGTAGGTGATAAAGTAAAAGCCGGAGGAGTTGTTTTCAAAAGCAAATACAACATGGATATCAATTTTGTTTCACCAGTGAGTGGAACGTTGAAAGATATCGTTCGAGGAGCTAAAAGAAAAATTTTGTCTGTTGTCATTGAAGCCGATGATGTAGATGAGTATGAAACAATAAACGTGCCGTCAATGGATAGTGCGGATGCAGAGGGTGTAAAACAATTCTTGCTATCAGCAGGATTGTGGCCGTTCATTAAGATGCGTCCGTTGGATGTGATTGCTAAACCTTCAGATAATCCACAAGCGATTTACATCTCTGGTTTTGACAGTTCACCGTTGGCAGCCGATTACGATTATACCCTTCACGGAAGAGATAAAGCCTTTCAAGCAGGTATTGATGTGTTAAAGAAATTAACCTCAGGACCTGTTCACCTTACCCTTAAGAACGGAATGGGAGACAATGCGCTGAAAGCAGTCAAAGGATGTACTATCAACAGCATCTCAGGCCCACACCCTGCAGGAAACGTAGGTGTGCAAATTCACCACATCAAACCTTTGAATAAGGGAGAGGTTGTTTGGACAGTGAATGCACAGGACGTGGCAATGATTGGAGAAACTGTTTTGAACGGAAAGTTTGATGCCACTCGTTTGATTGCCTTAACTGGTGAGCAAGCAAAGAATAGAAAATATTACAGAGCCATCATGGGTACGGAAGTGAATACCATTACTTCTGGAAACATTGAAGGAGATAACAACCGAATCATCTCTGGTAATATTCTTACTGGAACACAAGTAGAGGAAAGTGATCATGTGGGGTGCAATCATTCCCAAATCACAGTGATCAAAGAAGGGAATGAGTATAAGTTCTTCCTTACCAAAGGATGGCTTAGTTTAGGTTTTGGAAGATTCTCCAATTCGAGAGCATATCCAGCATGGATCATGCCTAAATCCAAAAAATACAGCGTAGATACTAACCTTAACGGAGAAGAAAGAGCTTTCGTTGTAACGGAACAGTATGATAAGGTTTTTCCTTTCAATATTTTTCCAGTTCAGTTAGTAAAAGCTGCCATTACAAATGATATTGATAAGATGGAGCAACTTGGAATTTATGAAGTTGCACCAGAAGACTTTGCTTTGTGCGAGGTAGTTTGCACATCCAAGATTGAAGTTCAGCGACACATGAGAGAGGCGCTAGATTTGATCGAGAAGGAATGTTTCTAATGCTTATTTAAGAACTTAAAGTATAACGAAGTGAAATTTTTAAGAAATATATTTGATAACGCTCACGAGAAGCTAAATAAGTCGGAAAAGACGAAGAAGTGGTTTCCTTTGGTTGACGCGTTTGATACCTTAATGTTTACGCCCAACCACACAACAAAGAGTGGAGCACACATTAGGGATGCAATCGACTTGAAAAGAACGATGATGTTGGTGATCATTGCAATGGTTCCAGCTTTGTTATTCGGTATTTACAACGTAGGACACTGGCATTTTGCTGCATTGGGAGAGTCAACCGCTTATGGTGATATGATTGGAGATAAAATCCTTTACGGGTTAATCAAAGTTCTTCCATTGATCGTAGTTTCCTATGGTGTCGGACTAGGAATTGAATTTATCTTTTGTATTAGAAACGGACATGCCATTCAAGAAGGTTTCTTGGTTTCTGGGATGTTGATTCCATTGATCATGCCTGTAGATGTTCCTCTTTGGATGGTGGCTGTAGCTACTGCATTTGCGGTGTTGATCGGTAAGGAAGTTTTTGGAGGTACAGGGATGAATATTCTAAACGTAGCCTTAACGGCAAGAGCTTTTCTATTCTTCTCTCACCCTACAAGTATGTCTGGAGACAAGACATGGGTTGGCGGGATCATGAAAATGAAAGAAGATGGAAAATTGGTTGATTCTGTTTCAGGAGCAACCAACCTTGGAGATTTGGCAACTGCCAAGTCCAAATATGCCGAAGCAGCTTTAAAGAGTGGTGAAGAAGCTTCCAACTTGATGGCACAAGGAGATGCTATGTTAGACAACGTGGTTTCTTTCAAAGATGCCTTCATGGGATTCGAAATTGGTTCGATTGGAGAAACATCTGCTTTGATGTGTTTAATCGGTGCAGCGTTGTTACTTAAGACGGGAATTGCTAGCTGGAAAGTGATGCTTTCATTCTTCTTGGGAGGACTGACCATTGCAGGGATTTTGAATGCAGTAGGTGGTAACCCGTATTTTGAGTTCGATCCGATTCACCAATTGATGTTGGGAGGATTTATGTTTGGAATGGTGTTCATGGCAACTGATCCAGTAACAGCCGCTCAAACAAGTACCGGAAAGTTTATTTATGGATTCTTGGCGGGGTCCCTAGGAATACTTATTCGTATGGCCAACCCTGCTTATCCAGAAGGAGTAATGTTGGGTATTTTGATTGCCAACGTTTGTGCTCCTACGATTGATCACATGGTGATCCGAGCAAATGTTCAGAAAAGATTAAAAAGACTTAAAACTGCATAAGCATGGCGATAAACAAAGAAAGTAACGCGTATACCATCATCTTTGCTATAATTATGGTGGTCGTTGTTGGAGGTGGTTTGGCATTCTTGGCCGAATTTTTAAAGCCTTATCAGCAGGCAAATGTTTTGAACGAAAAAAGACAGAACATCATTCAGGCAACTGGTTTTTTCGAAGAAAAAGCAGATGTAACCAGAGAGAATGCGGAAGAGTATTTCAACCAATATGTGAAAGAAAGAATCATCCTTGACTATGAAGGTACCGTAAAGTATAAATTGGCAGGTACAGACCCAATTGACTTGAAAAATGAGGAAGATGCCTTTAACGTGGACATGCGTAAGGAGTATAGAAGCGTTCCCAACAAAGAGGATAGAAACTATCCGTTATTTGTATGTGAAAAGGATGGAAAAACCATCTACGTGATTTCATGTAGTGGAAAAGGTCTTTGGGATGACGTTTGGGGCTATGTAGGATATGATCCTGAAGCAGACGAAATTGTGGCTACAAAGTTTGATCACAAAGGTGAGACGGCTGGTCTGGGATCAATCATCAACGAAGACCCGTTTCAGGATCAGTTCATTGGGAAGACATTAGAAGATGAAAATGGTAACTTCAAGAAGATTTCCGTGGTGAAACCAGGTAGTGAAGAATTGACTGAGCATAAAGTAGACGGTTTATCCGGTGCAACGTTTACAGGAAAAGGAGTAGAGGAGATGATGGAGAGAAACTTTGCGGTTTACATTAAGTATTTTAACAAAACAAAGAAAGAAGGTTAATATGAGTGCAACAGCGAAAGAGCCTTTATTTTCGGCTAAAAATAAAAAGCTATTAAGCGATCCGCTTAACGATAACAATCCGGTGACCATTCAGGTATTGGGTATTTGTTCAGCGTTGGCAGTAACCGTACAGATGAAAGGAGCATTTGTAATGACGCTAGCCGTAATCTTCGTATTGATTGTAGGTAACGTAGTGGTTTCTTTGATGAGAAAAGCCATTCCTCCAAGAATTAGAATTATCGTTCAGCTAGTGGTTGTTGCGATGCTCGTAATTGTGGTTGACCAGGTCCTCAAGGCATTTGTCTATGATGTCTGGAAACAGATTGGGGTTTTCGTAGGTTTGATCATTACCAACTGTATCATCATGGGACGTTTAGAAGCATTTGCTTTAGGAAATAAGCCTTGGCCTTCTGCCCTTGATGGATTAGGAAATGGTATTGGATACGGTGTTATTCTATTGATCACAGCTTTCTTTAAAGAGTTGTTTGGATCAGGAAAACTGTTTGGATTCCAGATTATGCCTGACGGGTTCTATGAGTTTGGTTATGAAAATATCGGTATCATGCTGTTACCACCCTCATCATTGGTTATTGTAGCCGTGATCATTTGGGTACAGAAAGTAAGAAATCCTAAACTAATCGAAGCGCACTAAGTATAAACGTTTGTAAAAGAGAAAGAATGAATTATTTCGAAATATTTTATAGAGCCGCTTTCATTGACAATATGATCTTTACGTTCTTCTTTGGAATGTGTTCATATTTGGCGGTATCCAAAACAGTTAAGACAGCTGTTGGTCTAGGAGCAGCCGTGATCTTCGTATTGGGGGTTACCATTCCGGTAAACTATTTACTAGATACGTATGTACTTCAAGAAGGTGCAATGGCATGGCTAGGAGATGAGTTCGTAAACACAGATTTGAGCTTCCTGAGCTTTATCATGTTTATTGCGGTAATTGCATCCATCGTGCAGTTGGTAGAGATGTTGGTGGAGAAGTTCTCGCCATCGCTTTACGGAGCACTAGGAATCTTCTTACCGTTGATTGCAGTAAACTGTGCGATTTTGGGAGGTGCGTTGTTCATGCAACAGAAGCAGTTTGCTAACATTGGAGAAGCAACATCTTATGGATTAGGAGCAGGATTTGGATGGTTCATTGCTATCGTATTGATTGCTGCTATTCGTGAAAAGATCAAGTATTCACACGTACCGGCTCCGGTGAGAGGTGTAGGTATGGCGTTTATTTTAACAGGATTGATGGGATTAGCATTCTTAGGCTTCCTAGGATTTTAATTAAGAACTTTATAACTCAATAAAACTATGGGTCAAGTTATTATAATTACAATTGCAGTTTTCTTAGTAGTAGTATTACTGTTGACTTCAGTATTGTTGTTCGCTAAAGCAAAACTGATGCCTTCGGGTAAGATCAAGATCACCATTAACGGTGAGAAAGAGCTGGAAGTTGATGGAGGAGGAACGTTATTATCTACTTTAGGTAATGCGGGAATTTATTTGCCTTCAGCTTGTGGTGGAGGTGGAACATGCGTTCAGTGTGTATGTCACGTTCACAAAGGAGGAGGAAGTATTCTTCCTACTGAGGAACCTCACTTCTCTCGAAAAGAGATTGCCGCCAACATGCGTTTAGGATGTCAGGTAAAGGTGAAGGAAGACATGGAGATCGAAGTAGAGGAGGAAGTACTTGGAATCAAGGAGTGGGAAGCTACTGTGGTTTCTAACTATAACGTGGCTACCTTCATTAAAGAGTTTATCGTAGAGATTCCAGAGGATATGGATTACAAAGCTGGAGGATATATCCAGATCAAGATTCCACCCTGTGAGATCAAGTACGAAGAGATGGATATTACGGCACATCCACAAGATCATCCAGGACAGCCTGATAAGTTTAAGGCAGACTGGGATAAGTTTGGACTGTGGCCGTTGGTAATGAAGAACACAGAAGAAGTGGTACGAGCATATTCAATGGCTTCTTACCCTGCAGAAGGAAGAAAGATTATGTTGAACGTGAGGGTTGCTACTCCACCATGGGATAGAGCTAACAATGCTTGGATGAAAGTAAATCCAGGGATAGCATCTTCTTATATCTTCAACTTGAAAGAAGGAGACAAAGCAACGATCTCAGGACCTTATGGAGAGTTCTTTATCAACCACTCAGATGCAGAGATGCTTTACATCGGTGGTGGTGCAGGTATGGCTCCAATGAGATCTCACTTGTATGAGTTGTTTAAGACACTTAAGACAAATAGAAAAGTAACGTATTGGTACGGTGGTCGAAGTAGAGCCGAGTTGTTTTATATCCACTACTTTAGAGACTTGGAAAAAGAATTTCCTAACTTCAAATTCTATCTCGTACTTTCAGATGCTTTGCCAGAAGACAATTGGGTAGAAAAGAAGGATATCAATGACGAAGAGGGAGATGGTTTCGTAGGGTTTGTTCACCAGGCGGTAATTGACCAGTACTTGACCAAACATGATGCACCAGAAGACATTGAGTTCTATTTCTGTGGTCCACCAATGATGAACCAGGCAGTTGTACAGATGTGTGATGAGTGGGGTGTTCCACCAGAGAACGTAAGATTTGATGACTTTGGAGGGTAATTAAACTCTTAATAAAAGATATAAGCCCTGTCCGTCCTTTGACGGATGGGGCTTTTTTGTTATGTTTATTCGGTGACAGGAGGTTCAAACATGGGAAAATGAGGAAGCTAATAGAGAACAATCATAGAAACAGGTATTTATACGTATTGACATGAGTAGCTTTATTTCGTAGCTTCGTAGAGGTATCTTTAACAAGGTCATTGACTAAATACGGAATCATACTACTCTTTCTACTCTCAGACTTGCTGGGTTTTTCTCAAACCATCAATGGTTGGACTAATATGAGCGGTGCTACTATCTCTGTTCAGAATGGGATGCTAGCCATTGATAAATCAGGAAGTGGAGAGATGGGAGTTCGTAAACAGGCCTCAGCGCCCTTAGAAGTGGGAATGAACTATGAATGGACAGCAATTGTGGATAAAGGAACTTGCAATCCGGCCTCAAGCATCGAAGCAAGAATTGTTAATTCCACTGGTCTAGTGATCATTGCTGAACAATTTACAGCTGCAGGACAACATAATTTATCGACAAGTTTTACGGTGCCAGCAAACGGAACATATTTTATGGAGTTTGAGTGGATTGGTAATAATGCCAACTGTACCTTTTATATCAATAAAATTAAGTTGGTGCAGAAAGAGATAATTACAGAAGTTTGCACGGTTCCAGTGGGAGAGTATCGATATGGCTTCAATGGAATGGAGAAGGATGATGAAGTGAAAGGCGGAGGGAATAGCTATACAACAATGTTTAGACAATATGATCCTAGGTTAGGAAGGTGGTTGAGCATAGACCCTGAAACCGATCAGCTGATAGGACGTAGTCCATATGAAGCAATGGGAAATACACCAATTTGGGCCAATGATCCTAATGGAGATATTTTTGACAAAAAGAGCCAGAAGCACGTAAAAAAAATAGAAGCAGGCTATGCTGCAAGAATTGTAGAAACAGAAAATGCTATTGGAATATTAGAAATGCAAATCGCAGACATGAAAAGAAAAATAGATGCTACACATTTTTCAGATATACGACAAAGGGAAGAATATATAGCGCAGTATTCAGTATTGGAAAGCGATTTAGAGAATCAAAAACTTTTTCAATCAGAAATGAAAGATGCTGTGGCAGAACTTGAATTGATGAAAGAAAGTGAAACAATATTTGAAATTAGAAAATCAAATAAATATGGACCAGGAACAGGATGGACAGATATTAGAGGAGAAGGAGCGGTTAGAATGGGCTATACAGATTTGGTTTCCTTATCAGATGAATTGAAAAATGGATTTCAATATATCGCAGGTGAAATATCTTTTGCTAAAGAAGGGGGAATAGGTGAGCTTGCTGATTTATATGATGAAAGAGCTTCTTATATTAGGAGTTGGTCTATGGATCCATCACAGCAAAGAGCTGATTTAAAAGCTTCGGATATTACAGTTGAAAAAATTGCCAATTTAGAGGAGGCTGGACAACGTCCTTATTCAGACCATTACAAAACTAAACGCAATGTATTTACTAATGAAGCTGATGCCAAAAGGGAAGGAGATTTCTATATTAAACCAGAAAATACTGTTAAAGTGGAAAGATGATAAGGTATCTACTAATAATAAGCGTGTTTTTAGCTAGCTGTTCAACCAAACATTACGTTTCGTTTTACAGAAACTCCAGAGTATATATTGATGTTATGAATTTTGAAAGGGTTGATATAATAAGAAAAAAATATACAGAAAAGAAGCCTTATAGAATTGATAAAGGAACTCTTGAAAGAGTAGATAACAATGTCTATATATTGAGCATTAAGAGCCAAGATACTTTAAGCACTTATAAGGTTGAAATTTTTCCTGATTATTTTATTTGGGAAAATGACACGTGTCGGTCTTATGGTTTAAAGGAAAAATTATTTCCTAAAACTATTAAAATAAAGAAAGAGCTATTTTAAGGTGATTCACAACTGGTGTTGTTTTCTTAATGGTGATTTCTCAAATTGTCACTTTTTATGAGAATAGCAGCTTAAGTATTTGATTGTCAATTAAATAATTGGTCCTTAAGCTGAAGATTCCCCAACAGATAGACTTTTTTCGAATAAGAAAATGGCTTAGAAGCGCTAAAAATGTGGTGAAGCTCGTTTAGGTATCTCAAACTGTCACCAATTGAAATCCCAAGAGGTATTTCAAACAATTCGGGAAGGAATTAGATGCATAATTAGAATCTTTAATAGGTGATTTCAATACACAAATCAGCCGATATAATGAGACGAACGGCTGGTGGCAAAAGGCAGTGCAGTGACTTACCGCTATAAATGCCGAAGGTATGTTCGGGCCATGAGACCAGGAGGACGAAAAATACTAAGCAATAGCAATATCTGCGATAAAATCGCAGGGGTTATTGCGAATGAAGGGAGGATAAGCCGCACATTCCATTCAAGAGTGCGGAGATTGGTGCTACGCTTACATAGATAAAAAAGCGAAGCTGGTGAAACGGCAGCCCAAAAAAAAGCTGTTGCCAGAGCGCAAACTGAAAGGGCGAATAAAAATAAATGAAACAACAGTTGGAATGAAACTTTTGATGATGTTCATATTAGTGATCGGAATTGTTGGGTGTAGATCATATAACGTTTACAGAGATGGAACCGAGGTGCCAAAGTCTGATAATTTTCTATCGGTAGTTAGAAAGAATGCTGAATTTAGGAATTACATCAATGCAAAAGGATTAGTTTTAAAAATAGAATTCTATGTGTTGTTAGAGAGCCCGAATTCACTAGATAAGATCTATTATTTTCAGGCTTTCAAGAAAAATGAGAGAAACCCAACATATGTTGGTGGCTGCAAACAATACAAGTTAGTGACCTTTATTGGTGACGAAGTTTATTTTTCTCAAGAAGAAGTTAGAAACAATATAGATTTAATTTTGGATAGCTTTGAAAAAAGCGATGTAGCGCCTTATAGAGAGGACTTGTTGAAAGGTAATCTTTGTCTGTGATTTCTATGGATAAATGCAGATATTAGTTGAGTGAACGCCACGCATTTTATGAGTTTGAGTGGATTGGAAATAATGCCAACAGCACACTTTGGAGATTGGTGGGAGGGTCTCATTGGATTCACCGTAAAAAGAAATGGAATATTGAATGGTTTCAATGTTGATATTTACACACTTAACCAACAGTTGAAAATGAATGCAAGAATACCAAGCGTTATCTTGATCTTACTTGGGTCAACACTCATTAGCCTTAATTATCCCCTTGAACCTTTTGAATCCGACTTTGAAGGGCCACTTGTGATGCTGTTCGAGTTTGTAGGACCGCTAATGTTTGTTTTGGGCTCTTGCATTTTTAGCTATCAGTTAACCTATTACTTCAAAGAAAGAGATTGGTCTGAGATAATCCCAAATGGGTTTCTAGTTTACTCCTTTGTAGCCGGATTTGTGGCCTCAGTATTAGTGCTTATTTTTCGTTCGATGTTTAATTTTTCTACCCCAAAAAACCCAACCCCTGCGGCATTTTGAGTAGCCATCCAGTGATACTCTTTCTTCCTTTATGCGCAGGAAGTACTTGATGCCAAATGGTGGCGCTATTAAATAGAACCAGTCGATTACCAATAGGTTCTACAATGGTGGTTGTATGAGCGTCATCATTGTGAAAGATTTCCAATTCACCACCATCTCCCTTTTGCCAGTCATCATTCATGTAAATGACCATAGAGAGTAGGCGATTGTTTCTACCTTGAAACTGATCGAGGTGCTTCTTGTAGTACCCCCCAGGAGGATAATATGCCAGCATGAACTCAAAATCTTTGATGGACAAGAATAAATTGCGATTGAGCTGCGGAATGAGTTCTTGTTCAATAAACTTGAAGTAATCACCTATTTTGGGAGTGCAGTGATGTCTATCTAACCACAAAATCTCATCACTTCTTACATTTTCGTTGATCTGATAGGTGGTCAAGCTACCAATACCAGCAGGTTCCAGTTGATCCTGTCTGAGGTAAGTTTTGAATTGAGCTTGTAAGTGCTCGTATAATCCAGTAGGTAGAAAATTATCCACTACGGTGAACTCTTGGGTAGCCATCTCCTTGAAATGCTCATCCCAGTCAACGTTGAAGTTCATTTGTTGAACAAAGGCGGACAAATGTAATCGAGAAATTGATTAGATTGACAACAGGAATAAAAAAAGGAGTCTTATGGGTAAGACTCCTTCTGAACGTTATTTAGATCTTGAATAAACTAATCCTCTTCTACCAACTGGTAAGCACCTGAAACAATTAGTGACTCAGCTTGCTTGAACTTCATCTCTTGCGTTTCTCCACTTCTTAGGTTTAATACCTTCACACGATCGTTTCTTCCGTACTTCTTCGTAGAAACTGCAGGTTGTTTCTTAACAGGTGCATTCTGCGGACGATTAGCAACTTCCTGATTTTGTTGTGTGCTTTGCGTTACATCTTGTCTTGAAGTCTGTACATTGGTGTTTTCAGCTTGTTGTAAAGGCTTCACATTCACTGACCGAAGTGCATTGGAGTTTTCCTGCGCTTCTGGCAGCTGTACCTTTGTAATGAACGATAGAATCTCCTTATTCATGCTGTCCAACATCTCACGGAACAAGTTATATCCTTCCAGTTTGTAAATTAGCAACGGATCTTTCTGTTCATACTGTGCATGGTAAACCGAAGACTTCAGATCATCCATTTCTCTCAAATGCTCTTTCCATTCATTATCAATCAAGGCAAGAATGATTCCTTTTTCAAGTTCCTTGATCACTTTCGCTCCTTTCGATTCGTAAGCTTCTTTGATATCCACACGAACCTGAACTCCTTTCTTACCATCTGTAAATGGAATGGAAATTTTTCCTTCTGGATTCTCGTGCTGCTCGTAAATGTTCTGAACGACATTAAAGATCTTATCCTTGATGATCTTCTTCTTGTTGCTGTAATGCTCCACGGCTTTGTGATAAAGTTTTTCAGCAGCTTCATTCACATCCATTTCGTAGAATTCATTTTCACTAAAAGGAGGCTCTATTCCTAAGTTTACGATCGTATCAAACGAAAGGTCATCATACGATCCACCTTCGTGATGATCGTTCACGATAGCCATAGCCGTTTCGTAGAACATGTTATCGATGTCTAGATCCAGTTTGTCTCCAAATAGTGCATTTCTTCTTCGGCTATAAATAGCGGTACGTTGTGAGTTCATTACATCGTCAAACTCCAACAAACGTTTACGTACACCAAAGTTGTTTTCCTCTACTTTCTTCTGTGCTCTTTCAATCGATTTCGTGATCATACCATGTTGAATAACCTCACCATCTTTATGACCCATTCTGTCCATCATTCTAGAGATTCTTTCCGAACCGAACAAACGCATCAAGTTATCTTCTAACGAAACAAAGAACTGCGAACTACCCACATCTCCCTGACGACCAGCACGACCTCTTAACTGTCTGTCTACTCGTCTAGAATCGTGTCTTTCTGTACCGATGATGGCTAAACCTCCTGCTTCTTTAACGCCTTCTTGAAGTTTGATATCCGTTCCTCGACCAGCCATGTTGGTAGCAATTGTTACCGTTCCAGCCTTACCCGCTTCAGCTACAACCTCTGCCTCACTTTGGTGGAGTTTTGCGTTCAATACCTGATGAGGAATCTTTTTCATTTTAAGCATTCTGCTCAACAACTCCGAAATTTCTACATTGGTAGTACCCACAAGAACAGGTCTTCCCGCATTTCTCAGGTTCTCCACTTCATCAATGATGGCGTTGTATTTCTCTCGCGCAGTTTTGTATACTAAATCGTCTTTATCCTCTCTAGCAATTGGTCTGTTAGTAGGAACAACCACCACATCCAATTCATAGATGTCCCAAAGCTCTTTTGCCTCGGTTTCTGCCGTTCCAGTCATTCCGGCTAACTTGTGATACATTCTAAAGAAGTTCTGCAAAGTAATGGTAGCATACGTTTGTGTTGCTGCTTCTACTTTTACATTCTCTTTAGCTTCAATCGCCTGATGCAAACCGTCAGAATAACGCCTTCCATCCATGATACGACCTGTCTGCTCATCAACAATTTTTACTTTGTTATCCAGTACAACGTACTCAACATCTTTCTCAAAAAGCGCATACGCTTTCAGCAATTGGTTGATGGAATGAATACGTTCTGCTTTAGCGGAATAATCCGTAATGAGCTCATCTTTCATAGAAGCTCGTTCTTCCGTTGATTTGCCAGAGTTATCAATTTCATTCATCGCAATACCAATGTCTGGTAATACATAGAACGAAGGATCATCTGCACCCGAAATCAGGTCAATCCCTTTTTCTGTCAAATCAATTGAGTTCGTTTTTTCTTCGATGGTAAAGAACAGTGGAGCATCTGCCTTTGGCATTTCCTTTCTATTGTCTTGTAAATAGAAGTTCTCTACCTTCTGCATATGCGTTTTGATTCCTGGCTCACTCAAGTATTTGATCACCGACTTCGTTTTTGGCAATCCTCGATATGCTCTAAACAACGCAAGTCCACCTTCTTCTAATAATTTCTTTTGCTCTTTTTTGTCAATGCCTTCTTTATCCGCTTGAGCCAGCTTTTGTTTGGCTTCTGTGAGGTAAGAGTTCACTACTTTTCGCTGCGCTTCAACTAGTTTTTCTACCTTAGGCTTAAGGAAATCATACTCCTGCTCATCTCCTTTGGGAGTTGGCCCAGAAATAATCAATGGCGTCCTTGCATCATCAATCAAGACAGAATCAACCTCATCAATAATTGCGTAGTGATGTTTCTTTTGTACAATTCTAGAAGGACTACTGGTCATGTTATCGCGCAAGTAGTCAAAACCAAACTCATTGTTCGTACCAAATGTGATATCAGCCTCATAGGCTTCTCTTCTGCCTGGTGAGTTAGGTTGATGCTTGTCGATGCAATCTACTTTCAAACCATGAAACTCGTACAATGGTCCCATCCATTCACTATCTCGTTTGGCAAGATAATCGTTTACTGTTACGAGGTGAACTCCTTTTCCGGCAAGGGCATTAAGATAAACTGGAAGTGTAGCTACTAACGTTTTACCTTCACCCGTTTGCATCTCTGCAATTTTACCTTGATGAAGAGCAGTACCCCCCATTAACTGTACATCATAGTGTACCATGTTCCAAGTTACTTCTGTCCCAGCAGCATCCCATGTAGTTTGCCATATAGCTTTACCATCAACGATCTCTACGTGGCCTCTGTTATCTGCAAAGTACTGATCCATCTCGTTGGCAGGTACTTCAAGGGTTTCATTTTCTGTAAACCTTCTAGCCGTTTCTTTGATCACAGCAAAAGCCTCAGGAAGGATCTCCATCAAAACTTCTTCAATCTGTTCGTCAGCTTCCTTCTTCTTCTTCTCGATTTGCTCAAAAAGCAATTCCTTTTCGTTTACAGGAGTGTCAGAAGATTCTGCTTTCTCCTGCATTTGTTCAATCTCAGTGTCAATCTCCTTAGTGAAAGCCTTGATTTTTTCCTTGAATTCTACCGTCTTTTTTCGCAAGTCCTCGTTGCTGATTGATGACAGTTTAGCATATTCTTCGTTGATCAGCCCCACGTAAGGTTCTAATTCTTTTAAATCTTTTTGGCTTTTATCTCCGAATATCTTGTTTAATATCGACTTAATCATTCTTCTCGTAATTTCTTGATAGCCTACAAAGGTAGGGTTAATAGCAAAGTTTTAATAATAATTTGAAAACAAATTTTGCCGTTACTTTGGTCACAAATTGTACCTTTTTTTGTTTTGTGACATATTGGCACGAATTGGGGTACAGTTTTTGATAAATAGCAAGTATGCGCTGGAGTTTGGTGACGATAATTTTTTTTGTGTGTTTTAGCGGAGTTACGCAGAATCTTGTATTGGACAGTTCGTTTCAACGATTGGGTGAGTTTTATACCATCTCGGGATTAAACCTGCAGTGGCATCCAGGAGTCTTCTCAAAGGGTGAAATTCATTCAGAAAAAGTTGACGATCGAAAAGTGGCTGCGTTTAAGTTTCGCGTGAACTCAGTACAAGTGGATCCTAATTTTATTATCGCTCAGTTGACGGAGGAGCTAAAGGCAGGTGAGACGTATACTGTTGATTTGAAGGTGAAAAAGGATAAGTTTTCGCCTTTTTCGATTCAGGCAATTCAGGTTTATTTTGCTGCCTCTTTTAATCAGAGTACTGCATTTGTTCATGGCGCAGCGGCTGAACAGTTTGTTAGTTTTGACTTGTCTGAAGTATCTAATGACTCATTTCTAAAAATAAGCCTCAACTATGAAGCTCAAGGAGGTGAGGAGTTCATTTATTTGGGGTCTATTGCACAACGATTTTCTATTGGCGAATCTACCCGTTTGGGATTGTTGATGGCAGATCGTACCTACAATGAACTGCCTCACAACTGCACGTATTATGTCAGTGAAGTTTCAGTCAAAAAAGCAGATATATCGGCTCAAAAGGTAACAGAAAACTTTGCGGACAACTGGTACAACCTTAAGGCTGAAGGATCAAATTTGGTCGTGAATGGTGGGGCGGAGGCATCTCTTCAGAAGAGATATTTTTCAAATGATTTCACTCAGGGTTCTAGTGGTTCGTTGATAGCCCCTTTTGTTTACGCTCTTACGTCACATTGTCCTGAAGTAAATCAGCTGGATAGCAATGAATATCGCTCTCAATATGATGTCAACCAATTGTGCTACATGGGAGATGGACAGTTTGTGCTGAATGCGTTAAAGACAAATCTATATCATACGTATCAAGAAGTGATTCGTAAAGACGAAGGCCAAGATTACGATACGTATCACGTTTATGAGAAAGCACCCTATCAAGACGTGAAACCTTACGCTTTTGGAGAATACTTGGTCTTTGCTCTTCGCGAGCCACTGCAGAGGGGAAAGGAATATCACTGGTCTTCTATGATCAAAATGAGTGAGGCCGGAAGTTATGGTGTGCCCCATTTGGGCGTTCACTTTGTGGATGGTTTCCCCCAAAACATTACCGATTCTTTGTGGCAGCGTTACCCAGAGGAAGTTATTGCGGTAAGTCATTTGGCAGGTACACAAGCCTGGAGTGATTTCAACTTAACGTATCAAGCTAAGGGAGGAGAGCGCTTTATGGTTATCGGGCATTTACCGTCTCCAGACGGAGTTATAAAGAATAAGAAGTTTGTGCCTCAGTTTTTTAGCGACTGTGGACCCCATTCGGGTACATGTAGTAGCAGGTTTGTTTATTACAAGGATTCTCTCTTTGCCAGGTATCAGTTGGATAACATTGCGTTGGTAGAAGGAGAAGCAGGAAAAGGTCTTTCTATTGGTTATCCTCCCGGTAAACGTGTGCAGTTGGAGATTGTTTTTAATGAAATTGAAAAGTCGGATTGGGCAGAAGCTAACCTCGAAAAAGTAAAAGTAGCATTGATTAATGCGCAGCAAGTATTGCGTGTGGAGGATGCCATTTGTATCATTGATCAACGGAAGAAGGATCCATTAATTTTAGATCCTAACCCCATTATTAATAAGAAGAAAATCTTACGAAAAATTGACAAGCCTAAGCCCGTTAAAAAAATAAAGATTCCCAACCTCCCGCCAGAAAGCATTTTGTTTGGAGAAGGTCAAGATGAGGTAAACATCAATCATTTGGTTTTGGTGGCTGACGCTCAGTTCAGCATTTCGCAGGCAGAAGAGAAACTTGCAGGATTTATCAAGAACGGAGGTCATTTGACCGTCTTCTATGTGGGAGAAGAAACCTATAAAGCCAAGTTTTTAGAACAATTTGCTTCGCTTGGAAATGTAGCGGTGATCAATGCTGCTGAGCTTAATCCTGATCAAATGGCAAGAATACTCTTAACGAGTCATTAGAAGTGATCTTGAATTGTTCGTTTGGTTGGATCGTTTTTCTCAAAACCTTTGAACAAAAAGGAGTATCGGATACTTGCACCAATAAACCGTCCGGTGAAGTTACTTGAGTTTTGTTCGTTGAGGTTTCCGCTATCCAAAAACGTCATGTCTACTGTTGCCACGTTAGAAAGGCTGTATTTGTATCCAGCAGAGAAATCTAGAATATGATTGCCTGAAGGAAAACGGAATTGATACCCGAGTTCAGGAATTACATACATGTTTCCAGCGTTTGCACTTGTGTTGTAGGTGTAAATGACTTCGCCATCCGCGTTCAAAGAAACATTGTTATCATTTGCAATGACCAAAAAGTTGTAACCAAAGGCCGCTCGGATAAAAAAAGTGTCGTCACTCTTTTTGTAGAGTGTCTTTTTCACACCAATCTCAACTCCCGTTGTAGAGTATCCAGATTTAAACTCAGGACCTTCATTACCATAGGTAAATGTGCCAATTTCTTCGTTGATCTGTAAATCAAATCCCCAACTGTTCTTGATCACAAAATTATAGCCTACACCAAAGTAGGAGATTACACTTGCTTTTACAGTCCAGTTATTGTCTAGGTTCATTTTAGGTTTGCCAATACCATATCCCAACCTCGCGTTCACAGACATATAGTTGATGTTCTTCAGTGGTCTGTTTAGAACAGTATTTCCTTCCTGAGCTTTTGCTCCAAAGCAAAGCGATAAGAATAATCCAAGTGTAACGAGTCCTCTCATTATTTGTTAGTTTTGTATGCCACAAAGAGAAACATTTTTTTTGAAAAGTCCATTAAAATTTGAAGAGCTCAAAGAATTTCTTGACGAAAAAGTTGAGAAGTTCAATCGTCCGGGGTTTATAGATGAAGATCCTATCCAGATTCCGCATCAGTTTTCTAGCAAAGAAGACATTGAGGTCGCTGGGTTTCTAACCTCAACCATTTCGTGGGGAAGAAGAAATATGATCATACAAAATGCTACACGTATCATGGAGTTGATGGATCATGCTCCTTACGATTTTATTCGAAATCATGAATCTTCGGATTTAGCCATTTTTGACCATTTTGTGCACAGGACTTTCAACGCAGTCGATTTAAAATACTTCATAAGCAGGTTGCAGCATATATATGCTACTACAGAATTAGAAACCTTATTCGTTCCTCGAGAAGATGAGGAGAACCTAAAAGGAGCCTTGGAACGTTTTCATCGCTTCTTTTTCGAAGGACAAGAGCTTGGATTTAGAACGCGAAAACATGTTGCTAACCCCGGAAAGGGAAGTTCTGCCAAAAGATTATGCATGTACCTAAGATGGATGGTGAGACCTTCTGATGCCGGAGTAGACTTTGGCCTGTGGCAAAATGTACCCTGTTCTAAGTTATCTTGCCCATTAGACGTTCATACTGGTAATGTAGGAAGGAGTTTAGGAATGATTTCACGAAAAGCCAATGATTGGAAGTCTGTGGAAGAACTGGATAGCCATTTAAGGCAGCTAGATCCGATCGACCCTGTTAAATATGATTTCGCATTATTTGGTTTAGGCGTTGATGAAGGCTGGAAATAAAAAACTACATTTGTCTTAGATGAAAGTGATAGATTCCATTTGGATACAGGCAGGAAAAAGGGTCCTCAGAAAGCAGTTGGCAGCAGATCAGAAAAGAGTTGCCAAAGTGTGCAATATTGCCGATGCAGGATCTATCGGATTGGTTTATAAAATTGAATCCAAAGAAGGATACGATCACATTAGGAAGTTTGCGAAGTACATCAAAAGTGAGTTTGGAACCAAACAGGTTTTTATGATGGGGTATTGGGATAATGCAAAAGAAAGTCCTGATTTCTTGCAAGCAAAAGTTGATTTTGAGTTTTTTACCAAAAAAGAATTGAATTGGGCAGGAATACCAAAAGGAGGAAACATCGATAATTTCCTCGGAGAAAAGTTTGATATTTTGGTAGACATGAATAGCTATTTTAATGTTCCGCTGAGGTACTTGATTGCGAAGAGCAACGCTAAACTAAAGGTTGGACGATTTAGTGAGGAGAATGAACCCTATTTCGACATTATGATCGGTGACAATCAAATGAATTTTGAGAATTACTGCAATGAGTTAGTGAAGTATCTATCGATGATCAAAGCCTGATTCCTGCGAGACATCTGGATTAAAGTAAAATTGCATTCTGAAGATTTCTGTTCGCATTTTGAAAAAAAAAAACTCAAATATTTAATATTTGGTCAAATCTTTTATCTTTGCAATAGCTGCACGAATAAAAGATAGATGGTAGACATTTTTGAATTGTATAAAAACATGGAGAGAAATAACATTATTCTCTCGTTCAAAGGTGCCATCACATCTGAGTTGTTAAGCTCGGTTCTCCAGATCATGGAATCAAAAATGGAGGACTTGGAAGAGTCTCTT
Source organism: uncultured Flavobacteriales bacterium (assembly GCA_964387945.1). GTDB lineage: Bacteria > Bacteroidota > Bacteroidia > Flavobacteriales_D > Parvicellaceae > Parvicella. Next base: position 40,135 of record CAYLYX010000014.1, on the reverse strand, counting down.
AAAACAAGAAGAAAAGTATTTAATGTTCTGGTGGAATGTCTTCAGAACTTATATCATCATATTGATGATTTTGAGATTGAAGGATCACCAGAGGATGTTGCAAAGATGAAATCTGCCGTATTCATGATTGCAAGAAATGAAGGTTATTATAATGTGGTGACTGGAAATTTTTTGTTGTCGGAGAACGTAGATAAATTAACAGACAGAATTACTACGATCAATGGTTTTGATCGTGCAGAATTGAAAGAGTACTACAAGTCGGTATTGAACAATGGAGAGATGAGTGCCAAAGGTGGTGGAGGTTTGGGCTTCATTGATATCGCAAAGAAATCTGGAGAGAAATTAGAATTCGACTTTACAGAAGTTGATGATACATACTCATTTTTTACACTAATTGTCAAAATAGAACAAAAATAAATTATGGATAACTTAACAATTGAAGGGTCAGCTAAGACACCTACGGTGGAATTTAAAGCAAGCGGAGAGTTGCTATTAAAAGGAAGATCAATTCCGGAGAACTCAATTGAGTTCTACAAGCCATTGATTGACTGGATTGGTAACTACGGAAGCTCGCCTCAAGGTACGACTGAAGTGAACATTCAGTTGGAGTACTTTAATACAAGTTCATCTAAATGTATTCTTGATGTATTCAAAAAGTTAGAGACATTAGGAGGTACAGAAGTTAAGATTAACTGGTATTACGAAGAGGACGATGAGGATATGCTAGAGGCAGGAGAGGATTATCAAGCGATTATTGATATCCCTTTCAAAATGATCGAAGTAGAAGAGCTTTAATCTTTATTTAAGTAATTAGCTGGCTGTCCCTGTAACTAGTGACAGCCTTTTTTTTATCCAAATGCAAAAGATTATAATCGCAATAGATGGTCATTCGGCCTGTGGTAAAAGTACGCTGGCAAAGGCTTTGGCGAAGGAACTAAAGTACATTTACATTGATTCTGGAGCCATGTATCGTGCCGTTACACTATATGCTCTCAATAACGATTGGATTTTAGACGAGGGAAAAGAGGTTGATCGAGAAGCTTTGATTGAAAGTTTGGAGAACATTAACGTTTCGTTTAACTATAATAGCACAACTGGAAAGTCTGATACCTATATGAATGGTGTAAACATTGAAAGCGAAATCAGAACAATGCCTGTTGCCAGAGCTGTAAGTGCGGTGAGTAAAATCAAAGAGGTAAGAGTGAAGTTGGTAGAGTTTCAGCAGTCGTTGGGTAAGCATAAAGGAATTGTAATGGACGGACGTGATATAGGCACAGTTGTTTTCCCGAATGCGGAACTGAAACTGTGGATTACGGCAAATATGGATGTCCGAACCGCAAGACGATACAAAGAACTCATCGAAATGGGAAGTCAGATTACCGTTGAAGAGGTTAGGCAAAACATAGAGACAAGAGATTACGAAGACAGCCATCGAGCAGAGAGCCCGTTAAAGCGAGCGGATGATGCCATTGACATTAATAATTCTTACCTTTCAAAGGAAGAAACCCTTCATGCAGCAGTGCGATTGGTGAACGATACGCTATTGAAGTTAAGATAATTAACATGCGCTACTTTGCAGAAATACAGTATGATGGAACTCATTATCACGGTTGGCAGATTCAGCCAAATGCGATTACCGTTCAAGAAGTGATTCAAAGAGAACTGGTTAAGTTGTTGCCACAAAATAAAGTGGATGTTACTGGGTGTGGAAGAACAGATACAGGTGTTCATGCGTCTCAGTTCTTTTTTCATTTTGAGACAGCAGAGGCGATTGATGCTGCAATGGTTGGTTTTAAGTTGAACCATATGCTTCCAGATGATATTGCGGTAAAACAGATTAAGCCGGTAGCAAACGACTTGCACGCTAGGTTTTCGGCCACTTCAAGAACGTATCACTACTACATTAGTTTTAATAAAGATCCGTTCGATCGTTTTCATGCGTACTATTACACCAAAGAGTTGGACATTGATGTAATGAATAAGGCTTGTGAGGAGTTGAAAAAACATCGTGATTTTACTTCCTTTAGCAAGGTGAACACGGATACCAAAACGAATGACTGTAACATTTTCGGAGCTCATTGGGAAGTAGAAGATGGCAAGGTTGTTTTTACGATCAGCGCCAATCGTTTTTTGCGAAATATGGTAAGAGCGGTTGTAGGAACAATGTTAGAAGTTGGAACATACAAGCTAAGTTTAGAAGGTTTTAGAGAAGTTATTTTGGCAAAGGATAGAGGTAGAGCTGGAAAGTCTGTTCCAGGGCATGGTTTATTTTTGTCAAAGGTTGAATATTAAGAATAACGTCATGCGCATAGATATTTTATCAGCAGTTCCACACCTTCTCGATGGACCATTTTCTCACTCCATTCTTAAACGAGCGATAGACAACGGTGTTGCGGAAGTAGTGGTGCATAATCTTCGAGATTATACGTTGGACAAGCACAATAAGTTGGACGATTATGCTTTTGGTGGAGGAGCAGGAATGGTAATGCTCATTGAACCGATTGAGAGGTGCATTGATAAACTGAAGTCCGAAAGAACGTATGATGAAATTATCTATATGTCTCCTGATGGTGAATTGTTTAACCAGAAAATGGCAAACCAGATGAGTGTGAACTATAAGAACATCATCATTCTATGTGGCCATTACAAAGGAATTGACGAAAGGATTCGAGAGCATATTATAACCCGTGAAATTTCTGTAGGAGACTACGTGTTGACAGGTGGAGAATTAGCAGCGGCAATTGTCGCAGACGCACTAATTCGGTTGATTCCAAGCGTGTTAAACGATGAAACCTCCGCACTTACTGATTCTTTTCAGGACGATCTGTTAGCACCTCCTGTTTACACCCGTCCAGCGGATTACAAGGGCTGGAAAGTCCCTGAAATTTTACTGTCAGGCAACACCAAAAAGATCGAAGAATGGCGTATGGAGCAAGCCATTAAACGGACTCGGGAAAGAAGACCTAGGTTGTTGGATTAAGGATTTAACCGAACTAACTATCGGTTCATACCATTGTCTTAATCCATTATTCACGCTGGGTTTAGGAGGGTGTAAAACTTTCGTATAAAAGTTCAAAAACGCGTAGATGTATTCTCTAACTTGTCAACAAAAACATGAAGAATATACTGTTTTTGCTGTTATTATTTACTGGTTTTAAAGGGCTTACCCAGAGAATTGAAGAAACCTATGTCGTGCCAGGAGAACTCATTGTAAAGTTCTCTGATGAGGCCTTAAACCTTGAATTAATTGATGATTCTGAGGTGAAAAATGGCTACCTTTATGAGGTAATGAATGCAAAGTACTACCAACGTTTAGTGTCCAATGATGCAGGAATTGATTTTGAAAATGTCACCTTCAGAAAGGTGACGAGGTTTACTACTGCAGACTCCGTTAGCATCAGTCGTACCGGGAGGAAGGTCTATGTTCCGCACTTTTGGGCAGTACTTAACCTTCAGTTTGATGAGTCTATTGCATTAGAGGACGTAATGACGTTATTGAGTAATGAAGACTACATTTTATATGCTCATAATAATTGGAAGGTAGATTATTATGGTGCAAATGACACGCTGTATGTGGATCAAACTAATTTACATGCGGCAGCGTTTCCTGATGGCATGATCAATGTGGATAGTGCATGGACCTTGGAAACAGGTAAGCCTTTTGTAAAGGTAGGTATTAGCGATTCGGGATTTGACACCACGCATATAGATTTGGAGATGTTTTATGGGTTTGTCTATGGGTATGAGGCTGATCTCAATGGAGAGTATTGGTATCAGGACTTGATTGCACAAGGGCATGGTTCGGCCTGTGCTGGTGTCATTGGTGCAAAAAGAAACAATAATTTAGGTGTTGCCGGTATAGCTTCAGGAGATTCATCTCATCCTGGTGTTACTACGTATGGATTAGCTCTTACTTCAAATCCTGTGCTTGATTGGGGAGCTGTTTCTATTATTGAGGCTGCTTATGACAGTGGCGCTGACACAGGTTTTGATAGTTGGATAAATGATAATGACCAACATGGGTTTGGATTTGGGTTACATGTTCTGAATTGTTCATGGGGAGCTCCTGTGGCTGCAAAAGGTGGTGAGGAAGAAAAGGGACTGGATCCAGAGTCAGATAATTTTGTTGTGGACCCGAATTGCGTGCTTTGTTATGAAGCGGGCGAATTTGCTTATAGAAATGGAATGACAATAGTCGCTTCTAGGGGTAATACTGGTACACCAGGTGATACTACTCATAGCTTTCCCGCTACCTTCTCCATTGAAGAGGGAGTAATTTCAGTGGGAGGCTCGGGATTAGACGGTCATGTTTATAACCCTAGTGTGAATGCACCTACAAATAATTCTGGAAACATGCCTTTGATAGGAAGAGGACTTGATTTAGTTGCTCCTTATTCAGATACAATGGTGAGAACAATAGAAGCAAAAGGACTCTTGTCAAACTCTCAGAGTAATCTTTATCGAGGGTTTGCTGGGACTTCAGCCGCAGCACCACAGGTGACTGGAGTGGTTGCGCTAATGTTGAGTTTTTACAATGTGCCTGATTGCTATTCGTATGATAACCTAGCTCCCGAGGATGTTGAACATATTTTGGAAATAACGGCAACCGACAAAGGACAAACTTATGCAGCTCCTCCCATGGCAAATGTAGGTTATGACAAGTGGACTGGACATGGGTTGGTGAATGCGTTCGGAGCACTAAAAGGATTAGAAAAGCCAAAATATCGGGTTTTCCATTCTAGTGACAGTATGATCATAAATCAAAATGTACAACAAATTGGAACAGCCGAGTTGGTTTGTTTGAGTACTCAATATACTTCTTATGGTCCATTGTCCCAATCATTGGGAATCCCTCAAGGAAATTATCTTGCAGACGTTTATGAGGTGTCTACCACTTATGGTCATTCAGTTTGGACGAGTTCGCCTACGGATACCATTCTTAGTATTTGGACCCGAAGTAGTGATAGTGAAGGTTTTGGGTTGCATATTGGACAGATCGACAGTACTGCTGTTCCTGTTCCAACCATTAACTGTACCAGTCTGAAGACGAGACCCCATATTTTTCTGGATTCCTTTAATGATTCAGTGGTGGTTTTGCACTCCTATTATTATCACATCAAAGATACGTACCCTCCATCTGGAGGTTTGAATCATTGGCTACCCTCAGATACAAATAACTCAAGGATGTCATATTCGTTGTATTCGTACGATTCTAATAGGACATCAAACTTAGGCTTCAATTGTGATTCGCTCACGCAATATGATGTAGACTATTCTGATATTGAAGAGAATATGAATAGTAATGTAGTTATTTTTCCTAATCCAGTCTCCGACCAACTGTTCATAGAATCAAGTGATTTTATCTCTTTTGTAGATATTTATTCCATCCAAGGACAACTTATTTTTCGTGAGACTACCTCAACAGAGACAAAACAAGTTTCCTTAAGTTTTGTAAATTTGCCAAAAGGAGTTTATATTCTGCATATCGCGGGTAGGACTAGAGATACGTACGTTAAAAAAATCATTAAGTCATGAAAAAAATAGTATATCTATCCTTACTTCTGTTTATGAGTTTTACGGTCGTATCTCAGAAAGCCTTACTAATTCCAGAGGATACGTTTAATTTAGGTCACGATTACTTACCGATACATCGAACTTTAAAGTGTTTTGGGGATGAGGTTTGGGCTGGAATGAGTTATGGGGAGATCATGAAGTATAATGTGCTCACAGATACCTATCAATTGTACGATGAAGACATATGCACTCAATTTGGAATTGTCGGAGAAAATATTCTTCCACTTCACTACGATGGAGATACCCTATGGTTTTCTTACGAATGGAGTGGCATTAAGTATTATGTTAAATCAACCAATACTTTGCATGATGTATACTCCAATACACCCGTTCGTGATGTAGTTTACAGCAACGGTGACATTTACTTTTGCAGTAGCTCGGAAAAAAATGTTTACCATTTCAATAACGGTCAGCTTACGGTTTATAATAGTTCCAATTCTAACCTGCCAGATTCTATTCCTATGACAATTGCGCTTGATGAAGATGGTGATTTATGGGTAGCATATGATGGGGTTCTTGGAGTTTTAGATGGTAGTCAATACACGCGATATAATATGCCGTTTATATCCAATTACAATTATACAAGACCAGTTAGAAGAATGGTTTTTGACAAAAATGGAGATGTTTGGATTGCCTCCCACGGAAGTAATATAAAAGACCTTGTAAGGTTCGATGGTTCTTCTTTTTATTATTATGATCAAACAAATTCTTCACTACCAAATTTAGCTCCAGCAGATATTGCAATCGACACCAACGATGGAGTCTGGTTTGTTGATGGTCTTGGTTTTATTTATAAGTATGATTACGATTTAAATAATTTTATTACTTATGATATGAGTGTCCAAGGACCGCGCAGTATTGATTTTGATAGAAAAGGTAATTTATGGATCGCTAGCGTTTCAGGCTGGTACGTCTTTAACGAAACGGAAATACAAGGTTACCTATCCTCAGAGGAACAAGTAAATGTGGATATCAATGTATATCCCAACCCAACTGAAGATGTGTTTAAGGTAACCAGTGAGCAGTTGTTTACAGAAGTTTCAGTTCATGATATCAACGGAAGAAGGTTGAATCATGCGGTTTTTCAAGATACCTTTTCAAAAATGCTTTCTTTTGATCTTTCTAAAGGGATTTACTTCATTGAGATCAAGCAAGATGGTATTACTTTAGCAACAAAGCGGTTGGTAGTAAAGTGATTTAATTGCAGGATTTTCGAATAATAATTCTAGGAGATTGGGGGATATTTGTTATTTTAGGATGCACCTGTGATAAGTAGGTCTAGCAGTGCATCATGAAAAAAATAGTGTATATATCCCTGCTTCTGTTTATGAGTTTTACGGTCGTATCACAAGATCTTATGTTTGTCCACCAAGATTCATTTGACTTGAGCTATAATTACCTGCCAAAACACCGAACTTTAAAGTGCTTTGGTAATTATTTGTGGGCAGGAACAGGACAAGGGGATATGATAAAGTATGATATTGTGAACAATACTTACGAGAGGTATGATGAGACGATATGTCCGCAACTTACAGGAACAGGAGAATATATAGAACCATTATATGACAATGGTGATACTTTATGGTTTTCTTATGAGTGGTATGGAATAAAATATTACGTAAAAGCTACTAATTCGCTTCACAATATTTATAATAATACGCTTACTCGAGATGTTACCCATCATGATCATGACATTTTCTTTTGTAGTGATGATGAGGCCAGTCTGTATAAATATTCAGGTGGTCAACTTAATATCTATAATAGTTCGAACTCAAATTTACCAGACTCTATTCCAGCTACGATCGGAGTAGACAGTAGTGGGGAAGTGTGGTTGCTTTATAAAGGAGCCTTAGGTAAGTTTGACGGGGTCAGCTACACCCAATATGAGATTCCTTTCGATTCAAACTATCACTATTCTCGACTGCAAAGAAGAATTTGTTTTGATGGTCTCGGAAATGTGTGGATTATTTCAATAGGAGGGTCGAATATGAAGAATTTTGTGAAATTTGATGGGACTAATTTTCAATATTATGATGAGGTAAACTCTTCACTACCATCTCAATACGTGAATGATATTACAGTTGATAATAATGGTGTTTTATGGGGTGTAGAAAATACTGGAGGGTCTCTCTACAAGTATAACTCCCCTTCGGATGATTTTGTAGTCTACGATATCAATTTGCAAAACTACCCTAAAAGTATTTCTTCTGATTCCTTTGGGAATATCTGGATAGCGTGCAATTTTGGATGGTACGTCTTCAACGAAACGGAAATACAGGGCTACCTATCTTTGGAGGAAAATGTACAAGTAGATGTCAATGTATATCCCAACCCAACAGAAGATGTGTTTAAGGTAACCAGTGAGCAGTTGTTTACAGAAGTTTCAGTTCATGATGTCAACGGAAGAAGGCTGGATCATACGGTTTTTCAAGATACCTTTTCAAAAATGCTTTCTTTTGACCTTTCTAAAGGGATTTACTTCATTGAGATCAAGCAAGATGGTGTTACTTTAGCAACAAAGCGGTTGGTAGTAAAGTAATCAGCTGGATATCCCCCTTTCCCCTGCTAAGGGTTTAACCGAACTAATTTCCAATCCTCATCGTCTTTGTTATACGCAATTCTATCGTGCAAACGGCTAGGGCGTCCTTGCCAAAATTCAAAATAATGGGGCACAAGGATATATCCACCCCAGTTTGAAGGACGAGGAACTTCCTGATTCTCATACTTCTCAGTCAATTCAGCGATTCGTTGCTCGAGTTCTTTGCGAGACCCTAGTGGCTGGCTTTGATGCGAGGCGTGTGCTCCAATTTGCGAAGCTTTTGGTCGATCTGCAAAGTAAGCATCAGATATATCGTGAGTTACTTTTTCAATCACACCTTCTATACGAATTTGACGTTCTATTTCGGGCCAAAAGAAATTCATGCATCCTTTTGGGTTTACGCTGATGTCAATTCCTTTTTTACTGAGGTAATTGGTAAAAAAAACAAAACCATTAGGATTGATATCTCTGATGTAAACAATCCGAGAAGAAGGTTGTCCATATTTACTAACTGTGGCAATAGTTGTAGCAATCGGTTCAGTTACATTTGCTTTTATAGCTTCCTCTAGCCAAGATGTGAATTGCTCAAAAGGATTGTCGTGCGCATCTTTTTTGCTGAGCGTTTGCTTGGCAAAATCATGACGTAGCTTTTTTAAAAAATCATTCGTTGTCATCGGTTTTCTTTTCCTTGTCTTTTTTCCTTTGCTTGCGTTCTTCTTTACAAGCCTCTTTGTCTTTTTTCTTTTGCTCTTTACAAGCTTCTTTTTCTTCTTCCGTGAGCAGTTGATTACAATTTACATTACACTCAGCGCACTCATTTTCTTTCTTGATAAAGATATTCTTTAGTTTGCACATCAATTCAGAAAAAGTAGAAAAAGACTCTTGATAAAAAACCCCGACTCCCTGCGTATATGTAGCTTCTTGTTGGGTAATATCGTATTCGTTACTTCGGTTGAAACCGTGAACCCGTGTGTTTCCCTCTTCGTTGATTTTGTACTCTACATCTACATCTCCAATCAAACTGTTGCTATTATCTCCCGCATTTTGATGGCTCACACCTAGGTTGGTTGTAATTGTCAATCGGTCATCAAGGAGCTGTGTGCTCAAGGCAAGTGCCACTTCTTGAGAGGTCACTTCATCGCCTGGCTGGTAATTAAACCCAATATCAAAGTCATCGCTAAACTTAGAAAGCATGTTGCTCAACTGATTACTTAACATTTCGGAAGTGGTGTTCCCAATGGCTGCTGTACCTCCCGATGAAGAACCTGTAGTATTGTACTCACTGGGTAAGAATTTGTTGAGCAATAGGAGCGAGAAGACTTGTTTGTTCATTTCGGCTTCTGTACTCACCATATTCGCTAAGATGGTTTTGGCGTTTTCATCGCTTCTAGGCAATTCAATATCAAAGTTTAGGATAGGATTGAACAGGTTATCCGTGAGGTGCATGTGCGTTTCTACATCCGTTTTTTGACGATAAGACTCGCGCTGATTTTCTGGCATGATGTCATACAAACTGGTCTTGAGTTTATAGATTGCCGTAAGGTCAATATCTGCTTCGTAGGGATCACCGTACCAGTTGATGGTGCCTCCTTTTTCCACCTCAAATTTCTTATTGAGCAGGTCTTTTAACGTAAACAAATAACTTCCCTGATAGACTTCATATGAACCAAACATGTAGAAATCATAGAATTGGTCAATATACATATCGATATGACCTTCACCGGTTCCTTGCATCGCATCACCCACAATATCATCAAATACCAGTTTGATTTTTGCATCCTCGGTGATATCCATGCTCAGCGTCATCTCAATTCCTTCCAGATCGACATCGTATTCATCTTCTTTTTGGGTGCTGTCATTACTCACGAACGTAATAAAGTCCTGCAATTCTACATCCTCACTTCCGTATAGCGGAAGCGTAATGTCGGTGCCCTTCTCCGATTTGGCGTTTACCACAATTTCAAGTTCATTATAATCGTCATACGCGATAGAAACATCACCTGTAGCAAATGCATTTCCATAGTACAGAGGATTCATGTCATAGGTGGTATTCATCACAAGGAAAGGGTTATTAAAAGAGGCATAGAAGTCATAACTATATTTCGCAAAGTTTTGATGAAAGAACGAGCCACTTAAAAATCCTTTCGCACCTAATTTGTCTTTGATTGGAATTCCGTTCAGCAGGATCATGTCTGGTTCGATGATGACATCCCCATTGGCATAATAAGAAGTATTGAGCATGTCAATCTTTAACCCAGCATCGTGAAGGTTGACCACTCCATTCAACTCAGGAACAGTTGTACTTCCCTTCACATAAAGGTGGCCATTTAGTAATCCTTGTAAATTGGAAAACCCATCTGGCATGAACACATTGGCAAATGCAAGATCAGTTTCCCTGAAGTTAATGTCAAAGTCTAAGTTATTTTCTTCTCGTTTGATATAGTAATACCCTTTTTCAATTTTAAACGTAGAATTTGATGCACTTGAGAAAATATCTCCTGTAATTTCTATTCGTTCTTCAAGCGGATTCCAACCAGCTACGGCTTCTACATCGCCAATTTCATACTGGTCAAGTTCCAGATTGTCGATCCAGCAGTAGGCGTCATAATACATATCATTGTAAACGTCCGTAATGTATGCCGTAGCTGTCATAGTACCTTTTACTTGAGTAGAATCAGTCATGAACGCATCGAGGTTGTTCATGTTGAATTGGCCAATCAGTACTTTTAACCTATCATTAGGATCTTCTGAGACTGTTCCTAAGACCTTCACGGATTGAGATTCATTGGTCGCCCTAAAATTGTCAAACTTAAGTGAGGTGCTATCGATTTTAACGTAGGCTTCATTGTCAATGGACCATTTGCCTAGTTTTTCATGATAGATGTCTGAGGGGTGGAGTGCAAACATCATTTCTGATGAACTTCGCACGTCAATATCGGATTCTAACGCTCCCCAATAAGTAGAATCATCCTTATGCCAGCTGATTTCAGTATGGAGATCATCGTTGTACAGGTCGGAGAGAATTGCTAGATTTTCGAAATGCACACCGGCACCAAGTATAGCAGAGTCCGCATGCAAATCAACAGTATAGAAAGGGTCAAAGACAACAAACTTTTGTGTAGTGTCCAACGTAAAGTTAACCACCCTCATATCTTTATAATTGATATAATCCGATTGAGCGGATAGCTCTAACATTTCATAGTCACTATCATATTTCATCCCAATTTCAGTGTAGGGGGCAACTTCAAGGTCGGGATAGAAGATATTGGTAAGTGCCGAGAGGTCTTTGATGACAATTTGAAGGTCAAATACTTCGGTGGGGATATCTTCGTTCTCTCTGTACTTGAAGAGACTGGGAAAAACTTTATTGGCTAAGCTATACAAACTCTCATCTAATTTGGCAAGGTGATATTCTCCCGTCATATCCACATCGGCAAATTGTGAGCGAACATGAATTTCTCGATAGGCGGAGTCTTGTGATGATTCTAAGCGGAGCGCATCAAACTCATAAGTAGTTCCATTTTCATAATATTCGGCACCTTCTATTGTAACCACTCCCTTAAAGTCATCCAGTGAGCTACCCGAACAGTTTTCTACATGAACTTTTCCCTTAAAAGAAGAGGTAGGACGATCAATGAGTCGCAATTCATGCAAATTGGCCTTCCCAATATCAGCAATAAAGTCAAACTTTGGGGTTTTGCCGTTTAGGTCAACTTTCCCATTGAAAAAGAAATCAAGATTGTTGTCTTCTATTTCTACCACACCATCTAACTTCTGTCCTGATACTTTAACCGTATTGAGGTTGATTTCTCCGTAGTTGTATCCGTAAAGATTAAAATTGTGAACGCGCCCAATTACGGTTGTTTCCAATTCGTCAAGGGTAACGCCATGTCCCTTTAGACTAATTTCCGAAGTGAGGTTTCCAATGTTTTGGTCTCCAATTAATTCGCCCAGAACAACATCCTTAGTACTGATGTCTCCCACATAATTCAAGGTATATAAGGTATCGAGCCCAGCTTGTAGGTATGCGCTTGCCGATCCACCTTCGGATTCTACTACGAGGTTGGTGTAGAATTCATCCAAAAAACCATCGATGGTACCAGATATTTGAACCAAACCGAGTCGATCCAATTGTTTTGGAATCTCTGGGTCTTCCTCCAATCCCATTGCGATATAATCAAACTTTCGGAGATCTTCTGCTGTGGTCTGCAAACTCTCAATATTCATGTAAAACAACGACTGATCTACGTAAGGAAGTCCCTTAATGTCTACTTCTCCCGAGTAATAAGTCACTGGACTTAGCCCTAAGTATAAGTCCTTGATATTGAAATTGTTGACGGTTCCATCTAATATTCCTTCTATCTTGATGTTGTTCTTGAAGTCTTTAAAAACTGGAGCAAAATAGGATAGGTCTTGAAGGTTCAATCGCGAAGGACGGATATTACCTTTCATGACAACTGCATGAAGAAAGTCGCTTAGGTCACCATAGTCGTGATAATTAAACGAAAGCCCCTTAATGTCCATATTAGAATGGGGCGTTAGAATACTCAGGTCTTCAAATTTGATTTTCTTGTCGCTAGCAAGAAAGTAACAATGTAAGTGATTCAACACAAAGCCCGACTTATCTTGCAGATTTACGCTGTCCAGACTGAACGTAGTCACTCCGTTACGATTTCGTAGTGAGGCGACCTTTCCGTTAATTTTTTTCAAGTCGAGGTGATTGTAATCCATTCCATATGGAATAGGATCAATGTTCCAGTTGTCATACGAGAAGTGCATGTCAGAGAGGTTAATCTCATTGATCTTGATCTTGAATTCACTTTCTGTGGTATCCTCAGAAGAGAAGTAGTCGATAACGAACTGCATGTTAGTGACCGAATCTCCCTTGTACTTTTGTAGCTTTACCCTAGCATTGTCAGAGTTTACGGCCTTAAGTATCGCAAATTCACTTCGCATGCTAAGTACTTCTACGGAGCCAGAAAATTTAGGGCTATAAATGAGCGTGTCGCCCCGTTGATCTTTAATTTGAAGTCCAATAATTTCAGCATAATCCAAGCCGTAGATTTTAACACTTTCAACCTCTACTTCTGTTCCCAATTCGGAACTGTAGTAAGATGCAACTAGATGAGCCACATAGGTTTGTACCCAAGGAGAGCGGATTAAGAAAATAAAGGCGATAGTAATGAAAAGCACAAACTCGAGCGTATACCCAATAAACTTGAGTATTCCCGTTGCTATATTTTTGATAATTTTGCCCAATATTTTCCAGCTATGACAAGCCAACACAAATATAAGTACATTCTTGGGATAGAATCGAGTTGTGACGACACATCAGCGGCTATCTTAAGAAACGATGTGATGTTATCTAATGTTACGGCTGGTCAGGAGGTGCATAAAAAATATGGTGGAGTAGTGCCAGAGTTGGCTTCTAGAGCGCATCAGCAGAACATTATTCCCGTAGTAGATGCTGCCATCAAAGCTGCTGGAATCAAAAAAGAACAAATTGATGCTGTAGCTTTTACAAGAGGTCCGGGGTTGTTAGGCTCTTTATTGGTAGGAACTAGTTTTGCAAAGTCGTTTGCTATGGGACTGGGAATACCCATTGTGGAGGTGAATCACATGATTGGTCATGTTTTAGCCCATTTCATTCAGGCCGAGGGAGAGGAAAAAGCGAAACCGGAGTTTCCATTTATTTGTATGACCGTATCCGGAGGTCATACCCAATTGGTTTTGGTGAACGATTTTCTGGAAATGAAAGTACTGGGAGAGACGATGGATGATGCGGCAGGTGAGGCATTTGATAAAGCGGCAAAGGTTTTAGGACTCCCTTACCCAGGAGGACCATTAATCGACAAATATGCAAAAGAAGGAGATCCCGAACGATTTGCATTTACATTTCCAAAAACTGAGGGGTATACCTATAGTTTCAGTGGACTGAAGACCCAGTTTATGAATTTTGTCAATAAGGAAAAGCAACAAAACCCTAATTTTGTTGAAGAAAACTTGGCTGATATTTGTGCTTCCTATCAAAAGCACATTATTGATTATTTGTTCATTAAGCTGGAGGAGTTGGTGAAGAAAGAAGGTATAAGTGATGTAGCCATTGGAGGAGGTGTTTCTGCCAATAGTGAATTGCGAAAACGATTGCAATCGGTAGGAGAGCAGAAAGGTTGGCGGACGTTTATTCCAGAATTTCAATACTGCACAGATAATGCAGCAATGATTGCCATTACAGGCTATTATAAATATTTAAAAGGTGATTTAGCAACAATGGACGTTGCACCAAGTGCACGATTTGCCATTTAATCAAAAACCACAACCTTTAAACCAGGAAGCGCCTAAGTAAAAGAAGGCTAACCAAGCTAACCCTTTGACTAGAAAGAATAGGAATCCTGCTAATCCAATGCGCTTAAGCCATAGGGAGAAAGGACTTTTATTGTTGGGTTTCTTGCTCACGGGCGCAAAGATATTGATTAATTACATCCGTAGTAGTCGATTTTTGGATTCAGTCTATCGGATGCAAAGCCTGTTGATTCAATGATTGAGTGCGTTTTGAAATAATTCAAAAAAAATATAATAATTAATAGTTGTTCGGATATTTATTCGTAATATTGCAGCCCGATTTTGAGAACAAGATAATACAACGGCAATGGATATTATAAGACAATTACAATCAGAACTAGTAGAGACAAAGGAGTGGCCTTCGTTTGGAGCTGGTGATACGATAAAGGTAACGTACAAGATTAAAGAAGGTGACAAAGAGAGACTTCAGGCATTTCAAGGAACGATTATCCAGAGAAGAGGAGAAGGAGCTACTGAGACCTTTACGATCAGAAAAATGAGTAGTGGAATTGGTGTAGAAAGAGTTTTTCCAATTAACTCACCTTTCATTGATACTATCGAAGTAATGAAAGAAGGTGCAGTAAGAAGATCAAGAATTTTCTATATGAGAGATAGAAGAGGTAAAGCTGCTCGTATCAAAGAGAAAAAGAGGTTTACAAAGTAAGCGAAGATTACTTTCGATCATATTTAATCCAGACCTTCTAAGAAGCGTCTGGATTTTTTTTGCTTTCTTTTCTGTAGTGCAAGTATCTGAAAATGTAGTAAGGTGGGACATAAACAAATCCTACGATTACTCTAAAAATAATATGAAATACACTGACTATCGCAAACATACCACATTCTCCTTCTTCGTCTGGAGTTTGCTGAGTCATAGTGTAAGGCACATAGATGGCACACAATATGTAAATCAGAAAGGAGACGATAAAAATCCAGTCTATAGCTACAAGAGAGTTTTTCTTCAGCGCATAGATCATACAGGTAATCATTGCGATAAGCAGAGAAAATCCAATAAAAAGAAAAGTCATAAGTCTAATTTAAAAAGAAATACTGAAGTTCTTTTTAAACTCTCCCATCAATCTCATTAATAAACTTCACCGCAGCATCTCGCAATTGATCAATACCCGGTTCTTCCATTGGTATATGACCACAGTTTTCTAAGAACACTACTTCTTTTTCACAAGCCAAACGGTCATAAAATGGCTGACTGATTTCCCACGGAATAATATGATCCACCATAGGTTGAAAGAACAACAATGGACATTGCTTAAACTCCTCTGGTGGTATTTCAGCTTTGGCTTCAAAAAGGGTTCTTAAGAATTTCAGGTACACCCAACTTCCTGAACCTACTTTGTCTTTCTTTAGTAGACGCACAAAGCTTTGGTCATTGGCCATCGCCCACATCTTGGTGGTAGCTTTGATGGGCACTTTAATGTTATCGGTGATCGACTTGAGGGTTTTGAGGGAACTGTAAGCCATCGTCCCCAAAAGTTTGTTCTTGGAAAGCTGAATTTGCACCTCCTTTTGAGTCGTATCTGCCAGACTAGAGACCATTAGACCCACCACGTGATCATTTTTGCAGGCGGCATGGTAACTGAGCATTCCTCCTAAACTGATTCCGATTAGCAGTACTTTCTTGCCGTCTCTTTCTATCTCTTTGTTGATAAGTGCATCCACGAGGTCAACCCAGGTGCTGTAAGCATTTGGTTTTCCAATTCGCGTTAAGCCAAATCCCGGCATATCGGCAGCTACGCACTCGAAGCCTTGATCTCTCATGGCAACACCAATAGGGGAGAGCAGTCGTCCGTTACCACCTCCACCGTGAACCAAAATTAGCTTGATGTTTCGGTTATCCTCTTTTGGAACGTATCTGTCTAAATGAACCTGATAGTCTGTCCAATGCCAGTACTCCTCCACAGGCTCTTCTCCTTCCCCAATTCTGAATTCACTTGGAAAATACTCCTGAAATAATCGCCAATACTTGTAATTATTATAACTGTCGATCAGCGTTGACTCCTCCATCATTACAAATTACTGATGTTGTACTCCTTAGGATACTTCACTTCAAAAGCAAACTTGACAATCTTTGTTTCTCCCGGAGCAATTTTTAAGAGCCACGTCAGTTCGCCTGTTTGTTCGTTGTACTGAGCATTACCTTGCTCATTCAGTGTTACTTCAATCTCTTTGTACGAGCTCAAAGGAATTTGATCCTGAATCTTGATGTTCACTTCCTTAGACTTGTTGTTTCGAATCTCAATTTCATATCCTCTGGAAGTTTTGTGGTTACCTCCGATCTTTTGATTTTTGCACAGTTCATCTACCTTTTTACGCTTAATCACAATTCCCTTGTCTCTTCCTAGCGAAACGTCTAGCGTATCGTTAGTCGTATTGGTTTGCAAATATGAAGAACCTACAAAAGTTCCTTCAAAGTAAACGTTAGCATCTCCTGGTAGTAAATTATATTTCCCCCAGCCTGTTACACGTCCCAATAAAAAAGCATCCTGATCTTGTTTAGGAATTGCCATGTAAGAATAATTTACAGGTAATTCTGTCTCCTGAATCTCAACCAAGTAAGGTTTTCCGTCTGACTTAATGGTATATGGAACGCTAATTTGAAATTCTGTGTTGACGGTACTTTCTACCATTTGCGTGAAGTTTGCCAACGAACCAGATTTTTCTTCTTCTACTTGCTTAAAAAGGCCTTCACCATCACTCTCTGAACCTCCGGCAGGAGCGGGCGCTGCACTGGTGTTCTTGAAAGAAGCCCGACTTTTGTCTTTGTAACCGTAGGCATTTGTTTTGCCTTGGTTGTTGTAATTATAATACTGTAAATACCAGTTGCTCAGGTAGGGTTGTGTATTGTCAATTGCTGGGTTTCCAGTCGATAGCTTAATGTTTACGTTGTTCCAGTCGTAGCCCGAATAATTGTAGACATCCGCTTTGTAGGTAAGACTCACAGGTTCTGAGATATCATCACTTCTGATGTCATATTTTGGAATCCAACTTGCCTGTGTCATTACGTAAGTAATTTCAAACGTAACCGTAGCGGATGACTTCGAAGAAGCGTTCACCACAATCTCTTTCGTGTTTTTTACCTTACCTTGCTGCAGTTGCGATCGCTGTTGTGTCAAACGACTCAGGTCATCGTTGATTTCATTCAACTGTAACTTGATGTCTAGCAATTTCGTTTCCAATTCCAATAATCGATCTCTGAAAAAGTCAGCCATATCCATCAAATCTTCGGCATCCACATTCATGTTTTCACCTTTCATGGATTTGTTAGCCATCAGTAGAGACTTCTCTTCTAAATAAACCTTTTCGTGTCCTAAACGAATGTCACGCTTTAAGGTCAGGTTCTCAATGCTGTCATTAATCGCCTTGAGTTTAGAGTCGTTGGATTTATCCTTGAGGTAGTTTGCTTGGTGATTCACCGATACAATCGTAACCCCACTACTTTTGGCTTTCACCTGAATGCTATTGGGGTTGATATAAGGTGATAATTGCTCAAAGGTAATCACGTTAGAACCACTCTTAAGACTTACCTTAGCCGTTCGGTGCACTTCAGCTCCTGATAAAAATACCGTTACATCCTGAATTTCAGATTCACTGGTAATTTCATGCTGTGCTAGCAATAAGCAAGGAAGAAAGATAAATGTCGTTATCAATAGGTTGATTTTTTTCATGGCGCTGTTTTGTCTGATACCCACAAAAGTATAACGAATATTTGGTTTTCCTTAACGCGTTAATTTATTAGTTTTGCACAATTCAACGCACTTTTACAAATGGAAAAAAAGCCCTTAATTTTAGTTACGAATGACGATGGATTCACTGCTCCAGGGATCAAAGCATTGATTGATATAGTAGGTGAGCTGGCAGAACTGCTGATCATCGCACCGGACAAACCTCAGAGTGGGATGGGGCATGCCATAACGGTTAATGCTCCGTTGAGGATGGAAGAAACGGACTACTTCGGAAAACACAAGGCGTATTACAGTTCTGGAACACCCGTAGATTGTGTGAAGTTGGGAATGTTTGCCTTGGGAGACCGTAGACCAGATCTGATTGTATCAGGTGTGAATCATGGAAGCAATGTTTCTACAAACGTGTTGTACTCTGGTACCATGTCAGCGGCTGTAGAAGGTGCATTAGAAGGTATTCCGAGCATTGGGTTTTCATTGTGTGATCACGATTGGGCAGCAGATTTTGAACCTGCCAAACCGTACATAAAAAAAATTGTTGAGCATACACTCAATAACAGATTAGAGAAGGGAGTGTGTTTGAATGTCAACATACCCAAATTGCCTTTAACAGCCATCAAAGGAATTCGAATTTGCCGTCAGGCGAGAGCCTATTGGGATGACACCTTTGATACACGCATTGATCCGCTAAAGAAAAAGTATTATTGGCTGACTGGTTCTTTTCACAACCACGACAAAGGAAATGAAGCCGATATGGTAGCATTGGACGAAGGGTACATCACAATTGTTCCAACGCAGTATGACATGACGGCACATCATGCGATTGGAGATCTAAACGAATGGGGATTGTAATATGGGTTGGGAAGAAACAAAAGAGAAATTGGACAAACTGTGGTTTGGATTAGTGTTGGGAGCAGTACTCCCGATGCTGGGCTTTTTGATCTCAAAATTCTTTAAAGATAGGGACGGTTCTTATAGTCTTAAGGCGTATTGGAATCTGTTGGTAGGTCAGAATGTACACTACATGGACATTTTGACGTTTAGTTTGATTCCGAACCTACTCGCTTTCTATTTCTTTTTCTTCATGTGGAAGATGGATCAGGCGTTAAAAGGACTTATCTTTATGACAATCCTTTACTTTGGATTATTCTTGATCATTCATTGAAAAAACTTTTTATCATATCGGGAGAAGCTTCCGGAGATCTCCATGGGAGTAACCTGATAAAAGCCCTACATCAACAAGATGAGGTAGAGATTCAAGCCTGGGGCGGAGAGTTGATGGAAGCTGCGGGCGCTAAGATTCTCAAGCATTACAAAGAATTGGCCTTTATGGGGTTCTGGGAAGTGATTACCAATATCCGAACCATCAGTAAGAATTTTAAGTTGTGCCGACAACAAATTCTCGACTTTCAACCCGATGCTGTGGTCTTTATCGATTACCCTGGATTTAACCTGAGGATGGCAAAGTTTTGCAAAGAGCAAGGAATCAAAACCTTGTATTACATTTCGCCCCAAGTATGGGCTTGGAAGCAAAACAGGGTAAAGAAAATCAAGGCTTATGTTGATAAGATGTATGTGATTTTGCCTTTTGAGAAGCCATTTTACGATCAGTTTGATTACGAAGTCAACTTTGTGGGTCATCCGCTTATTGATGCGATTGAGAATTTCAAAAAGGGAGCAAAATCTTCGGAAGAATTTAGAGTTGCTAACGGACTGAGTGATCAACCCATCATAGCATTATTACCCGGAAGTCGCAATCAGGAAATTAAGATCAAATTACCACTGATGCTCTCTGTGGTGAACGAGTTCAAAGACTATCAATTTGTGATTGCCGGAGCACCCTCCAAAGACGCAGCGTTCTATCAGGAATTCCTGACGGACTCGAATGTTAAGTTGGTGCAAAACGATACCTACAACTTGTTGAATCATGCGCATGCCGCGTTAGTTACTTCGGGTACGGCCACACTGGAGACAGCACTTTTTAAAGTGCCTCAGGTGGTTTGCTACAAGGGAAGTAGTTTTTCTTATCAAATTGCCAAGCGGGTCATCAAGGTCAAGTACATTTCATTGGTGAATTTGATTGAAGACCAGGAAGTGGTAAAGGAATTGATTCAGGGAGAGTTGACTACCGATAATATCCGATCTGAACTCCAAAAAATTCTGGAGGGCAATGCCAGAGAGACCATGCTCAATAACTACCAGTCGTTGATTCAACATTGTGGTGGCGTAGGCGCTTCAGAAGAAACTGCCAGACGGATGCTGGAAGAGGTAGGGTGATGCTTCGGAGAGATTCCCTACTCATTGTTCGGAGACGTTTTCTTGTAAATCCAATGAGCGTTTTGTCTTAAATCTCCAGATTCCAAAATAATTAGTTCTAGATATTGATTCAGTTTGCTCTTTGCCTTACGATTGCTTAAATATTGCACTTGCTTCTTCAGCGTTAATGTCAATGTATCTCCATTAGGGTCATACCTTCCCTTGGTAACTACTTTGATAAAACACATTTCTCTGTCGTTGAAGGTACTTCCTACGAACGCAAACTTTCCACAGCCTTTAATCACGAGCTCTTTTTTCAATGGATCATGAATCGGAACTATTTCTAACTTAGAACCGAGCGTGTCTTGCTGATTACCGAATGCTATTTCTGTATTCTCAACAAGCAACTCATAGCTGCCTTTTAGTTTTTGCGTTTGTCCGATGCCACATATCGGCATAAATAAAATGAAGAGAACAAATATGCTTGGGTACCACGTTTTCATGGTAGTGAGATGCTTGCGAATGCGATTTTCCATAAAGCGCAGATGAAACGCTCGCGGAAAAAGTACTGTCAAAGCAATAGTTTCAGTTAAGCCAAAACGAGGAAAAGTAGAATTACCACTAAAACACCAATGAGGCCAAGACACCCTCCTTTTTCTTTGCTAACGTCACTTTTTTAACTCAACTTGGAGTAAATAATCAAAGTAGGAATAATAGTAATAGCTGACAGCCAGAAAATCAGAATGATTTTTTTATGGTTTTTTATGGCATCAATTATTTCTTGATCATCAACTTTTTCATTTAATGGCATTAATGCAACAAACCATTGATAGCCAACACCAAACTCCATTCTATCTGCAATCCATAGATCACCTACATTGTCGAGGTAATTTGGTTTCTCTTTTACTATTACCTCAAGAAACTTTGCATAACGCCTATGGGCAATGACCATCAACACAATGAAATAGAATATTGCTATGAACATCAGTATTATGGATATTAGCTCGTGAAGGTTCATTCTTAATATTATTAGATATATATTCTAAATATACTAAGTTGGTTTTAGAACAGTTCTACATTCCGTGATTAAATTAGTTTCCAACTCCAGTTAATACAATAATCTCAGCTAAGCCAAAATGAGGAAAAATAGAATTGCCATGAAAACACCAATGGGGCCAAGGCATCCTCCTTTTTCTTTCGTTAACACTCTTTCAAATTCAGCTGAAGGCAAAAGGTCATGAAAGTGTTGATCCTCATCTCGTTCACCCCAATCAATGGATTCTGTTATATAGTAGCCGTTATGATAAGTGGAGTGATTAATGGTAACCACCTCTAAAAATGGATAGTGTTCAACAAGTTTTGAAAGAGTAACCTTTAGCTGGTCAAAATTAGCCTGCTCATTGAGATTCAAGTAAAAGACACCTCCAGTGAAGTTTTCATTTATTCCGAAAATATCACACATTCCTTCATCTTGTTGTAGTAAATATTGGTTTAAGTCATCTAAAAACGATTCAACCTCTTCTGTTGTGGTTTGATTGTAGAACTCAATGTTGACCAAGTGACTTGGTCTGGTCTCTGATTTTCTTGCAGTTAGTGCAAACAGCATTGATTTGAATTCTGCTTCTGTCATTTTTACTTGTTAAGTTGGATGACCCCTTCCATAGTGTATATTATTTTTGGTATAAACTGCCGTTAACGAACATTTTGCCGAAATAGATACAATTTACTTCTTTTCCCTTGTTTTTTGCAGCCTTCCAATTTCCTTCGGTCTTTTGCGCGATCTCAATAAAGTTTGTAATCTCTCCAAAACGTTTGTCGCCAAGTGTTTTTGCTTCAATGATTTTTCCATCACAGGAAATCGTTATTTGATAATTGAGGTTAAAGATTTCATTTTTAAACCTTGCATCCACGATCAGGTTTTCTCTTAAATAGCTTTCAAATTTTTTTGATCCACCCGAGTATTTCGGTTGACTTTTGATTTTCTTGTAATTCGAAAACCGATTGTCATATTTAGTTTGTTTTGAATTCGCATAAATTGTTGTATCACTGCAGGTCTGTGTAAATGAAAAGGTTGTGAGTAGAATGGAGGTTAAAACAAGTATCGTTTTCATTATTGTATCTTTTTATCTATCAACAGCCACATATATTAAGCACGTGCGGCATACTGGAAAGATAATAAATTTACGACAATGATTTGAGGTGAGTGTCTATAAATTGTGTTGGGGAATAGACTATCCTAACCCGACTTGATTCTAAATTTCGATATGACGTAGTTATTGTTTTATCGGGGAATAGATGATGATTTCTTCAATTAGATGGGATGTTGTATCTACAGCAAATGTGACTCCTTTGTTCGCATAAACAAAGTAATCAAAATCAATATCGCTGTGAATTTTATTTTGATCTCCATAGACAGAAGCTATTGTGCTTGAAGAATCACCAATAGAAAGTCCTTCTACAGTTGTTGCATTCGCTGGAGGTCTAAAAATTATTGCATTTATTTTTTTTGATTTAGCAAAAGGAGTTACTGAGGTTCTCGTGTAGAATTTAAATTCAACTCCTATTTCCATGTAATTCAAGTGGTTAACATACTTTGGTGCTTTGCCAAAATAGTCTACCACTCCTTGGGAAATTTTGTAATTTTTACCAAGAATAGATTCGATCTCTTTTACCTTTGTTTTGTCGATAATAAATTCATCTGTACCGCTTCCTGATTTAATTATATATGACTGAGAAAACAATTCAAAAGAAGGTTTAGTGTAGCTCGATAGAATCAAGGAACTAGTTAGGAAAACAACTATGTAGAAACAATATTTCATGATTGATTATGTCTAACTGCCTACTAAATCCAACTGTCTACAGACAGACCTAGTTCGGGCCGCACAATGGAAAGATAATGAATTTAGATCAATGATTTGAGGATAGTACCTAGAAGTTGTGTTGGAGCGCAGGTTATCCTGTTTAGTCACTTAGCCTTGCATGGCTTTATACTTTGTTCGCGCTAGTTTTTTCTCACAGTCAATACAATCAGAGAACCTACTAAAATAACAACCATGCTTGTAATCCACAGCCAATATCCTACATCGAGAGATATAATACCACGTAACGTTCCAGATTCGTCAACCGCCATATTCCTTGACAGCGCTGGGAGTAGACCAATTATTAACCCTAATGATGCAACAATCACGGCTATTTTGTTATTTATTACAATCATTACCCAAGAGCAAACTAAAACTAGGTTTGCAAACCAAGCAAGATTTGCAGTACTTTGAAAAGAAAGAATCCAACCCATTAGCAAAGCGGTAAATGAATCAGTGGTTCCACTTGTTGATGAAAAAGCATTAAAGAAGAGGGACGATATAAACGATGCAATGCTTATAATCAAAGTTGTTATGTAAATTTTCTTATTCAACTTTTGTATGTAACGCCAATACTTTGACTAAAAATAAGAAGAAACAGTTTGGTACCTTGTCTACCGGAACATTTTTTTGTGAAGGTAGAGGCAAGGGCTGTTTATTTTAGTTATCGTTAGGCATTGTAACTTTTTCATTCAGTATAGCTTTAAACTTCACGAATTTCTCTTCGCCTAAAATTTCTTCCGAGATTATGTCTAATAATTCTCGATTAGCTAGGTATAAGTAAATATCTTCGCCATTAATGAAATAGCTTTTTATCATTGGCCATTTTATTTCAGAATTTAGGTTTTCAGAGTTGTATTTTATGCACTCCGAATCAAATGAGAATTGGAATTCTTTGTCTGCAGTTTTAGCTTTCTTATCAAACTCCTTAAAGTACTTATTAATTACAATTTGAAAGCGTAGAAAGTAAACGAGTAGATATATAGAAGCTACCGCAGCACTTACAAGACCTAGAATCCATAGAATGTCGATTTTGATGAGTAAACCTAAAACAACCATTGAGGAGCAGACAATTGCGATAAGCACTATCGGGACTTGTTTCAACCCTCTCTGTCTTTCATATTTAAAGTACTTCGCGAAAGTTTCCTTAGATCTGTCTTCTTCGAATATTACGTCTACTACTTCCAATTCGTTTTTAATAATGCCCAACCTTAGCATAAACCTCAATAGATTATTTTGCCTTTAGCCAGTTACGTTCACCCTCCCAAATATAGCGAATAAACCAAAACCACCTCCCTAACCAATCACTCGCTCCCTCACCATTACAGCCGGATTACCTTGATAAATGCTATATGGTTCTAGCGTAGAAGTGGCTACAGAGTTGACCGCTAATAAGGCATGACTTTTACATCGCACGCCCGGACAAACGACACTATGAGCACCAATCCAAACGCCATCTTCTAACGTAATTTTTCCTACAATAAGGTCAAAAGCTTCTTTCTTATAGTTGTGGTTGCCACACAACAACATCGCCCCTTGTGAGAGACAAACGTTCTTTCCGATCGTCACTTCACCCAAATTGTCAATCCATACTTTCTCGCCAATCCAAGTATTTTCACCAATCTTTAGTTTCCAGGGATACTTGATGTTTACATTGGGTTTGATCACCACATTGTCTTCAATTTCAGCGCCAAACACAATGAGCAAGGTCACTTTTAGCCCACTAAATGGAATCCACTTGCTCTGCATGATGCAGGCATTGATCATAAACCAAAGTGCTCGCTTGAACTTTCCGCCCGGTTGGTACCAGTCGTTGTTGAATTTAGATAGGTCAGTAGTTTTCATACGTCATACAACGATTTGTAATTTTCCAGAATTTCTGCTGGGTTGGCAACCGCTACTGCTGCTGCTCTAGCATTATGACAATAGTGATCAAATGCTTCTTGATCCAAAGATGCAAAATATTCGATCGTTTCTGCAAATTTTTCTTCCACCAGCGGAAGATCAAATCCGATTCCTTTTTCTTTTAAGTCCTTCCAGGGTGTTTGGTCACTGACAATCACCGGTCTGCCGGATCCTAAGGTTTCTGCAATGCTATGCCCAAAATTCTCGTTTTTTGAAGCGGTAATGAAAGCGTGCGTATCGGCATACAGTTCGTTCAGCTTCGTTGGACTCATGCCATCCAGGAAACGTACCACAACGTGCTGTGGCAACTGGTGAGCCAAACGCTGACATTTCTCTGCATAAGCTTTGTCTTCTGCCGGTCCTACAATGAGTAAATAGAGGTTACTCTTAACAGCGGTCAATGCTTCCAACAAGAAATCAAAATTTTTGATGGGAGCCATTCTTCCCACACTAAGTAAGTTCAACTGACCGGGTTCTTTTTTCGGTATGGGAACCATATTTACGGGAAGATAGGGGACGTTATTGGCTACACGAACATCCGTTTGTTGCCCCATACCTTTTTTGATCTCTTCGGCTTCAAACGATGAAGTAGCATGCCACCGCACACCCTTAAACAACGAAGTTACTTTAGCTATAGCAAAAAACACTTTCTTTTTGAGCGGCTTGATGCTCAACGAGGCCTTCCCAAACATACCCCTCGGACTGATCACAATTTTACCCTTTTCCTTTTTGAGTGCTTTTAACGGAAGTAAGGTGAACTTTCGAGAAAACAAACTATTGAGATGAACAATGTTGGGACGAAAAGAAGCATGAATTTCCCTAAACTTTTTAGCATTGATTTGATCGGGAGAAAGATAGATCACGTTAATTCCTTCCACCGCAGTGATCTCATTCACAACAATCTCTGGCATGGCTTCTTTATCGCCCAAATCACGATCTCCAGTTACCACCAGTACTTCAAACTCCTGAGAAAGTTGCAAACAAAGGTTCCGGACAGAAGAAATGGGGCCTCCGGCTTTGTAGGCAGGAAAGTACCAATCGATGAAAAAGAGTATTCGCTTTTTTTGCTGCAAACTTATTCGCTAATGTTATTGTTCTTAAGCCAGTGTCCTAAAACCACAAACGTCCAAACCCGCGACCAGGTGATCGATTTCTTTCCGCCAAGAAATCCTACCCAAATGTCATCAATTCCTTTACTATCGAATAATTCCATTTGTTTGAGGTAAGCAAGTCCTTCCGCGCAATATGCCTTTAAATCTTCTTTTAACCAAATTTCCCAGGGAAAAGTGAACCCCATTTTTGGTCGATTCACGATTTCAGATGGAAGTAAATCTCCTAGCGATTCCACCAGTAATTTCTTCGGTTGGGTAGGGTATTTAAAATCATCTCGGATGCCATAAACGTATTCCACCAACTTGTGATCCAGAAAAGGAACGCGTACCTCCAGCGCATGCGCCATGCTCATTTGGTCGGTATCACGCAGCAAAACGTTCTGCATATAAGTATTGATCTCCGCAAAGGTAACCCGACTCAAAAAAGGGACACTCGCACCAGGCGTTCCCACACCGATAGAATTTTGAAGAATTTCATGAACCGCATTTTCGGGATAGTTGTGAAAACTCAACAACTTGTGCAGCTGATCGTCATCCAACAATTCTCGGTTGATCGGGTAGTAGTAGGGTAGTTCTAAATATTTACTCGTGATCGTCTTCTTAATCTTGTCGCTCGCAATGCCGGGTTTCACCAACTTCAGACCTGTTCCTAATGCTTTTCTCGCAAAGAGCGGAAAGGACATCAGCCATTTTTTGTCCAAAAGGGAATAGGCTCGTTTAAAAATATCGTATCCAGCAAAGAGTTCATCACCTCCCAATCCACTGAGCGCCATAGTAACACCCGCTTCTTTGGTGGCTTTAGAAACCACATAAGAGTTGGGGCCATCCATGCTCGGATGATCCATGCTGGCAATAGCTTCGGGCAAATCTCTTAAGAAATCATCAGGAGACAATTTAATTTCGTGGTGATGGGTATTGAACTTCTCAGCAATTTTTCGAGCATATTTGGCTTCTGAAAATTCTTCTTCGGCAAACGTCACAGAAAACGTATTGACCTTATTCGTAGAAATTTCGCTCATCGCACCCACTACCGCACTACTGTCAATACCTCCGCTTAAGAAAGCACCAAATGGAACATCTGCCACCAATCGTTGCTCTACACTTTCGTAAAACAATTCCTTTGTTCGCGCTTTCACCTGATCGTAGCTTTGGTTAAAGCTTTCCGAACTGTGATGCAAATTCACGTTCCAGTACTGATGCGTCTTGATCCCGTCTGTGTTCAGCAAAATATAGTGTCCGGGCAGCAACATACGCACCCCATTGATGATTGTGCGAGGAGCATGAACGGTGCCGTACCTAAGATAGTCAACGAGTGCGTCTTCGTTGATTTTTCGTTCCACAAAAGGAAGTTCGAGTAAACTTCTGATTTCCGAAGAAAAAGCAAATTGTTCGAGGTTGTCGTAATAATAAAGTGGTTTGATACCCAGTCGGTCTCTCGCCACGAAAAGTTCTCTTTTTTGTTTGTCCCAAATGGCCATTCCAAACATACCGTTGAAGTGATTGAGACAAGCAGGTCCCCAGCGTTTATAAGCAGCCAGAACAACCTCAGTATCTCCTGATGTTTTGAAATCATGACGCTTTTCGAGTAATTCACGAAGTTCCTTATAGTTGTAAATTTCTCCGTTAAAGATCAGAATGAGTTCATCATCTTCCGAACGCATGGGTTGATTGGATGCCTCGTCCAAATCGATAATGGATAGACGATTATGACCTAAAACAACATCCTCATCACTGTAGATTCCCGTGTAATCTGGTCCCCTGTGTTTAGAAGCCAGGTTCATTTGTTGGATCAGATTTTTGGGTTGATCGACTTTATGAATGTTGTAAATACCGTTAATTCCGCACATAGCTCTATCCCTTTATTCGTCCTTTTTGGGTAGTCGTTTTTTGACTGATATTGCCAAAATTACGAATAAACCAAGAGGGATGAGAACCCCCATGAAGAAATAAAGAACGGTTTTGGAAGATAGAAAGGCTGAAATTGCTCCTTCTTCCTCTTCCTCATCGGTTGCTCCGTCAGAACCAAAGCCACTTTTTTTCTTGATTTCCTGACAAGTAGCCTGTCCATCTACACCGGGTTTTAAGTAGGGCTCTAAACCTTCACAGCACTTATCATCATCCCAAACAGCCTGTCCTTCGGGGATGCAATAATCATCCGTCATCCACTGTTGTCCGCATTGCAAGTTATTGAAGGCTTCGATGGAGCAAACACTACCATCTGGGAATTTCACACTGTCACCAGGCATCACTTCATAACCTCGCTGCATCACTTCCTTGTAGAAGGGATTGATCATTCCGTGTCCGGTCAGCAAAAAGTGCGATAAAAAGAAGAGGAGTAGTATTCTTTTCATGACAAGTCGGCAATTAGCGTTTCGAGTGTAACTTGTTTTTGGTCTCCTGTTGCCAGATTCTTAATGTTGAAGTTGCCTGTTTTTAATTCATCAGCACCAAGAAAAACGACATAGGGAATTCCTTTACCATCGGCATACTTCATCTGTTTTTTCAGTTTGGCACTCTCCGGGTACAATTCCGTGTTGATTCCCGCATTTCGCAATTGTTGTAGAATTTCCAGACACCTGTTTTCGTCCTCGCCAAAGTTGATCAGAAGCAATTGCGTTGTTTCTTCTTTAAACGTAGGAAAAAGGTTTAATTCTTCCAGCACATCATAGATTCGATCTGCGCCAAATGAAATTCCAACTCCAGAAATATCTTTCAATCCAAAAATTCCCGTCAGGTCATCGTATCGACCTCCTCCGCAAATACTTCCGATACTTACGTTGTTCGCTTTTACTTCAAAAATAGCTCCAGTGTAATAGTTCAATCCTCTCGCTAGCGTCACGTCAAAAACTAGTTCAGCCTGTTGAAGTCCCAGGTGGTTCACCTTTTCAAAAACATATTCTAATTCTTCAATTCCTTTTAGTCCAATTGCAGAGCTCGCCAATAAGGTTTTCATTTCGGCAATCACTGAACCGATATCTCCGCTCATGCTAAACAGCGGACTAATTTTATCAATTGCGTCTTGCGGAATGTCTTTGGAGAGCAATTCTTGGATCACTCCGTCTTTTCCAACTTTATCCAGCTTGTCGATGGCAACTGTAATATCCACAATTTTGTCAGACATTCCTGTGATCTCAGCAATTCCCGAAAGGATTTTTCGGTTATTTACTTTGATCGAAAAATCCGCTAAGCCCAAATTCGTCAATACTTCGTCAAACAACTGGATCAACTCAACCTCAAATAAAAGAGAGTCTGATCCTACCACATCCGCATCGCATTGGTAGAATTCTCGGTATCTACCTTTTTGCGGACGATCCGCTCGCCAAACGGGTTGAATTTGATAACGTTTAAACGGAAAAGATAACTCGTTTTGATGCTGCACTACAAACCTTGCAAATGGAACGGTGAGGTCGTAGCGCAGTGCTTTTTCTGAGATTTTAGGTAAAAGAAGCTGTTCATTTTTCTCAGCAAGTGCTTTATCATCAGCTTTCTTCAGAAATTCTCCACTATTCAGAATCTTAAAGATCAACCGATCACCTTCATCACCATATTTTCCCATCAAGGTAGCTGTATTCTCCATACTGGGCGTTTCAATCGGCAGGAAACCGTACTTCACAAACGCACGTTTAATCGTGTTGAAAATATAATTCCTTTTTACCATTACCTCTGGTAAAAAATCTCTTGTCCCTTTGGGTATGCTAGGCTTTGACATAATCAATCATTAATTGGTGCAAAGATAATGTTTCATCGGTACGCAGTTGGTTCAACTTTTTGAAACTTGCGTGATAACGGTTAGAAAAAAAAGTTATATTTGTCGATTAACAAGCGAATTTTGAAGACGAGCAGGATGCAAAAACATGTTAAATGGACTTTGTGGGGTATGATGACTGTGCTATGTGCTTTCGCGTTAGTATTTGTACAATCATCTTGTCAGGAAGAACCCAACGAAGAAGCAGGAAAGCCTGCAATCAGCGAAGGAAAAGTATATTACTCGCTTACTTACCCGTATTACACTGATGAGTTCATGGTGGTGTTACTACCCGATGTCATGACGATGGAGTTTAAGAACAACGTGTATAAAAATACGGTCTCTAAAGGAGGTCTTTTTACCACTACCTTAATTTCGGATTGTAATAAAAAAGAGTTGGTATTAATGCTAGACTTTGGAAGTAAGCGGATTTATACCAAATTAGATTCTGTGTTGATCAAGGATTACCTTGAGAATTATCCTGTGCCAGATTTATTAAGTCTCAAAACCAACGATAGTTTGGGAGGATTGCATTGTGAGAAGTTTCAAGCCGTTTACGAAAAATTAGAAGACGGTTACGATTGTCAGATTTATACTACCGACCAGATTGATATCAAAGGTAGTAATTGGTGTAATCCTTTTTCGGAATTACCCAATGTAATGATGGAATATGAAGTTTCTCAATATGGTCTTGTAACCCGCATGCACGCGGATAGTGTGGTCGAAGAATCCGTTTCGGATGACGCATTTGTTGTGCCGGGTGATTTTAAAGAAGTAAGTTTGGAACAAATGTTGTTTCAGATGGAAGAAATCTTTAAACAAGTAATCGAATAAAAATTAAGCAATGAACAAGTTAGTAGTTTTAATGATCTCAATCGTAGTATTGGGAGTTACGGCATGTGCCGGAGATGGAGAAGGAGGAAAAATCAAATGGACAGGTAAGATCAAGTACACACTTGATTATGACTTGCCAGAAGCGTATGAGTCTCAACGAGCGATGTTAGCGACAGAAATGACGTGCTACATCGGAAAGGGCTTTACGCGTGTAGAGCAAACCAGTACGATAGGAGATCAAATCACAATCAATAACATCAGTACAGGAGTTACAACCGTACTCATGGATCTAATGGGTAAAAAGATTGCCATTTCTACAGAAGATGTGGAGGATGCAGATAAAGTAGAACCGCAAATCGAATACCTGGATGAAACAAAGGAAATTGCTGGTTATTCATGCAAAAAAGCTGTTTATACCATCATGAAAGAAGGGCAAGAAACTGTTTTTGAAGTTTTCTATACAGAAGACCTTCCAGCAGAAGCCAATACGCAGTTCAAAGGTATTGAAGGGTTCCCAATGGAGTATGTGATAGAGGCGCAGGGAATGGTCATTACTTATAGCGCGATTGAAGTAGTAGAAGAAAAGGTAAATAAATCATTAGGAGAAGTTCCTTCGGGGTATGAGCAAATGACTTATCAGGAGTTTATGGAGATGATGGGAGGAGGTCAATAACCTATTTCACAACGAACGGATGAGCCCTGGCAGTACTGTCAGGGCTTTTTTATTGCTAACATTTTGTCGTTTATAATCAAAGCTTCTGTCCTCAGTATGACTTCGTAAAGCGGTTATTTTTGTCTATTGGAAAAAAGTGTATGGCGACTAAGGCAAAAAACACATATAAAAAGGGAGCGAAAGCGGAGTCAAAGAAGAAGAAATCCAGCAAATCTAGGTCCGGAGTAGGAGATGGGGTGAAGAATGTGTTTGCTTTTCTAAAAGACGAACGACTGCATAAGTCTTTCGGGTTGTTGTTGATCTTATTTGGTGTGTACACCATAATCGCCTGCATTTCTTACTTATTTACATGGAAGTATGACGCAAGTATCATTGACGGTAAGTCTTTGGGGTTTGTGTTTAACGGTGAAGAATCCGACATCCGCAACTGGTTGGGTAAATTGGGAGCGCTTACCGCTCATCAATTCTTAAAAGTTTGGTTCGGTGTCGCCTCCGTTTTTATTCCGTTTTATGCCGTCTTGATTGGGGTCCGAATTGTCTTTAAGATTAAAATTCTGCCCTTGTTCAAAACCGTTAAAATTGGTTTTGTGGGAATGGTATGGCTAAGTGTAGCCATGGCCTTTGTCTTTGATGCTCCCAGAGATTTTATGGGCGGATTGTTTGGAGAACAAATCATTCAATGGGTAGACTCTGCGCTAGGGTTTGTAGGAGCATTATTCTTTGTTTTATTCTCTGGTTTGCTTGCTGTTGTGGTTTTATTCAATCCTTCTTTTGCATTTGTAAAGCAATGGTTTGACCGTTCCAAAAGTGAATTTATCCCAGAGGAGGAAATGGAGGCGACCAATAAAATTAAGGAAGAAGAGATTATTGAAGACGAGGCTCCGGTAGTAGTTGACCTTAATGAAGAAGAGGAAGAGGAGGAAGAAGAGCAGGTGAATGAAAATCCATTGTTGGAATTGGAGGTAGAAGAAGACGAAGAGGAAGCTAAGCCAGAGCCAGAGGTGGAAACCGAGAGCGAAGCAGATGAGGAAAGTGATGATGATTTTGAGGTGACCGTTCCAGATGAAGAACAAACACTAGATGACGGAGAGTTAAAAGATAAGGTGAAGGAATTTGGTGAGTACGATCCTAAGCTAGATTTGTCGAGCTATGAATTGCCCGGTTTGGATTTGCTGGAAGACCACGGTGGTGGACAAATCCAAATGAACAAGGAAGAGTTGGAGCGCAACAAGAATAACATCATCGAGACGCTTCAGAACTACAAGATTGAAATCTCGAAGATCAAGGCCACGATTGGACCTACCGTTACACTTTATGAGATTGTACCTGCACCTGGAGTTCGAATTTCAAAAATTAAGAACCTAGAGGATGACATTGCACTGAGCTTAGCAGCCTTAGGAATTCGAATCATCGCACCGATGCCGGGTAAAGGAACGGTGGGGATCGAAGTGCCAAATTCGAATCCAGATATCGTTTCCATGCGTTCTTTAATTGCTTCGGATAAATTCCAGAATAATAAGATGGAACTTCCTGTAGCTTTAGGAAAAACGATCTCTAACGAATCTTTTGTAACCGATTTGACCAAAATGCCCCACTTACTAATGGCAGGTGCTACGGGACAAGGTAAGTCGGTAGGTTTGAACGCTATTTTGGTGTCTATCCTTTACAAGAAACATCCTGCTCAGGTTAAATTTGTCTTGGTAGATCCGAAGAAAGTTGAATTGACCCTGTTCAATAAAATTGAGCGTCATTTCTTGGCTAAACTGCCTGGAGATTCTGATGCGATCATCACCGATACAAGCAAAGTGGTAGAGACCTTAAATAGTCTTTGTGTTGAGATGGACAACCGCTACGAGTTGCTCAAAGATGCGATGGTAAGAAACATTAAAGAGTACAACCAGAAATTCATCAACCGTAAGCTGAACCCCGAAAATGGACATCGTTACTTGCCCTACATCGTACTGGTAATTGATGAGTTTGCCGACTTGATCATGACGGCAGGAAAAGAAGTAGAAACACCTATCGCACGTTTAGCGCAGCTGGCACGAGCCATCGGTATTCATTTGATTGTGGCTACGCAACGACCATCGGTTAACGTAATTACGGGTATCATTAAGGCTAACTTCCCCTCTCGAGTTGCGTTTAGAGTAACATCTAAGATCGATTCCCGAACGATTCTTGATGCAGGTGGAGCCGATCAGTTGATTGGTCGTGGAGATATGCTCTTTTCGCCAGGGAATGAACTGGTGCGTCTGCAGTGTGGATTTGTAGACACACCAGAGGTGGATGACATTACGGAGTTCATTGGTTCACAAAGGGCTTATCCAAATGCCTATGAATTACCTGAACCAGAAATGGAAGGAGAAGGAAGTACTAAAGAATTGGACGATGCGTTGGATTCACTCTTTGAAGAAGCAGCAGAAATTGTTGTAAATGCGCAAGCTGGTTCAGCCTCAAATATTCAAAGAAAATTAAAAATAGGGTACAATAGAGCCGGTAGAATCATTGATCAAATGGAGGCTACGGGACTGATTGGACAACATCGTGGAAGTAAGCCAAGAGAAGTTTTAGTACAAGATGTATTAGCTTTGGAACAGTTTTTGAGTAACCTACGTGAAAAAGGACTTTTGTAGTCTAACCAATTGAAAAATAGATTAAAGAAATTGATATGAAGAAGTTATTTACAATGATCGTTTTGGGAGCCGTAGCGCTTTCGGGAGTAGCTCAAGAAAATGATGAGAAAGCCAAAGAGATTTTGGATAAACTGAGCGAAGAGAGTAAGACGTATAAAACTGTTGAATTGGAGTTCAACCTGATAATTAAAGGTGGTGATATGAATTCTAATCAGGACGGTACGGCTAAAGTTAAGGATGGCAAATACTTTTACGAGACCAAGTCTACAGAGGTATATAGTGACGGAGAGAAAGTTTGGACCTACATGGATGAAGAAAATGAGTGCTACATCGACTTTTTAGAGGATGTAGAAGGAGGTATCGATCCAAGTGAAATTCTAAACATCTGGGAAGACAACTTTAAGTACCAGTATAGCAAAGAGATTAGCGCTACGGAGCACGAAATCAAATTGTTCCCAACCGATGCGAAGGATAGTAAATACCACACGGTTGTGCTTACAGTAGACACGAAGAACAATAGAATTAAGAAAGCGATCATCAAAACAAAAGAGAACGTTTTGATTCTATTCACCATTACAAAGTTTAGCCCTAACGTAGAGATCAGCGATGATGCTTTTAAATGGAATAAGGCAAAACACAAAGGTGTGATCGAGATCGACAACACAATTTAAGGTTGTTACAATATTAAAAATGGAAATCCCTTTATCGAAAGATAAAGGGATTTTTTTTTATAAATTGGAGTATGAAGAAATCGGTCTATTTCAAATCTTCCTTTCCTGCATTGGGAGTTGTTTTCAGTGTTGTATCAATCATCGCTGGCATCTATTTGTTAATTGATGCTGCAGAGGAATCCTATTACATTGTTGGTGGTTTACTGTGTCTTGTTGGATTATTTATCCTCACGGCATTCGAAGGTTTGGTTATAAATGTAGGCGAGAAGAAAGTGCTGAAGTATACCACTACATTTGGGATAAAGAAAGGTAAGTGGATTGAGGTGGGAGGTTACAGTGCAATATCTCTTTTATCGAATAAGGTAAGTCATAATCGATCAGTACGTGGAGTGAACC
Organism: uncultured Flavobacteriales bacterium; assembly: GCA_964387945.1. Classification (GTDB taxonomy): domain Bacteria; phylum Bacteroidota; class Bacteroidia; order Flavobacteriales_D; family Parvicellaceae; genus Parvicella. Next base: position 4,902 of record CAYLYX010000014.1, on the reverse strand, counting down.
CAACCAAATTCACAGATATGCTCTATAAAGTAGTGTTACTGAACAATGACTATTCCAAGCGATTTGTAATTTTTGAGTCGTTGAATCAAGAAAGTGCGACAACTAAACTAAAGGAAATTCAGTCTCTTTTGGAATTGGAGAATGTACGTTACAATCCGCCAGTTGCTAAGAAAAGAAGATAAAAAAAAGCCGTCTCTTTCGAAACGGCTTCTTACTTATTCAGCGTTCAAGTGAGTTAATCTTCCTTACCTTCTTTATCTTCCTCTTTTTCTTCAGAAGGTTCTTCATCTTTTTTCTTTTTAGAAGACTTTGCTTTAGTATTTCCAAATTTCAATTCTTCTTTGTCCTTATCAAAAGACACTTTAATCGTATCTCCTTCATTGAGGTCAGCGTTGATGATTTGTTCTGCAAGAGGGTCTTCCAAGTACTTCTGGATTGCTCTCTTTAACGGACGTGCACCAAACTTTGGATCATACCCCTTTTCGGCAATAAAGTTCTTTGCTTCGTCCGTTAGCTCGATTTCATAGCCTAAATCTACGATTCGCTTAAACAAAGCTTTCAGCTCAATATCAATGATTTTGTGAATGTCTTCGTTAGACAGCGAGTTAAACATCACGATATCATCAATTCTGTTTAGGAATTCTGGAGAAAAAGCTTTTTTCAAAGCGGCTGCAATAACCGATTTTTGATTCTCGGTTTTGTTATCCGTTTGTGATTTCGTTCCGAAACCAACTCCAGTTCCAAAGTCTGATAATTGACGTGCGCCAATGTTAGACGTCATGATCATGATTGTATTACGGAAATCTACCTTTCTACCAAGGCTGTCCGTTAACTGACCATCATCTAAGGCTTGTAACAACAAGTTAAATACGTCTGGGTGTGCCTTTTCAATCTCATCTAGCAAAACGATAGAGTAGGGCTTTCTTCTCACTTTCTCTGTCAACTGACCACCTTCTTCATATCCAACGTATCCTGGAGGTGCTCCAATCAATCTCGAAACAGCAAATTTCTCCATGTACTCACTCATGTCAATTCGAATCAGAGCTTCCTCTGTATCAAACATATATTTGGCCAATACTTTACAGATTTGTGTTTTACCCACACCTGTTGGTCCTAAGAAAATAAACGAACCGATCGGCTTGTTCGGATCTTTTAATCCAGCTCTGTTTCGTTGAATGGCTTTAACTACTTTCGCAATCGCCTCGTCTTGACCAATTACAGAACCTTTTAGGTCTTCTGACATGTTACGTAGTCTCCCAGACTCTTTTTCAGCCACACGTGTCACAGGAATTCCTGTCATCATCGCTACCACTTCAGCTACGTTATCTTCAGTAACCGTAATACGATGAGACTTACTTTCTTCCTCCCACTTTTGCTTGGCAGCTTCAAGCTCTTCAATAAGTTTACGCTCTGTGTCTCTCAGTTTAGCAGCTTCTTCGTATTGCTGACTTCTAACTACGCGTGTTTTCTCATCTTTAATGTCTTCGATCTTCTGCTCAATCTCAATAATGTTTTTCGGAACATTAATATTTGAGATGTGCACTCGTGACCCTACTTCATCCAATGCATCAATTGCTTTGTCTGGAAGGTGTCGATCAGCGATATAGCGTTCCGTTAGTTTTACACAAGCTTGAACAGCTTCTTCAGTATACGTAACGTTATGATGCTCTTCGTATTTCTCTTTAATGTTGTTAAGGATTTGAATGGTCTCATCCATGGTAGTAGGTTCAACCAATACCTTCTGGAATCTTCTTTCTAGAGCTCCATCCTTCTCGATATATTGTCTATATTCATCAAGGGTAGTAGCACCAATACATTGAATCTCACCTCTTGCCAAGGCTGGTTTGAACATGTTCGAAGCATCCAAAGAACCAGAAGCTCCACCTGCACCAATAATGGTGTGAATTTCATCAATGAACAAGATAATGTCTGGAGATTTCTCCAATTCATTCATCACTGCTTTCATTCTCTCCTCAAACTGACCTCTGTACTTTGTTCCAGCAACAAGCGAAGCCAAATCTAAAGAAACAACGCGCTTGTTGTACAGCACACGGCTCACTTTTCGTTGAACAATTCGCAATGCAAGTCCTTCTGCAATCGCAGATTTACCCACTCCAGGTTCACCGATTAAAATCGGGTTGTTTTTCTTTCTTCTACTCAAGATTTGAGAAACGCGTTCAATTTCTTTTTCTCGTCCCACGATAGGGTCAAGTTTACCTTCTTCGGCATATTTCGTAAGATCTCTACCAAAATTGTCCAATACAGGAGTTTTTGATTTAGAGTCAGAAGGTTTTCTCATTCCACCATCTCCGCCACTACCGAATCCACCGCCAGTCATACCTTCATCGTCAGAAGGTGTGCTAGGGAATTCCGCTTTTGGCTCCTTATATCCTTGTTCCATCATTAATTCTAATTCTTCTTTAACGTATTCGTAATCAATTTTAAACTGATTCAAGACCTGCGTAGCAATGTTATCTTCTTCTTTAAGAATGGAAAGAAGTAAATGTTCGGTCCCGATCATATTACTCTTAAACAATTTTGCTTCAAGGTAAGTAATCTTCAATACTTTTTCAGCTTGTTTCAGCAATGGAATATTTCCGCTATTAGCAGATTTGCCCACCCCTTTTGGAAGTTTCGATTCCAATTGCATTCTCAACTCTTTCATATCAACGCGGGCGTCTGTCATGATCTTCACCGCAATACCTTCTCCTTCACGGATTAGTCCGAGCAGTAAATGCTCCACTCCGATGTAGTCATGTCCAAGTCGCAATGACTCTTCTCTGCTGTAACTGATCACATCCTTAACTCTAGCTGAAAACTTCGCCTCCATACCGTCTTAAATTCGTTTGTAATAATAGTAAAAATACCTGATTTCTCTCAAAAATCAAATTTAATTAATCAACAGCGCAAAATTTGTGCCGTGATCTATAATTATAAACACTTTTCTGTTGGGAAGGTTGCTTCCTAATCAACCGGCTGTCAAGGTTTGATGACGAACGTATCAAAGAATCGTTTTAAGGCGTTTTAAAGACGTTGTTTCAAAATGACACAAAATGTACGGAAAGTCAATTTTTGATTTTTACCGCTTTAGAAGCGATTTCCCGAATTTTCATGAAAAAATGTCATGTTTTTGAAGATTGTTCAATTCTTCAGTCAGATGTTCAAAACTTGGAGGTTTACTAGATGATTGAACCAGAACTAAGAATTACCTTTGAAACTGTTGAGATGGGCGAGTTCGTGAATAGATTCTTTTGAAACAGCACTTAAAATCTAACGTCAGATGTCTGGCGTCCAGATAACATCTCAACAATAATTAAGAAACAAAAGTAATTTAAAGAATGGCAGAAGAAGGAAAGGGAGAAAGAATTATTCCCGTTAGTATTGAAGAGGAAATGAAGACAGCCTACATCGATTATTCGATGTCTGTGATCGTTTCTCGTGCGTTGCCTGATGTGAGAGATGGTTTGAAACCAGTACACAGAAGGGTGTTGTATGGAATGTTAGACTTGGGAGTACGTGCAAACAGTTCGTATAAAAAGTCTGCAAGAATTGTCGGTGAGGTACTCGGAAAGTACCACCCACATGGAGATTCATCAGTTTACGATACCATGGTGCGTATGGCACAAGAATGGTCGTTACGTTACCCTTTGGTAGACGGACAAGGAAACTTTGGTTCTGTGGATGGGGATAGTCCAGCAGCAATGCGTTATACCGAAGCGAAGTTGAAAAAAGTAGCCGAAGAGTTACTTTCTGATTTGGATAAGGAGACGGTAGATTTTGCGCCAAACTTTGATGATTCGTTGCAAGAACCAACCGTTTTACCGACACGAATTCCTAACTTGTTAGTGAACGGTGCTGCAGGTATTGCGGTAGGTATGGCAACCAATATGGCGCCACACAACTTGTCAGAAGTTGTCGATGGAACCATTGCTTACATAGATAACAGAGATATTGATGTAGAAGGCTTGATGCAATACATTAAGGCTCCTGATTTCCCAACAGGTGGAATCATCTAAGGAAAAGGAAAAATCGTAATGAGAGCTAAGGCTACCATCGAAGAGATTCGAGAAGGTAGAGAAGCGATTATTGTTACAGAGATTCCTTATCAAGTGAACAAGGCTGATATGATTGCCAAGACGGCTGATCTGGTTAATGATGGAAAGATCGAAGGTATCTCAGAAATCAGAGACGAATCAGATAGAAACGGTATGCGTATCGTTTATGAGATCAAGCGCGATGCTATTTCTAACGTTGTTCTTAACAAACTTTATAAGTATACGCAGCTTCAAACGTCATTCTCTGTTAATAACATTGCCCTAGTAGATGGTAGACCTAAGATGTTGAATCTTAAGGATATGATCCACTACTTTGTAGAGCACAGACATGAAGTAATTGTTCGTAGAACAGAATACGAACTGCGCAAGGCAGAGGAGAGAGCTCACATTTTGGAAGGGTTGATCATTGCTTCAGATAACATCGATGAGGTAATTAAGATCATTCGAGCGGCAAGCAATGTAGACGAAGCTCGTGAGAACTTAATGGAAAGGTTCAAACTTTCTGAGGTTCAGTCGAAGGCGATTGTAGAAATGCGATTGAGACAGTTGACCGGACTGGAGCAAGATAAGTTAAGAGCTGAGTACGATGACTTGATGAAGACAATTGAAGATTTGAAAGACATTCTTGCGAATGAAAGCAGAAGAATGCAAATCATCAAAGATGAGTTGTTAGAAGTTAAGGAGAAGTATGGTGATGAGAGAAAATCAACCATCGAGTATTCTGCTTCAGAAATGAGTATCGAAGATCTGATCCCAGATAACCAAGTGGTGGTTTCAATTTCTCACGCTGGGTATATTAAGAGAACAAACCTTGACGAATATAAAGTTCAGAATAGAGGAGGAGTTG
>CAYLYX010000013.1:0-91623 GCA_964387945.1 uncultured Flavobacteriales bacterium | reverse complement strand
CGCCAGGAAACCAGTTTTGTACGGTTGAATATTTAATCTCAGCGTCATCTAGTGCTACCAACTCTACCACTGCTGCGTGCAGCTGATTCTCATCACGTTGAGGAGCTGTACAACCTTCTAGGTAGCTCACATAACTTCCTTTATCTGCCACCACTAGCGTTCGCTCAAACTGACCTGTACCAGCTTCATTAATTCTGAAGTAAGTACTCAACTCCATCGGACATCTTACTCCTTTTGGAATGTAACAGAACGAACCGTCTGAGAAAACAGCTGAATTCAAAGCTGCATAAAAGTTATCTGCTGTCGGAACGACTGATCCAAGATATTTTTTTACCAAATCGGGATGCTTCTGAACAGCTTCTGAGAAAGACATAAAAATGATTCCCAACTCTGCCAGCTTCTCTTTGAAAGACGTAGCCACAGAAACGGAATCCATCACAAAATCTACTGCTACACCTGTCAATTTTTTCTGCTCATCAATCGAAATTCCGAGTCGATCCATTGTCTTACGGATTTCTGGATCTACCTCATCTAAACTTTTTAGTTCTTCCTTCTTTTTGGGAGCAGCGTAGTAAGAAATTGCCTGAAAGTCTGGTTTTGGATACTTCACGTGAGCCCATTCTGGCTCGGTCATTTCCTGCCATACTTTCAGTGCTTTTAAACGGTAGTCGAGCAACCATTCAGGCTCATTTTTCTTGGCAGAAATAAAGCGAATAATATCTTCGTTAAGACCGTTAGGTGCTTTATCTGATTCTACATTGGTTGTAAAACCGAATTCATACTCCTTGTCTTTTAACTCCTCTCTTAAATCCTCCTCAGTATACTTCATGGTTTTTCTTTTTTAGCTTACAGTGAAAAACTTTCACCACAGCCACATGTTCTGTTTGCATTTGGGTTGACAAAAACAAACCCTTTTCCATTCAATCCTCCGGAGTAGTCGAGCGTTGTACCTACAAGATAAAGAAAACTCTTTTTATCTACCACCACTTTTATACCGTTGCTCTCCAGCTCCTTATCTTCATCGGTAATACTATTATCAAAAGTAAGATCATACATCAACCCCGAACAACCTCCTCCTTTTACGCCCACGCGAATAAAGTGGTCGGGCTTACCATCCTCTGCCATCAATTGGATTGCTTTATTCTTTGCATTTTCTGTTACTTCGATCATAATCTTATTTAAAATAAATCTAAATAGACCGCAAAAATACCACAAAATGGGTATTGTGCAAACCAAAGAATGATTAATTTTAACCTTAAAGAAGCTTTTGACTTGAATACACTTCGTATCGCCATTCTCGGACCGGAGAGCTCCGGAAAAACAACACTTGCTAATGCCCTGGCAAATCAGTTAGATGCTTTTCTTTCGCCAGAGTTTGCTAGAAAGTATCTTAAGAAAACCAATGGACACTACGACCAAAAAGATTTGGACTTCATCGCAAAACAGCAGTTTCAATCGAATAGTACGCGGACCAACCAACCTTTCTTGATCGCAGATACAGAAATGATTACCCTGAAAATCTGGTCAAAAGTAAAATACGACTCTGTTTCTGAAACGATACTTGAATTGCTTGACAAACAACAATTTGATCTCTACTTACTATGTAAGCCTGACCTTCCCTGGGAGGCAGATCCGCTCAGAGAACATCCTGAATTTCGAGAAGAATTGTTCCGAATCTACAAAAATGAATTACAGAAGCTAAACATGAACTACCAAATCATTGAAGGCACGGACAGGACCTCTATGGCGGTGGATCTGATTAGCAAATCTAGATGAGATCTTTAATATCACTTTCCTTATTTTTTCTTTTAAGCTGCAATAGCAACTCAATTATTGATCACGAAAAGGACTCACAAACTGAAAGCACAGCAACTTCGTCAGAACATCAAGACAGTGTTAAACAAATGCCCAGACCGTATCATCGCTCATACGATTCGACTCGAATTGACTGGAAAACTCCTTTAGAATATAGAGAATTCAGTCCATATGAAAAGGTAACAACCTATCGATTTTATGGATTCTGTCAAGACAGCATCTTCAAGGGAATGGTAAGTTTTGTAGACTCTAAAGCCATTGACACACTATCTCATTTTACAGCTTTGAAAACCAGCGACTTAAGCAAAACAACCATACCTTGTATTGGCAGCTTAGAGACTTATCATACTAAGAACAATGTGGACTCCTATTATGTGATTTTATTTTCTGACTCAACTATCTGTAAGTATTGGAAAGAAAAAATTGCAAAGCGGGCAACCAAATACACAATTGATTCCAACGGTTTCTTTCATGAAGAGAACTTAAACCCTGAATTGTTTCCCTGCAAAGCGGATTTTAATCTTTTCAAAGAACTAATACCATCTGAATAACTGCAAATTTTATTTTCCAGTTCCAATTTTCCCATTACTTTTGCGGCATCTCAAAGGGGTGTCCGTCAGCTAACGGACTGAGATTATACCCATTGACCTGATCAGGTTAGTACCTGCGTAGGAATATGAGAAAGCGTGTTAATTCTATTTGTATAACCAATCAAGAATTAGCCCCTTGTTCTTGTTAAATGTTTTTTTAGACATGAAAACAAGATTTTTACTTTTCGTTTTAGGAATACTTACGTATTCTGGATTTTTCACTCAATTTACCATTTCTGGTTCAGTTTCAAGTTCTGGTGGCGAACCGCTGGTCGGTGCAACGGTGCAAATCAAAGATTCCTACGCTGGAGCTACTGCCGATCACATGGGAATTTTCTCGTTAAAAGATTTACCCAACGGCTCCTACACCCTTATAGCTCGATACATTGGATTTGAGAAACAGGAGAAAATCATCACCATTTCAGACAGTGATGAAGAGGCAGTATTCGAACTTCAAGAAGCCGAAGTGATTTTGGACGAGTTCAGCGCCATTGCCATTAAGGCAAAAGAAACTACTCCCACTACCTTCTCCAACATCAGTAAGGCTGATATCCGAAAGGCAAATTTTGCACAGGATCTCCCGTACTTGTTGGATCAAACGCCCAGCACAGTTGTAACAAGTGACGCAGGTGCTGGAGTTGGATATACGGGCGTTCGTATTCGAGGAGTAGATCCAACTCGAACCAACGTTACCGTCAATGGAATTCCGCTAAACGATCCCGAATCGCACGGAGTGTGGTGGGTAAACATGCCAGACTTTGCATCATCTGTGGATGGAATGCAGATTCAAAGGGGTGTTGGAACTTCAACAAACGGTGCAGCCGCATTCGGTGCAAGTATTAACATTCAAACCAATGCCGTGAGTGAAAAGCCGTATGCAGTTCTCGATAACAGTTTTGGCTCTTTCAATACTATGCGGAATACCGTAAAAGTTGGAACTGGACTGATTGATGGTAAATTCACGTTTGATGGACGTTTATCAAGAATAGTATCAGAAGGATATGTGGATCGTGCTTCTTCCAACCTAAAGTCGTTTTACTTATCGGGTGCATGGGTAGGTAAGAAATCCTCTTTGAGAGCTAATGTGTTTAGTGGAAAAGAAAGAACTTATCAAGCGTGGTGGGGCACACATGAGAGTATCATTGATGGAGATGAAGACGCCATCAACGCTTTTGCTGACCGCAATTGGCTTTCTGATGATGAAAGAGAACGAATGCTCAATGCAGGTAGAACTTACAATTATTACACTTACGAGAATGAAGTGGATGATTATCAACAAGATCATTACCAACTGCATTTCACGCATCGATTCAGTAAAAAACTAAACGTAAACTTGTCGGGGCATTACACTTATGGGACGGGTTATTACGAGCAGTACCTCCAAGGTGAAGACCTTGCTACCTATGGCTTGGACTTCATCGAACTAACAAGTGATACCATCACCACCTCCAACATCATTCGACAACTGTGGTTGGAGAATCACTTCTACGGTGCTGTTTATTCTATCAATTATAGTCACAAAGGGCTGAGTCTAACGTTAGGTGGTGCCGGCAACTTCTACGATGGGGATCATTTTGGGAAAGTGATTTGGGCAGAATACGCTTCGAATGGAGAGTTAGGAGATCGCTATTACAACAACAATGCAACAAAACTCGATGTCAACTCTTACCTAAAGGCGAACTGGACCAAAGGAAAACTGACGATTTTCGCTGATGCTCAAGTAAGAAATATCCAATATGAGTTTCTTGGGCTGAATGACCTTGGGAACAATGAAATAGAAGGAAATCAACAGGTTGACTATACGTTTTTTAATCCAAAAGTTGGTGCCAGTTATGAAGTTGGAAAAGGAATTGCATATGCTTCATTTGCGATTGCCAATAGAGAGCCTGTGCGGAACGACTTCGTAGAGTCTACTCCTTCAAGCTATCCAACACCCGAGACACTGATGGATCTTGAGGCTGGATATCGATATGGATCAAAGCGACTTTCTGCCAATGCGAACGTTTATCACATGAACTACAAAAACCAGCTGATCCTTACTGGTGAAATCAATGATGTAGGGGCATACAACAGAACAAATGTGGACAAGAGCTATCGGGCCGGGTTAGAACTTGAAGTTGGTTATCAGGCGCATAAAACATTAAATATTGGGGTTAATGCAACTCTTTCGCAAAACAAAATTCCAATCTTTACGGAATACATTGACGATTATGACAATGGAGGACAAATTGAAATCGTTCATGAAAATGTAGACTTAGGGTTTTCTCCCAATGTTATCTTGGGTGGAAGCGTTAACTACGAGCCTAAGAAAGGTTTAATCTTTAGTATACTCCCCAAGTATGTGGGCAAGCAGTACCTCGACAATACACAAGATGAAAACCGAGTGATGGATGCCTATTTCGTGACGCATCTCAGAGCTAGTTATAGCCTTAAAAACATCATTGGTAAAGAATTGTCTATTGCCTTGCAGGTAAACAATGTCACCAATACACTTTACGAAAACAATGGCTACACTTACAGCTACTATTTGGGAGGAGAAACCATCACCGAAAACTTCTATTATCCACAAGCAGGAAGGAACTTCCTGACGAGTTTATATCTAAAGTTCTAGTTTGAACAATCTAAAAGCCCAAGTTAAAATTAACTTGGGCTTTTTTATGCTTATCAACTACCTTTGATCCACTACCCGCTTTACGGGTGTCTTTTAACAAAAAAACATGAGCAGATTTTTTACGATTGTTACTTTTCTGATTTCACTTTCGGCTTTCAGCCAGTCGCTTCAGATTAAATCTGACGATGTTCAAATTGAATTCCTTACTGTTGCTCAAAAAACATCAGGCACGATTGGAAATCTGGAAGCTACAATTAATTTCTCGCCAACTAATTTGAAGGAAAGTAATATTGCAGGTTCAGTTGATGTAAACACCTTGACAACCGGTAATAAAATGAGGAACAATCATCTGAAATCGGATGACTTTTTTGATGCTGAAAATTTCCCAACAATAACTTTTGTGAGTTCGTCAATCAACAAGGAGAAAGACGGATATGTCATGACAGGACTACTAACCATTGAAGATGTAACTCATGCGGAGTCGATATTCTTCACGTTCTCCGATAAAACCTTTGTTGGAGTAATGACGATTTCCATGGCTAACTATGACCTTGGCATGTTTTCCAAAAAGAAACGGGATAAGAGCAACGTTACCATTCGATTCACGATACCTACTCAGTAAGAAGTAACAGAGAATCTTTTAAATAATAGTTCAAATGGAAATGGTTTTCTATTTTTGATCGTCAGATGTCATTCGAAGAAAAAATAGCAAGCAAAACAGACTTGGAATTGATAGAAATTCTTGAAAATCGAGAAAACTATGTTCCACAATTCGTTGAATTCGCAGAGTTTGAGCTGACCAACAGAAGCATCTCGGATGATCAAGTCCAGATAGTCGCATCAGGTTTGGTGCGTGAAAAAGTACAGACAAAGCTGAAGTCGTACACGCCTCTTTCTGGTAAATTTGACCCTCCTTCGAGTAGTCTGTTATCCAAGGAAATGGTTTTGGAAATTACACGAGAGGAATTCATTGAATGGATTGAACGAAAAGAAGACCTCAAAATTGACGTTTGGAAGTATGTAATTGCTGCGGCATTAGTCTAAGGTAATACATTCTTAATAGCAATCTCCACAGCATTTGTTACCTTTAGGGCAAAGCACAAAAATGGAGGAATTAATAGCTAGGATTAAGCAGTACAGTCAAGAAGTCACATTTGAATCGTTAAAAACATTTATCCATCAAATCGATATCAACTCATTAGATTTTGAAGAGTTGGTCAATATTCCTGATACCGTTGGGGATTATGGAAGAAACATTTTATCTCTTCATCCCTTTGAATGCGTTTTGATCAATTGGCCTCCTGGTGCAGAGAGCGCTGTTCATTATCACGATGGACTTTTCGGTTACGTTTGGGTACTGGAAGGAGAGCTAGACAATGTTTCCTATCGCACGGAAGGAGACAACCTCGTGGAATTTGCTATTAACAAGTATGGTAGAAATGGTCTAATCCCTGAACCAGATGGTGTGATTCATAAGCTAAGGAACAACTCCGTTGATAAACGAGCCATTTCTCTTCACTTCTACTATCCGGCCATTGAGAGTTTTAAAGGAATGAAAATTTACGACCTTCAAACTGGAGCTGTGGGTGCGTTGAGTGATGATGCCAAGACGGCTAGCTGGTCGGATGATGATGGACACTTTGATTCGGTTGAAGAAAACGCTTTTGAATTCATTTCCTTTGAGCAATTAAATGCAAACAAAAGCCATTTTATTTGTCACGTCATTCCCAAGCCAACGGCTGATCGAATTAATCAGATGAATGCAGATTATTTTACCGAACAATCCGCTAAGTATGATTTTTCTGACTTTAATCAACCTAAGAGAAAATCTTACACGGATGCGATAGATCACCTCGTTGCGCACGGAATTGGCATGCAGGAACACATCAAAAAACACCTAGACATTGCCTCTGGAACTGGCAGACGGGCACTTCATATTCAGGAAGTAACCCAAAAAGAGTACGAGCTTGTAGGTGTAGATATTAGTGAAGGTATGTGCAAAATTGCCGAAGAGAGAGGTGTACGAACTTATCTGCAAGATTGGGCGAATGATGACAGCCATATTGGAGAATATTTTGACACGATCACCTTTCTTTATGCCTTTGGGCATATCGCGACAGAAAACCTAAGAATAAAAACACTTAAGAAGATTGCCAGCTACCTAACGCAAGATGGTGTTTTTTACGTTGATATTTTTAGTTTGAAAAACAAAAATGAATGGGGTGCTCTAGCCACCAAAGCATTTGAAGAAAAGGACTTAGGTCGCTATGGCTATCAAAAAGGAGATGTTTTTTACCGAAAAAGAGGTTTTGATGAGATCGCATTTCTTCACTATTTCTCGCTGGAGGAAATTGACACTTTACTGACCAAATGTGGTTTCAAAATTGTAGACATCCACTACGTAGGTTACGCCAAAAACCCTGGTGAACAAGTCAGCTCTGAAACAGAAGGAAACATCTTTATTGCCGCAAAGAAACGCTAAAAATAGCCCATGGCTCTAATTCGTTTATATTTGGCTTTGAAGGTAATGTTCACGACCAAGTCTTCACCTACTTGATACATCGCAGTGGTAACGTACTTTTTCTTATCCAAATGTTCTGCTGTCACCACTAACTCTTTTCCTTTGCAGTAGGCTGGAATTTCAACATAAAACTTACCTTTTTCTGTCTCGAACATCTCTAACTCCTTACCATTTGGTAATTCCACCCAAACACTTCCATAGGTAGGATAACCATGTTGATTAACCAAATTTACATGTAGGATTCCCAAAGATGGATCTTTTGGTTTTTTAAGCTCTAAGTCCACACTCTTAACGGTTGTTTCCATCTGTGCATCGGCAAAATTGAATAAAGAAGCTCCTCCAACCAAGAGCAGTGCCAAGGCAAAATGAGACAATGTTAACTTAGGCGTTGATTGGCTCGATTCATTAATGATCACACATCGACTCGAGTTTTCGATTTTCCATCTACTTAATTCATCATCAGATAGATGGGTTAAGTCCAGTACTTCGGAGTCACAGTAATCACAAAAATAGCCTCCTTCTATGGGCTTCATGGATAATATGGATTTGGGACAAGGAAAATTTATCATCATTCAAAATCTTGTTTTAATATACCTAAAATAGTGCTTACCTGTACTTGAACGAACAACAACCGAAACTACCAGTTCTTCACCTACATTGAACATTGCAGTCGTTCTATGTTTCTGCACACGCAATTTCTCAACGTACACTACCAATTCTTTACCTTTACACGATGCTGGAACTTCAACAAAGTACCTTCCCTCACGAAGTTTGATTGCTTCAACTTCCCTTCCATTTGGAAATTCCACGCTTACTCTCGCCCAAGTAGGACGATCGTTCTGATCCACTGTTTCCACCTGTAGCAAACCTAATGACGGAGCATCTTCTATTATGGTGTATTTCTCTCCTACTTTTTGAGCTCTTGAAGTGACCGTCCAACCCAAAACTAAGATCAATAGCAAAACCAACTTTACAAAAGGAGTGTTCAAATGAATTTTATTTGTTATTAAGACAATCATACTACTTGTTTTTTTAAAAGCTTCCCACCACAATTGCTCTAAACTCTTTTCTAGATTTGAATTTTAGACTTACGCTCAACTCTTCACCCACCTGATGGATAGAAGTGGTAACATGTTTTATCTTTCCTAAATGTTCGGCATAAACCACTAGCTCCTTTCCTTTGCAATAAACTGGTATTTCCACATAGTATTTTCCTTCTTCCAACTCAAACAACTCAAGTTCTTTGCCATTGGGTAGTTGTACCCATACATTTCCCCAAGTCGGACGATCGTATTGATTGACAAGTTTAACCTGCAAAATACCAATAGATGGGTTATGCGACTTGATCACTTGACCATTTACCTCCTCTATTTTAGTCGTTACTTGGGCATTTGAAAATGTAAACAAGGAAGACCCTGCAACCATTAGAAGCGCCAATGCAAAGCGGGCAAGAGAAGACCGTTCACCAACTTGTTGAGTTTCATTTATCACGACACAGCTAGTTGCGTTCTCTGACTTCCATTTGAGAAGCTCTACTTCCGATAGATGTGTAAGGTCTGTGACTTTCTTGTTGCACGAACCGCAATGATAACCACCTTCTAAAGAAGTCATCGCTGCTACTGATTTGGGACATGGAAAGTTTATCATAACAAACTGGTTAAAAAGATGGACAACCGATAGTTCGATAGCGGTAATGGATTTTCTTTATTTTAAATTTAATTTCTTCGTAAATCTCTTGCCCTAGCCCGGAAATGTAAACAGACCTATACTTCTTCTTTCCAAATCGATCGGCAACAATAAGCACTTGCTTTCCCTTGCAGTAAGCCGGGATCTCCAACCAAAACGTCCCATCATCTTTCAACACTGGAGCAATCACTTTTCCGTTTGGCAACTCTACTGCTACATCTACGCTTGATGAAAGCGTACCTCCTTTTTGATCAACAAATGAGATTTGCATCAAGGCAATACTTGCTTCGATGGGCTTCTCGATCTTAACGGAGCCTACCTTGTCAGCAAGTTGCGCGTCAGCGAAAGTGAACAACGAGCTTCCGAAGACAATCAATAGGCTGAGTGCAAACTTTCTAAGCGAATAAGAGAAGTTTACGACTGTTGGATCTGAAGTCGAAACGCAAATGCTGCCCTTTGATTCCGCTAGTGCTTTAACCTCTTCTGCACTCAAACCGTCCACATCGATCACTTCTTTTGCACAATGCAAACAAAGCATCCCTTGAGCTGTGGGACTTAATTCACTGGGCGATACAGGACAAGGAAATTCTATCTTCATGGCAGCTGTTTTGAAGATAGGTCTGCTAATACTTAAAATTCCATAAAATTAGAACGGATATCCGATCCCCAAGTTAAACTGAGGTCTATAAAAAGGTTTTCGTTCATCCGAAAGTCCTCCATTCCAAATCCATCTGGAACCAGCAGGGAGCGCAGGGTTTTTGATAGGTGCTGCAATATCCAAACGAATCACAAAGAAGTCAAGATCAAAACGAAGTCCAAGACCACCACCGAAAGCAATTTCCGAGATAAACTTAGTTTTATCAAACAATCCTCCCGTACGAAGCGAGTCCTCATTCAGCAACCAAATATTTCCAGCGTCCACAAATAAAGCTCCTTCCACCCAACTAATTAAAGGGAACCTTGCTTCAATGTTCCCTTCCAAATGAATGTCACCAATCTTATCGTATCGAATCTCGTCATCTTGAAAACTTCCTGGACCTAATGTCCTAGCTTTCCAAGCTCTAATTCCGTTGGAACCTCCTGCAAAGAAACTTTTCTCAAAAGGAAGTGCTTCTTTAAGATTTGCTAAAGGTTTCCCAATACCTCCTGCTATTCGATAGACGATCTTACTCTCTTTTGACAAGGGAAAGTAATACCTGAGGTCCATCGAAAACTTCACGAACTGTGCAAAACGAATATTCAACAAATCATAGCTCTGGAGACTGTCGTTCGCATAGTTCGCTCCAGACATTTCATAACCCGCACGCAAAACATTACCAGCAGATTCAAAGCTGGAATGCACATAAAATGTATTCTTCACTTTCTTGTCTGTTTGTCCGTTGTACGTAAATGAAACCTTTCCTCCCGCAATGATGTGATCCTGATAACTTGCAGCAAGAAAACGATCGTTGAGTTCGTCAATGATCTCCTGAAAAGCCGTTGATTTTTCGATCGATACAGCCGAAATAATCAGCGGACTTACCCGCCAGGTGTAGGGAGCAGATTCGTGATAAATCCAACTAAAACCAAACTCCTCAATGCTACGTCTAAAATCAGGCCTGCGCTGGTAGTTTACTGATGCCGAAAACTCTGTCTTTGGATTCGCTAATTTCTTGTGCAATATTTTTTGGAGTGGTGTTTGAATGAACAGTAATCGGTGAATCTGAAGGGAGACTTTAGGACCAAACTCAATGGTATTAAAAGTGTTTGCTATTTCTCCAACACTAGACACTTCAGAACCCGTACCTGTGCTGTCTGCATCTGTGAGCAATCGCTGCATTTCAATTCCACCACTCATGGATACTTGCAGCTTCTCAGCTCCACCAAAAACATTACTATGGGTATAGGTCATGCTTCCTTCTACCCCAAATAAACCATTGGTATGCGTTCCGTCTGTAGCCGCAGTAAACGTCTGTGCCTTGCTTGGCTCAAGTCGTATCAACGCGATCAGCGTGCCATCGTCTTCATTCTCAATGAACTTGATATTAACCGCCCTAAAGTTGCCGAGTGAGTTGAATTTTTTATAGGTCGCATCCACCAAAGACTTTTTGTACAGTTGTCCTTCTTTGAAAAGCACCGTACTCGCCAGTAATTGAGGTCGGATTTTCATCTTGTATTTGTGATAAAAATCGATACTATCAATGGTCAGCGTAGCGTAATTTGTACTCTCATCATCCTTAGGGTGAAAATCTGGATAAATGCGGATTTCTTTAATCGTGAAACGTTGATGAGGCTTATCTCTCATGGTATCGTTTACCATGTCCTTATACTTAAAGTTTTGAATACCCATTTCAACCTTTACCTTGCGGTCACCTAAGGTGGTATCTACTTTAAAAAAAATGAACTCCTTGTTGAAGAAGTAAAAACCCTTTTCCAGCAAGAATTTCGTAATTCGGGTTCGCTCTAACTCCAATCGATCCGTATTGAAGTTTTGTCCTTCCGAAATGATGCTATCCACCTTGAGCGGTTTTAGGACTTCAACAATATTCTGATCTGCGATAACGCGACTGTAGCTTTTTATGGTGTAGGGCTCGTTGGGAATAACGGTATAAATCACCTTCGCTTTTTGCCTATTCTTCCTTGCTACTTTTACCGGATTACCATCCTTATCTACCTTTTGATCTTCGTATTCAACAGCATAAGAAACCGCATTATCAAAATAACCTTTCTTGATCAGATAGAGGTTCATTTGCTTTGTTGTCTTTTGAATCTTAGTGGAATCCAAAAGCACCGGAGCTTCACCCGCCTTCCGCAGTTTTTCTCCGAAGGTCAGTTTTCTTTCTACCAAATGCTTTGGCTCATAGTATGGATCTTCAGCGACTTTCTTTTCGTTCTTCGCTTTGATTTTCGCATTCTTTTTTTCTGCCTTTGCCTTTTTCTTTTCGATTTTCCTATCGATTCTTTCTTGATTAGAACGGTTATAAAGCCATAAATAGAACTTACCTATCAGGATCTTTCGGTTTGGCTGTTGCTTAATTACTTCGTTGAGTTCATCCGTTGTAACTCCCGTCTTATTGAGTAACGAAAAGCTAATGGTGCTGTCGTTCTTAATCACGACCTCGTTCTCGGCAAGTAGGTAACTACCCTCAGGCACATATTTTGTTTGCGAACAAGACAACAGGATTCCTGCAACAACTAAAATCAGGAAAGTGGATAGGCTGCTATATTTTGTGCTACTCCTCAAGTAAATCGTCTGGAATACTTATTTTTGAACAAATCTAAGGAAGATTTACGAAGGAGTGCTCACCAATAATGAAATAAAGCGAATTAATTCCCTATCAAGGAAAAGGGAGCGTTTAGCTCAAAAGCTATTCCTTGTGGAGGGCGACAAAAATGTAGCAGAGGTGGTTCAATCCAGCTTTGAAGTTTCGCACATTTATGGAATTGATGACACTTTCAGCGCACATCGTTCGTTTACAAAAGTTTCACCTAAACAACTGGAAAGGATCTCGCAATACAAAACCGCTACGGAAGCTCTCGCCTTAGTGAAAATACCCGAAGATCCTGCAATTGATTATTCAACTCCATCCCTTTTACTGGAAGACATCAATGATCCTGGAAATCTGGGAACCATTATTCGGACAGCAGACTGGTTTGGCATTACTCAAATCATTTGCTCTCCTAATTCTGTTGATTGCTTTAACCCGAAAGTGGTTTCAGCTACCAAAGGTTCGTTGTTTAGGACTAACATTCACTACATGAGTCTCACTGATTTTGTGAAACGCTCTGATCTTAGAACCATCGCTACCTCACTGAACGGTGTTGATCTCTCTTCCAAATCGGATTTAACATCAGCTCATCTGGCTTTTGGAAGTGAAAGCCACGGTATCTCCAAGGAACTCGAAGACTTGTGCGAATGGGCAATAAAAATCCCATCCTTCAATAGTCAGGCAGAATCGCTCAACATTGCTATTTCTGTAGGTGTTGTTTGCGGATTTATTCATTTAAACGTAAAATAGTTTATTTTTTTTCATAAATTTGAAGTACTACACGAGCACTACACACGCTTACTCTCTTTGTATTTTTAGCTACAATAATTCATTAACTAAACTGAATAATTATGAAAAAAGTAGCATCCATCTATTTCGCTCATCCCTCCGTTTGGACCTATATTGCTATCGGTATTGGGGTTGGTTATTTAGCCTTTAGTCAAGGCTTTTTCGCTGAGCACTGGTACGTTTTATTTGCTCCAATTATCATCGCACCCTTCTTTGAATGGTTTGCGCATAAGTACATTCTACATATGCAAATCGGGAATGTTATTGAAATCGATCAACGAGAAGGAGCAAAAGTGGGCGACACTGTAAAAGCTGAAATTTTTGGAGAAGAAAAGGAAATGGAAGTACTCAAGCTAAAAGGTGATAAAATGGAAGTAGGCTATGGTTGGGCAAAGCGGCTTAGACCATTCAGAAAGTTTATGTTTAAGCTGCACTACGGACATCATGAGGATCCTAACTATATTCCATTGGTATTTGCTCCTATTTTGTCTGTAATCATTCTATTTGTAAGCTTATTTGGACTTGCTTTGCTATTTACCTTTAGTTGGAGTATCGCAACCGTATTTTTATTCAGTGTAATCGTCTACTACCTTCATTACGAATGGATGCACTTGGCACATCACATTCCTGGGTATAAGCATATCTTTCCATGGAGCAATCGTTTGAAAACTGCACATCAATTACACCATTACAGAAATGAAAATTATTGGTGGGGCATTACGAATAACCTCGGAGACAAAATTCTAGGAACGTATAAAACACATAAGGATGTTCCGATGAGTAAAACGATTAAGAACATCAACTTTAAATAATAAAAAAGGCTTCCTCTTATCAGATGGAAGCCTTTTTTTAGTGTTTTCTTTTCGAATTAGATCGTGTCATCCAAGAGATCAGGATCTGAATCTTTCATAGACCCTTCTTGTCCTGACTCCTCAGGAAGTTCTTTTCCTGTAAACGGAGGATAATCATCTGTATAGTACATCAAGTAGCATCCTACTCTTGTACCCCATCGGATTGTTCCTACTACAAAATTAAACATACCTTCAGGGTACTTTCCAGTAAAAAGAATGATCCAAAATGCCAACATATTCACGACTACAGTTCCAATCATTCTGAAATAAAGAATGAAAATGTGTGGAATAATAAGAAATGCTCCAAAAAGCGTTCTTACGATCAACCTTCCTCTACTCACCTCTTCAGGGTAAGCGATGTTGAAGTCTGTATTAGTATCTGTACCGTTCAGACCAAAAGCAGGATAACCATCCGCAAGGTTTAGCAATCGAGCATTTACTCTTAACTGATAACGCTGGAACTTCACCTGATAGTCAAACATGTTTCTTGGCCATTTACCCGTAAACAGGATTGCCCAAAACGAAATGAAGCGTACAAACATCAATCCGATTGCCAAAAAGTACATTAAGAACATGTGAGGGATTGCGATGTAAATGAATCCGAAAAACATTCTGAGAAGCAACTCCCCCTGAGAGTACTTCTCCTGATGAGAAATTTTAAAATGCATAGTTAGTAGTTTAGTCGTTTAGTAGGCGCCAAGATAATAAAATTTGCGAACTACCTCAACTAAACTTTCTTCCTACTGGATAGTTTTTTAATCCAACAAGTGATCTTCTGTAGAAAACGTGGGATCTTTAGGGTCTTGTCCGTAATCGTTTGTTCCTTGATCTCCTTCTGTAGCACAAAAAACAATCAGAATAATCCACCCGATAATGGGTATTAACCATAGTAACAGCAACCAGCCCGACTTACTGGTGTCATGGAGTCTTCTGGCTCCTACAGCCAGTGATGGAAGTAATATGGCTAAGTTATAAATTCCAGAAATGGGACCTCCTGAGAACTCAAAAGAGGTTTTGGTGGTCGTATACGAACCCAATCCCAACATATTTTCCACAAAACCAAGTACTATTCCAATAATAATATTGGCGAGTACAAAGTACCAAAACTCGGACCTTCTAGCTCTTCCTTCGAAGTTTACGTAATTCTCAAAAACTACTTTTTTGTAATTGTCAATCATATTCATATCATTTATTTATCGTAATCACTTTCTCTTTTTACTCTGACAAACTCCAGGCTTCTGGTTTGGCACTAAAGGTTTTTTTCGCATTGGGCCAAATACTTCCAAACAGCTCAGATTTTCGATAGTTGTTAATCGCTTCTTCACTTTCCCAAATACTATACGTAAAAAACACGTTGGGCGCATTTACATCACGCAACACCTTCACACTTATGCATCCGGGGAATTCTGCAATGCGATTCTTATTTGCAACAAAAATATTCTCAAAATCAGTTATCTTTTCTTTGTCGATCGTCAACTTCACCAAACGCGTAATCATCTTCCTATTTTTTTGTTAAACAATTGACACCAAATGTAAACATTTCCTTCCTTTGAGTTGTTATGAACTTATAGGAATGAAGACAAAAGTATTGATCACAGGGGGGTCGGGAGTTATCGGCATGGCGTTGACAAAATCATTGCAAGATAAGGGTATTGAAGTAACTCATCTAACCCGACAGAAGAACTCAAAAGCAGGCGTAAAAACGTTTGTTTGGGACTACAAGAAAAACTATCTGGAGGAAGGTGCACTAACTGGGGTTACCCACATCGTACATCTTGCTGGAGCAGGTATTGCAGATAAACCTTGGACGATGTCTCGTAAACGTGAGATCGTAAAAAGCAGAGTATTGACGGCTAGACTATTGTTGAATGAAGTTCAAAAGCACAATCAGCCCTTGACTAAATTCATCAGCGCATCTGGAATTGGGTTTTACGGTGCAGTGACCAAAGATGAAGTGTTTGAAGAAACCTCCTCGAGAGGAGATGATTTTGTAGCCGAATGTTGTGTGCAATGGGAAAAACAAGCACTGGCATTTGAAGAGCTTTGTGACGTGACGATCTTGCGAACTGGTATCGTACTGGCTAAAGATGACGGTGCCTTGGAAAAATTGGAAAGCTCTGTAAAGCGTGGTCTAGGTGCACCGATCGGATCTGGGGAGCAATACATGCCCTGGATTCACTTACAAGATATGGTAGCTATTTACGAAAAAGCGCTATTTGATAAGGAGTTTACTGGAATATATAACGCGGTGTCGAGTGAACACATCACCAACAAGGATTTCATCCATACACTGGCAAAAGTGCTGGGAAAAAGAGTTTGGTTACCCAAAGTTCCAGCCTTTATGCTTAAACTCATTTTTGGCGAAATGTCAGAAATATTACTTCAGGGGTCGCGGATCAGCAATGAAAAACTACGTAACCAATCGTTTGAATTTACGTACAAGAAACTAGAGGGTGCTTTAAAAGAAATTTATCAATGATTTCTCTTCATCAGTTGATCTGCAAAACCTTTAAAGTAAGCCTTTTTCTCATCGGCTACGTTGATCTCATTGAGCGCAGTGATGGCTCTTTCGTAGTATTGCTCCATTAACTGGTTAGCAGCTTCTTTTACATGCAAGTCTTCAAAAATTGCAGTTACGGCTTGTACTTTCTCAGCAGTGTTGTCTGTGCTGTTGGTCATCCATTTTCTTAACTCAACCTCCTGCGATTCATTGGCTTCTTCTAGCGCCTTTAGTAACAAGTAAGTCTTTTTGTTGGTGATGATATCTCCTCCTACTTGCTTTCCGAAAACTTCTGCATCGCCAAAAACGTCTAGTAGATCATCCATAATTTGAAACGCCATACCTAAGTTAAGTCCAAACTCATATAGTCTTCTCGAGTCTTCCTTAGGTGCATTGGCCAAGACTGCTCCCAACTCTAACGCACAACCTACCAAAACACTGGTTTTAAGCTTGATCATTTCGAGGTACTCCTCAAGCGTAACGTCCTCTCGAGTTTCAAACTCCATATCTAATTGCTGTCCTTCACAAACCTCAATGGCAGTAACGTTAAACAAATCAATTACGGCTCTTAAATACTCAGTTTTGCATGATGTAACCAAGGTAAATGCCTGAACAAACATGACATCACCTGAGAGAATTGCAGCATTCACATCCCATTTTTCATGTACCGTCTGGTTCCCTCTTCTCAGTGGAGCATTATCCATGATATCGTCATGCAACAGTGTGAAATTGTGAAACACTTCTATCCCCAAAGCCGAGCTGTAGCTATCTTTCAAATCTCCATCAAACATGTCTGTTCCCATCAATGTAAGTACAGGTCGCATTCGCTTACCACCAAGGCTAAGAATGTACTTAACGGGCGAATACAATTCTGTTCCCTTAACGCTAGCTAAGAACTTATCTAGTTCTCTTAAAATAACCTGCTGATATTCCTGTATTGATCGCATATACTACTTGCTTCTTCCTTTTAAAATACTCATAAGATAGTTACCGTAACCACTTTTTAGAAGAGGTTTTGCCAATCGCTCCAATTGTTCAGCATCTAAAAACCCTCTAGAATAGGCAACTGCTTCAACGCATCCCACACCCATTCCTTGTCTTTGCTCAATGGTCTCTACGTAACTACCAGCCTGCATCAAACTTTGAAAGGTTCCAGTATCGAGCCACGCGGTTCCTCGCTCTAAGATTTGCACTTTCAACTTTCCTCTTTCTAAGTAAGTTTTGTTGACGTCCGTTATTTCATACTCTCCTCTAGCACTTGGCTTCAGGTTCTTGGCTATATCGACTACATCATTATCATAAAAATACAACCCTGGAACAGCATAGTTGGATTTGGGTTCAACTGGCTTTTCTTCAATCGAAAGTACATTCAAGCTTTTATCAAAATCTACTACACCATATCTTTCTGGGTCTGAAACGTGATAGGCAAATACAAGTCCTCCGTCAGGATTCAAACTATCCCGAAGCATTCTTCCCATTCCGGTTCCAAAAAAGATATTATCTCCTAGAACCAACGCTACTTTTTCATCTCCAATAAACTCCTCTCCGAGCACAAACGCCTGTGCTAACCCATTCGGTTCATGCTGTATACAGTATTCAAACTTAACTCCCCACTGAGATCCATCTCCCAAAAGTTTTTTGAAAGCCTCCTGATCATGCGGAGTGGTAATAATTAAGATCTCTCGAATTCCTGCGATCATCAACGTTGACAGCGGATAATAGATCATGGGTTTATTGTAAACAGGCATTAACTGCTTGCTCACAGCAAGCGTAAGTGGGTGCAATCTTGTCCCTGAACCTCCTGCTAGTATAATTCCTTTCATAGTTGTTGTATTAAAAACAAAATTAGTAGATTTTATTCCAAATCAATCTTCTAATATTTCCAATTTTTCCAATTCTATATCCTCCTCTTCGTCAACCACAGACAATAACGGGTCTCTGAATGCTTTTGTTGTGGCCCACTTTTCTAGCGTAAGTAATAAGGTTGGCAGTAAGATCAAGTTAGATAGCATGGCTACAAACAACGTTACTGACACCAAGATTCCTAAAGCTTGTGTACCTCCAAAGTTGGACGCTATGAAAATAGAAAACCCAAAAAACAGGATAATGGATGTGTAAACCATACTAACACCTGTCTCCTTAATGGCGTTGAGCACAGACCCCTTAATGTTCCAGCTTTGCAATTTCAACTCTTGCCTATACTTGGCTAAGAAGTGAATGGTATCATCTACCGAAATACCAAATGCAATACTAAACACAAGAATTGTAGAAGGCTTAATCGGCACACCTAAATAGCCCATCAATCCACTTGTAAAAACTAGGGGTAATATGTTGGGAATAAGAGATATTAACACCATCCGCCATGATCGGAAGAGCAACGACATCAAAATTCCAATTACGATAACTGCAGCGATTAAGCTTGTAAAGAGGTTACCAACAAGATAGGTTGTACCTTTCGTATAAATCACCCCTGAACCCGTTACTGTATAATCCAGTTGCTCACTAAGCACGATACCGCTCAAGGTGTTCTGAAACTCTTTGTCTTTGTAAAATGTTTTGATGAGTTCTTCATCGGTAAGAAAATCGAACTCATCTACCACTCCTCTGGTGATTAGTGTATCCTCTATCGCTGAAAGAGCCCACGGATGATGATCGAAAAATAAATCTAAATCCGCAGTCAAACTATCTCCAGAAAGTGCGGCTTCTAGTTCTACAACTTCGGCATGAAGTACTGACTCGATTTTACCTTTTACTCTGCTAAGCAACGCATCCATTGAATCAATTCCTACATCCTTAATCTGAACGGTAATTCTTGTTTCGGTGTGCGTGCTATCCATAAAACTCGAAAGAAACTCAGAAGACTTGTCTTTATCCTCTATATTAAAGGTGTTCTTGAAGTAACTCGACCCCATCATACTAACCAAGCCATCGCATGATCTCAACTCAAAACTTTCTTCATTACCACCACTATAGGCTTGAGAAATGTACTTAATACCATCTACCAAGGATAGCGACTTGGATAACTTATCTTCCTGCTCAAGTAGGGACTGAATGCTATCAATTTTTGCTAAGTTCTTGCAATTGGGTAGGCTTCCGTTTTTGTAAAGTGTATCCTGACTCCTCACCAAAACTTCAAACGGCATTACACCGTTAAAATGCTCCTCAAAATACTTTAGATCTTTGACCACAGCGTCTCCCTTGGGAAGATCATCTACGATATTACCTGAGGTCTTCATCAAACTCATTCCAAAAATCCCCAAACTGACTACTGCCAAACTAGAAATGTAAACTGCTGGTCGGTAGTTCTGAGAAATCGAAAGTAACGCTTCAATGACCTTATCTAGCCATTTTTTCTCTAGGTGCTTTGTATGCTTCTCCTTGGGTGGTTTTAGGTAGCTATAGACAATTGGAACTACAAGGATTGAGATAAAAAACAACGCAATGATATTGATGGCTGCAACGGCTCCGAACTCTCGCATCATGTCACTCTTCGTGAGCAAGAAAGTAGCAAATCCCATGGCCGTGGTAGCATTGGTCAGGAATGTTGCATTACCTACCTTTCGGATAACTCTCAACAATGCCTTGGCTTTGTTACCATGTCCAATAATTTCCTGCTGGTACTTAGTGATTAGATAGACACAGTTTGGTATACCAATCACAATCATCAGCGGAGGCATTAGCCCCATCAAAATACTAATCTTATATCCGAATAAACTAATGGTACCCAAACTCCAAATCACTCCAATCATCACCACCAATAACGAGGTTAAAACTACCTTTACGGATCGATAGAAAAAGAACAAGATCAGTGCGGTTACCAGCACCGCCAGGCCAACAAAAAGTCCCAATTCAGA
Organism: uncultured Flavobacteriales bacterium; assembly: GCA_964387945.1. Taxonomy (GTDB): domain Bacteria; phylum Bacteroidota; class Bacteroidia; order Flavobacteriales_D; family Parvicellaceae; genus Parvicella. The sequence continues at coordinate 71,158 of CAYLYX010000013.1, read as the reverse complement.
CTTCACCTTATTCATGGTAACGGATCTAACGTAGGGAAGACCGCTATACCTCAATTCTCCAAAGTGCTTTGTATAGGTTTCACAAAGGTCATGCAATTCGGCTACCATGTTTGCACGGCTTTTGGAGTTGAAGATTTGCTCATTTACAAAGATCATCATCAAATGAATGTCTGACGAATCTTTATAAATCAAATCTTGATAAAACGGCAGACTATGCACTACCGACTTGATTGAGTCCAGTTCTTCCTTGCTATCAGGGGGTGTTGTTATTAACGGAGCTAACTCAAACTTCTTTTCTTCGTTATTCTTGATGATATTATACAAATGCGCCTCTGAGAAGACAGAATCAATCGGGTACAGAACACTTCCATCATCTTTGCTTACATCTTCAATTGAAAACTCCTTTATAGCATTTCCAAACTCATACCACTTAGCGAATTTTTCGGGGGTGTAGAAGTCATCCATTTCGGCTGAAACTACTATAACTAACCCATCCTGCCCGTAAGTATCTCTAAAATGCGTGTACTCAAGGTACGTAGAGTCTGTCTTTGGCAATAGCTTCCCAAATTCATACTGCAGCTCAACTTTTCTGGCCTCCAACCCCATGAATACCGTCATTAGTGCTAAACCAATGATGATAAACAAGCGATACCTCAATATACCATTAGCAATCTGTTGCCACATTTATACCATGAATATTTTGATTATAGGTCGCGAAATTACAAAAACTTATGGCGACACCCAATGTAATATTGTGTAAATAGCCAAACTCGGAAAATATTAGCGCGATTCTCTCCAGAAATTAATTGAAGTTCTACTTTTGTCCTAAATAAATTTACCATGAAAGAATTGCTGGAAATTGCCAAAGAAGCTGCGCTTGCAGGAGGAAAAGAGATTTTAGAGGTCTATAACGGAGAAATTAAGGTAGACATGAAGGAAGACAAAACTCCCTTGACCGAGGCCGATCGAAATGCGCACAATGCAATTGTGGCCTTTCTAAACAAAACAGGAATTCCAGTGCTAAGCGAAGAAGGAAAATCAATCCCCTTTGATGAGCGCAAAGATTGGGAGCAACTTTGGATTGTTGACCCGCTAGACGGCACCAAAGAATTCATCAAAAGAAATGGTGAGTTTACAGTAAACATTGCTTTGATTGAAAACGGCATTCCCGTGATGGGAGTGATCTACGTTCCGGTAAAAGAGGTGCTCTATTACGGAATGAAAGACTTTGGTTCTTTCAAGGAAGTCAGCGGTAAGACGGTTGAATTACCCCAACCCAAATCTACGTCTAATTTTGTAGCCGTTGGCAGCCGATCTCATATGAGTGATGAAACACAAGCCTACTTTAACGAGCTCAAAGAAAAACATGGAGAAGTAGAAGTTGTATCCATGGGAAGTTCGCTTAAAATATGCTTAGTGGCAGAAGGTGTGGCAGATGTTTACCCACGATTTGCACCTACCATGGAATGGGACACCGCTGCTGGTCATGCTATTGCTAAATTTGCTGGAAAAGAACTCATTGATTATAGCACTCAAGAGGAAATGAAGTACAACCGTGAACAGTTGCTGAACAACTGGTTTATTGTGCGGTAGCCTCCCCTGAAAGTTTCTTTTCGGTGGTAACATAATAGCGAACAAACCACATAACCGTAAACGTAGGAATCACGTCTGCGCCTGGGAGAATTTCTTCAAAAAAGCTAAATAACCCTCCAACGGAACCATAAGTCTTTCGGTACAGTAACCAAACGAGCAATGCGCTGACTGGAGCCCACAGTAGATCGAACAATTCTCCAAAAAAAGGAATTGCATACGTTAGCATACCTATTGCATCTAACACTATACCCAAGAAAAGTAGTCCGTACTTTCTCAACTCATTCTCGCTATGCACTTTTTGTGGCATTCTTACTTTTTTTTTCGTATTCAAATTAGTAATGGCAAATTTCAAGCCAGAGTTTAATTTTGTGCAAAAAAGTAGTTGATTAACCGCTAAATGGCGTTGAAACATCATATTTATCTTTGTTTAGAGTACGGGGAGTATTACCTTTACCCGTTCAATAAATCATTTTATGAAAGTTGCATTAATTACAGGAGTAACTGGACAAGACGGAGCATATTTGGCAGAATTTCTGTTAAACAAAGGCTATGTCGTTCATGGTGTAAAAAGAAGAAGTTCGTTGTTTAATACAGATCGAATTGATCATTTGTATCAAGACCAACATGAAAATGATGTAAGGTTTTTCTTACACTATGGAGATTTGACCGATAGCACTAACCTCATTCGAATCATTCAGGAGGTTCAACCTGACGAGATTTATAACCTTGCTGCTCAATCGCATGTGAAGGTTTCTTTTGAAACACCGGAATACACGGCTAACTCGGATGCACTGGGTACACTAAGAATTCTTGAAGCCATTCGAATACTTGGGCTTGCAGATAAAACCAAATTTTACCAGGCGTCAACCAGTGAATTGTATGGCGGACTGGAGTCCAACAAAAACAGCAAAGGGTTATATGACGAAGAATCTGAATTTTACCCTAGAAGTCCTTATGGTGTAGCAAAATTATACGGTTTTTGGATTGTTAAAAACTATCGAGAAGCCTATGGACTATTTGCATGCAATGGAATCCTTTTCAACCATGAAAGTCCGATACGAGGTGAAACTTTTGTGACCCGAAAAATTACCCGTGCTGCAGCGAAAATATCGTTGGGTCTTCAAAAAAACTTGTTCCTTGGAAACATGGACGCGAAAAGGGACTGGGGACATGCAAAAGACTACATCAAAGGAATGTGGCTGATGCTTCAACAAGAGGAACCTAAAGATTATGTTTTAGCAACTGGTGAAACCTACACGGTAAGGCATTTTGTAGACTTGGCATTTAGAGAAGTGGGAATGGAGTTAGAATGGAAAGGTGAAGGTGTTGATGAAGTGGGTGTAAATAAGGCTTCTGGAGAGGTTATTGTTCGTGTAGATCCAAAATATTTCAGACCTACTGAAGTGGACTTGCTAATTGGTGATCCTACCAAGGCAAAAGAAGAATTAGGATGGAAACATGAATACGATCTAGCAGCCCTAGTAAAAGACATGGTTTCTAGTGATGTAGAACTTTTTAAAAGAGACCAATACCTTAAGGAAGGTGGTCATGAAACGTTAAACTACTTCGAATAATGAACAAGACTGACCGAATATATATTGCAGGTCATCGAGGGATGGTAGGCTCGGCAATCGTTAGAAAATTAGAACAAGAGGGATACAGCAATCTGCTGGTTAGAACATCTTCTGAACTAGACCTAAGGAATCAGGAAGCGGTGCGGCAATTTTTTGCGCAAGAAAAGCCTGATTATGTCATCTTAGCGGCTGCCAAAGTTGGTGGAATTCATGCCAACAATACATACAAAGCTGATTTCATCTACGATAATTTGATGATGGAAGCCAATGTTATTCAAGCTTCGTTTGAGCACAATGTGACCAAACTACTATTTTTAGGGTCTTCTTGTATCTATCCTAAGATGGCACCTCAACCGCTCAAGGAAGAATATCTGCTTACAGGTTTACTAGAACCTACTAACGAACCCTACGCCATTGCAAAAATTGCAGGAATCAAGATGTGTGAGGCATACAGAGATCAGCATGGATGCAATTTTATATCTGCCATGCCGACTAACTTGTACGGTCCTAACGACAATTACGATTTGAATAATTCACACGTTTTACCTGCGCTTATCCGAAAATTCCACACGGCAAAAGAAGAGAACTTGCCCTCTGTAGAAATCTGGGGCACAGGATCACCTAAACGAGAATTCTTGCACGTAGATGATTTGGCAGAAGCATGTCTTTTCTTGTTGGAAAATTATAACGAAAAAGAACTGGTTAATATTGGATGTGGAGAAGACGTTTCCATTAAGGAGCTTGCACTCCTCATTAAAGATATTGTTGGTTTTGAAGGAGAACTTACCTTCAACACAGACAAACCAGATGGCACCCCCAGAAAACTACTCGACATGACCAAAATGCATGGCCTAGGCTGGAGACATCGCATTGATCTTCGAGAAGGAATTAGTGCCGTTTATGAAGAAGTTGTTGAACAAGCAATATTTTAATTATTGAAGTCATATCTGAGTCTCATATTACTGTGGTTTTGTGTGCTAGTTTCACAAGCGCAGCAGTATGACATTCCCCTGAATTTTGGAATTTCTCAGGAAGTTTTACAAGTAAAATCGGAAAAAGATTCTTTGCTACACACTGGAGTAAGACCCTATAACCAATGGTTCTTATCAAAGCAAACGTTCAACAACACGTTTAAAGATACCGGAGATTATTACTACGATTTCACCGTTTTACTTTATCAAAAACATCTTTTAGAAATTCATCGCAAAGATGTTCACATTGGGATGGACTTACTACTCGACCTTTCCTACGGAAGAAGGTATTCTCAGACCTCAGATGTTGACAATAAAAAGTTGAGTACCAATACAAGAGGTTTTAGAGTGGTTGGAAATATTGGTAAGAACATTTCCTTTGAGACCAGATTTTACGAAAACCAATTCATTTATCCCTATTTTATCGACACGCTGGTGGACAGAAGAGGCATTGCCCCTGGCATAGGTAGAGTAAAACCATTCAAAGAGGTCGGCTGGGACGTTGGAAATTCAATGGGAACAGTTAGTTGGAAAATGAACGATTGGTTTAACCTGAAGTTTGGGCACGACAAACTTTTCATCGGTCACGGATATCGCAGTCTGCTGTTATCTGACAACGCAAGTAATTACCCCTATTTGGCATTGAACCTAAAATCTAAGAACAATAAGTGGCAATATATGAGCACTTATGCTTGGATGCAATCCTTATCTAGATCGGAGACAACGGTATCTACTGAAGCATTGTTCAAGCGAAAAAATGAGAACTTCCACTACCTCTCTTTCAAGCCGAACCCACACTTAGAGTTTGGTTTGTTTGAGGGAACAATCTACAAGCGGTATGAAGACTCGATTGGATTTGTCAATCCACACCCATCTTTTTACAACCCCATTATTGGCGTTAATACTGCTCTAAGTGGTCTACAGGGAGAGAACAATACGCTTTTAGGGTTTTCTGCTTCTTATTTAAAGCCTTCTTATCAGGTTTTTGCTCAAGTAGCCGTGGATGATCTTGACCGTATAGGTTTTCAAGTTGGCGGGAAATGGTTTACTCCCTTCGGATTAGAACGCAACTGGTTTTTAGCAGAGTTTAATTCCGTTCCGTCCTACATGTACTCGCACAGTAGTGCAAATATCTTTCAGAACTACACGCACATGAATCAAGAACTAGCGCATCCACTTGGAGCATCATTCAGTGAAGCGGTGCTTCTTTATCATTTTTACTACGATAGATGGTTTGCTGATGTGCAGTTTAATGCGACTTTTAGAAAAAGAGGAGATCAACTTCAATTGGGTGAAAATATCTTTAGATCGAGTGACAATTCTCTTATCGAAGATATTGAATATCAAAACATCCAAACTTACTTTTGGAAAATTGAGGGCGGATACGAATTTAACATCAAAACTCGTCTTCAGTTTTTTGGACAGGTTACCCAACGAATCCTTACCAACCTTGATAACTCTGCTGATAATCAGCGTGACTTCTTTTTTGCATTGGGAGTGCGGTGCAACCTTAACAACTTTTATTTAGACTTATAATTATGTCAGTAACACCAGGACTTACCATCATCATTCTAGGATTTCTTACGGCATTTTTTGTTGTATTGATGTCAATTCCTTCGCTCATTAAGGTGGCCAAGCTGAAACACCTTGTGGACGAACCTTCAGAAGAAAGAAAGCTGCACAGCAGAAGTATCCCCACCATTGGCGGGATCGTGATCTTTGGTGCGATTGTGTTCTCCTATGCGTTATGGTTCCCAGAAGAATATGATCACCTGCCACATATGCTTACGAACTTTAAACACCTGATAGCCGTCCTTATTCTCCTCTTCTTTGTGGGAGTAAAAGACGACATTATTGGGACTGCTCCGATGAAAAAACTTGTAGCACATATGGTTGTGGGCTTCATCTTAGTTGTACTCGCTGATATTCGAATCACTTCTATGCATGGACTTTTCGGATCATCAGAAGAACTTGAAGTATGGCAAAGCTACTTGCTCTCATTATTTGTTTACATCGTAGTGGTTAACGCCATTAACCTGATTGATGGACTGGATGGACTTGCTGGAGGTATCGGGTTCATTATAGCAAGTTGTTTTGGCGTCTGTTTCCTTATCAATGGGAATGTCCCTCTTGCTTTGCTTGGCTTCGTGCTGAGCGGAGCGCTACTTGGTTTTTTGGTCTTTAATTTTTCTCCTGCTAGAATTTTCATGGGTGACTCAGGTTCTCTGACGGTAGGTGCTATCATCAGCGTTCTAGCCATTAACGCGGTGGATCTAGAGCCTATAAAAATGGCAGAATGGTTTGAACCTAATATGCCGATTCTGGTGATGGCCATTATGGTTTATCCATTGATTGACACCCTTCGGGTATTTAGCATTAGAGCATTCAAGGGAGTTTCGCCATTTACAGCCGATAGAAATCACATTCACCACCGCTTCATCGCACTCGGCATGAATCACAGACAGACCGTGCTATGGCTTTATCTTTACAACATTGTCATTGTAGCTTGCGCAGTTGGTATTCAGTACTTCATTGAAGTCGATCCTACCATACAGTTCTTACTCACTTTTGTGATTGCAGCATTTCTAACCACCATACCTTTTATCATTAAACCGAAAAGTGCTTAGATTAATTTGGTTCCATATCCTACTTGCATCAGCGACAATCTCATCTGCACAAAATGAGATTGTTCCGCTTAACAATGAACTGGTGTATCCTTTCGAGCACAAGCTGTACGAACAGCAAGTCACCAATTTCCACAGTGGGATGAAGCCGTACCTAAGGAAAGACATATCCCCCTTTGTGGCAGATAGTCTGAATCCTTTCGAGGGTTTCGCTCTTGGCTCATCCAATACATTCATATCACCACTTGTAGAAGGGAATTCCTTATTTCAAAACGGGGAGGGTATTCGACCTCAGTACGCTGGTGGACTTTACTTTTCGAAAAGCGGAAATAAACTTGGACTTTCTGGGTTTTATCGATTCGGTCAGTTTCCAAGATTTGCTTTTCAGGACTCAAGTGTTTTTATGCGTGAAGCTGTAAATGGATTAGGCATTAATCAAGGGAATGATTTTGTTCACCATTATGAGTTCTACTTGAACTACTCCCCCAATGAATATTTTGATCTTACCGTAGGTAACGGCAAGCACTTTTGGGGTGACGGATACCGTACGTTTCTTCTTTCTGACAATGCCTCTCCCTACCCTTTCTTCAGGATCATGAGTTCATTTTGGAATGTGCGCTATACTAACTTGTATGCCATGCACGTAGACAATCATTACAATGGTTTTCAAAGAAAATTTGTAACCAGTCATCAGCTAAGTTGGAACATTCTAAGAAATCTCAACTTCACACTCTATGAAACGGTAATTTTTGCTCAAAAAGACACCCTCGGAAATCGAAATTTTGATCCCAATTACCTGAATCCAATTATTTTTTTCCGTCCTGTTGAATACGCTATCGGCTCTAACGATAACGTGCTGTTTGGAGGTTCCTTGCGCTACACGATGTTTGACAAATATACCCTGTATTCTCAGCTTGTGTTTGACGAGTTTCTATTAAGTGCATTTCGAGAAAATAACGGTTGGTGGGCTAACAAGTATGGCATTCAATTTGGTTTCAAAACCTTTAACTTAGCTAACATCGAAGGGCTATCCTATCAATTGGAGTATAACTTCTCACGACCCTACACATTTGCGCACAAGTACTCGGTGCTCAACTATGGTCATTTGGGACAATCTCTGGCACATCCGCTCGGGGCAAACTTTTATGAAGTAACTCAGATCATTCGTTATCAGAAGAGTCGTTGGTTTTTTCGTCTACAAACACAATATCAAGACATCGGAAAGAATAGCGGATCAATTAATTATGGAGGCGACATCTTTGAATCGTATACGAATCGCGATGGAGACTTTGACCATTATATTGGACAGGGCGAGCAACATATTGTTTGGTGGAATCAATTAAATGTTTCGTACAACATTCTTCCCCAACTTAATTTACGTGGATTTGTAAACTATACGCTTAGAACGGATAGAAGTAGCGGACAAACAGAAGTATTTCACTTAATTCAGGCTGGTATACGCACTTCACTCTGGAACACCTACAATGACTACTGATCCAAAAGAAAAACAAAACGTTTGGTCATTCATCCAACTCGTACTATTCATTGTTGGTTGTCTCATCGCTTGTGTTCCAATCTTTTCGATGGATTACCTGATCACGCTGGATGGTCCTAATCACCTTTACTCATCCCGAATTGCCTACGAATTGCTAAGTGAAAAGGGATTCTATTCCTCCTTTTTTGAAATCAATGACAACTTTACTCCTAACTATTTTACGATCCTCATTTTGGGAGGATTACAGCAGCTTTTTTCTGGAGTTATTGCGCTCAAAATTTTCCATCTATTCCACATTATCCTGCTGATTTCAGGAATGTTTTTTTGGAGCAATGCACAACCCACAAAAACAAAAACCTTTCCTTTTTTGCTCTTTCCTTTTGTTTATTCCTACCTCTTTTTCAGTGGGTTCTACAACTTTATTTTTGCAGCCTCCTTTGCCTTGTGGACACTTGGGTTTTATGACCGTTTCAAAGCAAATGGGTGGTCTGTCTACAAGTACATTGCTTTTGGCTTGTTGCTTCTCTTGACCTATTGCTCTCATGTCATTCCTTTTTTCTTTGCTGGACTGTACCTGTTCATCGACATCTTGATGGAATGGAAAAAACAGCATTGGAGCAAAAAGCAACTCAAACATGGATTATTCATATTGTTGTCCGCTTCACCTGGTTTGTTGCTTACGCTGCTGTTTATGGGTTCGAGGCAATCTGAATACAACTGGCTTGAAACCTCCGAATTAATCTCACGTCTTACCTCTGGTTTTTCCATTGTTATTAAACCCGAAGATGCAGAACAAGGCACACTCATCAATTGGATCAAGTTAGTTGTTTTAGGACTGATCCTGATGTTATTTATTTTTTCGATCTCTCGAAAAGAAAGCAAGAAGAATTGGTCACTACCATTAGCCGCACTGGTTTTCTTGTTCCTTTATTTTACGTTACCTGACTCGGTTGGTTACGCTTCTGTTTTTTCGGTAAGAATTGAGTATATTTTCTGGTTATTCGTGCTAGTTGGTGCCACCCACGTAGTTGCATCAAACAAAGCTCTTTCTATTCTTTCTGCAGCAGCAGGAATTGGCCTCTTAGTTTTTCAGGTTAGTTGCAATTTACCTTACTGGAAGATGCTCAACGGTCATGCTAAATCAATGATTGCAGCAACTGACCACATAGACAATAATAGTGTGATTTATCCTGTATTCAATTCGCTAGTTTGGGACGATTTTCACATTTCTAATCTTATGGGTACTTCGGACAAACAAGTTTTGATTCTGGAGAACACTTCAGCTCGTCAAGATTATTTCCCCTTGATTTACAAAGCGCCTTACGAAGAATGCATTCGCTCCTCCCAGTCGGATCAATTCTCATGTATCGGACAGGAACTAAATGTGGATTACTTACTTATCGTTGGAAAGTACGTGTTGGACCCGAGCGACACACTCGCTACAAAGCTCTACGAGAAAGCTTATAATAATGGAGAAATTGTCTATGAAGATGATTTTACTCAACTCCTAAAATTTTCTAGTCCATACTAGCTCGTTGCTCTTTCTCTCTCCACCCCATCAGGAAGTTAATACCGAACCTTGTATGCCAGTTTTTATTAGCTTGAGGAACAAACATTCCCAAAAGGTTGTCTGAGATCGCATAAAACTGGATAGGACCTCCGCTAATAGAAAAGCCAAGACCAATGTTAAAGTAGTCTCTGGAATAGTAAGTATAGTTGATTCCAGCTTGGAACCAGTTCTTGATTTCTACATTTCCAGAAAGGGTTAAAGCTCCACGGTATCTTCTGTGGATAAACTCACTGTACCAATTTGCTCCTACTCCAAATTTTTCGGTAAGTTGATAACTCGCTCCGATATAAATTCGGGTAAACAGAGGGGTTGTAAAACTCTCTCCGTTTGAAGTGTATCCAAATAAACCTGTAAGGCTATCTTCAATGGATTTTAGGACATCTGAACTATCTGACAAAAACTCATTAATATCAACTCCTTTGAAGGTAAAACTCACACTGTCTGAAGAGTAGTTGCTCACATTGGAATTCCACTTGATGACACCTAAGTCTAGAACACTAGCAGATAACGACAGTTTTTCATTCAGTTCATAAACTCCTCCAAGGTCGAGTCCCATTCCGTGATTTGGAAAAGAGGTGAAATCCTGTATTTGCAGCCCCGTAAAATTGCTATCCAACATAATGGCTGTGTTCGATGAGTTAACCGTTAACTGACCGTCCAACGTCAAATCAAACGTGGTTTCGTCTGTATGTAAACCAAGTTGACTGTGCTTTGTGTAAACTGTCCCTAATCCTTGAATATATTTTAACCGTCCACCAAAGGTGAATTTATCGCCAAACTTTCGGTTAAAACCAACAGCAAATTCTAGGTAAGACAACAGGTCAATACCAAAACCATCCATACTGGCTCGTTCACCAAGTAAAGAACTTCCGTTCCCTTCAAATGCTAGTCTGAATAAATCTTTGGGGTACATGAATCGAAAGTTGGTTTTATGCTGACACGAGAAGCTGATATAAGACTCTCCTGCTTTAAAACCAAGTCCTAAAATTTCATTATTGATACTTGCCTTGACATAATTCAGGTCTGCCATTTTATCAATTGCAATATCTGGTCTTAGCTCTAATGAGTCATCTGGACGAATCACCACTAGATTCTTGAGCTTAAAACCTGAGTGACTTGCCCCTAGATAAGTATTGGACAACGGTAACGTGGTGAACGACTTCGAGGAAATCCGATAGGCAGGATTTACATAATGACCCTGCGGCAGATTATCAAAGCTATACAATAAAAAATCTTCTTGTGACCAACAGCTTCCACCGACTAAAACAAGAAGCAACAACATTATTTTCTTTAAATTTTTCATACGCCTCATTCCTATAAATCAATACTTCCTTGAACTTGCATCCCAACCTTTAGATCAATCACGTAGTCCTCAAATAACTTAACAATTTGTCCGGATGGACCTTCTAAAGACTGTGCTACACCGCCTATTACAAGGTAAGCAGCATCGCTCATTTGAGCAATTTCTGATTCCCCCAAATAAACATCTGTAATTTTTTGAAAAGACTCAGTCACCCTGCCATTGGCATCAACCGGAGCAGACTCGATCACATTTTCTGGTGAATCCCATAGATAGAAGAGCACATTCTTGTTGGAGTCTAACACAGCTGCCTCTCCTAAAAGCTCAACCGGAAACCCATTGTCTACGTTAATTCTAAACATCAAACTTTCGATGTAATTTACATCCTCGCTAAATGAAAACTCAATGGTGTCTGAAACTGAGAATCCATAAGCAAATCCTTCCATTGGCATTTCTACCTCTACATCTACTCTTAAAACACTCGTATCAACCAAGAAATTAGTCCCTATGTTTCCATCAGGATTTGAGGTAGCATTACCTTCAAAATAAAACCACTGAGGCGTAGGCGTAATAACCGTAGCCATGTTGGTGGTATTTCCCTGATTCAGTTCGAGGATTGTTGTAGTACTCTGCCCCATTGAAGAAGGAGCAGACACGTCTATTGTAGAAGGATATCCTCCTAAAACAAATGTATTACCTGTTGATTGCTCAATTGTCATTAAATTGGCCAATGAAATCTCAGACGGGATTCCGAACTCATTAGTTACTGTAAATCTTACTCTCGGGTCAAGAAGTTCAAAATAACCATCAGGTTCGTTATCAAAAATTTTAAGCAAAATGGAATCATTGCCTACGGCTATGGACTGCTGTCCGAAGTATCCTGTACACTTTTCAAACTCCAGCCCCACAAAGTCAAACTGAACATCTACTGACTCGGTTCCGGTAATCGGTTGCCCAGTTCCAGAAATGGTTACATCGGTCTGGATATCGAATTCATTAAAAGAACTTCCCCCATTTGTAAAATCCATCATGGCAGCTGTTAAATCAACAGATTGGTTACCACTTTGTGGAACTGACCCACTGTAGGACAAAGTAATTGTTCGCGTAAAAGGAGTTACTCCTCCTTCCAGTAAATCAGGGATCGTAATTGTAACATCAACATCATGCGCTAAATCAGTTGTGATGTTAATGTTCATCGTGCCTTGTTTAAAGGTAGTTGTATATAGCTCAACACCACTATTTAAGGTTGGATTAACCTCATTGGACTGACTTCCAGAAGAAGTTCCTGTGTAGCTTCCAGACACTCCAATCGAATAGTCCGCATCACCCAAGCTCACTGAAGTAGAATAGTCCTGCATATCCACCAAATCATCTGCCTCGTAAGAAACAATCTCGCCACGATAAACCAATGCAATAAGTCCAGTACTTGGATCGATAACCACTACATCATTACTATCTGTTCTTGCTAGGATATCATAAACAGTGAAATGCCCGTGAGCAAGAGGAACGGCTAAATTCGGAGTCCAGGCTGTTGATGTTAGCTTTGCGGGGTCGTACTTTTTACAACTTGCTATCAGTGAGAGCATAAGCAGCACGAATAGCGTTAGTTGAATTGTGTTCTTTTTCATTTATCAGTTTTTGATAGGACAAAATTAGAAAGAACTCTTGTTGATCCTTTGATTTCTATACGAAAAACACGCGAGAGCTGATAAAAATCAGTTATTCCTGACTTTATTCTCTTGGATATCAGAGTCTTTTCTATTCTGATTGGATAGAAATAATCCGTAATTGCTCAATCACCTCGGTTGTTCCTCCAAAGTCCTTTGCTTCAGATACAACTACAAACTTAGCCTTCAGCCCATCCTTTTTATTCTTGAAGGATAATGATAAGGTGTCTCCATTCTCCAACTCTAGTGCTTTGAAGTTCTTAAAGTTAATGTCTTTGGACATGAGTTCGTACAGTACGGAATCTTGATTAGAATAAAGTAAACTTAATTCCTTTTCAATCTCAATCCTAAATGCTGGATCTAGCGTAGTATCCTGAAGAATCAGCAACAAATCTTCCATAGATTGCAACTGCTGCTTGGCTTTGCTTTTCCATTTTTTAACGACTAATTTACTTTCCTTTTTGCTATTTTCTTCAGCGTTTTGAACAGCCGCACTGGCTTCCTCTTCTGTGTTCTCTGCCTGCTCACCTGCCATCTCTTCTTTTGCATCACTCTGGTCTTCTGATGAACCTTCAGCACACCCTAAAAAGACAACTAAACTTAAGAGGTAAATCCACGAACGATATGTCATCCCTGCTATTCTCATTCTTGGGTGAACTTAATTAACGACATTTTATCTCCATCATACTCTGTATGAACAATGGCTACTTTCTTTAGGACTTTGGTCGGTATGGTCATTTTATTGATAAACTCATCCTTCGTTAGCACGTCTATTGTAAAACCATCCTTGCTAATTTCGTAAGCTTTTAGGTTTTCGTGAAGCATTTCAGATAGTTGATTTCTTCGCTCCTTCCAGTCTTCCACTTGAGAGTTGGCAAAGAGATGCAAAATCATGGAGTAATCATCCGGTTCTAGAAAAATTGACTCTTCGTACGTTGTACTGTTGATCTTTCTTTTGACGTGTAGCGGCTTATAAAATCTTCCTTTCACAATAAAGTCAACTTCTCCACCCACTCCGCTAATACAGCTTGACTTCAATGGAAAAAACATAGGTGTTTCGTCACCTTTTATCATCTTTATTTCCAGGAAAGAATCTGCCACAGGTAGGTGGGTATGCTTGTCAATGAAACATATTTTGTAGTGAATTTCTTTCTCCGTATCAAAACTAAAATACATGACTAAACCGATAGTTACCAAAGCCATCAAAATATACAAACCTCTCTTTCGTTCTGGCTTAGGCATTGTGATTTGCTGATTGCTTCGATCCGTTGATTCAGCCGTACGCTCATGACTTGAAAATTGATGTGTAAATGCGCTCCAACTGTTTAAACCAATATACTGCGAAAAAAGGTTTAACGTATCCACACGTGGTAGCTTATCCTGTTCGTTTTTGATGTGGGTATAAAACCACTTTTCGCTTATTGTTCCTTGAACTTTTTGCTGCAGTTCTTCACGAAATAGAGCGATTTCCTCGCCTTTCCACTCTTGCATGTCTTCGTTTATCTCAGGATAAATCTCCCGAAGCTTTTCAGCAACTTTTGATTGCAGGTGTTTGAATAATATGCGGTCTGATGAATTCAAGTGATAACAAAGATACAACAATCCAAAACACTCATTTAGGAAGCAAAACTTACGTTGTAAAACGATTGTAAATTACTTTACAAATCTGTTTACCAACATTTTACAACTATACCCAACGCACTCTTCATAGGTTTGTTTCGTAATCATCAAAAAAAACAAATATTATGAAAAACTCAATCAAAACCTTATCGTTTATCGTTGCCATGGGATTTGCTTCGTGTGGAGCTGCCGAGCAAGAAAGCTATGCCGAAGATCTGAACACATCAGGAGAGTCAGCTGCTAGCTACGAAGAAACTGCTGAAGCTGAAGCTCCTGAAGCAACTTATGAAAACTCAAAAAAAGAGACTTCAACTGCAGAGAATCACCAAGAGGCCATTTCCTCTGTGGCAGCCACTTCGATCAACGACAGTACATTGCGTTTTATTCGAACCGCTCAAATCAAGTTTAAAACCAAGAGCGTGCGTAAAACCACTTATTTCCTCGAAAACGCCATTACCAAACTAGGTGGTATCGTTACCTACACAAATTTGTATAGTGAGGTCGAAGGGGAAAAGAAAGTCGCTATTTCTAATGATTCTTCATTAAAGGTGACAACCTATCAAGTAAAAAACAACATGATTATTAGAATTCCCAAGGATCAACTGGATTCCTTACTTAAGGTGGTTTCTCAGAAAGTAACATTTCTGGATCAAAGAATCATTGATGCTGATGAGATTAGCATTGACGAACTAGAAAATCAGTTGGAGCAAAATCGTCTGGCAAAGTACCAACTACAACTCAAAGCAGCTATTGAGGATAAGACGGACAAAATAAGTGAAGCTGTTGGTGCATATGAAAGCATGCTTCACAAACAAAAACTGGAAGATGAAGCTTTTATAAGAAACCTAAGACTGGATTACGATGTTGAATACAGTACGGTGGAGTTAAGCTTTTATCAGGATGTATCAATGGACAAAGAACTGGTGGAAAACGAGCTGAACATCGATGAGTTTCAACCTTCTTTTTCGTCACGACTTGGTGACAGTTTCGCCAACGGATGGAACATCATTCTTAGCTTCATTGTGGCGATAACCAACCTATGGTTTTTGATCATTCCGATACTTATTGTTGGTATTATCTTTTTAAGAAAACGTAAATTACAGCGAAAGAAAGATTAGCAAATAAAAAAGTCCAGACGTTATTGTCTGGACTTTTTTTGTTCATATTGTTTTCTACTTAGACTAAATCAACCGTCAAAGCATCCTCTGTCTTCGTTACCTTTGCAATGTTTTGTTTCGTTAATCCTTTGATTCCTTTATCCCATTGCTTATTGCTCAAGCCTGCTTTTTCTTTCAGTTCGTTGAGGTCCATTGTACCTTCTGCCACCAAAAGATCGTAGATCAATTTTTCATTTTCAGAGAGGTCAATTGCGGGTCCTTCTTGCACCACATTCCATTTTTCTGGTCTCATTTGCGGGAAGAACAATACCTCCTGAATTGCTGGATTATCCGTCAGAAACATGATTAAACGGTCCATTCCGATTCCCAAACCAGATGTTGGTGGCATTCCGTACTCCAGTGCTCTAAGGAAGTCCTGATCAATTAGACCCGTTGCCTCATCATCCCCTTTTTCGGCTAATTTTACCTGATCCTCAAAACGCTCTCTCTGATCGATCGGATCGTTCAACTCTGAATAGGCATTGGCAATTTCCTTTCCGCAAACCATCAACTCGAAACGCTCTGTCAAATTAGGATCTTCGCGATGTGCCTTACACAACGGAGACATTTCCTTTGGGTAATCAGTAATAAACGTAGGTTGAATGTAATTTCCTTCACACTTTTCTCCAAAAATCTCATCGATCAACTTTCCTTTACCCATTGTATCGTCAATCTCAACACCCAAATTCTTACAAGCCTCTCGCAACTCTTCTTCCGATTTATCATTGATATCAAATCCAGTAAATTCTAGAATTGAATCTCTCATTGTCACTCGTTTGTAGGGAGCTTTAAAATCAATGTTCTGTCCGTTGAATGTGGCTTTGGTCGTTCCGTTTACCGCTATTGCACAATGCTCAAGTAGTTTTTCAGTAAACGCCATCATCCAGTTATAATCTTTGTAAGACACATAGATCTCCATCGCAGTAAACTCTGGATTATGGGTTCTGTCCATCCCCTCATTTCTAAAGTTTTTGGAGAATTCATAAACACCATCAAATCCGCCAACAATCAATCTTTTTAGATAGAGCTCATTGGCAATACGCATGTAGAGCGGAATGTCTAACGCGTTGTGATGTGTCATGAATGGTCTTGCTGCGGCCCCTCCGGGGATAGTCTGTAAAACGGGGGTCTCCACCTCCATGTATCCAGCATCGTTAAAGAACTGTCTCATCGCATTGAAGAGCTTTGTTCTTTTTACAAAAACATCCTTCACTTTCGGGTTAACCACCAAATCAACGTATCTTTGACGATATCTCAACTCTGGATCAGTAAATGCATCATGTACCTTTCCTTCAGCATCTGTTTTTGGTAATGGAAGAGGTTTTAATGACTTACTCAACAAGGTCAGTTCCGTAACATGTACCGAAATCTCACCAACTTGAGTCTTGAACATTTTTCCTTTTACACCAATAAAATCTCCCAAATCCAAGAGTTTCTTAAACACATCATTATATAATGTCTTGTCCTCATCCGGACAAATTTCATCTCTAGCAATGTACACTTGAATCCTTCCTGCGCTATCCTGCAACTCCGCAAATGAAGCTTTCCCCATAATACGAACACTCATCATTCTTCCTGCCAGACAAACTTCTTTGCCGTCTTCATAGTTCTCTTTTAGCTCTTTGGAAAGGCTATCTACAGGGTATAAATCCGCAGGGTATGGATTGATTCCAAGTTCTCTTAATTTTTTTAACGACTCTCGTCTATTAACTTCTTGTTCTGATAATTGAATGCTCATTGTCTTGTTTTTAGCTTTTTAGTGATTAACTAGTAGTGAGTCCTCCAAAAAAACATTGCTAATCGCCAACTTAAACTTTAAATAAATTAATATCCCATCTTATTTCTTACTCGTTCGAGTGTCTGTTTGGCTACCGCTCTTGCTTTTTCTGCACCTACTGCCAACACCTCATCCAACTCGTGCTTATTTGCCATGTAATGATTGTACTTTTCTCTGGCAGCACCAAACTTATCGATTAATTCCTGATGAAGATCTCCTTTGGCATGTCCCCAACCATAACCTCCAGCTCTGAGTTTTTGATCCAACTGGTTTACCTGATCTTTGGAGGCAACCAACTTGTATAAAGCCATGATGGATGAAGAACCTGGATCTTTTGGATCTTCTAGTGGTGTTGCATCCGTAATGATCTTCTTATTGATTGCCTTTTTCAGCGGTTTGTCTGCCATGAAAATATCGATGTAATTATCTCTCGATTTACTCATCTTTTCACCATCAGTTCCGGGAACCAGTTGAGTTTCTTCTTGGACTTTTGCTTCAGGAACTACCAATAACTCTTCCTCATAATGATGATTAATTCTTGAGGCCACATCTCTTGTCATTTCCAGATGTTGGAGTTGATCTTTTCCCACTGGAACGTAGTTTGCATCATACAACAAAATATCTGCTGCCATGAGCATTGGATAGGTAAAAAGACCTGAATTCACATCCGACAAACGATCGGCTTTATCTTTAAAAGAATGCGCCAAGGTAAGTCGCTGATAGGGAAAAAAGCAACTGAGGTACCACGTCAACTCTGTCACCTCTGGCACATCACTCTGTCTGTAAAAAACCGTTTTTTCGGCATCCAGCCCAAAAGCCAACCAGGTTGCCGCCACACTGTAGGTGTTTTCTCTGAGTTGGTTACCATCTTTGATCTGAGTGAGTGAATGCATATCTGCAATAAAAAGAAAGGATTCATTGTTCCCGTCATTACTCATTTCGATGGCAGGCATGATTGCCCCCAAAATATTCCCAAGATGTGGAGTTCCTGTACTTTGTATTCCTGTTAAAACTCTTGCCATTTTTCCTCGAATTGAGGCACAAAGTTAAATTTTCGCATCGATTTTTTGTTGTTAGACTTCGTATTTATTTATATCATCTAACTTTGTTGGCAATCGTTTCATTTTGCTCAATAGAAATCAAATAATTGCATTGGTCTTGTTGGTGGTCATCCTGATCATAAATAATTGGGCAATGCCTTTATGGGATCAAGATGAAGCCGCCTATGCTGGGTTTGGGAAAACCATGTTGGAAGAGGGGGATTTTCTCATTCCTGACTATCACTTTTCTCATGACCATCGTAAAACTCCCTTGCACTTTTGGGACATTTCGTTATCGATGCTCGTTTTCGGCTACAATGAATTTGCTGTCAGATTTCCGTCTTTTTTGGCAATTCTGGGCACGTTATTGCTCGTTTTGTATCAGACCAAAAAATGGCTAGGAATTGATGTTGCGTTTAAAGCTACGCTAGTACTCGGAACCTCCATCTTGGTCACTTCGCTTGCTAAGGTATCTGTTACGGACGCTACATTGTTGTTCTACTCCACGCTCTCAGGATTTGCGCTAATCCAAACGTTATTTGAGCCAAAGCTAAAATGGAGCTTTTTCTTCTATTTAGGAATTGCAATGGGGCTACTAACGAAAGGACCGCCCATAATCATCTTTGTGGGAGGTTTTGCCGGACTGCTGTTCTTGTTCCATCCCAATCGATTCAATTTACTGAAACTTCACCCTTGGTTTTTCTTACCAGTTGCTTTCCTCCCGGTTGTAGGCTGGGGCTATTTGACGGTGCAGCAAGATGGGGGTGAATTCCTTAGCTGGATGTACGATTGGTATGTAAAACGTAGAGTTTCTGGAGCAGTCTACGGGCAGTCCGGTCCTCCGGGAATGCATCTCGGACTCATGTTTGGTTTCTTCTTGTTGTCTGCCATGTATTTCTTTCAAGGTTTTGTGGATGGTTTTACTTCTTTTCGAAAGGATAAAAATAAACTCTTTGTTTTTGGGGCCTGGATGATTGCCGGATGGCTGATCTATGAGTTTTCTCCTAGTAAATTACCAGCCTATGTTATCCCCGCGCATGTGGGATTAGCCATTCTAATTGGAAGCCGAATTAACGATTACAAAGAAAAGAATGCACGGCCTCACGTTTTCCTAGCTGGACTGCACTACTTGCTTAACATAACGCTTGGAGTTGCTCTAATTGCCGTCTCTTACTTTGTGGAGATTAATGACGCCCTCACGATCGCGCTTATTGTAGTAGGCGGATTCTACTTGTTAGCAATTACCATTCAACTGTTGAACTATAAGTCTAAACGTTTTTTTCGCATTCAGAGTTACAGTAGCATTCTCCTGCTAATTGCGCTTTGGGCTGTGGCACCACTTTTTTCGCAGCACATTAACAGTTCAGAAAAAGTAAGTGAATACGTGTTGGATAACATCAAAGATGGAGCACCAATTATTATTGCTCATGCTCCTGGAGCACAACCTAGTTTGCCTTTCTACCTATCCAAAAATGACAACCCTATTATTGTTGAGTTTGCATCCGTAAAAGTTCGTGAAATTTATGACTCTATTCCAGCAGGTGCCTTTATACTCAACAAGGAGCAAGACTCTATTTTTAAATTGAACTACCCCAACTTCAAATCAGAAATAATAACTTCAAAGATCATTGATCGAAAAGATCAAGCGACTTATTACATACATCTAAAAAAATGAGTTGGGAGAACGACATGAGCGGGTTTAGCAATAAACCAAAAATGGATCCTGAGGATTTTTACTACTCGGAAGAAGGTTATATTGTTTTTACTGAAAAGTACCACCTTAAGCGAGGTCATTGCTGCAAAAGTGGTTGCAAACACTGTCCCTACGGCTACGACAAAAAGACGGGTGCTTTTAAGAAATAGTAGGCTCTTCGTCCTTTGATTTTAAAATTTTAACGGCTTCTCTTGGGCTGAACATTCCTGTAAGAACTGCAAGAATTGCCCCCGTTGCAAGTGTCAGGATGAGACCTAAGCTCCAATCGTCTAGCTGCAACCAATAACCCACAGCAAATAAAGAAAGTGAAAACAAGAAAACTCTAAGCAGATCGGCTCGGGCTACTTTTACTTTTAGCATAACAATCGCTAAAATCATTTG
The DNA here is from genome assembly GCA_964387945.1 of uncultured Flavobacteriales bacterium. GTDB lineage: Bacteria > Bacteroidota > Bacteroidia > Flavobacteriales_D > Parvicellaceae > Parvicella. Next base: position 50,675 of record CAYLYX010000013.1, on the reverse strand, counting down.
AAGGAGAGCTGTCAGTAATTGTGTAATCATACTCGCTTTAGCAGCTCCTTCTGCTCCCTCTTCTTTGATCCAGAGGTAATTGAGCACAAGGTTGAGAAGTACTCCAAAGAATGCCACTGTGTTCAACTGTTTCAGACTTCCATTGGCCGTTAGTAGTGTCCCGAAAATATAAGTCGAAATCATTCCTAGAAAGCAAATCATCAGCATTTTTAAGGATAACGAGGAGCGAATGAGTTCTTCTCCGTGCATGAGGTACCTTGTTCTCACAATATCTTCGGCATAAACAAATACACCCAAAGCGAGTACTGCTGACATGGAGAAAATCAGCTTAAAGGAAAGTGATACCATTTTGGAAACATCTTCTTTTTGGGCAATGAGTTTTGAAAAGATGGGCAGTAATAAACCTGCAAAAAGATAACCCACCATCGAAAATGCTTCTAGAAAACGAAACCCCTGTGCGTAGAGTGCAGCTTCGCGCTTACCATTGTCAAGCATTTGTTCCAGCATCACACTATCCGTTCGGTAATAGATCGTCATGAGCAGCACGAGCATCGCATACGGCATCGACTTTCGAAGTAACGGACCAATGGCTTCTCGAAAAACTCTGATCTTTGGAATATTTCCACTCCTCAAAACGAGGATGACGACTACTAAAAGTGTAACTGCATAGCTTAACGTTTGCATCCAAACAAACAACTCTATGGACAAGGGCTTTTGGGTTACTCCACCCCACAAAACCAAAGAACACATCACTACCAATAATACTCGATCTAGCACACCTACAATGCTATCTTCTTTAAATTTCAGCATTCCCGTGAGATTGGAACGAAAGAACAAAATGAAAGCAACCAAAATTTGATTGAACCCGAGGAAACTCAATAAATAAAACTGATGTTCTGAGTACCCTAAGAGAAAGCCACTTGCAAAAAGCAATGACAGGTAAACGAAAATGAGTACAAACTTTACCGAGAGGATGGATGAAAAATAGTTAGAACCGTGTCCTTCTGTTTTTGCCACTTCACGGGTGTTGAAATTAGATAGTCCAAGATCCAGAAAAATATTGAAGATAAACGTCAACCCAACGATCGAAAAGTATTCTCCATACTCTCCTGGATTTGTAGCCTCTAGCCGCTTCAAAAACTCCGCATCCACGCCCAAAATGTAAAAGGGTTTAACCAGCACATTCAAGAGCAAAACCAAAATTAGATTGGAAAGGAATTTTCTTTGCATGGCAGCAAAAGTAGTAGAATTTCAAAAGTTACTTAACGCGAATTGATTGGCTTCATTGTATTTCTTCTCGGCAAGTGCAATAATTTCCGATAAAAAACATTTTTGGATCGCTCAAGGTTATTGGTAAACTACTTAGCTCCATAGGTTTAAGATCTCCAAATCCAATGGTGATATGTGGGTCATAATGCTCTAGGGATTTTTGAGCAAAGTCATTGACATAAGCTGTGCTTGATTCGTTTAACCCTTCATAAACCGCACATTTCTCTCTAAAAGGTTCGAAGAAATGATGAATTCGATTTTGAAGTAAATCCAACTCACGATTCTTTTTCACTTCCCAACTCCATACGCTTCCTAAGTCATTCTCGAATTTTGTCAACTCTCCTAACATCGTTTGTAATGTGATGTCATGAAATATTTTCGTCAAACCAAGGCTTAAGGGAGCTAAGTGTTTTGACTTTACAAATCCCATCCAAAGCGTAACATGCGGAATAGACTGCCCAAAATTAACTTTTGTCTTATCCAGTTCTTGGTTCAATTGAAGCACTCTCTCTAGCGGTTCACTTGACAGATCAAAACCAATAAGTATAGGAGTTACTATATTTTCGTGTGCATTCATCTTTCACAAATTTGAGAAAAATAGTTTAAGTTTTTCTAACTTGTTTACTTTTGCTTTCTATGCATTGGATAGGTGCCCCATTCAGATTTTTGTACAAGCTGTATTTCGGAGTGATCTACCTCACGAGTGGACTTTTGCTGTATCCCTATTTTCTCATCGCACTGCAAGGACCGAACAAATATAAAAAAGCCGTTCGGGTAAAACAGGTTTGGTCCATCATCATCTGTTTTTTTTGTGCCATTCGGGTTAAGGTAGAGGGTAAGGAAAACTTTCCAGAAGAGGGACCATTTATCGTATGCGCCAATCATGCTTCATATTTAGACATCATATTGATGTATCGAATTATTCCAAGCGATTTTGCTTTTTTAGGCAAAGCCGAAGTTTTGAAATGGCCGATTATCAACATCTTTTTCAAAAAAGGAATTGACATTCCAGTAGATCGCGTAAACCGAAGGAAAGCCTCAGAAAGTCTATTAAAAGCTAAAGAAGCCCTTCGACAAGAGCGAAGTTTAGCCATTTTTCCTGAAGGTACAATGGGACCAAATCCTCCTAAGATGCTGAGGTTTAAAAATGGTGCTTTCAGTTTAGCACTGGAATATAGCACCGATATCGTTCCGATTACATTTGTTAACAATTACAAACTATTCTATGATCATACCGACTTCTTTGGTTCAGGACGACCTGGAACTTCGAAAGTTGTCGTTCATCCCAGAATTAGCGTTTCGACAAAATCAGATTTAGTATCTTTGCGCAATTCGACTTACGAAACCATAAAATCGAAGCTTTAATCAGATCATTATGCAACTAGACGACAAAACGGTAACCAAAATTGCTTCCTTAGCTAAGTTAGAGTTTAATGGGGATGAGAAGGAAGCCATTCTCAAGGACATGAATAAAATGTTGGATTTTGTCGGAAAACTAGAAGAGGTGGATACCGAGGGTATTGCTCCTTTGATTCACATTACCGATGAAATGAACATTCTTCGAGAAGATAGCGCACGAACCGACATTACACAAAAAGAGGCGTTAAAAAACGCCCCTAAAAAAGATAGTACCTACTTCAAGATTCCTAAGGTAATCAAGTAGAGGGTTAGCAAAACTCGTTAAACGCTGCCACAATATTTTCTGCAATCATTTCTGCTGGTCTTCCTTCAATGTGATGTCTTTCAATAAAATGAACCAAGGTTCCGTCCTTAAACAACGCCATAGAAGGTGATGATGGAGGGTAAGGCAAACAATACTTTCTTACCTGATCTACTGCTTCTTTATCGACACCTGCAAAAACGGTCACCAAATTATTTGGCAATTTATCGTTAGAAGATGCCATGATTGCTGCAGGTCTGGCATTTGCTGCTGCACAACCGCACACGCTGTTGATCACGACAAAAGTGGTACCGTCTTCATTTAAAACACCATCAACTTCTTCTGCCGTCTGTAATTCTTTATACCCCTTAGAAGTCAAGTCTTCTTTCATTGGAGCTACTAATTCTGCTGGATACATAGTATACTAGATTTATAATTTTTGCACGAAGTTACCCTTTAAATTTTTAACTTACAATATGCTACCGTTCAAACAACCTATTTGTTAATTCATCTAAAAAAACAAACAATTCGACCATAAAACCTCGTGAGTTATCTTGTTTTTTTCTTATGTTTGCAGCACAAATTAAAATTAAATCAAAAGAAATGAAAAAATTATTTGTTTACGGATTAAGCATTGCTTTAGTTGCAGGTGCTGCTTCATGTAAGAAATCATCAAAAGGTAAGATGTCTAACGAATGGCATGTATCTACTATGTCTGAGATGTCTTCTGATACTGATGGTAATGGAGATGTTACTTCTTCATCAACTGAGATTGCTGATGGCGCTTTAACGATCACTGAGACTGACGCTAATGGAGATGTTACTACAATGACTGGTACTGCTGATGGTCACTGGACAATCATGAAAGACGGTACTTGGGACAGAGAGATGACTATGAACATTACTTCTGTATCTGTTGGTGGAGGTAGTTTTGATGTTGATCTTACAATGGTTCAAACATCTTCAGGTACTTGGGATTTCCTAGGTGGTGTTGATGGAGACTTCAAAAAGAATGAAAGAGTTGTATTTAACACAACAGCTTCTTCAACTACACAAACTGATGCAACAGGTGGTAGCAGCTCTACTGATGTTTCTTCTGCTACTTATGCTAACGGAGAAATGTCTGAGGTATTTGTTGTTGTTGAGTCTAAAGGTAAAGAACTTCAAATGAAAATGGACGGGTCTAGCACTGATAGCTACACTCCTGACGGAGGTTCTGCTTGGAACGAAAGCGCAACTTCTTCTATGTCTGTAACTTTGACTCAAGAGTAATCAGCGTAGTTTAGTTAAAACTTTTAGAAGCCTCTCGTATAAACGAGGGGCTTTTTTTTGCCAAATAGTTTGTAGTACGCTAACTTTATAGCAAGATAAAACTCTTCCCTATGCGTCTACTATTGTTTACCACAATTTTATTCTTTGGTTCTTTTGGATTTTCTCAGGTCACCAAACAAGTTGTATTGGAGCATTTCACCAACACTAGGTGTAGTGTATGTGCTTCAAAGAACCCTGATTTGAATGCCAATCTAACAAATCACCCCGAAGTCATTAGAATCAGTTACCACCCAAGCTCACCCTATAGTTCATGTGTTTTGAATCAGCACAACGTAAGCGGAAACGATGACCGAACCAATCAGTACAGCATCTATGGTGCAACTCCAAGAATTGTCATTCAAGGTGATGTGATTAGTCCGAGTCAGAACTTTGCTGCTAACAATCTGTTCGACCCCTATGAGGGCGAACTTAGTCCTGTTTTGCTCAATACATCTATTGATTCCATTACGCTTGATTCAGTATACGTAAAAGTCGTTGCGAAAACAGTATCAACATTATCAGTTGCCTCACCAATTTTATACGTAGCACTCGCTGAAGACACGCTTAATTATGCTGCTCCAAATGGTGAGAACAGCCATTACAACGTTTTCAGAAAGGCCTTAAACGGAAACCTAGGACAACAGGTGAACTTGCCTTCAACCATTGGAGATTCTGTCGTTCTTACCTTTTCTAGCAAGAATCATGTAGACTGGAACCTCAACAATCTTGTAGCGCTGAGCATTCTTCAAGACAACGGTGACCTTTCGGTTATCCAAAGCTCAATTAGCACTACTACTCAAATTGACAATTCATCCATTGAAGAACTAGACGGAGATGAGGGTTTTGACGTTCGTTTCAACCCCATATCCAGTCAACTCACCATATTGAAGGAAAACTGTCGCTCTTTTTCTAACTATGAAATCGTTTCACTATCTGGGAGAGTTATTGCTCAAGGAGTGCTCACAGGCAATTTAACCTATATAGAATTGAACAACCTTTCAGCTGGCATCTATCTCGTGAGATTATCAGATACGAAGCAGCAGAGCTACTCAAAAGCCGTTAAGTTTGTAAAGTAACGTACTGTTCTAGCACATCGTTTAAACAAAAAACCCTGATATCTTTCGACACCAGGGTTATCATTATTTTTCTTGATCAAGCTTACCCGTTCAATGCTTCGGCACCTCCAACGATTTCCAAAATTTCGTTGGTAATGGCTGCCTGACGTGCTTTGTTGTATGACAACTGAAGATCTTTCTTCAAAGAAGTTGCGTTGTCTGTTGCTTTGTGCATAGCCGTCATTCGCGCTCCATGTTCAGAGGCATTTGAGTCTAATAACGCCTTATAGAACTGAATCTTCAAGGAGTTAGGAATCAAATTAGTAACGATCTCTTTCTTAGAAGGTTCGAAGATATAATCTACGGAAGAGGTTTCTACTTCCTCTGTAGATGGCTCAATTGGCAACATTTGTTCTATCGTTAAATCTTGAACAGCTGCGTTCTTAAATGCGTTGTACACCAAAATAATTCGATCAAACGATCCTTCTTCAAATCTATCCATTAAGTTCTGAGCAATCTCAGAAGATGTCTCAAAATTCAAGTCATCCCAAACACGCTCTGGATGTGAAGGAAGCACAGAACCTCTAACGGCATACTCTGTTCCTTTCAGCGATTCAGCGATTTTCTTTCCTACTGGAAGAACCGTCACTTTCGCATCCTTGTAATCCTCAGCAATCAACTTCTTTACTCTTTTGATCACCGCATTGTTAAATCCTCCACACAAACCTCTATTCGAAGTTACACCTACAAGAAGAACGTTCTGAACAGCTCTTTTCTGCGTATAAGGATTTTCACTGGCATCAAGTGAAGAAGAAAGATTCCCTAGAATTTCCTGCAGTTTTTCGGCATAAGGACGCATTTGTGTAATCGCATCCTGAGCTCTTCTCAACTTAGCCGCAGAAACCATCTTCATTGCTGAAGTGATCTGCATAGTTGAGCTTACCGAGGTAATCCTACTTCTTATTTCTTTTAAGTTTGCCATGTAAACTTAATTTGTTAAATCTTAATATTTACCACTGATGTCCTTAGCAACACTTGCCAATGTATCAGTTACTTCGTCTGTCAATTTCCCTGCTTGAAGTGTCTCAAGAATGTTCTTGTGAGAAGTTCTTAAGAATCTCAAGTACTCTTCTTCGAACTCTTTCACCTTGTTCACAGGAACTTTATTCAACAAACCTTTTGTTCCACAGTAGATGATCGCAATTTGCTCTTCAACTGGTAATGGAGAACCTTCATTTTGCTTAAGGATTTCCACGTTTCTTGCTCCTTTGTCAAGTACCGCTTTAGTCGCTGCATCCAAATCAGAACCAAACTTAGCAAATGCTTCTAGCTCTCTATATTGCGCTTGATCTAGTTTCAACGTACCTGCTACTTTCTTCATTGACTTGATCTGAGCAGAACCACCTACACGAGATACCGAGATTCCCACGTTAATCGCTGGTCTAACCCCAGAGTTAAACAAGTTCGCCTCTAAGAAAATCTGTCCATCTGTAATCGAAATTACGTTAGTTGGAATATACGCAGAAACATCACCTGCTTGCGTTTCAATAATTGGAAGTGCTGTTAAAGAACCTCCTCCTTTTACCTTTCCTCTCAAAGATTCTGGAAGGTCGTTCATTTGTGCCGCAATCTCATCAGAAGCGTTGATCTTAGCCGCTCGCTCTAATAATCTTGAGTGCAAGTAGAATACATCTCCTGGGTAAGCCTCACGTCCTGGAGGTCTTCTCAAAAGAAGAGAAACCTCACGGTAAGCTACTGCTTGCTTTGATAAATCATCGTAAACAATCAAAGCAGGTCTTCCAGTATCTCTAAAGTACTCACCAACAGCAGCTCCTGTAAATGGAGCGTAGAACTGCATTGGAGCTGGGTCAGATGCGTTTGCAGCTACAACAACCGTGTAGTCCATTGCTCCTGCCTCTTCTAATTTCTTAACGATACCAGCAACTGTCGAACCTTTTTGTCCTACGGCTACGTAGATACAGAAAACAGGCTCTCCTTTGTCATAAAATTCTTTCTGGTTAATGATGGTATCGATACAAACAGTTGTTTTACCAGTACCTCTATCTCCAATCACCAACTCACGTTGACCTCTTCCGATTGGAATCATTGCATCAACCGATTTTACACCTGTTTGCATAGGTTCGTTTACAGGCTGTCTGTAAATTACCCCTGGTGCTTTTCTTTCAATCGGCATTTCAAAAAGTTCTCCTTCGATAGGTCCTTTTCCATCAATTGGATGACCTAGTGTATTGATAACTCTTCCCAACAATCCTTCTCCTACTTGTACAGATGCAATGGTGTTGGTTCTTTTTACTGTATCACCTTCTTTTACTTCGGTAGAGCTACCTAAAAGTACGGCTCCTACGTTATCTTCTTCAAGGTTCAACGCGATTGCTCTCAGTCCACTATCGAACTGAATCAGCTCACCATACTGAACACCTGATAATCCATAAATACGAGCAATACCGTCACCTACTTGCAATACGGTACCTACTTCTTCTAATTCGGCTGCAGACTTAACACCTGAAAGTTGTTCTCTCAAGATGTTAGATACTTCTGCTGGTTTAATTTCTGCCATGATATATTATTTACGATGTCTAAAATTAGTTCTTAATTAATTCTTGCTTCAACGAGTTGATTCGGTTACTGATACTTGCATCAATTTGCTTATCTCCCATTCTCATCACAAAACCTCCAATTAAGGAAGGGTCTACTATCTCCACTACCTCTGCGTTCTCAACACCTTGCTTTGCAGCAATGGCCATAATGCGTTTCTTTTGTTCTTCAGACAACGCAATGGCAGAAGTTACCTCTACCGTTGAAATATTTTTGTGTGCTCGATACGCCTCCTCATAAGCCGATGCAATCGCTGGTAATAACGCATCTCTTCCTTTAGCTACAGCTAAATCAATAAACTGTAACGAAAGGTCTGAAATCTTTCCTTTGAAAATTTCTGAAAGGATCGCTGTCTTCTTATCTGATTTGATGATCGGACTGGTTAACATTACCTTCAACTCTCTCGAATCAGAAATCACTTGATTCACCAATAGCATATCTGCATGAACAGCATCTACTGTTCCTTGCTCCAATGCCAAAGACAATAATGACTTCGCGTATCTCCTTGCTGCTAATGAACCTTTCATAATAATTAGTTGAGGTTTACGTCTTCGATCAAATTATCAACCAAAGCCTTCTGCTTATCATCTGACTGCAACTGTTCCTTAACAATCTTCTCTGCAATCTCAATAGAGAGTTCTGCCACCTGATTCTTAATCTCAGACATTGCAGCGACCTTCTCTGCTTTAATTTCTTCTCTTGCTGAAGCAATGATTTTGTCTGCCTCAACTTTAGCAGCACTTTTCGACTCTGCAATGATGCTGTCTTTTGTTTCTTTCGCCTGCTTCAATAAAGCATCTCTCTCTGCCAAAGCCTCTTTTCTCATGTCTTCGTTCTGAGACTTCAACTTTGCCATCTCCATTTTTGCGTTTTCAGCAGCCTCTAAAGCGCCTTTGATCTTCTCTTCTCGGTCTTTAACTGCTTTAAGAATAGGTTTCCAAGCAAATTTAGCCAGTAGAACGACCAAAATCACAAAAATCAAGGTTTGCCAAAAGAACAAACCAACAGAGAAATCATTTAATAACTTATCCATGCTATCTAAATTGTAGTGTTTTCTTATTAACTAAAACAAACCTACAGTCGCAACCAACCGTTACGACTATAGGTTTAGTAAGAATTAAACTGCGAATAACGCAGCAAATCCAATACCTTCAATAAGCGCTGCTGCAATCAACATCGCTGTTTGAATTTTACCCGCTGCCTCTGGCTGACGAGCAATTGCTTCCATTGCAGATCCACCGATCTTACCGATACCTAAACCAGCACCGATAACTACTAAACCTGCTCCAATTAAATCATACATAATTTATATTGTTTATTGTTAATAAATCCAACTTTTAACTAATGGTGTGCTTCTTGGTTAGCACCTCCAAAATATAAGGCTGACAGCATTGTGAAGATATAAGCCTGTAATGCCGCAACCAATAGTTCCAAAACGCTTAACATTAAAGTTAGCAACGCTGAGGGAGCTGATGCTACTGCAAAACTATTTGCAGTATAGATCAAACCAAGTATACTCATAATCACAATGTGACCAGCTGTCATGTTCGCAAACAATCGAATCATCAACGAAAAGGGCTTAATGAAAATCCCTAACAGTTCAATGGGCGCTAACACTATTCTCATCGGCTTAGGCACACCTGGCATCCAAAAAATATGTCCCCAATAATGTTTGTTAGCCGTCAAGTTTGTAATCAAGAAGGTAATTAACGCAAGCGAAAATGTAATCGCGATATTATTCGTAACACTAATACCAAAAGGTGTTAAACCAGCTAAGTTTAAAAACCACACAAAAAAGAACACGGTCAGTAAGTACCCCATATACTTTTCATAATTCTTGCCAATATTTGGCTTAGCGATATCATCTCTAATAAATACGATGATCGGTTCAAAGAAACTTCCCGACTTCTGAGGCACTTCACTCTGCTTATATCGTTGAGCCATTTTCTTGAAGAAGAAAAACATAAATGCAGACATCAGCAAAATTACTACAACGTTTTTAGTAATCGAAAAGTCTAATACTTTACCTTCTGCATTTCCTTTTGAGTCGTGTTCAACATGACCGTGAGCGTCACACTTATACATTTGACCATGATATACTGTATAGTAATTGCCTCCAGCCTCTGCTACTCCATGCTCATCAAACTTTGATGACATAAAGAATTTCACGCCCTCGTCAAAAATTATTACAGGAAGAGGAATACTTACGCCATGCATAATTGTAAAACTATGATCATCATATAAGTGATGTTGTTTTACTTCATTTACGTACTCTTGTTTTTCTTCTTTACTAGCATTTGGACCTGGTGCTTCATGACCTGACGCAAACCCACTTAACATTGAGAATAAAACCCCTACAAACAGCCCTAATTTTATCAATTTCATAACTCTTTTTTTGAGTCTTGTTTTTAAAATCAGCGGCAAAAGTATGTATTTCCTTCTTTTACGAAAAAGAAAAACACAATTATCTTTTTCAACTGTTAATAAAATTAGATAAACCTTTTGTTTTCAGGTATTAAAGCGAAATGAACGCCCATTAGCGTTAATTACTCCTCCTCGTCTTCAAAGACAACTACCTTATCGGGGTCAACTGGAATTTTGTTCAACACATAAACGAGATAACCGATCTCTACAGCCAATGCTAAAATATAAGGCACAAAAAAGATAGCGTACTCCATTTGGCTCACTTCACCATCCACTCTAAAATAGATTCGAAAACCTAGTATATAAGCCAGAAACTTAACCAAACTCAACCCCAAAAAAGCGAAACCCACTTGATCTCCACGCTTTTGACTAAAACGAGCAAGTAGTAAAAACGAACTTATACTCAATAAGAATTGCGCCCCGTAACTTGTATAAATCACCGAACCTGGGCTAGCATCGAGTTTATCAAGAATAAAACAGTGAATTCCACCGGCTAGAAGTAACACCAAAACAACGGTTATCAAAAAACGAACAACGATCTTTTTGGAGAATTCAATCTTCATTCGACTTCCTTTTTTCCTCGTCCTTTTTCAACTGACGAAGTAAATTAAACAATGCTATTCCTACAGCTAAAATGGTAAACACCATGGTAAACCACTTTTTATCAGCAGGGTATTTCCCATCCAGATACTTACCTAAATAGGCTCCAAGAAAAACAGTCACGCCCATTTGGATCGCAAAGGTGCTGTATTTCACATAATCCTTAAAACCTCTATCGTCACTCATGTAGTTGTCATCTGATGCAAAGGAAAGAATATTCTCTCCAAATAATAAACATTTATCAACAGTTACTTAACTCTTCAGGTGAACTGCATATTTTTTTTCTACATTTGAACCGATATTGCATGGAAGAATGAACACACCTGAGGAGACAACTACATCTGACATCTCACAACAACCCCAGAAAAAAGAGAAAAACCCTAAGAAAAAGCTGAAGAAATGGGTTCAGTGGACGATCGTTGTATTGGTCTGGCTGGCTTGCCTTTCTCCTTACCTTGGCATTCGAGGAGCTTTGATTTGGGCAGAAAGTGATGACGACCTTCCTGGGTTTGAAGAGTTGGAAAACCCAAAGAGTAACTTGGCTTCGGTCGTTTATTCTGAAGATGGAATCGAATTGGGAAAATATTTTATTGAAAACCGAACTAACGCTTATTACAATGAACTCTCTCCCTATTTGATCAATGCATTGATTGCTACAGAAGATGAACGCTTTCACCAACATTCCGGAGTAGATATTCGTGCCACAGCAAGGGTGATCAAGGGAGTGGTTACTGGTGACGACCAAGGTGGTGGAAGTACCATTACACAGCAGTTAGCGAAGATGCTCTTTCCTAGAAAGAAGCTGACAAAGTTAGAACTGGTAAAGCGAAAGTTTAAAGAGTGGATCATTGCAACTCGTCTTGAAAAGAATTACACCAAAGAGGAGATCATCGCCATGTACTTCAACAAGTTTGACTTCTTGAACAACGCAGTTGGAATTAATTCGGCAGCCATGGTGTATTTTGGCAAGAAACCAATCGACCTTGAAATCCACGAAGCTGCGATGCTAGTCGGGATGGCAAAAAATCCATCCGTGTTCAATCCGTTAAGAAAACCCGACACGACCTTGCTAAGACGTGAGGTGGTTCTCTCTCAAATGCTTAAGAATGATTTTATCACGAAAACGGAATATGACTCGATTCGTGTCCTGCCTTTAGGTTTAAACTATACTAGGGTTGATCATCAAACTGGGTTGGCTCCTTATTTTAGAGAGACCTTACGTGGAGAAGTGACCAATCTGCTCAACGCAAAAAACCCTGATGGTTCTTACAAAATTGCCAAGAGCGATGGAAGTCCTTACAGCATCTACTCTGATGGTCTTAAGATTCACACTACTATAGACTCTAAATTACAGGGTTATGCCGAATGGGCCGTCCAAGAACATCTAAAGCATGAACTACAGGAAGACTTCTTTGAAAACAACCAAAAATGGAAGAACCCTCCCTTTTCTAATGATTTAGATCAAGGACAAATTGACACGATCATGCTAACTGCGATGCATCAATCGCAGATGTACAAACAGTTTACTGGTAAGGTCTGTGCAGATTGTGAACGGCCCAGCATATGGATCAAAAAAGTAAAAATAAGCCCCAACAACCCCGAAAACATTCAACCTGTTACTGAAGGACAAACGCCTACTCACTTCCATTGTGAATACTGTCATCATAATGAACCCATTCGAACGCAGGAACAAATCGTAGAGATTTTCAACACGCCTAAACCAATGAAGATCTTTGATTGGCAGTCTGAAAATTATGAAAAAGATACGGTTCTAAGTCCGATGGATTCGATTCGATACCACAAAGAAATACTTCGGGCTTCATTGGTTTCAATGAATCCTCACAACGGACACATCAAAGCATGGGTGGGCGGACCCAATTTCCACTACTTCCAATACGATATGGTGATGAAAGGAAGGAGACAGGTAGGATCTACTTTTAAACCTTTTGTTTACGCTACAGCCATCGAAGAAAAAGCGATTTCCGTTTGCGATATGATTGTGGATAAGCAACACTGCGTTGAAGTGCCCTACAACAAGTATCGTAACAAACTATGGTGTCCCGGAAATGCTGGAGCAAAATTTTCATTTGAGCCTACTCCAGTCCCATTTGCTCTGGCTGCCTCAATGAACAACATTACTGCCTTTATTATTGGGATTCAGAACGGTGCACTTCCAAACAAAGTTAGAAACCGTGTGATTCAATTGGGTATTGACAGTTCATACGTACAGGCAGTTCCTGCCATGGCGCTGGGTGTATTTGACCTGAGTGTATTTGAGATGGTGGGCGGTATGTGCGCCTTTGTCAATGAAGGTATTTACATTGAACCCACCTTTATCAATCGAATTGAAGACGGTAACGGAAACATCATTTACGAACCCAATCAGGTTATCCAAGAAGTGTGGAGTAAAGAAACAGCCTATACGATGCTTTCGATGATGAAAAACGTAACGTCAGGAATTTATCATCCTACGGCAAAGCGCTCAGATGGTAAAGCACTTCTCGGAGGAACAGCCATTCGAATAAGAGGAAAACAAACGGAGTCTCGCCCTTACGCAGGGTTAAAAATGCCCATTGCCGGAAAAACAGGAACAACGCAGAATCAGTCAGACGGTTGGTTCATGGGCTTAACTCCAGACCTCGTTTCTGGGGTTTGGGTAGGTGCTGAGGATCGATCGGTTCGTTTTAGGAGCCTACAATTGGGAATGGGAACTAACATGGCACTACCCATTTGGGCATATTATATGCATAAGGTATACGAGGACAGCACCATCAACATTAGTCAGGAAGATTTCCCAAAACCCGCAAGTATTATAACCGACCCATTGGATTGTAGTGTTTCAAATATGGCCGACCCTGGACTGATAGAGTTCCCTGAAGACGGAAACGATGGGCTCAATTTATGGGGACAAGAAGAGGATGAGAATGATGTATGGGATACTCCATAAATCTCATTTTTTCCGACCCATTTTCACTTTAGATTTGTATATTCGAATCGTTGAACTTCAAAGGTTGATGATATGAATAAAGTAGTGGCAAATGCTAAAGAGGCGTGCGCGGGAATTGAAAGTGGAATGACCATCATGCTAGGTGGATTTGGGTTATGCGGAATTCCTGAAAATTGTATTTCAGAAATGGTGCGGTTGGGTATTAATGACCTTACGTGTATTTCTAATAATGCTGGTGTCGATGATTTCGGACTAGGTCTTTTGCTGAAAGGAAAGCAAATCAAAAAAATGATTTCTTCCTATGTAGGGGAAAACGATGAATTTGAGCGACAAATGTTGAGTGGAGAACTTGACGTAGAGCTTACTCCTCAAGGAACTTTAGCTGAAAAGTGTCGCGCAGCACAAGCAGGTATTCCGGCTTTCTACACTCCTGCAGGTTATGGAACGGAAGTAGCAGAAGGAAAGGAAACGAGAGAATTCAACGGAAAGATGTACGTCATGGAAAAGGCTTTTGAAGCTGATTTCTCCATCGTAAAAGCATGGAAAGGAGACGAAGCAGGAAACCTCATCTTTAAGGGAACTGCAAGAAATTTTAATCCAAATATGTGCGGTGCAGGAAAGATCACGATTGCCGAAGTAGAAGAACTGGTGCCTTTAGGTCAATTGGATCCAAACGAAATTCATATTCCAGGAATTTTTGTTCAACGAATTTTCAAAGGAACGAACTATGAGAAGAGGATTGAGCAAAGGACTGTAAGACAAAGGTCTTGATGCAATTTAGCAATGGATTAATGTAATAATGAAACAATTGCCAAATAATTAGACACTATAATTTGTGAAGCGTTATGATCACTAAAGGGAATCCAGTTGTAGATAAAAGCATAGATTTTTCTTTGAAGGTCATTACGTTTTGTGAAAAACTAGATAGCTTGAATAAAAAAGTCATTGCGAACCAGTTACTAAGGAGTGGCACCTCTATAGGCGCAAATATTTGTGAAGCTCAAAATGCCGAAAGTAAATCAGACTTTGTTCATAAAGTAAAGATTGCCGCAAAGGAACTTGAGGAGACTAAATATTGGCTGATCCTATGCAAACATTCAGAATCTTACCCTTTTGATGAAGACTTAGAGAAAAGCATTAGGGAACTTGGGTTGATCGTTTACAAAATACTCAGCTCAAGCAAACGAAATTATTAATACATTGATTAATTATTACATTGGTAAATTTTAACAGATATGTTAACAAAAAATCAAATAGCACAGAGAATAGCAAAAGAATTAGAAGATGGCTGGTACGTTAATCTAGGTATCGGAATTCCAACATTAGTTGCAAACTATATTCCCGAAGGTATTGAGGTAGAATTTCAAAGTGAAAATGGCATTTTAGGAATGGGACCATTTCCATACGAAGGAGAGGAAGATGCTGACTTAATCAACGCTGGAAAACAAACAATTACCGCTATGCCAGGCGCAGCTTATTTCGACTCCGCAACTAGTTTTTCGATGATTCGTGGACAACACGTTCAACTAACTGTTCTAGGAGCAATGGAGGTTTCAGAAAATGGAGACATCGCCAACTGGAAAATCCCTGGTAAGATGGTAAAAGGAATGGGAGGAGCGATGGACTTAGTTGCTTCTGCAGATAACATTATTGTTGCCATGATGCATACCAATAAAAGAGGAGAAAGTAAAATTCTAAAAGAATGCTCTCTTCCTCTTACGGGTGTAAATTGCGTTAAAAAGATCGTTACTAATCTTTGTGTGATGGAAGTATTACCAGAAGGAGGTCTTCGATTGTTAGAAAGAGCTCCAGGAGTCAGCGTTGAAGAAATCAAAGCAGCTACAGAAGCTCAACTAATTATAGATGGCGATGTACCTGAAATGAAGGTCTAATTTTGCTCTTCTTTAGGTAAAATTAAGCCTTTAACTCTTACAACAATGACGGGGTTCTCGGGGTCATTAGACTGAATAGTCATCGTTTTATTGATGGGACCTATCCGTTTAGAGTCGTACTTATAGTTTACATAAGTGGTATCTCCTGGTAACACGGGTTCTTTATCCCAATTTGGGACATCGCAACCGCAAGAGGTTTTAACATTAGCTATAACCAAAGGTTCGTCTCCCGTGTTGATTAACATAAAATCGTGCTGACACTTGCCGTATTGGGTAAGCGTATCAAAATCATGTATCATTTCTGGGAAATGTGCTTTTGCCTGAGCTTTCACCTTTGCTGCTGAAAACACTAAAATAACGGTAAAAAATAAGATCGTTTTCATATTTGTAAATTTTTGGTTACGTGCAATTTAAGCTGATATTCACTGCCTCTTTCTTTCGTTAACTCATGTATAACAACAATTAGGAATTCATTAACAAATTGGTTAGAATTGAAGAAAGTGGGCTATCTTTGACGCATGGCTGAAGTAAAACCTTATAAAGACTCTGAGAAAGGCAAAAAGGAGCAAGTGGCAGATATGTTTGACAACATCTCTCACAAGTATGATTTCTTGAATCACTTGCTGTCTATGGGGATTGATAAACTGTGGCGAAAGCGAGCAATCCGGATAATTTCCAAAAGTGACCCTAAAGAAATTTTGGATATCGCAACGGGTACAGGTGACTTTGCCATTGAGTCACTCAAGTTAAACCCCAAAGCAATTACGGGAGTTGACATTTCTAATGGAATGTTGGAAAAAGGGAAAGACAAAATCCTAAGAAAAGGATACGACAAGGTCATTACGCTTCAATATGGCGATTCGGAGGATTTGCCCTTTGATGAAAATTCTTTTGATGCCATAACCGTAGGGTTTGGAGTAAGAAATTTTGAAAACCTTGAAAAGGGATTGGGAGAAATGTTTCGTGTGTTACGTCCAAACGGAATTGTGGCCATTCTGGAGTTTTCAAAACCCAAAAAATTTCCAGTAAAGCAAAGTTTCAATTTCTACTCAAAATATGTTCTTCCCAAAGTGGGTAACGCTATTTCGAAGGACGCTTCGGCATACACCTACTTGCCCGAATCAGTAAATGCTTTTCCAGAAGGACAGGCTTTCCTTGATATTCTGTCTAAGGTGGGATACACTAATCTTGCTAAAAAAGAGGTTTCAGGAGGTATTGCTACGATTTATACCGGTCAGAAATAAAACCAGTAAAAGTTGGTTTTCCCTCCCCCAAACTCAAGTGTAGGAGCAGGGAATTTGATCCATCCAAAGCTGCCGAAAATTGCTTTAAAGACTTTTCGCTTCCATTCTATTTGGGTAAGGTCTACATCCAAAGAAAAATACCATTGACGATGTGGATTCAATGCACCACAAAGATCGGGATGCTCTAAGCAAAAATCAGCACCTTCTGAACCTGCTACCATTTCTTCCGCTCCGTAACCCATGGCCACGTTTAACCATCCCGGAAACTTATCTAGCTTTTGGAAAAACATGGATTTCAAATTGAGACTCAACCAATAGGTTTGTCCATTATAATCCTTCAATAATCTTTCTAGTGTCGTTGACCCCAATAAATTCGGTCGATACAACGCATAAGTCGTTTGATGTGCGCTTACCTTCATTTTAATGCGCTGCTCACCCCATAATAGTTCCTGACCTCCCACCAGTAATGTGCCCGATGCATTTGCAGCCATGTCTCCCCAACTAAAACCCCATTGTGCTGATGTCCCATCTAGCAACTCAACACCTGTAAGGTAGACCAACCCAAGCGTACTTCCAAATAGCACCGATTTCTTCTGATCCACACCACTCCACTTCATCATTTCGTTACCCGCCATACCAATGTAATAACTCGTCATTGCATGTCCGACTTTGTCCATCTGCAACCACTGATCGTTATCATTAAACGAGTGCAACGGAGAGCGAGGATAATTTTTATACCATACTTGATTTAAAAGAAAAATAGATGACGAAGCTCCAACACCTTCGGTAATCCACACCCAATTTCTTCGCGTTTTGTTGAGTGTATCTGAATACTCAAATAATTTCTGCGAAAAAAAACCTTGACAGGTCACAAGGATCAACCCTACTATGGTTAAACTACGAAGCACCTTCAAAACTACTACTTTTCAAGCATTTCATCTTTTAAGATTAGATTATCTCGTCTTTTCTTAATAGGAACACTCACTAAAAATACGCCTAAAAAAATCATTAATCCGTAGACAACTATATTAAAGGTCAGTTGCTCCTCTCCCAGCATTATGGCGATCATGGCTGCCAACACAGGTTGAATATAAATGTAAGCACTTACAATGGTAGGACTCACCTTTCCTAGACTATAAACCGTTAACAAGTAGGTCAAAAACGTAGTAGCCATTACGATAAAAATAACCTCTGCGAGAATCTTTGGTGTGAAGTCCCAATTGATCTGATCCCATTGAGATAACCCAAACGGAATGACCATGAGCAAGCCAAAAGTAAAAGCCCATCGGATAACCGTGAGCGGGTGATACTTTTTCATGAGGGGCTTGACTAGAACCAGATAAAAACCATAGGAAGTGGCATTGAGCAAAATCATTAAATCTCCGTAATAAGATATTTTTCCAGAGGCCACTTTGGTCAAAATCAACGCAAGTGCTCCTCCCAAACCAATCAACACACCCAATACTTTCTGACTTCGCAAGGCTTCTCCTAAAACAATTCGAGACAGCACCAAAACAATCAATGGTGTAGCCACCATAATGACCGAAGCATTGATAGACATGGTATTGTTGAGACCTTCAAAGAACATCAACTGGTTGGCTGCAACTCCAAAGAAAGCACAGAGGATAAACATTGGAATGTCCTTTTTCTTCAGCTGTTCTTTTTTTGTGAATGGCACCAAGAGCCAAAACAGGACAGACGCTACCAAAACGCGAATTAGAATAAATGCAAAAGGAGGAATGTATCCGTCAAACACATCCTTCGAAAATCCGTAACTAACCGCATAGATGACGTTAATTACTAAAAGAGCCAGATGGGCTTTTAGGTTACTCATTTACCCCCAAAGCTGCCTTAACTTCCGAAATGGTTTTCTTACTATTCCCCACAAAAACTCGATCCTCGACAAAGATTACAGGTCGTTTAAGAAAGGTATACTCTTCTAAGATTAACGGTTTGTAATCTTCATCTTTCTTTACCTTCTCTTTGATGCCCATTGATTTATACTTCATGGCACGTTTTGAGAAGACCGCCTCATACGATCCATAGACAGCCTTAAGCTCCTCTAGTGTATCTTCATCAATATTATTTTCCTTAATGTTCTGAACTTCCCACGATTCGTCTACCCCAATTTCGTTGCTTATGCGTACACAGGTGCTGCATGAGTTCAATAAAAGTATCTTGTTTTTTGCCATGGCGGTAAAGGTATAGATAAAAACAAAAAACCCAGACGCTAAAGGTCTGGGTTTAGTTTGAAATTTTATTCAATCTAGTACTCATCCTCGTTAAAGAAGAAATCTTCTTTAGAAGGATAGTCTGGCCATATCTCCTCAATTGTCTCATATACTTCCTCTTCATCCTCAATTGCCTGAAGATTTTCAACAACCTCTAGAGGGGCACCAGTACGCATTGCAAAGTCAATCAATTCTTCCTTTGATGCAGGCCATGGAGCATCCTCTAAATATGACGCTAATTCTAATGTCCAATACATAGTCTTGTGTTTAGTTGTTTGTAATCGAACGCAAAAGTAATTTTTTAGTTACACCAAACAACTTTTGGATTCAAAATAGTTATTAACTTATAACAAACTGAAAAACAAATAAATAAACAACTAATTAACACCTTTGGGCTCCCAGTAAACTTCTGGAGCGTTTGTTTCTTGCGCCAATTTCCTTCCTAAAACAAATAAATAGTCGCTCAAACGATTCAAATACTGAACAATTAAAGGCTCCACGACTGCAGCATCTGCCAATTCAATAACCCTTCTTTCGCAACGTCTACAAACGCATCTAGCTAAATGACAATAAGAAACTACTGTATTCCCACCTGGCAATGTAAACTTGGTCATTTCAGGTAATTCGGCATCCATCTTATCCATTTCTTCTTCCAGCAAAGTGATATCTGTCTCTTTAATTCGGGGCATTTTTAACTTTGGCTTATCTGGATCTGCCGCCAATTGGGCTCCCAGTGTAAAAATTCTATCCTGAATTTCAGTCAGTACTGAACGATGGCTTTGATCAATCGATTGAGAACATATCAAACCTATCCATGAGTTGAGTTCATCACTCGTGCCGTATGCTTCAATGCGGACATTGTATTTTTTTACACGTTTCCCGCCAAAAAGCGAGGTCTCTCCTTTATCTCCTGTCTTTGTATATACTTTCATAACTTAATCCTTGTTGTAAAGCTACCCATAAATGCATGACAAACCTTAGTCCTGATAAGCATACGATCCATATTGATCCATAATACCATCAAGCACTTCCAGTATTTCCTGATGTGTATCGAGGGTTACCAGCTGGGTTCTGGTTGGTTTAAAGTTCTCAATTCCTTTGAAGTAATTTGAATAATGCCTTCTCATTTCAACCACTCCCAGACGTTCACCTTTCCACTCAACGGAATAATTGAGGTGCTCCTTGGTTACCTTTACACGCTCTGCAAGCGTAGCTTTTGGCAGCATTTCCGCAGTCTCAATAAAATGTTTTACTTCTCTAAAAAACCAAGGATTTCCGATAGACGCCCTACCAATCATTACACCATCTACCCCATACCTATTTTTATATTCCACCGCTTTTTGAGGAGAATCGATATCTCCGTTCCCAAAAACAGGAATATGTAACCTAGGATTATTCTTAGTTTCTGCAATCAAGGTCCAATCCGCATCTCCTTTATACATTTGTTTACGTGTTCTTCCATGTATGGAAATGGCTTGAATTCCCACATCTTGTAATCGTTCGGCTACCTCCACAATGTATTTACTACTCTCATCCCACCCCAAACGAGTTTTTACCGTGACTGGAAGATTCGTACTCTTAACAATTTCTGCCGTCATCGAAACCATCTTTGGAATATCCTGAAGAATTCCAGCTCCTGCACCTTTACATGCTACCTTTTTCACAGGACAACCATAATTAATGTCGATGATGTCTGGTTGCGCACTTTCGCAAATCTCAGCAGACTGCTTCATGGAATCAATCTCAGAACCAAAAATTTGGATACCAATGGGGCGTTCGTACTCAAAGATGTCTAACTTCTGAACACTTTTTGCAGCATCTCGAATCAATCCTTCTGAAGAAATAAACTCCGTGAACATCACATCCGCTCCGTATTTTTTACAAA
The DNA here is from genome assembly GCA_964387945.1 of uncultured Flavobacteriales bacterium. Taxonomy (GTDB): domain Bacteria; phylum Bacteroidota; class Bacteroidia; order Flavobacteriales_D; family Parvicellaceae; genus Parvicella. The sequence continues at coordinate 29,541 of CAYLYX010000013.1, read as the reverse complement.
GTGCACGAAACGGTGGATCGCTCACATCCTCCATGGGAGCCAGTAAAAGGGGAAATTCCCCCAGTTCGATATCTTTTATTTTTACCAAAAGTGTATTTTTGAGACTACAAAATTAAGCAACCTTTTGAAAAACGGGCAATTACAACATCTCAATCCATGGCAAAAAGTAGTATTATGTATCGCCCTGATTCTGTTTGCTTCCTCCTTTGCACAGCTAATTAATCTATCCCTAGCCAAGTTTCTGCTCAATACTAACTCTCCAAGAGATATCGTGTTAGACCTTACTCGAATTGATGGGATACGGATGATGAAAATCGGCAACTTCATCTTTCACCTAATTGCTTTCATTGCTCCAGTTCTCCTCTTAACAAAACTCTTTAATTCTGACCCAAAAGAAGCTATTTTGTTTCGAAAACCAGCAGCTAAACATTGGCTTTGGGTGCCAATCGCATTTGTTTTACTCACGTTCATAAATCAGGGGCTCTACATGATTAATCACCAGATTGATTTTTCGTTTATCTCCGCATCAGTGCAGGAATCATTCGAATACCAACAGGCGGTTCAAGAAAAGACCATTTATGCTTATATAGGTGAAACTTGGAGAAGTTATTTTGCCAACGTTTTTTTAATTGCATTGATCCCGGCAATCAGTGAGGAACTATTATTTCGGGGACTGATTCAGAACCTCTTCACTAAGGCTACCCAGAACATTTGGGTAGGAATCACAATTAGTTCTATCTTATTTGCTTTGATTCACCTTCAGCCCTTCAATTTTCTGCCAATGCTTGCGCTTGGCTTTTGCTATGGAATGATTGTAGCTTTTACAGGAAGCCTTTGGATAAGCATGGTATTACATTTACTCAATAATGCCTTTATCCTTACCGTAGAGCACTTTCAACGCATGTTCAATTGGGATGAGTTGACGATTTCTCTTTACGCAGGACTTGGAATTGTGATCACCTTGCTGGTATTACTTATAGTCGTGATTCGTTCAGATAAAATCCCTTCAAAATGGTATCAAACCAAAGGTATTTACCTCAGGTGATACTTTCTTTTTACGTCTTCCAACAAGCTTTTTACTTGAGAGATCAACATCTGGTCTCCGCCATTATCGATCACGTAGGTAGCATATTTTAATCTTTGTGAATCCGTCATTTGATTGTTTAATCGATCCACGACTTGCTGCTCTGACACACCATCACGCTTCATTACGCGATCCATTCTTACTCTTGCGGGAGCCGTCACTACAATAATTTCATCAACCGTATCCTTTCCTCCTGATTCGATCAAAATCGCTGCTTCTTTGACGATGATCTCACTTTTTTGATAGCCACACCAGCTTTCAAAATCTGCTGCAACTGCTGGGTGAACAATAGCGTTTAAAGCATCTAACGCTTCTCTATCTTTAAACACAATGCTTGCGATGTATTCGTTATTCAGTGAGCCATCTTCTTTATAAGCCTCCGCACCAAATTTCTCGGTAACTTTTTCTTTTAGAGCAGGCTGGTTCAAGAGCCATTTCCCACGGTCGTCTGAACAGTAGACTGGTACATTGAACTCCTCAAAAATCTTTGCTACTGTGGTTTTTCCACTACCAATTCCTCCTGTGAGCCCGAGTTTAACCACTATTTATCTTCTTTTTCGGAAGTACTCTCTGGAACTGCTTCCACGAAGTTCTTATGCACCTTCATTTTCCCCTCTTCCAGTTCGAGTGTCACCTCATCACCGTCAATCTTCAACACTTTTCCGTAAATTCCATTCGCCATCACACGATCACCCTTAGATAGGTTTTCTCGCATCATTTCCATTTCCTTTCTCTTTTTACTCTGTGGTCTTAAAATGAAAATGTAAAAAACGGCAAACATTGCTACGATCAATAGCATATTCAACATCCCGGCATTTCCACCCCCTTCTAATAGTGCAATATTCATATTCAATTGGTTTGAGCGACAAATGTACTAACTTAAACCACAAATTCACCTGCGGGCTTCAAATCTTTGACATCCAACTGCAATTCCTGTGTTCCTCGAAACTCATTCAAGGATAGGCTAAACACAATATCAACAGGAGTAGTCTTCAACATCTCTAATTTATCTGCCTTTCCAAAGCATATTCCAGAAAATATCTGTTGCGTGCGTTCACACTTGAGCGTAACTTTCAAGTGATCCTCTCCTACTACTTTGGAGTATCCCGTATCAATTAGGTTCCGCATTAAAAACACCGGACGCATGTTCTTGGGTCCGAATGGAGCGAACTGCTCAACCAGTCGAAACAACTTTGGAAATGGATTGCCTGGTGTTTCAGGAAGCAGGTCTTCACTTTCAATTTCTGCATTAATCAACAACTTGGGAGACTTCAGTTCATCGCTAATCGTTGCTTCTACCTCCTTCTCAAACCGCTCCCTAAATAGTTCCAAATTCTCTTTTGGCAAACTGAGTCCTGCGGCATATTTGTGCCCACCATATTTCGTTAACAGATCTTCGCAAGCCGCAATGGCATCCAATACATTATAGCCACTCACCGAACGAGCAGAACCTGTTGCTTCATCCTCGTTAACTGCAAGCACAATGGTAGGTTTGTAGTGATTTTCTATCAATCTGGATGCCACAATTCCTACAACACCTTTATGCCAACCTTCTTTCCAGACTACCGTTGAGGAAGAATGCGAATAAAAAGAATCTGTTTGAACCATTTCAAGCGCCTGCTGTGTAATGCTTTTGTCAAGTTCTTTTCGTTCATCGTTGTGACCGTTGATAATATCTCCCCATTCAGCGGCTTTTGTTTCTTCGTTCGCGAGCAACATCTCAACTGCGGCACTTGCGTGACTTATCCTGCCCGCAGCGTTTACCCTGGGAGCAATGGTAAACACCAAATCAGAAATTTTTACCGATGACGCGTTGCTGCCAGAATAAAGTAATGTTTCAATTCCAAGTCTTGGCGAAGTATTTATCTGTTTTAACCCAAAGTAAGCTAAGGTTCTATTCTCTCCCGTAAGTGGCACGATATCAGCACCAATAGCGATGACAACAAAATCTAAAAACTCCTTAGTATCCTCTGATCCATGGCCTTGATGGATACTAAACGCCTGTATCAATTTATATCCAATTCCACAACCACAAAGCTCTTTGTAAGGATAGTTGCAAGTCTCCTTCTTGGGATTGAGAATGGCATAAGCATCTGGAAGTTGCTCACCGGGTGAATGGTGATCGCAAATGATGACATTTATTCCATACGAATTGGCAAGCGCGATCTGTTGAATGGCACGTGTACCACAATCCAGTGCAATGATCAGTTCAACGCTATCTTCTTTGGCTTGTTCAATGCCCTGAATTGAAATACCATATCCTTCCGTATAACGATCTGGCTGGTAGTAAACCACATTTTTTGTAAACGTTTTTAGAAAAGCATACATCATCGCTACAGAAGTGCTTCCATCCACATCATAATCACCATAAATCATGATTCGCTGATCATTTGCAAGCGCTTGTGTCAAGCGATCAACTGCCTTTTCCATGTCTTCCATCAAGTATGGATCGTGCAAATCGTCTAAGGAGGGTCTAAAAAAAGATTTTGCTTCTTCAAACTTCTCTATTCCTCTTTGAACAAGCATTTTTGCTACTAGAGAAGGAATTCCGAGCACTTTGGACAACTCTTGGGTGGTTTCCAAATCAGCATCGTTGCTTAAACACCATTGATAATTATTCATGGTACGGATTTTGAACTTTATTAATTAATCGGGGTATATAATGACGTATTGTAAAGATATGTTTTAATTTTAGCGTTATGAAGGTTTTAATGTTTGTATTTGTAACATTGCTTGGGTGTCAGGCATTTGGTCAATTTGAAAACACATCACTTTATTTTTCCATCGAGCAATTGACGGAAGAAGAGACGTTTGATGCCTTTGAAAAAGAAGAAGTTGGTTTTTATAGCATCAACGAGGACAGAAGGCGCCACTTGATTGTTGACCCAGACAGCATTAGTGTTCGATCTGGATTTGAAATTATTATTTCAAAAGCATCTGCCTTGAAAAAAGGCTTTTCTTTTAAGGATGGGAAAATGTACGGAATGGAACCTTACAACGGAGTTCATTATGAAGAAGTCAATGACACCATTGTGGCACTTTACTTTCAGCACGACCATTATTTTGGAAAAAATGACTTCATGCTAGCTGGGAAAAAGGGTTATTTTCTTTTTACGCAAGAAAACAACGATTTCTATTCCTGCGAGTACCTTTCGTTTGATGATGAAAGTATTTCTATCTATTCGATTGATCATACACTTGTGATGAAAAACATTCAAAAAATCACTGACCTCGAAAAAGAAAAAATTGGGAAAATTGATACTTATATTGCGAGTCCCTCGCTAAAAGAACTCGAACAACTTGTAAAAAAGGACTGTTTTAACGATCTTCGTAGTTATCCAAAAGTAGAACATCTGTGAGTCAGGATATCGAAGTAATAAAAAATGCCATAGAGCTCAATCGTCAGCAAATGCTAGAGGATGTGCTTGCACACTTGGGAATTGACGAAATCAACGAAGGAATTTTTGAAGATTTGATTGACATTGTTAATTCAGCAGATGCCCAACGACTCAAGTATTTGAAAGCATTAGAGTCTCAGCAAGTGGTGGAGCATTTTCTTAAAGATAAACTGGTGTAAATGCGTTTTCGAAGGTTAACCTCAGAGGAACTTGAAGCATTAGAGCAGGAGTTCATTGAGTTTTTGGCGATTTCAGGCGTAGAAGCACACGACTGGGAAGATTTTAAAACATCCAACCCAGACTTTTGCGAAGAAAAAATAAACGAGTTCTCCGATGTAGTCATTGGCACCATTCTTAGCAGAGCTCAATATGCAGAGCATAGGACTTCTAGTGATTGGCTGCTCTTTAAATTGGATCAAGAAGAAATCTCGGTAATTATCATCCACTCAGAAAAGTTAGATTTGTTGAAAGACGAGTTAAATGAGGTCAACATGAATGCCGTAACGATCAATAAAACATCAAAGCCCTACACTCCAAACAAGGAAGACGAACTCTTCAAAATGATGCAACAAGGATGTGTTATAACCGATGGAAAGGTTTACGAATTGATCGCTTCACACGCTTAACGCTTTTTGTTTTTTTTGAAGTTTTTTCTTCTACCGCTAGGCTTCTTCTTTCCGCCAGACGAACTGTCGTGTGCTTCTTTTAGCCACTTTGGCTTTTGAGCATTGCCCTTTCCTTTAGGTTTATCTAGTAGTCTTTTGGCTAGGTCGTATCGATCTACCTTTTGAAGCTCATTTCTAATCCAATCTTGATTTTCGCGTTTGTACCAGAAGAAGAATCGGTTTTGTTTTTCTTTCTCTTTTTTCGTTTTTGGAGTGGACACCGGCTTCAACGTATAGGGATGATAACCTGTGTAATAAATGATGGTCGCCACCGTCATGGGTGTTGGTGTGAAGTCTTGCACTTGCTCCAATTCAAACCCCATCTCTTTTGTTTCGCAAGCCAAATTGGCCATATCCTCCACTTCACAACCTGGGTGACTGCTGATGAAATAGGGAACTAACTGTTGATTGAGGTTATGTTTCTTATCCACCTCATCAAACTTCTTTTTGAACTCCTTGAAATGATCAAAGGAAGGCTTTCGCATGATCTTCAACGTTTCAGGGGCGGTATGTTCAGGAGCTACCTTTAACCTTCCAGATACGTGACGTGTTAGCACCTGTTCCATGTATTCATCAATGGAATCGTCTGCTTTTTTATTGTAACTTCTGGTCAACAAATCATACCGAATCCCACTTCCTACAAAAGCTTTTTTGACATTTGGATGCTCATCAACCTTACGATAGAGATCGGTCATCGCTTTGTGACTGGTGTCCAGATTACTGCAAATCACAGGATGTATACACGAAGGACTCACACACTTATCGCAAATGGCTTGATCAATTCCCTTCATTTTATACATGTTCGCACTTGGACCGCCCAGATCAGAAATATACCCTTTGAAATCATCCATTTCCGTTACCTGATCGACTTCCTTCATAATGGATTCTTCGCTTCGGCTGGCTATAAACTTTCCTTGATGCGCACTTATCGTACAAAAGCTGCACCCTCCAAAACAACCTCGGTGCATGTTCACCGAAAACTTAATCATCTCATAGGCCGGAATCGGACCTCGCTTTTTATACTTGGGATGTGGATAGCGCGTGTATGGCAAATCAAACGATTGATCCATCTCCCCTTCCGTCATCGTTTGAAACGGAGGATTGATGATCAAGTGTTTCCCGAGTGACTCTTGAATGATTCTGTTAGCAAAAGTCTTATTCGACTCTTGCTCTACGTGCTTAAAATTTGCTGCAAATGCCTTCTTGTCTTCTAAACAATCTTCGTGACTGTTCAGCGTGATATCCTCCCAATTCTTGTTCTTTGGAATGTCTTCATTCACTGGACGTAAATAAGCAGTTTGTGGCACCATTGTTAGCTGGTGAAATGGCACTCCTTTGTCTAACAACTTCACGATTTCTCGAAGCGGTTGCTCCCCCATTCCATATACCAACAAATCGGCACCACTCGTTTCCAAAATGTTGGGACGTAATTTATCTTCCCAATAATCATAGTGTGTCACTCTCCTTAGTGAAGCCTCAATTCCTCCCACCAGAATGGGCACATTGGGATAAAGCTCTTTCAAAATCTGCGCATATACGTTAACCGCATAATCTGGTCTAAAACCAGCTTTTCCTCCTGGGGTATAGGCATCTGTGCTTCGTTTTCGCTTAGCCGCTGTATAATGGTTCACCATAGAATCCATACAACCGGATGTAATTCCGAAAAACAAGCGAGGTTCTCCAAACTTCTTAAAGTCCCGAAGGTCATCTTGCCAGTTGGGCTGAGCCACAATCGCTACGCGCAATCCTTCACTTTCTAGGATCCTTCCAATCACAGCTGTTCCAAACGCAGGATGATCTACGTAAGCATCACCAGAAATAATCACTACATCCAGTTCTTGCCAGCCTCGCTTTCTCACCTCATCCATCGTAAGTGGTAACCAGTCCGTTATGTCATATTGCGCCTGCATAAAAACAAAAGTAAGTAGAAAATCATCGAAAGTTACGTTTCTATCGTTTTTTGGTTAGGATTGGTGTAATATTGTTAGCTGCATACAATCCATTTGATTTCTAACATTACCTTTATGGTATAATTACTAAGCATATGAATCACGTCTATTTATCTATTGGTCTAATTGTAAGCTTGTTCATCACCTCATGTAGCATGAACTGGGAAAGCGGGGGCAATGAGGAATTCATGTATAACTGTAAGAATATCATGGAAGGAGAAGAAGACTCTTCTGGCGAAGCGTCTGTAGATCCAGAAGCAACCTGCGATTGTCTCTTAAAGCAAGCTAGGGAGGAGTACGATAACTACGAGGACTACTTAATGTCTGAACCTACTTTTGTGCAAGATAACATGGAAGAGTGCCAACAATAAAAACTGAATCCAATTGAAGTTAAAATCTGCCATATCATTACAACAGGCAGCAGCTCTATTGAACTGCGAGTTTGTTGGCAATCCAGATCAAGAAATCACTGGGCTGAATGAAATACACGTAGTAGAACCGGGAGATATTGTTTTTGTGGATCACCACAAGTACTACGACAAAGCGCTTCAAAGTGCAGCTACGGTAATCCTTATTGACAAAGAAGTAGCTTGTCCTGAGGGCAAAGGTCTGTTGGTAAGTTCTACTCCTTTTGACGACTTCAACTTCTTGACACGTCAATTTGCTCCTTTTCAAAAGTGGGTTGGCGAGCGGGGAAGTCATTTTAAGGCAGGAAGAGATACTATCATTCAACCCAATGTAACGATAGGACATAACGTAACCATTGGTGACAATTGTATTATACATAGTGGAGTGGTCATTGATGATAATACTGTGATTAAAGACAATGTAATTGTGCAGAGCAATGCCGTAATTGGCAGCAAAGCGTTTTATTACAAAACCAAACCAGAAGGACGAGATCGAATGCACACCTGTGGTAGAGTAATTCTTGAAAACAACGTAGAAGTGGGCGCTGGCACAACCATTGATGCAGGAGTAACGGGCGACACTACAATTGGGGAAGGTACCAAAATCGACAATTTGGTGCATATCGGTCATGACACGGTGGTTGGAAAGAATTGTTTGTTTGCCGCTCAGGTAGGTATCGCGGGATGTGTCATCATTGAAGATAACGTTACCCTTTGGGGGCAAGTTGGTGTAACAAGTGGCATTACAATTGGTGAAGGTGCGGTAGTTTCGGGATGTGCAGGAGTGAGCAAATCGTTGGCGCCTAATAAGCATTACTTTGGAATTCCTGCGGATGACGCGAGAATTAAATATCGTGAAATGGCTGCGATTCGCAACCTACCAAAAATTATTGAAAACTTATAAACCTTGACAAACAACGTAAATAAGATCCTGGAGAAGTTAGAACTAAAAGAGTTCAAGCTAACCTCTTTGCTAGAAGTAACTCGTGCCATTAACGAGAACTTTTCTACGGATAAGTTGCTAACCATTTACCAGTACATTTTACGCGACCAATTGGGAATATCAAGGCTCTTGCTCTATAATTTTGATGGTGACGAATGGAAGTGCATTATCCGATTTGGTGCGAAAGGACAATCCAAGAAAATTAATGTAGAGAAGGATCTCGCTCACATTACCGATATTACAGTAATTGAGAGTTCTTCTCAAGCATCATTGAATTCATTTGATATTGTGATTCCGGTTCATCATAAGAATAAGGCATTGGCTTACTTGCTCTTAGGAGATTTAAATGAGGATCGTTTGCAGATCAGCCCCACGATCAAGCACATGCCGTTTATTCAAACCTTAACAAACATCATTATTGTTGCTATTGAGAATAAACGTTTTGCAAAACGCAGCATTGAACAGGAAAGAACGAACAAAGAGCTCGAACTGGCTAGTGAGATGCAAAAGCTGCTCTTCCCGAGAAATTTTCCGAGTAATAATCGTTTGGATGTAGCCGCTACGTATGAGTCCAAGCATTTGGTGGGTGGAGATTACTATGACTTTATGCAACTCAACAACGAGGAATACGTGATGTGCATTGCTGACGTGAGTGGAAAAGGAATGAGTGCTGCACTGGTAATGAGTAATTTTCAGGCCAACCTGAAAGCCATCATCCAGTACAATCACAAAAACATGACCATGCAAGAGTTGGTGGAGCAACTTAATGAAACGGTTAATGAGGTAACGCAAGGGGAAAAGTTCATTACCTTTTTCATTGCGTATTACAATTGCACCAAACGCGTGTTAAAGTATATTAATGCTGGTCACAACTACCCTATTCTTACAGATGGTAAGACGGCTAAATTTCTCAATAAAGGCTGTGTTGGTTTGGGGATGTTTGATGCCATTCCTACCATCGAAATGGAGCAATTGGAGATTAAACCCAACGATACCTTGGTGTGCTTTACGGATGGACTGGTAGAGTTAGAAAATGAAGATGGAGAACAGTTTGAAAATGATCGTTTGATCGAATTAATTCATAATAATTTCGAATTGAGCATGAAAGATCTTAACTCACTTATCTTTCACAAGCTAAACGAATATAAAGGAAAACAAGACTTCCTCGATGACACCGCCTTAATGTCCTGTCGATTCTTCGGGTAGTTCGGATTGATTTCTCGAGTGATAAACGTCAATTGCTACGATGATAGCGACAAATCCCCATACCGGAACAGAAGCTTTGTCTGTATCCAGGTAGTTATTAAGCACGCCATGCGCAAAGTAGGTTACCAGCCCTAACATCAGCATCATGACAATCCGTTTGAGTTCTTTGTCTTTTAGTCTCAGGTATACCATAGAGGACGTGTAGAAAATTGCGACTACCAACCATAACATGGAAAACAACCCCAAAACACCTTGTTCGGCTAGTGGACCTAAATACTCACTGTGTGCATTCCCTCCTGTGCCAAAATTGGTGGAAATGATCGTTTCATCTTCTGGAGATTGAAAAGGTGCATATTCCATCGCGTAGGTACCCGGACCAAAACCAAAAATCGGTCTTGCCTCAAACATGCTCAAAGCACTGTTCCAACGGTTGAGTCGCTCCAAGTTGGAAGCATCAGAAGACACATTACTCATGGATTGAATACGTTCTGCTACATCCTGTGTGGTATGCTCTGCATCATTTTTCATGAGCATGTAGTTAATCTCCGTCCAGTTTGCTGCCACTACAACTCCTCCCATAAGTCCAAGAACCAGAAGATATTTGAATTTGATCTTAAATCGAAACAGCAGGTAAACTAACCCTGCTCCAACCACACTCAAGTAAGCCGCTCTCGTATAACTGTAGAATAGAGCAATTGTAAAAATAACCAACATCACTCCTAGTAAAGCTCTCGTTTCGAACGAGTACTTTTTGTAAAACGTCAGCGAAGCTACGACTGGATAAAACAATGCGATGATAGCTCCATACGAAGTGTGATCTTTGAAGAAAGGACTCATGATCCAATGACCTACTTCTTCATCAAAGCCATGAGCTGCATGTTTTACTACGGTGATGATCAAAACCACCGTGAGTGGTAAGAGGTAACACCATACAAACTTGAGTGCGTTGCTGATTTTGTGTCTAAACAACCAGATCGCGAAGAAGTAGCAAGGCACTACAAACCAAAGCTGCGAAAGCATGAATTTAAAGGACACCACAATATCTGTACTGGTAAGTGATGTGATAAAAATCCAAGCAAAATGAAAATACAACGCAATACTGATGGGGTGGTTGATTACGCGTTTATCACGATGACTATTGTCTTTAACTTGCTTAAAAAAGAAGATCAACATGATGATAAACAGAATGGGTTCTGTAGGAAGGTAGAGACCTACTCCACCAGCCATTTCCTCCAGGTTGAGTGATAACGGAGTGCATATTACCACAAACCAAAATAGCTTATCTAACGCAAAGAGTGCTCCGAATAGCACGAGCAATGCAGCGGGTAATAAGTTGAGAAAATAAAAATCCTTAGTAAAAACAAGGGTCATGTTGAGGACAACGAAAAGCACCCCAACAACATAGATCCAATAATTTCTAAGAACAGTGAGCATTTATTGCTTTTTTGATCTGGCTTGCAACTCTTTTGCTTTTTCCCAGAACAGCAACAATACAATAGCCATAAAGACGGTTGAAATGGTAGAAACCACCACAATCAACCAACGAACAGGATAAGCCTTCCTTACAGGCAAGGATGCCGGTTCGATCGTAAACTTATGTGAAGGCGATTCAAACGCATTCGTTTCTGCCTGTTCATAAACCGATGACATGGTTGCGATTCGATCTTCGAGGAAGTCCAACGTGATCTCATACGACTTTAACTCACTTCCGTAGAGTTCCGTCATCTCCAATTTTTTCTTGGTGCTTTCTTTGTCTTCCTGCGTTTTAGCATTGATCAGCTGGGTTACCAACCCTTCATAACCATCCATGGTAACAACACCCAGTTGGGTCAACTTCGCCATGGTATCTTTTACAGCTTGTCTTTCAGCAAAAAGCTTCTCCAGTTTCTCTTTCTTGATCTCAAAATCAATTAGTGCTTTTTCATGAATGATCGCATTTCGAGCACTATCGTACAATGCAGCAATGTAAGAAGCAATGTGCATAGCCGTATCCGGACTTCTATCCAACACATTGATCATTACAGCTCCTTTATTGTTTCGATCAAAACTGATAAAGTCTTTGTAAGACTCGTTCAGGTAGTACAACTTAAGGTCAGAAGAAGTATCAATTTCATAATGTGTCATCAGATCAAACTTGGATACTACTTTCTCACGGATGTAAGAAGACTCCAAAATCTGCAGCATTTGTTCGGTAGCTTCTTTCTCACCAAAAGCAGTTGGATCTTGTTCGTTAGTCAACTGATCACTGTAGATGATCGAGCTAGACATGGTAGGATAAAGCACCACTGTAGACTTGAATTTTTCTTCCATCATCAATGAAACGATAGACGATATGATTGCAGCCGCTAGTCCAAGAGAAATAAAAATGACCTTATATTTCCATAAAAAGTCCAGGATATCGTTGGCGGTAAACGCATCTTTTTGGTTTTCCATAGGTTTGGTTTTCAAGGTGGGCAAAAGTAAGCATTTATTAGTAATTCCTTTTTACGAATACCTTAACTCATGTCCAGTGAAATTATTGTATTGCGAAAAAGTTATTGTAGCTTCCTTCACCAAGTGAAACGCCTCACTCACTAAGTATGTCTTTTCCTGTATTGCGTTCTCTCCTATGTTTGTGGTGAATCAATAAATCAAATAGCTCATGAAAAAGCAATTCATCATCGTTAGTTTGGGAATGCTAATCGCTTTCTCCGGATGGGGAAACACCATTTCCTCTCGCATATCATCGGTTACGGTTTACCTCAACGGTGCCCAAGTGTATCGTAAAGCCAAAACCACACTCAAGAAAGGAACCAACGAGATCATCATAGACGATGTGTCTCCCTATATGAACACCAAAAGCATTCAAGCAAGCACCTCTGGTTCACCACTCATCTTGAACGTAAAACACCATATTGAGTACAACGACCCGGTATTTGTTTCCGAACCGCTTCCTGCTAAAATTCAAAGTCAGATTGATGTTTTGGAAGACTCCTTGTTTTTTCAAGACCTTCAATTGCAGAAAATTCGCAACCAAATTAGCAACCTTGACCAAGAGAAAAGAATCATCACCAATAACAAAACCATAAGAGGTGAAGGAAAGTCGGACTCACTTGCCATTTTTATGCAGGCGGTGGAATTTTATCATGAAAAGTTGAACATCATCGAGAATCAATTGTTGGATCTTCGAATTACGGAACATACGCTTACACAAAAGGTAGCCAAAACCAACCTTGAGTTGAATGATCTTAGGAACTACAGCGTCCATAAAACTGTGCAACCTCAAGTTAAGCCACAGGTTCACCAAATTATCCTTACCGTGCATAGTGACTATGATACGGAAGCGGAGTTCTTTGTAAATTATCTGGTGAATCGTGCTGGGTGGGTTCCATCTTACGATTTGCGTGCTACAGGTGCAGACGATCCCGTGAACCTCACCTACAAAGCGAGCATCTATCAGAAAACAGGTGAAGATTGGGAAAATGTAAAACTAACGCTATCTACGTTCAATCAATCATGCAGTTTTACCGTTCCAACGTTGGCCATGTGGGAAATTCAAAACAAGGCTGAAGCTTATAACAGAAATAATCAGCAGAACATGCTGGGGTATAACATTTCTGATACCGCAATGATTGTCGAACAACGAAACTTCTATTCGAACACCCTAATTCCGACTAACAACGCAACATTTGCTTTTACAGATGCAACCACTTTCAACGCAACCACTTCAAATGGCTTAAACGTAGGTACCACACAAGACCAATTCATTCTCCCCAAGAGCTTGGCAGGAAGCATGGACAAAACGCTTTCGAACGTAGAGTTCGACATCAAGAACCGCTACTCGATCAAGGCAGACGGAAAAGAAACGATGATGGTAGTAAGCAACGTAGATATGGATTCTAAATTTGATTATATCTCCGTTCCTAAGCTAAATACGGATGCATTTTTACTCGCCAATTTAACGGATTGGAGAAAGTATAACTTGCTTCCCGCTAAAGCAAATATCTATTTCAACAATTCTTTCGTGGGTGAAACGGCTATTCAACCCTCGCAAATGGGAGATACGCTATCCTTAGCTGTAGGAAGGGAGAGAGGTTTGGAAATCACACGTAAGAAGATTGATGATGAGGAAAAACTAAAGGTTGTAGGTGCTAATATCAAACGTGAAATCACCATTGAAATAGCGGTTAAGAACACGACAGGTGAGGCTGCAGAAATTGAAATCAAAGACCAAATTCCAGTATCCAAAACGGATGAGATCAAGATCAAACAAATTGACTTAGCAGGTGGACGATTGAATGAGAAAACAGGAATTCTTTCTTGGAAATTAAAACTTGACCCAAAAGAAGGGGAAATCATCAAGTTTACGTATGAAATTGTACACGATAAGGATATTGAAGTAATTTGATAAACTCGGGTTTGATACAACATGAGACACTTTAAGTTATTAATCATCAGTTCGTTTGGTCTTACCAGTTGCTGGAGCAATGATATAAAAGAAGAAAACGCAAAAACTGAAGTGCTTTATGAAATAGACACTAACCATATTGAGGTTGTTCAGTTGGCTAGACCCAATTCAGGTACTTACACGTTTAGTGAAGCTGAGGAGTTGAAACATAACATCTATCAAATGCAATTAACTAGCAAGTTCTTTGAATGGACAAACCCTACAACTGGCGGTGCTCTTCATATTACCACGAATGATGAAATTGAACTCTATCAATCTACTACAGCATTCTTGGATGACGACATAATCTTTTATGAAAACATTTCCCCTATCATGTCAACAAGACCTAAAAAGTTAGACACAGCATACATAATTGATCAATCAGAAATATTAAAATTCACAACTGGAATTGGGGATGGCAATGTTGGGAGTGTCTTGATCACTTCTGAAATTAACCCTCATAAATCAAGATCAATGGAAATAATCCTTCAGGAATTATTTGAGCCTGCTACTCAAATCTATTATTTGAAAATTAAATAATCATCTCAGTATGAGACACCTATTATTCATTAGTTTATTTTTTCTTTCATTAGTTTCCTCCGCCCAATCGTTTGAAAAGGTGGAGGATGCTATTGATCTGGAATACTTCCACAGGTATGTGCAGTCCTACCTAAACACCACTCCAGATACTGTATTTGTTCCGTCTCCAAATGATAAATACTTTATCCAATACAAAACTTCTTGCCCGTATAGCGAATCCATTTTCATTGAGCCTCAAACTGGATGGTCAGGTGGAAAACGTTTTCAATTTCAGTACGCTAACCATCTTCATTTATGTACAGAAGTACCGATGGTTAATACGGACACCGCAAGCCATCAACTTGGTTTCGGAAATACATCAACTGACACTAATCAGATCACTTCCGCCCTGCCCTCACTATATTTTTGGTCGTTAGGGACCTCTACACCACCCAAAATACTAAGCTTTAACAATGGGCAATTCTTGATTCTAGAGTATTCTTATGTCTTTCAATATGGCAACGCTACTAATTGGGGATCAACTGAAACTTTATTTTTAAAAAGAGAAGAAAAATGAACAAAGTATTTTTCGTCCTCTTCATAAGTTTATTGAGCACATCAGTCTATTCTCAAAATGACACAACCTTTGTTCAAACCACTCAATTTGAAGTTCATTATTTGTTTGACAACTTTGGAAACTGCTATTTCTCAATCCCCTATTACAGAAAGGATGGAAGTCTAAAAAAAGAAATAAGAAGCAACGGTAACGGTCATCTTCTGATCATGAAATACAATCGATCAGGCGAAATAAAAAGCACAAAAAGAAAGTACAACGAAAACTGGGTTAGAAATCAAGCACCTCCTTGCTACAATTAGCGATCCACCTTCACTGCATCTGAACTATACTCAAATAAATCCAGTTCGAAATGTGCCGTGGCTGCCATAAGATGATCAAAAATATCCGCCATGATGTACTCGTAATTTTCCCACACTTTATCTTTACTCCAGCAGTAGATTTCCAACGGCAACCCTTGTGGCGTAGGCTCTAGGTATCGAACCATGGTAACCATATCGTGATTCAACGCAGGATTAGCTTCTAGATACTCCAAAACGTACTTTCTAAAAACGCCTAAATTGGTCAGGTTCCGGCCGTTTACAACTGTAGATTTGTCCACCCCTTTCTTTTCATTGTCGGTTTTGATATCTGCACTTCTTTTTTGCAAGTAATCATGGATAATTTGAATCTTTGATAGTCGCTCGACATCTTCATCAGTCAGGAACTTAACGCTTTTTTGACTCAACCAAATAACCCGCTTGATTCTTCTTCCACCCGACTCTATCATCCCTCTCCAATTCTGGAAAGAGTCAGAAATCAACGCGTACGTAGGAATAGTGGTAGTGGTATTGTCAAAGTTTCGAACCTTAACAGAAGCCAAACTAATTTCCATCACATCTCCATCCGCGCCATACGACTTAAAGGTAATCCAATCGCCAATGCGCACCATATCATTGGCCGCAACCTGAATGCTCGCTACAAAACCTAGAATGGTGTCTTTAAAAACCAACAAGACAATTGCAGAAGCAGCTCCTAAAGTGGTAAAAAAGTGCCAAAAATTAATCTCAGTAATGATCGCCAGCATGGAGAAGATGCCCAATGCCCAGGCAAAGATCATGAATACCTGCGTAAAGCTGTCAATCGGTTTATCTTTGAATTTTGGCTTGGTCTTTAAGTAATCCTCAATGGTATTAAACACCCTTCGAATAACCGTTAGCGTTAAATAGACGCTTGCCAACATCAAGATCTTTGTGGCTACCCTTTCTCCTTTTGGGAAATCAGCATAAATAAAAGAAATAGCGTCAAACGCAATGAGGAGCGGAGGAATAAACGCCAGTCTCAAAGGTACCCGATGATTCACCAAAAAATCATCAAACTTGGTTTTGGTTCGGTCGGCCAGTTTGTGAAAAATGAAGATAATCACTCTTCGAATGACCCAGTGCACTGCCCAGCATACCGCTATCAATAATATCGTAAAAACAATTACGTCTAAATAGGAAGACCATTTGTCTCCCATACCCATGTCCAAAAATAGATTTTTGAAGAAGTGTTTCATAGCGATATCGGTTTGATACAAAGTTATGGGTTAAAACACTATTTGACTAAGAATATGAGCCTGCAATTTCAAGAACCTTACTCAGACATTCTCTTGACGTCTCTATTCCGTGACCCGATGAAAACTCATGAACTCCTTTAAGCTTTTCTTTGAGATGCTTCCTTGCATTATCAACACTCTTCTGAAAAGGTATTAGAATATCATGCTTACCGACTAGCATAAAAGTATCAACTTCAACCTTGTCCAGTTGCGATTTCATGTAATATGGCTTTTCAGTTTTGTCTTTATAATTATTTAGAACGTACTCTAAATACTCAACCAATAACTCTTCTCTTTCTGAGGACACAGCATGATCTGGCTTGCTAAACACCACATTATCCAAAAACTTACGGATATTTGATTTATTTGTCGACAAAATTGGCAAGAGGTTGCTATAAAGATTTTTCCAGCCCAATGAGACAAATCTAAAACAACCTGGATTGAGCAATACTGCTGATGCTACTCTATCTGGAGCAACTATCGAAATTTTCATACAAACTAGCCCTCCAAAAGAAGCCCCAGCAATAATGACTCTTTCTAACCCCAATTGGTCGAGCACTTCTCTTCCCCAAACACCATAATCTAATGAACGAATACTTGGAGAAAAACCATCACTTAGATTTGGCTGTCCATTGGTTTCGATCATAAAAACACGGAACTTATCTTTGAACACAGACAAACCATCATCAAGATCCCATATTAACGAGGTAGTTCTAAACCCCGGAAATATAACTAATGCAGGCAATTCAGTTTTATCCGTTTGTAGTCCATATACCCAAGTCTTACCTAGACTTGTTTGAACTGTGATTTTATCGTATTGCTTTTGATTTATCCTTTCTAAGTGACTGATCCAATTATTAAACCACTGAGTACTCGCTTCTTTATCTTTGAAATATGATTGCTTTTTTTTCATCTTTTACAATACTTCGACACTATATTTTCTGAAATCAATTCTAAATCAAACGGACTATCCATCAACAAACATTCAAACACGATTCCATCTAAGGTAGCCACCAGCATTTGAGCTTCTAGTCTTGGATTACCTAGCCCCATTCGTTGAAAATTATGTTCGAACTTATCAACACTGTCCTCGTATTTAGTAATCGTCATATGATTGAGCAAACCAAACTTTTCCTTGTGAAAACCCATTTGAGCCAACATTCTTATTTTCTCAGGGTTATTCTTTAACAACGTGATAAAATTCTCAATCGATTCCTTAACATTTTCAAAAGGGCTTCTTTCCTCCCTAGAAACTATGGTCTCATCAAGGGTCTCGAATGCCGACTTAAGGACTTCTATCGCTAACTCCTCTTTTGAGTTGAAATAGTTATACAACAATCCATCGGAGATTTTTGCCGCCTTAGCTATTTCTCGGATACTTGTACCAGAAAAACCTTGGGCAGAAAAAAGAACAAGAGCTGAACGCAGAATATTTTCCTTCTGTTTGTTTCTAATATTTTCAAATTGCTCTGGAGATTTTGGTGCCATGCTTTTTAATTGAACGTTTGTTCAAATTTAGCTATTATTTTCAAATGAACAAATGCTCATCTAAAATGAAGGATTCAGAAAATTATTTTTGACAATCAAAACACAACCAATACCTTTGAACTCGCTAAATAAAATCAAAAATATATGTCGGTAAGAAGTTTATCTCCAGAAGTAGTTTGGAATCATTTTGAGGACTTGAATGCTGTTCCACGGCCTTCTAAAAAAGAAGAGCGTGTCATCCTTTTTATGAAAGAATTTGGGAAGAAATTGGGGCTGGAAACGTATGAAGATCCTGCTGGAAATGTTATCATCAAAAAACCTGCAACTGCTGGCATGGAGGATCGACAAACCGTTATTCTACAGGCGCATTTGGACATGGTGCATCAGAAAAATGCGGACACCGACTTCGATTTTGACACCATGGGCATTCAGAGCTATATTGATGGTGAATGGGTAAAGGCCAAAGGAACGACATTAGGTGCAGACAATGGGATGGGCGTAGCAGCTGCCATGGCGATTTTATCTTCAACAGATGTTGCACATCCCGCCATAGAAGCATTGTTTACCATTGACGAAGAAACTGGAATGACGGGTGCGTTTGAGTTGGAGCAAGGAATTCTCGAAGGGACCATTTTGTTAAACTTAGATACCGAAGACGATGATGAGTTCTCCATTGGTTGTGCGGGAGGAATTGACACCAATACTTCTTACAAATATACCCCTGAAGCTCCCAAAGGGACTTTTGCTTACCAAATTATGGTAAAAGGACTTAAAGGAGGACATTCAGGAATGGATATCCATCTGGAGAGAGGAAACGCCAATAAGATTATGAATCGACTGATTGCAGAAGGTCAGGATTTTGGAGTGCAGATTGCCGAGGTCAATGGTGGGAGTTTGAGAAATGCCATACCAAGAGAGTCTTTTGCTATGGTGGTGGTGAATGATGAAGCCTATTTAGATGCTGCAGATCTTGCCAGCGAAGAAATAAAAGAAGAATTTGCCATCGCTGATGGAGGATTGAAAATCGAAATTGAGAAGTGTGATTTGCCAACCCATGTAATGAGCATTGCAGACACCAATAAAGTCATTCAGTCCGTTTATGCCGTTCATAATGGCGTATACAGAATGAGCATGGCGATTGAGGGATTGGTAGAAACCTCTTCTTCTTTAGCAAGGGTTATTGTGAAGGATGGAGAGTTCAAAACGCTATCGCTGCAGCGAAGTAGTGTAGAAAGTAGTAAAATGGATATTGCTCATACGGTAGGTTCTGCCTTTGCATTAATGGGATGCGATGTAGAACACACGGGTTCATACCCAGGGTGGGCTCCTAATCCAAACTCTGAAATGCTGAACATCATGCAACCGTTGTACAAGAGAATGTTTAACGAATCACCTGATGTGAAGGCGTGTCATGCTGGTTTGGAATGTGGAATCTTGAATGAACGCTACCCAGGATTGGATATGGTCTCTTTTGGACCCACCATTCGGAATCCTCATTCTCCCGATGAGATGGTAAACATTAAGTCGGTTGAGAAATTCTGGAACTTTTTATTGGAAGTGCTGAAGGAGACGCCTGTAAGATAATGTACCAATATGAAAATTTGACAAGGTATCAATTGGTCCATTTATGAGAGTTTTTTTCGCCTTATCGTCCTTGCTGTTGTTTGCAACCTTACATTCCTGTTCTACTAACGAATGTGAGCAAAAGTTGGACGATCATTATCCTGAAATTACGACTTACATCGAGGATGAAGAGTTAGCCAAGTATTCGGAGGTAGCTTGTTCGGTTGAAGAGCACGATTCCTACACTTTTAACGGTTATCAGGAACCCGAAGGCAAATGTCATTTCTTTGATGTGGAGCTAACGGTAGGCAAGGTATCAATTACCACTTTTTCTTTTTTGATTGATGATAAGCGTCAATACGATATCCTCGTGTATGAGTTCGATGATAATGAAGACCTTGCAAAATTTAAAGAATTTATCCCTGAAGCTTCTTTATATTACGAAAAGAACAAAGAGATTCATGAGTTCTTTGATGCTGAAGATAAGGTTTACCTCTATTATTTTGGGTTTCCTTAGTCTATCGAAAACCTAACGTACTTGGTCTTAATATCTTGCGCCAGCCATTTACTTTCATAAAAGGTTCGAATACCCATTTTATAATGAATCTCATCTTCTTCTGGGGTCTGAGGCAATAACTCTCCGTACACGTCCCAAGAGTGTAGCTGATTGGTGTAATTATGTTCTTCTATTTGTTCTAGGGTATACTCAAACAGAAGGTCGCTATCTGTTTTTACGTTGATGACTCCATTTGGTTTCAGAAATTGACGATAACGAGCTATAAACAAAGGTGAAGTTAGTCGCTTTCTAGGTCGCTTCGGTTGAGGGTCAGAAAAGGTTAACCAGATTTCAGCTACTTCATCTTTACCAAAATACTGATCGATAAAATCTACTTTGGTACGAATGAATCCTGCGTTCTCAATTCCCTCTTCTAGACAGGTCTTTGCACCTCTCCAAATCCGCGCACCTTTTATATCTACTCCGATGAAGTTGAACGCTTTGTATTTTCTCGCTAACCCCACTGTGTACTCACCTTTGCCACAGCCAAGTTCAAGGATAATCGGCTTGTCATTGCCAAAAAACTCTTTACTCCATTTCCCTTTCCAATCGTGACCTTCTTTGATGTCATTCATGGTAGGCTGCAAAACGTTGGAGAAGTCCTCCATCTCTGAAAATCGCTTCAGCTTGTCTTTTCCCATGCCGCAAATTTAATTATCAATTTGATAATTGAACAATCAGACAATTTGATAATGATTAAACTTGCTAGATCGCTCTATTCAAACTATCTGGAATAACCTATCTCTGCATAAAAACAGAGGTCATTTCAAGCTTAGGGAAATCCAAAGAATCTTCAGAGCCGGAATGACAACTATGACTAAATTTTATTGTATTTTTACTACTCACAAAGAACCAAACATGGCGATCAAAACCATCATTATAGAGGACGAAGAGGCAAGTAGAGAAACGTTAAGAAACTATTTGGGTAAGTATTGTCCTCAAGTAGAAATTCTCACCGAATGTAAAAACATCATAGAAGGAAAAGAGGCGATTAAAAGCCATCAGCCTCAATTGGTGTTTTTGGATGTGGAAATGCCTTTTGGAAATGCTTTTGACCTGATTGAGCAACTGGATGAAATCAACTTTAAGATCATCTTCGTTACCGCTTATAGCAATTATGCCATGAAAGCGATCAACTATAGTGCGAGTTATTACATTCTAAAACCAATTGATATCGAGGAGCTCGAGTTGGCGGTGCAGAAGGTCGAAGAAGAACTTCAAAAGGAAAGCAACGGAGACGTTCAGCTGCAAACCAAGATTCTGTTGGAGAACTTACAAAATAACGCTAACAAAAAAGTTGTTCTCCCCACACTAGAAGGTTTTGAGGTGGTAGATATGGAAGACATCCTGCATCTGGAGGCTAACGATAACTTTACCAATTTTTACCTCAAAAACGGTGAGAAGAAGGTTATATGCAGAACGCTTAAGTTTTACGAGGACGTCCTCAAGGACTCTGGATTCATGCGAATCCACCGTTCACACATGGTCAACCTGAACTACATTACATCCTACAAGAAAGGAAAAGGGGGGCAGGTGGAGCTGATCAACGGTTCGGTGGTAGATGTTTCCTCCAGTAAAAAAGATGAGTTATTGAAGTGGTTTAGTTGATGGAATTCCAGTTTATACATACGAACAGGCTTAAGCTTAGGTTAGTTGATCAAGAACTGCTAGACCATGTTTTTTCGACTTACTCTAAGGAAGAATTGATATCATTTTTAGGTGAATCCATCGCTGAAAAGGAGATCGAAAGATATCGTGGTGGCACGAGCATGTATCAGCGTACTTTTCTTTACTTTCAGCTCCTAATCAAAGACACAAATGAATTGATTGGCTGGTGTGGTTATCACACTTGGTACCTCAACCATAGCAGAGCCGAAATGGGGTATATGCTTTTTGACGAGAAGTTCATGGACAAAGGATACATGAGTGAAGCCATGACGGCAGTGATCGACTACGGATTTCACCAAATGCACTTGCATCGGATTGAAGCTATGGTAGGGAAATACAACCGACCATCACTTCGGTTGATGCAAAAATTTGGGTTTGAACAGGAGGGATGTTTGAAAGAGCATTATTTCACCGGAGGAGTGTATGAAGACTCATTAGTTTTTGGGTTAATCAAACCTCAGAAGTAATTTTCTTATTGCTTCGCTTTGTATTCTAAAGATATTTATGACCTTAGTAAAGCTATGATTAAAAAATTAAACTTTTGGATCAGTGGAATTCTACTATTTGTCTTTTTAGGATTGAATAGTTGTAAAAAAGAAGATGAACCAGAGACTTCCGCACAGTACTTAGCAGAAGACATCCAGTCTGTAATGGATTCTGAAAACGCTCAGCGGTTGGTTTGCCTGGACTACGGCACCAACTTTAATAATCTTGGTTTGTCAAGTGGGAGCTCGTATGGAACAGACTTCTTGTTTCGAGATGAAATTGTCTTTTGTGAAGGACAATACTTCAACTTGAATCAATTGATCATGTATGAGGTAAGAAAGTCGTCTGACGACACCAAATACATGGTGCTCTACTTCTAAGAAAAATCCCCGATCGGCTTTCGCTAATCGAGGATTCCACTAAACATAAACAAAAAGGGATGTGATTTTCCTATAATCTTAACGTGACTCCTAGATTCATTGGAGCCCATGCATAGCCTAGGGCTAAATAAAGTGAACCTTTGGAAGAAAAATGCCACCTTCCTCCAGCTTGTAAATTTAGGTCAATTCGAAAACCGCTGTAAGCATAGTTGCCTCCAGCATATCGAATTCCTGCCTTTGCTTTCGCAAAAACATCAAAACGCTCATCCATATCTGGAATTAACCAATCGAAGTAGTAGTGACCAACAACACCTGGGTTGAAGATCACATAGCTTCGATAAAACGTCCCAGTTTCAGTGAGGTACCCATACCTGCCCATTCCAAGTCCTAAAGAAGGTCCGATGGTCAAGTTATCGTCAAGCATGGGTATTTCATAATCTACATTAAACACTCCGCCTTGATACGAACCAAAACTCGGACCAACATAAAAGTTGAGCTGACTCTGTTGAGCACTCGCTCCGCAAACCGCTACAACCAAGCCTAAAATGAGTGCTAACCGTTTCATAGCGCAGCCAATTTTTCTTTAACTACTTTGGAGATCACTCCTCCATCTGCTTTACCTTTTAGCTGCCCCATTGCAGCACCCATTACCTTACCCATATCAGAAGGTCCTGCCGCGCCCACTTTGGCGATCACACCTTCAATTACTTCGGCAACGGCCTCTTCACTCATCTGTTCGGGTAAATACTTCTCAATGACATCTGCCTGAAAGTTTTCCGTTTCTGCCAAGTCTTCTCGGCTTTGTTCTACGTAAATCGCAGCAGCATCTCTTCTTTGCTTATGCAACTTCTTTAGGATACTCAATTCTGCATCTTCCGTAACTTCTCCGCCACCTTCTTTCGTTGCCTCTAGCAAAAGTGCTGCTTTAATAGCTCTCAAGGCTTCCAACTTTCCTTTCTCTTTGGCCAACATGGCCGCTTTGATGTCCTGATTTATTTGATCTGTTAAACTCATATTTTAGTCATTAATCGTTAGTTGCTAGTGATTAGTTTCTGATATTCGTTTAACATGCAATATATGCCAAACGAGAAACTTCAAACTAACCAACTAGTCCACGTTATCATGCAGGAATGAATTATTTCCACTCAATCCTGTTTTACCTTCTTCATCTTCCTTATTCTCTCCTAAAGTAAACCTTGATCTCTGGGTCTCTGAAGAGTGAGGAACGTCTTCTAAACGAATATCTCTTCTCAGGTAAGCTGGTTCTTTTTCCAACTCATTAATTCCTTCTACAGATTTCATTTTAGAACCTGTTTGACGAATTCTATCCTGTCTCATTCTCGCTAAATCCGCATTGTCTTCAACAGAAGGTTGCTTTTCGCTTTCAGACTTATTTGATACCGTCCAGTTATTTTCGCTTTTCGTTTCTTTCTCCTCTTCCTCGTCTAGCATGTACCTGATCTTTCCATCTTCTGATTTAGCAGGTTGCTCATTTGTTGACTCCAAGTTGAATGATCTCGTTTCCTTTGCTGGCTCCTCTTCTTCCAACCATGTTTTATTAACAGGCTGTTCAGTCTCTTCATTTACTGGAGGTTGAAAGTTCCACTCGGTAGTATTGCTCTCCGCGGTTGGCTCTTCCGTTGTATCTTCTTCGTCCGTCAAATCCAATGTAAACATCGTTTTCTGAGCAGGAACTTCCTCTTTAGGCTCTTCAACTTCTTCTACGGTGTTCTCGGTAGTTTCTGTTTCTGCAGTAACCTCAGGAGTCCACTCCGACTTCACCTCCTCGGTCGTTTCGTTTGTGGTTTCCTCTACTGAATCCTCAAGGTTTCTCTTCACCACATAGGCCTCTTCTGAAGTATCTTCTTCTTTGGCTTGTGAAAGACCATCCTGTATCGGACTAGCGATAGGATTCTGAATCGGTGCCGTAATCATTGTTGGTCGCTCTTCTTCCAGATTGACGCGCTTTCTTTCTGGCTCTTTTTGTGGAAGACCTGTATCAACGTTTGTTTTGAAGCCTGTAGCAATTAATGTTACGCTTAACTTATCTCCAAGCGTTTCATCGTATCCATGTCCCCAAATTACATCTGCCGTGCTTCCTGCTTCATCCTGAATGTAATCTGTGATATCTGCGATCTCATCCATCAATACTTCCTGATCTCCGTAAGTGATGTTTAGTAGCACGTACTTCGCACCCACAATTTGGTTATCGTTCAATAATGGAGAAGAAAGTGCTCGTTCTACCGCTTGGTGCGCTCTGTTCTCACCTTCTGCGGCCGCGCTTCCCATAATGGCTACACCGCTATCTCGCATTACCGTGTTCACATCGTTAAAATCAACGTTGATCGCACCTGTAACAGAAATTACTTCGGCAATACCTTTAGCCGCTGTTGTCAAAACGTCATCTGCTTGTGAAAATGCATTCGCCAAGGTAAGGTTACCAAACATTTCTCTTAGCTTATCGTTGTTGATGATCAACAACGTATCAACGGCTTCACGCATTTTATTGATTCCTTCCTCTGCTTGTGATCTTCTTTTTCTTCCTTCAAATACGAAAGGAACGGTCACAATACCAACGGTAAGGATGCCTAACTCTTTAGCCAACTTGGCGATAACTGGAGCTGCACCAGTACCCGTTCCACCGCCCATACCGGCAGTAACGAAGACCATTTTTGTATTCTTTTCTAAAATCTCTCGGATATCATCCAAGTTCTCAATAGCTGCGTTCATTCCCACTTCAGGCAACGAACCAGCTCCTCTTCCTTCTGTAAGGCTACTGCCCAACTGAACTTTTAATGGAACCGGACTGATATCCAGGGCTTGTTGGTCTGTATTACAAACCACAAAATCCACCCCTTTTATTCCTTGTCGGAACATGTGGTTCACGGCATTGCTACCGCCACCACCAACTCCTATCACTTTTATGATAGACGAGCTGTCTTTAGGTAAATCAAATTTCATCATCTTATTTTGTTTTTGTTTGTGTTTCTTAATGTTCAGGCTTTAGGTTTTCTACTCCTTTCTTCGTTTCTGTGAAGACAAGTCGGTCGAAATGACAATGCCTTTTGTTTTAGTCAATATTGTCGTCAAACCAGTTTTTGATTTTATCCAAAAATCCTGCTTTGTTTTTCTCTGTTTTTGAGTGCTGACGTGTATTGATTTTGTTATTTCTGTTTGTACTTTTTTGTTTCTCCTTTTCGAACGTTTCGAACCCTTTGGCAACAAGTCCAACACCCGTTGCAAACATTGGGCTGGTCACGTTGATATTCGTATTGCTGCTTAGGTGTTCATTTGGGTAACCAATTCTAGCATCCATACCCGATATGTACTCAAACAATTGTGTAATGTGTTTCATTTGCGAACCACCACCAGTAATCACAATACCACCAATCAACTTTTTCTCGTACCCAGAGTTCTTGATTTCATAGTAAACGTGCTCAATGATCTCAGACATTCTCGCATTGATGATATTCGAAAGGTTCTTAACTGAAATTTCTTTCGGATCTCTACCTCTAAGTCCTGGGATGCACACCACCTCATTCTCCTGACTAGCCAACGGAAGAGCCGTTCCAAATTTTGTCTTTAACTGTTCTGCATGTTTCTGCATGATCGTACAACCTTCTTTGATGTCTTCTGTAATGATGTTACCACCAAACGGAATGACCGCAGTATGACGAATAATTCCATCGTGGAAAATCGCCAGATCAGTTGTACCACCTCCTATGTCTACCAATACCACTCCTGCTTCCATCTCTTCCTTACTCAAAACGGATGCTGAGGATGCTAAAGGCTCAAGAATCAACTCAGCTACTTCTAAACCTGCTTTGTTTACACATCTGTAGATGTTTCTAGCGGCAGCAACCTGACCTGTAATGATATGGAAATTAGCTTCTAGCTGCACACCAGCCATGCCAATTGGATCTTTAATTCCATTTTGACGATCCACAATGTACTCCTGAGGTAGCACATGGATAATCTCTTCTCCTGGATTAATCAAAATGTTGTGCATGTCATCGATCAATGCGTCCACATCTTCTTGTCCGATCTCATCTTCGTAAGACGAACGCGTGATCATCCCTCTGTGTTGCAAACTCTTGATGTGCTGACCAGCAATACCAACGTTCACCACATTCACTTCTACACCAGATTTAGCTTCTGCCTCCTCTATTGCCGCACGAATGGATTGAACTGTTTTTTCAATATTTGCCACTACGCCTCTCGTAACACCAAGACTGGGAGATTTTCCCATTCCTAGAATTTCAATTTTTCCGTGCTCTGTTTTTCTTCCAATAAGGCAAGCTATCTTGGTGGTACCGATATCTAAACCTACTACAATTTCTGGTGCATCCATCTTATTTGTTTTGTTTGTCTGTTAGTATTATCAACCTCAATAGTACAGTCGCTTAGAGCCTACTATTTGGTCATTATATTTTAAATTCAACGTGTCGTATACGTTCAGTTCTTTTACATCAATTCCTGCTTCTGTGTAGAAGTGTTTCAAGCGAAATAACTTATCCTCAAAATCGTTGATTCCGCCAAACAGTATCCGGTGATTTCCAACTCTAGGGATCAATTCAAATTCGGAGCTTTCATTCACATAAACCTGCAAAATCTGCGCAGCTAAAAACTCATCATTATTGAGCGCCAAGGCTAGCGTATGAATCTCATCAATGATGTGCAACTGGCTAATGCTATCACTCATGGTAACCTCACTCACACTTGGGATATCGTTATAAGGTTCGTATATATGTCCACTAAAAACCGGCACTTTAGCAATGTAATCTTCACTCAGCGGAATAATTTCTCCGTCTACGTCCAAATAACACCCCATTTTCCCTCCCTGCAGGATAACTCTTGCGATAGGAAGCTGCTGTTCAATCTCCAACTTCACAACACCATTGCTGTACTTGTACGCTTGCACATCTTTTACTCCTGGAATTGTGTTTACTTCTTCTTCAATCCTTTCTAACTCAATATCACCTAATGATTGATCCTTGAATGAATATCCTAAATCATTCATCAAAGCAACCACCTTTTCTTCTGTCACAAAGTTGTGATTACCTGGCTTGTAAATTGTGATCTGAGGTTCTTGCGTTTCCACTTCATCGTAACCTGCATTCACAAAGAACAGCATTGCTAAAACGCCTAAAACGAATATCGACCAACCTCCTATTTGTAGCACTTTCTTCATATTAATGCTGCTTTTAAGGGTTCAACTAATCGATCGATATCTCCTGCTCCTAAAGTGAGTAACACTTCTAATTCTCGTTTTTTAACATCCTCTACCATCTTATCTGCTGATACCACCGTTTTGTTGTCGATAGTCATTAACTCCAATAACATTTCTGCGGTAACATCTTCTATCGGCAATTCTCTGGCTGGATAAATGTCCATCAAAATGGCCTCGTCCAAAAGATCTAAACTTTTGGCAAATTCTACAGCAAAATCACGGGTTCTACTATATAAATGCGGTTGGAAAATTCCGGTTATTTTTTTGGTTGGATAAAGTTCTTTCACCGAACTAATACACATCTCCAGTTCCTTGGGGTGATGTGCATAATCATCAATATATGTCAATTCTTCCGTATCGATAATACGTTCGAATCTTCGCTTAACGCCTTTGAAAGAAGCCAACCCTTCTCTAATTTGTTCCTCACTCAACTCCATCAACTCTCCAACAATCAATGTTGCCAACGCATTCTCGATGTTATGCCTACCAGGTAAACCTACTTCAACGCCATCATATTTTCTAAGCATGGATACCACATCAAACACATAGTTTCCATTTTCGATGCGTACATTTTTTGCAGTCACTTTAGCCTCCTCTTCGATCGCATAAGTAATAATATTTCTATGCTTTAACCCCAATCCGTTTCGTAAAACCAGAACGCCATTTTGTGGTATTTTGTTTACAAACAACTGGAAGGAATCTAATAAAGCATTATGTTCACCGTAGATATCCAAATGGTCTGCATCGGTTGAAGTAACAACCGCTATGTTTGGATCCAAGGTTAAAAAGGAACGATCGAATTCATCTGCCTCAACGACACTTGTCTGACTTTCCTCATCGAGCAAAACATTCGAATCATAGTTGGTTGCGATGCCTCCTAAAAATGCATTACAGCCTTTACCGCTTTCTTTCAGCAGGTGGGCTATCATAGAGGATGTGGTTGTTTTTCCATGTGTACCTGCTACAGCAACTGAAAATGATCCCTGGGTAATCAACCCTAACATTTCCGACCGCTTCGCTACGATATTCCCATTGGTGTCATAGAAATCAAGGATCGAAAGGTCTTTTGGAACAGCTGGTGTATAAACAACTGCAGTTGCCCGACCTTTAAACCCTTCACTTATCAACTTTACATCATCCTGATAAATCACTTCAATACCTTCTGCCTCAATTTTTTCCGTTAATGAAGTGCGGGTTTTGTCATAGCCAGCCACGGGTACTCCAATCGCGTGGAAATACCTCGCAATGGCGCTCATTCCAATACCACCGATTCCGATGAAATATACGCTATGTAAACCTTTAATGTTCATTTTTGTGATATTAGACTTTTGATTTTTGACGCTAGACCTTTATTACAGTCTTTTGTCTAGCATCCAGAATCAAGCGTCTAACTTCTTCTTAATAATTGTTATCACTTCATTAC
>CAYLYX010000012.1:0-96370 GCA_964387945.1 uncultured Flavobacteriales bacterium | reverse complement strand
TTGGTACTGAAGTTCTCAATTTTCACACCCGTTTGACTCAAATAGCGAGCGACCACGAGTGAAGCAGCAACCTTAGCAAACTCTGCAGGCTGGATGGTAAAACTTCCGATTTTAAACCAGGAATGAGCACCGTTTATATCTGGCATGAACAATACAACGACTAGCATCAGTAGGATGATAGCATAGACTGGGTAGGCTAAGTTTCGGATAAAACTACCTTCAAGCAGGAGAATTACCAACCCCATAAAGAGGCTGATGATAATCCAGTAGAACTGTTTACCGTGCTCAGTGTCCCAAGAAAAAACTGATTCTGGCTCCTCTCCTATTCCAGCAGAATAGACCGTAGAAAATCCCATAACCACCAACAAGAGATAAAGGACCAGAAACCACTTGTCCATTTTCTCCCAAACGTTGATATGTCTTAACGTGCTCATTTAATTAAACTTCTGATTTTTGTAAAGAATAGAAGTAGATACTACTCTTTCTTCTTTTTCTTTTCCTTTTTCGGAGAGTTTTCCATTTAAGTATTTCTCTACCATCAAGCTGGCAATAGGTGCTGCCCAGGTTCCTCCCCAAGTTCCATACTCCACGTACACTGCCACCGCAATCTTTGGGTTTTCCTTGGGCGCAAATGCAATAAAAACGGAGTGGTCATTTTCGTCCTCGGACGGGTTTTGAACCGTTCCAGTCTTTCCACAAATGGATATTCCGTCAATTTGAGCACGTCTAGCTGTACCATTCAATACCACCTGCTCCATGGCGTTCACAACTGGCTCAAAATGTTCAGTCGAAACTACTGTATAGTTCTTTTGCTGATACTCCTCGCGCTTTTTGCCATCTTCACCAATCTTTCGAACCAAATGAGGTGTGTAATAAAAGCCTCGGTTAGCAAGAATTGCTGCTAAATTAGCCATTTGCAAAGGTGACACACCAATTTCTCCCTCTCCAATACTATTGGAGTAGATGGTGCTAAAAGCCCAAGAGTGTTTTCCATAACCATTCACCCCTCCTGCTCTCGGGATTTCGTTATCATAATACTCCGCATCTGGTATTCTACCCTTTCTAACACCAGGAATATCTGTTCCCAACTTTACGCCCAATCCGAAACTTCGAACGGCTTCTGCCCATTTCTCTATCCCAATTCTGGAGTCTTTGAAAATACTCGGATCCTCTCCTCGTTGAATTAAGCGCTTGTAAACCTGATAAAAGTAGGGATTACATGAATGTTGTATGGCAATTCCCACATCCGTAGGACTCGGGTGATTATGACAACCGATCAACGCTTTATTGCAGGCAAAACCGGTATTGTGCTGAATCACTCCTGCCTCCATCCCGACCAAAGCTTGTACTAGTTTAAAAATAGAACCGGGTCGATAAGTATCGTTAAAAATACTCTTGTTGATCAGAGGCTTTAGATTAAGCGAATCTTCTTCGTTAATTTTAGCATAATTCTTTCCAAAATCACGTCCTACAAAAAGTTCAGGATCATAAAAAGGTGCCGACACCATTGACAAAATCTCTCCAGTTGCAGGTTCGATAGCGACAATACAACCCACCTTATTGCTCATCAGTTTTTCACCGTACTTTTGCAAATTCACATCAAGTGTGGTGTAGAGATTCTCTCCTTCTTTAGCACTTTGACTAGATAAATCCTCCTTTTCATTTCCCAAATTATCCTTGAGGTAAGATACTTTTCCTCGCTCACCTCGCAGTTCTTTTTCATAAATCAACTCAATCCCCGATTTACCGACATAGTCATTCATGGTATAATAGGGATCATCACTGTGTTTATCTGCTTCGTATTCTTCTTTTGAAATGATCCCAATATAACCCAAAACGTGAGCTGCAACATGTTCTGGATAACCTCTTTGCGTATTTCGTTCTTCATGAAAACCATTCACCTCAGGGAGAATATTGGCTATCTTTCCGTAGTCATCCTTGTGCATTCCCTCGATAAAAATGGATGATTTGTAAGATGCATAATTATTAGCTTTTTCCAGCTTTTTGTCAAATTCTTCTCTGGTAAGGCTAAACAGTTTACAAAGTTCGGCCGTATCGGTTTCTCCAATTTCATCAGGTGTAACATAGATGTCGTAAACCTGACTAGCTTCTACCAATAGCACGCCATTTCGATCATAAATCAATCCTCTGGAAGGTTTGAGACTCTTTTCGGAATGGGTAATTTCTTCAGAGCGGTTTGCCCATTTATCATCTAGCACCTGAAGGTACATCAATCGCACTACGAGTACAATTGACACAGCGATGATCGATAAAATAATCACCCATCTTCTATTTTGATACGGATCCATTAGCGCTTCGTTTCCTTCACATAAAGGTATTGAACGATCAACATTAAACCAACTGCTGCAACGCTACTGACAAATGCTTGAGAAAATCTTAGTGGGAAGGAGGAGAATGAAAACTTCTCCACCATGAAGAACCACAGGTGATAGAATAAAGCCATCACAAATAAATAAAGCAAATACTTCGGCCAACCTAGGTTCTTTGCTGTTGCAGATGAATTCTCATCAAATCCATCTCTCGGCAAGATCAACGGCACGAAATAAAACCTTGCAAAGGCCACAAAAATGGCTGCAGAAGCGTGCATTCCATACGTGTCATAGAAAACGTCAATAACAAAACCCAAAAGTCCTGCGAGCAACATACTATACAGCGGGTTAAACTTTACGGGGAAATCCAAAATGATATAAATAAACACAAATGGCGTTACCCACCAATTGGCTGCACCCAGCTCCAGGTTTTTAAGAACAATCACCTGAAGAAGTACCAAAAGTACCACCTTTAATATGTACTTAATGATCGGATTCATCTCCAAATTTTTTCATGGTCTCCTTTTCCAACTCCAACTGCTCTTTGCTTTTGTGATTCTTGATGACGCTAACGTTATAGATAGAACTAAAGTCCTCTACCAATTCCAGCTCAACATTTTGATAGGTTTCCCCTTCAATTGGGATTACTTTAGTTACTGTTCCAATGGCAACACCTTCTGGAAACATCCCATCATCTCCCCGTGTCTCAAAGACATCCCCAAGTTCAATACTCACGCTGGAGGGAACATCAATAACTGTTGCAGAATAGTAGTAATCGTCTTGCCAAATCAGCTTACCAAACTTCTTGGAGCCCTTGTGCCGTGCAGTCATCTGAAAGTTTTGGTTAATAACCGGTTTTACGGTAGCAAAAGAAGAACTCACCGCAATGGTTTTCCCCACAACACCATTGGTTCCTACCACAGCCATATTGGGTGCTATTTTATGCTCTGTGCCTACGTTAATCGTAATGAAATTTTGCTGATTATTAATGGAACTGTTAATCACCTTAGCCGGAATAAACTCGTATTGCTGATGATAGAATGTGTCGTTTACTTTTATGTAGCTAATGCCTACGGCAATCTGGTTTGCTGCTAGTTGATCCTTTAGCCGCTTATTTTCTTCTACCAATTGCTCGTTTTCTTTTTCCAGATGAAAGTAACCCGAAATGTCTGAAGTTACTGTATAAATCCATCCAGAAACCTGATTAGAAGAGCTAGCAAAACTAGACCTATGAAAACTGTTGGCACCACCTACGATGAAGATAAAACAAATGGCCTGCAGCAGCACAAAAAGCAATACTATCCTAAACTTCTGAAGGAGTCGAATTATATTTTGCATTGCGAATTATTTACCCTTGTACCTACTTATGCTTTGATCAAAAACTGGAATTTTTCGATATTTTTCAGTGCGATTCCGGTCCCACGAGCCACCGCTCTTAGCGGATCTTCCGCCACGTGAACTGGTAGTTTCGTTTTCTGAGAAATACGTTTGTCCAATCCTCTGAGCATAGAACCTCCTCCTGCAAGGTAAATACCCGTTTTATAAATATCTGCCGAAAGCTCAGGTGGTGTCATCTCTAGTGCACTCAAAATCGCTTCTTCGATCTTGGCGATGGACTTATCCAGCGCGTGCGCAATTTCCTGATAGGACACGTAAATTTCCTTTGGAATACCCGTCATCAAATCCCTTCCTCTTACGGCAAAATCAGATGGTGGATCATCTAATTCTGGCAAGGCCGCTCCTACTTCGATCTTAATTTGTTCTGCTGTCCGCTCACCGATCAGAATGTTATGCTGACGTCTCATATAATCCTCGATGTCTGCCGTAAAATCATCTCCAGCTACACGGATGGACTTATCACAAACAATTCCTCCTAACGCAATAACTGCAATTTCTGATGTACCTCCACCTATATCAATGATCATGTTTCCCATTGGTTCCTCTACATCCACGCCAATTCCTATAGCCGCTGCCATAGGCTCATGAATCAGGTAGACCTCTTTACCTCCTGCATGTTCAGCGCTATCTTGCACCGCTCTCTTTTCTACTTCTGTAATACCAGATGGAATACAAATCACCATTCTCAGTGAAGGCGTTATGATTTTATTTCCCGTTTTGATCATCTTGATCATTCCACGGATCATGTGCTCCGCTGCCTGGAAATCTGCAATTACTCCATCTTTAAGTGGCCGAACCGTTTTGATGTTATCGTGCACTTTTCCGTGCATTTGTTGGGCTTTTCTTCCAATACCAATGATCTTATTAGTCGATCGTTCGATGGCAACAATGGAAGGTTCATCCACAACCACCTTGTCGTTATGAATGATTAGCGTATTGGCTGTCCCTAAATCAATCGCTATCTCCTGCGTAAATACGTTAAATATGCCCATTCTTAATTTTTGTTCAAATAAAAAATAAATCTTCTTAAGTTACGAAATAATCTATTAAGTGCTCAACAAAATTGATTATTTGTCACTAGTGTTTAAAGTGTCTTGTGCCCGTCATCACCATCGCCATTTCGTGCGCATCGCAAAAGTCAACTGACAACTGATCTTTAATTGACCCTCCTGGCTGAACAACGGCTTTAATTCCTGCGTCATTAGCGATTTCCACACAATCTTGAAACGGAAAAAATGCATCACTCGCCATCACTGCTCCCTTAAGGTCAAACCCAAATGATTGCGCTTTGTGAATGGCCTGTTTCAACGCATCCACACGTGACGTTTGTCCAGTTCCACTTGCCAACAACTGTCCGTTTTTTGCTAAAACAATTGTATTGGACTTGGTATGCTTCACTAGCTTATTCGCAAAAACAAGGTCTTTCACCTCCTCTGGTGTTGGTTTCACCTTAGTACATGGCGTAAGGTCAGCATCCGTTTCTGTCTTCAAGTCCTTGTCCTGAACTAAGAATCCATTTAGTGCAGTTCTCACCTGTTTTTTTGCAAAGGTTGCTTCTTTCTGCGTCAGCAGAATTCTGTTCTTTTTACCTTTTAACAGTTCCAACGCCTCAACTTCATACGCTGGTGCAATCACCACTTCACAAAACAATTCATGAATCTGCTCAGCGGTGGGCACATCAATTTTTGTGTTTGCAATCAAAATCCCCCCAAAAGCAGAGACAGGATCACCTGCTAAGGCGTCTTTGTACGCTTCTGCAATCGTTGAGCGTGTCGCCATACCACAAGCATTGTTATGCTTTAAAATTGCAAACGTAGGGGACGCATCCTTGAACTCGTTCATCAGACTAACCGCTGCATCTACATCTAGCAGGTTATTATAAGACAACTCCTTGCCGTGGTGCTTTTCAAACAACCCTTCTAAATCACCATAAAAATATCCTTGCTGATGAGGATTCTCTCCGTATCGCAAGGTACTTACTTCTCCTCCACTTACCTTCACTTTTCCTTCTGATCCAGCAAAGTATCCGTAGATTTCACTATCGTAATGAGAACTTACATCAAATGCTCGTGTAGCAAAATACTTACGGTCTTCTTCAGTCGTAAACCCTTGTTTTTCCTTCAACAGGTTTAAAAACTCTCCATATTCTGTCATGGATGGGATAATCACCACATCGCTGTAATTCTTAGCAGCAGCACGGATCAATGAAATCCCTCCGATATCAATTTTTTCAATAATATCAGCATGATTAGCTCCTGAGGCAACTGTCTTTTCAAAAGGATAAAGGTCAACGATTACGAGGTCTATTTCAGGAATTTCGTATGTCTCCAATTGTTCTACATCACCAGCGAGTTCTCTTCTACTTAAAATTCCTCCAAAAACTTTAGGGTGGAGCGTTTTTACTCTTCCTCCGAGAATAGAAGGATAACTGGTCAATTCTTCAACGGGAACCACTTTTACACCCAATCCTTCAATAAAGGCCTGTGTTCCTCCCGTAGAATAGATGACTACCCCTTGCTGATCTAATTCCTTTACAATATCTTCTAACCCTGATTTATCGAATACAGAGATTAGTGCGCTCTTTATCTTTTTCACGTGCTCAATAGTCTTTTTCCTGTTAAATGCGTTCTAACTGCAATTTTAACAACAAAAAACCATTCTATATCAACCGTAAAAGCGTGATGTTGATAAAAGAAATTATTTGTTTAAAACAAATTAACAATGGAGCCCCGAGCGGGGCTCACACTGATTATTCTTTTACAATAAGTTGTTTGGACGTCCCCTTAGAAGTAACCACTTCTATCGTGTAAGTTCCGTTGCTCAATTCGCTAATATCCAATTGAGTAGACTTTCCTTTAAGTACCAATTTCCCGTTTAAGTCATACAGCGCAACGTGCTCTAAGTCACCTTCTGTCAAACTTAAGTTTAGTAGTCCTCTCGTTGGATTCGGATACATATTCACTTCTACCGCGTTCTCTTCAACTGACAACCCAACTTCACCTAGGTTCAATCTAATCATTGGAGTTCTTGGCTGATTAGACCAAGCAGCTTGATCGTAATCATACGTCAATGTTGAACCTCTGAAAGAAGAATTAGTTCCATAACCAATGTATAAAGACTCAGGTCCCCCGTAGTGAACCATTGTAACTAAATAATCCATGCCAGCTGTCAATTCCACATCGTTTACAAATCTTAGTGTTACCCAATCGCCCAAATCACCACTTGTCACTGCATACGTTTCCGTAGTTGTGATCAGGTCATAGGTCTGCGAACCTGCGTTGTACTCATAGATATTCAATTCAAAAGCAACGCCTACATCAGAATTATCACCAATGAAAACACTTGAAGAAGAAGCCCATTCGTCTGCTACTACTTCATAAACAGCACCTATTTCAAACGGATTACTCGAACCTGCGCCATCATCAAGATCCCACCATTGACCTCCATAAACACCGTTATCAATGGCATAAATCGTATCGGTTACTTCAAAATTAAGAACCATTTCGTTGTTACTCAAAACATCGTCTGTCTCCGTCTGACTGAGCATCATTGTCACATCATACATTCCAATTCCAGAAGGAGTAAAGGTAGACACCAAATAAAGAGAATCTGACGCTCCAGGCGCCAAAGTTGCAAGTGGGTTAGAAGAATTGTTAAAAACACTACCGCTTCCGTTATCTACGTCCACATCTAATT
Organism: uncultured Flavobacteriales bacterium; assembly: GCA_964387945.1. Lineage (GTDB taxonomy): Bacteria > Bacteroidota > Bacteroidia > Flavobacteriales_D > Parvicellaceae > Parvicella. The sequence goes on along the minus strand of CAYLYX010000012.1, from coordinate 88,946 downwards.
GAACGTTCGTTTGCCCCGTGTAGCCAACATTTTCCGCAAAAGCTGAAAAGTTTAGCGCCTGCACTTGTGTTTCTGGCACTTGATAATACGTAACATCTTCGCTTAAGCTAGTCTTTTTAATCAATACATCATTGGGATCAATTTCTTTAACCGCAAAATCATCGATCTGCCAGCCGTAGTCCCATGCACCTTGCCACCAAAACTGAACTAAAACAGAATCAGGATTAGAGGCAATATCCGCAGAGATGTCAATGTTTACATAATCTGGGTTATCCGTACCCGACTGCGTAACACTTTGATTAATTTCGTACTCTACCCAGTTGTAACCAGAATCGACAGAAACTCTTACTGTGGTGATATCTTGCTGCCATCTTCTAAACATTTGCTGAAATTCGATCTTAACGTTTGTGTAAGCACTACAGTCAATGAAAGGCGTGGTTAGACGAGCATCCTCTGCTCCACCACCAGAAAAGTTATCTGCATCAGAATCCACCAAAATCCAACCATTAGAGGAAGTGGTAGAAAGTAAACTCTGGGTTGGGTAATCTCCCGTGTGTCCTACTGTAGTGTATTTCCAATCAACTGGTCCGCTAATCGTAGTATTGTCCCAAGTTGCAGGAATTCCACTTGCAAAATCTTCGCTAAAGATCACGGCTCCTCTGGATGGTGCATTGGTATGGATTATTGCTGGAATCACTCCGCCACGCTGAGCAACTTTATTGCTCGACTGAGCATACGAAACTAACGACAGTCCAAGCGCCAGCAAACTAAGGGTAAAGCTTTTAATTTTCATAAGGTTTGGTTTAATTGATCGTAAAAATAGAAAGAACAAATGAATAAATAAATACTAAGGCTTAAATTACCCACATAGTTTTTAAATTTCAAATTGTAATTGTATATTCGCAGCCTTAAAATTTTTAGTAAAATGGCATTAGTCAGCAAAATTAGAGAAAAGTCGGGATTGATTGTATTCATCGTTGGGTTGGGATTATTGTTGTTCATTATTCCTTTTGACTCAATTTATGCTTTCTTTGGAGGTAGAGGAGAGCAGCCTATTGGGGAGGTTTATGGATCGCCCATTTATCCTTCTGAGTGGGATGTGATGGCTGATTTTAACCAGAACACGGGTTACTATAGTACTATCCCTAATGGGGAGACCTATAAAATGTATGAAGCAAGAAACTTTTTCCAAAGAAAAATGTTTGATACGATCATGAACACGGAAATTGAGAAGATCGGACTTCGTGTTAGTTCTGCTGAGTTAAAGGATTATTTGATTTTTGGAGAATATCCTTCTCCAGTGATCGTTGAGCGATATACATATGAAGATGCTCAGGGTAACGAATCATTTTCTCGAGATTCGCTGTTAAAAGAATATAACTTCTTTGTAAATCAAGCTGCTGCTGCTCAGGGTAGTGATAAAGCTCGGTTTACCAACTACTGGCATCAAATGGTAGAAGTTCCTGTAAGAAAGGAGCGTTTAGTTTCTAAGTATACGGCTATGGCCAAGTTTGCCGTTGTGGGAACTACAGATGAAGCTACTAAACTACAAATTGCTCAAAACAGCAAATTAGTAGTAGACTTTGTTGCAAAGGAAGTAAGTACCGTAATGGATTCATCCGTTACCGTTTCAGAAAGTGACATCAAGACATATTATGAGGCGCACAAAGATGAAGCCGAGTGGAAGTTGATGGAAGATATGGCAAAAATCGAGTTCGTTTTGATTGATATTGAGCCTACAGATGAAGACAAGACTGCTCTGATGGAAAAGATGACCAAAATGAAGAAAGGATTTGCTGAGGCTCCAAACGATACAGCTTTTGTTTCCTTAAAGTCTGATGTGGCCTTTGGAGAAAGTATGCAGGATCCTACTAAGTTTGATGTTATTCCAGGTGCAGATTTTGCAGGTTTGTTTAGTGAGAAAATCAACACTGAAATTCAAAACGCTAAAGCTGGTGATGTCGTTGGTCCTTTTACCTATACTTGGCAAGCTGAAGAGATTGTTGTTTTGGCTAAAGTAAGAGATGTCGCACAGGAAACGAAGGTGAGACATATTTTGGTTGCGGATGAGAACTTGGCAGATAGCATTGCAACTGTTCTTAAAGCAGATACTAGTCAGTTTGCATCGTTGTGCGAAACGTATAGTCAAGATCCTGGTTTTGCTGAAAATGGTGGATATTATGATGTTGGACCGTCAACTAGATTTGTTCCTTCATTTAAAGCTTTCTCATTGGCTAATGGCGTAGGCACAATTGATATTGTTCCTTCACAATTTGGATACCATGTGATCGAGGTCGTTGAAAAAGGAGAAGAAAAAAGAGCCATGGCTTACATTGTAAAGGATATTGTAGCCACTGATGACACTCGCAACTACGTTTACGAAGAGCTAGGGTTTGGCTTCATGAAAGCCGCTCAAACGGATTACGATGCAGCTCTTAAGAAATTTGGCTTTGAATCGTTTGACGCTACGCTAAGCATTTCTTTACCATTAATTGATCTTGGAGGAAACAATACCATCTACAATGAAGAGTTAGTCAACTGGCTCTTTGCAGAAGCTCGTCAAGCAGGAGAGGTTTCAATTCCTGTTGCGTTAAAAGATGGTAGATTCTTGGTAGCTCGTGTAAAAGGAAAAAGTTCTTTTGGCGTTCCTACGTATGACATTATCAAAGATGAGATGGAAGCTAAACTGCTGAAAGAAGCAAAGCTGACACACATCAAAAAGCAACTAAAAGGTGTAGGGACATTGAAAGCTGCTCAAGAAGTATTGGGTGCTGTTGGTGGTGTTAGAGAGAACACTGAGGTTTCTTTGGACATGGATGCTTTCCCTGGTCTCGGACAAGATGTTACGGCAATCGCCAAAACCTTTATGATTAAAAACCTTAATGAGCTAACAATCGTTGAAGGTAAGCAAGGAATTTATGTGGTTGTAGTTAAGGAGCGTAAATTCACTCCGGTTTCTGCAGATAAAACGGAAGCAATAGCTAAAGTTTCAGCAAACCGTCAATCTTACGTTGGAAGAACCATTAACGGTGCGCTGCTTAGAATGGCAGATGTTCGTGACTGGAGAGTTAAAGCACAGGTATACTACGCGAACCAAGAGTAAGACAATAATACTTTATAGTTAAAAGGTTTCTATCGCTGATAGAAACCTTTTTTGTTATAAAAACATTTGCAAACTGATCAACAGAAGCAATAAGGTTATCAACAGTGACAGACCTGATACAACAAGACTTGGGATATACTTTTTCAGAATAAACAGAATCAGACCAGTGATTCCGATGGCCGTAGCACCCAAGATGTAATGATGCATCCGCGTAAGTCCAAAGGACATCACACTTTGAAGGTACCAGTAAAAAAATGAAAAACTTACTATTACAGAAGAAATAGAAACAATTTGACTCGCTAAATGCAGGCCTTTCTGACTATTGTACTCCTCTTTCTCTTTGGTCAAAAAAGCCATATCTTTTTCGAAACTACTTTTTGGTGAAATCAAATCCACTTCTTCCATGACCTCGTCAGACCACTCCTCTGGTTCTTCAAAAATCTCCAATCCTCTATTTTTAACCTCTTCTTCAATGAGCAGGTTTTCATCTGTCGACCAAGCCTTTTTGTTTCGATACATGTTCGTTAACTGCTCAGCAGATTTTGTTCTAAGTATGCGTTTAAATGACTCGGACATGATGTTAACAAAGTGATTTTCTGTTCTCTTGTGAAACCATTAGATTTGTGAAGATAGAGAATAAAACCTAAAAATCACGAATAATGAAATTTGGAACCAAAGCAATTCACGGAGGCCTTCACCCCGACCCAGCAACAGGAGCTATTATGACACCTATTTATCAAACTTCAACTTATGTGCAGGAAGAAGTAGGTAGCCATAAAGGTTATGAATACTCAAGAACAAGTAACCCAACACGTTCTGCTCTAGAAGCTAACATAGCTGCAATTGAAAATGGCAAATACGGTGCTGCATTTGGATCAGGTCTAGCAGCCATTGATTGCGTCATTAAAATGCTGAACCCTAGAGATGAAGTGATTTCGACCAATGATTTGTATGGTGGTACATATAGAATATTCAAATCTATTTTTGAAAAGTACGGCATCAAGTTTCATTTTGTTCCGATGGGTGATTTAACAGCCGTAGAAGAGAAAATCAATGATAATACCAAATTGGTGTGGGTGGAAACTCCCACCAACCCAACCATGAAAATCATTGACATCAAAGGAATGGCTGCCATTACTCAAAAGCATAACATCACTCTGGCGGTGGACAATACCTTTGCGACCCCCTATTTGCAAACTCCACTTGATTTAGGAGCAGATCTTGTCATGCACTCGGCAACCAAGTACCTAGGCGGACATTCTGATATTGTGATGGGTGTTCTCGTTACGAAAGATGATCAAATTGCGAAAGAGATCTACCGTATTCAAAATAGTAGTGGAGCAGTTTGTGGTCCTATGGATTCTTTTCTAGTCTTGAGAGGAATCAAGACGCTCCATTTAAGAATGAAGCAGCATTGTGAAAACGGACGGCTCATCGCGACCTTCCTATCCAACCATCCCAAAGTAGATAAAGTCTATTGGCCTGGGCTAGAAGATCATCCCAATCACCACATTGCGAAAACGCAAATGAGGGACTTTGGAGGTATGGTTTCGTTTACACTGGTAGGAGATCGACAAGAGGATGCGCTAAACGTTGTAAAAAAAGTTAAGGTTTTTGCTTTGGCAGAGTCGCTGGGTGGTGTAGAATCTTTACTCGGACACCCAGCAACGATGACGCATGCAGCAATTCCGAAAGCAGAAAGAATTGCGGCAGGCATTACGGATTCTATGATTCGCTTAAGCGTAGGTGTGGAAGACGGTGAAGATTTAATTGATGATTTAAAAAATGCCTTAGGTTAAGCAACCTTTTGCATTTTCTGTCATTATTAGGACATCGCCACAAATGTATCTGTAGCAGAGCTCTTGCATATGTGGGGAATTTTGAGTTATTTTATAGTCCACCAAACCAATTAAACCTATGAATAAATTTTACAAAATCACGTTGAGTGTGATCGTTGCGGGTTTGTCGTTGAGTTCATTCGCGCAATCCACGCCTCAAGAAAGAGAGTTAGACCAGAGCAATATGCGCGATGGTGAGGATGTTGAATACTGTATTCAGCACAAAAAAATGCTAGAGATGCTGAAGAATCCAGCAGCGATGAAGATTCATCAGGCAGAGCAAGCTCAATTTGAGGCTCAGTACCAACAAAACCTTCAGAATAGACAGTCTGTCTATCCAGTGGATACGATTCCAATCGTTTTTCATGTACTACATAATGAAGGTGCTGAAAAAATTTCAAGAGAACAAATCATGGATGCCCTTGACATCTTGAATCGTGATTATGCACAGCTGAACGCTGATACTGCTAACGTGGTTTCTAACTTTCAACCGATTATCGGACGTCCCAATATTCACTTCGGACTGGCTACCAAAGCTCCGAACGGACAATGCTTTAGCGGAATTACCTATACGCAAAGCGCTAAGTCCTATGATGGAGGTGACGGAACAGGTCAGGTTCAAGCAATCATCTCAGGAAATGATGTATACAATGGTCAATGGCCTGGAGATGAATACTTGAACATTTTTATTTGTGGAGATATTGGTGGTGCGGCAGGTTACACTTACACTCCTAGTGGGTGGATTGGAGGCTCTATGTTTAATGGAATATGGGTTTTGCACACTTATGTTGGGTCTATTGGAACAAGTTCGACTTATACAAGCAGAACACTTACACATGAAGCCGGACACTGGTTAAATTTAGAACATCCATGGGGTGGAACTAACAACCCCGGAGTTGCTTCAAACTGTAGTACGGACGATGGCGTAAGTGATACCCCAAACACAATTGGTGTTTCAGCATGTATCCTTGCTGAAAATACATGCGGTCCATTGGCTAACGTAGAAAACTATATGGACTATTCTTATTGTTCTAAAATGTTTACTGATGAGCAAGTGGTAAGAATGAGAACCGCTCTTTCTTCCTCTACAGCAGGAAGAAATAACCTTACGACTAACGCAAATAAAATTGCTACCGGTGTGAGAGATTACTCTTTCTGTAAGGCTGATTTCGAAGCCGATAACATTGTTGTATGTGAAGGTCAAACGGTTCAGTTCACCGATGGAAGTTATCATAATGCGAATAACTGGAGTTGGACTTTTACAGGAGGGAGTCCTTCGTCATCAACAGCACAACATCCTTCTGTTACTTATAACACGGCAGGCACTTACGCTGTTACGTTGAATGCTGGAGACGGATCTACTACTGATACTGAAACTAAAACCAATTACATTACTGTTCTTCCTGCTAGCGGTAGATCTTTGGCCGTGGAAGAAGGTTTTGAAACCTTGACACTTCCAGATTCAGAGTGGTTTGTTGATAATCCTGACGGTTCAAATGGTTGGGCTATTACTTCATCGGCTGCTGCAACAGGTAGTAAGTCTTTAAGACTTAACAATACGTCAAACGATGATGGTGATATTGATGAGTTCGTTTCGAGCACAATCGATTTGTCTAACACTTCTGATTTTGAATTATCGTTTAAGTATGCGTTTGCTCAGAAAAACTCCAGCAATACAGACTATATGAGAGTATATGTGTCTAACGACTGCGGTGAGTCATGGTCCGTAAGGAAGAACATTTCTTCTTCAACGATTGCAACTGCGCCTAACACCACAAGTAGCTTCGTTCCTAGTTCGGATGAGTGGGAAGAAGTTGTGGTGACAAATATCACAGCATCTTACTGGGTATCGAACTTCAGATTTAAGATTCAGTTTGTAAGTGGTGGTGGAAACAATGTTTACATTGACGACATTAACCTTTACAATCCAGAAAGTGCAAGCGTTAGAGAAAACGATGACGTAAGTCTTTTCAGAGTATTCCCTAACCCTGCTAGAGATTTAGCTAATGTTTCATTTGATCTGTATCAAGGTAATGATGTAAGAGTATCGTTAACAGATATGCTTGGGAAAGAACTTCAGGTGATCAATCAAGGACAATTGAGTTCTGGAACGCATCAGTTTGAGATCAACACCAATGCATTGAGCAAAGGGATTTACTTTGTGAACCTAGCTGTTGATGGAAAAATTATCACACAAAAACTAGTTGTTGAATAAACAATCACACCATAGATTACAAAAAAAGGGATTCAGACTGAATCCCTTTTTTTATTCCTCATAAAGTAAGTACTTACTTCGAACTTCTTTCTTAAAGGTGACGGCTTCATCATGAAACGTTCTCCATATCTCTTGCGCATTTTTTCCTTCCTGAATCATCTTCTTAAAAGAAGGGTCACCTGTCAGCAGCGTAAAAAATCCATCCTTTCTAAAAAATGTACTTTGGTCGCTTTGATCGTACGCGGCCACCAACCAATTTAAATAAAGTCTTCCGTACTCCCTTAAATAACCCACACCAAATTCTTCTAAATCTAAACCATAGCAAGTCTCCCCTTCTCTTTTGGGACTTTTGGCTCCAAACATAGGTTCTGGGACAAAAGAGTATGTGGATGTCAAGTAAGGCGCTCCATACTGCTGAAATGGCTTGGTAGTTCCTCTTCCTACGCTTACATCTGTTCCTTCAAACAAACATAGCGAAGGATATAAATAAACAGCAGCCATATTGGGCAAATTAGGGGATGGCGCAACAGGTAACTCATAAAAGTCACGATGTCTGTAGTGTAAACACTTCACAACGGTCAATGGACACTGAACACCGTTTTCAAGCCACTTTTCACCATTAATCATTTGGGCGTACTCTCCTATTGTCATTCCATGAACTATCGGAACCGGATGCATACCTATAAATGATTCATTACCTGACTTTAGTACAGGACCATCTACGTAAAACCCATTCGGGTTCGGACGATCCAATACAATGAGCGGTTTATTCTGTTCAGCACAGGCCTCCATGACATAATGAAGTGTACTGATATAAGTATAAAACCGGGCGCCAACATCTTGCAAATCAAAAATAATGACGTCCACATCGCTTAATTTATCCGAAGAGGGTTTGCGATTCTTCTTACCATAAAGGGATAAAATCGGAAGTCCTGTCTTTTCATCCACCTCATCGTTTACCTTTTCTCCGGCATCCGCCTTTCCTCTAAACCCATGCTCTGGCGCAAAAACCTTCACCAAGTTAACATTGAGAGATAACAATGAATCGACAATATGCGCTTCCTTGATAACACCCGTCTGATTGGTCACAATAGCAACCTTCTTCCCTTCCAAAAGGGGCAAATAAACATCAGGTCTCTCTGCTCCAGTAATGATTGACCGATCATATTCCTGCGACCAATTTGTACCTGCGAGGAGTAAAAAGACCATGCAGAAACCTATCCTAATCCAATGAGAATGTGCTACCTTCATCTGTGAATAATTTTAACCAAAGTTAATTTATATTTACTTTGCACTCATTAATCAGGCCAAAATCAATCAATGGGTTTAAAAACTGAGCTTTTTATAGCGCGCAGGATGCTTCGAGGTGGTTTCGACAAGAAGATATCCAAACCCATCGTTAACCTCGCGTCTGTCGGTATTGTATTAGGTGTAGCAGTGATGATTCTATCCATATCTGTAGCCACAGGCTTCCAAACAGAAGTTAGGGATAAAGTTCTTGGATTTGGCGGACACGTTCAAGTTACAGACGTTTTTAGCAATGAATCTCAGGAGACGAGTAAAATGTTGATCAACCAGCCTTGGGTTCAAGATATTCAGGATGATCCTCTACTGAAGCACCTCCAAATGATTGCCTACAAACCTGGAATTATTCAGAGTAGAATGGCGACTGATACGACCGACTCTGGAAAGGACATCCGTGAGATATCTGGTGTGATCTTCAAGGGTATTAGTAACGACTATGACTACTTTTTCCTCAAAAAAGCGCTCAAAATTGGTTGAATACCTAATTACCAACTTATTGGTGCTCCGAACGACTCTGTACTCATCTCCTTGTATACGGCCAATCAGCTCAAGGTGGATACAGGAGATCGTTTGAGTTGTTTTTTTGTTACCGAAAATGGGCCCAAGCAGAATAACTTTTACGTTGGAGGAGTTTACGAAACTGGATTAGAGGATTTTGATAAGCAATTTGTGTTTATTGATTTATCTCAAATTCAATCTATTAATAAATGGGGAATCGAGACATATATCAGTATAGAAGAAACCTGTACCAACGGCTTTGTTATACTCAAAGCAGATACCTACGGTGGAAACGGCAGGTACTATCATAGCTGGAACGGGGCGCCTCTTTCTGAAGGGAATCGTGTACCTCTCTGTTTGGAGGAAGGTGAGCTGTCTGTGGAACTTGTAAGTACGGATGTGGTTAACTCTGGATATTTTGAAGACCCTGATCCATTCAGTATTCCTGATACGGCCTGGCTACATATCACCAAGGTCGGAGATTCGAGTTCTTGTGATTGTGAGTCACCTAATGCGAGCACATCTCTGGAGTTTTTAGATGACAGTACAACTTTGTTTCATGTAAATGGAGTAAAGTACAAAGCTGTTCTGTCGACTTCTGGAGGTTCTAACCGTTATTACTGTGGAGGATATGAGGTACTGGTCAATGAATTCGAAGAGTTGGATGAAGCTAAAGCAGCTGTGAAGTTTTATACGAATCAAGAGCTGAATGTACAGAGCATTACCGATCGACACCCTGAGATTTTTAATTGGTTAAACATGTTAGATCTCAATGTCGTTATCATAATCGGACTGATGATCTTGGTAGCTGTTATTAACATGACCTCTGCGCTCTTGGTGATTATTCTTGAAAGAACACGAATGATCGGCATTGTTAAAGCTATTGGTGGTAAGAATTGGATGATCAGAAAAATCTTCCTTCTTAACGGAAGCTTTATCATTCTTAGAGGTATTCTCATCGGCACATTACTTGCCATTCTAATTATTTTCTTACAGAATACTTTTGGGTTTCTCAAACTATCTCAGAGCAATTATTACGTTAGTGAGGTTCCCATGCATTTTGTCTGGTTACCTATTCTTTTGATCAACGTAGGATCTTTTATTGTCTGTAACCTTGCCATGTTACTGCCGAGTTATTTGGTTACAAAAATAAGTCCTGTCAAAGCCATAAAATTTGAATAGAATTGATCCGGTTAATTAGCATAGGAAAAACAGTAAAAGGTTACCTTAAAGAAGGTGAAGCTGAGTATGAAAAAAGACTGCAGCGTTACACTAAGTTTGAGGAGGTTGTTATTCCGGAATTAAAAAGGGCGTCCAACTTGTCTGCTCAAGAAGTCAAGCAGAAAGAAGGAGAGCTAATCCTTAAAAAAACTGACACTTCAGACTTCGTTATTCTGCTGGATGAAAATGGTAAAAACATGTCATCTGAAGAATTTGCGGAATGGATCGAACAGAAGCAGGTATATGGCACCTCAAAGCTCACCTTTATCATAGGTGGTGCGTATGGATTTAGTCCGGAAGTTTATGACCGTGCTCAATATCAATTATCTTTGTCTAAAATGACCTTTTCACACCAAATGGTCAGAATGATTTTTAAAGAACAGTTGTACAGGGCATTTACAATAATTAAAGGCGAGCCCTACCATCACGCTTAGCTATGATAAACACATATAACGTAGGTACAATTGAATGGCAACCGTGGGAGTGGATCTTGATACCAGCATTGGTCATCATCATTTATTTTCTTGGAGCACGCTATAAGACAAAGAAAATTGGTAACAACCCTGAGTACAAGTATTTCTTAACAGGCTTGATGGTTAAAGTTTTTGCTGGTATTTTTTTTGGCGCTATATATGTTTTTTATTATGGTGGTGGAGATACGATAAGTTATTATTCGAGTACTATTCCATTAGCACGTCTTTTTTGGGAGAATCCATCCGATTATTTTAGCGTACTCCTTCACTCAACAGAAATTACCGAAGCTTATTCAGAGACGGAGTGGGAAGCCTATACTTTTAACGTTTTTACCAATTCCACTGGAATTCCGCTAAGTTTTATTTCCCATGACCCTAAGACATTTATGGTATCAAAACTCACAAGTCCTTTGTTGATTCTAACTGGCGAGAGTTATTTCGCTACTACAATATTACTTGCCGCCATCACCTACCTTCCTCTGTGGTTTTTGTTCAGGACTATTCTAAAACAATTCCCACTACTCACCAGAGAGCTTGCCATTACAACTTTGTTTATACCTTCTGTTGTCTTTTGGGGAAGCGGAATCATGAAAGACACCTACACTCTCGCTGCCACCGCATTGGCAGTTATGTCATTTTATTATTTAACGCGAAAGTCAACCGTAAACTACCAAAAATGGGGATACTTCCTCTTGCTACTGCTGTCCTTCTATTTCATAATATCCATCAAACCCTATATTCTTAACATTCTTGTGCCATCGTTGGGACTATGGGTCACGTGGATTATGGTTACCAATGTTAAGAGCGCCATTTTTAAGTTTATTTTACTGCCACTAGTATTAGTAGTAGGTCTTTCAGGAAGTTTCTTTTTACTTAGAAGCTTAAGTGCCAGCATGGACAAGTTTGCCATCGACAAAGCAATTGAAACTGCACAAGTAACTCAGGAGGATTTGTTGCGTGAAGAACAATACGGAAGTAATAGCTTTGACATTGGTAAGATTGATGGAACTATCCCTAACCTGATAAGTAAAATTCCAATAGCAACTTTCTCTGGTCTCTTCCGTCCGAGTATACTTGAAGCAAGAAGCCCCGTAATGTTTCTGAGTGCGCTTGAGAACTTGGCCTTACTAATCATGCTCGGCTTAACGTTGTACCGTATTAAACTTGGGTTGATCTATAAACTAATAACTTCTACCCCCTTTCTAATGTTCTCCTTCTCATTTGCTTTATTGTTTGCGTTCATGCTTGGGATAACTACTCCTAATTTCGGAGCGTTAGTAAGGTTCAAAATCCCATTGATGCCTTTTTTGGCTTCTGGATTAATCATTATCTATTCCACCGTAAAACTAATGGCTTATGATGACGTTACAGAAGGTTCTAAGAAAGACTTTCAATAACCTCAGTATATACCTCTGCTATAATTTTTCTACCTCTAAATTGTCTTGCGTATTCCACAGACTTAGAAGCTTCATGTTTTTTATAGAATGTGTCAATATGAGGCAACTGATCAGTAGTTATTCCTATTTCATAGCTGGCAAGTCGATTTGCATCGTCTCCAACATTTGGTGTACAAACCACAAACAATCCGTTGGCAAAATATTCACCTAGTTTAATGGGACTTAAATACTTATTAGAGGAAAAACGTTTATATGTAGCAAAAGCAATATCTGATGCACTAAGATAGGAAGGTACCTCGTGACTTTTAACCTCAAGAATAGAAAGCTGAGAGATTTCGAATTCGGTTTTCTCTGCTAGTTTAAGGATTGCTTCTTTTTTTGTTGGGGACAAAACAATCAAATGGTAATTCCCCAATCTGGATAACGCTTGATGAAAAGTACCGAAAGCCTCTTCTTCCTGGTAAAGTCCTCCAAATTTCCCCACATAAATTCCTACAACAGTTTGATCATCAATACCCAACTCCTTTCGGATTCGACTCCGTTGTCCTATGTCCTTCTGAAATACGTCTACATCAACCGTACACGGTAGCACTTTAATTTTCTCTGGGTTGATCACTCGAGACGCCAACTCTTCTTTATAATTTTCCGCAACAGGTAGAAGGAAGTTCGCTGTTTTTATTTGCTTTTCCTCCCATTTTTTGAGCATCTTATACTTCAAACCACCCGCACTCCATTCGTTGGAATCTACCATATAATTGGCGTGAGGTTCAAAACTTTCAACAACATAGGGCACTTTCGTCTTTCGGTTATAGAAATAGGCAGGTATAGCCGCTAATGAAGAACGAGCAAAGATGATGTCTGGTGATACCTCCTTTAGTTTCTTATAAACCTTCCTCAAAGTGGTAATCTTATTCGAGCCAAAGTTGCTCTTTGCTGCTTCAAAAACGGGAATATGAACGACCTTATCCGGAAGCGAGTGATCTTTATCAATCGAATCTGAAGTTCTCTCGATGGTAATAAAGTGAATAGACTCCACAGCCAACAAGCGATCCAAAACTGCCAAATGAGGAATAACCGTTGCTTGCGTTAACCCTTGATCAATCCCCCAATATGAAATAAAAGCTAATTTCATGAGATGAACAATGCCTGGAAAGCCTTAATAGGCTTCATTTGTTTTAAATAACTTCTAAACATTATCTTCCGAATTTTTTGTCGTAAGGTCTCTTTTTCACTCAAAGATATCACTTCTTGATCAACATATTTATCTGCTCTTTTCAGGTGATTTCGATAGAACTTTTCGAGACCACTTAAGTTTTCCATTGCAGAATTAACGTGTCGATTATAAACCAGAACGACCTCCTCTGTGTAAGTATACTTTCTGTTTTCAGCACAACATTTTATAAAAAAGAGTAGATCCTCTCCGTGCGTCAATCCATCCTCAAAAAGAGGTAATTTCTGAAAGTCATTTCTTACCAACCAAGTCTGTCCTACAAAACAAGAGCTATTTAATTGAATGAGTTCCTTCAATGGATCTCCCTTAAAATTGGGTATATACTTCTCTAATAATTTACCAGAAATGAGATCTCGCTTTTCCACGATGCCATCAACAAACCAAATTTCAGGCTGATCCAAAATAAGACTCATTCGCGATGACAGACTTTTTACTGGCATAAAATCATCCGCATCAAAGAAACACAAGAAGTCACCCTTCATCAACTCCAAACCTTTATTTCTAGCTATACTTACCCCTTGATTAACGGGCAGATCAATTCGTCTGATTCGTTCATCGTTCAACTCGTCTATTACTCTGCCAGTGCCATCTTGACTACCGTCATTAACGATCAACAATTCAAAATTGCGATATTCCTGATCGAGTACAGATTGAACACTTTTTTTTAACGTTTTTTCTCCGTTATAAACTGCCAGAATTATGGAAACGAGTTTACTTTCCATCTGCATTAGTTTTTTTTTCAAGCAAAAGTTCAATTTTATTGATCTGGTTAGCATACGTATGCTGCTGAGCAAATTTTATCCTTTTTTCGGCTGCTCCTTTTGAAAACATTTCATTCTCATCAGAGAGAAATGCTGAAAACGATTTTACGACATCTTCTTCTGTGCCGTACATATAAATAAGATCTGTGTCTCGATATTCATGTGTAAAGGAAGCAAAAATGGGTTTACCCGAACCCAAATATTGCATTAGTTTATGCGGATTTTGGAGCTGTTTAGAATGTTTTCCTACGTCATAAGCCATAATACAAAAATCTGCTGATGCCAGCCGTTCATTAACTTCATCTGGAGGAATAGGATTATAAAAAAAAACGTTTTTGCTATCTGCTACTCGCTTCATATAATCTCCCTGCTCATGAGGAAGCACTCCATTTTGACTTCCTATAAATTCAAAAGTCATATCACTGAAATTGGATACGATCTGATACAGAGACTTCCAATCCAAGTACTGAATCGTTAGGTTTCCTATATAAATCCCTTTGTTCTTCTCAAAAGCATTGGGAATTACGCTATTTTTTTCACCCACAAAACCATGATTCACTTTGTGATTGTTAGGATTATATCGTCCTATTTTAGACAAGATACTATCTGATGTTGCAAAGCAAATATCTGCTGATGAGATAAGCTCTTTAAAGCTGAAGTCTTCAGTAAAATCTACAATGTGAGCAATTTTATATCGCGCCTTGAACAAATCTAAGTAATACAATCGTGAAGTGTCAAACGACCAAACGATATCGATCTGCCTGATATTACATTTATTCATAATGCTAGCGACCTCAATTTTCATAAGTCGTCTTTCCACGGCAACTGGCAATCTACTCAATCCCTTCACTCTTCTATATCCACCAAAAACATTTACACCTTTCTCCTCTTTTATGTTTGAAAAATGTGAATCAGGGTCAATAAAATAAACGTTGTTTTGTTTCGCTAATTCGATCGCATAGTGATGCTTGGAGACAGGAAGAGCGGACCATGAATCCGGAGAAATAATCAATATCGTAAGTCCTTCAAACTTCATGCTTTGTTACCCAAAATAGTTTCCGCATACTTTTGTCCAACTCCTTTAAAACTAAATCGTTGGAGCGACTTCTCGCTAATCATTTTGTAGTCAAAGCTTACCTCTAATGCTTCTCGAATTACACTCTCCCAGTTTTGCGGATCATTTCCGTTTACCAAACGTCCTATACTATTATCAACATACTCTCCAATCCCCCCGACATTACTGGCCACAACTGGCGTACCACAACATACAGACTCCATACAGACTACAGAAGCAACTTCGTAATCACTACAATGTGCAAATAACCCAACTTCTGACATCTTGTTTCCAATTTCTTTGGAATCCATAGATCCCAATAATTGAATTCTATCTTCCATCTCGTTGTTCGCTATCCAAGCCTTCATATCCTCTAGTTGCGGACCAAATCCACCAACGTGCAATTCAACATCAGGATAATCTGATGTCAGTCTCTTAATAGCCTCAAAAACTACTAAAGGTTTTTTGGGTACTTTCCAATAGCTGAGCATAAATATCTGACGTTTATTTCTTTCCTTTTTTTGATGATAAAACAGTTTGGCGTCAATCACATTGGGAACCAAATAAGATTCAATTACCTCCCCAGAAAAAGTCTGAATATCATTCAAAAGAGCTTTTGATACTACAATAAATTTTAGCTTCTTGTTTGAAAAGATTCTCTTAATCCGTTTCAACTCTTTCTTTACACCAAAATTCAAATGATAAGCACTCCAATGCTCCGTAACAAAAATCGGTTTTCGAATAAAAAAAGTAATTATTCTTGAATAGGTTAACAGCGGATACGTAATGTGGAAATTGTAAACATCTACTTTTTTCTTCTTTACTTTAAAAATGAGAACGTACCAAAGCAGAAGTGTAGTTAGTAACTCTATCAGAAACCAAATCCTTGTATTTACGGTCAGGATGCAGGCCTCTCCTCTATCTTCTAAAGGATAGGAGTGAAAACCAAATTTACCGTGTCTTACCTGAACATGAAAAACTTGATTCTCTGCATGAGGATCTAGAGATTCAATGTGTTTTTTTGTCCAAATGGCTTCCTTTTGATTCCATTTATTTGGATACCAGTTCACAATATGACAGACGTTAGACTTACTCACGGTGCAAAGGATATGAAAATTGTTTTAACTGCTTCTTAATATGTCTTTCAATTTCAGTAATTTCTTCGAATGAAAGTTGATTCTTCCATTTGTCAATTGACGCTGTGCTAATCGCATTTTTAATGTTTTGATGGTGTGATAAATGAGTATCACCTAAGTCAGAATTTGAAGCCTCGACCATCTTTGATTCAAACGAAATTTCAAGATAGTTGCAAACTTCTTTTAGGTAATGAGTCGGACTAATCACAAAGTCTTCATACCTAAGTAAGTAATACTGGTTTTTCGCATAGATCTTACTTCTTTCAAAACTTGTGATGCTTCCCTTCCATCTTAAACTTGCTTGCGTGGCTTTGTATCCTCTGGAGTGGATATAAGAACTGACAACTGCTCTACCATCGCGAATCAAATAAATAAACTTAGCCTTCGGAAATATAGCTTGCAACCAATCGAGATAATAAACCAGATAAGGTGTCTTATCTCCTAGATGAACTGCATTTGGTGCCTCTTGCTGATAAAACCGATAAACCACATTTGCAAGAGTACGCTTGTCCTCAGAGAAGTTAAGCAACTCGGCTTGCAATTGGTTAAAGTCTAATTCCCAAAATGAAAAAAACTCCTTTTTATAAAACCTATCTATCGCCTCACTCACTTTTGATTCGTATGATTTGTCACTCAACCAAATCTTTGCCATAGTAGGAATGAAGTCTTCTGATTCTGGTGGTATGGCCACATCGCTATTACTTACTAAATGCTTTCGAAGCAACGTAGACCCACTTCTTCCTGCCGATACAATAAAAAACAACGATTGATCTCCAGCAACATCATTGCGCTGCGTCAATTGTTTTTCAACTCTTCGGAAGGCTCGACTTGACTTTATTTTATTGATGAACCCAATCATCCAAACTTCAGTTTAAACTTTATTTTCTCCATCAGCGTATGCGAACGACTACCAGAAGAAACGTAATCACCATTAAACGAATGCTCAAGAATCAGGTAACGGTAGTCAAACGGTTTAACAAAAATAGAGTAATCTTTCATCTTAGTTACCTGCAATCCTGAAATAGACAAATTCTCCAACAACTCCGCTAAATAAATAGGTTGGTCAATTTCCTGAAGCAACTCAGGTTTATTCTCATGAACCCATGCCAAGTAATGCGGATTGGGAATGTGAATTAATATTTTTCCAGTGGGCTTTAAAAGACCCGCTAACTTCTTAAACAATGCCTCATGCTCAGAAAGAGGGATATGCTCGAGCACATCTGGAAGTACGATCCAGTCAAAAGCTCCAGTTACCTCTTCAGTTAATATACTTCCTGGGATGAAACTGATATTCTTTTTGTCTTTTAGGATATCCTTTGCAGCTTCAAGACTTTCTGCACTAATATCATTGGCTACAATTCTTCCCTTCTTCACAATGGACGCGATCAACTTAGTGGCCGTTCCAACCCCGCTACCGATCTCCAATACGTCATGTGTTGATACTAGTCCATGCTGTTCAAGTAGATTAATAATGGAAATATGTCTATGATTGATTCCCATCTTAACCTGTCTTGCAACGTACTCGTCATAAAATGCAATTGTTTTCTGATCACTCATAAGCGACTTTTTTATTGATCAAATCAGCCAAAACCTTCGTTTGACTTCTTCTCGAATATTCGTTTATTTTGTCATTCCCCTCAAACCTAAGACTTCCAGACTCTCTATACTCTATGTATTTGGTGTAAAGGTAGGACTTGATTTCCTCTGCTGTATTACATACTTGCCCAGCTTGAGTTTTATCCAACAGTTCTTCACAAACTCCATTGTCACTGGGAAACATCATAATGTTTCGTTTGGCCATCAAAAACTCGAAAATCTTTCCAGAGTAGGTTCCTGGCACATCTGGGAAGGAAGGGAAAACCAAAACATGCGCACTCAACAACCATCTTAGGGCTTCATTTCTTGTTTTTCTTCCTGTTACCTCATAATACTTTGAGGGTAATTTGTTGGCGAGCATTTCTTCTACTTCTGTATTGAAACCAACTTTACCCCCTTTCCTCCCCCCTGGACGAATCGCGCCTATTAGGTATAACTTGATCGGAATATTTGGTTCTTCTTCCACGAGAGAAACAAACCCATCTATCAACAAATCAAGTTTCTGTTGATGATACAACGAGCCAGTATGCACTAATCTGAATTCCTTTTTTTCAAACGATACGGGTTCCAGTTGCTCCACCTCATTAGGCTCAAAACCGTTAGTAACAACATCTACTTCTCTTCCGATTGCCTCAGACAACCTTGTTCCCCATGGTTTGCTCGTAATGGTCAATGAAGTAGCCTTAGACGACCATTTTTTCCAGTTCTTTGCCACAACAGAATTTCTTCTTTTTTCATTACCAACGGGTGCATAAGCACGGTGAATAATCCTGTTGTTCCACAAATCTCTAAAATCAAGTCCGTAAGGAATTTGCTTTTTCTTATGGAGATGGTAACAATTTTTGAGATGAAAATGAGGAGAAAATATGCCCAGCACGTAATCTATGTCCTCATTTTTCACATAACGCTTAAGGTAATACGCCTCAGATTTACCAAAGGCAATAACTTCTGGACGAACATCCAAATCGCCTCTTAACCAACAAAGTAAAATCCAGATTTTGTATAGCACATTTCCCTCTTGCCTCCCCATAAATTGCAGAAAACGATTCTTAATCGCAGGAATGCGAATCACCTTATAATTTTCATGTTCTTCTGTTTGAATTAACCCGTCAAATTCATTCTTTTCGCAAAACTGGTCTTTGATAGGTTTACTCCAGTCAAACGTGAGAATAATTGGAAGGAAACCGGACTCTTTAAAATGATTAGCATAACCCAAAGCCCGCTGACTCGCAATAACATTCATGGGAGGAAAGTGATAGGATAGTATCAATATCTTTTTCATCTTTGTCTACGAATCAATTTCACAAGAATGGCTAAACCTAAATCCATCATATTTGCTACAGGCAACAATAACAAAGTAAAGGAAATTCAAGCGTTAATTGGCGACAAATTTGACATTTTATCACTTAAGGATGTTAATTGTGTAGAAGACATCCCTGAAACTTCCGATACGCTTGTTGGAAATGCCATTCAAAAAGCGGAATACGTTTATCAACGCTATCAATCCGACTGCTTTGCTGACGACACCGGCCTAATGGTAGAAGCATTAGATGGAGAACCTGGAGTATACTCAGCGCGTTATGCTGGAGATCAAAAAAACAGTGAGGATAACATGAACCTGCTCTTACAGAAGTTAGCTGACAAACCAAATCGCAAGGCAAAATTTCAGACCGCCATTTGTCTGATTTTAGAAGGTAAACAACATATTTTTCTCGGAGAAGTTGAAGGACATATTACAATTCAAAAATCTGGAAGCCAAGGGTTTGGCTATGACCCCATTTTTCAACCTGAAGGGTATGACATTACCTTTGCAGACATGAACTTAGAAGAAAAAAACCTCATCTCTCATCGTGGAAGAGCGGTAACCGAATTGGCTAAGTTCTTATGCCAACAATAACTATTTCTTATTGAGTTGGTATGCAATTACCTCATCAAACATTTGACTGAGCGGCAAATTGGCTGTGCGCGCCATTTTAGGAACAATGCTCTCACCTGACATTCCTGGGACAGAATTGATCTCAATAATGTGAGGCTCGCTACCTATAATTATGTAATCAACTCTACAAATTCCTACCAACTCTAGTTTATCATATATCTGCCCTGTAATTCCTCTCACTTTCTCTGTCATTTCATCTGAAATTCTAGCGGGAGTTATTTCCTGCGATTGCCCTAAATACTTTGCATCAAAATCAAAAAACTCATTCTCAGAGACAATTTCGGTAATCGGCAATACCTGTATTCCTTCTAAGTTGCGATAAACACCATTAGAAACTTCCGTTCCTTCCATGAAGGATTCAATCAATGCTTGTGTTCCATTCCCTTCTTCTGTTGCAAAGCGAACGGCCTCAGCCAATTGTTCTTTTTGTTTCACCTTGGTTACCCCAAAACTACTTCCTCCATCCGCAGGTTTTACAAAGCAAGGTAAACCAATTTTCTCAATGATCTCATCCACATCAAATGGCTCTCCTCTGTTTAATAAAACGGCCTGAGCTACAGAAAACCCAAAGTCTGCCAACAAACGATTACATACAAATTTGTTAAACGTTAAAGCGGTGAGTAAATGATTACAAGTGCTGTAAGGTATATTAATCAACTCAAAATACCCCTGCAACTTTCCATCTTCTCCTGGAGTACCGTGAATCATGATAAACGCGAAGTCAAAATAAATCTTTTCCCCCGCTATCTCAACACTAAAATCATTCTTATCTACCGGAAATAACTTACCATCATTACTGTAGAAAAACCACCCATCATTATCGATTCGAATTCGATAGACCGAATACTTCGTCTTATCCAAATACTCAATCACCGTTTGAGCACTTTTCAGGGAAACAACCTTTTCGTGACTGTACCCTCCTTCTATAACTGCAACATTGATCATAATACTAATTTTGAATTGCTAATTCAACGCAATTCTTCCCTCAAATGTATCTCTTTGAAAAGGCTATTTATTATCTGTCAAAAATTAGTTATTAACCGAAATTTGTTATCTGTATGATTACCTGAGTTTATTTATATCTTTGTCCAGTTAGAAAATTTTGAGTTTCAGTTATGAAGTGGCTAATCGTTATTGGCATCGTTGTTTTTGTAGGGGGACTGATTTTCCTTTTCAGGAAAAATTTAGGCGCTTTTTTTCGTTTCTTAGTAAGCAAATTGTTCTTGATCAACTTGGTTCTTGCTGTATCAGTTGGCTTCCTAGTCCTTTATTGTAGTGATCAATCTTTGGATGATTACACCAACCACGGAGTGAAAGTAGAAGTACCTTATCTTATTGGTGTCAACATTGATGAGCTGGATGCTAAATTCAACGGTACGGAGTTAAATTATAAAATTATCGACTCTACCTTTAGTGATGACTATCCTTCGGGAACCATTATCAAGCAGAATCCTGATCCAAAGTTAAACTACGACTCTGTAAAGCCCGGAAGAACCATCTACCTTTCTATTGTGAAGGAAGGAGGAGAATACAAAACGTTGCCTGATATTACTGGTGACTTTAGAAACTCAAAGAGTGTTGCCAAAATGAAACTGGAGGCTCTTGGGTTTGAAGTCACTTTCCAAAGTAAACCCGCCAAAGATGATTTTGTGCAACAGATGATTTTTGATGGAAAAGAAGTAAAAGGTGGACAAAAACTATTGAAAGGCTCCGTGATTACATTGGTTCACGGTTCTGGAAAAGACGGTGTACCAGTTGATTTACCCAATGTGAAAGGGTTCACGGTTGGTAACGCTAATACTACCCTTTCTGCTGCAAATCTATTAATTGAGGTCATTTACGATCCACCAGCAATGACACAACAGGACTCACTGAACTATGTGGTGACGAAGCAAAATCCTTCTCCCTACAGTGTTCCTCAGGGAATTGTGGCTTCAGGTACGACCATCTCATTGATTGCAGGTCCGCCTCCTGAAGTAAATCAAGCAACAGATACAATAAATAATCAAAATGGTGGTTAATGGAGTTAATGAGAAAACTTCTACTCATCATATGCACGTTTCTCTCTCTTGGCTTTATTGCTCAAGAGGAATTGGTGCCGTTATCGGTCAATAGCAACATTTATAAGGCTAAGGAAAAGACTGGTGCTATTCACAACCTCTACATTTATGAGTTTGATACGCTCGACCTCCCATTTGTGGACGACTTTTCGGAGAATCATTTCCCTGCATTCGATGCTAGCCCCAGTGACCCTAATGTAACTTCTGAAACGACCTATATTATTGAAATTGGCGGTAGTCCCGTGCCTATGGGAAGTCTGTTTATGGAAAGTACAACCTATCACTACCAGTATGATACCGTTGCAGGGTTTGGTGAGGACTCTATCGTTGAGATTAGCAAGACGCCACTCCCCGACCAACTGGCGGAAGTTTTTGATATTGACAATTTTCCAATAACATCTCAGGTATTAAGCGTGTTCCCTAATTATAATGTATACGACTCCATTTGGACGAATACATCCGTGTACGATACTGTTTTTATTGACAGCCTGAATGCTGACCTCTATCAGGATTCGGCTACCGTTTATTACGTTGCAGCTGTTCCAGGAGATTCTACTGTTTACTGGCAAGATATTCATGCCTATCACAACTATACTTACGCTACCAACATCCAAACATTGGGAGTCGTATCTTTTGATGGACTAGATGAAACAGGGTATCCGTACGACTTTACCTCGGTGAATACGACAGGACAAGCGGATGTGCTTACTTCAAAGCCAATCGACATGAGTGGATTATCAGGTGCGGACAATGTCTACTTTTCTTTTTTAGTAGAGCCTGGAGGGCATGGAGAAGAACCTGATAATACAGACTCCCTGATTCTGGAATTTTGGTCTCCCCTCACACTCGAATGGAACACCGTTTGGCAAAAAACAGGATATACTTCTGATGAATTTGAAATGCAACTTTTAAACGTCACCAGTGGTATCTATTTTCAGGATGGCTTTCAGTTCCGGTTCAGAAGTTTTGGTTCATTGGCGGGTAGTTTAGACGTTTGGCACATCGATTACGTCCATTTGGATAAACTCCGCTCGGATGAGGATACCTTGGCTCAGGATTGGGCTTATTCTGACCCCGCTCCTAGCTTTATCAAAGACTACACCTCGATGCCTTGGCCGCATTTCGAATTTGCTCCAGAAGAACACTCATTGACTTCACATTCTTCAGACACTTATAATTCAGACAATATTGCATTGAACCTGAACATCAATAACATGTACATGAACCTGTACTTTGGCAATACACTTCTTGACAGCATTCCTTATGATAACACCATCGGAAACGTTCAGCCGCTATCAGCTCCGACATTAGATTATACCCTGCCCGCGCCTTTTTGGTTTGACACAATTGTAGCAGATACGTGTGCAGATTTTCATATTGTACAGGTATTAAGTACCAGCGGTAATCAGAGCACCGAGATTCAGGAAAACGATACCTTAAGACATACGCAACACTTTTCAAACTACTATTCATATGACGATGGGACTGCTGAAGCTGCCTACGGACTGGTGCAAAATGGAGCACAGCTAGCTTATCAGTTTAACTTATCTCCAGGTTTGCAAGATACCATTCGTGCGATTTCTATTCATTTCTCACCCAACTCAAATGATATGTCAAGCAAGACGTTCTTTCTTCAAATTTGGGAGGATGACCAAGGTGAGCCCGGGGATTTGATCTATTCTACGGACGATGTTATTCCTACGCTTTACACACCAGAATACAATATCGGCAATAACGGATTCTATGAATACGTACTGCCTGAAAAAGTGGCTGTTTCTGGAACATATTACGTGGGTTGGAAACAATCGTCAGCTGACCGACTAAACATCGGTTTTGATAAAAACATCAACAATCAGGATAAGATCTTTTATAAAACATCGAGCAATTGGAGCAATACAGGCTTTGAAGGTTCATTGATGATGCGACCTGTTTTTGTCTCGGACAAGGATCTCTTTCTTTCTCGACCAGAAGTGGAAGCATGGCAGCCTCAATTAACGGTTTACCCGAATCCTGCCAGCACTTCATTTCGTATCGGAGGAGATGTGAACGATATTGCGCATGTGCAGCTGATCGATTTACAAGGTAGAGTTCTACTAGATGAGACCAATCCTTACACCGAATTTTCGACCGTTAATTTGCCAAACGGCATTTATTTATTGAAGATCTATTCTTCTGACAATCAGTCGATTCAAAAAAAGATTGTCGTTTCTCACTAAAATATTTGTGGAATTGTTGTGACATTTTCATCTCAGTATTGAACATTAAAACACAATACGATGAAAACAATGATTACACTCGTGCTAGGTCTGCTAAGTTTTGGACTGTTCGCACAATCTACCTTTGGAGAAATCAAAGGAAAAGTATTTGATAAAGAAACCGAAGAACCTGTTCCTTTTGCTAATGTCTATGTGATGGCCAATGGAAATATGGTAGGCGCACAAACCGATTTCAACGGTAAGTTTACCTTAAAACCTCTTCCAGCAGGAACGTACGACTTAGTGATTTCATTTATCGGATATCAAAAAGTTACTGTAACTGGATACGAAGTAAAAACAGATCAGATCACCTTTGCTGATGATATTTTCTTAGCTGCTGGAGATATGTTAAAACCTTTGGAGGTTGCAGCAGAGAAAAAACTAATTGAAGCCGAAACACACAACAAAGTGAGTATCGGAAGTAAAGAGATTGTCATTTCTCCAGTAAAACAAGACTTGGCGCAGATCGCAGTATCTACAGGAGCTGTTTCTACCAACGCAGATGGAAGCGAAATTTATTTTCGAGGAGCAAGAGCTGGAGATGCTATTTACCTGATAGACGGGGTGAAAGTTACTGGTTCAACACCAAGAATTCCGAGTTCAGGCATTAAAAGTTTGTCGGTGTACTCAGGTGGACTTCCAGCAAAATATGGAGATACTATGGGAGGTGTGATTGTGGTTGAAACAAAAAGTTTCTTTGACCTCTACTACGAGTCGTTAACACGATAATCCTACGATGCCTCTTCTTAACGTGTAGCACAGTCCTTTTGGAATCTTGTTTCAAAAGGACTTTTGTAGCATAGAAAAGTTAAATTTGCAACAGTTTTTAAGAGGTGATATTCCGAAAGAGAAATAGTGATTACAGCGATGCTGATCTGGTTTATAAATATCAGAAAACGCAGCATGCCAAATATATTGGAATGCTATTCGATCGATATGGTTCTATGACCTACGGGGTTTGCTTAAAATATTTTAAGAACGAAGCGGATAGCCAGGATGCTACGGTTAAGATTTTCGAGAAGATACTAGACGATCTGAAGCGAATGAAAGTGACCCACTTTAAATCCTGGCTCTATCGCGTTACTCAAAATCACTGTTTGATGGAGCTTCGTAAGAAAAAACCGAAGTCTATTGCGATTGATGAAATTGAATATGCGTTGGAGGAAGAAAGTGGGCCTAACAAGTTCCATGAACGTGAAATCCGACTTTCAGCATTAGATAAGGCCCTTCATAACTTAAAACCAGATCAAAAGAAATGTGTAATGTTGTTTTACATCGATGAGTTAAGTTATAAGGAAGTTGCCGAAAAGACGGGATTCACGTTGAAAGAAGTGAAAAGTTATATTCAAAATGGAAAGAGAAACCTGAAGCTATTGCTGGAAAAAGATCAGGAATTTAATTCACTTAACAATGAAAACGTGGCATAATGGGACATCCTAAAGACATATTCAAAAATAGAGGGCCACTGACGGAGGAAGAGATCAAAGCTTATCTTTCTGGAGAACTTACCACTGAGCAACGAAGAGAAATCGAACTCAAAATGGCTCAGGACGATTTCAACTTGACTGCCATGAGTGGTTTTGAAGAAAATCCAGATGGGTTGAAAGGTTTTGAAGAAGTACAGCGCAAAGTGCAGGCTGATATTTCCAAAAAAGGAAAAAAATGGCAATTCCACCATACAATTATTGTAAGTGCTGTCCTGATGGTTGGAACCATGCTACTCGGACCTTTCCTATTTCCTGATCACGGACAAACAAGTGCTCCTGAAAAACCATCTGCTAGCAACGAAGAAGAAATCGCTCAACCGATTGCGAATGAGACCGAAGCCATCGTAGAACTGAGTGATGAAGAAATTGAGAAAGCAGTTGTTTTGGATGAGCTAGATATCGTTCATGCAACTGAAGTGATTAGCACCTCTCCAGTAATTATTGATTCTGCATTGATAGACGATCCAATAAACGAGGAAATTGCCGTTCAAAAATCAATTGACATCAAGAAAGTTGCTGCCAACACTAGCTTGGATAACATTAATGTTCCAGCGAAAGACGATATCATTTACAGCAATGTTCCGTTAATCTACATGAAGAATTTCTTGCTTGTTGACTATTCAAAAATTTACATCGATCCTCCAACGTTGCAAGAAATACAGTTGACAGGAACTTCTCCAGCACTCGAGAATAAAGATGATGAACTATCTGAATTGCACGAGAATAATATTCAAACGGTTGTCATCACTTACAAGGACTATTTACGAGAAACGCAAGAGCAGTTTGAACAACACGACTTCAAAAGTGCGCTGAAACGCTACAAAACGATTCTTTCGAAGTATCCGAATGACTTGAATGCACACTTTTACAGTGGTTTATGCTATTTCAACATCGGCAAGTATGATTTGGCGATCAAACATTTTAAAATTGCTAAAAACCATCCGTATAATACATTTCAAATTGATGCGGAATGGTACTTGGCAAAAACGTATTGTCAGCAAGGTAAAACCTCACTTTGTCAACAACTGCTCCAACAAATCATCAATGACGGACAACACTACAAAGCGCAGGCTGAAGTGTTACTAGAAAAGTTGAAATGATAAGAATCCTTCCTTTCATAGGAGCAGCTATCATAGCGACAGGAATCATTTGGTACATG
This sequence comes from uncultured Flavobacteriales bacterium, assembly GCA_964387945.1. Taxonomy (GTDB): domain Bacteria; phylum Bacteroidota; class Bacteroidia; order Flavobacteriales_D; family Parvicellaceae; genus Parvicella. The sequence continues at coordinate 62,221 of CAYLYX010000012.1, read as the reverse complement.
CAGCAAATGGTAAAAGACTATAACGAAGGAATGGAACAGGTGGAAACAACCGGAACACGAGAAAATGCAAGCCTTAAAGTCGCCAAAGCAGCCATCTTAGCGGATCATGGTGAAACCCATGATGCCATTGACCTGCTCCTCAAAACCATCAAAGAGAATCCAAAAAACCTCGAACCTCAGTTGAAGTTAGCTCAAATCTATGTGATCAACTGTAAAAAGAGAGAAGAAAATTGTGAAGACGCTTTGTGGCAACTCAACGTCATTCTTACCATCGACTCAACTAATGTTCCCGCCAGGCAGATGCTTCATGAAATCAAATACATCACGCACCCAAAAATAAATCAATAGTCCGTACAAGGGATAAAACGATACTTTGATTTTTGAGCTCGTCTTCCGGCTAGCTTCTTGAACAATACTTTATCTCCCCATTCAAACGTTAGTGCTATTTCATGCGTTCCAAACGAAGATGTTTTTAATCGAGATACGGTAAAATCATAGCTATACCCCATTTTGACTTTTGTATTGGTCTTTTCCATTTTTCGGGTTAAGCCAATGTTGAAGATAAACGAGTCATACTTCTGAGGGCTAAAAGCAAAGTTTTGGTTTCTAAACCACACGCCTGCAAACATGTTTACTTTAGAAAAATTGAGTCCCGCCTGAAACGTACTCATATTACTTTGGCGCTCGTAAATCAATGCTGGAGCATATAGAAACGAGGGCGAAACAATTTTTAACTCACCATGCAAAACAAACTTTCGGGGTAAATAACCAATTCCTCCACCGATAAATGCATCCTTAGGTTGAGCCAAATGATGAATCGCTACTCCAACAGTCCCCGTCATGTTTTTTCCATTCCTGCCCTCTCCTATTCCTGCATTAAAACTCAACGCTGCTCCTGCTCCGAAATCAACATATTGAGCAATTTCATTGGACGGTGTGATAAAGCTGCTGCTGTAAACATTTCCAAATACTTCATCTAACTGATCGCTAAAAACCAACTGGCTCCAGTCCACTTGCTTTCTTACATACTGTCCATTAACTCCCAATTGAAACCTAAAGTTTCTCGCTTCCAACACACGATAAGAATAATTCCCTGAAATACAGGTTGTTCTCAACTTTCCTTCCCCTTCCACATCCATAGAGGCTAACAAACCAAGTCCCATTTTATTGATTCCCGCTGCATCAAAACTTGCTGTTCCTGTATTGAACTTACTTGGAATCGGAGACCAAAGGTTTCGGTAGGAAGTTCCTGCCCTAAACCCATCGTTGATACCCGTGAGAGCCGGGTTGTAATAAATGCTGTTTAGAAAGAACTGTGAGAAATTGGGATCCTGCGCTTCGACCGCACTCCCCAAAAATACTACAAATAATATGATAATTAACTTCTTCATGTCTATCTAATCAATGTTACTGTTCCAGAGGCTGCGTACCTCCCATTTGGATATTCCTTCCCAAACCAAGCTGTTTGATCGGTAAAAATGGCTTCTACCTTCCACACATATGCATCTTGCGGCATAGGAACTCCTTCAAATGTTCCATCCCATCCTTCGGTGGGTCTTCCATCTGCATCTAGCGCTGTGGATTCCCAAATCTTATTCCCCCATGCATCATAAATCCATACGTGATAAGACTGCAACCCAACTCCTTTCGGCACAAAATGAGACACCTCAAAATCGGGATGAGCCGGATACATGGCATTGGGCACATGCAGTCCCTTGAAGTATTCAACCAATACAATCTGCGTGATCGAATCCGAACAGCCATATTCATTAGTACTCACCAACGTTGTGTTAAACTCTCCAATTTGCTCGTATCTGTGTACTGGATTTTCATCTTCTGATGTTTCCCCATTCCCGAACCACCACTCATAAGTTACGGCTCCTTGCGAGAGGTTGGTAAACTCAACTGTTCCACTCAATGGATCTGGATTTTGTACATTCACATAGGTAAAGTCTGCAATTGGGCTTGGGTTAACGACTATTGCGCCATTTACCGTAAGCGTATCTCCACAGCCTCCTGCACCATAAGCCATAATTGTCACCGAGTAATTCCCGATGGCTGGGTAATCATATACCACTGAATCTCCTACCAATACGTCTCCATTACCAAAATCCCACACGACAGAATCGGCATAATCTCCAAGACTTTCAAACGTAAGGAGTTCCCCAACACAAGCCGTATCTGTTGGCAACGTAAAAGCAGCCTCAGGCGTTGGGTAGACGGTAAAGTCCATCGTTGCAACATCTACGCAGCCGTGAATACTGGTTGCAGTAAGTTCAATGGTATACGTTCCTGGGGTTTGATAGACGTTTGAAGGGTTATTCAACGGACTTGTTGTTCCATTACCGAAGTCCCAACTGTACCCTACTGCTCCTGTTGTTAGGTTGTTGGTAGTAACCGTTACCGGAGCATAACAAGCATCTGTGTTTGAAATATCAAAATCTGCTATTGGTAAAGGATAAACCGTAATCGTTTGTGCAACAGAATCTCGACAACCGTTAGCGTTCTCTACCAAGAGTTCTACAGCATAATTTCCGGGTTGCGTAAACGTATGGCTCGGATTGGTAGCTACGGAAGTGTTTCCATCAGCAAAATCCCAACTGGTAAAGGAATAGTTTGAACTGGTATTGGTAAAGTCTACATCCAGCGGCATACAACCACTCATTGGAATAGCTGTGAAGTTCGCTTCTGGCTGAACACTCACCACCACCGGATGCGTAACCGTGGTTGAACAACCATTCGTTAAGCCCACACCTGTCAAAGTAACGTTATACGTTCCAGTTTGACTGTAGGAATACGTTGGATTCGTCAGCAAAGAAGTTCCAATGCCATCACCAAAGTCCCAAGTGGAACTTGCAAGTCCTACGGATAAATTGGTAAAGTCAAAGGGAGAGTTCACACAAACCGAATCTGGAGCAGAAGTGAAATCCACAAAAGGAGAAGGATGTACGGTGATGTCTACTGTTGTAGTATCGTAGCTACAACCATCGTTTACAAATAGCGAGACGGTATAGGTTCCCGCTGTGGTAAAAGTGTGTGTTGGACTGTAAACTGTGGAAGTATTTCCATCACCGAAATCCCAACTAAAAAATAAATTTGATCCTTGACTTAATTGCGTAAAATCTACTGTAAGTGGTTCACAACCATCCGTAATATTAGTATTATAAAACGCATTCACCTGATTAGGCAATACAGTTACCGTGTGATATCCCGTATCTACACCACATTCATTCGCTACGACCAACATCATGGTATAGGTAGTATCCGTTGTTCCTGTGGTATAAGTATGATTAAATAATGAATCCGAGAAAGTTCCTGTTGTTCCATCTCCAAAATCCCAGAAATAAGTATCTGGCAGTCCGACACTGTTATTCGCTATTTCAGCTGGCCATGGTGAGCAGCCGATATCAAACGAAGGCCCGAAAACTGCCGTTGGACTTGGCATCACCTGCACAGAATCAATGTCCGTTACTGTTCCACAAAAGTTCGTTACATCCAAAGTGATGTAATAAGTTGTATCCGCAAAGTAGCTTTGTTGATAGGTCACATCGCCCGGGTTTTGAAGTGTTGAAGTAGATCCATCTCCAAAATCCCAGTCGTAGCTGATTTGAACACCCGAAGAATTATTGGTGAAAGTGACTTGCAAAGGAGCACATCCTGAGTCAGGAGCCAATGTAAAGTCAGCAATGGGTGGTTCTCTAACTTCTACCTGCTGTGTGATGCTATCCACACATCCAAAAGTAGATGTTGCAATCAATTGAATATCAAAAAATCCAGTTGAGGTATACGTATGCTGCGGATCGGTCAGCACACTTCCATTACCATCTCCAAAATCCCAATCATACGTGTCACCCAAAGCTGTTGTATTCGTCAGATCTTCTGCTACATTTATACACATGATTGGATTGTAGGTAAAGTCTGGAACCGGAAGCGGATGAACATCTGCATAAACCGTGTCCGTATTCACACAAGTGGTAATAGGGTCTGTGTATGTATATACTAATTCATGCAACCCTACCGTAGCAACTCCTGGATCAAAGGTTCCTGCATTGGCATCGGTTATCCCTGTTCCTGTCCAAATTCCTCCTGCGGGCGTTCCGTTAAAATCAAATGTGGGTTCAGACACGCAAAAATCCTGATCGATTCCAGCATTTACAATCGGTAATGCATGAACCACAAACTCCAGCGTATCCTTCGTTTCACAGTTTCCTGACCCAAAACTGTATACCAATTCAAAAGTTCCTGCTGCGATCGGACTGAACAATCCTCCTACTGTGATGTTCGTACCAGTCCATGTACCCCCAGCTGGCAATCCATTTAATTGAACATCAGGCTCATCAATACAAATTTCCTGATCAACTCCTGCATCTGCTTGCACTGGATCCACAACCGTAATTTCACGATCGTCTGAGTCCTCACAGCCTGTTCCGAGGGTGTAGGTATAAGTGATCGTAAATGTACCCACTCCCGAAGAAGGTGTGTAAACTCCAGCAGGTGTCACATCAGGTCCTGACCAAACTCCACCAGCAGGAGTTCCATTAAATTGTACTGGAAACGGCTGATTACACAGCGTAGTATCTGCTCCAGCATCTACCACAGGTAATGTATTCACAGTGACGTCAAGCGTGTCCAACTGACTGCAATTAGTTCCTGGATCTGTATACGTATAGGTTAAAGTATGTGTCCCTGCTCCTGCATCACTTGCTGTGAACTCTCCGGTTGGATTTGTAATTCCATTACCACTCCAAACACCACCTGCAGGATTTCCAACCAATACCGTTGGAGCTGCATCTACACAAATATCAAAGTCAACACCTGCATCTACAATCGGTAAAGGATTTACGATCAAATCAACCTCATCCGTTGTTAAACAAGATCCTGTTCCAAACGTATACGTCATGGTGAATGTACCGTCTACAGAAGGTGTGTAAAGTCCACCTGCCGTGATACCAACTCCTGACCAAGCTCCACCAGCAGGTAAACCTGTCAACTGCACGGGTGCTGCATCCACACAAAAAGTAGAATCCAACCCGGCATCTGCATCGGTAGGATCAACAACTAATACATCTACGGTATCCTCATTGGTACAGTTGTTTCCATCTGTGAAAGTATAATACACTTCGAACGTTCCGACTCCGGTTGGTGTGAACTCCCCACTCGGATCGGTAATATTGGGACCAGACCATGTTCCCCCTACTGGTGAACCAGACAAATTAGCCGCAACAGGTTGATTACAAAATGTCGTATCGTTACCTCCATCTACAACAGGTAGATCGTTGACCGTGATCACCACATCGTCCGTGTTCTCACAATCCGTAACTGGATCAGTATAACTGTAGGTCAATGTAAATGTTCCAGCTCCAGAAACAAGCGGATCAAAATCTCCACCTACATTCACACCTGTTCCTGACCACGTTCCACCAGCTGGGCTTCCCACCAATGTAAGTACCCCATTATCAATACACATGCTTTCATCCGTTCCTGCATCAACCACGGGAAGCGGGTTTACGGTAACCTCTAAATCATCAGTTGTTTGGCATGTTCCAGCTCCCAGCGCATACGTCAGGGTAAACGTACCTGCTGCAGAGGGAGTAAAATCTCCCGTAGCAGTCACCCCAGTTCCTGTCCAGTTTCCGCCTACAGGATTTCCAACAAATGAAACTACTCCTGAATTGATACAAACCGAAGTGTCATTTCCTACCGTAACCACAACTGGATCGTTAACCGTAATCTCAACGGTATCTTCGTTTTCACAAAGGTTAGCATCTGTATACGTATAATAAACTTCAAACGTCCCTACACCTGAGGGCGTAAAATCTCCTGCTGGAGTAATGCCTCCCTGACCCGACCAAGTTCCTCCGGCTGGTGTTCCAATTAAGGTTTCTGTGATTGGCTGATTACATAGTGTAAGGTCTGCACCTCCATCTACAACAGGTAATGTATTTACCGTTACAGTTACGTCTGTAGTGTTTGAACAACTTCCCACAGCTCCTTCTACAGTATAGGTTTGGGTAGTAGTCGGATCTGCATCAACAGAGGCTCCAGTTGTTGCTGACAAGCCCGTTGCAGGAGACCACGAATAGGTGGTTGCACCAGAAGCCGTCAACGTGGTAACATCTCCCTCACAAATGGTTGCACTAATTGGGTTAACTGTAATAACGGGAGCAGGTACAATTTCTAACAATACACTATCAGTTGGTCCGGGACAACCTCCACTTGATCCCGACAAATAATACCATCCTGAGTCAGCTGAGGTCACGGTATTAATTTCAGGATCTTCTAGAGATGAAGTAAATCCATTGGGACCAACCCAATCGTAGACAAGACCACCCACTGTAGGCGCATCAAAATAAGCGGTGTCTCCCTCACATAACGGTGTGTTTACGGTTGGTGTTAATCCCGTGGGTGCTCCGTTTACGGTTACCGTTGTGATGGTGTCAAAAGTTCCGCAGGCATTGGTCACTTCGAGCGTGATATCAAATGTTCCTGCTGATGGAAAAACAACCGTTCCAGGCAGAGAATCCGTAGAGTTTCCGGGCGTTCCACTATCAAACGTCCAGTTGTATGCTGTGATCGAATCGTAACAAATTGTGTACTGTGCGGTAGGTGAAACACTCTGTCCATCACAAATCGAACCTAACGGATCGATGATCGCTTGAGGTGGCCCTTTGACTAAAACATCCTGATCATAATCAAAAGAACCACAGGAATTGGTCAACGTCAATCGAACCGTGTATTCTCCGTAATCTTCAAACTCAATCTCTGGTTCTGGATCAGTTGGAGAAGTTCCATTTACAAAATTGTAAGTTCCAGCAGAGGGCAAACAAGCACTTCCATTAAAGAAAACCTGCCAATTGTAAGTTACCTCACACGTATTCGATAAATCAGAAAGGTCGGTTACCACTCCGATAAAAGGTCCACAAGCCGTGTCTGGCGTAATGGTGAACTCTGGAACTGGAGGATCTTCCACACATACGGTTCGTATCGAATCTCCTGTAGCACAGGTATTTCCTGCGGTGAGCGTAATATCGTACGTACCTGGTGCAGCGTAGGCGTGTGTGGTGGGATCTACTGAAAATTGCGTTGTCGTGTTTCCATCTCCAAAATCCCAAGTTACTAAAGTGGATTGCGAACAACTACTATTGTATCCTGCTACCGTAGAGTGATTCATGTCTACAGAAGAACCTGTACACACTGGATTAGGCGATGGATCAAATCCCGGTACTGGAGGAATGTAAACCCGAATGGGCGAAATCGTTGCTTCTGAGCTATCGCACAAGTTAATGGCTTTTATTCTGAAAGTATACGAGTTTCCAGCCAAACCACACGATGATTCCGTATACGTATGACAAACCGATGCGGGAGGTGGATGCGGTAATGTATCGAGCGGAGAGTTATCTCCATAATCCACCACGTAATACGTTGTGGGGTGATTCGACCCAAAGTTGTTTAACGGAAAGCACAAATCCAATGGACCACAACCATTTGTTCCACCTGGGTTGGCTGCTCCAATCGCTGGGTTGGTAATGTTGGCGATGGTATTGACTGCAGTATCTGTGCAACCATTATTCCCTGTCACGATAAACAACGCATCAAAAATATCGTTGTTGGTATACGTATGGGTAACTCCACCTCCCGGGAAGGTTGCGCTGTTAAAATCCGGACTACCGTCATCCCAAACGATCTGATAATTAGAATTCGAACCGCTGACACTGTTGTTAAACAAGGTAATCTCGAAGTTAGAACCATCACAGTTCTTCATATCGTTAAAAGGATCTACCAACGTAGGCCCAGGAGTTTGAGAAACCGTGATATTTTGTGAAGCCAAACTCTGACAACCGTTACTGGCTGTAACGATCAATTGAACCTGAAAAATTTCGGTTCCTGTTCCTTCACTTACAAACTCATGACTTGGGTTAGTGCTGCTGCTATTATTGTTAGCACCTGAAGCGGGGTTATCAAAAATCCAGTTGTAAGACAAACCTGTTCCTGTTGATGAATTCGTGAACGAAACCGGGATATTCGCGCAAGCATCTGGTTGATTGAACGCAAACGATGCCGTAGGTGAAGGGACAACCGTTACGGTCATTTGATCGGTATCCGTACAGCCGTTTCCATCTTCAATGGTGAGTGTATACGTTGTGTTTGAACCTACTGTACACGTTGGCATTGGACAGTTGGTACACGACAAACCTGTAGCAGGTGACCACGAGTAATCAATCGCTCCATTTCCAGTGGAAGCCGTTCCGTCTAACTGAATGCTAGAACCATCGCACAACGTTTCGTTGCTGCCTGCATTTGCATTACACTGAGCATGTCCATTGCTCAACAATAGTAATGTTACTGACAGGGTAGCAAGAAAATAAGTTGCTCTTATTTCTTTAAATAATTTCAAAATCACACTTTTACCAATGCAAATTTGCGATGGGCAAAGATAATAGCCTTACGTAATTTTACGTATTTATCGATTAAAGTTCTATGATTCCTCTATTTTTGCAGCAAAATTACAAGCATGATCTCGACAACTAATCTTTCGTTATTTTTTGGTGGACAGGAGCTTTACTCCAACATTAGCCTCTCCATTACTCGTCAGGATAAGATTGGTTTAACTGGAAAAAACGGTGCCGGAAAATCTACTTTTCTGAAGCTGATTCTCGGTATGTATAAACCAGATGAAGGATCTATGTCGGTGGCAAAGGGAACTAAAATCTGTTACCTTCCTCAGGAGATCATCAGCAGAAGCAATGAGAAGATCATTGAGGAGGTTTGTAATTCTAACGAAGATCTGGCTAAAATTAGTGATCGACTAGAAGAAATTAATCATCAGTTGGCGACACGAGAAGACTACGAAAGTGACAGTTACCTTGGGTTATTGGATGAATTGGCTGACCTTAACGATAAGTTCAACGTACAGGGAGGGCATGGTGTTCGAGAGCAAGCTGAGGTTGTTTTAAAAGGATTAGGGTTTAACCCAGAAGACTTAGAACGTCCGATGGGTGAATTTTCCGGAGGTTGGCAAATGCGGGTTGAATTGGCGAAACTGTTGGTACAAAATCCTGATGTGTTACTGTTAGATGAGCCTACCAACCACCTAGACATCGAGTCGATTGAATGGTTGGAGGAGTACTTGAGAAAATATTCAGGAGCAATTATATTGATCTCCCACGACCGCTCTTTCCTGGATGGAATTACGAATCGAACGATAGAGATCAACAACCGTAAGTTTTACGATTATAACTGTAATTTCTCCACCTATCAAGTGCGAAGAGAGGAAGAGATGGTGCAACAGCTTCAGGCGTACAAGAATCAGCAACGTGAGATTGCACAGGCAGAACGTTTGATTGATAAATTTAGGGCCAAGAGTTCGAAAGCTTCTTTCGCGCAATCGCTTATCAAGAAATTGGATAAGATGGATAAAATCGAATTGGACGAAGTGGATAGCAGTGCCCTGGCCTTTCGATTCCCTGAACCCAAACCCAGCGGAAAGTTGGTAGCCGAAATCGAGGATGTGGGTAAGTCCTACGATGACAATGTAATTTTAAAAGGCCTTCGTTTTAACATCGGTAAAGGTGAAAAAATCTCCTTGATTGGTAAGAACGGAATGGGAAAATCTACTTTTATCAAAATGCTGGTAGGAGAAACTGACTACGATGGGGAGATTAAACTGGGGCACAATGTAAACATCGGTTATTTTGCTCAGGACGAAACGGCTAAATTGGACGTAAATAAAACGGTGTTTGAGACAATTGATGAAGTAGCCGTAGGAGAAGTCCGAAAAAACGTAAGAAATATTTTAGGCTCCTTTTTGTTTGGAGGAGACGATACGGACAAAAAAGTGAGTGTACTTTCCGGTGGAGAGAAAACGCGATTAGCACTTTGTAAGTTGTTACTTGAGCCTTACAACTTTTTAATCCTCGATGAGCCTACCAACCATTTGGATATTGTTTCGAAAGAAGTTTTGCAAGAAGCCTTGAAGGAATATTCTGGAACGGTGTTGGTGGTTTCTCACGACAGAACATTCCTGGACGGTTTGTCCGATCGGATTTATTATATCAAGAACAAGAACATCAGTATCTATTTTGACTCTGTAAATGACTTCTTGAAGCAATTGAAGGATGATAAGTTCAACACAAACTCCAAAGCTGTTTCCGGGAAGAAGAGTAAACCTGCTGAGGAAAAAGTTAACCACAAGGAAAAGCGGGAGTTAGAAAATCAGCTCAAAAAGGTAGAGCGTAAGATTGAGAAACTGGAAACGGAAATTGCAGAGCTACAAGATAAAGTAGCACAAGGTAATTATGAAGGCAATGAGATCTTTACGAAGATTGACGAGTTGAATGGTCAGCTGGGTGTTAAGATGGAAGAATGGGAACGTGTTACCGAGAAGTTGATCGATTAATTAAGGATAAACCGTACTGTCCAAATCTCCTTTATAGTAAATTGCATGATATTGTAGGGTTCCATTTGGCGAATAACCTTTAATATCTCCGTGTTGCCTGCCTTTTAGAAAGTGCCATTCTGATTTTAGCGTACCGTCATCGTAGTATTCGAGGTGTTCTCCATCTTGCTTGCCCTCTATGAAGTTCTTTTCCAAGATGAGTTGACCTTTTTTGTTATACCCTTTGCATTTTCCAGTGAAAGGTTGTGTTCGATCTTCCGTATAGAAATGATTGTACATAGGATCTAGAAAAACATCGTTGCAGTTCATGCACTCATTTTCATCCACTACTTCACTGTTGTCCACATCGTTAGCGCACGACAGCAGACCGAGTAGGATAACAAAAAGATAATATTTTTTAAATTTTCTCATCACAAAAACCAAATGTATAAGATTTTTCTTTATTTTTGCAGTCCCAATTACGGTAATAACTTATTTAAGATATATCGCGGGGTGGAGCAGTTGGTAGCTCGTTGGGCTCATAACCCAAAGGTCGTCAGTTCGAGTCTGGCCCCCGCAACTAGAAATAAAAGGTCTGTCCTTCTGGATAGACCTTTTATTTTTTATTGATCGGACAGACGAGAAGTTTATGCCGAGCGAAGTCTCGGTAAGTCTGGCCCCCGCAACAAGGAAAAACCTCTCAGGAAACTGGGAGTTTTTTTTATGCGACAAACCGAACAAAACCAAAGGTTTTAGTAAAGTTTGGAGCGTAAAAAACACACGCTCCGCAGGAGAATGAGGTTTTGCTTTGTTAAGCCCCCTATTCTGTTCGATGAGCGAAGTGAATCAATCTGGCTTTGAATTATGCATCAAGAATGAGTTCAAGATTTATTGGATATTGAAAGGTCTGTTGAAAAACACTAATCCATTATGAGTTAACTTCTTCATTTTCATCTAAAAACAGGTATTTATACTCTTTTTTTAATCCGTTCTATCCCATAAATTTGGCAAGGATTATAATTGCCCTTAGACAATGAAAGAAGAACTTCTAATTGAAGGTGAACACATCATCACCAAATCAGATAAAAGTAAAATCACTTTAACCAATAAACGCTTGCGATATTTCGAATCCTCATCAGGAAAAGGTTATATCATGAGTGTTCTGCTGAATAAGATCAGTCATATAGAGGTAAAACATACCAGTTATCCGATTCTTGTTATTCTTGCTTTATTAGTTGCAGGAGCCGGAATAGGGATAGGAGTAAGTGAAAATCAAGAAAGCGCAATGGTAGCTGGTCTTATCGTAGCAGGAGTATTGTTACTACTTTATTTATTTCTTCGTAAACATGCGATTCAAGTTACCTCAGATGGAGGTGGCAGGATGCATTTCTACACGAGAGGAATGAAAAGTGAGCAGGTATTGAAATTTGTGAATCAGGTGGAAGAAGCTATGATCAAACTTTAAATAGACTCCTAATATCGTACTAACACTATAAGTGACAAAAATGAACAAATATTTCATTCAAGAAAACGGAAATCAAAAGGGTCCATATACCATAGACGAACTAAAAGCAACCATCATTAAAAGAGAGACTCCCATTTGGTGCGAAGGAATGGATGATTGGAAAGAAGCTAAAGATATTGATGAACTCAAGGATTTCTTTAGGTCTACCCCTCCTCCGTTTAAAGAAAAGCAGAAAGAAGCAACTCCTCCTCCATTTCAAAAGAACGTGGATTCAAAAACAGAGGCAAATTCAGGCGATCCAGATTTTAAAGTAAGAAAAAAGAAATCAAATTCGGCACTGGTAATTATTATTGCACTGGTCCTTGGTTCGGCATTAGCCTGGGTTATTATTGACCAAGTGGAACGAAGAGGAGGAACGAGTGATGACTATTCTACCGGGAGTAACTATGAAACAAAAAAGCAAAGCGTAGCAGAAATTGAAGCCTCCAACCCCACCAAATTCTTGGATGCTGATGGCTATTATAATCAAAACCTTCTGGGAACCAAGCTAAAAGTTGACGGACAAATTCATAACAATGCGACAACCACTTCTTATAAGGACATAACTGTGCGCGTATACTTTTATGCGAAAACGGGAACTCTCTTGGGTTCTGAGGACTACACGGTATACGAAGTAGTGAAGCCTAATCACTCAAAAAGTTTTAAGCTAAAAGTCACAAACTATAGTAACGTCCAGAGTATTGGTTGGGATGTCATTTCGGCAAAAGTTTATTAGTTTATGCTTATCGGTCTAGCGCAAGCTTGTCATGTGATAGTACTACAAACGAACATTCGTTTCGTGCGGGAGACCATTCTTCGGCAAACAAACAATACAGTATCAGTTCATCCCTATCGTTTACCACACAACCAATGTTTTAACTCTTCCAAGATTGTTTTTGGTTCTTCTTTGGGTTTTCCAAGATCAACACTATCTAACCTATCGTCTACAAACGTCAATGAGAGCCGTTTTTCCGGGCAGTAGTAGTCTTCATAATCTCCTTCGTCATCTGTGATTTCCCAATCTTGGATATCACCAAACAATGTGTTGATCAAATAATCCTTTGATAAACCCCTTATTTGTTCGTTTTGGTAGTAAATGTCTTCCTCTAGATAAAAATCAATATGCGTAAGGAACATCATTTGATCCCCATAAAAATGAAGTTCAAGTTTATCTCCATGATAATACATAGACTCATGTAAGCATATGATATCACGCCTAGAGGGAATGCCATAAACATCCATCACTTCTGAGGGAGTCATGCCAAACTTAAAGGGGCCGATGCCCTCTCCTATTTTGAGATCATATCTCATTAATTCCGCTTCTCAAAAACTCCAAATACATCGTATTAAACCGACTTGTCCACTCACTATGAAGATAGGCATATTGGATGATCTTTTGACCAAAGTCTTCGTTTCCATGCAATAAAACCTTATCTCCTTTAGGCGTTTGTTGCACAAAGGTCTTTATGGAGATCATTCCATTCGATCGGTCTATCTTTTTGGTAATATAGTAGTCTTCTGCACTTGGGAAGGCTGCATTGGTTGCGAAATCTAGCTCGCCTAATATTTGTTTGTCTGCTGCAAAAGGTTTGGAAAGCCAGATGATATCTTTCTTTCGGGGTAAAGTGAGGTTGCCCCTTTTGACCTGATCTTGTAGGTTGCTAAAATCGATCTCAAACCCCAAATACCCCTCCTTCAATTCTAACAAAAACTGAAACACCCCTTCCTTACTATGCGAAGTATATTGCGGATAATGCAATTTGTACAGCTCAATAATATACTGGCGCCAGGCTTTGGCGTTGAATAACTCTCCCCTCTTGGCAAGATAAGCTCTTACTTTAGCTTTGGGCTTCAATACCGTATCAAAACAATCGAACTTGACAAGTTCACTGTCTACTCTATCTTCAATCAATTGATCCACCAATCGATTTCGTTGGGCTATCATTGTAAGCACTTCTTCTTGAGAAGTATCCTCATTTCTGTGTCTAAGTTGAAATCGAAAGCCAATCGTTTCACGCAAATATTGAAAACGCTCTGGATCACCCAGCATTGCTTCGATTTCTGCTAATGGCAAATTGGGGTTGATGGTGCTGGTTAATGCATACATCTCTTGGTATGGAGTAAACTCCTCCGAATGGAAAAAGGACATTACTTCTTGTTTAAGTGAGGGCAATTGTGCTTTTAGAGATGCTTCTAGTTTGGGTATTTCTAGTTTCATCACCAAAAATTAGATTTCACATCAAACATTCGCACTGCCTTATCCCAATTCTTCCTCATTACGGGATACTCCATACAAGTTTCTCCGTTTGATCTTTCTCCTGAGAAATGACAAAACTGCTCGGGATAATCATAGTTATAATACTGAGCCCATTCCCTGTAAGCATCAGGAGAAAGTGGCTTAGAAATATTAAAAGGTATAGGCTGCCCTGTTCTTATGCAGTAACCGTAATGCTTCTTATCAAACTTACGCTCAACAAATCCCCGAGCCTTTTCGGTGTATTTCTTGGGATTTATCTTTTCTGTTACTGCTTCAACCAGTCCATATTTTAGGTCTTGTATCCTTCTTCGCTCAGATCGTTTATAAATTCTCTCAATCTCAGCTCGTACTTTTTCATAATTCTCGATATCTTGTTTAGTACCGAATAACACACCCATTTCAAAATTATTATTGATACTAAACTCATGTAAATTCATCGTACTAATGATCGCTTCATCTTCATTTAGATAACACTTTGCATGCAAATTATCAATATATCTAACTTCTAGGTTTCTAATTTGAGAAAGCTTATTGACCTCTTGTTGCTTCAATTCTGCTTTACTATAGATTAAAACAATCCGCACTCCTTTTGATGAGGCCTCTTTCAACCCATCTAAATGTTCTTTACTTATAAAGTAATAAGGGCTTAGGATAAATAATTCCTTATTCGCCTCTTCTATTACATCCGTTATTTTCTGAACTAAACCTTTATTTCGAATAAATTTTGCCATCCTATTAACTTCGTTCCAATCTATTAAGAAATCTTGCTGTCTTCGTCACCTTCTTTCAAATACTTCATTCTTTTTTCCTGCATATCTGCTAACATAGGAATAACATTTGGAAACTTTGTCAGAAGTTTCTTAGGTAACTGCGTTATTTCTGAAATGAATTTTTCGTTCTGTAGGTCTCCCGAAGTTTTAAGGACAACTTTTCTAAGCTCTTCATAAGAATCATACTTCTTATCTGAAACTTTAGATATACTTGCTTCTAATTGTGCATAATAATCTTCCTCCTTAAAAGTATTCAAGAGATCTATTCTAGGCTCATCCTCTTTTAACTCTCCCATGATGAGCTGTAACATTTTATTCAGTTTTTCGACAATGCCAAGGATTCTTTGATATTCAGAAAGACTTACACTTTGAAATCCATCATGATAATCTGCGTATGTTCCAATTTGTCTGAATTTGTCAAATTCTGAAATCAATTCAATTTCATGCAGAACTTTTAACGTAGCTTCTTTAATGTATCTTGTGAAAGCATCTCCTAAGTCATGACTCTCTAATATATTCTTCATGAAGCCGGGCTCCATAAATAACCTTGCTAAAAATTTAGCTGCATCTTCACCCAAAACAACCAACATAGAATTCACTAAAGCAAATTGATATCTTAAGTTGTGATTGTTAAAGAAGTTCTTCATCCCTTTCATCTTACGAAACTCAAATCCGACCCCATCCAAATACAGGAAAAAGGCTTGAGACATAATTTCATTACTTACAATGAGCATACTTACTGCTGAATCGTAATCTGAATCATCAGCCGCTTCCAACGCTCGCTTAAATTTAATTTTCGCTTTATCTATCACTTGAGGACAATACTTCAAACACTCATCCCGCGACATTGTTAGAAAAGTCTTATTCATAATAATTAGATTCTATTCCTCTTAAAATTCTCCGCCTGCTCCAATATCTCCTTATATGCATCATCCTGAGCTACTGGTGGGTAGCCATACTTGTCCAGTATGATGATTAAATCCATGTGCAGTTCAGCCTTAATGTCGGCTCGCTTGCTCCAGTCGGTGTATTTGGCTTTATCGTCAACAAGCGCTTTGATCGCTTTAGACAACTCAATCAATTTTTCCTCAGGATATTCAAACTCATACTTTTTCATCAACATTTTTAAAATGTCATAGAAGGCCTTTTCTTCAAAACTAATCCCCATATCATCACCTGAATTGTATTCTTCTTTGAGTTTCATGATGAGATTCGTAAATTCTGTAGCGATCGCTTCAAATTCTTCTGATTTGAAAACCATAGCATCTTCGCGGGCATTGTATTTGGCGACTAAAGCTTCCATCTGCTTGGTGAAGTCAATTCCTTTGGCTTTGTTGTTCTTCTTGAATTGATCGATGGCTTTAGCCAATAACTTTTGTAAGAGCTGAATCTTGGTATGGGGTAATTTGAGTCTATTGATCTTATCAATGTAAGCATCGTCAAATAGATCGATCTCTGTGGATTCGTCTTCCATTTTGATGATCTCTTCTACTCCATCACTTTGTAAGGCATCTTTGAGCATCTCTTTGACCTTAGCGTTCATTTGTGCGGCATCTGGTGCATCTCCCTTGGTGAGTTTGTACACGATGCTTCTAACCGCCAGATAAAAGTGAATCATATCTCGTTGTGACTGAGTAATCTCTTCACTTCCTACACAGACATCATAAGCGGCTTTCATACGCTTGGTTAAGCCCATGAATCGCTTTTCTTTATCTACGGTTTGCAAGACAAACTCACTAGCTAAATTCAAGGTGTTTAACTGGTCTATCGGCTGCCCAGTGAAATAAGGATTAATGTCAAACCCATGAAAGATGTTTTCAAGGAGGTCTAAATGATCTTTTACCACCACTACCGATGATTGAATATCTTCAAAATTCTGCTCGTCTATTTTATTGTATTGGGCTAACGCCAAGTTCATCTGCTTCTTGATGCCAATGTAATCTACTACCAACCCTTTTTCTTTTCCTGGGTAAGTTCTATTCACACGGCTGATCGTTTGGATCAGGTTATGTTT
Source organism: uncultured Flavobacteriales bacterium (assembly GCA_964387945.1). Taxonomy (GTDB): domain Bacteria; phylum Bacteroidota; class Bacteroidia; order Flavobacteriales_D; family Parvicellaceae; genus Parvicella. Next base: position 45,301 of record CAYLYX010000012.1, on the reverse strand, counting down.
CTTCAGCGGCTTATCAATGTAGATCGTATCTAAGAAAGGTACGTCAAAACCGGTCAGCCACATGTCTACTACAATGGCAATCTTAAAATTCGACTTTTCATTCTTAAACTGACGATCCAACTCTTTACGGTATTCCTTTGTACCCAACATTTCATAGAGCTCTTTAGGATCATCCGGATTGCTGGTCATGATGAGTTTGACGCGCTCCATGGGTTTGATCTTCTTTTGCTCCTCTTCCGAAAGGGTTACTCCTTCGGCTGCCGCCAGTACTTTCGTCCACTCTGGTCTTAACTCCTTAATCAATTTGTAAAGATCATAAGCAATCTCTCTACTACTGCAAACAAACATAGCTTTACCCTTTACAGTAGCTCCTTCTTCAATACGTTTTTCGTAGTGGGCAATAAAATCTTCTGCTACGGTTCGCAGACGATCTGGATCACCAATGATGGCATTCATTTGCGCAGATGCCTTCTTACTTGTCTCTACTTGATATTCAGAAGATCCTTCGGCTACACATTGCTCGTAGTATGCTTCGATCTTATTTAGGTTCTGTTGCTGCAGTAATACTTTGGCTGCTCTGCCCTCATAAACGATCCTACGTGTGATACCGTCTTTTACCGATTCGGTCATGGTATAGGCGTCTATCACCGGACCAAATACATCCAGCGTAGCATCTATCGGTGTGCCTGTAAAACCAACAAACGTAGCATTGGGCAACGAATCGTGTAAGTACTTCGCAAAGCCGTAGGTTTTCTTTACACCATCTTTCGTAACTTTTACTTTCTGCTCTAAATTTACCTGACTGCGATGTGCTTCATCCGAAATACAGATCACGTTGGTTCTGTCGGTCAGTAATTGAATGTCTTCTGTAAACTTGTGAATGGTCGTTAGAAAAACGCCTCCGCTTTTCTTCCCTGTTAGTTTGGTTCTTAAGTCTGCTCTACTTTCTACACTTACAATCTCTTCATCTCCAATAAATTGCTTGGCGAGCACAAACATATCGCTCAACTGATCATCTAGATCCGTACGATCGGTAATCACTATGATGGTAGGATTGCCTAATTCAACACTCTTCATCAACCTTCTGGCTAGGTAAAGCATCGTGAAACTCTTACCACATCCGGTAGCTCCAAAGTAGGTGCCTCCCTTACCGTCTGCCTGCGCTATGGCTTCGGCAGACGCAGTCTCCTTTTGTTGCTCACTTAATCTTTGGTGTTTCTTTATGTTCTCATATAAAAGATTCACGGCATAATACTGAGGGTAACGGCATACAATCTTTTCGTTCTTACTACTTCTATCCGGCAAGTAAATGAAATGATGGAAAATCTCCGTTAAACTTTGTGGATTCAACATGCCTTCTATAAGAGAGTGTAAACTATTGATCCCAACTGCCAATTTATCCTCTTGAAAGGCCTGACGGTCTGATGCAGCTCTCCATGTATAAAAGAACTCATAAGGAGCAAAGAAAGATCCTGCTTTGCTATTCACCCCATCACTGATCACACAAAAAGCATTGTATTTAAAGAGTTCTGGAATATCACGTTCGTAACGCGTAGTGATTTGGGTATAAGCATTGTGCAGCGTAGCATTTTCTACAATGGCACTTTTAAACTCAAACACCACCAGCGGCAAGCCATTGACATAAAGGATACCATCTGGAATACGGTTATGATATTGTTCTATTTCTAATTGGGTAACAAAACGATAAATATTCTTTTCTGGTTTTTCGTAGTTGACCAACTCCACCAAAATATCTTTTTCACTTCTGTCTTCTCTGGTGAGTTTATAGCCATCTCTCACCCACCCCATGATGGTTTTGTTGGTAGAATACAGATCACTACTGGGGAGTTGCTCTAATTCACGAATGATCAATTTGATCTCTTCCGAAGAAATGTTTTGATCTTGATATCGCTGATTCAGGTACTGCTCTAGGTCTTCTTTGATCAATACTTCACCCAAATCGCGCTGTAAGGTCTTTCCGTTGGTATGCGGATAACCTTGTGCCGCTAAGAGCTCCGTAATGGCTTTTTCTAATTGTGCTTCTGTGAATTTCATTGGTTCAGTTTCTTAGCCGTTATATCGAGGTGTTTTACAAAATCCTTTTCTGCTCGGGTCAATTCATGCTTAAAGCTCTCCTTATACTTCTTATATTCCTCATGCGCTTTTTCAATGGCCTTCTGATGACTTACAGATCCAGCGTGCTCTAATATTTCATTACCGGTCATGGTCAGAAAGTCATTCAATCGTGCTATCCAATCATTCATGTACATGGGCTTACGGTTTAATGCCTGTAGTTCTGCAATTTCTAAATAAGCCGTTACCATACGATTTAATACTTCTAACTCTTGTTCATTCAGGTAGTTTTTAGCTACTTCTGTCTCCTTTTTAGTGGGTTGATCCCCTTTAAAACTAGTCAACCCCAAATTAGGTTTAGTAGCATCTATACGCTGAAAAATAACTTCAGCGGCAGTCTGACCATGCGCTGCCCAGTGCATTTTATTCTGAATGGTTTTAAAGAACAGTTGCGAACTCTCCACCTTAGGATCATAATCAATACTAGTTGCATAAATATCTAACACCTTCCGCCAGAATACTTTTTCTGAGGAACGAATATTCCTGATGCGCGCGAGTAACTCATCAAAATAATTCCCTCCGCCTGCTTCTTTAAGCAAGTCATCGTTCATGGTAAATCCTTTCACGATGTATTCACGTAGACGTGCCGTAGCCCATTGTCTAAATTTTGTTCCCTGTAAGCTTTTCACTCGATACCCCATAGAAATAATCACATCGAGATTATAGTGGTTAGTATCGTATTGCTTACCGTCTGAAGCAGTTATTCGGAAATTCCGAACAACTGAGCTTTCTTCTAATTCTCCTTCATTAAATATGTTTTTAATGTGCTCATTGATCGTAGACTTCGCTTTCCCAAACAACTCTGCCATTTGGGCTTGTGTTAACCATACGGTTTCATTCTCTAGGCGAGTCTGAATCTTCGTTTGTCCGTCTTCGGTTTGATATATGAGTATTTCGCTGTTCATCTACTATTTCGTTTAAATTAACCTTTCTTAGATTCATCTCCCGTCAAGAATTCCTCTAGCTTTTGATAAACGGAAAGCAGTCCATCGTTTTCTATTTTCTTTTTAATGTATCCTTGTAGATCTTTAATCTCTTCTTCCTTGAGAATGTGGGACACTCTCACAAAATGAGCCCACGGTGTGGTTTGGTCTGCATAAAACTCATCCAGAATGATGTTTCTCTCTTTTTCTTTAAAGGTGTCTTTCGCTAAGTTCTTTACTTTTGCGATGGCTTTGCCGGTTACTTCTACGATTAGTATCAGCTCCTTTGTAGCGTTCAACAACCCATCAAAGATGATCGTAAACATTAAGTCGTTGCATTTAGGAGACACGTAGTAGCGTAATCTTTTTTCATTCTGACTGCCTGATTTAGGAGAAGTAAAGTTCAGTTTTTCTTCGATTGCACCGCAAGCATGCTCAACTTCTAATTTGATAAAATCACGCACCGCAAACTTCAATTGGGCGGCCTGATTTAATTCTTCCTGGTGCTTGTAGTAAAATTCTATTTTGTCGGTATCCATGTAATTACTGAGGTTAATACTATTCTGGTAGAGATCTTTCAAAAAAATAAGGTAGCGATCTGACGCGTTTAATAAGTATTCTCCGCTATTCTTCATCACCTTGTCTAGGAGTTCAAAATGGGTAATATTGATAAAGTGCGGATGATTAATTTCGGTTTGGCTGTACTTTTTTAAGGACAACACAATGCCTATTTTATTTTCATCTGGTTGTGCAGGGAGTACAGAATTCCAATAATCCTTTAAATCATTATTGAGGTGATGATACACCTTGTTTTCTATGATAATGGCACATTCATCGTTGCTCAGTAGTAAGTCTATTCGTCCATTATTTTGAGTTGAAGACTCCGTTTCTATGGTAAAGTCATGGTGAAACGAAAGGCTTTTGCTCCTACCTATTTCTGTGTCGTTAATAAGTGCTAGTAGTGACTTTAAGAACAAATCCGCCATGCCATGCTCTTCGTTTACATCTAAATAAAACGCATAAATATTAGACAAGACATTCTCATAATGCGGCTGCTTAGCGATACCTAAAAAAGTCTTGGGTTGCTTTTTTAGGGCGGGTATCGAGTGATTGCTTAGAAATTGGTGTAACTTATTTAGATCCATTCGTTTGCTTTTCTATAACTCGTTTATCTCTTTCTCCACCAACTTATAATTATCCTTTACTTCCTCTCCCATATAGAAGTCTAACAGGTCCTTTTTAGTTAATGTACCCGTTTGGAGGAATTTGGCCAAGTAGCGTTGATTGAATTCCATCAATAATTGAGATTTCTCAATTTGTTTCAGGATGTCCTTGTTGGTATCAATGTTTTTCTGAACCAAAGACTTAATACCTGTGATCTCGTTGATCGTTTTGATAATACGATTGACAATAGCAGAAAGTATCTCTTTGTCCAATTCAATTTCTTTGGCATTGACCGCAATATCTCTAGCCAACATATAGGCAATGCCTAAATTGGAATAATCTCCTTTTTGAGAATCTACTACCGCTACAAAACCGATCTCTGGAATGTAACCCACATTCTCAGCAAACTTCAAGATGGAATTATCTACTAAGGAACGATCAAATACGATGATACTTACTTTAGAATTACGGTTGGCATTGGCTTCAATGAGCTGACTCCAAGCGGTATCCGTTTTGCGAATGAAGACATCTTTATTTTCAATTTCACCCAACTTCATGCTCTTATCGAACTTACACTCAATGGCAATCTTTAACTCATTGGTACTATCTACCTCACAGATGATATCACCTGTTTTGTTCTTAGGCAATTCACCAGCAGCATTACCCGTAAGCATAGCTCGGTCTTTTAATTTCTTATCCGCAAAGAATTGATTCAAGAACTCAGCGATATCTTCCTCTGCCAACATTCCTTTGATGGTCGTTTTGTAGAAGAGTTCTTTCTTCATCTCGAAGATCATTTTTAAGCTTTCTAACTCTGTACCCAACTCATTATTGGTTTTAGCTAAAAAAGAAGACAATCGATCCTCCATTAAAGCCAATACACCAATGTATAAGGCTCTGATAAACTTCTCATCTCGATCTGCCGCAGGGAGATTATCGAAATAGTTAAAAACGATTTCGTTATCGAGTTCAAACTTTTGTATTTCAACACGATTCAATTGTTTATTAAGACGAATCATATGTTATTTAATTCTTGAATGATTAAATCAATTTGGTTAACTACTAATGTACTCCTCTGGCTCTCATTCTCTTGTGTTGCATCGGACAAATCTTGAAGCAACGGTCTCAATCCTTCAAATGCTATTTGAACTTCTTCCGTGAATTGTCCCGAATGAAACCACGTTTCATTAATAAATGACCTAAAATCAAGAATAACTTTTTTAAGAAAATCATTCTCGCTTATAAAGTGATCCTTCTCACTTTCACATTTTTCAAATCCTTCTTTAATTGTAATTAGTAAATCGACAAAATACTTTTTAGATTCCTCACGTACAAGCTTAGTTATTAAAATTGGTGACAGATTAAAAAACCGCCCAATAGCATTTTGCAACATTAAAGATGTTATCTCGGGGGCAGCTTTCTTATGCCATTCTATTAGCTTTTTTGTCTTATCAATAGTTGGTTCTAGTTCTTCAGTTTTTGAAAGTGCTTCTTTTGCTTTCTTAGAAATTGAATCAACATCTTTTTTATTTGGCATTTCGTTCAATTTCTCCTTCAGGTCATTAACCGACATAAAGTTCACTACCAGAGGTACAAAAACTCCTAGAATTCCCACAAAGCCAATACCTATTGCCATATATAAGTTCAACCTATCAATATCTTTGTCAATTAAGCTCTCTGCCCTATTCGTATTGTTTTGTACGTGATCATATAAAGTGATGAACTTTTGATTAACCTCCTCTATATCCTCTAGCTTTAGTAATACTGTTGAATCAGTTAGACTATCTTGCTTAATATCAAACATTGGTTGCTTCTGTAAACATTGCAGATAATCAAGCTCCATCACTTTTTCAGATTTATACTCGTCAATTTTTTTATTTAATACGTACCATTGAATGATAAATAAAGACAATAGCAAGACTACTGCACCAATAGTGAAATAGTAAACATTTTTATTGTATTTCTGCTGTGGGGTATTTATTCCGTTATCTGACATATTTAATCTACTAAAACTGTTTTAGGCAACCTATACAAAACATCGATAAAGCCTTCTTTACGGTCTGTCTTTCTCTTAATTTTAAAAATTCTTCCGATAAGCGTTTTGTCGTTAAGTGGTATCTGATTGTCGTCACTTAATTGATCATATGGTTTAACTGTAAATTGTTGTACTGCATCAATTGCACTCCTAAAAATCATATCATCATGAGTAAACAAGATAAACTGAAAAGGAAGGTCCGGTGTATGCTTATGAAAAAGCCCTATGACCTTCATCAGAAACATTGAAAAAGAGTTTTTACTAATAAAATCACTACCAGCAAATAGATCATCCATTACTAATGGGAGATTTATTTTATATGTTTTCCTTATGCCAATCACCAAACTAAGGCTAATCATTAAAGCAAAAAGACGGTATCTAAATGTGTTAAAATATCTATCAGGAGTAACCTCATCACCATTCTCATTAACTAATTTTAATTGTACAATATTTGAAACATTTCCTTCTGAACTTGTAAAATCAACAATATCATATTCCAACTTCATTTTGTCTTCTTGCAAATAATCCGACATTACATCTATAAAAGGCTCTTTTACTGCCTCAAACCTCTGTGAAACCTCATCATTTATACGAGGTATAAGGAGCTTTAAATATTGTTTTACTTGATTTTTTAATTCTTCAACATCAGCTATTGAAATCTCTACTATTTTCATTTTATTTTCAATCTCTGATATCTCTTTATCTAGTTCAATTAGTCTCTTCTTGTCTTTTTCAATTTGCTCTCTGATAACGATAATCCTTTCCGCTATGAATTCATTTTGCTCTAAATATTTTTGTACGAATTCAGCTCTTCTCGCAAGAAACAATGAAAAAGCCTCATTAATACTTGATAATGCATTCATTGGAGGGTTATCAATAAACGTTAGCATTTGATTATAATCATTTATCGTCACAGATTTCTTTCTACTAATCTCTTCCAAATATTCCATCATATTATCGTCAGATAGAAAAGGTTCAAAAGCTAATATTAACTCATGTTCTTGATTGTAAAGGGCTTCAAGCTCCTTTATCCCTTTGATCAACTCCTTTTCTTTGTAACAATGATCTATAACTTGCTTAATGTTTTCTACAGAATCCGTTAAGCTATGACGAAGGTTTTCCCAGCAGATCGTCAAATTGACACCAATTTTGTTTCTTTCTGAAATTTGAAGAAGTCTATCTTCGAGATCTTTTAGAATTTCCTTCTTGCTTTTTTTAGAATCTCTACATAAAGGACAGCCTTCGGAAAACTCAAGCAAATCTTTACCAAGCTCAATGAACTCTGCCTCTTTATAAACTTGACTACTACTGTCAACGGATAAAAAAGCCGATAAAGACTCTTTAAAAGCTGCATATATTTTATCTAGATCTCCCACAATGAAAGAAATTCTAGACAGCTGTCTCAAAACTTCAATCAACTTCTGATCATGAATAGATATCTTAGATTCTTTGTTTTTAGTAATATCAGCGAGTGAATTCTCTTGATCCTTTATTCTCTCTTTAATATTAATAATAGTAGTCGATTTTGTTTCCTTATCTTTTTCTAGTTTGCTTAACTCATTCTTTTCTACTTTACGATTATAATTAGAAACATCAGACAACACATTCTTCAAATCAATATGATCCATTAATCCTAACGATTTGGCTATGAGTTCATGAATTGAGCCAGGCCCATCATATCCTTCTTTAAAAACAGTCTGTCCTATTGAATAAATGTCAAAATCACTGATAAAATTGTTATAAGGACTGTAACGACTTAAAAGCTCTTGTGAGCTGAAAATTTTGTTGTTTAAATCATATTTGAATAATTCTGTCTCAATAATACACTTAGGTTTCTCTAAAGTATCATAACGTTGAATATAATTTTCAAAATCTTTTATACTGCAATTACCACCTTCTTTTCTTAGCCGCCTTTCACCTATTTCTCCAGTATACACCATTTCTAGGGCTGCAAATAACGAGGATTTTCCAACTCCATTATTGGCTAATATTATGGCATTGTTAATAATTCCATTATCCGTAAAATCAACTCCATACTCATTATCATCATTAGGAATTCCTTTTAAGCTTGAAGCTTTAAACGATTTTATTCTAAAATCACGATTATCATAATCATTAAAGTTTGCTCGCAACTCTTCAACATCCTCAAACTCTTCGATGGTATCTAAATCTATAGTATCTGCTAGGTTGTAATAATCCTTGAGTAATTCAAAGACTTTATTTCTGTCCATATTTTCCCTTATCTGAGGATAATATGAAGCAACCATTTTTGCAATCTTGTTCTCAGGATTGTCAATTGCAATATCAGCTAGTAATTTTCTTAAACCAGGTACAATCATATCAATAATTATAATTCAGCAAAAATTGGATTTAGATGACGATCACCTCTTCTATAACCTTGTCTTTCTCCTTCAAAAGTTTCTTGCTTTACTTGAAGATTTTGGATTTTATTCAAACTGAACATTCCCCAATCAGGAACTTGTACACGATCGCTTTGTCCATCAAACTGAAATGCTCTTAGCTGCTCTTTACCTGTACTAGAAACTCCAACCGCATGGGGTTCAACTACACGATGATTTCCATCGTAATCAAATTCTAAAATGTTTCGATTTTCAATTGCTTCGATAATTGTGTTTCTCATAGATTATAGTTTAGTAGTTAAATTTCATTTTATTGTGTAACAACTCCCTCCTCAACCCTCGTCATTTTGGAGAGAAGAATATTCCTAAATAAGTTTAATTTCCAATTCTGCTCTGTTCTATTAACTATCTGATTATAAACTTTTTTCAATAGCAAATTCACTTTGTTCAAAATAACCTTCTCAGAATCTAATAGCTTGATGGTCATTAAATTTTTCTGATTTATTTTAGGCTGTGCTGCACCAGTGACTAAATGAGCAGCATTAACAAAACAGAGAGCTACTTTTAAATATTCTGTAGTAAAGGGGGATCGACCTTGAACAATGTGTGCATGATTATTCAACCAAAATCTGCCCCAAACGTACTGTGTCGCAGGTCTTCCGCTTTCATCTACTACATTTGCTCCATCTTCTGAAATTAACAGATATACTCCCTCATAGATAAAATCATTAATGTAATCAACAATTGACATTGCTCCAAAATAAGGGTAAGTCCCTTTCATTTCCTTTCTATGTTCAGCCGCCAGAGGTCTTCTTAAATTATCCAAACATTCACAAAATTCATCTAAGGTCTTCACCTCCCACCCCTCAGGAATCTCTCGATCCAACTCTTCATTATAGACCATTGCACCCCCAGAAGACTTGTAAGGCTTTCCTTCTAATTGGGCATTGCCCATCGAAGCTGCTTGATCAGCGGAGATGGGAAATTCAAAATCCACAAACCAATGCTTGTAGAGTGCTTGAGCGGTTTCTTCTAGTTTTTGGTTGAGCTGTTCGTTCAGTTGGATACGATTCACCACCGCATTATACTCCCGAACGATCTCTCCTTGTTTTTCAATGCTTGGGAGGGGAAATTCCATATTTAAAAAATCTTCCCATTCTAAACTCCCTCTTACTCCACCAACAGCATAAAAACAAGCTTCGCGATCAAACTCTGGCCTAGAGAACCACATCATTAAATACTCAGGAAGCAATAAATCTTCATCAATAACCTTAAATACTGGATAGGCTTGCGAGATAATCGCCTGATCAAATTCTGTCATCAAAGCAACTGGCATTTTTCTGTCTCTTCTAACTTGCATAACGCTGCATGCAAACTGTCCTTTCCTTATAATCTTGTACTTAGACATATCCGTACCCACCGTATTTGCTACAGAAGGAATAAACTGTTTGTTTACTGTTAATCCCAGCAACAAATCAACAGCTAAATCGCTATTTCGCTCATCAACTAGTTCAATGAAATCTCCTATTTTTCGATAATTAGATTTCATATCCTAATTCCTTGAAAACATTGATCAATTCCTTCTTCGATTTTTCTTCTTCGGCCAATAATTCTTTAAACTCTGCTTGCAAGGTTTGCATCTTCTCCTCAAAATCAATGTTCTCATCTCGGTTCACAAACGCAATGTATTTACTAGGTACCAAAGAGAAATCTTTGCTTTCAATTTCAGCTGCCTTGGCTGCATAACAAAACTCAGCTACATCTTCATAATCTTTGCCTTGCTGCCAGTTATGATACGTTTCTGTAATTCTAGCAATATCATCACTTGAAAACTGCACGTACTTCTTTTCAAAAGGCTCACCTACTTCTCTCAAGTCCATAAACAGTACTTCGTTGCTGCGGTCTCTGTAGTGTCGCGTTTCATCCGGTAGCTGAACAGTTCTAGCTTTTTTATTCTTGTTCAAAAACCACAGCGTTACACTAATATTAGTGGTATAAAACATATTCTGCGGCAAAATCACAATCGCCTCTACCAAATCGTTCTCTATCAAGGTTCTTCTGATCTTGTATTCCTCCCCACTACCGGAGAGCGCTCCATTCGCCAAGATAAAACCTGCTACTCCATTCTCAGAGAGTTTACTCACCATGTTCAAGATCCAGGCATAGTTGGCGTTGCTCTTAGGGGGTACATCATACCCTCTCCAACGTGGGTCATCCACCAATTCGTTTTCACCTCTCCAATTCTTTTGGTTAAAAGGAGGGTTCGCCATGATATAATCTGCTTTGAGGTCTGGGTGTTGGTCTTTTAGAAACGTGTCAGCTGGTACTTTCCCTAAATCGGCACTAATCCCTCTAATGGCTAAGTTCATCTTTGCCAGCTTGTAGGTAGTAGCCGTGAGTTCCTGTCCGTAAATAGAAACATCTTTCTTATCGCCATGGTGGCTTTCAATAAACTTCAAACTCTGCACAAACATCCCCCCAGAACCACAAGCGGGGTCATAAATCTTCCCTTTATAAGGCTCTATCATCTCCGCAATGAGGTTAACGATGCTCTTAGGGGTGTAGAACTCTCCTTTTCCTTTTCCCTCTGCCAGTGCAAACTTGCTTAGGAAATACTCATAGACCCTTCCTACAATGTCTTGCTCTTGGTCTTTGAGGGTATCAATATCGTTGATGGTATCTAGTAAAGCCGCCAGCTTACTGTTGTCCATGTTCAATCGTGAGAAATAGTTATCTGGCAAGGCTCCTTTTAAAGCAGGGTTATTTTTCTCTACGGTATGCAGTGCCGTATCTATTTTCAGCGCAATGTCGTTCTGCTTGGCATTTTGGACGATATAGCTCCATCTACTTTCCTCCGGTAAAAAGAACACGTTCTTAGCCGTATAGAAATCTTTCATCTCCACATACTTCTCCTTCCCCTCTGCGATCAGCTCTTTTCTCCTTACCTCAAACTTATCACTGGCAAACTTCAAAAAGAACAGACTCAACACTACGTGCTTGTATTCTGAACTTTCTACCGTTCCCCTCAGTTTATTGGCTGAATCCCATAAAGATTCTTCAATGCTCTTTTCTTTTTTTGTCTTTTTTGCCATTTGTTAATTTATGTAATCCTCTAAGTTAATCATTCCCTTTATTTCCAAATTCTAAAATTTTAGTATTACTTGACATCCACAACCTCCATATACTCAAAAACAGCATTTTTGTGTCCTGAGATTGAGGCTAGCCAAGGTTTCTTTTGAATAGCATTATTGGGAGATAAATCTTTATAAAATATTTCATCTTCATAACCGTCACTAAAATGAAAACGTACAGTTACCTGACTAAAAGCTTTATCCAGGTGAGTGCTCCAAACTAAACCAGAGGCATGCCATTTCTTTTTTAAGACTCCTTGATTACAAGTTCCAGTTATTTTAACATAGACGGTATAATCCGTTAATACAGGATTATCCACTCCTACGGCATCATAGAACTCTTTTTTCACATCATCAGGCGCGAAGTGATTGAATAGAAAGAATCCCCCAACAATAACCACTACTAGGATTCCAATTACTTTAAAAATTCTCCCTGCTAAAGACTTCTTTTTCTTCTTGGGTTTCCGATCTGCTCCATCCTCTGGTTTCGATAAGTTTGTTTCTTCTTCACTTGAATTTTCGGCTTTTATCTTTTCCGAAGTCGAAGTCCTCTCTTCTCTACTTTCTTGTTGATTGACATTCTTCTCATTTTCAAAGTTGATTTTTGTATAAAAATCCTCCTCCTTCTTACCCCTGTAAGGAGGTGGTTTCACTTTGAATAAATCGCCTAGCTCTTCAATATCTCCCATCAATTTCCAATCGTCTAAACCTTCAAACCAAACTGGTGTATCCCTTTTTACATCGAGTCGCTTTAACTCCTCTATGGTAAAAGGTCCCTTCTGACCTTCCCCATCATCGTAGATATAATACTTCTTTTCCATTTGCTAGTAGTAATAGTTCTCCCAAAAACCCTCTACCTCCCCGGATACGGATCTTCAGGCGCATCGCCTTGACCAGAAAGGTTTTTCCAACATTTTTTGAGGTGGGTAGCTTCATCGTAATTGGGGTAGGGTGGCAATGAACTAGAAGAAGCCATTGTTATTTCTTCGCCACAGTCGCTGCATCGAAACCTTCCCCCAGATACGTCTGATCCGTAGGGGATACAATCTTTGTCCATAGTAAGTAGTTTAGTAATTGATGGTATAAAGCTACGAAGACGATCTATTAATGTCAATACGCATAAATACGTGTTTTTTGGGGTTACATACTCACTTTAGATCATCAACGTATACGCTCTCATTCATGAATGGAGGAATATATTTTTTGATGCTCAATGTAATTCCAAACATTAAGCCCACAACAGGATCATCATATCTAATATTGGAGTAATCCCTACCATAAAAGAAGTGAGCAAATAACCCAACTGTTTCCCACTTAAGCGGGTTAATCTGTCCTATTACGCTAGTCGAAAATTTGTAATAGTTATCACCTCTATCGTACAAGTATAATTCTGATTTTGGATCAAGGATATATTCGAACTCAACTCTAACTCTTGCTTCTATTAAGCGATTTATTTCTACAACCTGATCCGTATCCGTATTGTACCATTGAAACTTACGTTTCGATAATACAAACGGTTTAAATCGGTATTGTGCAAATCCATATAAACGATGATGTCCATACCTATGCTCCTGAGTTGGAGTATACTCCGCGACACCTGGAGCCCCAAAATCATGACGATACCCAAGAGATCCACTAAATAGCTGATTATTCTGTAAGTGACTGTATGTGAGACTAAACTTCACATAATTTGTTGAAAAATCGCCAGAAGAGTAATCATTTCTAATCACGTTTGGCATGTCACCCAAAGTATCTATCAAAGAACCTGATCGTTGCCCATTTGAATAGTGAGCTATCTCCGCTGCTCCTACCAACGATTTTAATGTTTTGATAGATTCATTCTCAAATCGAAACTCCTCACTCTTGAATTCTTCTTTCTTATCTTCCGATAAGTTTTTTTGGAAAGAATGATTGTCCCACAAACCTTTTTCTATTCTGACCGCAATCTTATTACTCAAAGGAACCGTAGGCTTTGAATCATTGTCAAGAGATAATCTAACTAAAGGAGAATACCTAATAAACAGCGTGCTGGTTTGCCAAAACCTACCATTCCCCATTCTACCTCTGGCTACCTTAAAAAATTGATCAACGTTCCCCTCCAGTAAATAACCATTTTGACCTTCTCCATCCATTAATTCAACAGGTCTATCTAACGCTAGAAACTGTGGAAAAAAGGCCACGTAAGAAATAGGTTGATTCCCTTCATTAATTCTATAAAGCCCATCGTATAGGTTAATTGCCTCAATAGTTCCATAAGCCCTTGGGTAGGCAATATCCAATAAGTTGGATGGCGGAATCAGCTCTTTATCCATTTGTGCCATTGTCTTATTTGTCCACATAAGTGATAGGACGCAAAAACCAAGTATTAACTTCTTCATTATATATATCATTTGATTAGTAGTTTTTAGAATTGTTAATCACACCGTCACTCAACTCCCTTAGTACACTGCTACTTATTCAACTGTTGCGCTTTTAACTTCTCCACCTCCAGTTTCTTCATTTCCAACTCCATCTCGGCCTCTTGTTTGGCGAGTTTATTTTCTTTTCGCTTTTTATTAAGTGCCGTTAGGTAGTCTACAAACTGAATGTCAAAACCAATGCTAAAATAGGGGCTCTTGAGTCCAAAACCCTGATCTTCGTAAATTGGAAACATGCAGGAAGCATTGAAGCACAAACCGTTGTAAAAAGTTGTACCCAAACCTGCTCCAATAAAGGTAGAACCAATATTTTCTGAGGTCGTTAAGTTCGCCACCTGATAAAGCAACCCAGATCCAAAAATAAGAACATGAACATCCGAAAGAATCGGATCTTCTGAGCGGTAATTGAGCTCTTCCTTCTCGTTCGGCTTGTCCGTATTTCGAGCTTTACCTTCTCCATAAGCATACGAACTTCTTAACTTGGCATTGTAAAGGTTAATTTTCATCCCAATCTTCTCAGAAGCCGAATTAAAGTTCACATAATTTTTACTCGTATCTGGATTAAACGCAAAATTGGTGTTCAACCCCAACGTCATATAGAAGTTGAATGGATTCTTGTCTCTGTTGCCGTATTTCAAATAAAGCGTTTGAATTACGCTCTCTACATCAATATCAATTCGATCGTTTTCACCATCGAATTCGGTGTACTTTTCAACACTTTCTAAGATTAGGTTCATTGCGTTAGCAACATCTCTATTTCCACTGAGTTCTCCTGCTTCCAACACGTCTTGTAAGAGGTAATAATACGTTTCCATTTTATCCAATTGGTCCAATTTCTCAAAGAACTTGAGGTAGGACAATTGCATCATATTTCCATTGCCAAAAATTTCCTGAAAAGGGGCTGAAAAGGCATCAAATTCATCCTCAAACCTTTCCAGGATCGGCTCATAAATCTCGTTTTGAAGATGTGCCAATAGTCCTTCAAAAAGATCCATAACCTCTGATACTTGTCCGCCATATTTAAGATTAAAATAACCCAATTGCGGCAGCAACTCTGTTTTGAGCTTATACACGTAATCGAGATTCATAGCTTCTTCATAATTGCTCTGAATGTAGTAATAGTGCTGGTACAACTTTAGCATCACGCTATCCATCTTATTCCCGAGACTATCTCCCTTTGCGAGTTGCTGCAGTTCTTTCTTGAGTGGATTCAAAAACAGGTGTTTCATTCGCTCTTCGTGACCTCCGTTAATGAGCAATTCGACTTCGGCAAGACTTGTGGAAGCCTCATTTCTCAATTTCTCATAACTATCACGTATCTCTTCACTTTTTTGTAAGCGGTTATTCAGCTTGCTTATTTCCTTAAAAATTTGCGTTTTTTGAAAAGAGACATTGAATACGTTCTGCGTGCCCGTCTCAATATCGGCATAGACCGAAACTAATTTTGCCGTATCAACTGTCTTGATGTCAAAGTACGTTTTAATTATCTCCTCATTCCATTGATGATTAACAATAACTTTATACTTTAACTGTTCAAGATCAGGAACATTATAATCCTTCAGTGCGTTTAGTTTTTTGGTGAGCTTCAAACTATCTTCGGTAATCGCATATTGAACCAATTTCAATCCATATTTCGCACCATCCAAATCTTTTCTTAATCGTTCAGCCGCATCCAAATTTAGCTGATTGATACTCGTGTCAATTTTACTCCTCAGGTCTTCCTTAAAATTTTGAAGATCGAATTGCTTACCTCCTCCTTGGATTTGAGTATACTTTAATACCTCATTGAACATTTCATACATTTCGCCAATGTCGGTCACAAAACGATCTACATCGCGATAGAGTGAATCAACAAATGGATCGCCCGTATTTTTTAAATAATAGGATTGACTCGAGTATTGATAATGATCAAAGTAAAGTGGCTTACTAAAAAAGCCTTTATCGATAAAGGACTCGTTATTTCGAATGGCATGAAAAAGCGCATCCATCAATACCTTGTTGAATAGAAAAGCCTGCTCTTTTCCTTTCTTCTTTACACTTACCTTTGAAGTAAGGAAGAGCTTAGCGTTAAGAAAATCATTTGCGTTTTGAGCAGGTTTCCAGTTATTCTCAAACTCGTAATTTGTATTTATTTTAAGTCGAGATAAATAGGTTTGATCTTTCATTTCATCCCAGCACAATTGCACATACATTTCGGCAAAAGCGCAGACGAGTGCATAATTTACCGTATGCTCTAGAATCTCTTTCTTCAAGACATTTTTATCTTTTTCGTTCATCAATTCTTTGACAACCGAAAAAGCATAATTACTCGTTGCAAAAGAAGAGTTTTTGTAAACTGGTTTGAGAATTTCCTTTTCTACGATTCGCTTTTTGAGTTCATCCTGCTTTTCGGAAATAATCGCTGTAAGTAATTCAACATCTATGACGCCACGTCCAAATAAAACATTATCAAGACCAATAGATAGGGATGGAGCACTTTCCTGTGCGGATACTGGGAGCGTAATAAAAGAAAAGAGCAGCAAGAGTGCATAGACCGAATTTTTCATAATCAAAGTTGTAGTTAGTTAGTAGTTCTCAAAACTAATCATCCTGATTAAAAAAATCAATACGTATAAACACCTAAAAAAAACAGGTAAAATAACCTCTAAATCACAAAAAAAGCCCCACAATCTCATTTGACTGCGGGGCTTTTTTCTAATTTACCGTAAGTGACAAACCACCAATTGGCACTTTGGATGTTCCATTAATACTAACCATTGGCGCAGAAATGATTAATTCCTGTCCTGTTCCCAATTGGTTTTTTGCAGCGATCATTTCTGGTGTGAATTGGTTGGAATTACTATGCATTTTAATCACTTGTCCGTTTCTGATAATAATCATGTCAAACCCTTTCACCGTATAATCCACATTCAGAATTCCTGTTGGATCCTTTACCTCTACAGCATTAGCTCCTAAATATGTCTTGGGTACACTGTTATCTCCATACGTTTTACCGGCATAATACAACTGCGGCTTCGGTAAGGGTAAAATTCTAAACTCTTTGGTTGTCAAAACCACCGTGTTTCCATCGTTATCCTGCGCTGTAACCTTTACAGATGCTGTTCCACCAACGGCCGAAGCGGTAGCCACATACTTGTCTCCTGACTTACTGATACTGCAATTGGAACCGGTAACCGAAACCGTAGAAGGATCGTATCCCCCAGCTGAAACTTCGATGTTGTTTTGCCAGTTGTTGGCATAGAGTACGTTCAGGTCTGATGCAGATACGGTTGCGTTGGGCGATCCTACACTATAGTTGTATTTAAACGGTCTCCACTCTACTCCATTTTTGGTTTGAACGGCTATGTCTCCAACCACTACATGATCACCTACACCACCTCCTAAACGTACTGAATTCAAGTTGGAAACGAGCATGTTTCCTTCGGTTCTTAGCGTATCGTCTATCCAGTATCGGATTTCTGGAGCGGCTGTGGTATCAAAAGCGGCTACCATCACCGACATATCTAGGCTATCTCCTACGTTTAAATAACTGGTAGATGAGAAGGCCAGCGGTTCTACCTTGTTGACAGGAAATACCGGGACATCGTTTTGCTCATTGAAGTTGTTGAGTACAATCTTCTCTGCTTGTAGCACTCTTCCTTTGAGTGAGGTAAAAATAGCCGATGCTGCCACCATTGGAGCATGGTCAAACTGACCAGCCTGCCAGGGGTATTCATCGCCATGGTTCTCGACAAATTGTGGCATGGTTAGCAAGCGATAGATCTCTTTAATCAACAATCTATCCGATTCTTTTACGGTAGTGAGCGCTTCATCTAGGTCATCAAGAAAAGTAGTGTCGTTTTCCGTTTTTCGCTGTACTGGCACGGGTTCGAAATAATAATTCACTCCCTTTTCTCCTTCTTTGTTGGCCAACATGATGCACAGCGAATCTCTATAATTCTCTAGCGTAAGAAGGAGTGATTTTCCCTTTTCTGTGATGTTGTGATGATCATCACCCACAAAAATCCGTGTAGGAATGTCGTAGTCATCTTTTTTCTCGTACTCGTGCTGCACCAGATCCTTTACTGCCAAAAAGCCATCGCCAGCGTCAAAGAGCCACTCGCCCTCTTGTCCTTCACTGAGCATTTCCTGTGCATTTTCCATGTAGAAATTTGCCGTATTCCTAGCCATGTTGTGCACTTTAAGCGCTTTATTGTAGAGTTCATTAAGTTCTTCCTTTTCATGCTGAGAAATCTCGGGACTGTTCATTTTTCCGAAGAGTGTACCGATCATTTCTCCATTGGAACTGACCAAATCTGTGTTTTGATCTTCAATATTATTACTCAGGGTTACGAACGCATTGATTACTTCTTTGGATACGTTCATTGCTAACATTGCCATCAGTACCAAGTACATTAAGCCTATCATTTTTTGTCTCGGAGTTTCTTTACCACCAGCCATAACTTTAAGTTTTAAGTGAATAATTAAGTTTTGTGAATCAATACAACCTAATTATCAGCTATCCCCGGACGATGTCTGATTTACTAATACAATGTGGTAAACGAAAAAGGGTACAGTTTTTTTAAAACCATACCCTAAAAAATGACTATAAATTCCAAAGATCGTGCTCCATCTTAAACATCTCTCCTTTGACGCGCTCAGACTCTAAAAGTGCGTCAACTCCTTTCCAGTTAGGGGATGTGGTTCGATCGTAAATGTTACTCTCCTTGTGAATATAGCTATTGAAATCCCGCTTCCAGAACAAATCATCAAAACTCATCCGATGGGAATCGTTATGCGGATTATAGACTGCAAAATTTTGAAAAACGTACCTACACTCTGGAAAATATAACCAAAACAAATTCTTGGTTCCCAACACGTTGCCGCTATTCTCGTCTGTGTAATAAACGACTGGCGATATGCCAATGATCCGCACGTCCATCACAGAACGCTGCTTGTCAAAAAACCAATCTTCTTTTAGTTCGTACTTAATGATGTCTCTGGCTTCATACATATCAACGGTGTCTATAAAAACCTGATCACCGTTCTCATCATACTTGAATGAGCCATCTTCATTAAATTCCGGAAGCTGCTCTTTCTCTCCGAACAATAGCATTATCCGATATTGGAATTCTTCATTCGTTTCTCCAGATTGCTTCAGAACTGGGTATCTGAACTGATCATCTGTTCCAGTAGCGGTAAGTTTAGGTTCATACAAGGTTAGACTTCCTTCTGTTAAAGCTCCCCATTTGATCACGTCATATAAGCACATGCGGTCTTGGTCAATCGGTTCGAGCGGATAGTACAACGGAAAATTCTGCTTCTGTCTGAGGTCAATGGTTCGCCAAATCCGTTTGGACCACATGACATCTCTTTCGACCAAATACGTGTAGGGGATGACTCGTTTGGTAGGTATGGTGTGTTGAATCGTTGGTTGACTCAGAACGCCTCCAGGATTTCCTCCTGCGCTAATGGGCATCTGAGCTGATACATTTAATGATAAAAGAAGTAAGGTGGTGGTTTCGGTTAATCTTCTTAAAATCATAGGTTATGTTTATAGGTTTATCGGTCTATAAATCATAACCACGGAACGTTGAAAATGGTACAATTAGGAGAAAAAAAAATCCAGATACTCTTTCGAATACCTGGATTTTATCAAATAATATATCTAACTCTTACAAGTTCCAAAGATCATGTTCCATTCTGAACATTTCTCCTTTGATCTTTTCTGATTCTAGCAAAGCATCCACACCTTTCCAGTTTGGAGAAACCGTTCTGTCATAAACGTTACTCTCTTTGTGGATATAGCTATTAAAATCTCGTTTCCAGAATAAATCGTCAAAACTCATTCGTTGCGCATCGTTGTGCGGATTGTACACGAAGAAGTTTTGGAAGACATATCTACACTCTGGGAAGTATAACCAAAATAGGTTTTTCGTACCCAAAACGTTTCCTGAACTCTTCTCAACGAAATAAACAATGGGAGAGATTCCGATAATTCTAACATCCATCACTGATCTTTGCTTATCAAAAAACCAATCTTCTTTGATCTCATACTTGATAATATCTCTTGTTTCGTAGTAAGAAACGGTATCGATAAACACCTGGTTACCGTTAGCATCATACTTAAAAGATCCATCGTCATTAAAGACCGGAATGGTTTCTTTCTCACCAAACAATGACATTTTTCGAAGTTGGAACTCATCATCAGTTTCACCTGATTGTTTCAACAAAGGATATCTGAACTGATCGTCTGTACCAGTAGCTGTAAGCTTTGGTTCATACAAGGTCAAACTTCCTTCCGTTAAAGCTCCATACTTCATTACATCAAATAGAGACATTCTATCCGAGATAGGCTCCAGTGGATAATAAAGCGGGTGATTTTGCTTTTCACGAAGATCAATTGTTCTCCATACTCTTTTAGACCACATTACATCAGCTTCACGTAGGTGAGCATAGCTAATAACTCGTTTTGTAGGAATGTGTTCTTGAACGTACACTCCATCCAAAACACCCGAGTTATCACTTACACCAGTAGATGGTAACTGAGCGAATGCAGAAATTGACAAAAGAAGTAAGGCGGTGGTTTCAGTTAATCTTCTTAAAATCATGTTCTTTAATTTTTAGTTAAGGACAAAAGCAAGTGCTCCAATTGGAACTGACTTACCTGAAGGTCCTGCGGCTTTAATGTTAGTTAATGTCAAACTTGATCCCTTACCTAAGGTGTTAAGTGCCGATTTCATGTCTGATGTCATCTTGTTTGAAGAAGACGTCAATTTAGAAACTTTACCGTTTTTCACTACTAGCATTTCAAATCCTGTAATTTTCCATTCAACATTAAGAGGCGAACCACTTAAATCTGCTTGTAATGGAGGTCCAAGTTTTGCAATCGTTGCAGAGATAGAACTCGACTCAACTCCAACCCCACCATACTTAGGTGTAGGTTTTGGAAGAGGGAAGATTCTAAACTCTTCTGATGTTAAACTTACCGACTTTCCATCCTTGTCTTTCGCTGAAACAGAAATTGTAGCTGTTTTACCAACTTTAGATGCTTTTGCAACCCAGAAGTCTCCTTCTTTACTGATTCCATCACATCCACTACAAGATACTGATACAGTTGATGGATCAAATCCACCAGCAGAAACTTTAAGTCTGTTTTTCCATCCTGCGTACAATACATTCAAATCGTATGCCGAAATCGCAGCGTTTGGAGAACCAACCGAATATTTAAACGGCTTAAAGTTCTTCCATTCCTTACCACTCTTGGTTTCAACGGCAATTTGACCATAAACGTAGTGATCACCAACTCCTCCAGCTAGGGTTACTTCATTCTTTCCTGATTGCTTCATGTTAGCTTCAGCAAAAGTTGAATCATCCACCCAGTATCTGATCTCAGTATCAGCAGTTGAATCGTACGCTGCAACCATTACTCTCATCGCCAAAGAATCTCCTTGGTTGATGTAAGCAGTAGATGCAAATGATAACGGTTCAATCTTGTTAAACGTAAACGGTGGAGCTTGACTTTGCTCACCGAAGTTAGCAAGTGCCACTTTTTCCGCTTGGATAACTTTAGACTTGATACCTGTAAAGATCGCAGCTGCTGCAGCCATTGGAGCGTGGTCAAACTGACCTGCTTGCCAAGGGTAGCTTTCACCGTGGTTCTCTACTTCTTCAGGAACAGTAAGGATTCTGTAAATTTCCTTAATTGCTGCCTGATCTTCAAGTTTAACAGTAGTCAAAGCTTCATCCAAACCGGTAATCCATGCCGTATCTGTTTGATTTGCTTTTACCAAACCTTCTGGTGGTGAAAATGAATAGTTACCTGTACCATCTTCTTTTGCCTTATCAGCAATCATGATACAAAGAGAATCTCTATAATTCTCTAAGGTAGACTTCAATTTCGTCCCTCTTTCGTTAATACTAGCGTGATTATCACCTACAAACAACCTTGTAGGAATATCGTAATCATCTTTCTTTTCGTATTCATGATGAATCAAATCCTTGATTGATAAAAATCCGTCACCTGCGTCTTCAACCCATTCTCCAGGTTGTCCTTCAGCCAACATAGCATTTGCTTCATTCATAAAGAAATTCGCTGTGTTTCTAGACATGTTATGCACAGTAATTGCTCTGTCATACCACATTTTAGCTTCAGCTTTTTCTTTCTCGCTTGCCTCAGGGCTTTTTGATTTCCCTAACAAATCTTCGATGATTTTTCCGTTTGCATAAATAGCGTCACGGTTTGCGACATCGATGTTATTGTTTAGTGTAACGAACGCGTTAATTACCTCTTTGGATACGTTCATTGCAAGCATGGCCATCAATACCAGGTACATCAGACCAATCATCTTCTGTCTTGGGGTTTCCTTACCTCCTGCCATAGTTAATTAATTTTAAATGATTAATAATGTAATTCGTGAATTAATACAGTTACCTAATTAACCATTAAGCCTTAACGTTCATAGCATTCAGCATGTTACCGTAAACAGTATTCAACGCTGTTAAGTTTTTACTTAGTTCAGCCATTGTTTCTTTATACTTCTTCGTATCGTCAAGTGATGAGTGTAAGTTCGTCATCAACTCAGTAATACCTCCGTACATTTGCTCAGTTGCATTCAAGTGATCTGTAGCTCCTTTCAGTTGCATTTCATAAACATTGTTTAGAGCTGCTAAGTTTCCAGAAACTTTTGTCATTTGCTCTCCAAAAGAAGTTCCAGCATCTTCAGTATTAGCTAATCCCATTAGAGATTCAGACGCTTTAGCGTAAGCATCAGATAATGCCCCTACTTTTGATGAAGCCGACTGAATATTTCCAACAAATTCATCTGTTGCTGCAGTAGCTTTAGAAAGATCTCCCATTCCAGATGCTGTAGAAGATAAACTTCTCAATCCATCTCCTAAAGACTGAATCAATTCTGGCTCGATCTTAGCTTCAGCTAACATACCATCCAATTGTTCAACAATAGAAAGATCATCTCCTTCTTCGATTTCATCCAAATCTTCAACTTCTGGTAACGCTTCGTGTGTATCCTGAGCGTGTCCCATTGCTAATTCAGGATAAACCAACGTCCAATCCACCTCCTCGTGTAACGGCTCAAATGCCGAGATAAAGAAGATCGCTGCCTCCGTAAGAAGACCAACAATCAACATTAAGTTTGCACCTGGTAAGTGCAAAATTTTAAATAATGCTCCTACGATTACGATCGCACCACCCCATCCGTATACGAACTTCATGATGTTTTTAAATCGCTTACTTGCGAAAAATCCATTTCCACTCATTTTTCCTTGCTTTTTTAGTTAGACAATTATTATTTGATTTTACTGATTTGCTTATTTCACTGGTTCAAGAATAAGGGTAAGATTAAATTCCTCCCTCATCTTTGTTTGGTCCACCTCTTCCTAGGTAAGACATCACGCTTCTGTATCCAACATAGGACTTAGCAGAATCTTGGTACTCGTAAGTTCTTGTACCTGTCTGTAGATAATATCCTATATCTTTCCATGAACCACCTCTAATTACTTTTCGCTTCATTGATGGCGGATCGTGATCCAACGCATTATAAGTATACTGTGGGTTCAGGTCATGAGAGAACTCGTAAACTGACTCATCGTAAGCCGTGCTACACCATTCTGCAACGTTTCCTGCCATACAGTATAAACCATAGTCATTCGGGTGGTAAGAGGTAACTTCAACGGTGTGGAAACCTCCATCTTCCATATAACGCCCTCTCATTGGCTTAAAGTTACCCAAGAAACATCCTCTAGAGTTTCTGATGTATGGACCACCCCAAGGGTATGGACTCAAGTCTAAACCACCTCTTGCTGCGTATTCCCACTCAGCTTCTGTAGGTAATCTAAAGTCCTGAACGTAAGTTTCCCATTGAGCACTTCTCCAGTTGTTTAACAACTGTGTTCTCCAAACATTGAATGCATTTGCCTGCTGCCATGTAACTCCCACTACTGGGTAGTTATCGTAAGCCACGTGCCAGAAATACATGTTAGTCATTGGTTCGTTGAAACTATAGGTAAAGTCATGAATCCAACAAAGTGTATCTGGGTAAACGTTAATGATCTCTTTAATAATAAACCTCGATCTATCCTCATGACCACGAATCGCATTGTTCTGACCTTTGGAATTTCTATAACCTAAATTTAAGTCTTTACCTCTTTGGATGGTAGGATCCTGAGGGAATGGAAGGTATCCATTCTTCATTTCGTTACGGTGATCTGGGTGTTCATCATTGTCGTAAGCTTCATTCGAAATCTTCTTAACAAGCGGTCTACCTTTAACGGCAGCCTCTTTCATGTCTACCCAATAATACTCGAACATTAGCTCTCTAGTATCTATTTCCATCCTACCATAGAAACGATCAGAGGGGTTTAAGAACATCGGAGCTAAGAAAGGAAACTGCTCGTTATCTACATGTTTGCCATAGTCGATCTTAGTTCTCCAATCCAAAATCCATTCTTCCTCATCTTTCTCTTGAAGTTCGTCATCATAGGTAGGTATCAACCATCCATCGGCTCCCATCTCCTCTCCTAGAATTCTTCGGGCTATCGAGTCTCTCACCCAATAAACGAACTGACGGTACTCGTTGTTAGAAATCTCTGTTTGATCCATGTAAAATGCCTGAACCGAAACAGTTTTCATACGTGTATACTCGCCCCAAGGAACATCCTGATCACTTTGTCCCATTTGGAAACCTCCAGCAGGAATGTAAAGCATACCATATAGGTCTGGATGATACCAAGCTCTCCTTCCAAGAACTCCTACAAGCTCTCCTCGAGAACCATCGGCACAACTACCTAAGGCTAGTAAGGCGAATAAGAATAAATACAACAACTTTTTCATGCTACCTTTTTTAATTTAACTTCATTTAAGTGCAAAAGCCATAAATTAACAACTACCCGATGGCTTTTGGTCTGCTTATAACGGAGCTAAATGATTTTGGTTTCAATTATTAAAACTTTTTTGTTTATAAGAATCTAGGATTCTTTGATTTCTGTATTACTGGTGGTTTCTCTAAGCTAAAGCAATAGTTCAACATTATATCGTGCGAACCATTACTATAACCCTTCAATTGCGAAGTGGTTACATCATAAGCATAACCAATTCTTAATAATCCGTCTCCTACCTTGGTTTGGTAACCCAACATTGGAGCAATGGCATCCGAGAGTCTGTAAGAAACTCCGGCCCAAACCATATCTCTAAATAACACGTTAACATTCAAGTCAATTTGTGTAGATTTTGCATCCGTTTTCGCCAAAATAGATGGTCTCAACACCCAATCTGGATTGATTTGATACTTATACCCTGCTGTAATCCAGTAGTGATGAACATTCTGCAAATTCAATTGATCCATATCAAACTGTCCTAAGTGCGTTGCACTAATTCCCATATACAATTGGTTAGTTCTATAGAATACACCAAAATTGATATCTGGAACTAAATCACTTCCGTTATTTGAAGCAATACTGGCATCATTTTCCCATGGCGTACCATCTGGAGTAATCCAATCGGCATTGATGCTCTTTTGGATAATCCCCGCAGAAACTCCAATACCAAGATCTCCTGCTCCTAAACCTAAATGATAAGAGTATGATAATCTAGCAATATTATTTTTTTCAAACCCTAACTGATCGTTCACATAGGTCAATCCAATCCCTCCTCTCAAGAATTGAACAGGCGCATGCACATTCACTAGTCCAGTTTGAGGTCTACCAGTAAAGCCAGCCCACTGCTGTCTAAATAGTGCAGTTCCACAAATAGACTTGGTAATTCCAGCGTATCCGGGGTTGAACGAAAGATTATCAAACATGTAATGCGTGAACTGATAATCCTGCTGAGCTGAAGCAAACAACCCAGATGTTACAATTGTTAGTGTAAGTAAAATTTTCTTCATAGTTCTGATTATTAATCAGTTAGGTTAAAAAAACTATAGTTTTCTTCATTTTAATAAGTCGTAAAAGTAAACATTATTTTCAATAATTCAAAAAACCCTTAAATTTATTTTGGTATGCTTTTGGCATCCGTTGTAAACCACAATAATAACGCTTTCAAACGGAGAAGGCATGGTATTATTCTTAAATTTGTACACAGAATAAATGGGAAGGACACCGGTCAATAAGAAAAGAATTAACAATAAATCGAAGCAATTGGAGATTGCCTCGAAGCTGGGTGTCGTGTTTTTTGAAAAAGGATTTTCGGTATTTTCGACTGATGAAATTTGCGAGATTGCTGAGAAATCCAAAGCAACTATTTACAAATACTTTTCTTCTAAAGAGGAGATGGTCGCTTTCATTACCAACAAAAAACTGGAGGAAATACAGCAATTTGCATCTTTCTTGTCGGATGATTCAATGAGCTATTCTAGACGGTACCGAAAGGCGGTTGAACTTGTCATTAATTCTTTTGGAGGTATCTCCTATTTGTTTCTGGAGGATTTAAAAAATGAATTCCCACACTTATTTGATTCACTGATCACCCTCAAGGGTCTTAGCATTTCCTTACTTGAAGCATTCTACAAAGAAGGTGTCGAGTCTGGTGATTTCAGCAAAATAAACCCTACCCTTCTTGCTGCGGGAGATGATCTTTTCTTTACAGCTATACTTGAAACCGACTTTCTTTCTAAAAAAGCGTTTACCATTCAGGAATTGTTTGAAAGTTATTTTAGTGCTCGCTTTCATGGGATTCTAAAACCTGAGTCTAGGTGAGAGTGCTCAAACTTTTTTTATTCCTTTCCTTCAGCGCTTCGTTTTGCTCCCAGGATTCCCTAAAAATTATCAGCTGGAACCTTCACCTTCTTCCTGCTCCAGTTTTTGCCAAGAGTAAAAAGAAACTACGTGTTGACTCGATTGCAAATCACTTTACGGTGAATGACACTTCGGTTGATATTTTGCTTTTTCAGGAAGTGTTTCATAAGAAAAGAAGAAATCAACTGATACAAGGATTAGACCAGCTATACCCTTACCACACTCCGGTGATCAATTCGGCCAAAGGAAAACCTTTTAAGACCAATAGCGGCTTGATCATTTTTTCAAAAACTCCGTTCGTTCAAATGAGCTCTATAAAGTACGAAGATTGCAGTGGGAGTGACTGCATAGCATTTAAAGGAGCTCAGTTTATTCACACGGTTTGGAACAATGTTCCACTTTTGATCGTAAATACACACCTCAATAGTGAGCCTCCCCGATCCATTGCGCTAGAACAGGCGGATCAGATCATTTCTCAACTGATCAAACCTTATCTGAACACCAAAACTCCGATCATCATTGGAGGTGATTTCAACATTAACTGTGCTGACTCCAGTAACTATGAAAAGTTACTCTCAATTGTTGGGTCTGACAATGAATTTCACAAAAACAACGTTCAGCAGGAAAAACCAAAAGCGCTGAAAAACACGTTAGATTACCTTTTCTTATTCAACGATTGGTTACCCTCCCACTTCCAACTAAAGTACGTTCACAAATGCTTAATTGGTCCGTCTTGGAAAGAAGACAACAAACGTAAAGTCTATGGAGAAACGGTCGGCTTCTCAGATCATCATGCGGTAATCATGAAGTTAGTTTTTACTCCATAAAAAAAGGCGCCCAATTCCGAAGTATCGAAATGGACGCCTTGAAGTTAATATGGATTCAGCTCTTAAGCTTCCTCTGTTTTTTCTGGTCTTGGTTTTCTTTCCGGCTTCGGAAGTAAAGCTTTTCTAGAAATCTTATACTTTCCTGATTTAGGATCTTTACCAATCACCTTGATTTCGATCTCTTGACCTTCTTTCAGGTAATCTTCTACTTTCTCTACTCGTTCCCAAGCAATTTCAGACACATGAAGTAAACCATCTGTTCCAGGAACAATCTCACAAAAAGCTCCGAAAGAGACAATGTTCTTTACTTTACCCATGTAAGTTTCTCCTACTTCAGCAGTTGGAGGATACGCGATCAAATTAATCTGACGTTTAGCCTCTTCCATCCCTTCTTTGTCATCAGCGAAGATTTCAACGATACCGTTACCATTTTCTAACTCATCAATAGAGATAGTCGTTCCAGTTTCTGCTTGAAGCGCTTGAATCGTCTCACCTCCTTTTCCGATGATACCTCCAATGGCATCTCCAGGAACTTCGATTGTTTCGATTCTTGGAACGTGGTTTTTGTAATCTTCTCTTGGTGCTGCAATGGTTTCCTCAATCTTATCCAAGATATGAAGTCTTCCTTTTCTTGCTTGCTCCAACGCCTCTTCTAGTAATGAATAGTCTAATCCTTCGATCTTAATATCCATTTGACACGCTGTAATACCATCTCTGGTCCCAGTTACTTTGAAGTCCATGTCTCCCAAGTGATCCTCGTCTCCAAGAATATCAGAAAGTACGATAAACTCTTTGGTATCAGCATCCGAGATCAGTCCCATAGCAATACCTGAAACGGGCTTTTTCATCTGAACACCACCGTCTAGTAACGCTAACGTTCCAGCACAAACTGTTGCCATAGATGAAGAACCGTTTGACTCTAGAATCTCAGAAACCAATCTTACCGTATATGGATTTTCTGGTTTGCCTGGAATCATATTTTTCAACGCTCTCAAGGCAAGGTTTCCGTGTCCAACTTCTCTTCTACTTACGCCTCTAATCGGCCTTGCTTCTCCTGTAGAGAATGGAGGAAAGTTATAATGTAATACAAAGTTATCTTCTCTTTGAATCAACGCTCCGTCTTTTCTTTGAGCATCTAGGCTACTTCCTAGTGTTAAGGTGGTCAACGATTGTGTTTCACCTCTTGTAAAGATGGCAGAACCGTGAACTTTACCAGGCAAGTAATCTACTTCACACCAAATCGGACGAATCTCATCTAGTTTTCTTCCATCTAATCTAGATTTTGTATCCAACATTGCTCTTCTTACTCCTGCTTTCTGAGCTGCCTTGAAATACTGACTGATCAAAAATCCTTTTTCACCAACTTCTTCTTCAGAAAGTGTTGCTACGAAATCTTCTTTCACAGCACCAAATAATTCTCCTCTTTTCTTTTTATCAGCAAGACCTTGCTTAGCAATGTCATAGCATCTTTGGTAAGCGAAGTCATGAATTCTTTTCTGTAAGTCTTCATCATGTGTTTCGTGGCTATATTCTCTTTTTGTTGAAGCTTTCTCAACCTCAGCGGCAACTGCCAACTGTAATTTGATTTGTTCTTTGATGACAACGTGAGCCGCTTTGATTGCTTCTAGCATAATTGCTTCAGAAACTTCTCCCATCTCACCTTCAACCATGTTAATTGAATCTTCTGTACCCGCAATAATCATATCCAAATCATTTCCTTCCATTTCTGAGAAAGTAGGGTTCACGATGAATTCTCCATCCTTTCTGACTACTCTCACCTCAGACACAGGTCCGTGAAAAGGAATATCACTCACTGCAACTGCAGCAGATGCTGCTAAACAAGCCAATGCATCTGGCTGATCTTCTCCGTCTGAAGACATCAGCTGAATCATTACTTGTGTTTCTGCGTGATAGTCTCCTGGGAATAACGGACGCATTGCTCTATCGACTAAACGCATCGTTAGAATTTCTTCATCCGATGGTCTTGCTTCTCTTTTTAGGAATCCTCCTGGGAATCTACCGTTTGAGGCAAACTTCTCTCTGTAGTCAATCGTCAATGGAAGAAAGTCAACATCGTCTTTCGCATCTTTACTAGAA
Source organism: uncultured Flavobacteriales bacterium (assembly GCA_964387945.1). GTDB lineage: Bacteria > Bacteroidota > Bacteroidia > Flavobacteriales_D > Parvicellaceae > Parvicella. Next base: position 15,482 of record CAYLYX010000012.1, on the reverse strand, counting down.
ACAACGGTTGCTAACAGCATCGTGTCTCCCATTCTAACGACAACAGAACCATCTGCCTGCTTCGCTAGTTTTCCAGTTTCAATCGAAACTTCCTTCCCGTTTGGAAGGGTCATTTTTTTGTTTACTATATTCATTTTGTGTTTTATTTCATCTTCCTTAATTCTTCTGGGGAAGACTTGTTATTTACTAATTTTTCAACCTAAATATTGCTCCAATATGAAGCAAAAAAGGACCATTACGCATTGCGCAACAGTCCCCTCTAAATACATTTTGCGACTCGTTTGCCGCAGCGAATTACTTACGTAATCCAAGTTCTTTAATAATAGCTCTATATCTTTCGATATCCGTCTTGATCAAGAAATCAAGTTGTTTTCTTCTCTTACCCACCAACATTACTAGTGCTCTTTCCGTAGCGAAATCTTTACGATTCTTTTTAAGGTGCTCAGTTAAGTGGTTAATTCTGTGCGTGAACAAAGCAATTTGCCCTTCCGCTGTTCCTGTATCCTCTGCACTCTTGTTGTGCTTCTTGAAGATATCTCTTTTTACTTCTTCTGTTAAATACATTTTACAATACTTTTAAGTGATTGGTATGCTGTTAATTAATTCGGCTGCAAATATACGTAAATTAATTCTCTACACAACTCTTGACGATTTATTTGAGCATCTGCAAATACTGTGATTTCAGTTCTCCCCAGTCATACCTCTTCACAAAAGAGCGCATTTCTGCAAGATCAGACTTAAAATAAGCTGGGTTACCAACTACTTCCTTGAGCAAAGTAAACCACTCTTGATTAGTGTTTGCTACGTACTTATTTCTGAGCTCTTCAGGCAGGTGCTCTGGATATGCCAATCGATTGGGCAAAACGGGAACGCACCCAGCAGCAATAGCTTCTACTACACTCCCTCCAAAGAAATCCTGAAAGCTGGTAACAGGCAAAACAGTGGCTTGATTTAAGAGATCATAATAGTGCGTTCTATCTGCGGCAAAACCAAAGTGAATGAGTTCTTCAGCAAAGTCTTTTTCTATCTTATCAAATACTTCTGGGTACTTTTTATTCTTCTCTCCGCAAACAATCAATTGAAAATCAATTTGTTCCTGCTTGAGTTGCTTGAGCGCATCGTAAAATTCTTCTGGGTTTTTGTCGTATTCCCACCGATGATTCCAAAGAATTACAGAAACTGGAGATGCTGGCTTCTGCTGTTTAATCAAGGATTCTAAGTTCATTCCCAGATAAAGAACTTTAGACTTTTCCTGAATGGATGTGATCCAACTCTTTTTTGTCGCGTCTGGAAACTGTTTGATGAATCCTTTGACAGCCTCTAAAAACGAAGTCTGATGATAACTTGAGTTGAAGTATACTTCATCGGCTATGAGGGCAGTTCGTAAATTAATTAATCCGTAACTCTGGTCTCGTTTTAAGCGCACATCTTCATCTGTTGGAGACCATGGGTAAGTCAGTTGATTCTCGTGAAAATAAACGACTAATTTCGAATGAGTTAGAAGTTTTCTGGCTACGCCCACAAAAACGGATAAGTCGAGCATATCCGAAACTAATAAAACATCTGGCTGGATGCCTAAAGAAAGTAGTTCTTCTGCAAGATAATTGGCTGCACCAAACATGCGCCATTTCCAGTGTCTACCCGGAAGTGTCAGCTTATGAACCTGATGATTCTCTTCTCGAAAAAGTTGTTCTACGCCATCTGTCCATGTCTTATGCGAACCTGCATAAAAAGGCTCAACAATGACAACCGACTTCGACATTTAGGAGCGGTTTCTGGTCCAATCAGACATTTCTGCTGACGGAGCATAGTTTCGATGACTCTCCAGCTCGTTGAGCACATGATTTCCAAGAACAGCGCCCACTAGCAGTGTATCTTCATCTGACACATCTAAAATGGTAGGATCTTGGAAGTGATACTTCACAAAATGTGTATCAAAATCACCACTTACAAAAGCTTCATGATTGATGGCATAATGACAGAACCCAAGGGTGGTTTCAATCCCTACAATATCGTAATCTTCGATGGCTTTTGTCATCTTTCGTATCGCATCGTCTCGATCTACTCCGTGCACGACCAACTTGGCAATCATCGGGTCATAATAGATCGGAATATCCATCCCTTCTTCAAACCCATCGTCTACTCTAACGCCTTCACCTTCTGGTCTCCTGTAAACCTCCAAGTTTCCAATGTCTGGAAGGAAATTGTTTTTAGGATCTTCTGCGTAAACTCTAACTTCTAGTGAGTGTCCATTGATTTTTAAATCCTCTTGACTGAATGTCAACGGTTTTCCAACAGCTACGTTGATCTGCTCTTCTACCAAATCTACACCTGTGATCATTTCCGTCACTGGATGTTCTACCTGTAAGCGGGTATTCATTTCTAAGAAAAAGAACTCTCCGTTTTCATACAAGAATTCTACGGTACCCGCACCGTAATAATCACAGGCTCTAGCTACATCGCAAGCGGCTTTTCCCATCGCTTCTCGCAGCTCTGGTGTTAATACTGCACTGGGTGCTTCTTCGATCACTTTTTGATGTCTACGCTGAACGGAGCATTCGCGCTCAAACAAGTAAACGATATTTCCATGCTTATCTGCCAATACTTGAATTTCAATATGTCTGGGTGAGCCAACGTATCTTTCAATAAAGACTGCTCCATCTCCAAAGGCAGAAACCGCCTCACTCACCGCCATGTCCATCTGATCTACAAAATCTTCTGGTTTTTCTACGATTCTCATCCCTTTTCCACCACCTCCGGCAGAAGCTTTGATCAGAATGGGATAACCTATCTCTTTTGACTTTTCGAGCGCCAAAGGAATGTCTGTAATCGCTTCATCGATTCCTGGCACCATGGGAATTCCATATTCTTTAACCGCTGCCTTTGCGGCTAATTTTGACCCCATCACTTCCATTGCTTTTGGTGATGGACCGATGAAATTAATTCCGGCTTCCTCCACTTTTCTAGTGAAATCAGCATTTTCGCTCAAAAAACCATATCCAGGATGGATTCCATCCACATTCAGCTCCTTACAAATGGCAATGATCTTATCTCCTAATAAATAACTCTGCGAACTGGGTGGAGGGCCAACGCATACCGATTCATCTGCAAACCTTACAAAAGGTGCATTTGCATCTGCTTCAGAATAAATCGCGACCGTATTGATTCCCAATCGCTTGCATGTTTTCATTACACGTAGTGCTATCTCTCCCCTATTGGCGACAAGTATTTTCTTCATAAACCTGAATTTTGGAAGGGTAAAGATAATCAATAGTTGCGAGTCATTCGGGATAAGTTTTATGTTTAAGTAACCTTAGGAGCAATGATACCAAAACCTCATCTACCGGAAAGTTTGACGTCTTTGTTTGTTACTCAATCAATCGATAGTTTGTATACCGAAAGACTTTGGACTGGATGATCCTATCATCACCGGGCCAATTCTGTAACTCCAGGTAAAATGAACCTTCCACTTCAACTTTGTGAAGCGGATAATTATCCCAAAAAGAACTCCAGTCAATCTCGTTTTCTTCCGTAGCCGCTTCGATGTTAAAGCAATACTGATCAATTAACGCTTGTGTGCTTATGGCTGTGTCTCGATCGTCAAAAAACTTTGTGTAGTTAGCCTCCTCGCACCAATTGGGACAGTCGCAACCCCAACCCATAAACTGAATACGAAGTGTTCTGGTGGTATCTTCAAGATCATTGTTTTGGGACCAAAATTGAAGAGAAAATGTACTTAAAATCAATATAAGAAAGACCTTACTCATTGGTCAACTGTCTTGCCTCATCCAAGTTGATTGGAGCGCCATCTTTAAACGCACGTACTTCGGCTATGTTTACTCCTCTTGCGGTAAACTTCTTTTTGACTTCAAGTGCTTCACTATAGAGACCTTTTCTTCCTACGTAGTAGGTTTCGCTTCCATCGTCTTCTACTTTCTTTTCTACCCCCTCGTCTTTTAAGTCTACAAAAACAATTCCTCTGGTACCAGGAACTTCCCCTTCATACGTACCTAGGTAGACGCGATATTCAACTCCAGGATAAGCAGCAGGACCACTTACTTCTGTTTCTGCTGGGTTGGTACCTACGTTTAGGTTATTGATTCCTTTAGAATTGTACAGGTCAATTACGGTATAGGCGTCTTCTTCGTTGTCAAAGAACCCTACGTAGTAATTTTGGGCAGTGCCTCTTTGAACTGTTTGAATCGTGTACTCAGGAACCAGCAGCATTGCATTGGCCAAATCTGTTGGTAATTCTCCTTCATAGGTTCCTAGGTCTACAAAATATTTTCCTTCGGTTTGTACCTCAACGATCTCTATCTCTTCATTGCCAGGCTGACTCGTTGATGTATTTGAACCAGACAACTGCTTCAACGTCCCATCTTCTGACGCAGCGAACACGCTTTCTCCCTGCTCTGCGATCAATTCTTGCGCTTTGGCAACTGTAATACGCTCACCATCATAATAAACTGTTACGAAGGCATCGGTATTACCCAAAGCAACCACCTCATTCTTTCGTTGCACCGCATCATCTACGGAACGGTAAATACCCGTAGAATACTTGTAAAGGTTACCTATAAACTTAGTTACTAGAGGTGAGATATTATAAACATCTGTTGCCTGAATTGGGTTGGAGAACGCTCCCAACTGCACGGTGAAGAATAACCCCTCAATTTTATCGGCATCGTTGGTACGGGCTGCACCGTTTCCTAAATCTACCTCAACCTCACTATTCCCGTTGTTACTCTCGTTTCCAGCATTATTATCTGTCTCTCCATTATTTCCATTGTTGGTCTCATTGCCGTTATTGTCCCCAGTATTAGCTTCGTTACCACCATTGTTACCGTTGTTGGCAGTTGTATTGTCTTCGTTCTGATTGTTATTGGCGGTATTATTGTTGGTGTTATCCGTTTCACCTCCATTGTTGGCAAGGTTTTCAACTCCACTCTGCTGTTCGATGGTTCGTGCTTCACTATTAGAAATGCGCTCTCCGTTGTAAATGGCTACAACAAATGCATCCGAATATCCAAATCCTCTGATCTGATTTTTAGCATCGTTGGCGTTATCGTACTGTACGAAATATCCAACACGGTATCTTACCAAATCTCCACTACCTACCTGCTCTCCAGTTATTGGTGCAAACCCACTAAACACATCATTGGGAATTGGCTTTGAGAAGGCTCCTACCTGAACTTTATAAATCAATCCATCAGGGTATTTTGGGTTCAATGGAATTGGGTTATCGTCTGAGTACTGAATGTTTTGATCCAATACAATGATATCATTGTCTACTTTATCTGGAACTTCGAAGTCAGATGAAATGAGGTCTCCAAACGTAATGCTTGTTTTCTTTACAGGTGTTTTATCATAATTAGAAACCATGATAGCCTTTGCATCACTCTGCTGATCAGAAGGTAAACTTGCGATGATGTTATCCTGACTATTTTCTGCTGTCTTGATCAATACGTCTAACGATTCAATCGCTTCTTCCAGTTCTTCTACCCTATCGTCATTAGCAATGATCGCATCTTCAAGCACGGCAATCTCATCTTGAATCTCATCTTCTTCTTGCTTACTCTTCGCGTTCTTTTTATCGTTCTCTAACTGCTTGAGATCTTGAGTTTGTTGCAAAATGATATTCTCCAAACCATTTCGCTCACCTTCTTTCTTCGCTTTTTGAACTTTCAGTTCATTTTTCTGATTTTCTGCATCGAAATACTCTTGATACTCATCTGCAGATTTGACGTTCTCAACATCCTCAGGAGACAGGTTTGCCAATAAGTTTTCCTTTTCTTCATTCTCAGCTTCTTTATCAGCTTGTTGGGTGGCACTTGCTTTGAACTCATTTGCCAAAACAGCCAATGTATTGGCTTGTTTTTCTTTGTCCTCAGCGCGTTGGATCATTCCGATCTTTACCTCTCCCTTGGCGGTAAGCGAACTGTCTCGATGCGATACGCTTTCATTCATTAATTTGCTTGATGCGTCACTTAACTCTTCTGACTTCTCAGTCAACTCTTCTGAAGACATGGGTGACTCATTGCGATCAATCGCTAATTTTTGCTGTTGCGTAGCAGCATCAATATAAAGATCCGATGCTTTATTGTAATACTTTATGGCTTCAAACTCTTTACTATTGGCTTGCTTCAACAGTTCACTCTTAGCTGTCTTATCCTTTTCATTCTCGGCTTGAGTTCTCAAATCTTCCGCTTCGGCTACCAGCTGATCTGCTTTTTCCTCATACTCTTCAGATTGCTTCATGTTGGTCGATTCCTCCATAGAAAGGTCTCCAAAGCTAATTTTGGCAGTTTTTAGATTGTTCTTAGCGCCATCTACCTTTCCTTCGGTAATCACTTGAATGTCTTCGTGCAGTTTGGATTCTTGCTTGTCTATTTTACGGTCTAATTTGTCAACTTTCTTTTCAATCTTGGCTTTATCCTTTTCTGTCTGCGCATTCTTAGCTTCTAAATTCAACGCAATCTTATCCGTTTCATAATCGTTGATTTTCTCCAACACTTTTTCGTTCTCGTTGAATACTTCTGTAGCTACATCCGAATCAAAATCCGTTGAACGGCTAGAATATGAGATGCTCTCAACCTCAGTACTTACCTCATAAGCATCTGGATTGTCTTCTTCTGCATTGTACGTTTTATCCAACACATCTTGATCTGGAACACTTGCCGTAGCTTGCTTCTCTGTTTGGTTCAATAAACTGCTAACGGTCGCCTCGCCTTGTGTAATGGACTCAATCGTAATGTTGGTTTTTTGCGACCCAGAATTGTTACTCGTTGTATTGTTTGATGCCAAATCACCGTTTTCAGATTCGTTACCACCATCTGTTTCGTTTTCACCATTATTACTGTTTTCAGATCCATTATTCTCGTTGCCTCCATCAGACGTATTCTCACCGTTTGTACCATTTTCCGAACCATTGTTGTTCTCGGACAAGTCATCGGAGCCGTTGTTCTCTTCTCCATTGTTTTCGTTACCACCGTCTGAGGTATTCTCTCCGTTCGAGCCATTTTCTGCACCATTAGCGTTCTCGGCTAAGTCATTAGAACCGTTGTTCTCTTCTCCGTTGTTTTCGTTACCGCCATCTGAGGTATTCTCTCCGTTCGACCCATTTTCTGTACCATTAGCGTTCTCGGCTAAGTCATTGGAGCCATTATTCTCATTGCCTCCATTATTTCCGTTATCGCTTTCATTTCCTCCGTTGGAAGTATTCGTCTCAGGATTATCAGCGTTGCCATTCTTTGCAGCAAGGTCACTACCTGATTTTTGAGTCGAAATGGTACTCGCCACGTATTCTTCATCCGTCATTTCATCCAACAACGTGATCGCCTCTCTTTGGTTATCTATGGCTGCTGTATTCAAGGCATGAGCTTCTTCTAATAGCGCTGCCTTTTCTTCAGAATCTGTAGTTCTGGATGCCTCATCTACTTTATCGTTTGCCAAACTGCGTTGTTCTTCGGCAGTATTGTTGTAGATTTCTGCCTTTAGGTAATTCTCATCATTTTCATACCCTTCAACGTTACTCTTCACTTCTTCAATTACCGCCACTAACTCGTTATCGTTCAGCTCCAATTCCATTCCATCGATGTCATATGTGGCTACACCTAAATCTGTCTTCAGCCCGAGAATCTCTTCGTTCTTCTCATCAATCTCATCCTGGATTTTTTCTTTCTTCTTTTCCTTTGTTTCATTATCAAACTCTTCTTGCAACTCAGACAATTCTTGTTCCTTAATACTCAACTCGTCTCTTTGATCGGCAGTTTTTGACAATTCTTCGGCTGCCGCCTCAGAGAAGTAGGACTCCGTTTCTGATAAATCTCCTGAGTAATCCTCTGGCTCAGAAACATTCTTTTCTGTTGTATTAATGAGCTCCTGATATTCGTCTGAAATTTCTCCGTTAGAAACAGACTGACTCGATGCGATCAAGTCATTATTTTGAGCGATTTTACTTTCAAGGTTATCTCTTTGTTCTTCAAACTCTTCTCTGATCCTAAAGAATTCATCTCTCTCTTCCTGACTTGATGTCTCCAATAAACCTTTGTTGGCTTCTACGACTTTATAATCGTACTCATCGATCCACTCTTGAAGAACTGCATTTTCCTTCACTAATTTCTCCTCCGCTGATAAATTGGGGTCATTTGCTATAGCTGCCAATTCCGAATCATCCTTGATGTTATCTGCGGCTTTCACCAAACTGGAAGGAGTAAGCGTTTCTTCGTTTTCGTTGCCTCCATCAGAGGTGTTTTCTGTACTCTCATTCCCTCCATCAGGGTTATTTTCTCCATTCGACCCATTTTCTGAATCGTTATTATTATCGGCTAAGTCATTGGAGCCATTGTTCTCCTCACCGTTATTCTCATTTCCTCCGTTGGATTCATTACTTCCATTGTTCTCGTTGCCTCCATCATCACCATTTTCTGAGCTTTCGTTACCTCCATCGGTGGTGTTTTCACCATTCGAACCATTTTCTGAACCGCTATTGTTTTCGGCTAAGTCATTTGAGCCATTGTTCTCATTTCCTCCGTTGGTTTCATCACTTCCGTTGTTCTCGTTACCTCCGTCATTACCATTCTCTGAGCTTTCGTTACCTCCATCGGTGGTGTTTTCTCCGTTGGAGCCATTCTCCGAACCGCTATTGTTTTCCGCTAAGTCATTAGAACCATCACCAGATTTATAGGCACCTAATGCATCATCGTTATTTTCTATTCCAGAGGCGACATCGTTATCGTTCATGAATTTTTCAAGCTCTGCTCTTTCGGCATCTGTCAAACCTGTTGACGAGTTTGCCAAATCTCCATCCAAATCCACCAGTAATTGAGCCTGATGATCCAATGCAAGCGCTTCTTTGTCTAGGCGTTCTGCCTCCTCAAAGGATTCCTCCGCCCATTTTTTGTTCATTGCAGCCTGCTCCTCTAACTCATCAATTTGAACCTGAATGGCTGGTTTATCCTTGTCCTTTGCTTTTTCAAGATCCCCTTTAAGTTGATTGATGCGACTGTTAAGCTTTTGCTCCTCTTCTCTGAATTCTTGTCCTTCTGCCAGCGCCTGATTTACTTCTTCTTTCTTAGCCTTTGCCTGAGCTCCTACCTTCTTGACAACGTCTTCATCTGAGTTATCATAAATGATTTTCTCAATCTTCTCTTTTAAGCTAGTGAGTTGGGCAATGGCTTTTTCATGATCTTCCTCGTCAAGCGTTGCCTGAATGCTTTCGTACGTCAACTTACTTTCATCGGCTTCACTTTGAGCTCTTTCGTAATCATCTTTCAGACCATTTGCCAGATTAAAAGCAGTTGTAGCTTGCACATATTGATCTTTGGCTTTACTGTTCAATTCTTTTGCCAAGTCGGCCTGCTGCTGTCTCTCCAGTGGGTTTTCTATTTCATCGAGTGAATTCAGAATCTCCTCAGCGGCTGCTGCGTTTTCTGCGGCTTCTTTACTCTTTTGATTCGCTACGGCAAATGCTGCATCCATTTTCGCTTTTAGCTTATCGGCTTCCGCTTGCGCATCTTCGTAGAACCCTTTTGCCATGCTTTCAATATCATCCAACGTAAAATTGTCATCCATTGCAAGTACTGAGTCTTTATCATCTTGTGTGATAACGTCTTCGAAATCATCCGCATTCACTTCTGGATCGGCCATTGATTGCATTGCATCTGCTATCAAGGTTTCTCTTTCTTCTTCTGTAAATTCTTCATCAAACAGGTTCTGAATAATGAGCTGCTCCACACCACTTTCGTTCGTCAGAATGATCTTCTGCTTAAGGGGTTTAAACTCCTTCTGAGGAGGAACGACAACCGGACTTTGATGAATTTTCTCACTGTTTTCGGTTTCTACGATAAAGGTATAGTTTCCACTTTTTGGAAGTAAGATGGTGTACTTACCGTCTTGCTTCGGGTTGTAAATTCCGATAATTTCATCGTTGCGATCATCCTTGATTTTGATGGTAGCATTATCTCCTGCCAGGATTTTGTTTTCAAAGTTTCCTGCTAGAAGTACGTTAATTAATGGGAAGGTCTCTACACGAACCTTGTAAACATCAATGAAACCGTACTTTGCTGCTCTTCCTGATGCGAAATAGGCATTTTCTTCCAACGAATCCACCACGTACATGATGTCATCGTCTGGCGTGTTGATTTTATAATCCAAGTTGACCGCAGGCCCAAACGTATTGGTCATTAAGTCATAAGAACACTTGAAAATGTCATATCCTCCCATACTATTGTGCCCTTTGGAGCAGAAATAGAATACGGTTTTGGAAGCATGTAAAAAGCCATAAGCATCGTCATACGGGGTGTTGATATGATCTGGAAGCCGCTGCTCTTCTCCCCACTCTCCATTGGGTAATCGCTTTACAGCATAAAGATCCAAACCTGTTTCTCCCTTCTTACCATAGCTGGAGTAAAAGATCACATCATTTCCTGTACCTATTGGAGGAACGTAGGTCATGCTCCTAAATTCTCTTTTTTCATCCAATTTGGATTGGAACTCTTCTGAGATGATAATTCTACCTCCGATATTGGATAAGTCGTATGAATAGGGAAACTTTGAAACAGACGTTCGTGTTTTCTCCTCCACAACAAGTTCGGTGAGGTTGTTCAGCAGTTTCTTTCCGCTGGAGCACATTCTGATGTGAAGGTCTACCTGATACTTCTCTTTGTGATCATCTTCTCCACTACTCTTAAACTTTTCATAATGTCCTTTGGCCACGCTAAACTTATACATCAAATGATAAGCTTTTCCTAAGAAAAAATAAGCTCTAGCATCTGATCCTTTGGTAGCTCCCAAGTTCAAATAAGGCAATGCTTCAGACTTATCTTCTGAGACATGTAAAAGGCAAGTTCCATACTTGAAATTAACATCAGGATCTAATCGGAAACTTGGAAGCAATTGCAGATAATGGGTATAGGCTTCACTGTACTTTTCTTCTTCAAAGAGATCGTTTGCAAATTTCAAATGATCTTGCTCATCTTTGAATTGCCCCAAAAAGATGTTAAAGGTAAAAACAAGTGCTAACGTTATGTATATTCTACTCTTCAGTTGAAATTTCTTTTGTAATTCTGTACAACTACAACGAAAATTGGTTCATCATCTTTTATTGCGAATATTCAGTGGCATCTTGTTCTCTTTCTTTTTGAGCAGTCTTTCTATGTTCTTTCTATGGGTGAAAATCACCAAAAAAGATATGACAACCGAAAAGTAGATCAGCGTTGGACTTGTTTCCTTAAAAACATAAACGGTGATAAACGGAAAAAAGAAAGCAGCCGAAATTGCTCCGAGCGAAACATACTGGCTCACTAAATAAGTAATCAAAAATATGACAAAACTCACTCCTGCCGCTGGGAAGTTGATCGCCAAAACGATCCCTAGCAAAGTAGCAACGCCTTTCCCTCCTTTGAACCGCTCATAGATGGGGTAGACATGTCCAAAAACGGCTGCAAGTCCCACAGCTAGCTGCAAGTTGATATGTTGGTTTGAACCTGATTCATAGCTACTTAATAAACTTAAAAAAGTAACCGATGCCCAACCTTTAAGGATATCGAAAAACAAGACAGGAAATCCTGCTTTTTTTCCTATAACTCTAAATGTATTGGTTGCGCCTGCATTTTTACTTCCATAATCTCTTACATCAATACCAAAAAACCATTTACTCACCCAAATTGCAGACGGGATAGACCCTATCAGGTAAGCTAACACAATGGCTAATATGTTATTGAACTCAAAAACCTCTTTCATAACTGTTTAATTTTCAGGCTACTCAAAGTCTCTCATGAATGCTATGGCCTTGGTTTTTGTGCCTAGCATGAACTGAAAGTCTTCTTTACCTTTTGGGGCGTTAAACTTAGTTTTGTCCTTTTTGGTTTCCAAAATTACATTATTAAAGTCTTCATTCGTAGAATATGTTTGAAATAATCCACGCTTGTAGTTGAAGTAATAGTAATTATTCTCATCAATTTTTAACAAAATACTAATCTCATCTCCAGTTGGTCTTTTGTAGATCGCAATTTGACCATCCAATTGCTTAAAGATTTGGTCTTTTCCAATATTTGCCAATCCGATTTTTCCTTTGGAAACGTAAGCATTACGGTCTTTATCCCACACAAACTCCACATCTGCTAGATACAGCTGAGACACTAATTCATCTGGTAATTTTCCTTTGATTTTTCCATAAATATTCAGATCAGAGATCACCTTATCTGACTCCGTCAATCCAATCATTTCTCTCAATGATTTTTCATACGTTGAATTGTTAAATGCCAACGGTGGAAGTTCGGGTGAATCAGAAATCTGCTTTTCCATTTTAGAGAGGGCAGCATCGTTAAACGGAAAGTTAATCGACATCGAAGCTTTTATCTCCAGCTGACTTGTATTTGGGTCGTACTCCATCACACCAACGGGTGAAATCTCTAACAGACCAAATTCACAACCAAAATCGAATCGACCATCACCAATCATCTTGCAATCTGTTGTGTTCAACGAAACGTAATTTCCAGGTAAACTTCTTTCAATGAGCTTATCTTTTGTAGATATTCGGTACTCCTTACTTTCTTTGTCATACTTCAAGAAACCACTAGCCGTCATCACATCAATGTGATCTTTATCCTTTTTGTTGGAAAGGAAGGTAGAGTATAATCCAATGGAATCAACATTTAGTACCATACCGGCTCCAACAGGGTTTCCTTTACTATCTACTAACTCTTCTGATACTGGAATAAAGATATCCTTGGGATCAATAGCCGCCTCAAACGCCATCCAGTTTCGATCGATTCCAGAGCAATTATGGCCTGAAAGCCTTACTTCTCCCTTAAAGGTTAACTCCTTGTAGGAAGCAAACATCTCAATATCACCAACGTAATCAAACTGAGGGCTCAACTTAAAGTTATCTTCTTCTTTTACACCTCCTTTTGCCGTGGTCTGCAATGCCGTATCTGGCGCGATGTTAGAGAAATAGAACTTCTGCTGATTCTCAAACTCATCTACGTAGTTATAGTACCCAGAGGCCTTGTAATCTTTCTTTCCTTTGATTTCTACATCCGCATCAAAAATGTTGTGATACTTGGTGATGAAGTTTGCAAGAATCTTAGCATTTTCAAAGGGCTGCATATCAGCTTTTTTCTTGATTATCACTATTCCACTATCAGGGAATACGCGCGCATCTGCTGTTTCAATATATTCTACCCGTTGACAAGTAATGATCTTTTTCTTAACGTCAAACTTTGCTTTAGGAGATTTAAAACTCAGCGAATCTTGCTTTGGATGCACCGAGAAGAAGTTAGAACCAGTAAGGTCAAGATCGGTTTCAATGTTCACATTTCCTTTTTCTTGAGACTCCATTTCTAGGTCGTCTTGATCCATCAGCCAGTTGAATTGATCCATATAACAGATGTACTGATTCTCTGGAAACTGAACGAAACTCTCTCCACTATTTGATTTAAACTGTCCTTTACGTGTTTTAAAACTAACGTGTGCATTAACGTTCTCCGTCTTAAAGGCCATTTCCTCTAAGTTGACCGTTCTCAGATAAAATTCGGAAGTATCCGCATCCAAGTGCTCATATTTGAATTTGTAGAGGTTAGAGAGAATTTGCCCATTTTCAATATACATGTAGCCAGACCCTGTCATTCCTTCTGGACGTAATGCTAATCGTCCATCGAGTGTTGAGATGGTATCTCCATACATTTTTAGTTCATTCCCTTCATATGATGCTGCAAAAAGCACTTTATTATCAGGAATGTAACTCACGTAAACACCTGTTCCGTTAACGAGTGGCACTTGAGGATCTTCTTCACTAGGCTCATTATGGTAAACTTCTGCAATTGCGTTCAGTGAATCCGGGAAGAAAGTAATAGCGGAAGATTCTGCATGAGAACTCAAGAAATCAATTTCTCCTGAACCTTGCAGCCCTTTGTTGCTCAGTCTGATCTCATTTTCGTAATTGGCTTTCTCACCATAAATTCCTACACCGCCTTTTTCAGCTTTTCTTACAAAACCAAGTGAGTAGTCATCTTGAATGCGAAGCGTTTCATTCACATTGGGAAAAATTCCTGCGGAAATAAACTCTCCATCGAACGCCAGCCCTTTGTTAGAGAAATTATCCAACGAATCAAGCTCAAATGGTTCTACGACAAACTTAAAGTTATCTCTACTGTAAGCTCCATTTTGGATGGACTTATCATCATAGTAAACGTAGGTCTTCTTATTTACGTTAAGGATTGGATAACGATTGAAAGAAGTGTCCTTACCCGACTTATTGGCCGCATCATCTATCAAGATATTACCACTGATGTTCTCCAACTTTGATCCTAATCGAATCTGCGGAGGTCCGCTTCTGTCGAGGTTAATGGCTCTCAATCGCATCGAATCACACTCAATCAAGTTAATTTTGAAGTCATCGTATTCAAAGTAAAATTGAGACCCAAAATATTCCGTTCTACCAGCATTAATGATTCCCGCAAAGGTCATATCTCTATTCTTCTTGATGATCACCTCTTGATTTTCTGGGTATACCCGCACGAACTGCATCTCACTCAATGTAAACTTATTAACGCCATTGACCTTGAGATCGTTTGAGACTAAACTCAATTCAGCATTTATAAAACTACTGGAGGTAATGTCGATCACATCAAAATCCATTCTTCCTGCACGCTGATCGATAAAGTTAAACAGTTTCTCTCTTAAGGTAATGGTCCCCAAATCCTTGTTATACTCCAAAAAACCTTCAATCATCAATTCATACAGTTCGGTCTCAGCGTAATCCTGACTTGTTTTGAGAGCAGATGCAGCCTCCATCAAGTTCATGGTATTCGACCCTAACTGATCTGATTTATTTTTTAGCAAAACCAATGGGTTCAATCCATCTCCAGTAAGCCGATCGTAAGAACCTCGATTAAAAAAGTTTGTGGATGTAAATTGTGCTGTAGAATCTGTACTTCCAAACAGGGGCCCAAACGATATAATTGGGTCTCCCATTTTCCAGAAAAGTGCCTCGCTGAACATATCCAGCTTGTGATAAGAATCAGAGTAGGGAGCAGCCGTAATCCCCTTTCCACGAGTCAGTGTAATCTTAGCCTCATCGTTTTTATTGTTGAATTGGAAGAATACTCCCGGGTGAGAAATGGAATCTTCCTCAATCATAAATTTCACTTTAGCTCTTTCAGCTGTTGCTCCTTTTGGGTTGATCACAAAGACCAAAGCTTCTGCTGTGGCAAATGGCTTGTCTTTATAAGAAAACTCAAGTCTTGACAAATCATCATTGGTACCAGCACCGAGCAAATCTGCTCCTTCCATCACGAACCCTCCATTAAAATCAACGTTTGGGAAAATATCCTCAATGGTCAATCGTTTAGAGTAAGAAACGAACTTTGGAAATGAAACCTGTTCAACACCTCTAAAGGAAAGTACCTTCTCACGTAACTCTCCGTAAATGGGTTCATCAAAATAAGTACTGTAAAACTTGGCTGAATCTACAGTATAACCAG
>CAYLYX010000011.1:88277-108026 GCA_964387945.1 uncultured Flavobacteriales bacterium | reverse complement strand
CGATATAGTCTTTTGGCAAGAAAGTCAAGATGTTGTTTTCGATATGGAAAAGAGGACTGTAACAACTGTTCCCGAGTCATTCACAATACTCCAGGTTCCATCAATTTGCTCTACAAGGGCCTCCACCAATTGCAGTCCTAAAGTATCTTCTGAATTGGATCGATCCAATTCAAAACCAATTCCATTATCGCTAACCTCAAGTTCTAGTTGATCTCCTGCGGGAGTAAGGCGAATAATAACCTTTCCAGCGTCATGATTTGGAAAAGCGTGCTCCAAAGCGTTGGTCACCAATTCATTAATCATAAGACCGATGGGAAGTAGTTGGTCAATGTGCGAGTAATAATTGGTTAGGGAACGAGTGAATTCAATTTCAATGTATTCTGGACGAATGGATTGATGGATGTTTTCGCTAATTGCGAGGATGTAATTATTGATTTCAATGTTTACCAAATCCTCAGATTCATACAGTTTTTCGTGAAGAAGCGCCATCGATTTGATTCTATTTTGACACTCGATCAGCGGTTTTTTTAAGCTTCGATTTTTTGAAAACTCTGCTTGCAGATGAAGCATACTCGAAATGATCTGAAGGTTATTTTTTACGCGATGGTGAATCTCTTTGAGTAGTATTTCCTTTTCTTGCAGCGTAACAGCTGAATGTTGCAATTCTTCACCTAGCATATTGATTCCAGCTGCCAATGAGTCGATGACATCATCTTCTCCAGAAATCGTAGCTCGTTTCGTGAAATCCAACTGCGCGTAAGACAAGATGATTTCATTGATTTCACGTACCTGATCCCTTAATTTATTTTCCATCCTCAATTCTTTCCTAATCGCTGTCATACGAAATTACTTAACCATTCTAACGCTTTCTCTTTTTTGGTAAACATTCTAGCTGGCACACCTGGTGAATTTAGACTAAAAAAGAAATTTGCAACGATTTTTCCAAGCTCAGAGTTAGTCAGCAATGCAAACGAATTGATATTTGTCTCTCGGTTCCTCACGGAAAAATGAGCTCTTGCCTCCTTGGTGATGGAATGAATTTCCGTAATATCAATAAGTAACGGAAACTTCTTATCTACAAAGAGGTCGTTTACTGCTTTAGAGTTGTCTTTTGCTGCATCCAAATCTACGTGCGCGTTTTGTATCACACAGGTTCTGGCAATTCCATCTTGTCCCATCCAGGTTCGAAAGGCCTTAGTAATCGTTGCGTTTTCCAAAGTTAGAAGTAGATTTACATCTACGAATATAAATAAATAATACAAAGCCTCAATTCCTAAGAGAGAGCAATCGAAATCAACTTCAATAAACTTATAAAGGATATCTTCAGAATTGTTATCTTTGATAAATGCCCTCAAAAGAAGAACTAATATCCAAAAACGAAGAGTTGATTCGCACAAATCAACGTTTGAATGAACAGCTAAAAACTCTTATTCATAAAAATGATGAACTCACGGAGTTTGTCATGGAGTTGGAAAAAGAGGCCAAAAAGAAGCAGGGTGGAGGTGATGACACCTTCAAAGCTAAGGGAGTTACCGTCTTGTTTATTGAGGTTCAGGGACACAAAGACATCATTGTAGAGGAGGACTTGTCTTCACGATCGCTCTACGATAAACTGGATGAGATTTACTTGAAGTTCAATGAAATTGCGCACAAACACAAGGCGGAAACCGTAAAGGTAATTGGCGATTACTATGTTTGTGCGGGGGGTATTGCTGATAAGAATACGACCAACCCAATTGATATCGCGATGATTGCATTAGAGATTAGCGATTATTTACATTCAATCTATCAATCGTATCAAGATGAGGGAAAGGCATTTTGGAATTTAAGAATTGGCATTCATTCTGGAAACGGAATGGTGACGGTAAAAGGAGGAAAGAATAAATCCTATCAACTCACAGGTGAAGTTATCAATACGGTACCTAGAATTGCATCGATGAGTGAACCTGGAGAGATTTACATTTCCGATTACACGTATGAATTAGTCAAGAGTTATTTCTTGTGCGATTACGTAGCCGAATTACCCGCAAAATATCGGGGAAGCCTGAGTCTTTATAAACTAAGAAGAATTAAGAAGATTTATTCTGAAGACCGTAAGACAGGCGTTATACCTAATAGAGCGTTTACACTAAAGTATTTGTTCAGACAATTTCAGGACATTCAGCGAGACGTACTTGACTTTTTGCAGGAGAAGCTACCAGAGCATCTTTACTATCACAATTATGCCCATACGATTGACGTGGTTAATCAGGCGGAGTTGATTGGAATAGGAGAGGGGATTTCAGACGAAGACCTTTTGCTGCTAAAAACAGCAGCTTTGTTTCACGATACCGGACATGTGATTCAAAGTCAAAATCACGAATACCATAGTACAGAGATTGCGAAGGAATGGCTTCCGAAATATGGTTATTTGCCAGAGCAAATTGATATCATTTGTGAAATCATTATGGCTACCCAATTACCACCCGAACCCAAAAACTTGCTAGAAGAGATCATCTGCGACTCGGATTTGGATTATCTGGGGAGATCGGATTTCATTCCTGGGTCGAACTTGTTGTTTAAAGAACTCAAAGCTATGGGAGTTTTGGATAATATCAACGACTGGAATAAACTACAGATCAAGTTCCTTACTGGGCATCAATTCTTTACAAAAACCTCGCAGCGTTTGCGTGAGGTAAACAAGCAGAGTCAGATTGAGCGCATAGAAAAATTGATCGAGGAGTAATTAATTATATTTACCATGAAATAGGCATCTTTTGATTCATATTCTGTATTTTGGGTCAAGTTTCAATATTAAGGGACGGCAACCTAAAAAATCAATATGTCTAAAAAGATCATCAAGGCTCCTGGAATTTATTATGCTACTGACACGAAGCAGGCTTATTTCTTACTGGACGCAGAGCTTAGAGCAATTAGCAATTCACTTATTAGTTTCCTAGTCGGAGAGTCTTGGAGAGGAGATACAACTGATTTTTCTCAGAGCAATCCGTTTGTTTCAACCCAACCTCCGATCCCAATATCTTCGATGCCAGAGATTAATATTGAAAATGATGGAGGACTTTATACTAAGGCTTTCAAAAATGTTTTCACACCACCGTATCCAGGGAACTATTTAGAGCTACCTTATGGCTGGTCTACTCCTGAAAATAAAACTGTCCGACTCATCAATCAGAAGCAAATAGATTTTTTGGGAATTGATGCTGAACTCTATGGCGAAGCAACATCCGATGTTGAAACTCCAATTAGTATTTTATCTAGAACCAGCTATAATATTGAAAAGCTGCTGACCTTTGTCAGGGCTCTTGAACTCAAGTATGTAGAGGGCAAAGAACTACCTGATTATTGGGAAGGATACAGTTACTGGAAGAACTATATAGAAAGCGGTTATAGCGATGGGACGTTACCTTTGAAGCTTCCTCCCTTTGATCCTAAGGTAGCTAAATCTGGAGATAATGAGGAATTCAAATCTTCTATTGAAAGGTGGAAAGATTATTTAACAGATTATAGAAAAGCTTTGCCAGCGGTGGTGGCAAAGTTTTCAAGCGAGAAGAACTCTTATTTACAGGTGTTAAAGCCCGAAGATTCTACCTCTGTTTGGAATGGATATTTATCTACATGGATTAACATTGAAAGCTTACCTTCCACAGGTAAAGCAATGCAAATAATGGGTTGTTGGGACACAAGGAAAGGTGTAGAAAAAGGGATGTCTTTTGTGTTGAATATTAAGGAAAATAATGGGGTATATCAACTTCGGTTTTTTATCTCTACGGATGGAACGGCAGACACCATACATCAACTTGAGGTTGATCTCCCAATGAATCCTATTCGAAAGTGGATTTTTGTCGAGGCTTGGCTTTGGGAAGAAGCTTTTATTGATGGGGCAAAACCAGAAATGGGGTTGCGCTTGAATTTGGATGTGAGAAATCAGGCTACCAAAGTATTGAAAGAGGGTACAAAACCCTGTTATGAAGGTATAAGTCCCTTTACAATTGGTGGTAAAGTTGGTGGGTTTTTGCACCCGTGGCAGACCTCGTTTGATGGTAGGATTGGCTGCACTGTTATGGGTCAATTACCAACCGAAAAGGATCAGCATATATTGTTTAGCAGAATGGTTTATAGTGGAGGAGGACAACTTGTTGGAGAAATGAATGCGAATATAGCTTTTCCCAGTATACCGAGCTTATTGGTAAAAAGCACATTAACGTACTGGCTAAACATGGCTTGGCTCTTAAATGAAACATCTGGCTTTAGAAAATGCACTTTCATAAACCATAATAAGATGATCTGGGACTTGCAGGATTACAATGACGTGGACTACTCATTCTTCTAGTGGAGTACACTAATTGTAAAAGCACCATGGAATATCAATAGATGGAAACACCTATGTTTACAGGTGTTACAGCTCATAAATGCGCATTGATTTTACATTCATTACCTTTGTACTTTATAATTAAAAGAAAGCTATACAATGGTAAAAGCAAATGACAAAGTAAGAGTCCATTACACTGGGACATTAAAGAACGGTGAAGTATTTGATTCTTCTGAAGGAAAAGAGCCTTTAGAATTTACAATAGGAGCTGGTCAGATCATTCCAGGTTTTGAAAACGGAATCATGGGAATGAAAGTAGATGAGTCCAAAACCATCGATATCTCTGCTGGAGATGCTTATGGAGAGCGAAGAGAAGAGTTGGTGCAAGAAGTTGCTAAAACGCAATTGCCACCAGAAATCACTCCAGAAGTTGGTATGCAGTTGATGTCTCAAGGACCAGATGGTCAGCAAATTCCTTTGGTGGTTTCTGAAGTGAAAGATACTTCGATCACTGTAGATGCCAATCACCCATTGGCTGGAAAAGATCTTGTATTTGAGGTTTCTATCGTTAGTATTAACTAAACGCCCCCTACATAATAGAATTTAAAAAGCGTGATCTCTCACGCTTTTTTTGTTTGTTTTTATTGGGATTGTGCGGGAGATGAGGACTTCAAAGTTGTATCGCTGTTATCCAATTGAGAGGAATTTTCTATATTAAGCCAATGAAAATCATGAAGACAGGTATGGTACTTTTAGACTCATCGAACTCAAATGGTCTCATTCTGTTTTTATCCATGGGCATCGCTGCTTTATTGGGTAGTTCTTTTTATGCTTGGATGCTGTGGAGTAGGAGGAAACAGAAAAAGTCACTTGAATCTGAATGGCATGATTTCACAGCTGCTTTGGAAGCCAACGATATTGAAAAGATTAACACTTTTGGCAATATAGTCATCTGGAACTGGTATTTAGCTCCTCCAGAAAGAAGGTTTATGCTCGCTGAACTCACCAAGCGAATTAAGGCTCATCCTGAATTAGAGAGTTTATGGAGAGAAGTTCACAACAGAACCCTAGGACATTATCCTCCTGATCCGATGGCTCATCAAGATGATTTGTTGTGAGAATCACTAAAAAATCAAGTGTTTAGGTAAAAAAAACACCAACCAGGTTTCCCCGATTGTGGATCATCAGCTTGCAAGTACACCTCAATTTTGAGTTCGAAAGGTTAGTTCTTGGCTTTGGCGATTCATTAATAGTCTTAGCACCAAGACAACTAAAGCAGCGGATCAGGAAGAAGTTAAAACGTGCCTTGGATAGCTATGAAGGGGGAGTTTGAGTTAAAAGGGTAGGAGGGGGGATGAAGTAATTTATGTTGTTGTAGTTGAAATTAGCTTCAAAAACAACGACTTATGGATTTAATTTACATCACTAAACACCTGAATACCCAGCGAAAATGTGTCAAGTATTTAGAACAAAAACGTTGGAATGGGGTACCTACTTGCCCTTATTGTAGAAGCCAACGAAGTGGCGCAAAAGGTTTACGTCACAATTGTCTGGACTGCACCAACTCTTACAGTGTTACGGTAGGAACCGTATTCGAAAGTAGCAACTTACCCTTGATGAAGTGGTTCATGGCTATTTCTCTGATATTGTCAGCAAAAAAAGGGGTTTCCTCTATGCAGTTGTCAAGAGATATATCCGTCAACAAAAATACAGCTTGGTTACTCCAAATGAAAATAAGAAATGTAATGGGAAAAGGTGATTTAGAGCAACTAGGAGGTAAGGTAAAGCGACATGGTAAGAGCAAGAATAAAAACCAAGGGGGACCGCATCATCTTCAACCAGTTCTGGGGATGGTCGAACGAAAAGGAAACGTAATACTCAAAACCATAAAGGCACCTTTACGCGAGTACGTAATGCCATTATTGAAGAAGCATGTTAACGCTGAGAGTATAATCGTAACGGATGGTTCACAAGCCTATTTTCCAGTGAAAAAGCATTTTGAAGGACATAAGATAATGAGTCATTCTACAGGGATTTATAAGCGAGGAATTTACCACACCAATACCATAGAAGGCGTCTGGAGTCAGCTTAAACGAGCTATCATTGGTCAGTATCATAGAATATCGGATGAGTATCTTCAGTTTTATTTAGATGAAATAAGTTTTAAGTATAACCACAGAGACAGAACCGACCTGGGGTACAACAGATTACTTAGCCAGATGCTAGGAAATTGTATTTATACGTATTGAGAATGTCAATGACAGCACTTAACTTTGTTGTTATAACTGTCCGGTATTTGAATGCTCAGAAACTTAATCATACTTCTTTTTTTATTTGTTTGTTCCGTGGGCTTTGCACAAACCATTAACGGCTGGACCAATATGAACGGAGCTGTCATTTATGTTCAGAGTGGGATGCTGGCTGTTGACAAATCAGGAAGTGGACAGATGGGAGTTCGTAAACAAGCTTCTGCTCCCTTAGCGGTGGGAATGAATTATGAATGGACAGCAATTGTGGACAAGGGAACCTGTAATTCTTCATCCATCATTGAAGCTAGAATTGTTAATTCTGTAGGTATAGTAATCGTTGCTGAGCAATTCACGACTTCTGGTTTGCATAACCTCTCCACCAATTTTACTGTACCCGTGAATGGCAACTACTTTATGGAGTTTGAGCGTATTGGCAATAATTCTAATTGCACGTTTTATATCAATAAGATCAAATTGGTTCAGAAAGAGATAATTACAGAAGTTTGTGCGGTACCAGTGGGAGATTACCGTTACGGGTATCAGGGTTCTGAAAAGGATGATGAATTAAAAGGTGTTGGTAATAGTTATACGACATTCTATCGAAATTTAGACCCAAGATTGGGAAGGTGGTTGAGTGCTGACCCAATATCTCAACCTTGGCAATCACCCTATACGAGTATGGACAATAGTCCAATGTTGTTTAACGATCCTAAAGGAGATAAAGTGAAGGTGGGCAAAAAGAAGCAAGAGAAAAAGGAAACTGAACTCGAGGTAAAGAAGTCCATTTCTTCCACTACGAACATCGTGAATGAAATGAATAAGGATAATACGAAAATTACCTACACGTATTATGCAGATGGAGTAGAGGTGTCTAAAGAAGAGTATACAAAAATTGAAGAAGAAAATGTAAAAATCGCAGAGGAGAATAAAGAGATAGCAAAGCATAACCAGCTAATTGATGCCAAAATTGACCTACTGAGGAGTGAAGGCAACTATACAATAGATTATGATCCTTCAACCGGAATGGTTACGGCCTCTGGAGGTTCTGGCGGAACGGATGCAACAGGAATTCTTTATACGATGTTAAGTTCAGATAAAACATATACCTTTAAGACAAACAAAGGACCAATGGAAACTTTTAATAGGAAAGGATTGAGATCCTTTGGAGTATCGGAATCAGCGTTGAGAAAAGGGGTTGAAAATTTAGAGAAATCTACTTTTCAAAAAGTGATTGCTGCCGATATAGGACGACAATTGGAAGGCTCATTTAAAGATAGGTTGCATATTTTGTTTGAGGTGGAAAAAACAGATCCGAACCCCAATTCAAGAGTAGTAACGGAAAGAGAATTTGACGTTGAAGTAAGAAGTACAGGGGTCGATTTTAGAAATTGGTTACCAACCAAATCAGGAAGAAGGTTTGATCAACGACAGAGAGTCTATAAGTTTTATAAGTAACTGAAATTGAGACAATTTATACCTATATTACTCTTTTTGTACTGTGTTAACGTGGGTGCGCAGCAAGATTTGTCTGCTATGGCACAAAACTCTTGGGTAATGGAAAATACAGATAACTTTGATACGCTGCTACTTTTCTTGCCTTGTGATATTGAGGATGAGGATGTTGGTTATAAAAGTCTTGAGATTAAAAAGCATAAGGGGTTAAAGAAAAATAGGGCAGTTGTTGAATTCCATGATAGTATAAAAATGACATCCAAGGATTCATCATTCTGCGAATTCACTTCCAGCCATGTGGGTAGTGGAGCATTGATTCTCAAAAGAAAAGGACAGGAGGCTTATATCATTATGAAGACAGAACGTCTCTATAATTTGTCTAATAATGATGGGGCATGGCCAGGTTGGCAAAACAAAATGGTCTTTAAGATGGTAAAAACGACTTTAGACCAGATTGTACTCGTGCGAATGACAAATGTTCGGATTACGTTTAAGACCGCTTGTAAAACAACTTCTTACTACGATAATGAGAAGTTAATCGTGAAATTGCGAGATCATTGGTAGGGTAGAGCAGGAAGAGAAAAAACTCACCCCCAAGATTTTCCTAATAAAAAAAATAAAACAGTCTTTTTGCTTAGGCACAAAACGAAATATATGTGTAGTGTAGCCAAACTAAATCCCTGCTGTTTTGATATTTTTGTATCTGTTACGATGTTTGTACTTTCTTTCAAGATCATGAGCCTTCTTTGATGCATTGGTCTGTTTATAATGTTTGGAAACAATTGACCAACGAATATTATCACCCCAACAATTCCAGTGTCTGAGTGATTTAGTTCCTCCAACACAATGAGATCCGTCCTTACGTTTTTTTGGATTGTCTGAAACACCGTGATAGACTTCTCCTTTAGTTCTATTAATTGCTCGATATACGTAATACATTGTTTTGATTTTTAAAGTTTTTCAACCATTTGGGCTGCTATTCTGGGAGGGAACTTACTCATATTAGCAGCCTCTTCAGGATAATTATTTGATTTCATGAAACGAAGCATATTAGGTCTGGTCGTACGATAGTCACTCCCAATCCTGTCATAGATTTGTTCTTGGGTCATCACTAATTCCATATCGGGGCTACCTAGAGCGGTTTCAATTTGGTGTTTAGTAAAAAGGTCTAGGGTATTTGCAAGATGAAAGTTTGAATAATCTACATCGGGACAATAAAACCTAACCCACTTCTTAAAAGTTGTCTTCGTTACTCCATATTCCTTAGCTAAACTGGCTTTGGTGTAATCTCTGCGAAAAGTATGCACAAAGAATAAGATCAAAGTAACTATAATCAAGCACAATAGGGACAGTTGATCAGAGCTTAAAGCAATTTCCTTTCTAATTGGTATTGGTGCGTTTGTATTCATATTGCAAATTTGGAGAAAACAAATATTACGGTGTAAATCTGTAGACACCCTAATAAAAAACGATAGTATGCAAAAAGGTTGCGTACATTGTTATAAATATTGCTCAATATGAAAATCAAAACAAAAGATTCAAGGTGGAGTGTATTCGCTGTTCCCGACAAGTTTGATGAGTTTCTTGAAACCAGAGAGGAAATTATCATTCATAAAAACGCACACAAAGACATCGTAAGTAAGTTTAGGTTAATTCAACAACTCATTGATTTTTCATTTTATGAATATGAGTTTTATGATCTAGCAATGAAAGAGTCTTTGATAACATTGGAAGCGGGACTAAAGATCAGGTATCGAGAAATTACTGGAAATAAATGGAGTAATAATAAAAATCTCAAACAGCTATTAAAGTGGTTTTTTTCGAGGGACTATTTTGAAATGAGAACTGAGGAGCAAATCGACTGGTTACGGAAAATCAGAAATACTACTATTCATACTGATAGTCATTCATTTGGAGGAGTATTGATAGGTAGTTATCCTTATCAGGTAGCTCAGATAATTAATGAAACTTACTATTCCGATATTCCAAAACGACAAGAAAGGTCACGTTTATTAAAAGAGTTAAACTTGGAACTGCTGGACATGGTACCGTATGGTGGTGATATGCTGCTTTCACCAAACAACAAATTGATTATTGAAGACGTTAATGTGAGTTTTATTGACAATAGGAGTGAATTGTTAAAACTTCATGGGTTCGTAAGGGCAGTCTTCAACCTTGATAGACTAATTGACGGGAATACCTACCGAATACAAGGTAGTGTCATTCCTTTTGAGCTTAGCGTCTTAAAAGAATCCTTTTCTTCTCGCGGGTTACTTTCATCTTTAAAGATATTCCCATACACAGAAAGGAGTAATTTTCTTTCTGATTGGCAGGATAAGTTTAAAAGAAAAGAAATCTATCCCGTTTTCCGTAACGAACAATCAAGAGAAGGGTATATGAACAAATCATCACTTATAAAGGAAATTACACTTGAGGTGGAATAGACAGAGAAAATTCTTACCCCATCTAAATGGAATACTTATTTAAAAAGCGAAACTTTGGAAATAGGTATGGGATAATTTCTAATCAAATTTATCTAATAAATGAGTAAACTAGACACACTCACAAACTAATTGTATCACAAATAATGTTCAAGAAAGTTATAGTAGAAACTTTCTTATCTTGAGATGGTAAACAATTGAACTAATGATGCTTAAAGATTTATCTCAAGAAATAAAGTCCGAAATCGAAGACTATATTTTGAATATTGATTCAGGAATTGAAGTTGGGAGAACAATAAACAACTATCTAAAAATACTTGAATATAACCTGGAGGTACAAACTCGAGATAATCTAGATGGATTGGGTAAAACTATGATTGATGTTCTCGAGGGTATGTGACTTTCCAATAGAAATGTGATTTCGGTAAAAATCAACAAACCCTTAAATGTGTTGTCATCAGTCGGATAGGAGAGAGGCGCTTAAATTCTTTCTTCAATAGAAATGTTGAACTTTTGAGAAGTTCTACGTTTTTAATCATTAGAATTGTCTATGAATATTTTGTGCAATCAATTGATATTGAGCAGTTAAAGCTTAACCAATTCTCGATTCACTAGAAGTCAGGAATCAGTTTTTCTCCCGAGTTTTTCCGGAATAAAACAGTAGGTAAATTATTAATTGCGCTGACTCCACGGAAATAAATTTGAGAAAATCGAAGAAGGAGTTTAAAAAAGGGGCTAGAACTTTTTAAAAGTAATATGCCCAATAATTACGAATGCTTTTTTACCTCAAGACCTGTTTAAAACTTGTGAAGTTCTTTTATAACGAACATAAAGAGAATTGATGGATGAGAGGTTAATTTCTTACGCCAAAATAGTACTAAACTCCGGTTTTCAACACTTGGTTAAGGACCCTAAATTTAGATCAATGTATAATGAAGTAATGAGATGACAACGTAAGCTAACAAAACCTATACTGCATTAAAACGCGGCTTAGCCAAAACGTAACGGTAATTCAATAAAATGAATAAAGAAATAATTCCAACATACGTACACTTTTTAATGAATGTGTTAGAAAAGTGGGGATTACCAGATGTTACCGCTAGAGGTTAAATCTAAGAATTAGATCATATAAGATGAGTAAACTGGATTCCACAATTTAAAATAACTTCGTTCCATAATTTAAGATGACCACCACAAAATCTATAACTTAACTTTGAACCTAATTAGTGAACATTGTTTGAAGACTTACATATCGAGATGATTTAGTGAAGGAAGGTTTGCTGTTATGGAATGTCATTTTTAATTTGCTGAAGGGGAATAATTAAATGATTGACCTTCTTTTAATCATACCACCTCTAGCGTCTTTTAAAGGATATTGAATAATAAATACATCAGAATCGATTTGTTCAATGTGATTAATAAGGTTCGTGACTTCGAGTCTTGTAATGGCACAAAACAAGATGTCCTCATTTATACGTGAGACGCCATTCGAACCATATCCTTCACCTGATTTAAACGCTGTAATACCTCGACCTAAATCATTGATAATAGACTCTTTAATTATCTGATTCTTTTCAGAAATTATGAACACGCCTATATATTCTTCTATACCATTTAGGATAAAGTCAACTGTCTTCGAAGCGGCCAAATAAGTAAGCATTGAATATAGGGCTACTTCAATATTGATAAGAACTGCTGCCAGACTGAATAATAGAACATTAAAGATAGCTATCACATCACCTACTGATAAACTTGATTTCCGGCTAACCATTATTGCAAGAACTTCAGTACCATCAATAACTGACCCGCCTCTAATCGAAAGTCCTATGCCAGCTCCAAGGAAAAAACCTCCGAATACAGCGATAAGTAATTTATCTGTTGTGACCATAGGTATTTCGATATAATGAACTAGTACCGCAAGAACAATTATTGCAATAGTACTTTTAAAAGCAAAAAGTCTAGATACTTGCTGATAACCAAGGAAAATAAATGGCAAGTTCACTACAATTATTAGTATTGAAAGATTAAAGTCGAATAATAAGTTTCCCATTAATGATACTCCCATTGCCCCACCGTCTAAAAATTCGTTTGGTAGTAGAAAACCCTTCAATCCAATACTAGCCATTAATACCCCAAGGGTAATAAATACAATATTTTTAATATGTTGATTAATGGAGATTTTAAGTCTAAATAGATGCATTTTTACTTGGTTGTTTTAGGATAATAAAACCGATTAGGCCAGATAATATTGAAGCAAATAGTATCCCCGTCTTTGCTTGACTTATATAGCCCTCATTAGTTAATGCTAAACTGGCGACAAACAAAGACATTGTAAATCCTATTCCAGCAATGAATCCAACTCCAATTATGTGACGCCAATTAATGTCTTGGGGCATTTTAGCAAGGTTCAGAAATCTGACTAACTTAACCATTATTGTTACTCCAACGACCTTTCCAAATACAAGACCCAATATAATTCCATAGGTTATTGGAGAGAGGAGATCACTTAGAATATGGTTGTCAAATGTGACACCAGAATTGGCTAATGCGAAAAGAGGTAAAATGATAAAAGCTACTATTGGGTGAAGCATATTTTCCATCCTTTGAAGGGGAGTGATCGCTGCGTCCACATGAACTTTCATTTTTTGAGCCAGTTGTAACTGATCGTTTGAGACAAGTGTTGAAGACTTTTCACTAGAGTTTAGGTTAAACTTAGACAACAGTTCTTTCATCTTAGTCACGAATCTGGAACTATCTATTTTAACATCCCCGGGTATTGCAAAAGCCGCCAACACACCAGATATAGTAGTGTGAATACCGGTGTTTGAAAATGATAACCAAAACCCTCCCATACCTACAATTGAATAGAACAATAAGCTCCTAACTCCAAGGTAGTTGGCAATAAACATAATAGAAAGGAATAACGATGCAATTCCCAAACTATACATTGAAATTTCAGAAGTATAAAAAAATGCAATAACCAAAACCGCCCCAATATCATCGGCAATTGCAAGCACTGTAAGGAAAATTTTGAGACTTAAAGGTATTTTATTTCCTAAAAAATGTAATACTCCCAAAGCAAATGCTATATCGGTAGCCATAGGAATCCCCCATCCTTTCGAGGCTTCACCACTATGGTTGAATGCTATAAAAATAAGTGCAGGAACAATCATTCCTCCTATACCAGCAGCAATTGGCATTATTGCATTCTTGGGGTTAGAAAGTTCTCCATTCATAATTTCTCTTTTAAGTTCTAATCCAATAACGAAGAAGAAGATTGCCATTAGGCCGTCATTAATCCAATGATGAAGGCTTTTAGAGACTTGGTGACTGCCAAGTTTTACTGAGAAATCATACTCCCAGAATTCGTTAAAGGAAAATGACCACGGAGAATTTGCAATTACTAGAGCTGCTATTACTGAAATGAATAAAATAATACCACTAGCAAATGAACTATGAATTAATTTACTAACAGGAATTACTATCAGACTATCAATAGGAGTTTTTTTCATGTCGCGAAGTTATTTTGAATAATGATGACTTATACAGCGTATTTCAATCACAATGCTTGAGCTTTGTGAAAACTGGAAAAAATAAGGGAGTATACTATCGTGGATACATTTTCCTAGCAGTGTTAATCAAGGAAAATGTAGTTATGTTAAAATCTGTTAAAAATGAGGAATGGAATTAAGACTCTAAAAAGAAAGTGAATCCCAAAGAAGATTTGAGCAGTAACATTACTAATCAAACTTTAAAACTGATTTAACATGCCTAAAAGATTAAAGCTAATAACTGCCACACTATTGGTTTTCATATTGATTCTTGCCACTAATTTAATTGACCAAGGCAACTTTCAGCAAATTAGTAACTCAACAGCCCAAATACATAATGATAGGGTAGTCGCTTTAGAGATTATTTACAATTTGAGAGAAGAAATTTATAAGAAAGAAATAGCTCTTAGTTCTGATTCATCAGATCTTAATCAATCTCAAGTAAATGCTTCGATTTCGAATTACATAAAATTATATGAGGTAACTTATATGAAAGATGAAGAGCTAAAGTTGTTCGATGATCTTAAAGGGAATATTGATGACCTTGAGACGTTAGAAACAGAAATAGCAATCATACAAAGTGAACATGGAGACTATGGTAATTATACTCAATTAGCGAAGGAAGAGCTAGCTAAAATAAAATCTAACCTAGAGCAATTGATATTTACTCAAACAAATGAAAGTAGGAAAAAAGTTTATGAAACTAAGTACTTCGTGAACATTTCAGAGTTATTCACCAATATAGAAATTATCGTGTTAATTATATTAAGCCTCATAACTGTTGTCGCTGTTTTTCTTCCTAAAAGCAAGAGTTCATCAAATTAAGTTTACTTTAGAGGGTGTCAATTAGTGACATTTTTTATTTAGTTAAATGAACTTTTGAGGATAATGGAAAGTTATACGGAATTCGAGTACAATTTACTTTCGAAGAAATTGACAGAAAGGGTTAAGGAATTAGAATGCTTGTATAGTATCTCTAGGATAGCTAGACACCACAAAAATAATCTAGATAAATGTCTGAATGAAATTATGCAAGAAATTCCAAAAGGATGGCAGTACCCAGATAGGATACTGGCATACCTAACCTACGGTGATTCTCATTATGGAGTAGAACCGAATGGAGGGAAGTCTCAAAGAACATCTTTTCAACTTACAAATGGAATCAAGGCTGAATTAGTGGTGTTTTATAAAACGAAGGATGTAAGCTTTATTGAACAACCCTTTTTGTACGAGGAGCAATTTCTACTAAATCAAATAGGTTATGAGATTCAAAGTCTAATTGAGATTGAGATCAAGAATCGGAATGAGTTACTTATCCAACAGAAGCTAAGGAAAGAAGATAAGCTTAATCTTCTTGGAGAAATTACAGGTGGCATTGCTCACGAATTAAATACACCATTAACTAATATAATTGGTTATGCCCAGTTATTAATTGACAGAGAAACAGACCTTCAAAAAATTAGAGACTTAGAAAAAGTGTTAAAGTCATCTAATCATGCATCTACAATTGTAAAAAAGCTAATGTATTTTTCATGTGAGATTCCTTCGTCATTTAAAAATATTGACGTAAATGAGTTAATTGTTGAAAGCGTAGATTTGCTAAAACTTCAACTGCAGGAGAAAAATATTTCAGTCAGTTTGCGTCTAGAAGAGGGTATTCCAAAATTAAAAATGGATCCAACACAATTTTCGCAAGTTATTTTCAATATTATTTTAAATGCGCTTGATGCTATGAAGGAGCATGGAAAGCTAATCGTTTCTTCTCGACATTTGAATAGGGAAGTTAGACTTGTGATTACTGACAATGGAATAGGAATGTCAGAGGATGAATTAAAGCTTCTATTTCAACCTTTCTATTCTAAAAAAAGAAATACTACCGGAACTGGGTTAGGATTGCCTGTTAGTAGAGGCATAATTCAGGCTCATCAAGGGAGAATTGAAATAGATTCCAAGGTTGATAAAGGCACATCTGTTACTATTGTTCTAAAAGTCTGAATCGATGAAGTTAATATCAAAAATTTTAATAGTTGATGACAACAATGACCTACTGGAATTGTTATGCAGGCAATTGGAGAGTAAGGGTCTGTCGCCAGTAACATCAGATAATGTTATGGATGCAATAGATATACTTGAACATAGCGAAATTGACCTGTTAATTTCTGATATTAAAATTTCAAACATAGGTGGTGAACAACTCATTCGCTATGTTTCTGAACACTATTCCGACCTTCCAATGTTAGTTATGACGGGATATCCCGATGTCAACTCAGCTGTGGATTTAATGAAAATGGGGGTTTCTGAGTATCTAATAAAGCCTTTTCCTGCAGAAGATTTATATGATGCGATTATGAGAGTCGGGCCGCTAGAAGTATCAAAGCCAGACACGATTAATGATAATGACTATACCAAAGGGTTTCCAGGTATTATAGGCTCATCACCAAAAATGGTAGAGTTATTTGAGATGATTGAAAAGACACTCAATAATAAGGCAACAGTTTTAATTAATGGAGAGAGCGGAACTGGAAAAGAATTGATTGCAAGAGCGATTCATTATGAAAGTAAATATTCTTCAGCTCCATTCGTGCCAGTTAATTGTGGAGCAATACCTGAACAGTTAATTGAGAGTGAGTTATTTGGTCACTTAAAAGGTAGTTTTACTGGCGCCATATCTGACAGAAAGGGCTTTTTTGAGTCTGCTGATGGAGGCACGATTTTTTTGGATGAGATTACTAATACTAGTCTTGGGGTTCAAGCTAAACTTTTGAGAGTTCTTCAAGAAAAGGAAATCACTCCAGTTGGTAGCTCTAAATCTAAAAAAGTCGATGTTCGAATAATTTCCGCTACAAACTTAGATATTAAAGAACTCGTTAGACAAGGAAAGTTTAGGGAGGACCTATATTATCGGCTTAACGTACTTTCATTAAAAATTCCTGCGCTAAGAGATCGAGATGGAGACATTATAAAGTTAATCAACCATTTTACCTATAAGTTTTCCAAGGAACATAGTTTGCCTGTTCCGAAATTTGATAAAAATGTTCTAAAAACCTTAGAGCATTATGCTTGGCCTGGAAATGTAAGAGAGCTAGAGAACTTCATTCATAGGTTGGTCATTCTTGTCGGAAGTAGAGTTTTAATGACTCATATTCCAAGCTATATGAAGATGACAATCGAAACCAATTCATCAGAAGATGACTTTCTGTCGTTGGATGAATATCAGATTAAGTATATTAAACGGGTTCTCAAAGCAACAGGAAACAATAAATCCAAGGCGGCAGAGATTTTGAAGATAGATCGTAAAACTCTTCGGAAAAAATTAGGTGATATGGGGTAATACTACCCGCTTGGGTATTTTTTACCCATTTATTCGCCATTTCAAAACCGTACACAAACTCTATTTAAAATTACAACAAACTGATAAACAGATTTTTAAATGTTTGTCGGTTTGGTTTGGCATGCCCTTCGCTAAAGACATTAGTAATTAATGTTTTGATATGAATTAAATGACTATTTGTAGTGATTGTCTGAACAGTACTAGGTGCGTGTATCAGAAAGATTTGCCACATCGGAATTGGTGTTCAATGCACGAATTTAAAGAACAGGAAGAAATTCGAAAAGTAATAGAAAATGATCCAGCAAAATTGAAAAGGGAAAATAGGGTAGTAAAGGTTAAAAGTATATGCCAAACGTGTGACCTTTTTACTACATGTACTTTGTCTTTGGATAAAGAGAAAAAAACATATTGTGAAGAGTTTAAATAATGAAGAAATGAAAGTAAAGGAAGTAAATAAGAAAAAAACTGGGATGTACGAAAACGTTTTGAAGCAATTTAATAAAGCTGCTGATATTGTTGCATTAGATAAAGGTGTGAGAAAGATACTGTCTCAAACAAACAATGAAATAGTTGTTCATTTTCCCGTTAAAATGGACTCTGGAGAGATAGAGGTATTCACTGGTTACAGAGTTCAACACAACAATTACTTGGGTCCCTATAAAGGAGGACTTAGATATCATCCAACAGTAGATATAGACGCAGCTCGTGCATTAGCTGCCTGGATGACATGGAAAACAGCACTCGTAGGTCTGCCATACGGAGGAGGTAAAGGAGGCATACAAATAAATCCTAAAAACTACACAAAATCGGAACTAGAGAGAATCACAAGAAGATTTGTTTATGCATTAGGGGACAACATAGGTCCGGATCTAGATATTCCAGCTCCAGATGTTAATACAAATGCACAGGTTATGGCATGGATAGCCGATACATATGCTGCCATAAAATCAACTTCTGAGAGACAAAAAAACATGCACGTTGTCACTGGAAAGCCAGTTGGTTCAGGAGGACTGGAAGGACGTGATCGAGCCACAGGATTTGGAGTGGTTTCAATTATTAATGAGTGGGCGCAACAAAACGATTATGATTTAAAGAATAAAACATTTATTGTTCAAGGGTTTGGAAATGTTGGATATTGGGCTGCCAAATTTCTATGTCATCTTGGTGCGAAGCTAATCGCAGTACAGGATATTAGTGGAACCATTCATAATGAAAAGGGGATCGACCCTGATCAATTGAAGAACTACTCAGCAATCAACAGTGGGGATATAGTAGGATTTGTCGATAGTAGATTAATGGCTAATCAAGAGTTTTTTGGTATTGATTGCGATATTATTATTCCAGCCGCACTCGGAAATCAAATTACTTTGGAAAACTGCAATAATATTAAGGCGGGTCTCATTGCTGAAGGTGCAAATGGCCCTTTAGATGTTGATGCAGAAAAAAGTCTTTTAGAGCGCGGCATAGTCATTTTGCCCGATATTCTTTGCAATGCAGGAGGAGTAATTGGAAGTTACTATGAGTGGCTTCAAAACAAGAGAAGCGAAAACTGGAAATTAGAAGAGGTTCTCCAAAAAATAGATGAAAAATTGTCGGATGCTTTTAAAAAGGTTAATTCAACTTCCATAGAACTATCTACAGATTATAGAACATCCGCATATGCAGTTGCATTGAGAAGGCTTGAACAAACTTATTTAGAGCGAGGTCTTTTTCCCTAATTTGTTAGTTATGAAAATAATTGGAGTTGTTAAAGAATATAATAGTAAGGTGGTAGCATTGACCCCTGCAAACGTAAAGAGTCTCTCGAACATCGCTAAAGTGATTGTTGAATCAGGAGCAGGATTGGAGTCTGGATTCACAAATGAAGACTACGTTAATGCAGGGGCTTTGCTTGCCTTAAATCGAAGAGAATTAATCAAATCATCTGAGGTTATTATAACTTACAATAGCGATGTTGATGTTCAATGTCACGATGATTTGAAAGTGGTATTAGGGTGCCATCAAGTTTATGATAGCTATTTCTTATTACTCAACTTCCAAAAACGTCCTGTTAGATTATATAGCCTAACATTACTTCCGAAAAATACCTTATCAAAGTATATGCGTGTAACCGAAGGTGTTGAAAGAATATCTGGTTATCAGGCTGTAATTTCTGGGGTTAATAAGTTAAATAAAGTTGTTTCGATGATGCAAGGTAATAATGACTATATCCCCCCTTCTAAGATTATGGTGATAGGAGCTGGAGTAGCAGGACAGCAGGCCATTGAAACGGCTAAGAGTATTGGAGCAGTTGTACTTGTATTTGATAATTGCGATAGGGCGATGGATGTCGTTGAAAAACTGGGGGGCATTTTTATCACCAAAGAGAACTTGTCTGGAAATAAAAATAACTCCAGTGAAATACTGGCATCATACT
>CAYLYX010000011.1:76827-88267 GCA_964387945.1 uncultured Flavobacteriales bacterium | reverse complement strand
ACTGAAATAGATTTAGTGATATGCACATTAGGATATGAGGAGTTTTCCAATCCGTCATTAATATCGAAAAAAATGATTAGTACAATGAAAAATAATGCTAAGATTATTGATTTAACGTCAAGATATGGAGCAACAACTGAGCTAACAATTGAGGGAGCCATAAATAGCTGTGAAGGTGTTGATATAATAGGTAGCTCTGAGTTATTTAATGATGTGCCACTCACATCATCTATGATCTTAGGAAATAAAATGGAGTCGTTTTTAAGGTATTACATGGAGAATGAAACTATAAAAAATAAAAATGAAGTTTTACAATCCGCCCTTGTTGTTGATAATGGTGAGTTAGTAAATAAAAAGATTCTTAAGAAAATTGAAATTATGTAAAATCTGAGGTGGGTTAGTTTTGGTAAGGATTAATACTTTTAAGTTGTTTGATTTGGGTGTCCTGGGAGTTAATTGTGTGTTAGTTTTAATTCAAGCCAGGACATTGTTGATTCATATTTAGTGAATTGGTTTTTTTTCAGTTAGACCTAATCAAAGCAACTCACCTCTTTTATAAAGGTACATGAGGATCTGTATTCTAATAATAATCTTTTGTGTTTTTGATAAAAACTATTCTCAAGTGAATGAAGAACAATTAGGAGGATGGTATAGTTTAAGACTTGCCGCAGATGTTGGGAATGAATGGAAATTTAATGCTGAAATTCATGATAGAAACTGGAATATATTGGGAGATTTACAGCAGTTTGTTTCGGGAATAGGTATTCAAAAGACCATCTCTTCAAAAGGTCTTGCGTTATCCGTGAATAATTTCTTTTTTCTTTCTAAAGAACCGTTTCCTGAATCTAATTGCATTCCAGAATACAGAGTTCATCAAGAAATCTCGATTCCTAAAATTATACTGAAAAGATTGAACCTAAATACGCTTCTAAGAATTGAAGAAAGGTTTATCCAAAATCAGCCGTTTAGACTAAGGACAAGACTTAATCAAATTGTCCGAATTCCATTAAATAACGAAGTTATAAAGGATAATACATTTTATTTGGAAGTTTCAAATGAAGTATTTCTTAATCCAAAATTATCGCCCAAAAACGCAAACTTAAACTATTTTGACTTCAATCGATTGTACTTTGGAAGTGGCTATAAATTATCAGAAAAAGTTGTCTTGGAACTCGGCATAATGAATCAAACTTCCAGTAGCTGGTCAAAAAATCAACTTATGATTGGTACTAGGCTGAGCATTTAACAAGTTATTCATGAAACTTTGCTAGTAGATTGAAAGCTGTTAGCTGTTTAATATCCACTTCATTCAAGTCTTTGATTTCTACCATGTCCTTGTCTAAATCCCCATTTCTAAATGATATTTCTAACCGATTATCAATTAATTTGACTAAATATATTTTATGATATGGAATTAGAAATATACAATTAAAGTCTATTTTAAAATATCCGACCACTCGAGCAATTGCAATTGGCGTTAATATGCAGATCCCCGGAAAGACTATAATTAATGGAAGGGTTAGTAGTGTGGTGGTGAGAAAAAGCAATATTAAACAAAGTTCGAATAATAAGTTCAGTTGAATTCGGCTCTTATTCTTCGCGCACGTAAGATCAGTTCGCTCTACTAGGTGTTTCAACTCTCTAATAGAGTCCGAAGAAGTGAAATATATGTAATGTTCGCTAAACCTAGTGTAGCCACTATTATTTTTGATTACCAGATCACTCATTACTTTTATCAAGGCTCTTTTGCAGAATTAAGCTTTTTGGAAAAAGAATATTGTTCTCTAAATGAATGTGTAGATGTAGGTCTTTTTCAAATGCCGACAACAATGAATATGTTCGAATATAGGTGTTACAAGCATCTTCAGGAGGCGTGTAGCCATTTGTTAATTCGTTGATCTTTTGAAATCGCTCACCTTCTATATTGTGTTCATCCATCATTTGGTCTATTGGACTTTTAACCGCATCTGTAGCGATTATAAACGGGTCAATTTCGCCATGAGCCGCTTTGATCATTTTGCTAATGAATGGAAACAATATTAACTCTTCTTTCTTCATGTGTTTTGCCAATTCTTGCACTCCTTCCTTGAAAAGATCATAAACTTGCCGCAATTCAGGATGTTTTTTACCATGAACATTGTTAACCTTTTCTAAGAGAGGTAGAATTTCATTCGATTGCTGTTCAACATAAGCATGATGATGCTTGACGATATGATCGGTAAGTTCATTTAGCTCAAGGTCTGAGTAGTTTATGCTCTCGCTTGTTTGCATGCCTAAAACAGCATTGATCTCAATGAGTAGTTCATTGGGGTCATAAGCTATGGCTTCACAAGCCTCTCGTAGGGATCTGTTTCCATTACAACAATAGTCGATATGGTGTTGTTCGAATAGTTTTCCGATGCGGTAATCAAAGGCTACAATTTCTCCTAGGCTAGTGTTTTCTGTTAATTCTGTCATGTTCTTATAAATAATTTAAAGGTGATAAAAGCTAAGGCAAGTAGTTTTAAAAACTCGGCAATCACGTAATAGAGGTGAAGAAACGAACTTGCCACATCTTTACCTTGAATGTAATCTTCTGCTCTCGCATCTAATAAAGGCAATAACCAAAATGTTTGAAGCATCAAAAGCACAAGTAATAAAGCACTGAGTACCAAGTGAGGTGAATCAAAATGGCTCCGATACAGAATTAAATGGGTGATCAAAATAATAGCGAGCACCCATTCGATCTTATTCAGCACAAAAAATACGAGTCTTCCTATCCCAAGTCCTAAGGGTAGGGTAATGCCGGGTGCTCTAAATTTCAGCCAGGCTTCCATGAAACTAATGGCGAGGATAAAACCTATCCATAAGACACTGCTTATTAGGAGTAGTGGGTGTTTTGTTATAAAAGTAGTCATGGGTTTAAATGTCTGATTTGATTAGCTCCAATTTTGCTTCGAAGACGTGAGCGATTTGTTCAGCTCTTTGTTTGGCTATTTGAGCCTTCTCTCCGCAGAAATTATTGTCCACCGTACGATGAAAAATTGTTACCCAGCGTTCAAAATGTTCAGAGCGAATGGGGAGTTTTACGTGAGGGGGGAACGGAGATCCTGAATAAGTGTACTCTTCTAGTAGAAGGGTTTGCCAAAACTTATACATTGTTTCAAGATGCGGTGTCCAATCTTTTATGAAATGCGTAAAAATAGGCCCCAGCATATCATCTTCTCTTACCGATGAGTAAAACTGATTTACCATTGTTTTAATGTCGTCTAACGTCTCTATGTCTTTCATTTTATGTGAAATTGTTTAATAGGATTAATATGAAGTTGGTCAGCACGCTCACTAAAAATGTATACAAGCACCATTTTGCAGGAGCCTGCGCAATAAACACAGCATTCGATGCCATTGTAATGGACGCTATGATAGCTAATTGCGTCATGTTATTCGTCACAAATGTGTACATGGCCGCAACGGATCCCAGACAACTTTGAAACGTCATCATTAAGGTCATCGCTCCAAATCTGTTCTTTTCGTAAAATTTGATTGCGTCACTTAGTTTCGATTCTTTTTTCATAATACAATATATTTAGACCTTTTTATCTTTTATTAGGTTAAATTTTTTTATCGCTTCAATACGGTATGGCCATTTTCTAGATTTTCAATCAATTGAGATAGGGTAGTAATGGATAACATCTTTTTTAGGTCATCTCTAATGGAGACAAAGTGATCATGCACCGGACAAGGACGTTTAGCATTACATTCTTTCAACCCAAGCCCACAACCATTATAGATATTATCACCATCAATTGCTTTTACAAGATGCATTAATGTGATTTTGTCTAGACTAGCTTTGTCTATTTCAAACCCTCCAGAAGGCCCTTTAACCGAAGCTAATACTTGACTTTTAACGAGGGTTTGTAGAATTTTTGCAGTAAATGCTTCTGGCGAATCAGTTTGTTTAGCAATTTCTTTAACGCCTGTGCGCTTTCCTTTTGCCGATTGCTCTGCCACAAAAAGAGTAGCTCTAATGCCATATTCACATGCTTTTGAAAACATTTTATTGCTTATTTCTGATACAAATATAGGTCTCAATTTTTAATAAAGGATATATTTGTCCGAAATATTTTATCATGAGTACCATCAAAGAACAAAAAGCGGAGCTGAGAAACCGAATGTTGACTTTAAGGAAGCAAATGAACCCTAAAGAAAAACGTAGATTGGATCATGCTCTTTGTGAAAGATTAAAGCGAATAGTGATCCGCAAAGAGGCAAAGGTTGTTCATGTTTATTTACCGATAAAGGGGGAGGTTGATATTACGCCTTTTATCAGCTGGCTGATGAAAAAAAATGTTAAGGTTGTTTGTCCTAAAGTATTGCCCAAAAGACAATTAGAGAATTTGGTGTTTACCGGTTTTGATCGTATTGAAACGGGGGTGTTTAACACCATTCACCCTTCAGGCAATCAGGTATATACTGGCCCCATAGACCTGATTGTGATGCCAGGATTGGCCTTTGATTGGAATCTGAACAGACTAGGATATGGGGGAGGGTACTATGATAGGTTTCTACTAAAACACCTCGATTCGCTTAAAGTTGCAGTTCAATACGACTTTCAAGTGTTCGATACGATACCATTTGAGAAACATGATATTCAAGTGGACCACTTAGTGGTTAAATAGATATGTCGTTTTGCACTATGAATAGTTTAAATGAATAAACGTATTCTAATTCGTTTTCAACTTACTTTGGACTCATTCTAATCCCAATGTTTCATACAATGTCTCACTAGAAACCAAGCATTCAAAATGTTTTACTCCAAAGTTAAGGCTGTTTCTATGAACTTTGTACTATTGGAGGGTTAGTACTGTCTCAATACAATATAGATAGTTCCGTTTTGACTGGAGCATTTGCAACAAGCGGATTAAGTGCATTAAATACAATTAATCAGCACGCCAAATTTACTGATAGTAAAGATAGCATGTCAACAAAGGATCTTTATTTCTTATGGAAGGCGAATAAAATTAAATAGAAATATTTATGAAATATATTTCCAAAAACAACAATTTAAAATCGGAATTTCTAACTGAAAAAATCGGAGCGTTCTATTGGAAAGTCACAATTTTAGCGAGAACTGGTTCTATGTTAAATACTATCGTATTACGGAAATCACTTCTCTTGACCTATAATATACATTATGTTAAATAGAGTATTTCGAAACCCATCACTATCATTATATTCGTACATTCGTCTATAGTATGAAACCTATCCTCCTCTCTACAGAAAGAAAAGAGAAAAACATCAAAACGTTCGCACCTACAAAATACGTTGTAGCAGGAATTGTATTGGCGGGTATAGGACTATTTTATTTCACCACTCAGTTTAAAGCTGATCGAATTGAAGAATGGTTGCCCTTAGGGATTTCCTTGTTGCTAGGATTGTATTTGATTCTTGCCAATCGGGCGAAATGGAAAATTCCTGGATCGAAACATTCGTTCTATCAGCGCGACTTTATCTTTGATCCGTCTACGGGCCATCTCACGATTGTTTTTAAATCGAATACCAGTTCCAGCATAATTGACCAAACCATTGCGTTAACCCATGTCACTCATGTAGACATTCGCACAGAGACTTCCGCTAAAACTCAAAAAGAAACCGAAGTTGTTCAAGACGTTGTGCAAATTTTGCCCTTGGGAAAAGCTACTCCAACAGGCGTTTATACCAAAACATCTACCAAAACCTATCGCCACACGCAAACTTTTATGACATTGCATCCTTCAGAAGAAGAAATTAAGCTGATTTTTACCCCCTCAGACCTACCCCATTTTCAGGAAAAGCTGAATGAAGCGCTCCGTTCGAACTGACAGCAAAGATGTTGTGCCACAAATAAGGATTTCTGAAGCAGTACGCTATGTTTATTTTTTGTACAAAAGAAGTTCGTAAAGACAAAATGTCTATATTTATCACAACTACTAACTACTACATGATAACTGATGAAACTGTTTTAACTGCGGTTTGGGAAGAGTTGATCCATATCGAGCTGCTTCCCGATGATGTGGTTATACTTACTGCTCATGATGAACAACGCCTTGAGGAAGATAAACTTGAGTTTGCAGATTTAAAGCGATTGCAACTGTTTATTCTTGAACTTACGGATGGTCGTCCCATACGTTTGATTACCGATACCCGAAATGCATATGTAAAGATTGATACAGAAGTCTTAAAACAAGTTGCAAATGATGATCATATCAATAAGACTAAAGTTGCTGAGGCTTTAGTACTCAACTCACTTCCTAATCGAATTTGGGTAAATTTTTACCTACGAATTGCTCGGCCTAAAGTGCCTGCAAGAGCTTTTTCTCAAATAGATAGAGCCATTCTTTGGGTTCGGGAACAACATAAATAAGTTTACTGCACCTCCCCTCTTGCCTTAATCAAAGGCTTTGCTGTGGTATAGATTTTATCGATGATCTGCTCCTTGTCTTCCCAGACATCAAAACAACTTTGCTGAAAAAAGCTCGTGATTTCGGATTTATTGTTGAATATTTCTCCTGCAATTTCCCCTAATAACTCACCTTCCTGATGGAGCTGTTCAATGGACAACTTGTCTAATCCCTTTGCTGTGCATAACTGCATAAAAGTTAGCCATTTGGAGACAGCGAAGTGGGGTTCTCTAAAGACTTGACTTAGAATTTCTTGTGTATCGTATCCTTCCATCTCACTTAAGGCTCTTTTCTTTTTACAAAAGACTTCTCCCGTATCCAATGAAAGAAAAAACATATCCCCTTCCGGACTTGCTCCGATCTGGAGATAATAGAAATAGTCTTTACTGTCAGCACCATAGTTTTCTATACCAAATAGTTCATGATACTTCCAATAGGTATTCAACGCTTTAGCAATTCCCCAGATTTCAAATGGACCATCAACGGTAGATATGGTAAGGGTTTCGTTAAGGTAGAAAGCAAATTCAGCTGAATCATCTACTTGAATAAACGCTCCAAAGACCTTCTTCAATGAAGCGTTGAACTCTGAGGTAGTTATTCGTTGTTCAATTAGCTCATACAACGATTTTTCCAGTTCGTTTCCTTTCCTTAATTTGAAAATAGCTAGTTTGGAAAGCTCCATTTTTTATTAATTATTTCTGCTTTGGATTACTAATTATAGTGAGTGTTTCACTAAACAAAGTCCTTGTCTAATACCTTGCTATCTGTACCTTCTGGAATAACGATGGGCTCATTTAAGTCCAAGAACTTCCTTTTGTAATCGCTATTTCCCAAACTGAAAACCGTAGGTAAAGGTAAAACGATGAAATTGAACATTAGAGAATTTTACATTTCCGATGATGTTGTCGTCCCAAGATTGGGCTTCACCAGAAACACCTGAGTAGCTTTGTCCCACTTCAAAGAAATGCTTGAACCTGTTTCTGCTGGAGAAAATAATTCCCAAACCGGCTCGAGCAAAAAGATGGTTAGAAACGTCCGAAACACTCCACGTATTGACATTGTTCGCCAATCCTAGAGCACCTTTTACATACACTTTATTTCTGTTTCCAAACAACTTGTAGTTTACCTGGAGATAGGTAGGTAATGATATGATATTCGTCCAAAAATACCCAGAACCTGTAGGAAACGATAGCGAATTGGTATGCAGTCCAGCTCCCAAGCCAACTTCCAAGGGAAACTTAAACGATTTGACGTACTTAAAATCCCAACTGAAATGTGCTGCTCCAAAACTGTAGGTGTGTTCGAACAGGTTGGCTTTCTTGTAATGAAATTTTCGATCCGAAAAAACGTAAACCTCTTCGTCTGTATACATCTTCCGAATTTTCACGTTGCGCATCACAATGGTGTCTCCAGTAGGCGAAACAGCGCTGTACTCATGGTCGGAGTTGTCGATATCGATCGGTATCCCCACAAAGTTAGGCGCCCACCAATTCTTAAAGATATACCCGCCTTCTACAGGCTGATTCTTTTGAGACCATCCATATGTCAAAAGAAACGTTGAAAGGATGAGCAATCCAACGCCTCTTTTTGTCAACGTGAGCATGGGTTTAGTAATAGATAGAAGTTACTGGCGAGATCGTTAAAGCATTGTAGTCAACGCTATACACGTTCATACCATTGTCACCCGTTACGTAAATTGAATTCGCCTGATACGGATTTGGAATCACATCATACGCTTGCACACCTGTAAACGTCTTAAGGATGGTTGGATTATGAGGGTTTGAATTGTCCAACAGCGTCAAACCGTTATTCCCCTCTCCTATCCAAAGGTAATCTCCATCCAAGCCAATTCCATATGGACTGTCCATCACTACAGAGTTCAACTGCTCTGGGTGAAAAATATCGGTCATATCAATCACAGTCAATGTATTCTCGTCACCTGCACAACCAGAGTTATCAGCAGATCTAAGTGTTAAGTAAGCCACATCACCAGTAGGCAAAACAGGATCACACGATGTTGGGTGCCAGTACTCAGAAACGTGCGATGGAGCTTCTGGGTTAGCTGTACTAAACAATTCCATCGAACTCTGTGTTCCAAGGTATAAGTAATTGTCATAAGGATAGATCGTTTCTACATCTCCAGTGTAAACATCTATTCTGTTCAAGTAACTCATTGTATTTCCTTGGTCGGAGAATACAAAGATTTCGTCATTTCCAACCACGTACGCATAATTGTTAAGCGTGGTGATCTTGTTTAACGTACCTTTTACATCTCCTCCAGCACCTACAAAAGATGATGGAACAGAGGCTACGGGCACCAAATTATCTTGATAATCGTAATAGAGGTACGTGTTCTCCTCTAGCGCTTGCGCCTCAGGACTTCCCAATTCAAACGTTTCGGTTACCGTTTCGTAAGTAAATCCAACAATATCTTCTCCTCTATCATTTTGGTGAACCTCTCCAAAAGCGTACTCTACCCTATTTACAAGCGATGGGTTGTACATATCAGACATGTCGATCTTCATAAAGTCATAATGACCTTCAGCATAAATGAAGTTGCCATCCACGTAAAATTCGCGGGTCATGGGCAATTGCAAAAAGCTCAATGCCACTGGGTTATTAGGATTTGTATTATCAAAAACATGAATACCTTCTTCCTTCTCTCCTATCAATAGAAAATTATCTCCGATGTAAATCTTACCGGGTTCTTGAATAGACCTTGCGGAAGCTACCAAGGGTGTGTTTCTAATTTCATCCAAATCTGCATAAACAGCAGAGGCTTTGTTATACGTCATGGTGATTTCACCTTTTGTTTTGGTGCAGGAAGTGCCTAAAAGACCTATTCCTAAAGCGGCAAAGAGA
Source organism: uncultured Flavobacteriales bacterium (assembly GCA_964387945.1). Classification (GTDB taxonomy): domain Bacteria; phylum Bacteroidota; class Bacteroidia; order Flavobacteriales_D; family Parvicellaceae; genus Parvicella. Next base: position 78,986 of record CAYLYX010000011.1, on the reverse strand, counting down.
AGATACTTCGTTTTCATATTTCAGGGATTTAATTAGTGTTAAGTTAAGCAATTTATAGACTCGCTATATCAAAAACGGATTAACGTTTAAAATAGTATGATCAAGTCAATTTATTTAATGGAATCATACAAAAACCGTACCGCATTTGATACTCTCGAAAAGATCACATCGTCTGTAATCAACTAGGTTTAAGATTTTGTTTTTCTTTGCATTAAACAAACCGTTCTATGAAGGTACTTTTAGGATCACATTACACTGGGAATATTGCTTACTATAAAGCCCTGAAGCAGGCAGATGAAGCTTTGATTGAAGTGCATGATCATTATGAAAAGCAATCGTATCGCAATCGTTGTGAAATCTATGGTGCCAACGGCAAACTGAAGTTGATCTTACCACTAGAACGAAGAGGTTCGCGTACTCCTATGAACGAAGTAAAGCTGGATGCTACGCAACAATGGCAAAAGCTGCACTGGCGGTCATTGGAATCTGCTTACCGTTCTTCTCCTTATTTTGAGTACTACGAAAGTCATTTTGCTCCTTTTTATCAAGCTACTTATGAATCCTTAACGGAACTTAACCAAGCTATTTTTGAAAAGGTCACTACTCTACTTCAAATTGATACTCCTGTGACGTACACGACTAAGTACGAAAAAGCCTACGAAGGGTACGAGGATTTACGCGAAGTGATTCATCCTAAAGTAAATGACCCAAGGAATAGCATTGATTTTGAATACATGCAGGTGTTTGACATGAAATATGGCTTTATTCCCAATCTGAGTATTTTGGATTTGATGTTTAACGAAGGGCCTCGAGGTGTCACCTTGCTTTAATTTTTAAACGACAATAAACCGCACTTTTATTTCGTTTTTTGGTTCAAAGACCACTATGAACCTATTCTCAAAGTTGCTTCACCTTTCCATGTTTACTCTTTGTGCTTTATGTCTTTTCCTTCCTTTCGTTTACATGAAAATAGGTCCGGGAGGTTATGAATTCTATGGCCCAGACGTCCCAGATATCTGGATCTATGGTGGGGATATTTTTGGAAAAGACAAAGGTTTCTGGGGTATCCAATTTGCGTATCTGTTTCAACGAATGGTCATCGTCTTTTATTTGCTTATCACGTTGCTGAGCTATCGATTTGTGACTACAGAACGATCAATCCTGATTCCTAGCAGCGTCAATTTACTCCTGTTGTTGCTTTTTCCGATGTGGATGGAAGCCTATGTAGAGGGAGTGGTCGGTAATAGTGATGGTGCCGATCTGACCATTTACTACACTTATGGCTGGTGGTTATATGGGGCTTTAGTGGTACTTAATCTCCTTGCGGTTATCTACGCAATTGTCGTTAAAGTTCGGGGTCGTAGAAGTTCGTAAAACGCTTTTCGATGGTGTGATGAACATACGATACCGTGTCAGGATTGTGTGTAATAAATTTCGTTGGACTTAATCCCAACTTTGATTGGAATTCCTTGATGCTATGCGCTTGATCATAAAACCCAGCATCGTAAGCGCAAGCGGCAAGATTATCTTCGTATTGCAATCGCCACATGTAATGATTTAGCCTCCAAATAGCTCCCAATTCTTTAGGACCAATGCCCAAGGTATTCTTAAAGGACTTGTGCAAACCCTGTCTGGAAATTTCAAAAGCTTCACACATCTCGTTGATTTGAATATTGCCTTTTCTGTCTAAAATATAATTCACTCGGTCTCTTAACGCTGGATTAACCACATAGTTCTTGTGTAGTAGCTCGTAATTCAGATTTTCTAACGTTCTGAGCGCTTCTCTCAAACTTTCTGCGTTTACCGTGCGCTTATAGGTGTGCTCAGCTAACTGTTGCGATAAAGAGAGTTTAAACACTTCTCTGGTTTGCTGAATCGGAATGTTATTGCATTGAATTAAATTGTGCAGCGAAAAAATTTTGAGTCGGAGTCCGTAGATCGGTGCTGGGCTTTGAATAAGAACCGACCTGGAAAGGACTGGCACAAAGTAGACGCCTTGACCAACCTGCTGACCGTCAATCATAGCTGGTTGATTGATCACTACCACATTGAAGGTGCCATCCGGAAAAAGCATCATCTCCCCTTCTGGGGTATAATGCCGCCAAATGCTCTCCGTAAAAATGGAAAAAGTCTCCGCGCTCAATTCTGCGGGAACGAAT
>CAYLYX010000011.1:35877-76817 GCA_964387945.1 uncultured Flavobacteriales bacterium | reverse complement strand
GGAAAGTTCTCCCTTTGCTTTTGTTTCTGAAGTGATCATCTACATCAAATTAACCGTGATTTTTTTTCGTTTTTGGGAATTAATTGACAACTGGTATCTAAGATAAGATGGTCGGTTGGATGTACTGTAGAATTGGCAACTTTTAACATTCTTTAGCAGTGGAGGTTTACATTTTTACAATTGGTTCGTACTCTTCAACGGTACTTTTGACCTAAAATCATAACCATGAAAGCTCGATTAATCTTTTTGTGTCTCATCTTATCTACGTGGTCGTTGGCACAATCTGGCGCCATAGTAGGGAAAGTAACAGACGATATCGAAGAAGTACCTCTCGAATATGCTACGGTAGCGCTCAAGTCATCTGCAGATTCATCCTTGGTTACTGGAACGATAACAAATGCGGAAGGTGAATTCATTTTAGAAAAGATTCCTTTTGGTAGTTATTTCTTAGTAGTAGACTTCATAGGATTTGAATCTACACTAATAAATGATGTAGTGCTATCCAAAGAACAGCCCAGTTTTAGTGCTAAAGATATTCGGTTAAAAACGGTAAGTGAACTCACTGAAGTTGAAGTAAAGGGCGAAAAGTCCCTCATGGAAAACCACATTGACAAGAAAGTTTTTAATGCCTCAGAAAGTGAAGTGAGCAAGGGCGGGACTGGAATTGATCTCATGCGTACCGTACCGCTCATCACAGTGGATGAAAACGATAATATTTTGCTGAGGGGTGATGCCAACGTTACTATTTTTATAGATGGACGACCTTCTGCTATTCCTGTATCAGAGTTGCTTAAACAAATTCCAGCCGCTTCAATTGATAAGGTAGAACTCATCACTAACCCTTCTGCAAAGTATGATCCAGAAGGCACTTCGGGAATCATCAATATCATTCTCAAGAAAGAAAAGATGGTCGGCTTTAACGGTACAGTAAGTTCGAGCTTTGGATACAGTAAATTCCACAAAACCAATAATTCACTTTCGCTGAACTATCGTAACAAAAAATGGAACATCAGCAGCACGATGGGACTTTCAGACCGAAAAATATGGTTTGGTGGTGACCTGAATCGTGATGTATTAATTGGTGATACGATTTGGGATCGACTGCGTCAGACAGATTATGGGGAACGTGCTAATACTGGACTATCGGGTAGTTTAGGAGTAGATTACTTTGTGAACGATAAAAATACATTGTACGTGAGTTATTCGATTAACCACGGGCAAAATGATGGAGAGAGAACGGTTAGTTACACGAACGTGAACGACAACGAAGAGGAAATCGGCTACTCAGAGCGTGTGGGACTTATTGATGTTCCAAGTAATAACCAAACGTTGAACTTCGGTTGGCAGAAGACCTTCAAAGATCCTGGGCATACATTGGATGTAGATGTTAACCTTACTTCTTACAGTTCGTTGGCAGATGAGCGCTTGACGCAAAACTACTATGCCAATGATGCCATTGCGTCTACGGTCTACCAAAACACCCTTTCAGATAATCTTTTTACCACTTACTTGGCCAAGGCGGATTACGTTTTACCCATTAATGATTCTACTACATTGGAGGCAGGGTTTCATTTCACCCATCGCAAGGGACAGAATGATTTCTATTCTGAATCTGGACTAACCGAAGAAAGCATTTCTGCAGACACCTTACTCATCAACGATTTCAGTTATACCCAAGATGTCTATGCTCCTTACGTTACGTTGAGTAAGCAATTCGGTAAATTTAGTGCGAAGGCTGGTGTGAGAGCAGAACAAACAAATACGCTATCTCACCTAATTACGACAGACGAGCGTTTCACCAACGACTATTTTATGTTGTTTCCATCGGTCTACTTGAGTTATAAGTTCAACGAAACGACAGAAATGCAGTTAAGCTACGGAAAGCGGATCAACCGTCCAGAAGAGCATCAGTTGAATCCGTTTACTAATTATTCTGATCCGCTGGTTTTGCAAACAGGTAATCCTTTTCTGCAACCCGAGGTAATCCATGTGAATGAATTGAATTTTACAAAATATTGGAATAAGTTTAACATCAATGCTTCTGGCTATTACCGATTGATCAACAACCTGATAAGAAGAAACCTCTCCTACGAAGGGGTACAATCTACGGTATCGTATACCAACCTTGGAAACAGCAGTCTTTACGGGGGTGACTTGATCCTTACCTACACTCCAGTAAAAGGCGTTCGAATCATGTCTACAACCAATGTTTGGAACACGGCTACGGATGATCCTGAGTTTTCGAGTGGTGAGACGATCAACCTTACTGGCTTGAGCAGTAGCTTAATGGTTTCCGGACGTTTTGGAAAAGGATGGTCAATGCAGTTGTGGAGCAGTATTACACCTAAGCAGACCGTGCTACAAGGAAGCATTATCCCCAACTACGGAGCCGGTTTTGCCATTGGCAAGTCGATGTTCAAGAACAAAGGAAGATTAACCCTCAGTTTTATCGATGTATTCAAAACCAGAAGATTTGGTTTTGAGGCGACTCCATTACCCGATTACACCTTTACTTCGAATAGAAGATGGGAGTCGAGAAGCGCATATATTTCCTTTAGCTACACCTTTGGGAAGGTAGTTCAAGGCAAGAAAAAACGAGAAGTGAAGGACAACGATTCTTCTGATGACATTTCAATTCCAGATATGCAATAAATAAAGTGAAACGATAGTTGGTTTGGTTTCAAGTTTTGCTTTTTTCCGAGACAATTGCAATTTGGTCGAAAGACGGGACCCTTTTGAGAGTGGGGTTCCGTTTTTTATTTATTCCAAATCTCCCAGGACTTTTCAGCCTGCTGCTGAAGCATGGTTAAGCCGTTTAAGGTTTTTGCTCCTCTCGCTTTTCCTTCTTGTAAGAAACGCGTGACTTCTGGGTTATAGATTAAATCAATCAATAAATGCTTATCCGTAACGTACTCATATGGGATGGGAACTAACGCTTCTTCGTGAGGATGCATTCCAACAGGAGTGGTATTAACGATCATTCCATGAAAACGGATGACATACGAATTTAGTTCATCGTAGCTCAACTGTCCTTCTTTTGGATTTCTTGAAACAAAGGTTACCTCCACCCCAAGATTGCTGAGCACATAAGCTACTGCCTTACTTGCACCTCCGGTTCCAAGGATAAGAGCTTTCTCATGGTGGCTTGCAAAAAAAGGTTTAATGGATTGACGAAATCCGAAGACATCCGTATTGTGACCTACTATCTTAAAATCATCTTTTGAGTAATTGATTTTAAGCGTGTTAACCGCATTTACTTCTTTTGCTTCTTCAGATAGTTCATCTACATAAGCTAACACTTCTTCTTTGTAAGGAATCGTGACGTTGAGTCCGATGGGTTTTACCCTTTCGATCAGCTCAGGTAATTCTTCAATCGATGAAATCTCGTAATTAAGGTAGTGATGATCCGACAAACCGAGTTGTTGAAACTTCTTTGAAAAATAGCCTTGCGAAAAGCTATGCGACAGCGACTTGCCAATCAGTCCGAATGTTTTCATTCTGAGGTTGGTTTACCTAACTTTTTAGCAGCAAATTCAATTCCGAAGATCAATGCAAAACCAATTACTGCGCAAACTATGGCTATAGCCAACTGAGGGTCAGCATCAGTATAAACAAGTTCATCCCCAACTAGTTCAAACGTTTGATATTTGGCTGGCAACACATTACTCTCAGCCAAACTTACAATCTCCTCCTTAGGTTCTCCGGCATGTTTTACATATACGTCTGAAACATGTTTCCAAGGCCATAGTTTATTAAGCGATCCTAATAAAAACCCGCTAAGAATAGCAATCGTTAGTGATTCATACTTTTCAAACAACCACTTCAATACTCTAGAAAAAGATAACAAACCTATTATTGCACCAGCTATAAATACTACAATCACGACAAAATCTAACTTATCTATTGCAATCATCAGCGTTTGGTATGCTCCAAGAATGAGTAAGATAAAACTTCCTGAAATACCAGGCAAAATCATGGCACAAATGGCAATCATCCCTGCAAAAAACATCATAAATGCAGAATCTGAACCGCCTACTAAAGGAGGGATAATAGTGACGTAGTAGGCAATACCCGCCCCTAACAAGAAACCAATTCCCGCCTTTACATCCTTTTCTTTAACTTCTTTTCCTACGTAAAAGATGGAAGCTGCTACTAATCCGAAGAAGAAACTCCAGAGTGCAATCGGCTCATGCTCCATCAGGTACTTGGAGACTTTTGCGAGTCCTACAAATCCTATTCCGAGACCTACTAGAAGAGAAGTAAAAAACCAGCCATTTACATGCTTCCAGAAAGCCTTTATACCCTCGTTCTTGAGTACTTTAAGTGCTTTGAAGTTGATATTGCTGATAGAGGTCAGCAACTCTTCATAAATACCAGTAATAAACGCTACAGTACCTCCAGATACTCCGGGCACTACATCTGCTGCTCCCATTCCCAAGCCCTTGGCAGAAATGAGCAGATAATCTTTGATCGTACGCTTACTCATCGAAGTTATTCTTTCTCTTGCATCTGTTTCTTAGAAGCTACTATCTTCTCTGGCAAATAGTTAAAGAAGGTATCTCCTCTCAATCCTAACCGCAAGCACTCTAAAGGAATCATATCAAATGGTGCGATATTTCCTAGGTTGACATTAGCACCAAATAAGTTGATGAACCAAACCTGCTGACTTTTGGCAGGTGCTTCCCAAAGAATGTTCTCTGGTTTTACCTTAGAGATAATCTTATTCACCAACATGGTGTGTGGCTTTCCATTCGGTCTGAAAATACCTACAGAACCACTTTCACGTCCTTCTGCAATCACTTTCCAGGAACCTGCTTCCAATTCATTGGTCATCATTTTAATCCACTTATTGGGACTAATGATGATTCCGGCTTCTTTTGAGCCTACCTCACTCAATACCCTATAATCTTTGGCGAACTTGTGGATCAACTCACACTTCTCATCGTTTGGGATAACAACCGAGCCATCAGAAACCTCTAGCGTTTCCAGCCCCATTTTATCGACTAATTTTCGATAATCGTTGATCTTGTTGCGCACGTAAAATGCTTCAAACAACGTACCTCCAAAATACGGTTGAATCCCGGCTGATTTATACAAATCAATCTTCTCTTTCAGATTGGGTGTAATGTAAGAGGTTCCAAAACCAAACTTTACCAAATCGGTCAAGTGTTCTTTCCCTTCCAAATAGGCTTCAACTTCTTTCAGGCTGAGCCCCTTATCCATCATCATGGTCACCCCCTTCTCGCGTGGCTTTTCGTCCCTTTTGGGAATATATGTTAACTTAAAGTTCATGCTTAAATCTCTTTCGAATCAAAATCCTCTCCTAATTCTTCGGTCAGCAAAGCTACAATTTCTTTGTTATCTCTAAAAGTGGGGTAAAAATCAAAGAATTTGTTCAAATCGGCTTTGTGTCTGTCAATGCCTTTTTCCAACAAACTCATTCCTAGCTTTTGGTTATCGCTATCAAAGGCTACAGCTGTCATTTTAAAGAAAATCTCTGAAGACTTTGTGCGCTCATACCCTATTTCCAATGCGTCAATCGATTCTTCGTATCGATCTAAATCAGCTAGTAATGAACCTAAATTATAGTGCGTATCTTCTTCGTTGGGATAATCTTTTAAAATATCGCTGTAAATCATCAACGCTCCTTCAAAGCTTCCCATTTCTTCTAAAATTTCTGCTTTGATGCTCAACGTATCAATGTTGTTTGCACTTACCTGAGCTGCTTTATTGATGTGCTTGAGCGCCTTCTCAAAGTCTTTTTTCATTTTGTAGACCACTGCCAAGCCAATCCACGCATCGGGATAGCCGTAGTCAATCTCAATGGCTTTTTCGTAGAAAGACAACGCCTTGTCTAAGTCGTTCATCTTTTCATAGCACTCTCCTATCGTACAGTACACGAAAGAATGTGGTTGTTCCAATCCAAATGTTTCGTTGAGGACTACAATTGCCTTTTCAAATTCTCCTTTCTGAATGAACCCATTTGCTTTTCCGTAATAGGCTGCGGGAAAGAACTCATTGATAATGGCACTATAGTCGAACGCGAAGATCGCCATATCGTAGTTCTCTTCTTTCATGTAAGCATTGGCGAGGTTGAACCAGCCGATGTAAGAGTATGGATATTCATCTAGGTATTTGGAAAAGTATTGCACCGATTCGCTTGCCAGATCCATTTCACTGTAGCACAGTCCGATCTCAAACATCGCGGTCTCGTTATGCGGGTTGTTCTCCAAAACCTCTTTTAGATACTTGAGAGCTTCTCCAAACTGACGAAGGTTTTGATATTCAAAGGCGATATCAAACAACACCTCCTCACGCTCGTCTTGATCATAGAATTCCAACGATTTTTCGTAATAATAAATCGCTTCTCTTGGACTTTTTAAACGAGCATAAACACCACCAATAGCAGAATAGGTCTCTGGGTTACATGGATTATGTGCAATGGCCTTTTGCAATGATTCTAATGCCAATTTAGACTGATCCTTTTCTAAGTGAATTTCACTTTTAAGAATTAACAACCCAGCTTCGTTAGGATGCTGAGACAAGCCAAATTCACAAGCACCAAGCGCCTTTTCTAATTCTTCCTGCTCAATATAGAATTCAATGATTTCCTCCATTTCCTCTACGTCAAAATACGCGTTGGACTGGTCAGCTATCATCTGTTCGTACTTGTTTACTGGGGAGAAACCTAGGTCCTCATTTTCGTCATCAAAACTTTCTCTCATATAGAATTCGAGTTAGGTACATACAAATCTACTAACAACAATTGTACATATTTAGCATACATTTTAACAATCAAAAGGTAATGTCAACAACCGATAGCTGATTATCAGTTAGTTAGTGATTTCTTTTTGTGAAGTACATGACACCTTTGAAGTGCGCCACTTTGTCATTGTTTTGGTTGATCACCGTGACTTGATAGGTACCCATTTTAGCATTCTTTGCCACCAGCTCAGCTTCTGCCGTTAAGAGATCGTTGACCATCACTTTTTGGAGGTGAGAAATAGAAGACTCAATTGATACGGCTACAGGACCATTCGCATTGGCTGCGAACGCCACACAAGAATCGGCAAGAGAATACGTAATTCCTCCATGCGCAATGTTAAAACCGTTGACCATTTCTTGACGCACTGTCATTTGCAACTTGCAGTGGTCAACCTCTGTTTCGAGCACTTCGATTCCCAGCCATTGACTCAATTGGTCTCCAGCCATCATTTGGGCAACTATTTCATTAGGCTTTGGCATCGGCACAATCGATATCAGAAACGGTAGACAAATATTTTTTGACTTTTGCGATCTCCTTTTTGTTACCTCTAGAAGTTCGTGGAAGCATAAGAATACGTTGTTTGTGCTTTCCGCTAACGACATATTTTACGATAAAAAAGTCATTGGTCAACGAACCAGCAGGTTTATACTCAATGCAACTTACGTCTTTGATGTGAATGCATGTATCGCTGTTTTTGTTCCAGTTGAGCAGTAAATTAAGCCCTACAATCCCTGAAGCAAACCCATAAAACATGACCATGGCTTTACTCGTACCGTTGAGTGATTGAACCAAAAAGATAATCGAAAGCACGAAAATGGCACCAAAAAATACACGTTGGAAGTTCACCTTCGAATTTCCCACTTTATGAGGTTGATCCGACATAGAAATCATGAGGCTCTCGTCATCGATGTGACAATAACCTCTTTTCAACGCAAATGTTTTAGCCATAGTACTGCTTTACTCGGCCAAAGTTAACGCTTCTTCAGCAACTTCGACAGCAGCTTTGATAAAACTGATAAACAGTGGATGAGGGTTCTCTACCGTACTCTTATACTCCGGATGGAACTGAACTCCTACAAAGAATCGATGTTCTGGAATTTCGATCACTTCAACCAATCCATTGTCTGGATTCATGCCGGTTGCACTCATTCCCAAGCGTTCGAAATCTGCCTTGAATTTTGAGTTGAATTCATAACGATGACGATGTCTCTCAGAGATATCCGTCCTACCATACGCTTCCAAAACTTTAGAATTAGGTTTTAAACGACATTTGTAAGCACCCAAACGCATGGTTCCCCCCATTTTGATGATGTTTTTCTGCTCTTCCATCATGTCAATTACTGGGTGTGCCGTTTTTTTATTGATCTCTACTGTGTTAGCGTCTTCCCAACCCAAAACATTTCTCGCAAACTCAATAACAGCGACTTGCATTCCAAGACAGATTCCCAGAAATGGAATTTCATTTTCACGCGCATATTTTACTGCGGCAACCTTTCCTTCTACTCCTCTCGTACCAAATCCAGGTGCCACTAAAACTCCTGATAGTCCATCGAGTTCTTCCTCTACATTTTCTTCTGTAAGTGTCTCCGAATGAATCCATTTGAGATCCACGTCAAAGTTTAACTGCGCTCCGGCATGTACAAATGCTTCGGCAATCGATTTGTATGAATCTTTTAGCTCTACATATTTCCCAATCAAACCAATTTTTACGGTTTTGACCGGATTTTTTAAATTGTGTAAGAAGCTCTTCCATGCTGTTAAGTCAGACTCATTGTTAGAAGGTAAATTCAATGCATCCAGTACAACCTTGTCTAACTTTTCCTTCTCCATCAAAAGCGGAACATCATAGATCGTATCTGCGTCAATGGATTCAATCACTGCTTCTTTTGAAACGTTACAGAAACGCGCGATTTTTACTTTAATATCTTCTTCCAACTCCATTTCAGTTCTACACACCAAAATATCTGGTTGGATTCCGTATTCTCTAAATTTCTGAACCGAGTGTTGGGTAGGTTTTGTCTTTAATTCTCCCGAAGCTGCCAAGAAAGGAACCAGTGTCAAATGAATAAACAAAACATCATCTGGAATCTCCCATTTCAACTGACGTGCGGATTCGATAAAAGGTAATGATTCAATATCACCCACTGTTCCACCAATTTCTGTAATGACAAACTCGTACATTCCTGTATTCCCAAGGATCTGGATATGTTCCTTAATCTCGTTGGTAATGTGTGGAATTACCTGCACTGTTTTCCCTAAGTATTCACCTCTTCTTTCTTTAGAAATAACAGATTGGTAAATTCTACCTGTAGTTACGTTGTTCGCTTGAGATGTGGGAACATTCAAAAAACGCTCATAATGTCCAAGATCAAGATCTGTTTCTGCTCCATCTTCGGTCACATAGCACTCGCCATGTTCGTAAGGATTTAACGTTCCTGGATCTACGTTTAAGTAGGGGTCCAGTTTTTGGATCGTAACCGAATAACCTCTCCCTTGCAACAGCTTTGCCAGCGAAGCAGAAATGATTCCTTTACCTAGTGATGAAGCAACACCTCCGGTGACGAAGATGTATTTTGTAGAATTTGACATTACCCGTATCTTTTGATTTGATGAATACGGGACACAAAGTTATGAAGTTTTTTTGGGCATTAAAGAATATGTGAATTTTTTCGACTAAAGTTTTTAACGATCGACACATTATCTATTAAGTCGAAGCCATTTTTCCTCTAGCTTAGCAATCCTAATCTTGAACGAATCATTGGAAACATTCAAAAACTCTTGATCGGGCCATTGACCAGACACCTCTTTAACGTTGGCTTCAATATATGAAATTAATCTATCCTGATAAAACTTGAATGAGTCAAGTAATATATAACTTTCATAGATTTTTTCCCTGCTTACTAAACTTCCTAAATTGATACTGTCAAATTTCTTTTTTCCTAAGTACAGGTGCCTGATTAACAAAATAAGAGCCACAGGCAATAAGGTGGCTAGTAAGAATATGGTTTTATCTTGCAAGTAATCTAATATATAAACAAATCCTCCAACGAACCCTAAGCTAATAAGCGTTACAAAAAACATCTTCAGAACTTTCTTCCAATTTACACGATAATACAGCTTATTGTAAAACAGGAGTCTGTACACTGGCAATAGGAGCACTCCCACTAATAATGATGACCACCACTTATTCCAACCACTCAACAGGCTGTAGTCTATAATATTATTTGACATTGCTAGCTGAAAAACTGGATCACTATCGTAGTCGAACAAAAATTCTCGAAAACTGGATGAAAATTCAGCATTGCATAGTGCATAAACAGAAACAACCAATAAAACAAGCCCAACAATAATTCGTAAATCACCAAATGTATCGGAACGAGAAACCGAAACTTTCCGACTTATAATCAAGTGAATTCTTAAATATTTAAACACAAATAAAAGAATAACATAATATGTTGTCAATGAAAGAAATACAATTGGGAAACTAATTAGTAACACTAACCCTCCTAATATGATCATAATTAAATCAATTTCCCTACTGTGTAAAAATCGAAGACTGTTTTTAAACCCCGTTGTTAACATTAACGAAAACCGCAGATCTTTTCTCATTACTGCCAACTGCCTAATACTTAAATTATTTAGGTATCTAATAACTTGTTTATCGAGTTTACTACTTAGTCCGGATAAATGTCGACAAGACCTCAGACATGTCTCATTTAACCATGAATTATTTAGGTTAAAGGCAGTAATTGTCACTTTATCAATCTGATCGCTGTGTAAGAGCCCCACAGATTCAATTGCTAGTTTTATCGAAAGTATGTTTGATTCTTTAGCAATCAGATTATTTATATACTCAAACAATTCAAACCTAAAATCATCAATTACATTCAAACGTCCTTTAAATGCATCATTCAAGAACCTTAAGGAATGTAATGACTCTGTTGACTGCAAATCATTTTGTTTTTGAATTATACCCCAGCAGAACCTAGCAATTTCTTTAGCTTTACCTTCATCAACAACCTCGCAGTACAATACTAGAGCATCTCTCCACTGAGAGTCTTGAGGAATGGATGATAAATCAATCGACTCTTCTTTATCAATTTTATACTGTACTGCAAAATATTCACAAAACCTTCTATGGGCGTAACTAAAAATATTGTTGTCACCGACTCCTATTCTTCCAACCTTTGCAAATGAAACTATATCTAACACGTCCGCAACTGGTATATCTGGAAGATCAAGCTTGAGTCTATTAATTGGTGCTTCAATCCCATAGTTTTCAAATATATAGTCCGATATTACTTTAAAGTAATCAATTACCTCTTCAACAGTTAATCCTTTAGCTTGTATTCTTTCACCACAACTTTGAAGGGTAGACATGATGTAGCTCTGATATAAAGAAAGCTGGTTTTCTGGCAACTGATAATTGTTGTTCTCTACATAATCGGAAATTAAGGCCAATGTAAATGGATTCCTTGACACGGGAATAAGGTCCAACCTTTTTTTAAAGAGTTCTTTAATTAGCTTATCATTGAAATGATTTGATTTTTTAAGGGTTGTAACAATCTTATCTTCATTGAAAGGACGTATTTCAAGTACCGTATTAGATTGAAATTCACTACTAGGTCTTCTGAATATTCTTGAAGCCAAAATCCCTTGAGATTGTTCATCACGCGCTCCCTTCAAGAATTTAAAAATTAAATTTGACAAATGCCTTATGAGTTCAGAATTCTCTACTTCACTTAGTACTGAAGGGATTTCATCAAAAGAGTCTAAAATAAAGTATAAACTTCCATTTTCATATAGCTTATCAAAATACTTGTCAAAGAACTTAGAGGTTATAATATCACGGCTCTTCAGATTGGTTTTAATGAACCTAGCAAAATCTTCTATAGTTGGAGGGCTAGAATTAGTCCATTGATCTTCTACTCTCCATTCCCTCAAGTTAATATAGACAGGAATTTTTTTTGTTGATTTAACTTCGTCAATTAACTCAGTAGCTAGCTTTCTCAATGCAACGCTTTTTCCCGAACCCGGATCTCCTAGAACTAAAAATAATCGATCCTTAGATTTTTTTATTGCTGTTAGCAGGTCAGTTATCTTTTTGTTGTTGCCATTATTCTTTCGAATCTCTACTTCCGCTTCTAGAGGAACAAAGTTATATATGCTCCAATTAGTTTGAATATCGATGCTACGGAGGTCATCTTTCAATGAATCACATACTCTTATCATTTTATCCACGAACTCTTTCGAATACAACTCTTCCGAAGAGTTCTGAAGAGCTATTCCCATTGCAGATTTATCCCTCATCAAATAATTTACAATCCAGATTACACAGAGCACGAATAGCATTACAATAACTGGTAAAAAATCCAATTGTGATTCGATCTTATCAGAATAGTCCGGGAAGTATCTGACTATTACTTGATTTATCAAATACCCCTTAATTTGACTCCAAAATGAAAATGAAGCCGCTACGGCTAGGGCAATTGATAGTGATAGCTTTCTTATTATATTTTTTCCATAGTCTTTGGGTAGCCAAATTGGTCTGCTTATCCATAACACCGTGACTAGTGTAACTGCCATTACTACAGTATGCCATGGAGTAAGAAAGAATGTTATTAATAATGAGATTACAACTAGCAACAAGACAAATAATAACAACCTAGCTCTATCTGAGAAATTACTCAATATTTTAGTCATGCTGAAAAAGAAAGTGTAAAGTTCATTCTTTGTATAGAAATATACAATACGTAAAAACACTTGAATTTAAACGTATAAATACGCATCACACCCTTATCCCCACCACACAAATATCATCGATCTGCTCATGATCGCCCATCCAGTCTTTCATGTAATTGGTGAGGTAAGCACGTTGTTCATCCATCGGTTTTTGCCAAATGTCTAGCAGCATGCGCTTGTAAACCGCAGATTTTAGTTTTTTACCTTTTGGGCCTCCAAACTGATCTACGTAACCATCTGTTGTCATGTAGAGACAATCTCCTTCTTTTAAATCGTATTCCGTTAGGTCATAAACTTGATCTTCGGGGGTAAATCCAGCTACAGCAACTTTGGTAGTTTTAAACTCCAGCAATTCTCCATCACGGATGAGCACCAATGAATTGTGCGCTCCTGAAACCTGTAGGTTCATATTCTGCTTGTCGATACTTACAATGGTGGCATCCATTCCATCGCGGGAGGCATTTTCTGCTTCTTCATTTTGTCTTAGCGCCCGTTTAATCCCAACGTTCACAAAACTCAGAATATCTGCTGGATTGGTCAATTGCCCTTCCAAAATAGCTTGGTTTAGCTTATCTGAACCAATCATACTCATGAAGGCTCCAGGAACTCCGTGTCCGGTACAGTCAGCACACACAAAAATACTTCGTCCGTTGGTGTTGGCAAACCAATAAAAATCACCAGAAACGATATCCTTGGGCTGGAACAATACAAAATACTCAGAAATGTATTGTTCAATGTTTTCTTCTAACGGCAAGATCGCTTGTTGAATTCGTTGGGCATAATTAATACTGTCTGTAATCTCTTGTTTTTGCTCGGCAATCTCCATGTACGAATGCTCCAAAGCGGCATTCTTGTGGCGAATCTCCTCTGTACGCTCAGCAACGGTTTCTTCTAGTCGCTGGTTTTGCGCTTTTAGTCTTGCCCTACCTAAAACGATTGCAAGGTAAACCACCACCACAAATAGCAGGAAGTACAAAATATACGCCCACAATGTTCGGTACCAAGGCGTTTCAATGGTAAAAGAGAAGGTTTTGACTTCACTCACATTACCAAAAGCATCTTTCGCTTTTACCTCAAGACGATAGTCGCCTTCCAACATATTTTTGAAGTCCAGTTTGGTATTGCTACTCCAATCACTCCAATTGTCATCGTCTCCGACCAATCTCCATGAATACAGCGACTTGGTATTATTATGTACCGTAGAAGAGGCGATTTCGAATGAAATATTATTCCTGTCGTAGGGAATCAACAAGGACTCGAATTGTCCATAAGTTCCTACGGAAAGGGAATCGTTATAGTTGATTTTACGAATGTTGACGTGCACATTCCTCACCACACTGTCCGAATTAAGTAAGCTCAATAAATCGACCAAGGCCAAGCCATTTGATCCGCCTACATACATCCCTTCATCTTCAATTTGAAGAAAATTGATTCTTCCCAACTTCAACGTATTGAATTTGGACACGTCAAATTCCGTTTCCTCTTGCGATCCACTAAAAACACCAATCTTATTGTCAACTACCCCAATCAACACACCTACTTGGAGATAGTATTGGTAGTTTTTAGACGATCCTAGGAAGTATTTTTGTGATTCGAAGAAAGATCCTGGGTAGAATTCAGGATGATTGATCATCGTATCGTTCCATGCACCAGAGGATTTCAGTTCTTCGATTGCTTCCTGCTCATTCGTAAATTCCAACAAATCAAAAGGGGTTCCAAAAAGTGCCGTTCCATCTACTTCGAAAGGTACAATCTGCTCACCAACCCTTAGTCCCTCACCTTCTTGGAGTCCGTAAACTTTGTAGGCAAAATCAAATCCGTCAAAGGTGATCTTTAAAATTCCACCTGAGCTTGACCCTACCCAATAACACTCGTTCTTTTCATCGTAAACGATGTTGGTTTTATTTCCTCCAGGGAACGCAGTATAACTGTAGACACTCCAGTTGGCAAAACCGTCAAGGATCATGGTTTGATCTTCGCCAGCAACAATCATAAAATTGTTTAATGGATCATGGTAAATCCTGTTGAAATTGCCTCCATATCGGATCGTGAAATTCTTACCATCTTCCGATTCAAAAAGTCCACCTGATGTAGCTACGTACATGCGGTCTCCGGAAACCTGTATGTCCCAAATCTGTTGTTTTAGACTGGTTTCTTTAAAGAAGAGGTTTCTGTTGGTATCTTCTTTTACCAAACCTAGAGAAGTCCCTACGTATTTTTGTCCTTTGAATTTGGTGAGACACTGCACATTTCCACTTACGCCAAAATCATCTCCAATGAACTCAAAAGGCTCCATGACCTCTACTTTTGCTACCCCATTTCCAGTAGCCAACCACAATTTGCCGTTGTCATCAACAAAAGCGTCTTTGACTTCATCTGACGCTAATCCAGAAAACTGACCAATTGAACCTTGGAAGGTTCCAGAAGCATCGGTAAATAAACAACCTTGATTTGAGGAGTACAACGCAAACAAGTCTTCTGAAAGTTGCACCCCACCGATAATGCCTTTATTCGTAAACGCTCCGCAGGTGTCTGGACATAAATACGAAAGTGGTGCAGACAGGTTTGCTGAAGACTTTTGCAGACCTCGTTCCATGGTTACGATAAAACTTTCTTTATCGTTGATTTGAAAAGCTTCAAAAAGACCATATTCCTTAAGAATAGGATGCGCATTGACGAGTTTAACATCCAAACCTTGTACCTGCATTAATCCAACATCTCGCTGTCTAACAAAAAGCTTGTCGTTGCACGTAAAAGAAAGGTGGAAACTCGTCTTTGGGAGAATGGCCTCTACTTTCTCTCCGTTGTAGGCATAAATGCCTTCATACGACTGAAAATAAGTTACTCCGTTCGTATAATGAATTCTCCAAACATTACTAAAAACACCTACACCATCGGATAAAATTGTTGGAGCTAAATTACCATTTTCATCGGCTTCTAAGTAACCAAACTTACCATAAGCACCATAGTAAAGTCTTCCGTCATGATATGAAAGTGATGTGATGTTGAGTGTATTTTCTAAAGGAATAAAACTCCATGTTTCACCATCAAAAACACCAATCTCATTAATAAACCCAAAGTACATGAGTCCATTATCGTCTTGTGCAATGGACCACACTTCTGGAGACTTTAATGTACCATAATCCTTGGTGGTATAATTGGTGATGTGTGGAGCAGTGATTTGAGCATAACTAGCAAATTGTAAAGCAATTAGCAATACACACATCAAGTATTTGATAAGTATCTTTTTCAATGATTTGAGCACTTTTTTAATGTTAAAAATATTCAAACTATTCGTATGGACGAAGGTAAGCATTTATTTCATGTTGCCCGTTGACGGCAGCTAATAACAATTTGGTTTTTATAAGTGCTAATCGCATTCTAGTGTCGAATAGAAAAAACCTGTAAACTTGTAAATCATTCAGATTTTATGAAAATAGAAGAGATTTATCAGCTATACCTCGATTGCGACCAACAAGTTTGTACGGATACGCGAAAAATAATCGATGGCAGTTTGTTCTTCGCACTAAAAGGAGACAACTTCAACGGAAATGACTATGCGGAACAAGCTCTTGAAAAAGGAGCTAAATATGCTATTGTGGACGAGCCCACTCATAAAGGAGATAACATCTACTTGGTTAAAGATGTGTTGAAATGCTTGCAAGACCTGGCTAATCATCACCGACAGCAGTTTGATATTCCATTTATCGGGATTACGGGAAGTAATGGAAAGACGACCACCAAAGAGCTGATTGCTGCCGTGCTGGAAACCCAATACAACGCGCTGGTAACGCAAGGAAATCTAAATAATCATTTAGGTGTGCCGTTCACGCTGTTGAGGTTAAGAAAAGAACATGAAATCGCAGTTATTGAAATGGGAGCAAGTAAGCCTAGGGACATTGAAGAACTCTGTGATATTGCCATGCCAACTCACGGCATAATCACCAACATTGGAAAGGCGCACATTGAGGGCTTTGGTTCGTATGAAGGGGTGATTCAAACAAAAACCGAACTCTATGATGCTATTGATGCCGCTAGTGGAACTGTTTTTATCAATGCGGATGATAGTGTACTCTTGAAAAATGCTCCAGCTTGCGAATTGATTACCTATGGCAACAAGGGTCAGGTAAAAAGTGAAGTCACCTCCCTCAATCCTATGTTGTCTTTCAAATGGAAGGTGGGTGACTACAGTTCTCCTGTGCTAACAACCAATCTGGTGGGGAGCTACAATCTCTATAATTTTACGGCTGCGATTTGCATCGGATTGTTTTTTGATGTGGAACCTGAAGCCATTAATAGCGCACTCAAAAGCTATGTTCCTACCAATAATCGCTCGCAAATTGCAAAAGTGAACTCTTGTACGCTAATTGTAGATTGCTACAATGCCAATCCAACAAGCATGATGGGAGCACTTGAGAATTTCAAAGCAATGGAGGGCGTAAACAAACTAGCCATTATTGGAGACATGAAAGAACTTGGTGAAATCTCACATGCCGAACACCAGGCCGTGGTTGATTGGATAAACGAACATGAACTAGAAGCTGTCTTGATTGGTGATGAGTTTTCTAAAGTAGCTGGTGACATGCTATCTTACCGAAATGTAGATGACTTTATGAATGACAAGCAGCAGTACAATAAACTGAAGGAACAATTAGTGTTGCTGAAAGGCTCAAGAAGTATTCGACTAGAAATTCTGTTAGAAAGTGATCTCTTTCAATGACAAAAGATGAACTGAGGAAATATTATTTTGAGATACGAAATCAACTGACCACACCAGAGGTTGTAGAACGGTCAAAAGCTATTACCCAATCTATCACTGATAGTTTGTTAAACGGAGTTGACACAATCCATATCTTCGTTCCGATTCCCAATAATAATGAAGTGAATACATGGGAATTGATACGACAGTGTTGGCAAAAAAACATCCAAACAGCCACTTCCATTACTAAGTTTAACCCAAAGAGATTGGAACATTCTTGGTTTGATAAAAGTACTAGGTTTGGCGCTGGAAAGTTTGAGGTACCTGTCCCCTCACCTATCCGAGCTGTATCTTTGGAGGAGTTAGACCTAGTGATTGTTCCTTTACTCTGTGTTGATGAGCAAGGCAATCGGATTGGTTATGGGCAAGGCTTTTACGACAGCTTTCTTTGTCAACTTCCTTCAAGCACCCGGAAAGTAGGAGTTTCTCTGTTCGAAGTTCATCCAGAACCTATTTTACCTGATGAATGGGATGTGAAATTAGATGGTGTTGTAACTCCTAGTGGAGTTTTCCACTTCAGCTAATTACTTATTTGTGAAACTCGTACTCAAACGTCATTCTAAAAAGTGGTTCGTCAATCTTATCATAAGTAACCACTTCGCTGAGCAGTCCGTGTTCATTGTAGTGACTCACCTTTCGCTTGAGTTGTTTTTCTTTATTGTCGTAAACGATGAGTTCTGTTTCCTGATGGTTTGAATTGTATTTCCTAACATCTTTACCGATCAACCCTTTTCCACCTTCGTATACCTCATACAACACTTGGTCTCCATTTTCATCTATCGTAGCCATGCTCTGTCTGATAATCTGTCCGATACCGTTATAAATGATGCTTTTCACCTCTTTACCCGAGGCATCATACTCGTAATGATAGGTAACAATCAATGAGTCGTTGCGATCGTACTTTTCAATCAACTGAGCGTTATCATTGCTATCATACTCTTTTAAGAAATTCTTTTCGATCACCTGACCATCTGGCCCGTAAATCGTCTGAACCGTATTATGTCCTTGATCATCATACACAAAAGAAGTCTGCTCGATGGTTTGACCAGCGCCATTAACCTCCTCGTTCTTAATCAACTTACCATTTTCATTGTAACCGTAGTTGGTAATAATTTGCGGTGTTCCTTCCTCATCAAACTCCGTAATTTTGGTCATTCGATTCTGATCATCGTAAAGCATTTTTTGGCTGTAGGTAACCTTACCGTTCTGGTTTAACTGAAAGGTCAATACATTCCCTTTATCGTCAAACGTTCGTTCCACTTTCTGCTGTATATTACCAGAGCTATCGATGATTTCCGAAAGTAAAAGTTCGTTATTACCATTGTAGACGTTGTGAAGTGTCGCCATCACTCCATTCTTGTGATAAATCAAGGAATCCAGAAGGTAGCCATCTTCATTGTAATGCGTTTCATAGAGAACATTGCCTTCAGTTGGCTCTCCGAATTTGTAACCATAACCCGTTGCTTTGATTGAAGCAATATTATTACGGTCAATATACTGTTGGTAGTTAGTGTCTTTTTCGACATCACTTGTCACAGTAGTTGAATTTTGAGAAGAAGTTTCATCACCAGATGCCTCTTCGCTATTACAACTAGATAAAAAAAGTGCTAAGATTAAGGGAATTGCAAGATTTTTGAGCATGTCAATAAGCATAAAAAAACCATCCGCTTTTTTGACGGATGGTCTATAACGTAAAACTATTAAAGGTTATTCTGTTACTTCTGAAATTTCGTCTGTATTATCATCTTCGTTTTCAACTACTTCTTGCGCAGCAACCTCTTGTACAGGGGCGGAAACGGTTGGGTTAGCTTTTTTTCCTGCACCAAAATCAAATTTATCTGGTCCACCAGCAGCATATACCTCTTTCAATCTTCTCATAGCTGCCTTTTGTGCTCTGGGAGTTTTATACGTAGCTGCAATCTTTTTTGCTAATCGAACCCTTGCAGGATCATATTTTTTAAAGAATGCTCTTAATTCCTCATAAAATGTCATAATACTCGATTTTTATTTTCCACTCCGAAGATAATATTTTTATCGAACGATTTGAAATATGCTTTATAAATTTGAATGAAGTGACTTATTATTTGCGTGTCGAGTAAAGGTGATTTTCGTAATTTCGCTCCTCACTTAAATCAATAACCATGTTACTAGGTGCACTTATAGGTCTGATCGTTGGGATCATCATGATTATCTACAAAAAGAATCAGCAAAAGAAAGCATTGGCAAAAGTCAATACACACGGAATTCTGGATCAGCCAGACTTTTCAGCCTATTTTCATTGCGCCTCAGAAGAAACTTTCCACAGAAAAGGCCTTAAGTTTTTTGATTCAAACGGAGCACTAACATTGAGTGGGCCTAACTTGAGTTACGTTCCTGAGCAGCGCAACCAACCAGGCTTATCGTTAGACCTTAATAATGTGGAAGTTCAAATCGCCCCTTCCAAGAAGCGAAAAATGGATTGGCTAGAAGTTAATGACAGCGGCAAGAAGTACTACTTAACGTCATTTACCCAAAATGCCTTTAGTGTGGACAAAAGTAAAATGGATGAATTCCTGACCCTTGTTCGAGAAATCAAAGTAGGGCTTTAAGCCTCAAAACTATCTTCAAATTGATTGATGATCTCATACATCGATTTGATCAAATCTGCTTTCTCGTCTTCCTGACTGAAATACTCGTTGAGGACTAACTTGGCGTCATTAAGCACTTCTTCGGTAAATGGCCCGTCTAGGTTTTCAATAATGGTCAAACCTTCAAGCGCTACCATGTAGCTCCCTTTTATTGAAGCTTCTGCCACCTCCGCAATGTAATTAGATGCGTTCAGGTTCGCATTCCAAATGGCAAACAATAACATCTCCACCACATCATCATCGGCATCAGGTAAACTTTCAATGATCTCGACTAGTGCGTTTTTGACTTTGATTTGCGCCAACAATGCTTTAATCTCTCCCCTTACCTCATCATTCGATGATGTTGCAAACGTGCTGACCATCGGTTTAATCACTGTAGCATCTCCCTTACTTTTCACTCGTTTAAGGGCATCCATTACTTTTTTATCATCATTTGATGCCAAATCACTAATGATCGTTTCA
This sequence comes from uncultured Flavobacteriales bacterium, assembly GCA_964387945.1. Taxonomy (GTDB): domain Bacteria; phylum Bacteroidota; class Bacteroidia; order Flavobacteriales_D; family Parvicellaceae; genus Parvicella. The sequence continues at coordinate 56,461 of CAYLYX010000011.1, read as the reverse complement.
ATTACCTTCTTCTGTGTTGATGTTGTTGTTTCCGACATATTGTTTTGTTTCTAAATGCAAAGATAGTAGAAGAAACAAAAAAGGCAGCCTGTTTCACAGACTGCCTTTACCGTACTTAAACTTAAAAATTGAGGGGTATTATCTCTTGATCAACTTTGTGGTTACCCTACTCTGCTTTGTTTGAATCGTCACTAAATAACTTCCTGCACCGATTTCGCTTGTATTCACCTCATTGGAATTCGCACTTAGAACTAATTCTCCTAACAGGTTGTGAATTAGAACTTGTTCAACTGGCTCGCTAGACATAACTGTGAACACATCGCCTTCTAGCGGGTTTGGATAAACTTTAATCCCATCAGCATCGATCTCATCTACACCAATTGAGCCTCCGCTTCCATCGCAGTCAACACTAAAATAATCATCTGAATCAATACTATTCCAAGCGTTCCAGTTATTTGCCGACCACGTGGAGTCGTCTACTTCTATACAATTTAAGTTGGGTGTTTCAGATGCCAACATGATTGAGAAATTCGTGTTATTTCCATTCGCTAAATTAAGTTCAGTAATTTGAGTATCGTCACAAGTAACGCCACTTAGCGAGCTGTAACTACTAAAGTCGTATGTTCCAACGATAGGGTTTCTACCAAACAAGGCCTTTGAAAGGTCTAGATTATTAGATAGATCTAAAGATGTTAAGTTATTTGCCTCACAATAAAGGAACTCTAAATTGACCAAGTTAGAAACATTCAGACTGTTTAAACCATTAAATGTCACGTTCAAATACTCTAATAAATTGTTATTACTCAAGTCTATCGTAGTAAGTAAGTTTTGTGAAGCATGGAGAATAGTAAGCAATGAATTGTTGGTAACATCTAAGGAAGTCAATTGATTGACATTTCCATAAGAAGGCGTACTACCAAGCTCAAGATGCTCCAGGCTAAGGTTATTTGAGACATCTAAAGTAGTCAAACCATTATTCCCACATGTTAGCATTTCAAGATTGGGTAACATGGTCACATCCAAAGACATAATTGGGTTTCGCTCACATCTTAACTCTACCAACGCGGTATTGTTACTTACATCCAAAGATGTTAAAGCATTTCGATAAATGTGCAATTCCGTCAGCGCTGTGTTTTGAGATAAATCAATGGTAGTTAGTGCATTATTGTAGTAAACGTGCAATGTTGTTAAGTTAACAAATGCCTCAATACCCGTTAGGTCTACAATATTCAACGAGTTACAAACAATCGAACCAGTATACGCTTGCGCTTCAGAACACTGAATCTCGCCATCGCTATTGGTATTGATAGCCGAATTCCCGACTAGGTACGCTTTAAAGTTGGCATCAGGAATGTTTACTGTACAAGATGAATTCAATGACACTTCGGTTAAATGGCCGTACAGTCCGTAGTTTCCTGCTGCGCTTTGAATGCTGTAATTTGCTGGACCTATTTCATACTGAAAGACTTGGCCTGTGTAACGAACTCCGTATAAGTTATCGTTTGATGCTTGCAATAGTGTGCCTCTACAATTATTGGTACTTTGAAGACCTGTGATTGTTTTACTTGTAACATCAAATGAGAAAAGATGTCCATTCGGATCAGTTACCCCATAAAGTAGCCCATCGTTAGCTTCGATCAACGCTCCTGTAGGACTAACTCCAACACCTAATGTCGTTGAGAAAGACTCTTGAACCTCAAACGTGTCCATTGCCACATCGTAGGCAAACAAAGTACCATAACCTCCAGAGCCACCGTCTGATGTCAACCCATACAACAATCCGTTTGAAACTTCTAGTAATGAGTTGAACGGCTGCTCACCTGTTGATGCCGCTTGGAAATCGAACAACGTTGTCACCGTTTGCGTGTTTAAATCGTATTCGTAAATAACACCATCTCCATTTTGACCTCCATAACGTGTCATTCCATAAAGCTTACCCGTTGTGGGTTCGATAAACTCTCCAGCTAAAGGTTGGCTAGGACTGCTACTGGTGGCTCCAAAGTCGTGAACCTTAGTAAATGTATTGGTGGAAGGGTTAAACTCTATAATTGTTCCTTCTCCATTGGCTCCGCCATCGTAGGTTGTTAAATACATCATTCCATTTGAGGCTAGCATGAAAGAACCTCTAGAGTGACCTCCAGAAGTACTCGACAAATCACCATGCTTGGTGAATACTTCTGTAGTTGGGTCGATCGAAAAAATAATTCCGTGGTCGTTTACACCTCCGAATGCAGTAACACCGTACAATTCTCCGTTAGAATACCGAAGCAATGATCCAGAAGGATACTCACCATCAGTAAAGCTGTGTACTATCGTGTGGTTCTCACCTGCTGAATCAGTCTTATAAATTGTACCAATGTTACTAGTACCTGATTGTTGTGTTAATCCCCAGAGTTCATAGCTCTGAGCATTCAGAGAGGTAAATCCGAGTGCTAAAGCGGCTATAAGTAATGTTTTTTTCATTTTAGTAATTGTTGATTATTGTTTAACGAATTTTAATGATGCGCTACCCTCATTTGTCTGAATAGAAATCAAATAAGTTCCGGGTGGAATGCCTCTCGTATTGATTCTGTTTGAAGAGGTATTCAAGATCTCTTCTCCTAACAGGTTGTAAATACGAATACTTTGAATCTGCTGATCTGAAGTGATATTTAGCATATCTCCTGTAAGGGGATTTGGGTAAATCTTTATGTTGTTTAACCCACGATCATTTATTCCTATTGACCCACCAAAGCAATCCTCACTAAAAGAGGATGCTGCATCAATGAAGGTCCAATTGGTTGTTGAAAATGTCTCATCATCCACTTCAATACACGTAAGACTCGGATTTTGCTGAGAAGTAAAAAAGATTACGTTTGAGTTGTTACCATTGGCAACATTCAAACTTGTCAGTAGGTTGGTTGCGCATTCAATTCTGACAAGGTTTGAATGGTTTGATAAATCCAATGAGGTAATGGAGTTTAAATTACAAATTAGTTCCGTTAAACCAAGGTTAGCACTTAGGTCTAAACTTGACAAACTATTACTCTTACAGTTGAGCACTTCTAGGCTAGTACAGTTTGATACATCAAGACTCGAAATCGTGTTTTCTCCGCAAATCAATATTTCTAAGGCTGTATTCGAACTTACATCCAATGTTGAGATTTGTTGACCTTGACATCTAAAATCAGTTAAATTAAGGTTTTGCGAAACATCAATTGCAGATAAATTATTATTGTAACAATACAATTCGTACAATGCTGGGCATTGACTTACATCAATAGTAGTTAAAGAATTATCAATAACATTAAGTTCCAGTAGATTGCTATTCGTACCTAGGGTTATACTTGAAAGTTGATTAAACCCTGCGGCAACATATTGCAACTGAGCATTTTGGCTAACATCAAGACTACTAAGTTGATTATTGTAGCAAAACAATGTTGTCAAAGTAGTATTCTGACTTACATCCAATGAAGTTAAATCATTAGACTGACATCGAAGTTGATTGATTGATGTGAAGGCCTCAATACCAGTTAGGTCAGCAATATTTAGTCCGTCACACATAATATCTCCGGTAAAAGAATGAGCTTCAGTACACTGGATTTCACCATCACTATTTGTATTGATTGCAGTGTTTCCTACCAGATATGCCTTAAAGTTTGCGTCAGGAATATTAACCGTGCAGTTGGCACAATCCTCGCTAAAGAAAGAAGTACCATCTATATTGGTCCAATTAGCCGTGGAATAAGCAGCGTCATCTACCTCAATACAGTATAAATTTGGATTACTGATCGAAGCGAAGTTGGTAAAGTTGGTGTTATTTCCGTTCGCAACATTAAGACTCGTTAGTTGGCCTGTATGACAAGACACAGAAGTCAAAGCAGTATTGGCAGAAACATCTAAAGTCGTCAATGACGTATTTGAGCATTGTAGATCAATGAGAGCAAGATTTTGAGAGAGATCCAAACTTGTTATTGGATTTCCTGAACAAATTATATGCGTTAATAATACATTCTGAGAGACATCAATACTTGTCAATTGATTACTGTAGCATCTGAATGTTGTTAATGCCGTATTAGATGTAACATCAAGACTAGTCAATTGATTCTGATTACACCAGAGTATTTCTAGTGCTGTGTTCTGCGAAACATCTAAAGATGTTAATTGATTGTCGTTACAGTATAAATAAGTAAGATTAATGAACTCTTCAATTCCTGTTAAATCTGCGATGTTTTGTCCTGGGCAACTAATAGACCCAGTAAATGCCACCGCCTCACTCACTTGAATCTCGGCATCAGAATTTGTGTTAATTGCGGTATTCCCAACTAAATACGCTTTAAAATTAGCATCTGGAATATTTACATTTTGAGCAAAAGTTATGGTAGCAATAAACGCCACCATGGAGCAGAGTAAAGTTTTCTTCATGGTTCATTAGTTTGTTCATACAAGAATAGGAACACTTTTCAGCTAATAAACCATATGTTTTACAAAGGATGATTTTCGTTTTACGAAGAAGAATTGAACCTACTTTCAAGCTCTGACTGACAATTCTTGGAAAGTTTGGTTACTAAATCTGAACTCATCAACGCTTCACCTGCACCTAGATTGAAACTCTTAACGTGCTCAAGGTTAATAATCCATGAACGATGTGACCGAAAGAACTGCTCATCCATTGGAAGTCGATCTTCTAGTTGCTTCATATTCCGACTTACAACCAACGTCTTTCCATCAATAAGGTGTAGCTGCGTATAAGCCCGCATAGCCTCTAAAGCAATAATATCTTTGAGTGAAATAATGTGCTTTTTTACTTGTCCTTCACTAAGTTCAGAAATTACAATAGTTCCTAGTTCTTTCTTTTGAACCATATTGAGCAACACCTGATAATTCTCTACAGCTTTCTTTTGGTCTATATTCTGTTCTATTCGCTCAAGCGCTGCGTACAATCGAGACCGCTCAACGGGTTTGACCAAATAGTCCACAGCGCTTAGTTCAAACGCTTTGATCGCATATTTATCAAAAGCTGTTACGAAAACCAGATCACAAGGCATTTCATCAAAGAATGAAGCGATTTCATAACCTGCGTACTGCGGCATTTGAACATCGGAGAACACCACATCTGGTTGATGCTCCTTAATGAGTTCGACTGCTTGTGGAACGTTCTCTCCCGATTTGATCCATTCAAACTCAAAAGAACTTCGTCTCAACAAGCTGATCAGTACATCTCTGGCTGCTTCTTCATCGTCAATTACTAAGGCCTTGATCTTGTTCATGTTTCAAATATCGTTCTTACTTAAAATTTGTCTGTATCGATTTTACCAAAGTCCCATACCAATTAACCAACTAATAATTTCGCTCCACAGGAAGTATTACTTCTACCCTAGTTCCAACAGGTTTCCCATTCTCGAACAAATCTTCAACAACAAAACTTCCAGCATCCTCTTCTAACTGTTTATTGAGCAGGTCCAATCGCTGTTGAATTGCGTTCATTGCAAATGATTTATGTTCACTTAACTTAGAACGTTCAGCAATCGCTTTTGCTTGCGCCCTCCCTACTCCATTATCTGTTATGATGCAAGAAAGGTGTTTGCCTAGTCTAAACGTAATATTCAGGTGCTTTGCCCCTTCCTTATGCAATAACCCATGTACCAAAGCATTCTCTACAAAAGGTTGAATGATAAGCGGTGGAACACTAAAATCTTCTAACCCTTCATAATTGATCTCATAAGTAAAATCTTTCTTAAACCTCAGTTGCTCCAAAGACAAATAAATTGTAAGAAACTCAATTTCCTTTTCGATAGGAATAGCGTGTAAATCAGAATAGTTGAGCGTATTTCTTACCAACTTTGCAAAGAGCACCAAATAATCGTAGGAGTTATCAATATCCTCTTTGAGTACTAAATTTTGGATGGAGTTTAAGGAATTAAATATGAAATGCGGATTCATTTGACTCCGAAGTGCTTTGAGTTCCATTTCCAGGAGATTCGTTTGCATCTTTTGCTTTTCTACTAGCGCTAAGTTTTTCTTGTTTATCGCCTTTATTCGGATTCGATATACCACATAAAACCCAATAGCAATGATTAGCATAATAAAGAAATAGAACCAGGCCTTTTGGTAAAAAGGGGCATCAATCTCAAACGAAAATGTAGCACTGCCAGATACAACATCTCCATTTATGGCTTGCACAATAACCGTGTACGAGCCAGCGGGTAAGGAACCAAAGTTCACGAAATGATCCGTATAATCTAAGTATTTCCAGTCTTCTTCAAAACCTTTTAGCTGATAGCGATACTTCACCAGATCAGCATAGCGAATCGTGTTTACCTCAAAAGCAACTGCGTAGGAAGAACTTGAATAATCAAATGAGGTTTCGAGCGTTGGAATGCCATTTTTAAAGAATCCAGCAATGGATACTTCTAGCTTAGGAAAGTCCTTTTCTATCCTATTAATAGGCTGTATACTAATCTTATTAGATTTTGACAAAACCAACAGACTATCATCCAATTGCGCATCAATGATCTTACTTTCATCGTACCCTAGCGAACTCTTGAGAGGCGTTAATTCATGCGTTGAAACATCAAGTAGAAACGCTTCTTTCAAAGTTCTAACAAACAAATACTGACCATTCGAAGCCAATACCCTTACAGCTGCATTTACCTTGATTTCATCGATGAGTTTATCCGAGGAAAAAACGAGAATACTACCATTTGCTGTTCCCACATAAACGTTACCACCAACCGTTTCTGCACATAACGCTGAGACTTCACCCTCAGAATTCTCCTCGTAAAGTTCTCCTTGTGGATTCAGCATTCTGAGTCCGGTAGCATAAACGGCATAAATGGTTGCTGTGGTTTCATCTATTGCCACATCATAGGCTCTTTCCTGTGGCCCCAGACTTTTTAGCGCATCGGGAGATAACAAATTAGCAGATTTAATCCCACTATTGAGCGCTACCAAACAGTTTTTTTCATCAATTGTAGCTGATTTGATCGAACCAGCGTATTCATCCAAAATTTCAAGGTAACCTTTTGTCCAAAGAGCAGCAACAAAACCTTTGGGTGAAGAGAATAATAATTGCGTCTGATCCTTAGCATAATAGATATGCTCTATCGGCTTTGCGTTAGACGAGGTGTAAAGAAGCTTTTCTTGAAGCGAATAGATGTTCTTAGCAATCAATTCTCCTGAACTTGTTCCGATAAAAAGCGTACTGTCTGAATCATAACTAAAGTCCACGATTTGAGCACCACTCTGCAAAACAAACTCCTTGTGCTGAAGGTCTGGAACCACCATCACTCCTTTGTCAAACGTACTGATCAAAACATTTTCTTCATGATCTACGTAAACATCTGAAATAAAGTACTCATTAAATAAGGGTAGTCCATTGTTCAACTCGTTCCAATCAAAATCAAAAGCAAAAACACCGTTTCTATTCCCTGCCATCCATATTTGGTCCTTGACTTTGTAAAGACGCAATGCAGTTTCGTTCAACTCAGAATTCAACTGTTTGACAAATGTAAACTCATCCGTTTTGAGATCATAACTGTATAACTTCATTGAGTTCTGATCAATTGCATACTCGGTATTTTCAACGTTTATCCAAGCGGTTGGCATCAATGAGGTATCTTCTTCAGTAAAAAGTTCTGCCTCAACAATTTTACCATCAGCATAGATTCCTGTGTGTTTCTGAGAAGCACAAAAAGTGGAGCCGTCTTCAAATACTCTAAATGAAATTTTGCTACCGGCAAAGTCATAGTCGAGATTGGTGGTATCACCATCGATGATGGTAAGACTTTCCGTTTGGATGTAAACCATGTTTTTGTGCGTTTCCAAAAAGGTGTTGAGGTAAACTTCATTGCCTTCGATGTAATGAAACAACTCAACTTTGCCCTCTTTGATACTAAAAACCTGTTTCTTTAGATCATTAAAATAAATGGTTCCGTCTTCGGTCTTCCTGAGGTTAAAGATTGAACTGTTCTGCACGAGTTCATTTTCATAGGCAGAGAAATTATAACCATCAAATAGATACAACCCTTGATTGGTGGCAAACCAATAATCATTGCTGTTATCCTGAATAAGGTCATAAATTTTTATTCCAGAAAGCTTTTGGTCTCCTATGAAATAGTGCGCAGGGTTTTGAGCGAAGTACGAGACACCGGATAAAACAAGAAAACAGAGAATAAAATTTCTAACACCCACAGCGGGTAAATTTAGAAACTTAATTGTAAATACGACTCACTACAACTTAGCCGCCAGTTTAGCGCCTTGCTCAATGGCACGTTTGGCATCTAACTCTCCTGCTTGGAATGCACCACCAATCAAATGCGTTGAAATACCTTTATCCAGGAGCGGTTGATACAGTTCGTTCTTAGACAACTGACCTGCACAAATTACTACGTTATCCACTTCCAACACCTGTGATTCATTTTTGATCGTTACGTGAAGTCCCTTATCGTCAATTTTGTCGTAGGAAACACCATTAACCATTTTTACGTTCTTATTCTTCAACGAAACACGGTGAATCCAACCAGTTGTTTTCCCGAGTCCTGCACCCACTTTTGTTTCTTTACGTTGCAATAGATAAACTTCTCTTGGCGATGGTTCTGGTTGCGGTTCAATTCCTTCAATTCCAGAGCGTACTTCATTGGTAGGATCAATCCCCCATTCTTTAAGAAACTTCTGAACATCAAGAGAAGGTGATTTTCCTTCATGGGTAAGGTATTCAGCTGTGTCAAAACCAATTCCACCTGCTCCAATAATCGCTACGCGCTTACCAACAGGCTTTTTCTCCTTCAATACTTCTATGTAGGAAAGTACTTTTTCATGATCAATGCCTTCAATTTTTGGTTTTCGTGGCGTGATACCTGTTGCCACCACCACTTCATCGAATCCTTGTAAATCCTCAATTCCAACTTTTTTCCCGAGCGCTAACTTCACATTGTGCAATTCAATTTGCTTTCTGTAATACCTCAGCGTTTCATAAAACTCTTCCTTACCGGGGATTTGTTTTGCGATGTTAAATTGTCCTCCGATTTCATCTGCTGCATCAAACAACGTGACTTCATGTCCTCTTTCTGCTGCTATGGTGGAAACGGTTAGTCCAGCTGGTCCCGCTCCTACGACAGCGATCTTTTTTGGTTGGTTGGTTTTAATATAGTTCAACTCCGTTTCATGACAAGCTCTAGGGTTAACCAAACAAGTAGCTGTTTTTCTCTTGAAAATGTGATCCAAACACGCCTGATTACAACCAATACAGGTATTGATTTCATCTTCCCTACCCTGCTCGGCTTTGTTCATTAGTTCTGCATCTGCCAAGAAAGGTCTAGCCATGGAGATCATATCTGCACAACCTTCCTGCAATACCTCCTCTGCCACGCCCGGGTCATTAATTCTATTGGTGGTCACCAAAGGAATCTTCACTTCACCCATCATCTTTTTAGTCACCCAAGAAAAGGCAGCTCGTGGAACCATGGTGGCGATGGTTGGTATTCTAGCTTCGTGCCAACCAATTCCTGTATTAATGATGTTGACACCAGCTTTTTCTAGTTCTTTGGCCAACAAAACCACTTCATCCCAACTGCTTCCACCGGGGACCAAATCGAGCATAGACAAACGAAAGATAATGATGAAGTCATCTCCCACTTCTTGTCGGATTCTTTTGACGATTTCTAATGGAAATTTCATTCTATTCTCATAGCTTCCACCCCACTCGTCTGTACGTTTGTTTGTTTTAGCAGCAATAAACTGATTGATCAGATACCCTTCACTACCCATCACTTCTACTCCATCATAGCCCGCTTCTCTTGCCAATTTGGCGCATCTTGCGTAATCTTTAATTGTTTTTTCAACCCCTCTCTTGCTCAATGCCCAAGGCTTAAACGGTGAAATGGGAGCCTTTAATCTACTTGGAGCCACTGCGAACGGATGATAACCGTATCTTCCCGTATGCAAAATTTGAAGACAAATCTTTCCGCCATTGTCATGCACAGCCTTTGTCACCACTTTATGCTTATTGGCTGTTCTACTATTGGTTAGCTTGCTGGCAAAAGGGCTCACCCATCCAGCGGTATTTGGTGCAATTCCTCCAGTAACAATGAGTCCAACACCTCCCTTTGCACGCTCTCCATAGAAGGCTGCCATGCGGTCATAACCTCCCTTCATTTCTTCCAATCCGGTGTGCATTGACCCCATGATCACTCTGTTCTTTAGCGTTGTAAAACCAAGATCTAGCGGTTCAAATAACTTTGGGTATGATGTGCTCATAATTGACTTTTAGTTGTGTACACAAATGTAAGTAATCTATTCAAAAAAGGTATGCAGGCATAATATATTCTTTTCAAATCGATCATTTTGTTTTATCTTCACTCTGTGAGTCAAATCCCGACAATATCTTACTGGAAATTGCTTTGGAAGAGAATAACTTTTCAGCGAATTGTAATCAACTATCATTTTAACTTATCCGAGGAAAACTTCAGACGGCAAACGAGCGTTTATTTGAGTCCAAAGACCGAGAATGGTGAGTTGATAGATGACCTTCACGGCAAATTCTCAGGACTTTATCATCGGAGGTTGAACGTAAGCGTAAAATCTCCAGAACCAGTGATAAAAATACGAAGCAAGCGAGGTGGAGTTTGGAATCAACTTGATATTCGTTTAAAATGTATGGTCATCCCGAAGTATGAAGGAATTCAGTTTAAGGTGAGGATTAAAGATCAAACTCAAGTTATATTTCTGGTTATTATGGCAGCTGTGGGAATAATTACTTTGGTTCCCATCAACTTGATCAATTACCTATGGGAAAACGATTTTACAGTTGAACCTTTTAAAACCTTGCTGATCGTTGGTGTGCTCTTTCAGCTTATTGTTCTCCTTTTTGGTAGTTTTTATATTCGAAGAACCTATATTCATTTCTGTTCTATCTTCTTCCAAAAGGTTCATGACCATTTCATTGAATCACATTCGTCCGAGAAATGAGAATTGACTAGCTCATTTGTTTGACCTGACAAATAGCGCGAATAATAACTATCCATATCCGTATAAAACAACGTTCATGAAATTTGAGTTCTTTTAAATAAGTTTGAACTATGAAAAAGGTTCAAATCGTTCTTTACAGTATAGTTTGTAGCTATTCCTTAGTTGCCCAGAGTAATTATGACAACTTCTTGCAGGCATTTCAGGAAAACGACACCGCAAAAACAAGAAAAATCCTTCAGAAGTGGGAAAATGAAGATCCACACGACCCAGAATTGCTCACCTCTTATTTTAATTACTACTTCAAAAGGTCTAAAACGGAAGTGCTAAGTCTTACTCATAACCCTAGGTCAGATGAACACTTCATCGCTTATAACGAAAGCGACACATTTTATCTTGGTGGAGATGCTCTGTACGATGACAACTACCTTTCCTTGGCTTTCAATAAGATTAACGAGGGAATAAAACGCTACCCCAATCGTTTAGATATGATCTTTGGACAACTTTATGTGCTGAAAGAAATTGAAGATTGGGAAACCTTCACCAACGTTTTGATAGAAACAATCAAGTATTCCGAAAAGAACGAAAACGAGTGGACTTGGACCAAAAACATCCCTAAAGAAGATGGAGAAACTTTTTTCCTAAGTTGTGTACAGTCCTATCAAATGGATCTATATGACACCTACAATGACGATTTATTAATCAACATGCGTGAGATTGCGCAAACCGTACTTGAATACTATCCTGAGAATATTGAGAGCATGTCAAATATTGGAATTACCTACATTCTTGACAAGAAATATGATGAAGCTTTGGAGATACTGTTAAATGCAGAAAAGCTAAATCCAAACGATACTATCGTATTGAATAACATAGCACATGCTTATCGCCAGAAAGGAGACCTAGAAAATGCCATCAAGTACTACGAAAAAATGAAGTCATTCGGAGATAATTCAACAAAGAAATACGCCCAAGAAAAAATTGATGAAATCAATGCTGGAAAGTAGGACAACTTTTACCTATCTTAGTTCAAAATTCAACTTATGAAAAAGTATATCGCTTCATTTCTTCTTCTCTTTTCGCTTGTGCTAGGCGCAAGTGCTCAGAAAGTTTATCAAGTAGACGCTGACTGGAAGGCCGATGTAAAAGTTTACGTGGTAGATGCCGATTGGAAGGCGGATTTGATTGTCTACACCGTTGATGCCGACTGGAAAGCTGGAGACAATGATGGCAAATGGTTCTTTACCGATGCCGACTGGAAAGCAAAAATCAAGGTCTATTTCGTAGATGCAGATTGGAAAGCTAATCTTAAAATCTACTATGCTGATGCGGACTGGAAGGCAAAATGGAAAAATACGGAGAAGAAACACCTCATGCACCCCAAGGACTAACGCATTACTTTCTCGTAAGCCAGACGTTCATTCCCACTCGCCAAGTAAATCACACCACAATATTGATACCCTGAACGAGTAAGCAAGTGTTGCATACCCGTGTTTTTTCGATGTGTATCGATTCGCAGGCTATCAAATGTTTCCTTCCTTAGGATTTCCTCACATTGATTGAGAATAAATTTTGCTAGCCCTTTTTGCCGATGATCTGCAGAAACTGCCAAGCGATGAATTACGCCATAACGCACAGGGTCGCTGGTTAACCACTCCCCTTCAATAGTTTGATACGTTGATTCACCTCCAAGGGTAAACATGGTTGTTGCCATCATATCACCATTATCATCTACCACAACATAGCTCTCTTTTTGATCGATATCTTGTTGAATTCTTGCGACATCCGGATACCCGTCCTGCCATTGATCGCTTCCCTGCGCAGCCAACAATTCCTGCGCATCACGAATGATCTTCATGATTCCGTTTATATCATCAACCGTTGATTTTCTGAACTCCATCTTGCCTTCAAAAATAAAACTTCAATCCGAATGATCGACCAGAAATAGTTATATTCGAATCCACTCAATTAACTAACATGAGAAAAATAACTATGGCCTCGTTGGCAATCGCTGTATTTATAGCCAGTTGCGGAACAGAAAACGAAAGCGCCCCGACTTCAGATGCTACAATCGAAGATGAAGCAATCACTCAGGATACACTTTCAGAATCAGACACCACCAACGTTACTGAAGTAACTACTTACAATATGTTTCCAGAGGTCATCTACCCAGACCTATCAGAGGAAGAATTTGTTGATTACGGTACCCTGATGGTTTTTCAAGGTAAGGTCAACAGTTCAAAACACTCGCTCTTCCTTATTCCTAATGATTATTATGATGATCGTTGTAAAGGATTACTCTATGATCATGCAAACAACAAAGCAGTTTACCTAGAGAGCGCTTTCTACAGTTCAGATTCCATTAACTTATCATCTCAATCGACTCCTGAGCAATCAATTTCTCTAAATGGAGCGTTTTCTGACGGAAATGACCTTTTAAAAGGAGAATGGATAAATACTTCAGATACATTAACGTTTGAGCTGACTCAGCAAAAAGCAACGCCACAAGAACGACAGCTTATGGTAGAACTCTGGGGCTTCGAATTTCAAAACTCTCCAGAAGAGTTAGTGTGTGTGTACCCACAGGGCTATGTTTTTAATGACTTTCATGTATTATTTGAAGAAGGTTCAGGATATGATTTCGGACAGGAATGGTGGGAGGATAATCGATCCTTGCATATCTACGACAGCACCTTTTTATTCATCAGTTGTACTACCAATAACACGGAGTACACCAACTTTGTAGAAGGAAAAGAACCCAACGGAATTGAAGATACCGACTATGAAGTAGAGAGTATTGGATACCACGCTTACATTGACTGTTCGTTTGAGTACTTGCAAGACGGTCAAATTCAAGAAGATAGTTTTGAAAAGAATTATGATTTCAATGTTGAAACATGGATCATTGATGACATCCTTATCATTATGAAAGATCCAGCCGATGGTCCTTTGGAGTTTCTGGAATCCTATCAGTTTAATAGTCAAACACATTTGTTTGAATTGTTGTAATTATCCTAAAACCTTAACTTCGTAACCAAAACAAAATTGAACGATGAAGACTTACGATAATATTCTTTTTACAGTAGCCGATGGTGTGGCTACAATCACTTTGAACCGGGTAGACGTATTGAACAGCTTCAACTTTGCTATGGCAGATGACGTGATTGATGCGTTGAATTATTGCAAAGAAACAGACGATGTTAGAGCGATCATTTTTACCGCTAATGGAAGAGGTTTCTGCGCTGGTCAGGACTTAGAAGAGGCAACACGAGAAGGAGGTCCACGTATCGAGGAGATTGTGGATCATACTTACAATCCGATCATCAATTTGCTAAGAGACATTGAAAAACCAATCATTGGAGCAGTGAACGGTGTGGCTGCCGGTGCGGGGGCAAACATTGCGTTCGCTTGTGACATTACCTTTGCAGCTCAATCTGCTAAATTCATCCAATCGTTCTCCAACATTGGACTAGTACCCGATAGTGGTGGTACGTATACCCTACCTCGATTGGTCGGCATGCAACGTGCTGCCGCCATGATGTTTATGGCAGACAAAGTAACAGCCGAAGAAGCTCAGGTGCTCGGAATGATCTACAAGACAGTAGCAGATGACCAACTGTTGGAAGAAGCTACCAAATACGCATCCATATTGGCGAAAAGACCGACCAAAGGCATTGGTTTGACCAAACGATTACTGAATCAAACCTTTACCAATTCAATGGAAGAACAGTTGGCTGCGGAGCGAGCATTACAAGCCGAAGCAGGTCAGACCTATGATCACAAGGAAGGTATTAAAGCCTTTTTTGAAAAACGAAAACCAGAATACAAAGGATGTTAAGGTCATTCGTAATAGTTTGTCTCGTGTTCACTTTCTGGGGTTGTGGTTCGACTTCAGAAGATAATAAGACCACACAAAAAGGAAACGAAGTTAGTAACTCAGAAATTGAGCCCGCCAAGATTGATTTTACTGATATCCTGGATAAGTTTCCAAAGCAAACTATTGGACAAAAACTTAAGTTCGTTGGAGACTATGACGTGCATGTAGAACCAGAAACTCATGAAGAGTTAGTCAGCTTTTTGTGCAACTCGCTTCCTTCATCGGAGTTATCCGACTGGATTTTGGAAAACGAAAAATTTCATACTGACTTGGATTGGTATTGTGTAAGACCTGTTTGCAGAGTTGAACGTAATGACTCAACCATTTTTCTTCTAGAAGCTTTTGAACGTATTTCTGGTGAAGGCGAATGTTATTCTGATTATTGGTGTGTGGCAACATCAAACTTGAATACCTGTCACTCCATTGAAAAAATTGGCTCAACAGGAATAACTCCATTTATTGAATCTGATGAAGAAGGCGGGACAATGTATTGGATTCAAACGACTGATTTTGAGAATCTAGAGATTTGTTTTAATGAACTCACAGATATTTCATGTAAACAGATACGAGTAAGTTGGGTTGAAGGTTATGACTGGCGAGTAGATCAAAATCTCAATATCAATGACACCGTTAAGTTACCCATAATAGAGCGTTCATATTCTCTTTACTAACAATTGCGTTTGGTTTCAATCATTCCTGTAATTTTGCACTCAGAAAACTGACATCATGAAATATTATAACAACATACTTGAGACCATCGGGAATACACCGTTAGTTAAAATCAATAAAATCACGAAAGATGTAAAAGCGCTGGTTTTAGCGAAGGTAGAAACAACTAACCCAGGAAATTCTGTAAAAGACAGAATGGCCTTGCAGATGATTGAAGATGCTGAGGCAGACGGAAGATTGCAACCAGGTGGTACAGTGATCGAAGGAACTTCTGGTAACACAGGTATGGGGTTGGCTTTGGCCTGCATTCAAAAAGGATATAAGTTGATTTGTGTGCTTAGTGATAAGCAGAGTAAAGAAAAAATGGATATTCTAAGAGCCGTTGGTGCAGAAGTGCATGTCTGTCCTACTAACGTTGAACCTGATGACCCAAGATCATACTATTCCGTTTCCAAAAGATTAGCTACAGAAATTCCTAATTCATGGTATGTCAACCAATACGACAATCCCTCAAATGCAAAGGCTCATTACCTGCAAACAGGACCAGAAATTTGGGAACAAACAGAAGGAAAAATCACACATTTTGTAGTGGGAGTTGGAACAGGAGGAACCATCTCTGGTGTTGGAAAATACTTAAAGGAGAAGAACCCAAATATCAAAATCTGGGGAATCGATACCTACGGCTCGGTTTTCAAAAAATATCATGAAACTGGCATTTTTGACGAGAACGAGATTTACCCTTACATCACAGAGGGAATTGGTGAAGATATTCTACCTAAGAACGTTGATTTTAGTGTTATCGACAAGTTCGAGAAGGTAACAGATAAAGACGGTGCAGTTTATCAAAGAAGACTAGCAAAAGAGGAAGGCATTTTTGTCGGAAATAGTGCAGGCTCGGCCATTAAAGGAATCTTGCAATTGTCTCACGAACTTTCAGAAGATGATGTCGTAGTGGTTCTTTTCCACGATCACGGAAGTCGATATGTTGGTAAAATGTTTAACGATGATTGGATGCGCGATAGAGGTTTCCTAGATGAGGAGAAAGTTTGTGCCGAAGATTTGATCAAAGACCACGCAGGGAAGCACTTGGTTACGGTTACATCTACTGATCCCGTTTCTCAAGCCATCCTTTTGATGAATCAGTACAAGATTTCGCAGATTCCAGTAGTTGAAAACAACAAATTTGTTGGATCTTTGACAGACAACAAATTGTTCTCTGCCCTATTGAATAAGCCTGAATTAAAAGAGCTGCCCGTAAAACACGTCATGGAAGCTCCTTTCCCAGAAGTAAAAGGAAATGCGGGGATTGATGCCATTTCAAAACTGTTTAGCCATGATACCCAAGCCGTAATTGTAAACTATGGCGATAATCAGCGACATATCATTACGCGACAAGACATGATTAAGGCGATTTGTTAAAACTCAAGTCTTTTTTCGTAAATTAGAGCATTCGTTACTACCCTTTCTGATAATTGGATTGCTTTTTGCGGTTATCAGACGTATTTGACATTTTATTATGGTTAAAGTTTTATGGACGCTCACCCTGCTTATGGGGAACTTACTCCTTTTTGCACAGCAGGAGAAAGTCGATTCGCTGGCTTCAATTGGTATTCAATACCATGAAAACGGTGCCTACGATCTGGCTGTAGAGAAATACAAGGAAGCACTGGCGCTTGATCCATCTTCCCCTCTTGTGAATTACGAGATAGGACTAACCTACATGTATCTGAAGGAATACGAGAAAGCGGTTAAACATTGCGACATAGTACTTCAACAAAACGATAAGTATATTCTAGAAACCTACATTACAAAAGGTTCATGCCTAGACTATTTAGGCGAAACTAAAGCATCCGTAAAACTTTTCAAAAAAGGGCTCAAGAAATTTGGAGAACACCACCTACTCTATTACAACCTTGCGTATGATTACTACAAAATGCAAGAGAATAAAAAAGCAGAAGAAGCACTCACAGCTGCCATTAACCTACGTCCGGGACATTCTAGCAGTCATTTATTGCTTGGCTACCTAATGGCTGATCAAGGTAGTAAATCTCAAAGTCTGCTGTGTCTCCATTATTTTTTGTTTTTAGAACCCGATTCAGAAAGAGCAAAGGCAGCTTACGATTTACTCATGGAGCAGTTTGGCGGAAACGTAGAACGAAACAGCGATACGCCAGATGAAATCACGATCTACTTTGACCCCAAGAGTGCTGACTCCGAATTCTCTGCTGCTGATTTGATGATTTCGATGCTAGAAGCATCTAAGAGTCTAGACAAGAATGAAGGTAAGTCTGAGGACGAAATGTTTATTGAAAACACTACCTCCTTTTTCACCACGCTTGGCGAGCTAAAAAAAGACAAAAGCAAAGGGCTTTGGTGGGAATTTTATGTACCGCTATTCTATGATATCGCACAATCAGACCACATGACAGCTTACTGTTATTACATTAGCATGGCGGGAAATCAGAACGCAGGTGCGTGGCTACAAGATAATGAGGAGCAAATGAAGAACTTTGTGGACTGGCTAGAAAGTCAGTAAAATAATTAGTTTTCTGGAGCTGCTTGTTCCAACCAACATTTAATTTTAGACAACTGCGAAGCGGTTAAACTTCCATTTCTAGGCATGGTTTGTTTGGAGATAACCTCCCTTTCAAACGATCCGTTATCTACTGAAGCTTTTAGACCATTATAATTGTCGTACTCACTATGACAATCTACGCAATTAGCATCGATAATCGCTTTGATGTCTCCGTCATAGGTAGGCGTAGATCCATCACAAGTCACCTCCTCTTTACTACAAGAGGTAATGGCAAGCATCAAACATATTCCTCCGATCAATTTTCTCATGGTCATTTATTATAAAAACAACTGAGAAAGCAGTTTGTTGCCTGACTTGTCTAAAAAATTACCAATAACCAAAAGACAATGAAGCTCCCGCTAAAAAGTAAAAGCCACCAAGTCCAGATTTCAGTCCCCCATTATCTACCGAACCTGATTTCCATTGTTGATTAGAAACATCAAACAGTCTTCCTCCTTTGATATCAATTCCAATGAAACGGTAGCGCAACTTGATATCTAACCCCAAATCTATTGTGAACGCTGGATTTGTATGACGGTATTCTAGGTCTTGACTGGTTTCGAAGATAGATTGTCCTACTAACGGATCAACTTGTGTCCAGCGCTCGGTGACCGTTGCCTTAGAATAACCTAGTCCGTAATAGGGAGCCATTTGAAACCAGCCGTTGTCAAAGATCGGATATCCCTGCTTTGCAAAAATATCAAAACCACGCAACCCTAGTGAAACACTGTCATTTTGTAACGTTTGTGACTTCCAAATATTAAACCCAAAATTTCCGTACATATATAGCGGTTCATAAATACAAAAAGCACCCCCATACATTTCTATTGTGGAATTGAACCCCTCTAAGCCGGCAGGATAGGTGACAGAATTTAATCCATCCATGTTCAAGAACCTTTGTCCGTACCAACCTTCAAAATGAACATATCCCCAGTAATCGTTATAAGGTTTGTTCGGTGATTCAGGCGATTCGACAGATTGACCATACAAATAACCCATGTCTGGTGAATCATAATTTAAGAGCATCAACTCATACTTGTCAAATCCTTCAATTTCCGGACAAGAATCCACCTTTACCAGATAGATTGGAAGTTCACCTTTATTGACATCGTTTCGCTTTTCAAATGCAGCATAATCTATGTAATAATGAGTATCAAAATACTGGTCTCGGTTGTACAACTGCGGAATGATTAACACCTCCATCTTTTCTTTCAGGCGACTACCAAGCGCCTTGAAACTTTCGAAAAAACAACCGCTTGTACCCTGATCGTGAAGCAAATGACAAACACCAAACTGTCCATAAAATCTTCCGTCTGGATAAGTTTCGGTGAGGTTCATCACCTTCTGGTAGATTGCATTTTCTCTGTATCCAGCAGATTGAATAGCATAGTCCTGTGCATAATTCATAAAAACTTGGCTCTTTACCAAACTGCTCATAATTTTGTCAAACGCTTCAAAACGATCGCCAAGACAAGATTCGTAGAAGCTTCTTTTTGCTTTGTACGTTTCAACTAATGGCGCTACTGAATTGGAAATATTCACAGTTTTGGGATTGTAATTGTAGACATTGTAATCCCAAGTTCGTTGAGCCGAATAGTAGTTATACGGACTAGACATCATGAAACCATTTGAATACTGTTTGAAATAATCAGCAAGATTTCTAATAGCGCTAAACTCTACGTCTATAGAATCGTGTGCAACAATATCTCCAATCGTATGGTTTAAAGCAAAGAAGGTCATTCCCATGTTATGATCGAGATCAGCACTATGAATTTCAAACGGAGTTCCAGCTTCCTTTTGCTTTTTGTAATAGCTTTTGAGTTCATTTAGAAAATGAAATTGTTGTGTGTAGACAACATTTTCAACCAGCTCTTCCGCACCGTCTATATCATTCAGGTAAGCATTAAACAAATAAATAGCTCCCTCTCCAAACTCAAAAATATAGTGATCTACTCCCTTTTGTTCATGGAGGTACTTAAACAGCTTCAGTTGTGTTTTGTAATTTTGATGGAGAAAATTGTGATTCTCACCTGTGAGGTAGACTTTTACTGGATCCATATCTTCTAGAAACGTTAGCGAAGTATAGTCAGTATTGTCTTCGTTATCTAGTTTTACCACGCCTGCAGATTGAGAAATAGCGCTTGTTGCCAGAAACAGTAATATGTTTAGTAGTGTTACTTTCATAGGTTTTTATTTAGTATAATGTCTAAACACCTAAAAGGTAACCAATTAAAAAAAGCAAAGTTCATCTTTTTGATGAATTGATCTACTAATGAACCAGTGAGAGGAGTTTTTACTTTTCCTTCGCACCGTTGTCCAACCAGCACTTGATCAAAATCAATTCTTCCATTTTGAGTTTGCTGCCCTGTGGCATTGTCTGTCGAGTAATGACTTCTCGTTCAAAGGCTCCATTACTGATGGATACGTTCAAGCCTGTGAAGTTGGCATATCCTTCATGACAATCCACACAGTTGGCATCAATGATGGGTTTAATATCCTTCTGATAGGTAAGATCGGGA
>CAYLYX010000011.1:0-35867 GCA_964387945.1 uncultured Flavobacteriales bacterium | reverse complement strand
GTTGAAAGACATAGTTGCGGATCTGTGACCCCCAAGCAATTTCTTTCTTCTCACAAGAACCAGACATAAGTGTTATAATCCCTATTCCAGCTACAATGATTGCGAATAACTTTGTGTTCATTCGTATACCTTAATTTTCGGTCTGTAAATATAAGTGAATTGCGTTTACCACATTCTGTCCATCGATTGCAGCAGAGACAATCCCACCTGCATAGCCCGCGCCTTCTCCACACGGATATAAGCCTTTAATTGTATTGTGCTCAAGCCCTTCATTCCTTGGTATTCTTACGGGAGAAGAGGTTCTTGATTCTGTTCCATGTACCACAGCATCATTGGTTAAATAACCCTTCATCTTCTCTCCAAATTTAACAAATCCTTCACGTAGGTTGTCAACAATAAACGGAGGTAATACATCATTTAAGTTGACCGAAACCAATCCCGGAAAATAGGATGTCTTAGGAAGATCTTTGGATGTTCGATTCTCTACAAAATCAAGTAAACGCTGGGCTGGAACTTGTTGTGTTTTGCCTGCTGCTTTCCAACAAGCTTGCTCCACGCTTTTCTGAAATGCCAAACCTGCCAATGGACCATAACTATGGAACTGAGGGATGTCTCCCCACCTCACCTCCGTCACAATTCCAGAATTGCTGTAGGGATTGTTGCGTTTACTTGGCGACCAACCATTGGTTACAACTTCCCCATTTTCAGTAGCACAAGGAGCTATAATTCCTCCCGGACACATACAAAACGAGTACACTCCTCGATCTGCAGTGTTATGCACCAAGCTGTAGGCTGCTGGCGGCAAATACTCGCCACGATCAGATTGTCCGTACTGTAACTGATCAATCAACGACTGGCTATGCTCTACTCTAACCCCTAAAGCAAAAGGTTTAAACTCCAAAGCTATCTCCTTGTCGTTCAGCAAGTAAAAAATATCTCTAGCACTATGTCCAGTAGCCAAAATCAGTCTTGAACAAGTTACTTCTTGTTCGTCATTAATTACTATCCCAGTGACCTGATTGTTCTCAATACGAATGTCGGTGAGTTTACTTTCAAAATGAACCTCACCTCCACATCGGATGATCTCTTCTCGAATTCGCTGGATAAGTTGAGGGAGTTTATTCGTGCCAATGTGCGGATGCGCATTGATCAAAATGTCTTCGTCTGCACCAAAATGAACCAGTTGTTGCAACACCTTTCTTACGCTTCCCTTTTTCTTGCTGCGCGTATAGAGCTTTCCATCCGAATAGGTTCCTGCTCCTCCTTCGCCAAAGCAATAATTGGATTCTGGATTTACCTCTTGTTCTTTGGTGATTTTGGCTAAATCTTTTCGTCTCTCTTTTACATCCTTACCTCGCTCAAAAATGATCGGCTTCAAACCTAACTCTATAGCTTCTAAACCTGCGAACAAACCAGCAGGTCCTGCTCCAACAATTACAATTTCGTTGGCCGATGCAGCAATTGGCTGATAATCAAAGTTGATCTTTCTCTCTGTTAAGGATTCATTCTGCACGATCTCAACGGCAAGGGCAAACTTGATTGGCTTTCTGCGCGCATCAATGGAGCGCTTCATTATTTGAAAATCAAAACTACCGCTCAGCCCAAACTTTCTTCCTATTTCAGTTTTAAGTTTCGTGGCATCATTTGCAATGTGCGGTTCTACCGATATTTGTACGATTTTCTTCAAGCAGTGCGAAAATAATCATTCCAATTTGGATTCCTTAGATTTGATAAATGGAAAAAAATGAAAACCTGTTGAACCTTTACCTTCTTTTTGAGTAATACGGCAAACAACTAGAACGAAGCGCTCTTCTATTCAAATTAAATTGACATGAAAAATATCTTATTGACCAGCTTATTAGTACTTAACATCGTAGTACTTTTTGGACAAAAACCACAAACTGTCTATAGCATTGTAAAAGACAGACACGAGTTAGACTGGTACAAAACCCAGTTGAGCCTTTGGAAGAAAGAAATTGAAAAAGATGACAAGAACGCGAATGCATGGTACAATTATTACGCATCAAGCAGAGCACTTAGAAACCTCACTCAGGGAGAAGAACAAGAGGAGTATGTTTCTCTTTGTATCAGCATTGCCGAAGATGCCTACGAAGCTGTTCCAAATTCTTTTGAAGCCAATCATCTTCAGTGGTGGAATACGGGTAATAGCGAAAAAAGTAAAGAGACTTTTAAGTACTTAAAACGAGCTCACGAAATAAGTCCAGGTGACTCAAGGACATACGTGGATTTCATGACCTACTATCACCTCCAACTTGATGAAGAAAATTACAGCAAGTTTTGTAAAATGTATTATGAAGCCAATGAACTCTCAGCTCCGATTCTCAATTGGGGATACAATATTTTGTCTGAAGTTGAAAAAGACGCCATTATTTTAACAGCTGGTGATAATGACACCTATCCCATTTGGACGATCCAAGAATATAAGAACTACCGCAAAGACGTTACGAATATAAACACCTCGCTTATTCTACTGGATGATTACCGCAACAAGTTGTTTAAGAAACTAAACCTACCTCCGCTGGATGTTGACTTTACAAATGTAACCTCACAAGAAGATTACCAAAACAAGGTAAATAAAATCTACGAACACATCCTTACTACCTACGATGGCCCTGTACATGTGGGTGTGGGTGGCGCGATCCATCAGTTTGAGAATTGGTCTGATCATTTGCATTTGGTCGGGCTTTCATACATCTATTCTGAAGAAGGCATTGACAATATCTCTATAATTAAGCGAAACTACGAGAATCGATACCTTTTGGACTATTTAAAAGAGGTCTTCTCTTATAACATTAGTAATAATGTGGCCAACTACATGAACGCGCTTTACCTCCCATCCATGGTGAAGCTTTATAAGCATTATGCAAAAAGTGAAAACAAGGAAAAGCAAACCAAGTTACTTCAATTGATCGTTTCTATTAGCGATAAATCAGGTCAACAAACAGAGATTGCCGACTTGCTGGAGGAAGAAGCAACCGATGCTGCCGATTTTAGATATATCACCTTACTTCTCAATACAAGAAATGTGGAAAAGAGAATGAAGCACATCAACGGAAACCTATGGGCCTCTGAAACTGAGGTGACCAACATGGAGTACAGACAATTTCTGAACAACATCAAAAATTCGAGAAACGATGAACTCTACAACAAATGTGTTTATGACAGTTCAAAATGGGTAACCACGCTAGCCCAATACACAGAACCGATGAGAGACACCTATCATTGGCATCCCGCATACGATGAATACCCGGTCGTAAATATCTCTTATGAGGCTGCCCATGAGTATTGCAACTGGTTAACCCAACAGTACAACACTCAGCGAAAGCGAAAGTACACACAGGTGGTGTTTCGGTTACCTACCGAATCTGAATGGAGGCTCCTTGCTGCAGGAGGATCAAACCATCAAACCTGCTTTGAAGGTGACAAAGCAACTAATGAAAAGGGATGTTATTTGACAAACATCAAAACGGGGGAAAATGACTATCAAACCGATGGAGGATTCTTTCCAGTAAATGCTCATTCCTATCTACCCAATGACAAGGGCTTTTACTGCACGATGGGTAATGTCGCTGAAATGACGGATCAAAAAGGAATAGCCAAGGGCGGAAGTTGGGCTCATACCTTTGAAAACTCAAAGTTTAATAAGAACCAGAAGTACGATGGTCCCGATCCTAGAGTTGGTTTTAGAGTAATCATGGAAATTGTTCAGGAATAGTCCTTGAAATTACTTCGACCAAATATCAAGTCCCTCAGCGATGAAGAACTGATGCATCTTTTCCAAAAAAAAGATCATCAAAAAGCGATCACAGAACTTTACGAGCGCTATGCCGATCGCTTACTACGATACTTCATCAAGATGTTTTATGGAGATGAAAGCAAGGCTCAAGACTTCTTGCAGGATTTGTTTGTGAAAGTAATTGAAAAGAAGCACCAATTTGATCCTGAAAAGAAGTTTTACACCTGGGTGTTTACCATCGCCTCAAACATGTGTAAAACTTCTTTTAGAACAGCGGCTCTAACAAAAGTTGATGACAGCGAAGGAGTTTTACTAAAAATTTCCTCCGAAGAGGATCAAACGATTGATAGAAAAGCCTTTAGAAAGTTGCTTCGAAAAGAAATTCATCTTTTGGAACATCACCATAAAGTGGTATTTATCTTGAGACACCTCGAGCATTTTTCACTCGCAGAAATTGCTGAAATTACAGAGACTTCTGTCGGAACGGTAAAATCTAGACTTTTCTACGCTACAAAAAAGATTAGCGCACAACTAAAACAATATTCGCCAAATCATTGGCAAAACGCCTTTAAAACAAGTTGATCATGGACAAACATTTGAATCCTATCGAAACAAGACTTCAAGAACTTCTAGAGCAGAAAAACTTCGAAGAGTTAACTAAAGAAGAAATAGCATTTATCGAAAGTCAAATGACTGCAGATGACTATCGTTTGCAGCGAAGTATCCTCTGTGAATCTGAGTTTTTGTATGAAAAACACAATAAAGTAGTGGCACCACCGCTGACGCTCTCAAGGGAAAGTAAAGGTTTTTGGTTTAAGTCTCTTCCTCTCTATCAAACAGGAATTGCGGTGGCTGCTACTGTTTTGATCATGTGGTTTATCCAACTACCCAAGGAGATTATTATCAACCCTGTGACAAAGACAGAATACATTTCTAAAGTAGATACCGTAGTTCAGACAGAATATATCTACGACACCGTTTTTGAAGAAGTGGAGAAACCAGTAGTGGTAGAAAAGATAACTTATGTGGAAGTTCCCAGTTCGCAAAAAAACCAGCCATCTTCAGATTCTGAAACCAAACGAATGCTCAATCCAGAAAACCCCTATCCGATTTCTACCCTGGGTGAAGAAAAAAATTCCTCTGCCAGTTCATTCTCGCAAGACGAAACAGCAGTTCTCGTTCAGGACTTGATCATGACAAATTAACGAAGTACAAGAGCAATTTTGCCCTCGTGATCTCCATTTTCCGTCAGGATTTGTATATTTTTACTTTGTAACAACAAATCCATTTATGACAAAGAAAAGAGCTCACTCGAAAGGATTACCACCTGGAACTATTGTTTTTAAAGGGAAGAAAAGAGTTGAACAAACGCAAGTTCACTACCTGCAGTACGATACAGAAAACCTCACCGAAAAGGACTTTAACACCAAGGACGCCATTGCTTTTGTTCCATCTCCAGAAGATAAGGTAGATTGGTATGATATCCGAGGGCTACACGATATTGACTTGGTTGAAAACATCGGAAAGACATTTAACGTTCACAAGCTTATTCTAGAGGACATTCCCGACACCTATCAGCGTCCTAAATTTGAAGAATACGAAAACGGTGTTTATGTGGTCATTAAGGCTGTTGATTTCGACACTGAGAAACAAAAACTAAAGACAGAGCACGTTTCTATCTTCTTTTACAAAGGCCTTGTATTGAGCTTTCAGGAGACCAACTCAGATCTTTTTCAGGATGTTAGAGCGCGGATTCAATCAGGACGTGGAAGAATTCGTCAATGGGGATCAGACTATTTAGTTTACGCCATTTTGGACGTTGTGGTAGACAATTACTTCATTGTCTTGGACGATATCGAAGAAAGAATCGAAGCCTTAGAAAGCAAAATGCTATTTGAGCAAGAAGCCAGTGATAAACAAACCATTCACAACCTCAAAAGAGAATTATTGTTGATGCGAAAATCAATTGCTCCGTTGCGAGAAGCCATTAGCCGATTCTCAAAATGTGAAAACGAATTGATTCATGATTCTACCACAATATACTTGAGAGACTTGCACGACCACACCATTCAGGTGATGGATTCAATCGACTCGTTTAGAGACCTTCTCAACAGTTTGCAAGACTTGTACATCTCTGAAATCAGCTTCAAAATGAATCAGGTAATGCAAGTTCTTACACTAGTATCTACCATATTCATTCCACTAACATTTATTGCGGGAATCTATGGAATGAACTTTGCACACATGCCAGAACTTCAATCCGACTATGGTTACTACATCGTTTGGGGCGTCATGATTGTGATCACCATCGGGCTTATCCTCTATTTCAGAAAAAAGAAATGGTTTTAACCATTTTTATAGAATAAAATTTGCAAAACTGATCTATTTTCACTATACTATTGATATGATAGCTTGTTTAGGTAAATTCTTAGTGACTTGAGTTCAATGCTGGCTGAATAGTTCTGTTCAGGCAGTTATCCAATGAACTTTTTCACCTTGTTTAACCTAAATAGTAATTCATGAAAATCATAGATAGTGGTCTGGATAAAATCCAGCATTGGCTTGACTTATTAGTTGATAGCATCCCAAACATTTTAGCGGCCATTCTGGTTTTTGTACTCTCTTTCTTTTTATCGAAATGGATCAGTAGGTGGAGTATGAAAGGGCTCAATCGGGTGAGCAAAAACGAAGCCGTCAATAAATTACTTTCTAAAGTAATTGCGGTACTCATCATTGTAGGTGGTATTTTTTCTGCCTTAAGCATCCTCCATTTAGACAAAACCGTAACTTCTTTGTTAGCAGGTGCTGGAGTTGCAGGTTTGGCCATTGGTTTAGCGTTTCAGGATCCTATTCTGAACATAATTTCCGGTATTATTATGTCGTTCAGAAAACCCTTTAATATCGGTGACACGATTGAAAGCAACAGCTACAATGGAATCATCAAAAGTATAAGCTTGCGATCGATGATGGTTGAAACCTTTACTGGAGAGGACGTTGTTATTCCAAACAAACTTGTCATTCAACAGCCACTCGTTAACTATACATTGAACCCGTTGAGAAGAATAGATCTTCCCTGCGGTGTAGCCTACGACTCGGATTTAGACAAAGTGGAAGCTGTAGCTCTCAAAGCGATACAGCAAGTAGATGGTTTAGCGAAGGGAAAGGAACCACAAGTCTTTTGGGATGAATTTGGAGACAGCGCGATTACATTTACTTTAATCTATTGGATCAAAGAACCTGTCCAACCCAGTTATTTGCTCGCCAAAAGTCAAGGTGTGAAGGCCATCAAAAAAGCATTCAATAAAAACGATATTGAGATCCCGTTCCCTATCCGGACGGTATACATGAAGTAATCATTTAATCACAAAAAAGAAATAGATATGAAAAATTTAGTAGACAAAAAGGAGCCTTTCCGACAGTTGGGCTTTGCCAAACTCGAAACTGCGGAAATCGTCAAAAAACTGAACACCACGTTGTGTACGTATCAGGTGTTTTTTCATAAGTTGCAAAAGTTCCATTGGAATGTGGTAGGTAGTGACTTCTTCGATCTTCACGAACTGACAGAGGATCTGTATAAGAACGCACTGAACGAAATTGATGAAATTGCCGAACGCATACGTGTATTCGGTAAGAAACCTTATGCCAGTATGTATGAGTATTTGCGTGAATCCTTACTCAAGGAATCTGAGGAAGAAAAAAGTGCGGAATACATGACTTATGAAATCATTAATGATCTACAGGTATTAGCCGAAACTTTTCTAGACGTGCATGAGTACGCTACGAAGAACGGTGATATTGGTACGACTCATATGATCGCTGGAATGATCAAAAAATTAGAGACGTATCATTGGCAATTGAGTGCCTGGACGAATAGAAAATTTGCATAGAAATTAAATAATCCAAAAGAAAAATAATGAACGAACAAATAATAAGAATAGACAAATACGAACTTTCTAAATTGACGTTTAAGAAAGTAAATAAAACAAAGCGTCCATTGAAAAAATGGGAATTATTTCAAAAGTTAAAAGTCGCGCAATTAAAGCGTAAAGATGCTGACGGCCAAGTGTCTCTAACGGTAAGAACCAACCGCGGACTCTTTTCTGTAGCTGCTGCCGTGCTGATGATTGGAAATGATTTTGTAGTTTTGAAGGGTAATATTTATATCCCGATTAAAAGTATTTTCAATGTCGGGTTTTAATGCTAAACTTTAAATCATGAAACGGACGTATCTAGCGTTAGTAATTTTGACTTTATCAGGTCTGACAGCCTGCACAGATAGTGGAAAAACTGCTGAAGACATTGAGCAAGAGTACGCAAATGACCAAAACACTACTATCACTACTGATGATCAGAACAACCCCAATAAAGTAGTTGAAAACGCAGAAACCACAGAAGAAAACGTTGTGGATGTCAGTCAGTTTGAGTATTTGGAAGACTTTGCAAAGCTGGATACCAAAACCAAGTTGTACAATGCGTATGGAGCAGAGAATCTAGAAGACGATTCGCAATGGTTTGCCGAAGGTACTGTTGAATATCAAATCACACGATTAACAGACCCCAATACGCTAAACGTATACATTTATAACTGGTCTCAAGGTAATAATGAAACCCTTAGCTTCATTGAAGCGCCTACCCTTATTTGGGACAACAATTACGAAGTTGCCAGAAGACAAGTGGTGATGTCTAAATCGGGGGTTTTTACTGGAATGACCATTAAAGATCTTCATACTTGGAATGGCGCAGACTTTAGTTTTTCTGGATTTGGATGGGATTATGAAGGCGGTATTTTTGCTGAGGAAGGAAGTAATATCGCCAATGCGGGAGTTATAATCAAGTTATCGCTAGAGGATTACAATAATCCTGATAACACTCACCTTCTAGGCGATATTGAATTCAGCACAGCGGATGAGGGTATTTTAGATGCGCCAATCATGGTGGATCGCATCACTTACTATCCAGAAGAATTAGCGCTTTAAGCCTTTACCAATACGCCATTTTTTAGAATGGGTACTACACTTGTTTGATTGGGTGTTAAGCAAAACTTAATATCCTCATTGAGGTTCAGTGCCTTTAATCTTCTGCGGTGAGAAGAAGCTTTGAGGTATCCAAAATAATTGTCTTTTGCACTCAAGTAAAGGTATTTTGCCGCAATGGTGCTATCAAAAGTAGAACGAAACTGACCACTTTGCTGAAGTTGATCCACAAATGCCCCCGCACAAATTGAATCTTCTAAGCAAAATGTATTCTTCCACCCAGAGCCTAATAACAACACATTTCGTTTTTGCGCAATCAGCCACTCGCTCAACGCGTCTAGGTTGAGTAACGAACCAATGACTACTGTTTGTGCTTTTCGAGCCGTGTGGATGGCTTGGGTACCATTTGTCGTAGTCATCACGATCGTTTTCCCAGCATATTCACCTTCGAGATAAGTTCTAGGAGAATTCCCCAACTCGAATCCTTCTACGATCTGTCCTTTCCGTTCAGCAGCCACGATGTAGCCCTTTTGACGGTACTCAATGGCTTCTTCGAGCGTAGCCACAGGAATCATTTTTTTTACACCGTATTCAAAAGCCGTACAAATCGCAGAGGTAGCTCGCAACACATCGATGCACACCACGATATCTACGTCTTCGTTATACAATTCATAGCTTCTTGGGGTAAAACAAACTTCGACTCTTGGTCGGCTATCTCTCGGCATGGCTTTTTTATTGGTGAAACACAAAGATAGGCTTTCTTTTGAGGTGGGCTTCTACCCTGTTTTTTTGAGAGGTTGAGTTGCAAATTACCGCACGATGTAATCGTACTAGAGCAGAAGGGCTCTCAGCCTCTATTATAATTCCGGTAAAACCTTATGTCACACCTTATAAAAAGGCAACTTCACCACCTTAGCAGCAATGTTTTTATTTCTGATTTGAATCGCAATATCACTACCTTCTGCTGCAAACTCTTTTCTCACATAACCCAATCCAATCGCTTTTTTGGTTGAAGGTGACATGGTACCAGAAGTAACTTTACCGATCTCATTTCCTGAAGGGTCTACGATAATATAATCATGCCTTGGAATACCTCTCTCGGTCAATTCAAACGCTACCAACTTTCTTGAAACACCAGCTTCTTTTTGTTGTGCCAAGGCTGTTGAGTTGACAAAGTCTTTCGTGAACTTAGTAATCCATCCCAAACCTGCTTCTAGTGGAGAGGTCGTATCGTCAATGTCATTACCGTAAAGACAATACCCCATTTCTAAACGCAACGTATCTCTAGCGGCCAACCCAATCGGTTTAATACCAAAGTCAGCACCTGCTTCCATTACGTTGTTCCACACCTGCTCTACTTCTTCATTCTTACAGTAAATCTCAAAACCACCCGAACCTGTATAGCCTGTAGCCGAAATAATAACGTGTTCAATTCCTGCAAAAGGCCCTACTTCAAAATGATAGAACTTGATCGCTGAAAGATCTACCGATGTCAACGACTGCATAGCTTCAACAGCTTTTGGTCCCTGAATCGCCAGTAAAGAATAATTATCTGAGATGTTTCTCATTTCTGCGCCAAAGTCTTTATTGTACTTCTCGATGTGTGCCCAATCTTTGTCAATATTAGAGGCATTTACCACGAGAAGGTATTGCTCTTCTTTTACCTTGTACACGATCAAATCATCCACAATTCCGCCTGTTTCATTCGGTAAACAGCTGTACTGCGCTCTACCAATTGTCAGTTTTGAAGCATCGTTAGACGTTACTTTTTGAATCAAATCCAACGCTTTAGGACCAGAGATCAAAAACTCTCCCATGTGCGAAACGTCAAACACCCCTACTCCAGTTCTTACCGTTTCGTGTTCTGCGTTTACACCTTCGTACTGCACGGGCATGTTGTACCCTGCAAATGGAACCATCTTAGCTCCTAAACCTTCATGAATATGTGATAAAGCTGTGTTTTTCATCGTGTGTTTTGTTTTAGGTTGGGCAAATTTAAAAATCCTATTTGAACTTTAGTGTTAATTCATAAATAGGTTTAATTCTATCTTTGCCAAAAATCAACTCCATGTCCAAGCGTTCGCAAATTATACTTAGAAAAAAGAAAGACCATTCCTTACTCCGCAAACATCCCTGGGTATTTTCAGGAGCTATCTACTCTCCTACTGATCATTTGGAGGAAGGTGCTGTGGTGGATGTGATCAACAGTGAAGGAGTGTTCTTGGGTACAGGTCATTTTCAGATCGGCTCTATCAGTGTGCGGGTGTTTGAATACGAACGTTTAGAAGAGCTGGATCAAACGTATTGGAATGAGCGTTTTGCCAAAATCATTGAATTAAGAAGAACTTTAGGGTTTATTGACAATTCAGATACTACGATTTTTCGACTGTGTCATGCTGAGGGTGATGGCATGCCCGGATTGGTGATCGATATGTATCACGGTACTGCCATTCTACAGTGTCATTCCATTGGAATGTGGTTGATGCGTGAACAAATTGTTGAAGCCCTGAAAGTAAATCTAGGTGAATCCTTGCTTGCTGTTTACGATAAAAGCACAGAAACACTTCCTTACAAGGCAGATATCGAACCCAAAAACGGTTATCTCTACGGAGAAAAAAATGCGCTAAAAAAAGGGATGGAAAATGGCATCGAGTTCGCCATCGATTGGGAAACGGGACAGAAAACAGGTTTTTTCATCGACCAACGGGAGAATCGAGCTTTATTGGGACAATTCTCAAAAGGAAAAAAAGTACTGAACACCTTCTGCTACTCCGGAGGATTCTCCATGTATGCATTAGAAGCTGGTGCTACAGAAGTTCATTCATTAGATAGTAGTAAAAAAGCTATCGAACTTGTAGAAGAAAACCTTCAACTACTTGATGACTCACTTCATGACAAGCATAAATCAATTGTAGCAGATGCGGTAAAATATATTCGTGATTTGGGAGACACCTTTGATGTAATTGTGTTGGATCCACCTGCTTTCGCTAAACATGTAAAAGCACGTCACAAGGCCATTCAGGCGTATAAACGTCTCAATAAACGAGCGATGGAGCAATTGAAGCCTGGTGGAATTCTATTTACCTTCTCGTGTTCGCAGGTTGTGACCAAAGATCTGTTTAATGGAGCAATTTTGGCAGCAGCTATCGAAGCGAATCGCGAAGTGAAAATATTACATCAGTTGCACCAACCTGCAGATCATCCTATCAACATCTACCATCCAGAGAGTGAGTATTTGAAAGGATTGGTATTGCAGGTGAATTAATCAAAGTTCAAACCATCATCAATCGGCTCTATTCCGCCATTCTCCATTGGAGCAATTACTTCTCCCTTGAGTTGGATTTCTTGTTCTTCTTTAATCGGTTCTTCTGGAGGCAAAGCAATCACACCTGCCGTATGCTGAATTTCTTCTTCCTCTTCAGCATCGATGGCAATTTTTCCTTTTACGCAGCTTTCCATATCTTTTTCAAGGTTTACACGTCCTGCAAACAAACTTGTCATGCCATCTTTAACGTGAAAATCTTTGGTGCTGTTTTTATATCCTGCATGAACGTACTTTATGGTTATATCTCCAGAATACTCTTGTGGAACATCAATTTTGAATGCTCCATCCAAATCAGAATATGCCACGTAATCAGTTCCTCCTACGGTTGCAACCACCTCTGCTCCTACCAAAGGATTACCTCCTCCAAAAACGAATCCTTTCAGCGTCAATTTCACCTCACTTTGTTTTAGCTGACTGATTGCTTCTGATCGAAACTGATTAAAACCACTGGCGTTGGCAAATACAAAAAGGCTGGTTCCAAAAACAATGATAAGCGCCAGTGCAAATCGCTTGAGTGGATGGTAAAACCTGTTTTCTTGAAGTTGATTAGGTTTTACAATACCGCACAGCTTTCCGTTATGTTCATCATACATCTGGCGAATTTCTTGATTCGATTTTTCTGTCAGGTCAACGATTGTTTTAGCACAACTATCACAAAACCGACCACCATCAACCGGTTTCATATCCGACAAACGCTCTATACATGGATTTAATCTCATAGCTCAATGTTTTGTTGTTAGTAGATACACCATTCACATCAAAAGGTTCAAAACACGTGGTAGGTTTTCTTTGATTCGGTCAATATTTATTACATTTGCACCCCTACAACATTTTATGGCGGAAATCATACAGCTGCACGATAAGCAATTTAAACCATTCATTGACTCTTCTAGGATTCAGGAAGCTATTCGCGGGCTAGCCAATCAAATTAATCAGGACTATAAAGATGCACAACCACTTTTCGTGGGTATTTTGAACGGATCCTTTTTGTTTACGGCAGATTTGGTCAGAGAATTCAATGGAAATTGTGACGTGAGCTTTATGAAAATGGCGTCCTACGAGGGAACCAGCTCCACGGGTGTGGTGAACGAGCTCATTGGCTTGTCCGAGAACCTCGAAGGTCGAGACGTTGTTATCCTTGAAGATATTGTAGATACTGGAAATACACTGGAGAAGTTGTTTCACGAACTAGAAAAGAAAAATCCAAAGTCTTTAGCAATTGCCACCCTACTTTTTAAACCGAATGCCTACCAAAAAGACATTCTGGTAAAATATGCTGCCATGGAAGTCGGAAACGAATTCTTAGTCGGTTATGGACTAGACTACGATGGCCTTGGTAGGAACCTCAAAGACATTTATATTATTTGTTAAATCTTAAACGAAAACGGAATCCGTTTTAGTAAATCAAAATTACCATGTTAAACATTGTATTATTTGGACCTCCAGGAGCTGGAAAAGGAACTCAAGCCGAAAGACTGAAGGAGAAATACAGCCTTGTACACTTAAGCACAGGAGATATCTTTAGAGCGAATATTAAAGGAGAAACTGAACTAGGAAAACTAGCCAAAAGCTATATCGACAAAGGTGCGCTGGTGCCAGACGAAGTGACCATCGGATTACTGAAGTCAGAAGTTGAAAAACATCCAGAAGCGAAAGGATTTATTTTTGACGGGTTTCCAAGAACTACTGCTCAAGCCGAAGCCTTAGACACCTATTTAGATGCAAACGAGACTCCTATTTCTCTTATGCTGGCATTAGACGTTCCTGAAGAAGAGTTGAAGACCCGTTTGATGGAACGCGCTAAAACCTCTGGAAGAACAGATGATGCAGACCCAGCAATCATTGCAAACAGAATTGCAACCTACAAAAAAGAGACGGCTCCGGTAGCCAATTTCTATGATGATCAGAATAAACTGAAAACCATCAACGGAGTAGGATCAATTGATTCGATTACAGAAAGACTTTACGCTGCTATCGGATAACCGATAGTGCTAAAAACATACTTGAAACATGTCCAACTCCAACTTTGTTGATTACGTTAAGATCTGCTGTCGTACAGGAAAAGGCGGAGCTGGATCTGCGTACCTTCATCGAGATAAATTGACG
The DNA here is from genome assembly GCA_964387945.1 of uncultured Flavobacteriales bacterium. Classification (GTDB taxonomy): domain Bacteria; phylum Bacteroidota; class Bacteroidia; order Flavobacteriales_D; family Parvicellaceae; genus Parvicella. The sequence goes on along the minus strand of CAYLYX010000011.1, from coordinate 21,706 downwards.
ATGACAGGTGGACCGCAAGGTGGAGATGGTGGTCGAGGTGGTCACATCATTCTTCGTGGAAACAGAAATCATTGGACATTACTCCATCTTAAGTACAGAAAACACGTCATTGCAAAGCCAGGTGAACCGGGTGGAAAATCAAGAAGTACAGGTAAAACTGGAGAGGACGTGATACTAGATGTTCCTCTCGGCACAATCGCAAAAAATGCAGAGACTGGAGAAGTTTTGTTTGAAATAACCGAACACGATGAAGAAGTAACCTTATTGGAAGGAGGACGAGGAGGACTAGGAAACTGGCATTTCAAAAGGGCTACTGCTCAAACACCAAGGTTTGCTCAACCTGGAGAAGATGGTAAAGAAGAGTGGATGATTCTGGAACTTAAGGTTCTTGCTGACGTTGGTTTAGTGGGTTATCCGAATGCGGGTAAATCAACTTTGCTTTCTGTAGTGAGTGCAGCTAAACCAGAAATTGCTAACTATCCATTTACAACACTGGTTCCCAACCTCGGAATTGTAGATTACAGAGACTATCGTTCTTTTGTAATGGCAGATATCCCCGGAATTATAGAAGGTGCACACACCGGAAAAGGAATCGGACATCGTTTTCTCAGACACATTGAAAGAAACGCTGCTCTGCTGTTTATGATCCCCGTGGATAGTGAAGATATTCGAGAAGAATATGATGTGTTATTAAATGAACTTAAACAGTTTAATCCTGAATTATTGGACAAAAAACGACATCTCGCTATTACAAAGATAGACATGCTAGACGATGAACTGATTGCTGAACTGGACGAGGAGTTACAAGCTAAGCTGCCGTCTGACCTAAAATACACGTATATTAGTTCAGTCTCAGGAAAAGGCATTCCAGAATTGAAGGATGCGCTCTGGGAAATAATCAATGATTGAATGGTTAGAACATATTGATCGCGAAATCTTACTAGCGATTAATGGTACACACACAGCTACGCTCGATCAGCTTATGTGGGTGATCAGCGAAAAGTATTTTGGAATTCCTTTCTACTTGCTCGTTTTGTATCTAGCACATCGTTTTTGGGGATGGAAAGGCGCTTTACTATTCTTTGTATTAGGAGGACTATCAGTTGGGTTAAGCGACCTTACGGCTAAACACCTCTTTAAAGAAGTTTTTCTACGTTATCGCCCAAGCCAAAACCTTGAACTAAAAGATCAGTTACATTATGTAAATAACTACCAAGGTGGCACTTATGGATTCGTAAGCAATCATGCTTCCAACATGTTCGCAATCACAACATTTTCCTTTTTAAGCTTTTGGAAAACTAGTAAAAACAAATGGTTAATCCTCTTCTTTTTGTTTCCAATTCTTGTAGCTTACAGTCGAGTTTATTTGGGCGTTCACTACCCTTCTGATGTTATAGTGGGTGCTTTATGGGGTGTACTTATTGGATGGATTTTTTATGAAGTACTGAAGTCTCAAACCAGTTCACAAAAGACGTGACAAATTGTACTATCGAGTAAAATAATCCTATTTTTGACGTAATGCTTGCACTTTGGGTATTCATAGGAGGAGGATTAGGTAGTTTAGCCAGATACGGTATTTCTGTGGGCTTAGAGAACTATAAGCCTTCCAACTTTCCCGTGGCTACTCTTGTAGCCAACCTACTTAGTTGTGTCGTAATCGGTTTGATTGCTTATATCTTTTCACATAAGTTTCAGTCTGATGAAATGAAAGCCTTGATTTTAATTGGTTTTTGCGGAGGTTTTAGTACGTTCAGTACCTTCTCTAACGAAACATTTCAGCTAATAAAGAGCGGACAAACATTGGTTGCTTTTGTAAACATACTAGTAAGTGTTGCTCTCTGTATCGCTATTCTTTATCTTTTTAGTCTCGCTAAAAAATAAGTTCATTTGAGTTAAGTCACACGAGCATCCTAAACGGTACGTTCGCCTACCTAGTTAATATTTTAATAATACAAACAGTCCTTCACTTAACGTTAGCTTTGCGGCAATTCCAATGAACAAAAGCAACGTGAACCCATCCAAGCAGCTAAAAACTGCAGAATACATCCTGAGAACAGCCGTTTTTGGTGTGTTTCTAGGCCACGGTGTATTTGCTTATACCGTTAAAGAACACTGGATATCTTACTTAGAAACAGTTGGCTTTTCTTATGAAGGAGCCATTGAAATTATGCCATTTATTGGTGTGTTAGACTTTATCGTTGCTGGTGTTGTGCTGATTTATCCCATACGAATAGTTGTACTCTGGGCTATGCTTTGGGCACTAGCTACCGCTACCATTCGCCCCCTTTCAGGCGAACCCATTTGGGACTTTGTAGAACGGGCAGCCAATTGGGGAGCTCCACTGGTTTTACTTTTTGTTTTAGGCATTCCCAAAAGTCTTAAAGACTGGTTCTCGATTAGAGACAAAAGGAGTTCTTCTTATTTTAATAAATAGTTAATTCTAGGAAAACAAAGCTCACAGAACAGCCCCATAAATTTGCAAATTAACAAAGACCATTGATGAAACAATTAGTTTACTTACTTCTTTTAGTTACTACTTCCTACTCTATTACTGCTCAGTCTGACTCAACAGATAAGTGGTATGATAACATAAGTCTTCAAGGCTATATCCAAACTCAATTTAACTGGACTAACCACATTGATTCAGCAAGCTACCATTCCTATTCGGCAGGAACCTTTGATCGATTCAATTCGAACAAGTTCATGGTAAGACGAGGGCGTATTCAACTTTTTTATGAAAAGGGGTTCGCGTCATCATCCATCTCCTTTGATGTTACAGAGAGAGGGTTTCATGTAAAAGATGCTTGGCTCAATCTTCAGGATCCTTGGGTAAATGCTTTCAGCCTAAAAACAGGTGTTTTTGCTGTTCCTTTTGGGCACGAGATAGAGCTTTCCTCTATGGACAGAGAATCTCCAGAGCGATCACGTGTTATTCAACACCTTTTTCCAAGCATAAGAGATATTGGAGGTGGTTTTCAGTTTCAAATGCCAGAGGAAAGCGGTCTGCATTTCCTTAAACTAAATGGAGGTATTTATCACGGAACAGGAGCCAATTACGAAGCGGACAATGAGAAGGATTTCTCTACGCGAATAATGATAGATAAGCCACTAAAGTCAGACATGTTTAACTTTTCTTTAGCCTTTTCTACCTATCACGGAAAAGTTAATCACCTCTATGACGTTGACGGGGCTACAGCAAACTATCACTTTGTGTGGGCAATCAAAGATACCATGATGAATAACGGTGTTGAGGACACTACCTACACTATCATGTATCCATTGCTGGACCAAGTAACACTTGATTCAATCCTCAATGACACCGTTAATCCAGTTACAACTGGAACTTTTAGTAATTCTTTTAAAAGAACTTATTTTGACATCTCTGCTCAGATTGATTTAGATTTAAAACTCGGAAGCGTAAACTTAGGAAAGACAACCATCAGAGGTGAGTACGTTTGGGGAGATCAGATTTCTCAGGAAGGTTCATTAGGAAACCCTTACACCTGGGACTCAGAATCACCCACAGGTCCATTTCAAAGCGTTACCTGGCCAAAATACGATAGTCCACAACCTTACAATCCAGCCAGCGTTGGATACCGAATGAAGCCATCCCACACCTTCATCAGAAGGTTTCAGGGGCTTTATTTCTATATCGATCAGCAAATTGGTAATACAGGACATCACCTAGTGTATAAATATGACTCTTATGACCCGAATATGGATGTCGAAGGAACTGACATTGCCATGTCATTATACACCTCTGATTCGACTATTGTTGGTGGTTCGGGTCTATCAACAGCAGATGTCAAATTCACTACGCACGGTTTTGGTTATCGATATGTAACCAAGAAGAACCTGAGCTTTATGATCTATTATGAGAATCCACGAAATGAGTTAACCAGTATTTTACCTTATGGAAGTCACCAAATCAACTTTGGTAGATATCCGCACACAGGTTTTCTTGAAGAAATTAAAGACGATGTATTCACCTTCAGAATTCAATACATATTTTAAATCACATACCTAAAATCAATAACAATGAAAAACCTTAACAAATTTTTGTTCCTAGCGCTAGCTTTCGGGTTTACGGGAACAATTTTCGGTGCAACTGAGAGATATTGCCTGTCTCTAAGAGATGATCCGGCTACAACCATCGTAGTGGGATGGGAAGGAGATAATGGATCCGTTTACTACGGAACCACTGATCACGGCACTAGCTATACTGACTACTCAAACAATCATGCTTCCGATAGAACGGGAAGTGCGCATGGTCATTCAAGACATTTTGCGAGGTTAACAGGTCTAACACCTAATACCGTTTACTATTTCGTTATTCGAGACAATAACGGAACAACCAGTCAAAGATTTAGCTTTCAAACTTTGTCGGATGACCCTAGCGATCCAGTTTCTTTCATTTCGGGAGGTGACTCGAGACAAGCAGTTACTGTATTTGGAATCGGAGAGTCATGTGAATCAGGAAGTTGTAGAGGAGCTCGTCAAACTGGAAACAGAATCGTTGCCAAAGTTCGTCCTGATTTCATCGCTTTTAATGGAGATATGATCAGAAATACTTCTGGAGTGTCTGATTCTGAACAAGAATGGGATGATTGGTTTGATGATTGGCAGTTAACTGCTTCTACTGATGGAAGAATGTATGCAGTAATGCTTTCTCAAGGGAACCATGAAGACAACTCAGACATGTATGAATTGTTTGATATTCCACAAGATGAATATTATGCTATTGATGTTCATGGTGGACTTTTAAGACTTTATTCGTTGAACTCAGAACTTAACGTTTGTAGTTCTGCTCAAACTACTTGGTTTGAAAACGATCTTCAACTTAACCAAAGTGCGAATTGGAAATTTGTTCAGTATCACATCCCTACCTTAGCTGTAGGAAACGGATATGGTTTGGTAAGTGATCAAATGTCTTGCTGGGGACCTCTTTTCCTTGAATACGGAGTTCAATTGGCTATGGAGTCTCATACGCACGTAACCAAGTGGACTTACCCTTCTGTGCCTAACAGTGGAAACAATGATTTCGAAGTAGACAATAACAGTGGAACGGTTTACATCGGAGAAGGACAATGGGGTGCACCTTGGAGAGACTTAGATTTTGACAATAATGGAACTCCAACAAAACCCTGGATTAGAGACCAAGGTAGATTTGATAATTTCTTCTTTGTAAGAGTTACTGAAAACCAGACGACTATCAACTGTGTTAAGTTTGAGAATGAATCTGGAATTACAGCTGCAACAGATGACCTTCTAGGACAAGACCTTCCTTCAGGTGTAACGCTTTGGAATCCAACAAATGGAGATGAGGTTGTACTGAGCAACCCATTTGCCAGTGTTACAGAGAGCAGCCCTAAAGTAAGTAATGTCTTTCCTGTTCCTGCAAATGACATCATAAACATTGAGTTCAAGAAAGCGACTAACGCTACCATTGAGGTTTACAACAGTTTGGGTAAAATGTGTCAATCAGAAACGGTGAATGGAGCTATCAACCATCAATTGGACACAGAAAACATGTGTACTGGTGTGAACTACATCTATATTCTTTCTGAAGACGGAACGATTGAAACACACAAAGTAATTAAGCAGTAATTACTGCTTATTCATTTCTTTTGGAAGGGAGCAAGCGCTCCCTTTTTTTGTTTATACCTCTTACCTCCTCATGTGATCGCTTGCAGAAACCTTCGAACCAATAACGATAATTTTTTTGGGCAACAGTCAAAAAGTTTTGTAATTTTACTTTCCGTGTAAATTATTTCCATTTCGAATAAATGAAGCGAAAAGATTTTATAAAAGCGTTAGGAATACTTCCAATTATGGGAACAACAGCAAAATTAAACTACCTATCAAAGGTGAGCGAGCATCTGCCTTTGACTGAAAGAATGCCACTATTATTTCTTGGACATGGTAGTCCGATGAATGCAATTGAGGAAAATGAATTTGTGAAGGGATTTCGAAATGTTGCTAAGACCATTCCAACTCCCAAAGCGATACTTTGTGTATCCGCTCACTGGGAAACTAAGGGAACGAAAGTCACAGCAATGGAGTTTCCAAAGACCATTCATGATTTTGGCGGTTTTCCGAAGGAATTGTTCGAAGTAGAATATCCAGCTCCTGGAAGCCCTGAAGTAGCTGGCGTGACAAAACAACTCATTACCTCCACAACGGTTGAATTGGATCACAGTTGGGGCTTGGATCACGGTGCGTGGTCTGTCATCAAACACCTCTATCCAAACGCTAATATTCCAGTCATTCAGATGAGCATAGACTATACCAAAGGCCCTGAATATCACTACGAATTAGCTGCTGAAATTGGTCGACTGAGAGAAAAGGGGGTGCTTGTTATCGGAAGTGGCAACCTCGTTCATAACCTCGGTAAAGTAGACTGGGCTAACATCAACAAAGTAGGTCACGGATACGAATGGACGCATGAGGTAATGGAAAAAATGAACCACTGGATTCTGGAAGGAGATCACCAGTCCTTGATCAACTATAAGACTCAAGGAAAGGCTTTTGACCTCGCCATCCCTACACCAGAACATTACCTTCCCCTACTCTATGTGCTTGGGTTAAAACAAAAGAACGAATCTATTGAATTGTTTAACAATCAAGCGCTAGCTGGCTCTCTTTCTATGACCAGCCTTAAGGTTTACTAAACACGTTAACATCTTGTTCTCGGCAAGGTAATTCTGAAGTAATATGAAGCACTTAAATTCGTGATCATAAATGATCACACCATGAAAAAACTTTTCGTTATTCTGTTGCTCTCCATTTCAATTTGTGATAATGCGCAACAAATTATTAGAGGTCCCTATTTACAAATGCCAACTTCCTCAAGTATTGTGGTGCGATGGAGAACGGATACACCAACAGACAGCAAAGTTAGCTTTGGAACAACTCCTACGCAACTCACACAAGACGTAACGAGCAGCTCATCCACAACCGAACACGAAGTAGAACTAACTGGATTATCTCCATATACAAAATACTATTACGAAGTTGGGAACAGTTCAACGACACTCAGCACAGGTGATAATCATTACTTTACAACACACCCAACCCCAGGCACCGTTCAACCCATTAGAACTTGGGTAATTGGTGACTTTGGAAAAGGCAATCAAAGTCAGTTGGATGTAATGAATGCCTACCTTGATTACAATGGCACCGTCAATACAGATGTTTGGCTTTGGATGGGAGACAACGCTTATCAAGATGGAACGGATGCTGAATATCAGATGAATGTTTTTGATCAGTACGATTCGATTATGCCGTACATCCCCTTTCATCCCACTCCTGGAAATCACGATTATAACAGTATGGGCAATTACATCATTGTGGCACCTACCAATTATCAGGATCACACAGGAGCGTACTATGACATGGCTACCCTACCCGAAAACGGTGAGTCAGGTGGATTAGCTTCAGGAACGGAGGCTTTTTATTCCTTTGACTACGGAAACGTACATTACATCTCGCTGAACTCGGAAATCCAAAACTCAACGAACAGTAATGACGATATGGAGAACTGGCTTGAAAGTGATCTAGCTCAGAACACTAAGGACTGGACAATCGCGTACTGGCACCAGGCACCTTACAGCAAGGGTTCTCATGACTCTGACGACTTTTGGGAATTGGTCATGAAGGGCATGCGAGAAGATATACTTCCTATTCTTGAATCGCACGGAGTTGATCTTGTTCTATGCGGTCATAGTCACAATTACGAGCGCTCCTACCTTATGAAAGGACATTATGACGTAAGCTCAAGCATCCAGCCTTCACATTTTTTAGACGCCAATAGTGGGGATCCCAACCTTGGTGAAGCGTATACAAAGTACTACGGTACAGCTTGCGATTATGAAGGAACAGTGTATGCGGTGATGGGTAATTCCGGATCAAAGACTGGTCCGGGAGACGATGAAGGTTTGAACCATCCCGTTATGTACATTAGTGATGCCGAAGATGCTGTAGGATCACTTGTTTTAGACATTCATGCAGACACGTTGAGAGGAACTTACATGAGAGCAACAGGACAAGTAGTCGATGAATTTGAGATCATTAGAAAAGAAGAATGTTTAGCGTCAGGAATAGAGGAAAATGTTCCAGAAAAAGACATTACCGTAAAGGTTTTTAGCAACCATGAAACAGGTGAATTTAAAATTCGATTTGATTTGATTAAGAGTTCAACAGCATTCATTCAACTCACCGATTTACAAGGTAAAGTTGTTTTCGAGAAAGACTTTGGTGTCCTAGAATCTGGCGACCACTATTACACCATCAACGGAAGAAAAATTGGAATAGGAGCTGGTATCTACAATTTCACCATCTATTCCCATAACAATCGCGTGACGAAGAAAATTTTTATGTTGAAGTAAGTTTAGAATGGGTTTCATATTCATTTCTTTTCGGAAAATAACTTAAACACAACTCTTATTCATTTCTCTTCAAAGAACCTCAGTCATGAAGTAACTTGTAGGGATGAAATCTACTTTACTCTTTCTCCTCTGGGTGACCACTTCTCTTCAACTCAGTTTTGGACAATATAAATCTTACTTGTATCCAGAAAACAAAAACACAACCGTCATTCGTCATTTTCCTGACCGGATAACCTCCGAAGCTACCTATTTAGGATCTTTTTCTCATCAGGGAGAACGCTTTCATGTGATCAAAGAATTCTTTAAAGTTCAAGCAGCCATATCCATACACGGACACTCTTTCGTCTTCATTCTGAGCCAAGGCAGGATCATAAAGACGTTTGAATTCAACTCTCCAGATGAGTTACCTAATCGATCCAATAGCTTCTACTGTTACTTCAACCGAGAACGCATTTCCCTAATTGAAAACAACCAGATCATAGATGTCATTTGCACTTCTAAATCAGGCTGTATATTTTGTAACGAGTCTCAATGAAAATTATCAAATTAGTCATACCCGTAATTGCTCTCATTTGCATAAGCTGTCAAAGGAATCAGTCAAAAACCAAAGAAATTAGTTCAGAATCTACTAACCTAGCTAGAGACTTCACGAAGGCTATTCAACACGGTGACACTATAATCATAGATGCCAACTTAAGTGTTTGCACCTTGTTTTGGAAGGAAAAGAACTTATTTTACAAACAAGGTGATTCCGTTTATCTAACCACGATTTATCAACTTGATAATTTTCAATGGGATACACTCGAGAAAGTTTACTATCCCTACATGAAATCAGGTCATTGTTTCGAACACTACTTTAGAACGCTAAGGCACAAACAAGGAAGCTGTGAAGACAACCCAGGGTTTATTCAAATCAAGAATGACGAGAACACTATTAACTTCTATCCTCCCTACCCTCATGGAATTACTCGAAAAATAATCGTCACCGAAGCCTACAAAGCGATCAAATTCAAACTTTATGGTCATCTTGACCTTTACAAGCCATCGGTTTTCCGCTTATAGCATCAAGACTTTTTCCCCGGATACACCTTAAGCGCTTCCTCAAGGCATTTCACCGCATTCTTCAGCGCTTCTTTGTTCAGTACATAAGCCAAACGAACCTCTTGCTTTCCTAAACCTTCTGTCGAATAAAACCCAGTAGCAGGTGCCATCATCACAGTTTGATTCTCGTACTCGAACTCTTCCAGTAGCCATTGACAAAATGTATCTGCATCATCGATGGGCAACTTGGCGATTGCGTAAAATGCTCCTTGCGGCTTAGGACAAGTCACTCCTTCTATATCGTTAATGCCATCCACTAAAATATCTCTACGCTCCACGTATTCTTCAACCACATGATCAAAATAGCTCTGCGGTGTATTCAAAGCCTCTTCTCCCGCTATTTGTCCAAAAGTTGGAGGAGACAGACGTGCTTGCCCGAACTTCAAAGCGCTTGCCATCACTTCTTTGTTTCTGCTCACCAGCGCACCAATTCTAGCTCCACACATGCTGTAACGTTTCGAAACAGAATCGACCAAAATCACATTTTCTTCCAGTCCTTGTAACGTTAACGCAGAAATGTGCTGAGCACCTTCGTAACAAAACTCTCTGTAAACTTCATCTGCAAACAAGAACAAATCGTGTTCTAAAACAATCTCTCGAAGGGTTTCCAGTTCGTCTTTAGTATATAGGTATCCCGTTGGGTTACCTGGATTACAAATCAGAATTCCTCTCGTTTTGGAAGTGATTTTTTTTCTGAACTCATCAATCGGAGGTAGAGCAAATCCGTTTTCAATATGAGCCGTTACTGGTACTACGTTAATGTTTGATGTTTTTGCAAAACCGTTGTAATTAGCATAAAAAGGTTCAGGGATGATCAACTCATCTCCAGGTTCCAAACACGTTTGAAAAGCAAAAACCAACGCTTCAGAACCTCCTGTGGTAATCATGATTTCATTATCTGGGTTCAAATCTACACCAACCGCTTTCTTGTAATACTTCGCTAAACCTTCTCTGTAAGACTGAAAACCTGCCGAATGAGAATACTCTACTACTTTCAAGTCTAGATTTTTCATCTTTTCCAGTACATTCGCAGGCGTCTCAATATCCGGCTGACCAATGTTTAAATGATAGACCGTTCTTCCTTTTGCTTTCGCTTCTTCAGCGTAAGGAACGAGTCTTCTTATTGGCGAGGCAGGCATTGCTACCGCTTTGTTTGAAATACTTGGCATCGCGTTGAGTTTTAATTTGCACCGCAAATATAGAAACGTATTCCATTTCATCAAGGTATTTCCAAACGATTTCAATTCTTATCTTAATTTTGTCGCAAACCTCATTCTGAATGAAAGATAAGCTAACCCAAATGAGCAATGAGAAGTTGGTGGATGTTGTTAAAAATTTCCAACGATATGGCTACGATGAATCTGTCAAAAAAGAGGCACTTGAACTACTTTCTTCCAGAGGGTTTAACATTGACGACCTCAACTTGATGGGACAAGAAAAAACCGCAAATTTTGAGGCGGCAAAAATAAACCTAAGACAATTCAACAGGTTTTCTTGGTTGGCATTTATCTTTTACTTTCTATCGGTAAGTGTCTCCATTTGGTTTGTTGCGATAAAGCATTACGACCCGGTGGCAGAGACAGTTGCGAAGCTTTGTTTGTACGCTGTATACATTACTTTTATGGCGCTGTCTATTGTTCGTCTTAAGAATTACTACGAACTGTCTAAAGTAGACGATTTTTCAACTGATATCTTAATTTATGTTGTGGTAGGAATGCCACTTTACATATTTGCTTTCTTTTACATTAGAAGTAAACTAAAAGAAGGGTTAGACAGGATCTAATTTGCTACTTTTGTTGCCATGAAGATTAATCCTAATCAATTCTTGTACAAAGGCTCTGTTGGTGTTCCGTCTGAATTTACGACCGAATGGACTTCTCCGTCTAACATTGCGCTCGTAAAATATTGGGGCAAATATGCGAACCAAATTCCAGCAAACCCCAGTATAAGTTTTACACTGAGCAATTGCTACACAAAAACTAAGGCTACTTTCTCCAAAAGCGATTCTCTAAACTTCGAAGTTTGGGTGGATGGAGAAGAGAAGGATAGTTTCAGACCTAAAATCGAAAAATTCTTCAAGAATATCTTAGAGTTTTGTCCCTACCTAAGCGAATTGAACGTCAAAATTGAAACGAGTAATACCTTTCCGCATAGCAGTGGAATAGCTTCTTCAGCCTCAGGCATGAGTGCGTTGGCCTTGTGCATTATGAGTCTGGAAAAAGCGATGGAATCACAACTATCGGAGGAATTATTCTTTGCAAAAGCCTCTTTTCTAGCAAGAATTGGAAGCGGAAGTGCTGCACGTTCGGTCTACCCCACACTCGTTTCGTGGGGTGAAACTAAAGTACTGGAGAATAGTTCGGATTTGATGGCTTCTCCGTTTACAGGTGCCGCCTCATTTTTTGAAAGTTATCAGGATTGTATTTTAATCATTGACGAAGGCGAAAAAGTGGTAAGTAGTACAGTAGGTCATGGCTTGATGAAAGGTCATCCATTTGCTGAAAAGCGTTTTGAACAAGCGCATCAAAACCTGAGTCAGCTCGTTAAAACCTTAAAGGACGAGGGAAATATTGACGATTTTATCCGCATTGTAGAATCGGAAGCATTGACCTTACATGGCATGATGATGACTTCAGACCCTTACTTCATTCTGATGAAACCGAATACGCTCAAAGCCATCGAAAAAATATGGAAATTCAGAGAAGAAAATGAAAGTAAGATATGTTTTACCCTAGATGCTGGAGCCAACGTACATGTCCTCTACCCTAAAAACGAAAAGGATGCTGTGGATCAGTTCATCAATTCAGAACTTGCACCGCTTTGTCAGAACAACCGTGTTATTTTTGATCAGGTGGGTAATGGTCCGAAACGGCTACTCTAATGAGCACCTATCCTGAAATAGACCAACTCCAAGCCTATTTTAACGGACGGAAGATATCTTTTCGAAAACTCGAAGAAGAAAAACCCTACTTCTTTCTCATTGAATTCAGCATCGATAAGAAATCTTGGAAAATTTACGTGGATGATGAGTATCACGACTTTGATCTGGACAAACCGCTTGCTTGTCTTTATTTAACACTCCTTGCATTGGATACGTATGACTATTCTGATGACTATCTGAATTGGTGCAACCAGTACGGTTTAGACTCGTCTGACTTAAAATGGTTGGATTATTTCAAAACCTTGGACTCCATTTATCAAGAAGTGAAAACAACTCTTGGAAAGATTGATCCTTGCATTTCAGACTTTGATTATACCTTACGAACAGGTGTGGTAGATGAGTTAGTAAAGCCCATCAACTAAGTTTTAATTGTTAATAAACAAAATGGCTCTTTTTGCCACTAAACAAAAATGGACTAACTTTGTTATAGAGTAAACACATTACGTGTTACGATGAGCCAGTTAAAGAATTCAATAAAAGAGTCCCTGTTTTATGGGAAGATATTGCTTTTTGGAGAGTATGGAGTGATTGAAGACTCAATGGCCTTGTCTATTCCTTTTGAAAGTTTTAATGGTCATTTTATTTTCCATTCTGAGGATGAAGTTTTCGCTAAAACAAGTAATGATCACCTTCTAACGTATTATCAGCACCTAGTTGATCTTTCTGAGAAGGATGAATTACCTTGTCAATTAGACTTGGATGCTTTTAAGGCAGATATTGATAGAGGAATGTTATTTGACTCTAGCATCCCTCAAGGATATGGAGTTGGAAGTTCTGGAGCTTTGGTAGCAGCTATCTACGACAAGTACGCGAAAGGAAAAATCAAGAATGATCACGTTGAAAACGGTAAAATTCTCGTATTAAAAGCCATTTTCGGTAAGTTAGAATCTTTCTTTCACGGCACTAGTTCTGGTTTAGATCCGTTGATTTGTTATCTGAGATTACCTATTCTCATCAAATCGAAGTCTGAATTGGAGTCGGTGGGTATTCCTGCTCAAGGCAAAGAAAAAGGAGGCATCTTCCTACTCAACACGGGTCAGGTAGGCAAAACACAGCCTTTAGTAGAGCACTTCTTGGAGCGTTGCAAAGAAGAAGGTTTCCGAAACATGATTAAAACTCAATTCAAAAAATACAATGATGCGAGTATTTCTGCGTTCTTAACGCAAGATGGTAAATCTTTGTTGAGCAACGTGAAGCACTTGTCTAAGATTGTCTTAGAACATTTTAAACCCATGATTCCCAACTTGTATCAGGAACTATGGCAAGAAGGCATCAAAAGCAACGCCTATTACCTCAAGCTCTGTGGCTCAGGTGGTGGCGGATTCATTTTAGGTTTTACAGAAGACCTTGAAAAAGCGCAAGCGAAACTGAAAGATTACCAATTGGACGTAATTTACAGATTCTAAACAACGCTATTTGTGCACACTCCCGATAATTCCAATAGACAAAGGGTCATTCTCAAGTTTATCTCATTGCTCTCTATTGTTAGATGGTACAATATCCTCATTGTGTCTATCGCCTTGTTGTTGAGCGCTATATTCTTATTAAACCCAAGTGCGGAATACAAAACAACGTTACTCAATCCCAAGCTATATCTTGAGATTGGAAGCATTGCTTTTTTAATGATGGCTGGGTTTATCATCAACGCCTTCTATGACTTTGAAAAAGACATCATTAATCGTCCTGAAGAAACCATTTTTGGACGGATCGTATCCAAGTCATTTTGCTTAAACACTTATGTCTTTTTTATTCTCATCGGACTCACACTTGCACTTATAGTTGGATGGAAAGTACTTGTATTTAACTTTCTGTTTTCCTTTGGCTTATGGTTTTACTCTCACAAACTTAGAAAACAGCCATTAGGTGGAGAAATTAATGCAGCTGTGCTCACCATTGCACCGTTCATTAGTATCAGTTTGATGTACCAATCCTACAATTTGATGACCACGCTTTTTGTCGGTTACATTTTTGTTCTAGCGCTAACGAGAGAGATCATTAAGAAAATGATCGGAATCAAAGGAGATTTGATTGTCGGTGAGAAATCTCTGCCCATTCTAATTGGCATTCGAAAAACGAAATACATCATCCTGTCGTTAATGTTATTGGCGTTAGGCTGTATCGGATTCTTATATCGAGATGTCATTGTCCTGCCTATTGTTTACTACTTTGCCTTGGCTATACTCGCCATTGGGATTTCCATTTGGGAACTCAAAAAATGCAAAACTGCAAAGGACTACGAACGCATCAATTTGATCTACAAATTACTTATCGTATTTGGCGTTTTGGCTATTCCACTCGTAGGAAAATGGTGGTAATTACTTTCGAGGACATGAACCACAATGCTTTCCGCTTTTCTTGTACTTTTTACAGCACTTTTTCTTCTTCTTATCGCAAACGCAGATCGCGCAAGCAAAAGCAGGAAGCTGCTTTGTTATATCAGACACTTGATTCATCTTGTCAAAAATAATTCCGTTTTGCTCATATTGCAATACCTAAAATCAGGTATTTAATAATTATCTTGCGACCTCTTATACACGATTATGGCTAAGATAAAAGGAATAGAAGGGCTCTCCAATGAAGAGATTCACCGAGCGATCAATGAAGGCGCTAAGTTTGTCATCTTTCGATACACGATTTCCATCGTACTGATGACATTTAGAAGGAATAGTGATATTTATTTCGTTCGCAAGGGCGAATCTACGATAAGTAAAAGCATTGGTTTTACCATTATCAACTTCCTATTGGGCTGGTGGGGAATTCCTTGGGGCCCCATTTACACCATTGGATCATGGATTACCAATGCCGGTGAAGGGAAAGACATTACGCAAGAAGTTTTGGCCTCACTACAACCTGCTCCTTCTGGAAATCGAACGTTAAGTGAAGACGTTTTGGATGACATTTTGATGGAGTGATCACACTCTAACCCCTACCATACAGACATCATCTACCTGTTCGTAACCTTCTCTCCAGTTATTGAATGAGGTGAGTAAAATCTGTTTTTGCTCCTGCATTGTTTTTAGCTTATTATCCTCAATCAGCAGTCGAAGCGTCTTGTACATGAACTTCTTCCCTTTCGGACCACCAAACTGATCGGCATAACCATCAGAGAACAGATAAATGGCATCACCGCTAAACAGTTGAATACGCTCTTCTGAGAACGGAACCCTAGCTTCATACTTACCGATCGGCTGCTTATTGGGTTTAAGGATCGTCAACCCCTTTCCATTAATCACGTAGAGTGGATTATTGGCACCTGCATAAACGAGTTCATTGGTAGTCTTATCCAATCGGCAAAAGGCAATATCCATCCCATCCTTCATCGACTTTTCATCGTTTGAAAAGGTTCGTTCTACGATTTCAGCCAACCGATCTAAAATCTTTCCTGGGGCTGTAATTTTCTCCACCGCCACAGCCGCTTCCAACGCATTCATTCCTACCACACTAACCATAGCCCCTGGTACACCGTGCCCGGTACAATCTGCCACACAAAAATAAACGTAGGAATCGTCTTCGTAGTTCCAATAAAAGTCGCCACTCACCTTATCTCGGGGTAAGAAAATGGTAAAATCTTCATTAAAATATTTGCTCCAACTGTTCTCCCCAGGTAATAATGTATCTTGAATCAATTTGCTGTAATTGATACTTCCCTCCAAGTCTGTCAACGCCTCAGAGAGTTGATGATTCTTGATCTCAAGCGACTGATGCTGTTGTCCAATAATCTCATTCAAGCGTTTGGTTTTTATGAATGCGAAAACGACCAACGCCAAAATAACAACGATCGCCGATAGCGAAAACAAGATAATTCGATTAGCAAAATTAGCATTGGCGGCTTCCAACTCCTTATTGGCAATTTCAGCATCTTTGGCGGCAATGATCTTCTCTTTTTCTGCCATATCAAGTAATGACTTTACCTTTTTGACATTGTTGATCTTTTCGATGTTCAGAATTTCTTTATCCAATTCAGACAGCTCCTGCTGATACTTAAAAGCAGCTAAAAAGTCTTGTTGCGCTTCCGCTATTTCTACCAGCACCTCTAAAGCATCCTTTTTCTCGTAGATCAAACTATTTGCATCAGAAAATGCATAGCTCATATTGGCATATTTGATGGCATTCTCAAAGTCTTTTTGCGTCAAACTGAGTTCTCCCAAAAGCATTAAGACAGTAGCCTTGCTATCCACCATATCTTCATCCTCTGCCACTTTTAACGCTTTTTCAAAGTTGTCTTTGGCAATACTGAACTCCTTCTTTTGCATAAAATAACTCCCCCAATTCTGATAGTAGAAATAAAACGAAGCTGGTTTGATCTCACTCTTAATGGCATCCAATTTCTTTAAGTAAATCAATGCGCTATCGGGTTTACCATTCCACAAATAGGTATACGAAATGTTTTGTAGAGGCGAAACCTGTCTACCCTTCTCTCCCAACTCCAAATAAATTTGATAGGCTTTTTTGACGAGACTCATTGACTTATCTACTTCACCCAATCGATCAGCTAAAATACTTTGAAGACTAAACACGCGAGCTTCACCGATGGCATTTCCCAAACCAGAAAACAACTTTTTGGCTTTTTGCAGCTCTATTTCTGCCGATTCATAATCGGTCATTAAAATATTATAGCGTGCTAAGAGCATTGATAAATCTGCCTGCTGAGCTTCACTTAACTCACCAGGGTCTAACGATTTGCAAAGTTTGTAAGAGCTATCTGGATCAGAATAGTAAACCTCACCTGCCAACTCTAGAACCTGATCAGGGTTCATTGTTCCACTAGGTTTTGCGGCAGCCAAGGCAAGCGACAGTAAGCCAGCCAGAAAAACAAGAAGTATTTTTTTTAAGCTTATGATCATTTGACGGGGACAAGTAGGTTCTTAACAAATCTAACAAAATAGTTCTATACTTCATCCTTCGGTTGCAAAGAGTTTCCAGAATATAGAAAGGTTGTTAATTCTTTTTAAAAAACCGATTATTTAGCACTGATTCTTGCAAGAACCAAATATTATTATACTATATGGTACATAACTAAAAAAAATATGCAAGAAATAAAACTGTTTGATGCTGTGAACAAACCCACAGAGATCGAAAAAGAAGAAATTGTAGACTTTCTACACACGCACTTGGAAGAGTATGGTGACTCAAAAAAGGACATCAAAAAAGCAATCGATTATGCCGTAAAGGAGTTCAGTTCCTTCGGAGGGTTTATCGTTCTCGCCATTGAGCAAGGTGAAATTCTCGGGGGGGTAGTCATCAATAAAACAGGGATGGGAGGTTATATTCCCGAAAATATTTTGGTGTACATTGCCACCCATGGCGGACATAGAGGAAAAGGACTAGGAAAAACCTTGATGGAAAAAACCATCGATTTTGCAAAAGGTGATATAGCTTTGCACGTAGAACATAATAATCCGGCAAGGTTTCTGTACGAAAAGTATGGCTTTACCAACCCGTACTTAGAGATGCGACTGAAAAAATAATTATGGCAGAGCTAGTAATTCAGACGAAAAGGATAAAAGACAATATAAAATTTCTTAGTAACTACTTTGATGACCGAAACATTCAATGGAGTTTAATCACTAAGGTATTTTCAGGAGATCAGCAATTTCTAAAAAACGTTCTAACAGACGATGTAATTGCAAAAATCAACTCTGTTGGAGACTCCAGGTTGACCAGCATTAAAAACCTTAAAGAGGTAAATCCTGATATGCGAACGATCTACATCAAGCCTCCTGCCGAGATTTATGCTGAGCAGGTGGTAGCGTATGCGGATATCTCACTTAACAGTTCTTTGAGCACCATCAAAGCGCTAAATGCAGCGGCCAAAGCAGCAAATAAAACTCATCAGATTATTATTATGATTGAGCTGGGCGAATTGCGAGAAGGTGTAAAGCGGTCTGATATTATGGAATTCTACGAGCAAGTGTTTGAACTGTCGAACATTGAAGTGATCGGAATAGGATCTAATTTGGGCTGCATGTATGGAATAGAGCCCAACTATGACAAACTGCTGCAACTTTCATTGTACAAAGAGCTAATTTCGGCCAAATTCGACAAGGAACTCCCTTTGATTTCAGGAGGCACCTCTATCACCCTACCGCTTGTGGAGAAAGAAATCGTTCCCAAAGACATTAATCACTTTCGAGTGGGAGAAGCCGCATTTTTTGGCCTGAGCCCTTTGGATAACGAGCAATTCCTAGAACTGTCTACAGATACGTTTGAGTTTCGTGCCAACATCATTGAGCTAGAAGAGAAGAAAATTGTTCCTGAAGGTACCATAAGCGATGCCAACATTGGACATACCGCTAAGTTTGATGTAGCCTCAGCCAATGAGACTTCATTTAAGGCCATCCTAGACTTTGGAATGCTCGATGTAGACAAAAGCGACATTGATGCTTACGATAAGGACATTCAGTTTGTGGGAATTACTTCTGACATGCTCGTGGTGGATATCGGTACGAACAAAAGCAAAAACGGCAAAAAGAAATACAAAATCGGTGATCAAATTGTGTTTAAACCCAATTACATGGCAGTAGCCCGATTGCTCAACTCTAAATTCATTGATAAAAAATTCATTTAACGCTTAGACGTTTTCGCTAATTTTAGCCCGTGCAACAACCAGAAGACGTTAGAAAAAAGTTGGACCAGTTAACACCTGGACAGCCGATCAATTTAGTATTAAGTGGTGGTGCTATAAAAGGTGTCGCTCACCTGCCGCTACTCGAGTATCTTGAAGAAAGAAGCATCCCTATTGCTGCCATTAGTGGTTCGAGCGCGGGAGCGGTAGTAGGTGTAATGTATGCGTCTGGTATGAAACCAAAAGACATCCTTAACTTCTTTGTTGAGCATCCGCTCTTTCGCTATTCATGGATTCGACCAGGGAAAGGAGGAATTTTTAACACGCTAAAATACACCTCGCATTTTGAAGGGTATATCAAGCCCACCTTTGAAGAGCTGAAAATCCCTGTTCACATTTGTTCCACCAATCTTAGCAAAGCAAAACCCGTTTATTTTAGCGAAGGAGAAATCATGAATAAAATGGTAGCTTCCTGTGCTGTTCCTGGAATCTATTCTTCGGTAGAAATCGACAACGATATTTACGCAGATGGTGGTGTAATGGACAACTACCCTATTGCTCCATTTGAAGAAACCACCCTTCCCATTGTAGGAAGCTTTGTCCGTCTTCCTAAAAAATTAGAACGAAAAGAGTTGTCAACTACGCGAAAAATTGTCAAAAGAAGTGTCTTTTTGCAACGCTACGCTCTTGAAATCCCAAAGTTTGAAAAAACACACCTCAGTATTCTTCATGACCTGAATCATTTCTCTGCCTTCAAACAAAAAGATACGCAACCCATATATGATTTCACAAAACAAAGGTACTTTCATTCTTAACCCTTACCTTTAGCTCAATGAAGTTTTACCTAATTGTATTCTCGCTTTTTACAGCATTAACTTGTCTAGGACAAAAGGTAACGCCTTTAGCTATTGGAGAGCAGATCGTATTCGAATCAGAGGAGCTTAACGAAGAACGTACCCTCAACATCTACCTTCCGCACAGCTATCATCCTGATTCGGCACAAACTTATCCGGTCATTTACGTACTTGACGGTTCGATGCACGAGGACATGCTCCACATTACGGGGTTAGTTCAATTCTGTTCCTACAGTTGGATTAACTTAATTCCGGAATGCATTGTGGTGGGTATTTCTAATGTGAATCGGTACCGTGATTTCACCTATTACCCTGAATTTCAAGAATACCTTGAAGAAGATCCTAGAAGAGGGGGATCTGCTGCCTTTATCCAATTTTTAGAAAAAGAAGTGCAGCCACTAATTGAAGGTAAGTACAAAACTAATGAGCACAAGGCTTTGCTTGGTCAATCGCTAGGAGGGTTATTGGCCACTCAAATACTCTTGGATGAACCTCAAATGTTTAACCACTATTACATTATTAGCCCTAGCCTTTGGTATGACAATGAACTTTTGCTCAGCGTTGATTTACCTAACTTAGATAACGTGAAGAGCGTTTATATTGGAGTGGGTAAAGAAGGTAAAACCATGCAGCGTGTGGCTAAATCACTTTATAAAAAATTAAAACCTGTGTTTTCAAAAGATCAGTTAGCCTTTGGTTACTTCCCAGAACATGATCATGGCGATGTACTTCACAATGCCATGTATACAGCTTTTGAAACCATCGGAAAAATGTTAAAACAAACAACGAAATGACAAAATCACCTTATCCATGTTTATGGTTTGACGGACAGGCCTCAGCGGCTGCTGATATGTACTGCAGTATTTTCCCTAACTCCAGAATAATTGTAAAAACGCCAACAATTGTCTTCTTCGAGATTAACGGAACACGGTTTACTGGTCTGGATGGTGGCCCCATGTTTACCTTTAACGAATCCGTTTCCTTCATCATCGAGTGCGACAATCAAGATGAGATCGATCATTACTGGAACAACCTCACCATCGAGGGCGAAGAAGGTCAGTGCGGTTGGCTCAAAGATAAGTTTGGTGTATCGTGGCAGGTCATTCCATCCGCCTTGGGTGAATTGATGGGAGGAGATCCTGATAAATCCGCAAGAGCTTCTGAACTTTTTATGAAAATGAAGAAAATTGTGATGGATGACCTAAGAAATGCCTGAGTTTTCGGTTCATATAACAACCATTTTTCCGTGTGATGTAGAACGTGCCTTTAAATCGCCTATGCTTTGTGATATCACCAAAGTACATACGGGGTTTTTGTTCATGCCAAAAGTTACCCATTGCAAAGACGATCAAAACTGGGGACAAGTGGGTGGCAGCAGGAGAGTGTTTATGGCAAAAACAATTACTTTTAAAGGAGGAGAAGCCTTACTAGACACTGTCATTGAACGAAAAGAAAATGAATACTGGAAGATCCAAGTTGACCACATCAAAGTCTTCACGTTTGGACTTCACACTTTTATCGGTGAATGGATTACCACTCCCATTAGCGAAAAACAAACGAGCGTAACTTATCGGTATACGCTCGTTGGAAAAAGAAGCATCAGCTATCCTATGCAATGGTTCACGGCAAAAGTCATGTGGCCCATTTACATGAAACGAGTTGCCAACAACATTAAAAAACTCTCAATTGAAAGGGCTAACTATTTGTTTGATTAGATTAACGCTTCGAACTTACCGTCTTTAATCACAAACTTCTTCCCTCTAATTTCGAGGATTTCTCCCTCACTCATCGTCATTAAATCTTCTAAGTCCTGCTCCATCAGATGCAAACTCCCTCCTGATTCTCTAGCTAGATTTAG
>CAYLYX010000010.1:0-118758 GCA_964387945.1 uncultured Flavobacteriales bacterium | reverse complement strand
GCTTTTTTGTGACAATTTGTTTTTACTTTTGTGACAAATCGTTTTTGCGTTTATATATTAATCCAATCTTCTTCATAAAAACAAAAATGTCCAGACTCCTGAAGTTTAGTTCAGGACGTCCGGACAAATTTAACCATTTATCTCTAAAAGGTATTTGAGAAATGAAGCAACGGTTTATTTCATTGCTTCCACGATAGCCGCTTCTAATTCTTCGGTAAGTTCCGGATTATCTTTAAGTAGGTCTTTTACGGCAT
This sequence comes from uncultured Flavobacteriales bacterium, assembly GCA_964387945.1. Lineage (GTDB taxonomy): Bacteria > Bacteroidota > Bacteroidia > Flavobacteriales_D > Parvicellaceae > Parvicella. The sequence continues at coordinate 118,504 of CAYLYX010000010.1, read as the reverse complement.
CTCTACCTTGTCCTAACTTCGTATCTCCGTAACTATACCAGGAACCACTCTTGTTAATGATTCCGTTTTCAACTCCAAGGTCTAGGATTTCTCCGACCTTAGAAATTCCTTCTCCATACATGATGTCAAATTCTGCCAATCTAAATGGAGGAGCTACCTTATTTTTTACAATTTTTACTCTCGTCCTGTTTCCGATCACAGCATCTGCGTTCTTGATCGCTGAAGATCTTCTGATATCAACTCGGATGGAAGAGTAAAACTTAAGTGCATTACCTCCTGTTGTTGTTTCAGGATTTCCAAACATAACGCCAATTTTATCTCTCAACTGGTTGATAAAAATACAGCAGGTGTGTGCTTTATTAATGGAGGCTGTCAACTTTCTCAACGCTTTAGACATTAATCGAGCTTGAAGCCCCATTTGACTGTCTCCCATTTCTCCTTCAATCTCTGCTTTTGGTGTTAGTGCCGCAACCGAATCGACAACCAAAATATCAATCGCACCTGAACGAATCAAGTTATCTGCAATTTCCAAAGCCTGCTCACCATTATCTGGTTGAGAAATTAACAAGTTTTCGGTGTCTACGCCAAGTGCTTGAGCATAAAACTGATCAAAAGCGTGCTCCGCATCAATGATCGCTGCTATTCCACCTTTCTTTTGCGCTTCCGCAATGGCGTGAATTGCCAAGGTTGTTTTTCCTGAAGATTCAGGTCCGTAAATTTCAACGATCCTTCCTTTGGGGAATCCTCCAACTCCCAATGCTCTATCTAATGTAATAGAACCCGAAGAGATCACTTCTACTTCTTCTACGGCTTGATCTCCTAAGCGCATGATTGCACCTTTACCGTAAGATTTGTCTAATCTGTCAAGTGTTGATTGTAAAGCTTTTAGCTTCTCTTTGTTTACTTCTGCCATCGTGTTTCGTGTTTGTTTTCAGCAAAGATATAGGGATTACATCGTAAACTGTTTACGTTGTATCGTTATTTTCCAAAATGTTTCAAATGTTAACAAAATAACCTTCCCGACCATCCCTGAAATTTACGCTTTACTCTCCTAGCAATTCCAAAATTTGCTCCGTATGCGTCTTGGTTTTCACTTTCTCGATCGTATGCGTAATTACACCGTCCTCAATGATAAAAGTAGTTCGGTGAATTCCTTCATACTCTCTCCCCATAAACTTCTTTAATCCCCAAGAACCATAATCATCAATGATTTTGTGATCTGTATCCGCAATTAAATGAAACGGAAGGTTAAACTTCTTGATAAAGTTCTGGTGCTTTCGCTCGGTATCTGCACTCATTCCTAGAAGTTCAAACCCCTTTTTCTTTAGAGCCTCATAATTCTCAGCCAAATTACAGTTCTGTGCAGTACACCCGGGAGTATTGTCTTTTGGGTAAATGAATAAAATCAACTTTTTGTCTTTGTAATCGTCCAACGTTACCGTAGAACCATCCTCTATCTTTCCTTCAAAGAAAGGGGCTTTGTCACCCACTTTTAATCGCTTCATGCTATCTATGTTTTTTTGGTTTGTATTGAATATAACAAAACAATTGGATTATTGTTGCAAATCCTGCAACAGGATCAAAATCCTAATTTCTAACGCTTTAAAATGAACCTTTATGAACTCAACTTGTACCGTATTTTAAACACCAACCAATGAAAACCTTAATTCTCATAGCCCTTCTTTCTCTTTCTTGCTTCTGTTTTTCTCAAAACAAAGCCGAAAAAGCCGCTGGTATCGATCAACAGTACCTTCTAGATTCTGTTTACATCGAAAACATTGTGGAGTTTTATACGCATTATGACATTAGCTTCAAAGGACATGATGCTGTGCGCTTTAAAGTCAAAATTACGAACCTAGGCTCTCAACCCATTCCCAACCTTATTCGAGTGAGTAACCGTATAAAATTTCTCACGCTCATGTACAACGGTGAGGACGCATTAAACCTCAGCATTGGCAATAGCATTGAATCAGGAGATTGGCCCTGGTTTATTGAGGCTGGAGAATCTGATGAATTCTATACGAGTTATGTCCTTGACAAGGATTCCAGACTCTTTCTTTACGATCAACCACTTAACGTCACTTGGAAATACATGGGGGTTCAATCCTCTACTGAAATTATTGACTTAATAAACAAGAGGGTTTTTTAAACACTGATAATCAAACGTTTAAAAAACTTAACATTGACTTTAGTAAGATCCCATTAATTTTGTGTTAACATTAAATTAATATTAGACGATATGTCAAAAAAGAAAGAACTTAAAAAAGAAGTAAAGAAGGCCATGAAAGCCTTGGAATCAAAAAAGAAAGCCGTGAAAAAGGCAAAAAAATCTGCTAACGCATTGGCGAAAGCAGCTAAGAAGAAAAAAGCTAAAAAGAAAGAAGTTAAGCAAGCCCTTAAAGTGGTTAAAAGCAAAAAGGCTTCTGTGAAAAAGGCGGTTAAGAAAGCGGCTAAAGCTAAAAAAGCATTAAAGGCTGCATAGTCTCTTAGATACTTACGAATGAGAAGGCGCTCCAAGGAGCGCCTTTTTTTATTCCACCTTCACACGAGTAAGGTCAAGCATGTTTAACGCGTTGCTCTCTACTCCACTTACGGACTTATTGTAGAACCGCAGTGTCTCTCCATAATAAATTGGAATAACAGGCGCCTGATCGTGCAAGATTTGATGCATCTGTTGGTAGTAGGAATATCGAAGTTCTAAACTATCTTCTACCAATGCTTTTTCGTATACCTCATCGTAGGTAGGATCGGAAAAATGCGTATAATTCAAACCGTTTTCTGGGTAGAAATTCTCGCTGTAAAACAACTGAAAATAATTAATCGCATCAGGGAAGTCAGCGATCCAACTTTTGCGGTAAAAATTGGTCTCAAACTGCGCAATCGTTGTATTCATGTAAGAACCTTCAATGATATCGATGGTAACTTCTAGTCCTAGGTCATCCAATTGCTTTTGAAGGTACTCACACATCCCTTTATAATCTGCAGTAGCACGGAGTGTCACCTTCGGCTTGTTGGAAACATCTGCATACCCAGATTCCAATAATAGTTTCTTGGCTTTGTCTAGGTCATAGTTAAATCCTTCGATCGCATAATTTGAATAGTCTGGCATTCCCATTGGCACAAAGCCAGTTGTAGCAGGAACTCCTACCCCATTTCGAATGTATTTGATCAATGCTTCCCGATCAATGGCATAACCAATCGCTTGTCGCACTTTTTGGTTCATCAAAATCCGATTCTCATCCAGTTCAATTTCTTCATCTACTAATATTCCAAGATATTCTGTGTACAACCAAGGCGTTTTCACTAAATAATGGTTATCTCTCAACTCAAGCGCCAACTCGCCATTCACGTCAAGGACATCGTCTTTTTCATTCTCATTCAACCCAGAAATCATTTCAAAATTGCCGTTTTTAAATTGTACCAGTTCCGAATGCTTGTCGGCAATAAAAGAAACCGAAACCGCATCTAAATAAGGAAGTGCATTCCCTTGATCATCCACCTCAAAGTAGTTCTCGTTTTTTCCTAGCACCAATTTCACATCGTGTTTCCATTTCACCAATTTGAATGGCCCAGTACCTATCGGACGAAGCCCAAACATATCTCCCTCGGCTTCAACTACTTCGTGTGGCACAATCGAACCATAAGGAAGGGATAACTGGTATAAAAAACTAGGCTGAGGTCGCTTCAAGAATATTTTCACCGTAAAATCATCTACGGCTACAATTCCTTTGTAATTTGACTTTTTGCCCCTGTCAACGTTAGCAAATACGTACTTACCCGGAGAACCAAACTCAGGATCCATGATTCGCAAATAGGAATACACTACATCGTGCGCATCCATCACCCTCGTGCCATCAGTAAAGTGATTAGAATTGTGAAAGACTACACCTTTCTTTAGATAAAATGTATACACCGTACCATTGTCTGAAGGAACCCAATACTCAGCCAAATCTGGTTGAACCTTCATGTCTTCGTCTAAGGTAACGAGTCCGTTGAAAAGGTTCCCGACAGCAATAAAATCTTCAAACCTAACCACCTTTGCGGGGTCAAGTGTTTGTAAACCTGCCGGTTCGTTGTACCGAAATAACATTCCTAAGTTTTCCTGATCACCTTCCTCACTCCCTCCACAACTACTAAGGAAACCGCCTACTAGGATGAGCAATCCAAAAGCTATTTTTTTCATAACACGAGGTTTAGTCATGTAATGTTACAAAGAAAGAAAAGGTGTTTTGAGTTCGGTCGGATTACTTGTTAACAGTAATCACTTTAATTCTACTGTCCATCACATCCGAACTATCCATTAATGACTTGAAATATGGTGTTTTTCCCAACAACAAATACTCCTCCATAAAGGAAGAAGAACGCTCTACCAATCCACCGCCCGGGAAATAGGTTGACCTCAGTTTGAGGAGCTTTTTAATATTCACCTCTTCTCTGAATTTAGCATCCCGCATAGCTCGCAGTTCCAGTTTTGCTATAAACTTCTCCATTCTGGTTTTCTCGGCTTCAATCATCGAGCGATAATCACGATGCAGATCTCCAGCCTTGTTCATGAGTTGGGCAGCAATTGCCTGCAGTTGGGCTTGCTCATCTTTGAAATCGACTTGTTTGAGTCCGTTTTTTGAAATGTAAGCTTTCTGTAAATCATCTTCGCGCTGTTGCAAGTCTTCTAGCGACATGCCCAGTTCATCCAATAGTTTCAAATCTTTCTCTCGAACGAACAAAAAACTATCGCGCAAAACCAAAATAGGAAACGAAACACCAAGTTCTTGAAAGAGTGGTTTTAGCTGAAACCAATAGGCCAACTCTCCCGGTCCACCAATGTAAGCAGCGTTCGGTAAAATTAGTTCTTGATAAACCGGACGCATTAAGGCATTCGGGCTTATACGTTCAGGACGACTTGCAACATCCTCATCGGAAAGATCGATGTCTTGATTGTGTATTTTATATGAATTGTTAACGACATCAATTCTTTCTCGAATACCGTCCTCTATGTAAAACAAATTGATCGAACGATGATTCACTTGCCGATGATAGCCCAATGATTCTAATTCTTCACTCGTCCTACTCACAAAAGTATCCACTACCTGCTCCTTAAATTCACGCTCAATAATAGGCAAGAAAAGCTCTTTCAGAGTAGCGTCATCTCCATCAACAATGACAATCTCATCTCCGAACAATTCCTGCACCCAAGAACGCGTAAAATCAGCCCAGTTACCTTGCTTAAATGCTTGATCAAAAGCACTAATCAACTCGTGCGCTTCTTTTGAAGTACCCAACACCTCTTTGAGTGCCGAGAAAGCCTCCTCAAAAATATGAGGTTTCAATCTCCCCACAGGACCAGTGTAAGATTGACTTGCTTTTATCTCTTCCCCAAATACACTAACCTGATTGATTTCTTCAAAATCATGATCTTCTGATGCCATCCAAAAAATCGGTAGAAAAACGTGCTTGTCCTGCATTTCATTTAACCGTTTTGCCGTTTTGATGACTGACACAATTTTATAAATAAAGTACTTCGGTCCCCCAAACAAATTCAACTGATGTCCTGTAGTAATTGTAAAAGTATTGGCATCCTTTACTTTCTCCCAGCTCTGTGGAGCACTTTGACCTGTGCGTGCATACTGTTGTTCTATCGCATGATGCAATCGCAACCTTCTATCCGATCCAAAATCCCTTCCTAAAACACCTTCATTGATCGCTTCATAAGATGGAAAATCGGTAATGAAAGGCTTTAACACTGAAGACTCAGACAGATAATCCTTAATCAATTCAGTTCCTCCTAATCTTTGAATATACGTACACGGTGAATTCGACATCCTCGCAAAAATATGCTAAATTCACGAATTCTACATTTTACGGTATGGAGAAGTCTGAACAAAAAAACATCTGGAAAACACTTGGTCCAGGCATTTTATTTGCTTCTACAGCTATTGGCGTGTCGCACTTAGTACAATCTACGCAAGCTGGAGCTAATTATGGTTTTAGTTTATTGTGGGCGGTCATTATTGCTAATGTGTTAAAGTACCCCTTTTTTGAGTACGGCTCTCGCTATGCAAACGCTACAGGCACAAGCATTATTGATGGTTATAAAAAGCTGGGTAAGCCGTTCATTTGGGGATATTTTATCATCACCATTGGATCGATGTTTTTTGTGAGTGCTGCTGTAGGTAAGGTGACATCAGGTTTTATGCAAAACCTATTTGGCATTTCTTCTCCTTATGTAGCGTTGGCCATCGTCTTTTTGGTTTGCGGGACTATATTGATTTCTGGAAAGTACAAGGTATTGGATGGATTGATTAAAGTAATAGGCATTGTCTTGCTGGTGTCTACTGTTGTTGCTTTTTTTATGACTTTGTTTCATGGAAGAGAAAGTGAGCAAAGCCTGTTCAGCGCACCATGGTTTCCGCAAGGTGACAGCATTGTCTTTTTAATCGCACTCATGGGGTGGATGCCCACAGCAGTGGATTTATCTACCTGGAATAGTCTGTGGACCGTAGAACGCATCAAGCAAACTGGTTACAAACCCAAACTGAAAGAAACCTTATTGGATTTTAGAATAGGATATTGGTCATCTGCCGCCCTTTCGATTTGCTTTGTAACGCTTGGAGCTTTTCTGATGTTTGGAACCGGAAAACAATTTAGTGCAGGAATGGGTGACTTTGCCAGCGAAGTCATTGGTTTGTACACCTCTTCCATTGGTGATTGGTCTTATCTGATTATTGCTTCTGCTGCCTTCTCTATCATGTTTGGAACCTGTATTGCAATATTTGATGGATACGGTAGAGCACTAACCCGTGTTTCAACCCTTCTCTTCAAAAAAGAAGAGTCCGACCAAAAAACAGATAAGAGTTATCAGATTGGGGTTGCCATAACAATTGTCGGTTCTTTTATTGTCATTGCCCTATTTGAAAACAATAGCGATGGCTTCAAGTTTCTCATCAACTTTGCGCAAACACTTTCATTCATTATCGCTCCGTTTATCGCATGGGCCAATTATCGTCTGGTATCTAAGAAGCATATTGGCGATAAGAGTCCAGGTGTTGTTATGAACGTACTAAGCGTTAGTGGTATCGTTTTCTTGACTGGATTTAGTATCTACTACTTATTCTTGCTTTTGTCACCGTTTTTTGCGTAGTCTTAATTTGCAGTACAATGCAATAAACAGAGGAATAATAAAGTGAGGAACTCTAACCACCGTTTGAAATAAATGCTGATCAAGCCAGTGCGCCTCCATTCCAGCTGTGTAAGAGGTATACACCCTAGCAATAGCTGTAAGCATCCCCCAAACGATGGCATACCAAATATTCACAGTAAGTGCAACCCGAAACCCTTTTTTATCGTATAATAAAGGTGTAAGCAATACCAAGAATGCAAACAGAATATCAACGTACCCAACCCACGTAAGTACTTCTCTTGACGTGTCTTCGGTCATGTAAAAGCCCGAAATCATCATGTCTACAAAATGACCGGGTTGAGGATAGTATCCCATTGCGTATAAACCATGAGAGAAAAAGGTGATGGATATAGCTATTACCGCCCACAACAAAGCACGCTTTTCTTTACCCTGAGCAAAGAAAACAAAACACCAAGGAGCGGCAAACTGAGCCGCATGTTCAAAGAAAATCCCATACTGAACCAAGTTTTTGTGATAAAGCAACCCGAAGTAATGTAACAACAGAAAGAAGGAAGTTACTCCGAGTAACCATGTCCACTTTCTAAATTTTTCATAAAACAACAGCCAAATCCCGCAAATAAGGAACAACAAACCAATTCCATCCGAAATGTAGGAAAGTAAATGCTCGTAGAACGGATCTTTGTAAATTTCAATTAAAGGACGGTCAATCAACTCGGCATACCACCCTCCTAAGCCTTGAGGGTGAAAAAAAATATCTCGAAACGGACCTCCCCATCGAATGTATTCATAGCTACGCGCTAAAAACATCAGTACCGCTCCATATCGTAACCATGCCAGCATATTGTGTGCAAAAGTAGAATTTATTACATTTGTTAACAAAATATTAAGTAGTGCTAATAAAAAAACAACAACTCATCCTACTACCCTTGCTCGTGTTGATTTCAAACACCTTCTGGGGAAACACACTCAACTACCGACTTTCCTTGCGAGATGACCCTTCGACTTCTGTGGTTATTGGCTGGGAACAAGATGGAGGTTCCAACCCTCAAGTGTACTACGGAACAACTGACCATGGACAAAACTGGGCCTCCTACCCAAACACACATGCTGTAGATAGAAGTGTCTCAGCCTCTGGGATGGATAACCGCTTTGCAAGACTTACAGGTCTCACTCCTGATACAGAGTATTACTTCGTGATCAAAGATTCTGATGGTGTTTCGCCAAGATTCTGGTTCAAAACCACTCCCATGGGGAATGCAGAACCGCTTTCTGTTATTGCGGGAGGAGACAGTCGTGCCTACCTAGATGATAGCCCAAGAGAAAATGCCAACCTATTGGTATCTAAGTTGCGACCAGACTTAGTATTGTTTGGCGGAGACTACACTTGGCTAAATACGGATGTAGAATGGGGAGAATGGATGGACGATTGGCAATTGACCATTACCTCTGACGGAAAAATGACTCCTGTTTTGTGGGAAAGAGGAAACCATGAACTTTCTGCTGGAACCGTTTATGACTTGTTTGACATTCCCAGCACTGGGTCGGATGAGTACTACGCTATTACGGTGGGTGGAGATTTTGTGAGGTTTTACACCCTAAACACAGAAATATCCGTTGCAGGAAATCAAAAGACCTGGTTGGAAAACGACCTACAAGCCAACTATGACAATCACGACTGGAATATTGCGCAGTACCACACCTGCATGCGCCCGCATACCACAGAAAAATCTAACGGAGATGCGCAATACAATGCGTGGTCGCAGCTATTTCATGACTACCGGGTACAGTTGGTTGTAGAGAGCGATGCACATGACGTGAAAACAACCTTTCCCGTAAAGCCAAGTACTGGACCCAATAGCGAAGATGGTTTTGAATTGGACACAATCTCTGGAACCGTCTACATCGGAGAAGGGTGCTGGGGAGCACCGTTGAGAACAAACGATTGGGACAAAAACTGGACACGAAATAGCGGTAGTTTCAATAGTTTTCATTGGATCAAAATCACAAAGGACACCATTGAAATTCGCACAATTGCAACAGACAATGCTTCGAGTGTGGGATCAGTAACGGACAGTGATCGTTTTACGCCACCTTCTGGAATTGATATTTGGAACCCTTCTAATGGAAGTGTAGTATACATTACCAACCAGCGATATATCGACCGACCGATTGTAGATATTACCTACCCTTTTCACCAGCAATTTTTCGCTCAACCGCAGGCTGTAACAATTGAAGCAGACGCCTCCGATGTTAACGGAGGTTCTATTCAGGAAGTTAAATTCTACATCAATGACGTTTATATTGGCAACGACCTCGCAGCACCCTACGAGTATAATTATACGATTCCAGCAGACGGAGATTACACCATCACAGCTTGGGCAATCGATAATGATGGCTGGCATAATGTTTCAGATGATGTTACCATATACGCGGGAGACGTAAACATTACCAATTCACTGGTAGGTGATGATGACGATGCTGAAGAGTACAAGAGCGATGGATCGGTTGACTTGAGCAGTTCAGATCTTGAATTAACGCTCGAAGATCTTCCCTGGCCACTAGATGATGAAAACCAGTGGGTCGGTCTTAGATTTGATGGTTTGGAAGTTCCACAAGGAGCAACTATTACTGATGCCTATATTCAATTTACGGCTGACGAAGATCAAGACGATGCGGCTAACCTCATTATATATGGAGAAAATGTAGGTGATGCTGCTGCGTTTACCTCATCAGATTATAACCTCTCTTCCAGAACGCTGACCAATAGTTCCGTGAGCTGGTCGGTCGGTAACTGGTATTCAGACGACAGTGGTGTAGATCAACAATCTCCAGACATTACTGCTATTGTTACGGAAATCACCTCCAGAACAGACTGGAACATGGGAAATGCTATTGCTTTCCTCATTGAGGGAAATGGTACTCGAAGCGCCTATTCCAGAGATGAAAATGTAGGTAAATCTGCAAAACTACACATCACGTTTCATCACGAGACTGACACACCTCAATCTACTGAAGAGCTTGAAAAAACGAGCTTTTCGATTTACCCAAATCCAACACAAGATGAATTTATTGTTAATTCTGATCCGTCAGTAGAAACCAGTGAAGAACTTCGTATCTTTGACTCCCAAGGTAAACTCGTGTATTCTGCACAATATCAGAGTGGTCTAAGAATAAGTTGCTCTTCCATTGGGTTGAAATCAGGTATTTACCTTGTTAATTTAGGAAATCATACCCAAAAACTAATACTTGATTAAAATGAAATCAATTTTTACGCTACTCGCGGTCACTGCGCTAACGATAAGTGCTATTGCACAAAAAGGCAACAACGATTATTTAAGAGAAAAAGGAGTTCTTGACCTTTACCCTTTTTACCATGGCGTGGCTTCAGGAGATCCGCTTGATGACGCTGTTATTCTGTGGACTCGAGTTACGGATGATACGTTAACCGTAGATTCTGTTCAGGTAAATTGGAGAATCGCTACCGATACAAACATGACCAATATCGTAACAAGCGGAATGGGATATGCTAAAGCCAGTGCAGACTGGACCTACAAAGTGGACGCGACTGGACTATCTGCAAACACATGGTACTACTATGATTTTGAAGCGTTAGGAGAACAGTCTATTATCGGACGAACAAAAACAGCTCCAGTTGGAGACATTGACAGCCTTAGATTCGGAGTAGTGTCTTGTTCGAGTTTTGAGCACGGCTATTTTGGTGCATACCGTCATTTAATGAACAGAAATGACATCGATTGTATTCTTCACCTTGGGGACTACATTTACGAATACGAAGTGGGTGGATACACCAATAACATTTCAGGACGTGAGTATGAACCTACCAACGAGATTATCACCCTAGAAGACTATAGAATTAGACATTCTCACTATAAATTGGATGAAGATTTAAGAACACTTCACCAGCAATACCCGTTTATCGTAGTTTGGGATGATCATGAATCAGCTAACGACTCCTACAAGGATGGAGCTGAAAACCACGATCCAGGCTCAGAAGGACCATGGTTAGATAGATTGGGAGCTTCGGGACAGGCTTACCACGAGTGGTTACCCATTCGATCTCCACAACCCGGAGACATTCAAATTTATCGTTCGTTCGAGTTTGGTGACCTCATCAACCTTCCGATGATTGATACTAGAATTGAAGGAAGGGATGAGCAAGGTGGTGCAGCTGAAGCTGATGACACAACACGTTCTTTACTTGGAGCGGTTCAATACGATTGGTTAACGAACAATTTGGACAACTCTCCACAACAATGGAACATCATCGGTAATCAGGTGATGATGGCTCCACTGGAAGCTTTTGGTACTCCTGTTAACTACGACCAATGGGATGGTTACAACTACGAAAGAAATCGTTTACTGAGTTTTGTTAACGATAGCGTAGATAACTTCATCGTACTTACTGGTGACATTCATACGTCTTGGGTAAATGATATTCCTTCGAGTGGTTACGATGCTTCTATGTGTATCGGTTCTTCAGGAGTAGAGTTTGTTGTGACCAGTGTGACTTCACCTGGTTTTGATTTAGGTTTTGGAGCAAGTTTGATTCAATCTAATAATCCTCACGTTCAGTATGTCAACTTAGACAAAAGAGGATATGGTGTATTGGATGTAAACAAAACCAGAGCTCAGTTTGACTTTTACTACATGGACGACATTGCTGATGTGAATACCGGAGAATACTACGGAGATGGTTACTTTGTTAATGATGGTGAGCATTGCGCTAACCAGGCCTCAGGAGCTTCTAACAGACCAGGACCTGCGCCAGACTTTGCACCTTTCCCAATGGAGGAAGATACTTCATCTGCCTCGGTTGGTGAGCTGAACAAGCCTTCATTTGTGGTATTAGGAGCATACCCGAACCCTGCCAATGATAAGGTTACCTTTCAAATGTATGCTGAGAAGAATCAGCCCATTTCTATTCGTGTCTTCGACATGACCGGAAGACAAGTCTTTGAAGATCTAATGACCAATGTTCATGTGGGGGTAAATTATGCTCAACTCAACATTGACAAACTTGAAAAGGGGACCTATCAGTTTGTCATTACATCTGGCATGTATAAGGTCACCAAGTCGATTATTAAGTATTAAAGATGGGAATTAAGAGATTTGCCTTGCTAGGCGTTTTAACTTTACTTTTTGCCAATATTCATTATGCACAATTAGGGAATTACCTTCGAGAAAAAGGGATTTCAGACATGTACCCGTTTTATCATGGTGTAGCTTCTGGAGATCCGTTGAATGATCGTGTGATCCTGTGGACTCGTGTAACTGACGATACACTATCGGTTGATTCTGTTTTGGTAGAATGGCGAGTAGCCACAGACACTACCATGATGCATGTAGTGAGTAGCGGAACTGGGTACGCAAAGGCTAGTCAAGATTGGACTTTTAAGGTAGATGCAGCCAGGTTATCTCAAAATACTTGGTATTATTACGACTTCAAAGCCCTCGACAGTTATTCCATAAGAGGTAGAACTAGAACAGCGCCTGTAGGTGATATCGACAGCCTTAGATTTGGTGTAGTTTCTTGTTCTAATTATGAGCACGGCTACTTTACTCCGTACAAATATTTAACCCAGCGAAATGACATTGACTTTATTTTGCACTTGGGTGATTACATTTACGAATATGGTGCCGGAGGGTATTCCGCTGACCTAAGCGACAGGATCAATGAGCCCGTCAATGAAATTATCACACTGTCTGACTATAGAATTCGTCATTCTCATTACAAGTTAGACGAGAACTTAAGATGGATTCATCAAAACTATCCTTTCATCACCATCTGGGATGATCACGAATCAGCTAACGACTCTTACAAGGATGGTGCAGAAAACCATGACGATGGCACAGAGGGATTATGGATTGATCGAAAAAACAATTCAGCGCAGGCGTATCATGAATGGCTGCCGATTCGTTCTCCAGAACCCGGAGAAGGTAGAATTTATCGTTCCTTTCAGTTTGGAGATCTCATCAATTTGCCCATGGTCGATACACGTATTGAAGGGAGAGATGAGCAAGCAGGATCAGGAGAAACTAACGATCCATCACGATCATTACTCGGTGTAGATCAATATAACTGGTTGGTTAATAATCTATCCACCTCAAGTGCACAATGGAACATTGTAGGGAATCAGGTAATGATTGCGCCACTTGAAGTTTTTGGATTTCCAGTAAACTACGACCAGTGGGACGGATACAATTATGAGAGAGAACAGTTGCTAAATGTTGTGGTCGATAGTAATGTCAACAACTTCATTGTTCTTACCGGAGACATCCACACCTCCTGGGTAAATGACATTCCTCTTAGCAATTATGACGTCTCCTCTTGTACTGGTTCTGCAGGAGTGGAATTTGTAGTCACAAGTGTGACTTCCACTAGCTTTCCATTTAATGTTGGACCTAGCTTGATTCAGTCTATGAATTCTCATATGCAGTACATCAACCTTTCTGAAAAAGGGTATGGCATCATGGATGTGAATAAAACAAGAACGCAGTTTGACTACTTCTACATGGATGACATTGAAGATCCTTTTACTAATCAATATTTTGCAGATAGCTATATGGTAAACAGTGGAGAGACCTGTGCACAACAGGGGCAAGGCTACTCAAGTAGAATTACACCTAATCCTGCTTTGGCTCCAGAGAATCCGATTCACATGAGCAATGGTATTGAAGACTTGGTTTACGAAGAGTTCATTGTAATGAGCGCCTACCCTAACCCATCGGTAAACGAAGTGACTTTTCAGATTTATCTGAACGATGAGACTTCGTTAAACATTGAAGTCTACGATGTGAGCGGTCAATTGATTTTTAGTGATGTAATGAACGATTTGAATGTTGGTGTGAATTATGCGCAGATTGAAACCTCATCTCTTTCTCAGGGTGTTTACAGCTTTGTTTTTTACAACGAAAATAATCGTGTTTCTAAAACTATCGTAAAATCAACGAAATGATCGATCGGATCTTATTCATAAATCTCCCCCATTTTGATGAATACTGGATATTTATTCAAGAACTATTTGAACAGGGAAAAACAACAGGCGAAAATCAAAGCGAAAGTTACTTGAATTATACACAGCTTTCTCTGGCGAGAACTCGAAGAGGTTTAAAAACACTTTTTCCAAGTGAAGAACTTATTCAAACTGCTACCTCCTCAAATCGAAAAAACTGGCTACTTATAACGGAAGCTTGGTGCGGTGATGCGGGAAATATCATTCCACTTATTGCTAACCTTGCAAAAGCTGTAGATAACGTTGACCTTAGAATCCTAATTCGTGATGAACGTCCCGAAATCATGGACCTCTTTCTAACCAACGGAAGTCGTTCGATTCCTATTTTTGTGGCCATGAACGATAGCATGGAGTATGCAGATCATTGGGGACCTCGCCCCGCTCCTGCACAAAAGATGGTCATGGACAACAAGCACAACCCTCAACCTGGTAGAGATTTTCATGTCGACCTCCAGAAGTGGTACATTAATGACAAGGGTAAAACAACTGATGAAGAACTCATCAACTATTTGAAGCTGTAACAAAACATTTCCTAGAGATTATAGTTTATAATTAGATATCTTTAGCACCTTGTGAAACACCTTCTGCTCGTAATATGTGTACTGCTGATGAGTTCATCTTTCGGACAAAGCATTAGCGGATATGTCCTTGATGAAACCAACGCAGGGATTCCTTTCGTTAATGTGTATGTCAAGAATCTCGGAAACGGTACGACTACAGATGGCGATGGTAAGTATTTTCTAAGATTTACTGACCCTGGTGTGTATGACATTGTTTTTTCGAGCATCGGATATGAAACACAGGAAGTCAAAGTCATTATCGAAGCTACCGAGGAAATTGTACAAAGCGTTTGGCTGGTTACCGATCAAAATGAATTGGACGAAGTAATCGTTAATTCCAAAAAGAGAGACCCAGCCTACGGGATCATTGCCAATGCCATTGCTCAAAAGGAACATTGGAACAATCAGTACCAAAGTTCCACGTGCAAAGTCTACATCAAGGCGAAGGAAATCATTTCAGAAAAAGAAAAGAAAAAACGCCAAAAAGAAGCTGAAGCAGAACTAGAAGCCACCAAAAACAGTCAGGAGGAAGACGTCTTTGCTGTTGAAGATCAAAAACAGGATGCTCAGAACAAGCTGAAGCAGCCAAACATGAACATGGTGGAAATCAACTTGACTCGGCATTACGAATCACCCAATAAGGTGAAAGAAATAAGAGATGGGTATAAAAAATATGGCAGTAGTTATGGTCTTTACTTTCTAAACACCAGTCAGGCAATTTTTAATTTTTACGACAACCTCATGTTGTTGGATAACCTGAATGAGTTACCGGTAGTAAGTCCGCTCCACTTTTCGAGTGTACTTACGTACAAATTCAAACTTGTGGAAACTACTTTTGAAGGCGAACGAAAAATCTACAAAATCAAAGTAACTCCTCGGAAGTCAGGAAATGCCTCTTGGGAAGGATTTATCTGGATCAAAGACAAATCGTTTAATATTGAGAAAGTGGATCTTTCACTGAGTAAAGGAGGTCTAATTCTTTACAGCGATTTCAACATCAAGCAGGATTATGTTTTTGTTGAGGACTCTATTCAGGTGCTCAAAAAACAAGAGTTCACTTACTTCTCAAAATCTGGTAAATCTAACTTTGAGGGAAGTACTGTTGTAGACTATGCCAATTACACACTCAACCCTACTTTTGAAAAGAGGTTTTTTAAAAATGAGGTAGCTGTCACCACCCAAGAAGCTTACGAGCAAGATACTAGCTACTGGCAAAAAATCAGACCCGCCCCATTGAGTTTAGAAGAGCAAAACTTTCAACGGATTAAAGACAGCATTTATGCTTTTCAAAACAGCGACCGTTATCTGGATTCAGTAGACTCTGTGTTCAATCGTGTAACGGTGATGAATGTTCTTTGGGACGGCATCGAGTTTTCCAATAGAAAGAAAAAAAGATACATGTATTTTTCTTCTCTAGCAGGACTTCTAGACCCTTTTGAAATTGGAGGTTTACGGGTGGGGCCAGATTTTGTCTACTTCAAAAAATGGAAGAACGAAAAGTATCTGTCTATCAGTCCTGGTGTAGATGTAGGTATAAGAAATGGCGATATCAAATATGATCTTGGAGTAAGAGGACGTTACGATCCAATGCATGCAGGTTACGCAGGTTTTTGGACTGGAAAACTGTTTAATACAATCGTGGAAAACGATGCACTAAGCAATCTGTTTTTGCGATCCAACTGGATCGAAGAAAACCGTTTTACTTTCTTTACCAGTCGGGAATTGCTCAATGGGCTTTACGCTCATATGAATTTGGATTATGTACATCGCTACCCAATCGGTCAATACAATTTCAACCCTGAATTAGACGATTGGTTTGACGGACAGAATACCCCACTAGACTTTGAAAGTTATAAGACTTCTATTCTTCGTTTTACGCTTTTCTACACACCCTTTCAGAAATACATGACTGAACCCAACCGAAAAGTTGTTCTCGGGAGTAAATGGCCAACACTATCAATTCACTTTGAAAGAGGAGTACCTAAACTATTCGGAAGTGACATTGATTACACCTATATTTCTGCTGGAATTCGTCACAGTTTCAAACTGGGCACCTTGGGTACCTCAAATTACACGTTGAGAGCAGGTAAGTTTATCAATACAAACGACCTTAGGTATGTTGACCAAGTGATTTTTCCTCGAGGAGACAAGTGGTTTTTTGCTTCTTTGATGGAATCCATGCAAATTCAGGACACTACACTCACCGTGAGAGATCAGTACGTGAGGGTCCATTTTGCTCATCATTTTAATGGTGCTATCGTCAATTACATTCCGTTTGTGAAGAAACTCGGCATTCATGCAGTTGCAGGCGCAAGTGCGCTCTACATTAAAGAGAGTGACTACAAGTATTTGGAAGGATTCATTGGAATTGAGAAAGTCTTTAAAGTACAGCGATCGAGAATGAGGATTGGCGTCTATTTTGTGGAGGCCACATCAAACTACTCTAGCATCGCACCCAGAATTAAATTTGCCGTGAATCGCTACTCCCTGCGAAATAAGAATTGGGGATACTAATTAAGTATGCACTGGCTTTTCAGTCAATGATATTTTAGAACCTCCAGTTGAACCCAATACTTGGCAGCACCGGCAACTGATAAACCTTCTCGGAAGTGATCCGGTCTACGTAGAAAATGTTCTTTCTGCTGTAAGCATTGGTCACACTCGCATTGATTTCCATTTTAGAAGTTTCACTGATTTCGATTGTTCTCTTAATCGAAAGGTCCAATCGATGATAAGTTGGAAGTCTTCCAGAGTTCAAATCAGCAAAAATCAATCCTAGGTCATTGGTGTTAGACGTTGTAATATCCGTTCCAATTCCTGAGGTAAAATCAATGTTGTGATAGTAACCTCGTGTTTGCGTAAATGGAAGTCCTGAACCAAAGTTCCATCTTACATCTACTTCCCATTTGTGGTCCTTATCTAAGAAGTATGTTCCCACAAAGTTGATGTTATGACGTCTGTCAAAGATTGGTGCATAAGTGGTATCCACACCATTCCATCTATCCACTTTTCCTAGCGAGTAAACAAACCAAATGTATAGACGGTCTGTGCTGTACTTCAATACCGCATCTACACCTCGAGCAGTTCCCGTTTCAATGATAAAATCCTTCTTCAACACATCTGGTTTATCAAGGTTGTCTGAATTGTCATTGTACACCTTATTTCTATTGATATTGGTCAATTGGTTAAACCACTTATAATAACCTTCCACATTAATCGAAACGTGCTTTCCTAAATCTTGCTCAAAACCAGCAATGGCATGCGTTGCCTTCTGAAGTGAATGCTTTCTTTCTTTCTCACCATCTGGTGTAATGATTTGATCTTGTAGGTTATCTGGTCCCGCAATAAATCCATAGAATAAGTTCACTACATCTCTATCTGAGTTAGCAGCAATTAAGTTCTGAGAATATACTCCTCCCGCAGCTTTAATCCTAAGGTTCTCATTCACATTAAATTTTAATCCCAAACGAGGCTCTGGACTGAAGTCTCCTAGTGAAGCATAGTACTGAGCTCTAAATCCGGGGTTAATGATCAATAATCCTCTGTTGATCTTATAATCAAAATAAGCTCCGATTTCCGTTGTATTCGCATCTTGGTTGATGGTTCTTCCCACCGAATTTACATAAGAAAAGTTGGTCGAGAATCCACTCACTTCAATACCATACTTAATCACGTCTTCACGAATGAAATACTTAAAATCAAATCCGAGGTTAAAGTTATTTACCCCACTCGTCCTTGTCGTATCTGACTTATCCGTAAGTGCATCGTATTCTGACATCGCAATTTGATAGTTAGAATACCCAAGCTTACCACTTATCTGCACAGGAGAACCAGTAGGTAAAAGCACGAAGTTCGAACCTAACCCGTAAGAATTCCAGTTTAAATTAGAAAGTGCCTGCCATTTTACACGGTCTCTGAAGTTGTAACCAAACACATTGAACTTACTTCCGTTGGGATTACTGAAGGTAATTTTTCCAAATACATCCGTAAAGTTAAATGGAAGACCAGCTGTATCTACATAAGAGTAAAGCAACTTAGAACTTTGCTCCAAATAAGATGTTTTTGCTGAGAAAACATAAGAGATTGTTCCTGAATTCAGGTCATCTTCTTTTAACTTCTTAAGCGGTCCTTCTAAGGTTAGTTTAGCTCCAAAAGGATTGACCGAAACCTTACCGCCCATTCTCTTTTTATTTCCATCAATGGTGCTTACGTCCATCACTGAGGAAATTCTACCTCCGAACTCTGCACCAAAACCTCCCGTGTAGATATCTGCATTCTTAATCAATTCTGTATCAAAAACGGAGAAAAAACCAATAGAGTGAAACGGGTTGTAGATTACCATCCCATCTAATAATACTTTATTTTGTACAGGAGAACCTCCTCGAATGTACATCTGACCTCCCTGATCTCCAGTAGTTACAACTCCTGGAACCGTCTGGAAATAAGTTGCTAAATCTGGTTCACCACCCGTAGAAACAACTGCAGAAATCTCCTTTTTGGTTGCTTTAATAGTAGATGGATTAACGTTGTTTTGGTTATCCTTCTTTGTACCATTTACGTCAACGCCTTCAAGCATTTGACCTTGCTCTAGGTAAATATTCTCAATCTTTATCTTTCCCGCTTCTAAAACTACGGTAGTCTCATATGTTTCGTATTCTACATTGGAGATGATCAGTGTATACGTTCCGGCATCAATTGGTCCAATTTGATAAACTCCATTGACGTCTGAAGAAGCTCCGGTAGATAATTCCTTTACTAAGACATTGGTAAAAATTACGGGTTCCCCACTCGACTTATCGTAAATCGTCCCTCTGATTGTTCCTTTCTGTGCAAATAGCACACAGGTAAACAAAAGGGCAACGATGGTTAAAATATTCCTCACTGTTTCTTGGTTTTAAACAACAAAAATAACATTTCCGCTGGAAACGATCTCATTTTAGGGAGGTGAGAAACTGTTAAATGTATGAGTGGTCTGAATTAATGAAGCAACGGTAGCACGATTATTCCCATCCGCTAAATCCTCCTTCAAGTTCTAACACGGTAGAGAAGCCCATTTCTTTCATCAATTCGAGGGTTTGACCGCTTCTACCTCCTGACTTACAGTAGATCATTACAGGTTTCTCCTTATCTAAGGTTTCCAGTTTTGACTGAAAATCTGCGCTGTAGAAATCCATGTTTTCTGCTCCATCTATTGCTCCCGCATGATACTCTTCTGGTGTTCTTACATCCACGAGCTGCACTTCTGATTTGTTTTCAGACAAAAAAGCTTTGAAAGTTGCTTTAGAAACGCGCTGCTGTTTATTCATCAAGTTTTCGGTAGGAACTTCCTCACCTGCCTCTTGAGAATTGGCACACCCCACCATCATAAATGCGGCAAAAAAAAGTACGACAATTTTTTTCATTGTATTCTTATTTTGTATTACAAAAATACACCTATACCGTTATTTGAACACGCTTGAGTTTGTTTATTTTGGAAGAGGCTAGAATCTTCTTGATCATTAGGGTCTCATGCTTAGGTATAATAAAGGTTTTCAGCTCTGTAACCGTTGTTACAGAATGCGATCTATCCACAAAACCAAACCCTCGATAAACCCCATTTTCCATTAAAACGAAGGCTTCCTCATTGGCATCTCTACCTCTTCCCTTCCATACAATAGTTTCTTCTAAAGCAAGATATTCTCCAAGAAGTTTTTTCAAGTTTTTCTGGTGCTCATCGAGTGTGACTTCTTTAGACTCAAAGTGACTCAACCCACAATAAGAAGCCATTAAATCATAGCTTTCTATTTTATCCAGAAGCCAATTTCTTGCTTTTGCTAACGTTGGAAACTGCATGATTCCTTGGTAATGTCCATTAATTTTATTGATTCCTAAACGCGAATGTCCGTTTTGATCTTGATAGTGATAAACACCATATTTCTGAATGCGGGCTTTTTGAGCATTGTTAAAAGCAGGCCAATAATGCTTAATCTCTGCTTCTTCCAACAAACTTGCAATCACTTCATTACCTGTCAATTCATACGATACGTCAAAAATACTTTCTAAAAACCCTCGCTTTTTTAGTCCATTCTTCCCCGTGAAATGCGTTGTCACCCGTTTTTTTAGGTTTTTGGCTTTCCCGATGTAAATGATTTTCCCTTTGGCATCGTGAAAATAATACACTCCGGGTTGATCGGGTAGCTTTTCGTAATTCTCTTTGGGAAGATTAGCGGGCAAGGTCGCCTCCTTTGAATTAGCCTTCAAGGCTTGTTCAATTTCTCCCGTATTTTTTTGGAATAGTAAATGAAATAGTTCAGCTGTCACCTCAGCATCTCCCATCGCCCTGTGTGCATTTTGATGTGCCAAACCTAAGCTAGCCGAGAGTTTTCCCAGGCTATAAGAAGGGTATCCGGGCAGCAGTTTTCGACTCATCCGTACGGTACATAATCGTTTACTTGGAATAGCATAACCACTTCGCTCCAAGTGTCCTTTCACAATTTTATAGTCGAAATTAACATTGTGCGCCACAAATATTCTTCCTTCCAGAAGTTCGAATACTTCGGAAGCGATATCTTCAAAAACTGGTGCATCCGATACCATTTCTTCTGTAATACCGGTAAGATGAGTGATGAAACGAGGTATTCTTGCCTGCGGATTCACCAAGGTTTCGTACCGATGAATCTCCTTTTCTCCGTCCGTTATCACGACCCCAATTTCGGTAATACAATCTGGTCCGAAGTGACTTCCCGTTGTTTCAATATCTACAATTGCGAACTCCACAGCATACAAATATACAAGGAAACAACATAAAATTATTACGCCCGACTTCGGTATTCCTTATCTTTGGCCTAAACTTCTTCAACATGCTTGGACTCAAACTTAGAACAGACCCTCGATGGGTTAATCTCATAGAAAACAATCTGGAGGCTGTTTTATCTGATCATGCGTGGTGCGAGAAAAAAGCTGCTTCTAATGCCATTGCATTGCTAACCTACAATTCTGTTTTACCAGCGTTTGTAGATTCCATTGCTGCTATTGCTATTGAAGAGATGCAGCATTTTGAAATGGTTGTCAAAATTATCAGAGAGCGAGGTTTAAAGCTACTGATGGAAGAAAAAGACAATTATGTAAACGAACTGTATCAGTTCATGAAAAAAGACGGCAGTCGAACACAAGCGTTGACAGAACGCTTACTTTTTGCAGCTATGGTTGAAGCCCGAAGTTGTGAACGCTTCAAAACGCTCTCAGAAAACATTGATGACGAAGAACTTGCCAAATTTTATCGTGAATTAATGGAAAGCGAAGCCAATCACTACACTACTTTTCTCAATTTTGCCAGACAATACGGCACCGATGTAGATGTTGACAAAAGATGGAAAGAATGGTTGGATCAGGAAGACCAGATCATCCAAAAATATGGCAAAAAAGAAACCGTACACGGCTAAGCATACGGTTTCAAGATTATCTCATTCGTTAAGTTAGTTCATAATGAACGTATACGTATTGCCATTGATTTCCACTGTTACAGTAGCATCACAATCTCCATTTCCGAAATCTACCGTTCTCATGTAAAGGTCTTCTGGTTGTACTTCAACCGTTCCTTGTTTTACCCATCTGCACAGTACCGCAACTCTTAGCGGGCTGGTAATGGTCATATCATAGGCTCTACCGTTTCTGTCTACTCCAGAGGCCGTTCCTGTGATATCGTACTCATCGTCAAGAATACCCAGCAAACCATCTGTAGATTCTCCTATCACCCACTCTCGAACTCTCGAACTTTCATAGGTTGTAACGTCACCATCGGCATAGGTAATTGTAGCGTTAGCAATCTCTACGGTAAACTCGGTATTATTTGCTCCATTCTTCCCTATATTCTCAACGGTTTTAGTTCCTTCAATCTTATTATCATTGAGATAAAAATTCTGAGGTGTAATGGTTATGCTCGTTCCCTCATCTCTATATTTCCCTGTAACCACAGCTGTAATTACTCCTCTTCGGTTTACACCATAAGAATCCTCGCAATTCGTTGTTCCGAAATCAATGGTAATGGTCTTTGGAAAAGTAGTATCTGGCAAAGGGGGGTTAATCGAAACCGTTGCACAATTTCCATAAATTGAGGCAAACGCGGCTCCACTTTTTTCTAAGTCATTATCCTTAATGGCCGATTCTGTTACCCTAAAAACATCGTCAAATGCCGCTTCTGCAGCAGCCTGATCTTGGCTAGTTGTGGTCGATCGGTTATCCCTTCTTTTTCTACACGAAGTTGAGAAAACCACTGATAAAGCTAATATTGCAACAATAAATACTCTCATAATCAAAATTTTATACAAAGATATGCAAAAAAAATGCCGTTCGTAATGAACGGCATTCCAAGTCTTTTAAATTTATTACCTAGCCAGCATCCGTTTCAACTGATCCACCGGTTTTTCCGAAAGCAAATTTAAGTGTAAATCTAACCGTATTAGCAATCGGACTATTCTGTGTAAGTGAAAGCAAATAGCTCAAATCCAATTGAAGTGCTTGGTACTTCACTCCAGCACCTAGAGAGATAAATCTTCTATTTCCTTTTGACCAGTGCTCGTGGAAGTAACCAGCTCTCACCGCAAAAATGTCACTATACCAATATTCCGCACCTACCGAAAGGTTAATTTCATTCAATTCCTCTTTGAATTTAGAACCTGATTCGACACCTGTGCTTGTTGAATCTCCTTCATAAATCACAACTCCAGGGGCATCTACAAACGACTGAAACATTCCAGCCGCTGTACCCACATTAGGATCTTTTCCACTAAAAATAATCGGGTTACCGTCTCCATCTGTCACTACTTGACCTCCCTGTAGCTGATAAATGGGCTGCGTGGGAACAAGCAATTTATTTGCATCCAATGCAAACGTTAACTTATTATATTCATCAATTTCCATGTTTAATGCAGTACCTATTCTCAAATTAGTTGGAATAAAATCTTTATCTGCATTATCGGTATAAGCCATTTTTGCACCAATATTGGAAACATTCAATCCAAAGTTAACGTTGGACGGAATCTCTCCCATTTCAAATTCATTCCCTTCGTAAAACAACGAGATGTCTGCAGCTACCGAACGCCCCGCTTGTGTTTGTCCTCCTGTGGTAGAAATACCACCGGTAAGGTTGGAATTAACGTATCTAAGTGCTACAGCCGTACCAAAGTTCTCACTTAGCTTTCGGCTATAAGCTACATCAAATGCAAACTCATTTGGCTTAAAATCACGGATTGTATTTCCTGTAATATCGGTAAACGTAATGTTACCCAAAGAGAAATAGCGCATTGAGACTCCAATTGCTGAGTTTCTGTCGATCTTTTTATATCCTGACAAATACGCCAAGTTGATGTCATTTACCAATTGTCTCAGCCAAGGGGAATACGAAACGGAAACGCCAAAATCATCTTTATCATCGATAAAAGACAACTTCGCAGCATTCCAATGGGTTGCGTTAGCATCTGGAGATAGTGCAACACCAGCGTCTCCCATCGCAGATGATCGTGAGTCTGGAGCAATTAATAAAAATGGTACAGCTGTGGTAATCGTGTTGATTTGTTGTCCTGATTCACCGGTTAAATTCCCCGTAGAAATCTGTCCGTAAGAAAGGTTCGACAACCCCATCGCTGAAACCGCTAGCACCCCTATTTTTAAACTTTTTCTAAAATTCATTCTTCTTCTATTGAATAATACAAGTCTACAAATATACGCAAAGCAGAGACTTTTATTGTTGAGCAAGTGCAAAAAGTTAGTTCAGAATGAACAGTTTTTCATATTTCTCTGTCTGTTCTCCTGCTTCGTTTTGAACTGTAACCTTGTACACATAGGTACCTATGCCGATTTTTTCTCCGAACTCATCCCTGCCATTCCAAGTGATTCCTCCGACTCTAAAACCGTCCGACAGCACCCGCTCTCTAATTGATTTTACCAACTTACCAGATATGGTGAAAATTTGGATTTGAACATCTAAATAATCACAGATTTGATTGTGTTCAAAACTAAACTCCGTGTGCGTGGTAAAAGGGTTAGGATAGTTAAGTAAATGATTGATTGCTACTTCCTCTTCTTCCACAACGGTAAAATCAATGGTTTGCTCAGAACTGTTATTGTACACATCCCACACCTTAAACTTAATGGTGTGCTGACCTGCTGTCAATTCATTAAGCTGAAACCTCACCTGCCCACTTTGATAGGTGTCTACATCTGCTTCGTAATAGTCGTTTAGAACAACTGATTCTGATGCATCATCAATCCAAAATTCAATGTTGTGTCCAATACCATTTCCGACCATATTCACCCCATTTTCATCAAAAACTTTAGCCAACAAAACAGGAGTAGCATCGGTAATTCCTCCATTAACAAAGTTTTCATTGTTCAAGAATAGTTCAACTGCTGGTCCTTCATTATCGGAAGGTGCATTGGTATTAATTCCTCCTACAATCGCGGATTCATCATAACCCTTTCCATCTTCTGAGCCATCTTCTGCATACAGGCTAAATCGTCCTTGTCCGTAAGTATACGATATATCTTGCGGAACAATAAAGGTAGAACTGTAATAACCTCCGCTTACACTTGCTTTTCCTTTGTAAATAACATTTTTCCACATCTCAAAGTCGGCTGGAAAAGACCCTGAACTATTGCCCAAGGTTGTCAACTCAGAAATCTTATCGTAAACCTTGGGATAAACAAATCCATCAAAGTCCGTCAAAACATTTCCTTGACCATCTTCTACATGACCTGAAATCACAACTTTACTCAACGCCTTCAACGTATCGTTAAAACTACTGATCGCAACCCCATTAATAGAATCGAGCACCACATAATGTTGCGGCAACGCAAAACGGACTGCAGGATCTCCTAAATACGTAAACTTCCGTGCTTCCGTACTTCCGAAATTGATGGCAAACTTATTTTTACTTCCTTTATAGATATCTCCGATGTACTGCGGCAGTTCATTCACTTTATCTGCAACTGTATCGTAAAAAACACCTGCTAATTGACGATTGGAAGTAGTGAACACCAAACGAGTTGTTGTAAAGAGACCTATCCCACCCCCTGAGCCATTGAGTACCACATATTCACCAGCCGAAACACGGTCGTGATCATCGTAGCGACTAAATTCGCAGGTTGCAGTCATAAATACCGGTAAATTGGGTGTGTTGGTCCAACCTTGAATCGTAGGTACGTTCAGAATTTCTTCGTGTGCCCAGCCGAGCTCTCCTCCATGTCCGATATAGTTAACGAGTAGCGCTCCTCTTTGCACATTCGTCTTAATTGCTTCTGTAGCATCTGGATTTCTTTCTCCTCCAGGTGTAACAGTTTCGGAGTAAGCATCAGAATGAATTTTTGTGATGTTTAACTCAGGATGAGTTCCAGAAAGTATGTCATCCATGTTTTCGACATCATTGAAATAGGCATTATTATCCGCATCATCGCTCACCATAACTACCGTATTACGCCAGTCACCAAAGACTCCCGCTCCATTTTCATTACAGTTGTTACAGTCTGCCGTAGCTTCCGAAACGGTAGAATATGCGATGATCTTATCGACCACATCATTGGCTTCCTCTAGTGTCCTAACTGGAATTCTACCCACCGCCATATCCATGAGGTCGGTGCCTCTCATGATTTCTGAATCATCTAAAATCACATAAAAATCATCTGTTGAATACGTTGCCGAAGACATGGATTCAGTAGATTCATACGTAATTACGAAATCACTGTTACTACTCAAACGGTTTCGATAATCATAGCTACAGTCACCTATAATGGTGCAGAACCTAGGAGTTTGAGCAGGATCTCCAGCTGCTCGGTCGTAAAACATTTTCAAGAAATGACGTATGGCTACTGGGTCCCGCATTCCCGAAGAAAATTCATTAAAAATTTGTTGTTGTGTTACAATATGACTTGACAACCCTTGTGATTGGTGATGAGCCGCCAATCGCTGTGCAGCGGGTATAAACTCAGGAGCTGTAATCATAATAATGTCAGCAAAAGCTAAACCATGTAAGTTTTGATGTTCCACCTCTCCAAAATAAGTTGGAGTTAGATATTGGTTATCCGTAAATGCAACAAACCTTCTGAGGGAATCTGAGTTCATTTTTATTGCAATCGAATTTCCCGCAGAAAAAATGATATTCTTGGGATGAATTGGATCTGTTACCTCCCAAATATAGCTGACATCACCAGCATTTGACAGGAAGTACTCTGTAACATTTCCAACTCCTACAGAAGATAAATGATAAAACTCCATTTGGCTTCCGTCCATCACCAAATTTCGTACACAATTCACTTCAATAAAATCGAGATAACCTCTCGCTGAGGCCATACCGTCTTTATCAAACGTGAGACTCACATCAATACTTCCAGACCCCTGAACTTGTTTCATCGAGCCGTAGTGTAATCGAGCCTTATCGTTAGTGCTTCCTTGTCCTGAACCTCCTGAAGGTTCTAACATCAATTGTTTACCGTTAAAATTAGCAATGAACTTAGCATCATTCTGCGAGGAAGGCGTACTAATTCCAATTCGAATCCCCAAATCAAGCGAATCTGAACTTGATAAATTGGCTACACTAAACGAGTAGGTGTTGTTAAGTTGTACATCAAATAAATCTCCCAGCCATTCCTGGCCAGACTTCGCCAAATTTCGGTCATCGTCTTCGAGAAACACAAAATCGTCAAACTTTGAGGTGGTATGAGTCGTGCTCAATGAACTTTGAGCTATTGAATTTACTCTAGCAGCCGTTCCTCCCGAATTAATATTGATAAAGTAGTAGGCCGTGTCTGTGAAGTTATTGGTGTTATGTCTTATTTTTCCACCCAGTAAAAAAGTCTCATGCGGTCCTTTTCCATAAAAAACCAAATAATCACCGAGATCAAATGTTCCATCTCCTCCATCTGAGACAAAAATATCATTGCGCTGAATATCGTCTATTCTTGGATCACTATTTACTGGACTTAACATCCCTTGTCCATTACCAAAAACATTAATATCATCAGAATTAAGACCTGCCATGTCTACTCCAATTTCCTGAAGGTAGGTGTACTCAATTTTGTGCAGTCCATCTTGTGTAATCCCTATTTTGTACCAATCTCCTGAACCACTCGACAAAACTGAGGAAGTCGCAAAACTCTTCTTTCTCAAAGAGGACACGGACTTTGATATAATCTCCACTTTTATGCGTGTTATCTTCTCCCAAGTCTCGGTCAGTTCATTCCACTCCAATGGAATTAGGCTGATGACCCCTTTAGTAGCACTAGGCATCCGAGCAACTGAATGCGATTCTAATTCATAAAATGCTTTTTCAGAACCAGCAACATATCGCTGTTCTTCTGGTGTTAGCGGAACAACATCTTTTTCTATGATTTGATATGAAAAATCAGATGTTTTCAACGGAAAAGTTAAGCTGACGCATGGCAGTCTGATTGCTGCATCCCAACTTCCTTTTTCAGGAGCAAAACCAACCACTTTAGTTCCTTCTCCCGTCTCCACACTTACCGGCTGAAAAGAAAAGTTTCTTTCAACCACCCAAGAGCTCTGTGAAAAGTTCACCAAGGGAATCAATAGCAAACATGCTATACCTAATTCTATTCTCCTAAGGAGTTGCATCATTTAAATTCTGTTTCGAGACTCTAATAACCTATCCTCTACAAAAATATTGTCCAGACTTGGATGTTTGTAATCTTTTTGAAATAATATTTTTTACAGTCTTTATTATTTTTTACATTTGTATATTACCTAACTATGAAAATAACAAGGTTTGCATACATATTCTCTTTGATCGGAGGATTGTTTTTCACTGCTGAGTTGAATCAGTTTAAGGCGCAGGATCCAGAGTTTTCGCAATTCTATGCTAATCCACTGTATCTGAACCCAGCCTTTGCGGGAACCGTTAGGTGTCCTAGAGTAAACCTTATTCATAGAAATCAATGGCCAGGAATATCAGGCACTTATGTTACTTCCGTAGCTTCTTACGATCAGCACATTGAGTCAATTTCTGGAGGATTAGGCTTTATGTTTTCGTCAGACAACGCTGCAAACACGCTTAAAACTAACCGTTTTAGTGCGATTTATTCTTATCAGATTAAAGTATCCAGAAAGTTCTCTATTCGTTTAGGAGCAGAAGCTACTTTCTTTCAAAAGTCGCTGGACTGGAGCAAATTACAATTTGGTGACATGGTAGATCCTAGAAGAGGTTTTGTTTACCAATCTGCTGATCAACCGAATGGTGATGGCAATGTAAGCGGTATTGACTTTTCTGCAGGAATCTTAGGTTTTAGTGATATTTTCTTTTTTGGTCTTTCTGCTCACCACCTTACAGAACCAGAAGAATCGGTGATTCTTGGGGCATCTCCACTTCCTATGAAAATAACTGGACATGCTGGTGCAGTAATCCCAATGGCGGGGGGAGCTTCAAAGTATACGGAAAATGATGTAACCATTTCTCCAAATATTATGTATAGAATGCAGGGAGCTTTCACCCAACTGAACATGGGACTTTATGTAAAGAAGAGTGCTTTGGTTGGTGGAGTTTGGTACAGAAACAAGGATTCCTTTATTGTGTTGTTGGGAATTCAAACAGATGTTATTAAGTTAGGCTATAGTTATGATGTTACAATTTCAAAATTATCAACGGCTACAGGTGGTGCTCATGAAGTGACACTAGGTATTAACTTTAAATGTAAGCCAAAGAGAAGGTCTTTTAGAACTATTAGTTGTCCTTCTTTCTAAAATAATTAACGAAATTTGTAACCAATTTTTATAAAACAAGTTATAAGGCAAAAATCTTATTATGAAGATGACCGGTAAAAATGTAGTTGTTGTTGGATTATCGACCATCCTTATTGCCTCTTGTACGTACGAGAAATCAAGAGTAACGGGATGGGATTATAATAATCCGATGAATGGTGGTTTTGAGAAGAAGCCATACGAAGAACAGGAAACAGGTCCTGGTCTTATCCTTATTGAGGGTGGGACATTTACGATGGGACAAATCGAACAAGACGTGATGTACGAACATCACAATACTCCGAGAAGGGTAACTGTTTCTTCCTTTTATTTAGATGAAACGGAGGTAACCAACCACCATTGGTGTGAATACCTCTACTGGATTGACAGGACGTTTACGGATTATGATCAGATCTATAAGAAAGCACTTCCTGACACCTTAGTTTGGAGAGAAAAATTGGCGTATAATGAACCTTACGTAGATTACTACTTAAGACACCCTTCTTACAGAGATTACCCTGTAGTTGGTGTGAGTTGGGTTCAGGCGAATGACTTCTGCCAGTGGAGAACCGATCGTGTAAACGAGTACATTTTGATTAGAGAAGGGATTTTGATTATGAATCCGATGCAGCAAAATGATCCGTTTACAACCGAGTCTTATTTGGTGGGACAATATGATGCGGGAACTAACCCAGCTGGTCAAATGCCTAATTTAGACCCTTCAATGGGTGGTTTTGACCCAGCAACTGGAAAGTTCAAGTCAAAAGATATGGCAACGAGAATCGTGGAAATGGAGGATGGAATCCTTCTTCCTAGATATCGTCTACCAACTGAGGCAGAGTGGGAATTTGCTGCTTACGGTTTGATCGGTAATACGGTTGATGAGCGTATTGTAGAAAGAAGAATTTATCCTTGGAACGGTCACTGGGTGAGAAACGCAGATGACAAGTGGCAAGGAGATATGATGGCAAACTTCGTAAGAGGTGCAGGTGACTACATGGGTGTATCCGGTCACTTAAATGATAACGCTGATGTTACTGCTCCTGTTTACTCTTACTGGCCAAATGACTACGGTCTTTATAATATGGCAGGAAACGTTTCTGAGTGGGTAATGGATGTTTATCGTCCGCAATCAACAGAAGATTTTGATGAGTTCAGACCTTTTAGAGGTAACGTGTTTACTACAAAGACGCTTAAGAGTGATGGAACTTATGCCAACAAGTATGAGGAAACTATCTACGATCTTGCTGGTATGAAGCAATACCTTGAAGAGTTCAAAATGGCTCGTTGGGAACAAACACCGAACACTACGTATGGTTATGTTACTAAGAGTAGACTTGACTCCATTGAGTTTGCTCTGATCGAGGAAATTGAACTGGTATTCAAAGATGCTCAAGAAATGCTAGATAGAAAGCAAGAAATTGAAGCTTCTATTAAGATCAGAACAATCTTTGATGATTTGTTTGAAGATTTCAACTCTCGTGTTCAAAACAGAGACAACAATGGTGAGTTGGCAAACATTGATTACGGTCCAGATTGGCTTGAGTGGGGAGACTACGAAGTAGAAATCATTCCTATGTTGAGAGTTGGTTTGTCTGAATTTGAAATCAATACGCCTGGTAACATTCAGGACAGAGAAGTTACTGCCGAAGAAAACATCAATAGACGTAACTATAAAGTTGCTGACAACATTGATTACTTAGATGGTGACCTGAAGTCTTCGATCTACTACCCTGGTGATGACCGAAACCAATCTTACATGGATATGTTTGGTCAGGGAACTAAAGGAGGTGGACTGAACGAAGACTGGGCAATGTATCAAGCAGGTCTTGAACCTAAGTACGGTGCTCAGCCTACTACATTGATCACCGACAAGTCACGTGTTTATAAAGGTGCTTCTTGGAGAGATCGTGCTTATTGGATGAACCCTGGTACGAGAAGATTCTTAGACGAAGATTTGTCTACCGCTTATCTAGGTTTTAGATGTGCAATGGACAGAGTAGGAAGCCCTACAGGTCTGGGTTCAAAAAGAAACTAAAATAAGATTTAGTACATATAAAAAAAGGAGAGCAGTTGCTCTCCTTTTTTGTTTCCTATAATTTCTCTCTCCTAACAATTCTTTAGGTCTATAATCGTTTGCTTTGGATCATCCGACTTGAAAACAAAACTTCCTGCAACCAAAACATTCGCACCCGCATCAACCAACTTGCGTGCGTTACTGCTGGTTACTCCCCCATCAATTTCAATGTGCGTACTCAATCCTTTTTGCTCAATCATAGCACGCAGACGCTCTACTTTTCGATATGTTCCTTCGATGAACTGCTGTCCACCAAATCCAGGGTTCACTGACATCATACAAACCAAATCTATATTTTCGAGTACAGGCTCCAGCAATTCAACACTCGTATGCGGATTTATCGCCACTCCCCTCTTCATTCCTTCCTGTTCAATAGCTTGAAGCGTTCGATGTAAATGTGTACAGGCTTCATAGTGTACAGAAAGAACATCAGCTCCAACTTCTTTAAACTGCTTAATGTATCGATCGGGTTGTTCGATCATTAAATGAACATCTAGCGTTTTCTTCGCATGTTTATTAATAAAACCGATCACCGGAATTCCAAAACTAATGTTTGGAACAAACATACCGTCCATTACATCAAGGTGAAACCAATCTGCTTCGCTCTCGTTGAGCATTTCACACTCTGACTGAAGATTAGCAAAATCGCTTGCCAATAAAGATGGTGCTATCAAATGAGCCATAATAAAAAAGTTAAAGTCCGTTTACAAAGGAACAAAAAAAAGCCGCCCATGATCATGGGCGGCTTTCACATCAGTTATTAGTTATTAACCAAGGTAAGATTTTAACAGCTTACTTCTGGAAGTATGTTTCAACCTCCTTACTGCCTTTTCTTTAATCTGGCGAACACGTTCTCTCGTTAGATCAAACTTCTCTCCAATTTCTTCGAGCGTATGCTGGTGATTCTTTCCTAAACCGAAGTAAAGTCTTAGCACATCTGCTTCTCGCATCGTAAGCGTACTTAGGGATCTTTCGATCTCCTTACGCAACGATTCCATCATCAATTCCTTATCTGGTCTTGGATTATCATCATTGATCAAGACATCATACATCGAGCTACTTCCTTCTTCGTCTCCCAGAGGTGCATCCATACTTACATGTTTGCCACCATTAGCAATCGATTGTTTCACTTCCTTGATCGTGACATCCAACTCCTCGGCAATCTCTTCTACCGTAGGCGGACGACCATACTTTTGTTCCAACGTTGAAAATGTCTTGTTGATCTTGTTGATCGAGCCAATTTTATTCAGGGGTAGCCTTACAATCCTAGATTGCTCTGCCAATGCCTGAAGAATAGATTGTCTAATCCACCAAACTGCGTAGGAAATAAACTTAAACCCTCTTGTTTCATCAAAACGCTGAGCAGCCTTAATGAGACCAAGATTTCCTTCATTGATCAAATCGGGTAAGGTAAGCCCTTGATTCTGGTATTGTTTGGATACGGAGACCACAAACCGAAGGTTGGCTTTTACCAATCTTTCGAGTGCTTGCATATCTCCTTCCTTGATTCGCTGAGCTAATTCTACCTCTTCTTGAGCTGTGATTAAATCTACTCTACCAATCTCTTGCAGGTATTTATCCAGAGAAGCCGTCTCACGATTCGTAACCTGCTTTGCTATTTTTAATTGTCTCATCTACTTCTTCTATTGCTATTATTACGGATAGTTATCAAGGTACTGAACGCCAAAAAACACACAGAAGTTTCAAAAATTAGCCTTTTTTTAAACTAATAATTATCAACAGTCTAATTCTGGCGGTAATTGAATTGTTTTTCGTGATGAAATTATTCGGAAACCAAACCACCCGTTAATCGCGAGATGTTGGTCTGAGACTCAATGAGGTTGTAACCTGCCTCTACCATTGCCAATCCTGACCTGAGGTAAGCCATTTCTATATCTCTAAAAACAAAGGAATTGATCAACCCTGAGTTTTCCTTCAGTTTGGCAATATCAAAGTTCTTTCGGGCAACTTTAAACGCTTCTTTGGAAAGATCAAAAATCTTCAGACGAGTAAGGTAAAAGTCGTACTGTGACAATAATTCTGAACTCAATGTATTCTTGAGCTGCTCAATTTGAATCTCATTTACCTCGTTTTGAATCTCGAGCATGTCAATCCCTCTTCTCACTTTTCCTCCGTCATATAAGGTAAAGCTCAAAGTAAAGTTGGCAAAATAATTTAAAGTTGCTCCACTCGCTCTTGGGTAATCCGCAATTTTGAACGAACTCTGACTTGCTTGAGCCCCCATATTAAAGCCAACAACAGGGTACATACTGGCCTTCGCTAACTTGATATCTTGCTTTAATACTTCCAAATTGATGTATTCGTTCTTTAACGTTTGATTATTGCTAATCATTTTGTTTTTTAGGTCCTCATACTCATATACGGGGTACTCTACTTCCAACTTATCGCTGAGGTTCCAGCTCTTCGTCTCGTCAACCCCCATCAATAGATTTAAATTCCGAATCGCATTCTTATAGGCCAATTCCTGAAGCAAAAGGTTTGTGCTATCCGTATAGTATGCAGATTCGTACTGCAACAAATCTACTGTAAGTGCCACGCCAAAGTCTTGCTTCAATTTATTGTACTCCCATTTTTCTCTAGAAAGTTCTAGCACGTCCTTTAGAAGCACCATTTTTTCACTTTGCAATTTTGCCTGATAATAGGACAAAATCACACCTTGAATGGTGTTCTGAACCACCAAAGCAGCATTACCTTCACTTTGCGCTTCCAATTGCTCTAGTTTTTCTTTGTTGGCATTTACTCGAAAACCATTGAACAATACCCAATTGACATTCACTCCTCCTTCTATGCTATTAGACATCAACAGCTCTTGAATAAAGGAAGTAGGATTATTACTTTGGTCTGCAATGTTATTCCCTTGTGTGACGCTCATCGAAACGGTAGGGTATCTTCCTGCTTCTCCCCAACTATTCTGAATTTTACTAATGTCTACGCTCTTATTGACCAAACGAATGTCATAATTCTGGCTAAGTGCTACTTGGAGCGCATCAGAAAGCGAAAGCTCTTCTTGAGCGTGAGTTGGAACCACAGCTGCAAATAAGAGTAATATTCCTAGCAAAATTCTGTTCATCTTCCTTCTCATTTAAATATCCAATAAATCGCCATTATCATCTTTCTCAGCTGGTTTTTCTTCTTCCTCTTCATTCTCATTGTTCTCTCCAAAGAAAATGATTTCATCACCTCCATCAACTTCCTGACTTCGTTTTGCGATTTTATATACCGGTTCAACTTCAATTCGTGTTGGTGCATGCTCTCCACCTCTCCACAACCAGAACCTTGCTCGTCTCATGTCATTCATATACATGATCAATGGAGGGAAGAACAACAGCAAGAACAATGTTCCGAAGAGTACTCCATAGGCTACAGAAACTGCCATTGGAATCAAGAATTGGGCTTGAAAGCTCTTTTCCAAAATCAACGGATATAGTCCTACCACAGTAGTTAGAGAAGTAAGAATAACAGGTCTGAATCTGAACTTACCAGCTTGCACTACTGCTTCTTTGGTACTCAGTCCATCTTTTAATCCTTTGTTGTACTGATCTAGCATCACCACAGCATCGTTCACCAAAATTCCCACCAATGCGATTACGCCCCAAAAGCTAAACATCGAGAAAGGAATTCCTACTAAACCATGTCCAAGCATTGCTGAGAAAATTCCAATTGGAATAACCATGAGAATCAAACGAGCTTGGTAGAACGAACCAAAGTTTAGCGAAAGAATGATCAAGATCAACAATATTCCTAGTCCAAAAGCGGTGAGCAATCGCTTTCCTGAATCAGCAGCACGCTCTGCCTGACCTTTTACAATCACCTCTGTATTTGGGAACTTCTTTTTCAGTTCAGGGAAGACCTCTCGATCCAACTTAGCATTGAGGGAAGCACTTAATTCACTGTTGTATAAACTTCCGTATACTCTCACCTCTTGATTTCCGTTGATGTGATTGATGGTAACACTTCCTCTGGAAACAGAATAGTCGGCTAGCGTGTAGAGCGGAAACTCTTGTCCCATCGCTGTTTTTATTTTCATGTTGTCCAAATCTCCGAAATCATCACGTTCGTCCAGTGGATATCTGGCCCAAACCTTGACTTCATCTCTACCGATGATCAATCGTTGAACTTCTTCTCCAAAGAAACCTTGTCTGATTTGATTGATGATTTGTACTTCATCTAAGCCTAGTGCATAGGCCTTGTCGTAAAGTTCCAGCTTTATTTCTCGATTCCCGGCTCCAGCATTATCTACCACGTCCTTCACTTCAGGAAACTTCTTGATTTTTTCTTTAAGCCAAAGTGCCGCTTCTGAAATTTCCTCACGATTAGAGCTTTGAACAGATAAGGAAAGGTCATATCCAAAAGGACCATCTCCCCCTACAGCAAACTTCTCAAAAGTAGCCATCGTATCTTTGGGAATCATGTCATTAATGGCATTTGAAATATCTACAACGGAAACGTAATCTTGCTCATTGACAGATATTCTTAATGATCCAGCATGGTTACCGGACTCTCCTATTCTTTCTGCAAACCCGATGGTTGTTGTTACATTAGTGATGATCTCTTCGCCATATTCAGTCTCCAACGAATCGGCATAATCAAAAATCATTTCTTGCAAATACACCATAGTGGCTTCTGTGCGTGTCTCGCGTTCTCCCGGCTTATAAGCAACATCTACCTGAATATCGTTGAACGGTATACTTGGGAAAAATGCGGTTTTGATGACATTCGTAGCCAACAATACAATGATCACCAAGATGAAAGCCATCGGTCCCCAAACAAACCATCGGTAACGTTTTACAACTCCACCAATCAACTTAGCATAACCGTTTCTTATTTTATCGATACCCTTCTCGATTTTATCTCTGATATCCTGATACCAGGACACATCGGTAGGCGCTAGTATCTTCTTGCTTGCTAAGTGAGAAGGTAAGATTAGGAAAGCTTCGATCAGGGAAAAGGCCAGACAGGCGACCACACTAAAAGCCATTTCTTCCATCATTGCCATTTCCCCTCCTACGAACAATAAGAAACCAAATGCAACAATGGTTGTTAATACCGAAGTAAAGACTGAAGACAAGACATCCATCGTTCCATCCAAAGCAGCCTGAACTGGAGATTTTCCTCTCTCATAATGCGAGTAGATGCTTTCTGCAATTACAATTCCATCATCTACCAAAATACCTACGACCAGAATCATTCCAAACAACGAAATCATATTGATCGACATTCCGTAAAGTCCTCCCATCCAGAACATTCCCAACATAGAGAACGGGATTCCAAAGGCTACCCAAAGCGATAACCTTAGACTCAAAAAGAGTCCCAAAACAATACATACCAAGATCAACCCATAGGTAAGGTTGGACGTAAGCATTGATATCCTTTGACCTAGCAAATCGTTAAAACTAAACAGTACTTTCAGTTGGTAGTTATCGTTCTCTTTGTTGAATTTGGTGATGTATTCGTCAATATCTCCCGAAATTCTTCCGAGGTGTTCTGATTTGAGTTTTTTAATGACAAAAGTTGCATTCTGCTTTCCGTTCACGAAGCTTTTGAGTGCGATGTCTGAGAACTCAAACTTCACATCGGCCACGTCTGCGAGTCGAATCAGCTGTCCGTCTAAATCAGCCCCAACCACTACATTTTTGAGCATTTCAGCATCGGTGGTTTTGTTGGTCAAACGAATGTACAATTCTTCAGAGTTGGTTTTTACTGTACCCGCTGTTACATCTAAGTTTTGGCTTTTAATTTTTTGAGCTACCTGAGAGAAGGTAAGGTTGTAGCGGAGCAGGTCATGCTCTCTGATTTCCACCGAAATAATCTGCGGAGGGAATCCCATCACTTCTACCTGAGAAATATTTTCTAAAGCCAAAATTTCTTTCTCTATCTCATCACTTTTTACTTTGAGGTCTTCTACGTTCCCTTTATCACTGGTCAACGAAATGAAGGACACGATACTTCCCATACCTGCCATTCCTCTCGACTTTTGTGCCACAACGATGGGACGCTCAGCACCAGCTGGGAAGGAGTTAATTCCATCTATAGCATTTTTCACTTCTTGGGTGAGAACGTTGATGTCTACCTTTTCTTCCGTTTCGATCGTAATCGTACAGGTGTTCTCCTTAGACTTTGAAGAAATCTCTTCGATTCCTTCTAATCCGATTAGTGACTCCTCTATTCTAGTGGTGATTCCTTCTTCGATTTCAATGGGAGAAGCTCCTGGATAAGCTACTGTAACCGTAATCTTATTGGGATCTAACTCTGGAAAAAAGGAGTGATTTAGCGTAAACACATTGATCAGTCCTGCCAACGCAGTCACAATAATGATCGCATTTGCCCAAATTGGGTACTTAATAAAGAATGAAATGACCTTCTTCATGCTTACCCTTTTGCGTTTTTCAAGACTTCAACCGCCATTCCCTCTTTGGCATTTATTAGAGGTTCCATCACCACCATTGTACCATTTGGAAGATCTTTTACAAGCACTGTTTCTTCTAAAAACATCTTGACATCTAATGGAAGTACCTTTAGCTTTCCATCTTCCACCACATACACTTCTCGTTTATTAAAAATGGCTTTTCTCGGCAATTCCACAATGTTCTCTACCCCATCACAAGCAATTGTCGCATCGAGATACATGCCATTGTAAACGGGCATTTCTGAATCCAAAATTTCGATAAATACGGGAACGGTTTGAGTATTCGCATTCACAAAAGTTCCTTTCCTCACTACTTTTCCTTGCGCCACTCCTCCATTCTCATCAGATAAAGTAACTTCTGCTCCAATCTCCACACGATCAATATCGTCATTGGCAATTGGGACTTCCATTTCCATCGTTCCTTCTCTGATTACGGCTATCACCGGACTTCCTGGAGCAGTGATCGCTCCGTTATCCGTAAAAGTGTTTAAGATACTTCCCGTAAAAGGTGCTGTAATCGTGTATTTTTTTAACCTTTCTTCATCACTTTGGATGTTGTAGTACTCGGTAAAAACATTTTTAGATACAATAAAGTTCTTCTCTTTAAACGATTTGGTTTCAGGAAGTGGTGGTAACTTCTTCTCTACATCTATCTTGTTAAAGAACTCTAGCCAAGCCTCGAAGTTTTCGTTATAATCCAATTTGAGATCAGGCAAAATATTGGTCAAAAGCATCAAATAATTACTCTTTCGAGCTTTCAATGCCATTTCTACATCATTGTTTTTAATGGTGAACAGCAATTGTCCTTTTTTGAATGAAGTTCCTTTCTTCAACAAGATGTGCGCGTTGATTTCACCTTGTACCTCAGACATGATGTTGATCATGGAACTCGAAGAAACTTGTCCAAAACCATCAGCCGTGATCGGTCGTAAATCGTTCTTTACGGGTGTGGCATTTACGTACCTCTTGTTTCCTTCTCCCAAAGCTCCTTGGACACCTCCGCTTGCTTTTTCTTGTTGACTTCTGATATCTTCAGCATTTTCAACGCCATAAGAAGTTCCGATTCCCATACCAACAACAAACGCCACAACAATAATTACGGCTATTATTAGGGTCACCAAAACAATTAACAAATGTCTTGCTTTCATTCAACTATAAATTTGTGGCAAAAGTAACTTTCAAAATTATGTTTTACCAACAAAATCTTATGAAAGGTAAAATATAGGGATAACCTGTGATGGACTAAAAAGTAGGACAGTTGATTACTTTGTATTTTCCACCTCCAAAATCGCGCTGCCCGTATTTATTTTTGGACTTATAAGTTAACGTAATTTCGTGAGAACCTGAGTTGTAATCGTTCAAAGGAGAAGTATTGATATCATACGAGTAACTTATTCCAAAACGTCCTCCTGCATAACCTACCATCAACGCAACGGCATCTTTGAATCGATAGGAAGCACCTGCCCAAACACCACTGGTATGAATCAAACGAGCGTTGATATCAAATGTAAACGGAGCATTAAGCATTATTCTGGCCACTGCTGAGGGCTCCAAATACAGTCCACCACTTTCTGAAAGCACCATCAAATAACTCCCCGTAAGATACATGGTTCGTTGCAAGTCATTCGTAACCGGAGTCATCACATCAAACAAATCTACTTTGGTTTGAAGCAGGTTAAACAAACTAAAACCTAAATGATAATTCTGACCAAACAATTTAACTCCTCCAGAAAAATCAGGAATCAACAAATTAGTGGTGTAATTAAATACCGTTGGATCGTTTGCTTCTTCTGTAACGAGTTTATCTCTATCAAATACGTACTGAGAAAGTGAACCTCCGAGTCCCAAAGAGACATAAGTAGTTCGGTTTACCTTTAGCTGTGTTGATAAAGCCGCCATTAACCCCGTTCTTCGGGAAGGGCCAGCCACATCATTAAAAAGATATCCCCCGACTCCTATTTGCTTGCTGACGTTCGTATGATACGATATGTGCTGTCCAACCGGAGCTTCTCTTATTCCCGTCCACTGGCGTCTCACGTCCAAAACAAGCGGAGCATATGTTTTGGTTCCAGCCGCAGCTGGATTAATGGCAAAAGCATTTACCATGTATTGACTATTCATGATAAACTGCTGTCCATAAGCAACAGATGAAAGCATCAAAAAAGCAAGTGCTATTTTTAAAAAGTTTTTCATGTCTATCTCAATAAAGTTATGAATCCGCTTTGCTTGATTTCTCCTCCATTCAGCTCAAGCACAAAATAATATACCCCACTCGGCAGTTTTGCTCCAGACTGGGATAATCCATCCCAATGAATTTCCTTTTCTCCACTAGCAAATACCTCACGCCCCCATTTTGAGAACACCAATAAACTCACATCACTATATCCACTAAAGTCAAGATTCCATGTATCGTTTATCCCGTCATCATTGGGGGTAAATGTATTTGGAATTTCGATGCACTCCATATCTTCGGTCACTTCCACTTCATCCGACTTAGCAATACAACCTTCGCCATCTTTGATATAGCAGTAGTACGTTCCTTCCTGCGTAAACGGAATTGTAGACTCGTATGTGCCATTTGACCACGAATAAGTTAGAAAACCATTTCCTCCAGTAGCTTTTATTGACAAGGTTGTTCCTCCCTGAGAGCATGGCAATTGATCTACTACAACTTCTGCTTCCAAGTCCGTAGGTTCAATGACGATATTCGTAGTTACAGTTTCTGTACATCCATTAACAGAGGTATAGGTGTAAGTAATTGGGTGAATACCTTCGCCAGCAACCTCGGGATCAAAGACATCATTAACAACACCCGTTCCACTGTAAAAACCACCTTCAGGCTCTCCTCCGTTTAGCGTAAAAGCAGGACCAATACCACAAAGCGTATCGTATGGATTGGTATGGACTATGGTTTCCACGACACTAATGAAAGCATCTGAACATGTTGTATTTCCACAAGTACCTCCCTCTGCTCTTACGTAGTAAGATGTCGAGTTTGAAGGTGATACCGTAATGGTAGTTCCTGTTCCTACGGCTGTTCCACCACATGAATTCTCGTACCAAACCCACTGTGCTCCTGCCGTCAAATACCCCCCATCTACCGTAAGTGTTGTTGATTCACCTAAACAAAAGTTGTTATTAGATGCGATAATACCGTCCGCTGCAATACTTCCATCTAATACCGTAACCGTAACATCTACACAAGCCGTTGCTCCACAAGTACCAACTGCTCTCACGTAGTAAGTAGTTGTCGTAGTTGGTG
The DNA here is from genome assembly GCA_964387945.1 of uncultured Flavobacteriales bacterium. Taxonomy (GTDB): domain Bacteria; phylum Bacteroidota; class Bacteroidia; order Flavobacteriales_D; family Parvicellaceae; genus Parvicella. The sequence goes on along the minus strand of CAYLYX010000010.1, from coordinate 77,284 downwards.
AAACCGGAATCACATCACCTACTCCGATTGGCACAGCACCACAAGCTCCTGTGTACCATACATAGGAATAACCTGTCGGAAGGGCTGCTCCAGTAACGGTTAAGTCCACCTCATCTCCAGGACAAATGTTATTCGCACTTGATGCGGCAGAAGTGGGATCAGCCACTCCAGCTCCTACTGTAACTGTGACGTCCGCACAAGCAGAGTTTCCGCAAGTTCCTTCTCCACGCACAAAATAAGTTGTGGTAGCTGATGGTGTAACGCTGATAGAGTTTCCTGTACCAACTGGCCCTCCTCCACATGAGCCTTGATACCACTCCCAATTGGCACCTGTTCCGAGTACTCCTCCAGACACGTTAAGCACGGTAGATTGCCCCACGCAAAGGGCTGTAGAAGAAGCTGTGACACCATTAGGAGCAGTACTTACAACATCCATTGAAATGGTAGTACTAGCACAATTCGTCATTCCACAAGTTCCTTCAGCTCTTACGTAGTAAGTTGTTGCAGCTGCAGGGTTTACAGTAATAGATGCTCCAGAACCAATAGATACACCTGCACCACATCCGCTTTCATACCAAGTCCATGTATCTCCTGTTACCAAGGTTCCGCCATTTACCGTTAAGGTAACGCTACCACCCGGACAAACTGAACTGCTAGAAGCAATTACTGAGCTTGGTGCTGTTGAAAGATCCTGAACTGTAACTGTGACACTTTCACAACCGGTGGTATTACAATTTCCCTCCGCTCTCACGTAGTAGGTGGTAGTCACTGAAGGTTGAACGGATAATGTTGCTCCGCTTCCTACATAAATTCCTCCACACGATCCTTGATACCACTCCCAAGTTGCTCCATCTCCTAACGTACCCCCTTGTACTGATACATCAACGGACGTGTTAGGACAAACGTTATTGGCAGAAACTGTTGCTCCAGAAGGCGCAACCGAAAGCGTTTCGATATTTACACCTGCATTCGCACAAGTCGTTGTATTACACAAACCTTCTGCTCTTACATAGTAGTCGGTTGTGGCAGATGGTGTGACTGAAATTGAACTTCCTGAACCTACGGCCAATCCACCACAAGCTCCATCGTACCACTCCCAGTTGGCTGCAGCTCCCAAACTTCCTCCGATGACAGATAAGGTAGTATTATCTCCAGGGCAGATGCTTGCATCCGAGACAATTACAGAAACAGGTGCTACTGACAAATCCTCTGTAACAGTAGTAATATCTGTGCAGGCCGAATTCCCACAAACACCTTCTGCTCTCACAAAATATGTTGTAGTGACCGTTGGGTTTACGTTAATCGAGTTACTGTTACCGATAGAAGCTCCCGCTCCACATCCTCCTTCGTACCAAACCCAGTCATCTGCACCAATTAACGTTCCTCCATTTGTAGAAAGGGTAACATTACCTCCTGGACAAACTGTTCCGTTTGATGCTGTAATAGATGTGGGTGCTGAAGGCAAACTTCGAACGGTTACAGTAACACTCACACAGCTCGTTGTGTTACAGTTTCCAACCGCTCTCACATAGTAGGTTGTTGTAGAAGATGGGTTCACAGATAGCGTTGTACCTGTTCCTAAAAAGACACCTCCACAAGATCCTTGATACCATTCCCAATTGGCTCCATCTCCCAAGAAGCCTCCTTGAAGCGTAAGATCTACAGGTGTATTCGGACAGACGTTATTAGCAGAAGAAGTCGCTCCGGTAGCCGCAATCGAGAGTTCCTCCACATTAATATTGGTGCTAATACAGTTGGTTGTATTGCACAAGCCTTCAGCACGAACAAAATAATCGGTTGTAGCTGTAGGATTAACCGCTACCGTACTTCCTGAGCCGACATTTAGTCCTCCACATGCTCCGTTATACCATTGCCAGTTGGCGCCCGTTCCTAAACTTCCTCCAATTACCGATAAAGTGGTTAAATCTCCTGGACAAATGCTGGCATCTGAAACAATGATGTTGACGGGGTCATCAGACAATTCATCAACAAGTATTGTAGTGCTCGCACAGCCCGATGAATTACATGTTCCTTCGGCTCTTACATAATACGTTGTGGTAGCATTGGGCGTAACATTAATGGAAGTTCCTGAAGCAATAGGAGCTCCAGCACCACATCCCCCGGCATACCAGTACCAATCCGCACCCGTACCTAACGTACCTCCATTTACTGTTAACACGACTGTGGTTCCAGCACAAACTTGCGCATTTGAAGAGTTAATCCCAGAAGGGTCTGACGAAAGCGTATTTACCGTGATCGTGGTATTCACAGTTGCTGTAGTATCACACCCTTCTAACCGAACGTAATAAGTAGTTGTCACCAACGGTGTTACTCCTGTATAGTTAACTCCAGTTGACGTAAACACGGGTGTTGGTAAGCCAACGGTTGGATCCACATCATACCAAGCGTACTGTGCTCCAGTTCCTGGTGCGCCCCCCGTAACTGTGAGATCGACAGAACCCCCTACGCAAATGGTGCTTTGAGTGGCAGACATATTTGTAGGAGGAACAGATGGTGTTTCAACTACCACAATTTGGTTGGCTGTATTTGTAATTCCACATGGTCCTTCCGCACGTACAAAAACGTTTGTCGTTGATGTAAGGGTTGTTGTAAAAGGAGAACCTGTTCCCAATTGTGTGCCTCCTGAATTAGGATCTCCCTGATACCAAACCCAGTCTGCACTTGTTCCGAGACTCCCTCCATTCACTGACAATGTAACCGGACTAATACCACACAAAGCAGCAGGGTTTGCAGTAATTGACGAAGGGTCTGTTGGTGGTGTATCTACAGTTACCGTCACTTCATTGGACAAGAAAAATCCACAATTGTAGACTAATTTTCTTCGATAGCAGGTATTCTGAATTATTCCCAAAGGTGGGTCGTAAGTCGCGTTGGTAGCACCTGCTATATCCGCCCATGTACCTGAGCACCCTACGTCTTGCTGCCACTGAAACGTAAACCATGGTGAAGTCGCTGCAGCTCCAGATGAAATATTTCCGAGTACGGTTGGGTTTCCTCCAGAACAAACTGCCTGATCTCCATCAATCGTCCCGGCATCCACGGATACATAATCCCAGTAAATATCTATCCTGGCGCGATAATCTCCAATAAAAATCTCGTATTGATTGTTTTGACAAGGCGGATCATTTTGGAAGCTAATATTCCCTGAGTTTCCACGCCCATCGTGATTATCATCTCCATTGGAAACACAAACGGTAAATAATCCTGGGCTCGGATCATAATCGCACTCATCATAACAATCGTTCTCCCAACCTTCCATTTCGGTGATCAGTTGGTTTGCGTCCGTATTCGTAACATTTAGCCATGCAAAGGGTATTGGAGGACCAGAATGATTGGGTGTTCCAGACCACCATGTTCCAAAGGTATTTGTGGTCGCAATACAACCTGTAGCTTGAAAAGTTGATAAGGACGAAGGGGTTGTACCATTATCCATGGCATAAATCCACCATACAGGATCTTGATCGTTGATCCCAATCCCTCCATCGTTTCCATCTGCCTCCGCAAAAAGTTCTGTTACAGTAACAGAGTAGTTAACATTTTGAGCATTCAACTGAGTTGCACAAAACATCATCAGGACAGTCAGGTAGCGCAATAGATACTTCATAGCTTGTTTACGAAAGCGCAAATGTACAACATTAATGTAACCTCTATTTTAAGTTTTTGATAAGTGTGAATAACTCGTCTACGACTTCACAACTTGCTTTGTTTCCCACTTCTACCACAACATCTGCCTTCTCATAAAAGAGTGCTCTATCGGTAAGTTTGATATTGATAAACTCTACTAGCTCCTCAACTGACTCTATTGTTTTAATAAGTGGGCGCCTCTTCCTTTCCAACCATAGTCGTTGGGCAAGATTTTCAGGGGAAGCTTGAAGATAAATTGTGGTTCCAATAGTTTTTAATCGATCGATGTTCTCATGATGACAAGGCATCCCTCCGCCCGTAGCGAGAACTACGTTGTGAAACTGATTCTTTATAAAGTCGGCTTCCAACTGACGAAAATGAGTTTCTCCATCTTGGGAAAAAATCTCTGAAATACTGCGCTGCTCCTCTTTTTCTATCGCCTCATCGGCATCCACAAAATTAAACTCAAAACGAGCTGCAAGTGCTTTTCCAACGGTTGATTTCCCCGCTCCCATAAAACCTATGAGCACAATGTTATTCATCGTCAAGAACAACTAACTTTAACTTATCGTCCAACCCAACATAATGCTTGTCTACCTCTCCTGATCTATCCTTAAACGGTAGTTTGTACCTAGACTTATTGGTAGCTACTAACTCTTTCATATCGGCATCCGACAAATGAACATCCTTGAACCTAAAAGGAATCGTAAACTTACACCCATTACCATAGCGACTACAACCCCAGGCTTTTTTTCCACGCACCATCTCCCCTTTTCCACACTTGGGACAAAGTACCGGAGGCGGAGCTACGATTTGATGTTTCACTTCATGACATAAGTGAACCACCATCTCTGTCAACTCTTTTTTGAACTCTTCTACTCCAAAATTCCCCTTTTCAATATCTCGTAATTTCTTTTCCCACTGTCCTGTCAGTTCAGCCGACTTTAGCAAATCATCTTTGATCAATGAAATCAAATGAATCCCCGTGGCGGTAGCAACGATTCGCTTCTTTTCTTTGGCGATGTAATTTCGCTTGAACAATGTTTCAATAATATTAGCTCGTGTGGAGGGTCTTCCGATACCGTTTTCTTTCATCAGATCGCGCAAATCATCGTCATCCACTTGCTTACCTGCCGTTTCCATCGCCCTCAACAAACTTGCCTCTGTATAATATCTTGGTGGCTTTGTCTTTTTCTCTTGCAACTCAGGCTCATGCGGACCTTTCTCTCCCTGCTCAAACAATGGCATGGCTGGCTCTTCGTCTTTTTTGGAGCTGTTGCCAGCGTAATCTTCGTACACAGTTCTCCACCCCGGTTCTAGCACCTGCCTACCCGAAGCCCTGAACGGAACCTCGGCAGACTCTCCTTCCACAATGGTATTACTGACCTTACAATCCGGATAAAACACACAAATAAACCTTCTTACAATGGCATCATACACCTTTTGTTCGTTGGGCGTAATTCCAGAAGGAGCCACTCCCGTGGGGATGATAGCGTGGTGATCTGTGACTTTTTTATCGTCAAATACGCGCTTTGACTTACGAATTGGTTTCCCTAATAATTCACTCGTAAACCGTGAATAATGCTTAAGATTCTTGAGCGTTCCTTCTACTTTAGGATAAATATCTTCACTCAGATAAGTGGTATCTACTCTAGGGTAGGTCACTAACTTGTGTTCATACAGTTTCTGAACCCGATTTAACGTATCCTCTGCGCTAAAAGCAAAACGTTTATTGCATTCTACCTGAAGTGCGGTAAGGTCGAACAAAGGAGGGTGTTTCTCTGTTCCTTCTTTTTGTTCAAACGACACTACTTCAAAGTCTTGATCCGTAATTTTTGATAGAACTTCCTGCCCCTTCTCTTTCGTTTCTAACTTTCCGAGTGAGCAAGAAAACTCCGTATCTCTGTAAAAGGTTCGGATCTCCCAAAACTTCTCCGACTTGAAGCTGTCGATTTCAAGTTGTCGTTCTACGATCATCGCTAACGTTGGTGTTTGTACTCTTCCAATTGAAAGCACCTGTCCTTTCTGACCAAACTTTAAGGTAAACAGTCTCGTTGCATTCATTCCCAACACCCAATCTCCGATGGCTCGGGAAGCCCCGGCTGCATACAACTGATCGTACTTTGCCCCATCGTGCAGTTTTTCAAAACCTTCTTTGATCGCTTCCTCGGTCAGAGAAGAAATCCACAGACGCTTTAAAGGTTTGTCGCTTTTTGCCTTGGCTAGTACCCAACGTTGTATCAATTCTCCCTCTTGACCAGCATCACCACAGTTAATGACCTCATCACATTCGTTGATCAACTTATTTAGTACTTCAAACTGTTTTTTGACACCACTATTCTCAATCAGTTTAATACCAAACCGAGCGGGAATCATCGGTAAGGATTCCAGGTTCCAAAATTTCCACTTATCAGTATAATCATTGGGCTCCTTTAACGTACACAAATGACCAAACGTCCAGGACACCCAGTAGCCGTTGCCTTCGTAATAACCATTCATTTTGGTTTTGGCACCAATCACTTGAGCAATATCCTTTGCAACACTAGGTTTCTCTGCTATGCACAACTTCATTCCCATTCGACTATTCAGACAAAGGTTTCAAAAATAACAATGAACGCTCGAACACGAGTTCATTGTTAATAAAATTGTGCCTATTTTTGGCAAAAATGAAGTCTATGAAAAAGTTGATATTTCTTGCGCTTCCGATCTTGTTGTTTTCTAATGGCTCATGTGAGAATGAAACGGAAAGTGGCGCGAATGAACCCGTACCTACTCATGAAGACGGTGGCCCCTATACTACAGAGGACGCTATTTTCAAAAATCTTCAAAAAGAATACGATGGCCTTGAAAAGAACGATGTCTGCATCGTTGAGGTCGAGGAGTTAGGAACACTGTTCGTTGTTGGCTTTTTTGCGCACGACAGAGGTTGTGCTGTTGATAGAATGTATTATAACGGGGAGGAACTTTCTGGAGATCACTCTCAAGCCCAAAAAATCATGAATGGAAATGATTTCAAATACAACAGCGAAAAACTGGTTGAATTGTATCATATTGACGTGATTAACACCTTTAAATCGGTTGTTAAAACAACAAACGAAGACTTTGAGGGACATTCAACGCAATTCACCGAACCTAAAACTTATACAAAAGGAGATCAAGTAGTTAGTGAATTATGGATACAACGTCCTTCTGGAATGGTTATGGAGAATTCTTATTACTTGTCAACGCTTACATTTGACAGCAAGGGGAACTATGTTTCTCTGGAAAAAACCAAACAATTCTCGGTACCCTACTAATTTTGAAAGTTGTTGTAGCCATATTGAATTACAACGGAGCCAATTGGCTTGAGAAGTTTCTGCCGAATGTTATCAAACACAGTCCAGAGGCAGAAGTAGTGGTCATAGATAATGCCTCAACGGATGATTCTGTGAACTTTTTAAAAACTCACCATCCTGATCTCAATGTAATCATAAACGAACAGAATACAGGTTTTGCTGGAGGATATAATGAAGGACTCAAGAAGATAAATGCCGATATTTTCGTTTTGTTGAATTCTGATATTGAGGTGACCGAAGGTTGGCTTCCACCAGTATTGGAAACGTTAACGTCCTCAGACAACGCAGTAGCTGCTCAACCCAAAATTCTTGCGTACAACGAAAAGAATAAATTTGAGCACGCAGGAGCTTGCGGAGGGTACATTGACCAACTCGGATACCCTTTTTGCAGAGGTCGAATTTTTACAGAAACTGAAGTAGATGAAGGACAATATGACGATGTTCAGAAAATCTTCTGGGCAACTGGAGCTTGCCTTTTTATTAAAGCAGAAAAATACTGGGAAGTAGGAGGATTGGACGAAAATTTTTTCGCACACATGGAGGAGATCGATCTTTGCTGGCGACTACAAAATAAAGGGTATGACATTCTTGTCAACCCAAGTTCGCACGTATACCATGTGGGAGGGGGAACATTGGATTATCGTAACCCAAGAAAGACTTATTTGAACTTTCGAAATAGTCTCTTTGCCATTCACAAAAATTGGGAGAAAGGACTATTTCAAGCCATTTTCACACGTTTGATTTTGGACGGTATAGCCGGTGTAAAATTCTTGTTGGGTGGCGATTTGAAACACATTTGGAGCATCATCAAAGCGCACATGGATTATTATGGACACCTCAGCGTGCTTAGGAAGCAACGGACCGAGTTGAAAGCTGCGAACCGTCCTATAAAACAGCTTAACGGTGTATTGTCGACCAGCATCGTATGGCAGTTTTACGTGAAGAAAGTTCAACGTTTTAAAGATCTAACTTTTTGATATGATTGAAAACAAGACACATAAAAAACCTACACTAATACAATCTTTGCTTCCCATTTTGGTATTAATGGCTTTACTTGCCATTTCTGTACTATTTATTTGGAAAGACAGTTCACTGGATGGAGCGAATCAAATGGCTTTGTTGTTTTCTGCGGCTGTTGCCATGCTGATCGGCTGGCGTTTGAATTACCGCTTCAAAGAAATGCTAAAAGGCGTCACGGATGCGATCAACACCGCCCTTCCCGCTATTATCATTCTGCTCCTGATTGGAGCTTTGGCAGGAACATGGCTGATTAGTGGTATTGTACCCACCATGATTTACTACGGTTTGAAGATTTTAAGTCCTACCTATTTCCTTTTTTCTGCCTGTATCATTAGTGCGATTATTTCACTCGCAACTGGAAGTTCCTGGAGTACAATTGCAACCGTAGGTGTTGCCTTATTTGGAATTGGACAAGCCTTGGGAATCACTCCTGGTCTGGTAGCCGGTGCTATTATTTCTGGAGCTTATTTTGGAGATAAAATGTCTCCGATGAGTGACACCACCAACTTGGCGCCAGCTGTAGCAGGAAGTGACTTATTTACCCACATTCGATACATGTTGTATACCACCATCCCATCGATTACAATTGCTTTGATTGTCTTTTTGATTTGGGGATTCTTTGTAGGCGAAGGAGGAACGGATGACAACATCACAACCATGTTGACGTCTATCGAAAGTTCATTTTATATCTCTCCCATTTTGTTTTTAGTTCCTGCAGCCGTTATTGTACTCATTATCTTAAAAGTGGATGCGATTCCTGCATTATTTGTAGGTGTGCTCCTCGGAGGAATTTTTGCAGTAGCCTTCCAACCTGATATCATCACCGACTTAGGTAAAAAGAGTAATATTTATCTATCTGGAGAGAACTTAGAAGATTATACCATCCGATGGTATAATGAGGACGGGGATGAGCTTTCCAAAAAAGATTTTGCCTGGAATTTAGGAGGAGGTAACTACACGTTGACCGTAGAAAAAGGAGAGCAAAAATTGATTCAGTCCATTACATTACCAGCCGGACTGGAAGGAGATGAAGTTTTTGATATTCAAGGTGATGGTCGTCTTGAAGATTGGGGGCTTGGAATCTCAATGGCTCGAAGCGGTTATTTAGAAAGCGCTTACCGAACCATGATTGATGCCATGACGGTAGATACGTCCATTGAAACCGGGAATGCTAAGGTTAATGATTTACTGGGCACAGGAGGGATGTCAGGCATGTTGAACACCATTTGGCTCATCGTATGTGCCATGGCCTTTGGAGGGGTATTGGAACGATTGGGCATGCTGAGTAGAATTACCGAATCATTGGTAGCAAAAGCCAAATCAAACGGTTCTTTGGTAGCAACAACTGCACTTACTTGTGTCGGTTTTAACGTTACAGCCTCTGATCAATACCTTTCTATCGTAGTACCCGGAAAAATGTATGCGAAAGAATTTGAGAAGAGAGGATTGGCGGCTCAAAACCTGAGTAGGACGCTTGAAGATGCGGGTACGGTAACCTCCGTTCTTGTCCCGTGGAATACCTGTGGAGCAGTACAGTCTAACGTACTAGGCATCGCAACCGGGGAATATTTTATCTATTGTATTTTTAACCTCATCAGTCCGATCATGACAATGACCTTTGGATTTCTTGGCATCAAAATTGCAAAGTTAAAAAAGAGTTAATAATATGATTTTTTTAGTTGATGTAAATTCGTTAACTTTACAAGTCAGAAAAAAATAGTTTAAAAGAGATATGAAGAGATTAGTACTAGCATCGTTAGTTTTAGTTGGATTCTCAGGACTTGCCCAGAGCGATTTTGACAAACAACTTCCTGAAAAACCAATCTACACTGCGGATATTGTCGATTCTGTATATGGCATTATGCTTTATGAACCGCTAAACATGGTATTGGCAGGAGATAGTGTGCGAATGGAAAGCGGGTATGCTGCTCAGAACTGGATTGAGGATTACTATGAAGATGGAACATTGTTGCACAAAGGATATTACATTGACGGACAACTCAAGGTCTACAAAAATTACTATCCAGATGGAACCTTAGAAAGAAACTTTGTAAACGTTGATGGTTACCGTTCTAGAGTGACCCTTTACTACCCTAACGGAAACATTAAGTCTGAGGTAACGTATAAAGATGGATACGCTCAACAATGGACAGACTACTTTAAGAATGGTAACATTGAGTACTACGAAGAGTATCATAAAAGTATGCTTTACCACATCGCTAAGCGTTCATATTACAAGTCAGGGCAAGCGGAAAGTTTGTTTGAATTGGTACACAAGAAAAAACTAAACTACACGCAAAATGACTTCTACTCTTCAGGTAAGAAGCGTGTGGCAGGAACTCTGAGATACGATGAGGGTGCCTACGATTACTTCAGAACAGGTAAATGGCTTTACTTTAACGAGGGAGGAAATCCGTTGAAAGAGGAAGTGTATCAAGATGGTAAACTTCTAAAAACGAACAAGTTTTAATGAAAGTTGTACATCCTGAAAAGTTAGATCAACTTAACCATATTAAGGCCATCCTATTTGATTGGGATGGCGTTTTTCATTCTGGGCATAAGAATCACCTTGGAGAAAGCAGTTTCTCAGAAGCCGACTCCATGGGATTAAATATGCTACGGCTAGGTTATTATTTGCACAACAAACAGATACCTTTTACCAGCATTATCACGGGTGAACAAAATCCAACGGCTCATTACCTTGCCGAGCGTGAACATCTTGACGGCATTTTTTACGGTGTGAAGGATAAAAAAATCATTCTCAATCATCTTCAAGAAAATCACAATATCAAAGCTTCGGAAGTACTTTTTGTATTCGATGACATTCTGGATCTTAGTTTAGCTAAAGAAGTAGGTGCTCGTTTTTTGGTAAATCGTAAAGCCAGCCAAATTTTACGAGAGCATATTGTGCATCACGGTTGGGTAGACTTTGCGACTGACTTACACGGTGGAGAGCACGCAGTGAGAGCCATTTGCGAATTCATTCTAGACAGCATCTTGGTGTTCAAAAAGACAATTGACTGTAGAATTGAGTTCGGACCAGTTTATCAAGATTACTGGCAGCAACGACAAGCTATCACGACACAAAAAATGACGGTTAGAGACTTTGAATTAGTGCGTGGCTAGTTACCTAAAGAAATACTATGACGTACTGGGATTGCAACAAGGAGCTTCTCAAACTGCCATAAAAAAAGCTTATTTCAAGTTAGCCAAGCAATATCATCCAGACATTAATCCATCAAAAGACGCGCAGCAAAAGTTTGTAGAGGTAAATAAAGCCTATGAGATACTTTCCAATCCAGACTTGATCAAGAAAGCGCTTTATCGAGCTTACTCCACCCAAAGAAAAAAGAAAGCCCAGCAAAAGCAGAAACGAAAGCAAGCAGCCGACATTCACAAACGGACGCAGAGACGTGCTAGTATGTCTAGCAGGCAATTCAGACAAAAAACACCTAAAGAAATTCTGATCAGAGATCTTAAAAGAATGCTGGATTATTTTTTGGTCTTATCTTTCTTTTTCATGCTAACAGTTGCTCTTGGCACCTATGTAATTGTTAAAGAAAAAGGACCAGTTTCGGGCGTTTCATTCTTTGTATATGGATTGTTATTTACACTTGCTGTAGCAGCAGTAACATTTTTCATTCCTATTACACTAATTATAATTCGCTACTTCCAAACACGCTCAAAAAGTGATTCATAAACTTGCTCAATATTATGAATTACTTGGTCTTACTCCCAAAGCCAGTCAGAAAGAAATTAAGCGGGCGTATTTTAAGCTTGCCAAGCAGTTCCACCCCGATGTAAACCCTTCTGAGGAAGCTAAGAAGAAATTCATAGCGATTAATGAAGCCTATGAATTTTTGAGTGATCCGCAGCGGGTGAGAAATCTTCTGTATCGATACGCCAGCAAAAAGCAGCAACAAAAGCGAACTGCTAAACGAAACCAAACCGTAAAGAAGAAAACAAAACGTAAGGCAACTGTAACGGAACCTGAGTTTGAAAGAATTGTAACTCGAGAGACGCTTATCAAGGATATCATTAGACTCTCAAAAGTATTTGCAGGAATCGCTATTTTACTTTCTATCATGTTGCTACTTGGCATGATGAGTTCTGACTATCTGGAAACATTGGAGAAAGAGAGTTTTGACAGTGATGATTTTGCAACTGCGTTTGAAGCTTTGTTCTCGTTTTTGGGCATTGCATATGTTATTCTTCTGTGGTTGGTCGTAGACGATTACATGAAGTTCAAAAAACATAATGATTAGCCTTTCTTCTAATTCTCCTTTTGATGTTTTCAACATTTCCTTACCCCAATAACCTTCAACACGGCTGAAATAAGTACTTTTGTAAAAAGTAAGTCGGATATGTTAAAATCAATGACGGGATTTGGTCGGGCTGAATCGACCGTGGGAAACAAGAAAGTTTCTGTTGAAGTAAAATCGCTCAACAGTAAAGGGTTGGATCTGAATCTTCGCCTGCCAAGTTATTATCGTGCAAAAGAGATGGAACTTCGCTCTTTTCTTTCAGGAGAAGTAACGCGAGGAAAGTGTGATGTATACTTTAGTTATGAGGTGCTTGGAGGTGAGCAAAATCATAGCATCAATGGCGATTTGCTCAAGAAATACCTTGAGGAAATCAGAAGTTTTGAGCAAGATAATGAGCTTGAACCAGGAGATTACATGTCGACTTTACTTCGTATGCCAGATGCATTGGTAAGCACGAAAGAAGAATTATCTGATGAAGAATGGGGAGCGACTTTTGGACTTGTGAAAGAAGCAGTTGACGCTTTCCAACAATTTAGACTGGAAGAAGGAAAATCACTGTATCAAGATTTGAATGACCGTGTGGAATCCATTCGATCGTTGCTAAACGAGGTGCCGCAATTTGAAGGAGAGCGAATAGAGACCATCAAAGAACGGATCAATAAAAATTTATCTGATTTGATTGAGCAAAAAGGTATTGATCAAAACCGTTTTGAACAAGAAATTATTTATTACCTAGAAAAATTTGATGTTTCTGAGGAAAAAGTGCGACTCGCAGCTCACTTAGATCATTTTATTAAAACCATGAACGAAGGCCCTGAGAATGGTAAAAAATTGGGTTTCATCGGACAAGAAATTGGGCGAGAAATCAATACACTTGGATCAAAGGCGAATCATGCTGAAATGCAGAAAATTGTGGTGAAGATGAAGGATGAATTAGAACGCATTAAAGAACAGGTATTAAACGTTTTGTAGATGAGTAAAGGAAAAGCTATAATATTTTCTGCACCATCAGGAGCGGGTAAAACAACAATCGTTCGTCACTTACTTTCCGTTCGAGATGATCTCGCGTTTTCTATTTCTGCGTGCAGCCGACCCAGAAGAAACAGAACTGAAGTTGACGGTGTAGATTATTACTTTCTGAGTGTAGAAGATTTTAAAGCAAAAGTTGCCAACGATGAGTTTGTAGAATGGGAAGAAGTGTATGAAGACAGTTTTTACGGCACATTGAAATCTGAAGTAGAACGAATCTGGGACTTGGGAAAAACGGTAATCTTTGACGTAGATGTGGTAGGAGGTAAAAACCTAAAGGCTTATTTTGGAGAAGATGCATTGGCAATTTTTGTTAAGCCACCAAGCATCCAAGATTTGAGAGATCGTCTTCAATTAAGAGATACCGAAACGCAAGAAAGCATTGATATTCGAATGGCAAAAGCGGCTAAAGAAATGGACTTTGCTGTTCACTTTGATTACACGTTAAAAAATGATCATTTAGCCACTGCTCTAAAAGAAGCTGAAACAGTGGTCAACGATTTTCTTTCACATGACTGATTATTCCATCGATGTTAACAAACTACTTTGGGGGGATAACCCTTCTGGTGCCAAAAAGATTGGTTTGTTCTTCGGTACGTTCAACCCTATTCATGTTGGACACTTAATCATTGCCAATTACATGGTGTCTGCAACCATGCTAGATGAGGTTTGGTTTGTGGTAACGCCTCACAACCCACATAAAAAGAAAGCTAGTCTGCTAGCTGATCATCACCGCTTGGCCATGGTAAAAGAAGCCATCGAAGATAATATTCACCTCAAAGTAAGCGATGTGGAGTTTGGTCTACCTCAGCCGAATTACACGATCAATACCCTCGCATACCTCCGAGAAAAACATGAAGACAAAGAGTTTGTACTTATCATGGGAGAAGATAACCTAAGGTCTTTTCATAAGTGGAAGAATTACGAAGAGATTCTTGCCAATCATCGAATTGTTGTCTACCCAAGAGTGCATGTTTCTACTGAAGATGTTACAACTAAAGTAACTGAAGAACTTAGTGCTGACGAACGCATCATTAAATGCGATGCTCCCATTATGAACATCTCCGCAACGTTTATTCGAAATGCTATTAAAGAAGGGATAGATGTAAAATACATGCTCACAGCACCCGTCTTTAAATATGTGGATGAGATGAACTTTTATCGATAACCAGCCTAAGGCGGAGCATTGTCTTTCCGTTTAGTTCTTTGGTTCCTTCGGCACGAAACCCTAAACGTTTAAACCCATTTCCCGTACTCCAGCTCAAATCTACGTAGGTAAAGATGTCATCGCAAGGATAGGTTTTAATGTAATGTTGTAGCAATTTATCTAAACCACCTGAAATGGAGCATTTTGACTTCACACAGAACCTCACCAGCGCACCCGACTTTTGTTCGTTGATTACTCTAGGCGTTGCAAAACTTGCCAATGAAACCAATTCGCCTAAGTAAAAAAGGCCAAATTTATGCTTTGCTCCCGCTACTCCGTTGATGTGATGCTCCTGAAGAAATTGATCCATCGTTGATTTATCAACTCTCTGCACACTGCATTTCCGGGCATGAATTCGATTCGAAAGCCCCAGTTTATGAATTAGTTTAGACACTACAATTTCAGGATGATCCAACCATTTTGAATCGAGTACCCAAGCGTCTTGTTTGGATGGATCGGTAGTGATGACAACCTCTCTATCATTTCCAAAAATACGAAGTGAAGCAGTATCTATCCAGGTAACTTTTAACGCTTCGTTTGCTTCTAATAAATCTGCAAGGTGTTCTAAAGACATTACTTTGTTGTAATCCCCACAGGACAGTGGTCAGATCCCATTACGCCATTGAGGATAAATGCGTCCTCCACATGGTCCATGTAGTTATCGCTCACCAAAAAATAATCGATTCTCCAGCCCACGTTCTTAGCTCTGGCATTCATTCGGTAACTCCACCAAGAGTATTTAATTTCATTTGGGTAAAAATGCCTAAACGAATCGGTATAACCACCTTTGAGAAAGTTATCCATTCCTGCTATTTCCCATTCTGTGTAGCCAGCTGTCTTGTTAAAATTAGATTTCGGGTTTTTCAAGTCAATCGGTTGGTGCGCCACGTTAAGATCTCCACAAAGAATAACTGGCTTGGTAGCTTCCAGTTTTTTCATGTGCGCCAACAGTGCCTTATCCCACTCTTGTCGATAATCAATTCTTGCTAAACCTCTTTGGCTGTTGGGAACATAAGCCGTCAACAGAAAATAATCCTCGAACTCAGCCGTGATCAATCTTCCTTCGTTGTCATGTTCTTCAACTCCCAAACCATTAACGATACTTATTGGCTCGACTTTAGACAAAATAGCCGTTCCACTGTACCCCTTCTTTTCGGCAGAATTGCTGTAAACGTGATACCCTTCAACTCCTTCCAAAGCTTCCAACACTTGATCATCTTGAGCTTTTGTTTCCTGAAAACAAATCACGTCAGCATCCAATTCTTTAATCGTATCTGCCAGTCCTTTCTTTGCAACTGCGCGAATTCCGTTAAGATTCCATGAGATTAACTTCATCTATCCTTGATTTTGTTTTAGGTTATCAACTTTCTTCATCACCGCTTCTTTCAACCCTTCTTTATAATCCAGTACTGCATTTCTTACCGACTCATCAGCACTGCCAATAATCTGCACTGCCAAAATTCCAGCATTTTTAGCACCATTTAGGGCAACCGTGGCTACCGGAACTCCTCCCGGCATTTGCAAAATAGACAACACAGAGTCCCAACCATCGATGCTATTGGAAGACTTTACCGGTACTCCAATCACAGGAAGGGGTGATAACGAAGCTACCATTCCAGGTAAATGAGCCGCTCCTCCAGCACCTGCAATAATCACACGAATCCCTCTCTCGTGAGCTCCTTTGGCAAATTCAAACATTCGCTCTGGTGTGCGGTGAGCACTAACGATTGTCTTTTCATAGCTAACGTTTAGCTCCTCTAAAATTTTTGCGGCTTCGTTCATTACAGGTAGATCAGAATCTGATCCCATTATTATGCTTACAAGTGGATTCATTGGGTTATAACTTTTATCGTTTGTTTAATCTCTTTTGCTTTTGCGATGGCTTCTTCTACGGTATCTCCCAAAACGGTGATATGTCCCATCTTTCGGAACGGTTTGGTCACTGCTTTGCCATAAATGTGTGGGTGGGCACCAGAAATACTGACTACCTTCTCAAACCCTTGATAATAAACTGGACCTTGATGACCTTCCTCCCCAATCACATTTACCATTACAGCTGGTGTTTTGATCTTGGTATCACCAAGTGGGAAATTAAGTATTGCTCTCAACTGTTGTTCAAATTGAGAAGTATAGTTCGACTCGATGGTGTGATGACCACTGTTATGCGTTCTAGGTGCACACTCGTTTACGAGTATGTTTCCTTGTTTGTCTAGAAACAATTCAACTGCTAACAATCCCGCCAAATCCAGTTTTTCGGCAATGTTTAATGCGATTTGCTGACACTTGTATTCGATAGCTTCAGAAACATCCGCTGGACAAAGTAAATAGTCAACCAAATTCGCTTCTTGATTGAATACCATATCCACTATAGGATAACACTTTGTTTCTCCACTTTTGTTTCTAGCAACGATAACAGACAGTTCTTTTTCAATGTCTACAGCATTCTCAACCATAGAAGGTGTATCCATCAACTTATCTAAGTCATCAGGCTTTAGTATCACTGACACTCCCTTTCCATCATATCCTGCCGCTCTAGATTTCTGAACAAATGGAAACTGAATTTTTCCTTCTTCAATTGCTCCTTTGATGTCTTCTTTTGAGGAATACAACGCAAAGGGAGAAGTAGGAATATCGTGCTTTGCGTAAAACTGTTTTTGTAAGCCTTTGTCTTGGATAATGGCCAACAACTCAGGATCGGGATAGATGGCTAATCCCTCTGCTTTTAATTTTCGGAGTGCTTCAAGGTTGACGTGCTCAATTTCAAACGTCAGCATATCCACCTTCTTTCCAAAATTGTAAACGGCTTCATAATCCATATGGTGGCCCAAAACATGCACATCACATGATTTACTAGCCGGACAGTTTTCGGTAGCGTCTAGCACGTAGGTTGAAATATCCCAATTACTGGCTGCCAAACCCAGCATTCGTCCCAACTGGCCTCCGCAAATAATACCTAATTTTAATTCTGAAGTGGTATAATGACTCATGATCCTATCACATTTTCGAACTACAAATGTAACGATTTGAGTCGACTGAGCGATCAGTTTAGAATCTTAAGTAATCGTGCTGTGGCTTCCTTGTTTTCCTTCTCGGATAAAGCTGTAGAAATCACTTTTTTATCCAGAGAAGTCAAGTGCCAGCTCATAGAAATCTGTTTCCCTTGATTTTGCTTCATGTAAAAAGTGACCATTTCAAAAGAGCCATCAAACCAATCTGGCACCGCCTTGAGCAACTGATCATTAGTATAATCGTGTGTTTTGGTGGTATTGCTGTAAAAGGAGTTAAAAGGAGCAAAAATTCGCTGCAAAACCATTCCACTGTTAGGGTTCTTCACTTCGAAATACTTTTCTTTATCACGAATCTGAACCACGACTACCCCGCTCGTATTTTCCTCGATCCAACCTTTATACACCCGCATAAAATCCAAAGATGTTTTTAAACCAAAATTATCTCTGATTCCAGCATCCATCACTTCAATGGGTGGATCGGTAGGCAAAGTAACCATGGGCAAGATGTATGGAAAAGTGGCACTCATTCGCATGGCACTCGTTACCTTCAAGTTGTAAGGATTATTGCGCTCAAACAATTTAGTAAACTCAATGTTTTCCATTGAGTTGTGAATGTTCGTGCCTAGAGTATCACTATGATAGGTCAAATAACTAATAGGCTGGGGCGAGATCAGTATTCTTCTTCCGTCATTGACTACGGAGGGCGAATAAATCATCATCGGAATGCGCGAATAGAACTCATCTTCCCAATAGTCGTAGATGCGTTTATTATGGAAGGTACCATCTAAGTTCTTGATCAGCTTTTGCTCAAAAGAGTATCCTCTATCCTTTGTATAGGTATAATTGCCGTCTTGCAATTTTTGATACCTGAAAAGCATATCTGTTGTTGCAATTCCAAAGGCAAGTGGGTTCAGCAAGTCCTCTCCCAACTGACTCGTATACAAATCAGAGGTCAATTGAATCGTTGAGTCTCTTTGCTTTCTTAAATACAGTTCTCTGAAATAGGTTGCCCCAATCATTCCACCAGACGCACCAGTAATGAGATGGGTTTGATTGTAGAACTTTCCTTCGCTTAAGCTATCCAAGTGAGACAGCACCTCCATTGCCCACACACTTGCGCGTGACCCTCCTCCACTGATGTTGAGCAAAACAAGTTTCGGCTTATGTCCAAGAAGTTCTTCGTTCTTCTTCTTCCAATTCTCTAGCATCAACAAGCCATGCGTGTAAGAAGAATCATAATTCAAGTCATTTGTTGCCAATCGGTTGAGGGCTTGCCAGGAGTAGTTTGCTTTATGCGTGTAATCAATTCCATATGCGTAGTTTCTAAACCGGAACGCATCGGTATAGTTTGCAAAGAAATTTAGCAGCAAAAAACCTCCCAAGAGGAGTGTTAATGTCCAACCTTTGAACCAACTGTATAATGCGCTGAATACTAGTAAAAATAAGGTAAAAAGAAGTAAAATACTGGATGCTGCAGGAACGTTCATCCATTCTACATCTCTAAAAATCCCGAGTGTAAAAAAAGAGATGATCAAGAAGATCTCGAAGATGGAAGCATTAATGTGGTTCTGAGCAAATACTTCCTTGAGTAATTTGGTATCGTAATGACTTGTTTCTCTTGCTAGCTTTATCGAAATGGGAGAATAGATATAAGTCACCACCCTAAAACCTCTCACCCTACTCATTCGTTTGTACCAAGTAGTTTCCTTCATAAAGGTAGCCTCTTTGGCCTTGGGTGTTTTTTTCAAGGACTCGTAATAGCTCTCATCTTTTCCCGATAATGAAAATACATTTTTATTGAAATACACAAAAAAGACGGTAGACATGATCAGAAATATCCCAACTCCCAAAACAAAACAGAGTTCATGAAACAAAGCCTGACCTCCTGACATCAATTCCTGCGTCACTTGGAAATTATACGACTCATAAATGATGAGTAGAAAAAAGAAAAGGGGGATGATGAAGTTATTGTAGCAAAACTTTAAAAACGGACGAGAAAGTGTGGCCAAAAAAGGAAACTCATTGGCATGCAGGATATAGCTATAAATATTAAATGCTGTGATAAAACCACCTAGCGAAAACCCAAGGATACCGAAACTAAGTCCATCTATTCTCCCCATGTATTCAGGGGCAAGAAACAAATAGGAAATTCCGTACTTACCGCCAATCGTGTTGGTAACATAAAGGTAGAGCAACAACCAAAAGAAAAGCAGCAGGTGATTTCTCTTGAAGTGCAAAATGAGCAACTGAATGGGAAAAAAGTACCAAATCAATCGCCAAGGGCGGGTGTTCAACCTATTTTGTTCCTGTTGGTGAGACATTTATTAGTGTATACGTGATCTTGAGTTAAAGTTTACAAATTGTTGCATTTATTTTATCCATAAGTAGAAAAAAAAAGAGACAGCATTGGCTGTCTCTTTTTCTATCCTTAATTCTAAAAAATTATCTCAACAGTTGAACCGTGTATTTCTCTTCAATTGCGGTTGGGATAGCCTCACCCGTTACGGAATCATAGGTACTGCCATATGACCCACCGATTAGTACAAAATAGGTTCCTTCTGCACAGTCAGCATTTCCTTTACCTTTAAGTGTTCCATCCCATTCAAAATAGGGATCTTCTGATTCATATACCTTCTTACCCCATCGGTTATAAATCGTAACCGTAAGGCTGTCGTAACATGGATCAGGAGTTCCTCCCAATCTAAATACATCATTGTCTCCGTCTCCATTTGGTGTAAACACGTTCGGAACACGTTGTAATTCACTTGAAGGAGGCTCTACATTTACCTGCATTACCTTGTCTTCCGTAAGTGTAAAACACTCCGTATAAAGAGCAGCTTGATACTCCAGTTCATATTCACTCAGATAAACATCTCCACACCCTGGAGTCCAGCAATAACGAATAGCAACCGTATCTCTACCCGTAACCTCTCCATTGCTATAACTGTAATCCGGGATATAAACAGTATCCTGTCCCCAGAAGTCAGTATAATAATATCCTTGACTATTTTGACTTGGTGTTTGATAGTACCCCAAGTAATCAAATCCGCTACCCACTGGAGTCAACGCAAGTGGATAACCTGTCAGCAATTCATCAACGGTTAATACCTCAAAACAAATGTCTTCATCGTAAGTCACTGTAATTGAATCTGGAATGTTTAAGGTAACCTCTGCTGGTTCGTATTGTACATCAAAGTAAACAGGTCTTTGAGACGTATCACTTCCTGAACATCCAAACGAATAGGCCAGCAGGTTGATTTCATAGGTTTCATCAATACTTTCACAATCAGGCTGCCAACAATACCTCAGGTACATTTCTCCAACACCCTCGTATTCAACAAGGTTTACAATATCAAAATGATCCATCACTGCAGCCGTCCCCGAGTTGTTAAAATTACTGTACTGCCAAGTATTTCCTACTTGATCTGGATAAACAAACGTAGTGTTTAGGTTGAAATCATTAGAGGTAGGTAGTACATACAGCGTGTCTGTTCCGTCTACATCTGTTACTGTTACATCAACACAGATACTATCACCTGCATAAACCGCTACTGTATCTTGCATATTAATTGTTGGAGGAGAATCAAACGAACATGGTAACGCCTCGTACTGGACATCTCTGATCGTTTCACCTATTTTAACACCATTTCTATACTCTTCCACCAAAACCGAAAACACATAAACTCCCGCCTGCTCTGGATGTACTGTAATTACACCTGTCTCAGAATCGATTGACATTGGTGGCTGAGCAGCATTCCCTACAATGTTCGCCAATGAATAACCTCCTGCCCAAGCAACGTTTGCAAAAGGCTGAACGCTTGGAACATCTTCATAAGGTGTTACTAAGGAATAAACCAATGAATCTCCGTCTGCATCTGTTACTGGATTCTCAATTTCCTGCGTATAATTTACACAGAAATAACCATCAGCAGGATACGGTCCAAAAGATGGTGATGAATTCATTCCTGCCAATGCAGGGTCTGGAATCTCTGTATACAATAGACTACCTGCCGAACTCGGTGCACTGATATTATCAATTCCTCCATTTCTACAGCAAACATCCCAAACAAAATAATATCCGTTAGGGTTATCTGCCAGCGTCATTGTACCCGTAAAGGTCCATTGCTCAATACAAAGTCCAGTTGGTGTGTAACAAGAATCTCCTAATTCAACAACATATTCAGCCCCAGAGGATTGAGCTACAGTCAACGACCCAAAAGAGTTATTTGTTCCTTGTTCGTAAACATAGATGGTTTGATCGTCATCTAGGTCAATCCCTCCACAATCTCTAAACAAGTTCATAGTTACGTCATAAGAGTTCGGTCCTGTTTGCACAACTTCAATGTTACCGCCCACTACGTGAGAAGCGTAAGAAACTGCAGCAAAACACATCAATCCGAATAACAATATAATTTTCTTCATAATAGTAGATGTAATATAAAAATAGTTGTGTTTGAAATACAAGACGCCAAAATACTATTTTTTGTTGCACGGTCAAAATTTTAGTGGCATCTAAGACGAACTTTTGAACATTTTGGGGGTTATCTGAACATTCTTTCTACATTTGAGTTATAATTGATGAAACACATGAGTACGCTAGAAAAAAGGCACATTAAATACGATAAAAAGAGTCTTAGAGACAAGAAGTTAAAAGAGCTTTACTACAGCATCAAACTTCCTAGAATGATCGAAGAGAAAATGCTAATTTTACTGAGACAAGGTAAAATTTCGAAATGGTTCTCTGGCTATGGTCAGGAAGGAATTTCTGTGGGTTGTACCGCTGCTCTTCAAGATGAAGAATTCATCCTACCCATGCATCGAAACTTAGGTGTTTTCACAACCAGAAATATTCCGTTGCACCGTCTTTTTGCTCAATTTCAGGGTAAAGAATTAGGATTCACAAAAGGTCGTGATCGGTCTTTTCATTTTGGTACCAAAGACTACAATGTGGTGGGGATGATTTCTCACTTGGGTCCTCAGCTAGCAATTGCCGATGGTATTGCACTGGCTAACCTATTGGACGAAACAAAAAATACGACTCTGGTTTTTACTGGTGACGGTGGTGCAAGTGAGGGGGATTTTCACGAAGCTTTGAATGTTGCATCAGTTTGGGATTTACCAGTAATCTTTGTCATTGAAAACAACCAATGGGGTCTCTCTACGCCATCTAACGAACAATTTAGGTGTAAGCAGTTCATTGATAAAGGTATTGGCTACGGAATGGAAGCTGTTCAGGTGGATGGGAACAACATTCTGGAGGTGTACAATACTGTCAAGAAGATTAAAAGTTCGCAGAGCAAAAAACCGAGACCGTTTATTTTAGAATGCATCACGTTTAGAATGAGAGGGCATGAAGAAGCTTCGGGGACAAAATATTATCCTGAAGGCTTGCAAGATGAATGGTCAATAAAAGACCCTGTAGAAAACTTTGAAATGTTTCTTCTAGATGAAGGTATTATTACGGAGGCGGATAAACTGAGAACGGAAAGTGAAATCAAAAAATTGATTTCTGATGAACTCGATGTAGCTTATGCAGAGCCAGAGATTGACGTGAGTACAGACAAGGAAGTTGGTGATTTGTATGCTCCTTTGACAGAGGGTATAATCACGGCATCATCCAGCAACAAGAAAGAAATGCGTTTTATCGATGCCATTTCTGATGGTCTGCATCGAGCCATGACAAAGCACGATAACTTGGTCATTATGGGACAGGACATTGCCGAATACGGTGGTGTTTTTAAAGTGACAGAAGGTTTTGTAGAAGATTTTGGAAAAGGCCGTGTAAGAAATACCCCGATTTGCGAATCTGCCATTGTAGGCGCAGCCTTGGGATTATCGCTAAAAGGTAAAAAAGCGATCATGGAAATGCAATTTGCCGATTTCGTGACGTGTGGTTTCAACCAAATCGTAAACAACCTTGCTAAATTGCATTATCGTTGGAACGAAAACGCAGATGTTGTTATTCGTATGCCAACGGGCGCTGGTGTTGGAGCCGGACCTTTTCACAGTCAGAGCAATGAGGCTTGGTTCTTTCATACTCCAGGACTTAAAATTGTTTATCCTTCAAACCCTACGGAAGCAAAAGGTCTGCTGTTAGCTGCTATTGAAGATCCCAATCCGGTAATGGTTTTCGAACACAAAGCACTTTATCGATCTATTGCAGAGGAAGTTCCAACAGACTATTATACGCTTGAAATTGGAAAAGCCAATCTGGTTACTGAAGGAACGGATGTGACGATTGTGACCTATGGAATGGGAGTTCACTGGGCAAAAGAGTACCTAGAGAATCATCCATCGGTTGCTGCGGATTTAATTGACCTGAGAACCTTATTGCCATTAGATCAGGAAACCATCTTTGAATCTGTAAAAAAGACTGGAAAAGTAATTATCCTTCATGAGGATTGTCTTACAGGAGGGATTGGAGGTGAAATTTCTGCTAGAATTTCAGAGCAATGTTTTGAATACTTAGATGCACCAGTGGTACGGGCAGCAAGTCTAGACACACCTGTTCCTTTTGCCATTCCATTGGAGAATAATTTCTTGCCCAAAGAAAGATTTACACAGAAGTTGAACGAATTATTGGACTTTTAATGATGAAAAAAAGACTGCTTTCGGTACTTATTTGCTTTCTTTCTCTGGTGAGTTTAGGACAAGACGGTTCAGGCGTATTTTTTGGAGTAAACATTGGTGCACACGTTGCCAATAAAAAAACTGCCATGATGTATAGTGGAGGTTCTAACTTCTCACTCTATGGAATTGAATGGGCTTTTGAACACCCTAACTACAAACCAGATTTTGATAATTATTTTCAGTACCCTTATGAAATTGTAGAGCTTCCCGAAGGGATGACTTACAGACCTTCATTAGAAATAGGAGGGATTTTGGGTTATAGTGTGGATCAAAGCTTGGATTTTTTTGTTGAAGCCAATTTCGGCATGTTAAAAATTCAGGACGTTTTTGTTGTTGAAATTCAGGATCCTAACTCAAATACAGTAGATTACCCTCTGGAGCAGTTTCCAGTTTTCGGAGAAGAGCAACGTCTCAACATCAATGCTGGTTTGCGACTTACTATTTTTGAAAACAATGGTTTAATTGGTTACCTTCCTTTATTTGGAAACTTCAATAGCGTGCAAGTTGAGCGGAACTATTTTGTAGTTAATAACCGTGAGTATAATATCGTGCACAACATTCAAGGTATTACCAATGAACGTCCGGGAGGATCTGGTTTTGGCGGTGGATCAGGTTTAGGAGTGAAGTACGGTCTTACAGACAAAATTATTCTGGACGCTTCTTACAATGCTCATTTTTCAAAAATTACAATGATCAAAGAGTCGTCTACCCGTCCTGAGTTTTCTGCTTGGGGAATTCATCATTCGGTACTCTTGAGAATTCTTTGGGGATCGTAGCAAGGAGTTGTCTTTAACCAATCAATCCCCTTTTCGAATTTTTTAAAAACATTGTATGGGATGGTGGGTTTATTAAACTTATAATAAAAGTTAGCAATCAAAACGTAGGCCGTGTTTGAAACGATTACTGCACAAGCGCCCATGGGAGACCGCTCTTCTAATTTAATAGCATTTTCCCGAGCTTCCTTTGTTACAGAAACATCGTTGCCTGCCTCAAAAATAAACGGTGTTTTCACCTAATTCGTAATTTCATCGTAGACCTCAAGAAGCTTCTCCTGTACCGAAATATCTAACTCTAAGTTATCCTTGAGGAATACATGCCCAATGCCATCTGCTCTGAGTCCAACGATGGCCTCTTCAATCTCAATCTCGTGAATCAGTAGATTACGACTATTCATCGTAGTAGTTTGTAGGTTTATCGCTAATATCAGCACTTTCAACTAAACTTCCAAAAAAGAAATAGTTCAACAAACAATCTGTTACGGCAAAATAATTTACTTGGTAAGTTTTAGATAAAGTTGAGTTAGAATTACTTAACAAAAAAAGGGAGGCTGATTTAGCCCTCCTTTTTTACTTATTTAGTTTCATTCTAAATACTTGATTTTCCCAACATCACGATTGGGTTCTCCAAGTAGTTCTTCACGGTATTCAAGAAAGCAGACCCTACTGCACCATCCACCACTCGATGGTCACAGGACAATGTTACTTTCATTACGTTACCAGGAACGATCTGTCCGTTCTTAACTACCGGCACTTCCTGAATCCCTCCAACTGCAAGAATACAGGAGTCCGGAGGATTAATGATTGCTGTAAACTCATCTATTCCAAACATCCCTAAGTTTGAAATGGTAAATGTATTTCCAGCCCAATCCTCAGGTTGTAATTTCTTATCTTTCGCTTTACCAGCCAGTTCCTTCACTTCTCCACCGATTTGCGTCAAGGTTTTTCCATCCGCAAATCTTACCACGGGTACAAGTAACCCTTCTGGAACAGCAACTGCAACTCCGATATGTACATGATCATTGTAACGGATGAAATCTCCATGCCATCCTGCATTTACTTGAGGATGTTCTTTAAGCGCTTCTGCACAAGCTTTGATCACCAAATCATTGAACGATATTTTCTCTGGAGCAATTTGTGCGTTAATCGACTTTCTTGCTGCGATGGCATTATCCATATCAATGCTGATCGACAGGTAGAAATGCGGAGCACTAAACTTACTTTCTCCCAATCGCTGAGCGATCACTTTTCTCATTTGAGAAACCGGTTCGTCTCTGTGACTTTCCACTCCCGTAAACGAAGTACCGCCTGTAAAGTTATCAATGTCTCTTTTTACAATTCTTCCACCTTCACCTGTTCCTCTAACCAATTTTAGGTTGATGTTTCTTTCCTCGGCTAGTTTTTTAGCCAATGGAGATGCCACAATTCTTCCACTATCAGAAGAGGCAGTAGGATATGAAACCGCTGTTGGTTTGGGAGCGGACTTAGCTGCTGCAGGTGCCGGAGATGGCTTTTCTTCCTTCTTTTCAAGTGCAGGTTCTGCTTTCTTCTCTTCCTTGGCAGGTGCTTTCTCCTCCTTTGCAGGTTTAGCGGCTTCCGCTTCTTTAAGAATAGCTGAAACATCTTCGCCTTCTTCTCCTAAGATCGCCAAAATAGCATCTACCTCAGCTGCTTTCCCTTTCTCGACACCAATATGCAAAAGAACCCCTTCTTGAAAGGACTCAAATTCCATTGTTGCTTTATCTGTTTCGATCTCCGCAAGAAGATCTCCCGTCTCCACTTTATCTCCAACTTTTTTATGCCATTCAGCAACCACCCCTTCTACCATGGTGTCACTCAACTTGGGCATTTTAACAATTTCTGCCATGTTTAGTATTCTTTAATAAATGGATAATCAGCTTCTTGATATACATCCTCGTATAATTCGTAGCCTTCCAAATCTTCTGACTCTTCAGCAAATTTGATTGACTCTTCTACCGTTGCTTTCACTTTCTTTTGAATTTCTTCGAGTTGCTTATCTGTGGCCAATTTGTTCGTCTTAATTGTTGCCAACACCTTTTCAATCGGGTCCTGCTGCTTGTACTCCTCTACCTCATCTTTCGTTCTGTACTTCTGTGGATCAGACATTGAGTGTCCTTTGTAACGGTATGTTTCTATGTTCAACAAAACCGGACCTTTACCTGCTCTACAGTGCTTTGCAGCATCGGCAATTGCATTGTGAACGTCTTCTACGTTCATTCCATCCACAGTATGCGATGGCATATCGTACGACTCTCCTATCTCAGATAAGTTCAAGACGTTTGTTGTCCTTGCGACCGATGTTCCCATCGCGTAGTTATTATTCTCAATGATAAAAACCACTGGTAATTTCCATGTCATGGCCATGTTAAACGTTTCGTGCAAGGCACCTTGACGAGCAGCTCCGTCTCCAAAAGAGCAGAACGTTACGTTTTTTGTTCCTTTATACTTTTCAGCAAAAGCAATTCCTGCCCCCATTGGAATTTGTGCACCAACAATACCATGTCCTCCCATCAAATTAACTTCTTTATGGAACATGTGCATTGACCCACCTTTTCCTTTTGACATTCCAGTACGTTTTCCATACAATTCCGCTACCATGTATTTTGGATGAACTCCCAGGGCAATCGGATGTGCATGGTCTCGGTAGGCAGTAATGTGCTTATCGTCTTTTTTACATCCTGATGCTGTTCCTGCCACCACGGCCTCCTGACCAATGTATAGGTGACAAAACCCACCGAATTTTTGCTGGATGTACAAAGCACCCACTTTTTCCTCTATCTTTCTCATCAACAACATGTCTTCGTACCATTTCAAGTACTGCGCTTTGCTAAATGCAAGCTTATCTTTTTTTGCTGATGTCTTTTTTGTAGCCGCTGTTGCCATAAATCGTGTGTTTAGTATTACAAATATAATCCTTGGATTTAAAGAACAAAGGTCTTGACGAAAAAGAATTTTTCACAACGCATTATTGAGCTCTCATTCCTATCTATAGTTCACGTTACACGATATCAAAACCATAGTTGCTATCGTAATATTGAAACATCGTTCCAGACATTCCAACGACAGAAATTACCCATAGCCAATAGCCCCATTGCAGGGTAAACGGAAAACTAAAGAAAAGCCAATGAAAAATAGAGAACATGGAAAGCCAAAACAAGAGTCCAAAAATGGCAAAATGTAGCTTTTTGCCCAGTATCAAACTCAACACCATCAAGAACAGGGGACTTAGGCAAAACAAAGCATAAAGACCGGTTGAGATGTTGCCCACGCTGATCGTTTCGAAAAAGAGTTGAAAAAACTTAGCTACCAGACCGTATCCGTTCAACGTTTCTTCTCCAAAAGGAACATCAACTTGAAAAATAGCATGACTGATGATAAACAAGGCAAAACAAACTGAACGGAAAATAACAAGACGGAACTGATTAACTTCTTTCTTCACATCATCTTAACGCAAACCATACTAGTAAGATTGTGTCAACCTTAGTATCCACTTATCTCATTCACCAGGTTATCGTAAATCTGTATTCTTGTCCAATAGGTTTTATAGTCTGCTATGAACTGTAAATGCAATGAATCCTGTTGATATAGGTCATGATCTTCTTTTGATTTGAAGTGAACGACAAAAGCAAAATCATAGGAGTTGTCTACAACATCTCTGGGTGTCATGGCTGGAGGTCCGTAATATCCATGGTAGATAGTTTCAATGTTAAGCAAATTAGCCATACCTGATTCAAATTCAGCCATTTGCTCAACTGTCAATGTGGAGTCCATCCAGAAAAAAACGGTATGGATAAATGCTGTTTCATCTTGAGTTTCGATCACTTTTTCAACGATCACTTCCTCTACTTCAGTTGTGTCCGCCACCTCATTCTCATCTGGTGAAGCACATGAATTCAACAGCACAAAACACAGCAATATCCAACTAACTTTTTTCATTCTTACATTCTTTCTGGTACATTCACACCGATCAACTTCATACCTCTTTCAATAACTTCTCCAACAGCTTTGCTCAACAAGATTCTAAAGGTTCTTAACTCCTGATTTTCTTCTTTCAGAATGCTAATGGATTGATAGAATGAGTTATACAGCTTCACCAACTCATAGATATAATTGGAAAGCAATGCTGGAGAATATTCTTTGCCCGCCTTAGCCACAATATCTGTGAAGTCACTCAGGTGATGCAACAACTCGATTTCAACTCCCGCCAAAGACAATGCGGTAGAGGTTTTATGCTCCAAATCACCTGAATTTCTCAACACCGACTGAATTCTCGCATAGGTATATTGTATGAAAGGTCCTGTATTTCCATTAAGGTCAATTGATTCTTTGGGATCAAAAAGCATTTTACTTTTTGGATCAACTTTCAAGAGATAGTATTTCAAACCTCCCAACCCTATCGTAGCATAAAGTTCTTCTTTTTGTGTGTCCGTCATCCCTTCGATGTGACCACGTTCTTCAGTCATTTCGCGAGCATCGTTGACTACACTCGCCATCAGATCATCTGCATCAACTACCGTACCCTCTCTACTTTTCATTTTTCCTTCTGGCAATTCTACCATGCCATAAGACAAGTGATAACATTCTTCTGCCCACTCATAACCTAACTTTCTAAGAATGGCGAACAACACTTTAAAGTGGTGGTTTTGTTCGTTACCCACCGTATAAATCATTCCCGAAAGATCTGGATAGTCCTTATATCGTTCAATGGCTGTGCCGATGTCTTGCGTCATGTAAACGGATGTTCCGTCACCTCGGAGCAACAACTTATCGTCCATTTTCTCTTCGCTCAGGTCACACCACACCGAACCATCTTCTTTTTTGTAAAAAAGATTCTTTGAAAGTCCATCCTCCACAACATCTTTTCCTAGAATGTAGGTGTCCGATTCGTAATACAAGGTGTCGAAATCCACGCCCATGGTATTATAGGTTGCATTAAAACCTTCATAAACCCAGGAATTCATGGTTTCCCATAATTGGTAAATCTCAGGATTTTTTGCTTCCCACTTTCTCAACATCTCTCTGGCTTCCATAAGAATTGGAGCTTCTTGTTCTGCTTCTTTTGCAGGTTTTCCAGCAGCTACCATATCAGCTATCTCCGCTTTGTAAACCTGATCAAATTTCACATAATACTTCCCAATCAAATGATCTCCCTTCATTCCTGCAGATTCAGGAGTCTCTCCATTCCCAAATTTCTGCCACGCCAACATACTCTTACAAATGTGAATCCCTCGATCGTTAATGATCTGCGTTTTCACCACTTTATGTCCGTTGGCTTTAAGAATTTCAGCCACTGAATAACCCAAGAAAATATTTCTTAGGTGTCCCAAGTGCAAGGGTTTATTGGTGTTCGGTGAAGAATACTCCACCATGTAGGTTTTTCCAGATGGTTGAGTAGCAAATCCAAATTCGTCTGCTGCCAGCACATGATTAAATAAATCCAACCAAGCAGTAGCTGCAATCTCTAAATTCAGGAAACCTTTGACCACGTTGAAGTTCTCAACCAATTCTGTATTCTCCTTCAAATACGATCCGATCACCTCTGCGCTCTGCTCCGGTCCTTTTTTCGTCAGTTTTAAAAATGGAAATACCACCAAAGTGATCTGTCCGTCAAACTCTTTCTTCGTCTTTTGAAGTTGAACCTGACTTTCTTGAATTGTCGTGTCAAATAGTTCTTGAAAACCTTTGATGATTGCTTCCGACAATTGCGAATATAAATTCATGCTATCCTCTTTTTTCAATGATAACTGTTGCGCTTTCTAAAATTCGAAAGGCTGTCTCAGCCATTTTATTTTGTTTGTTATCCAAACAAGGGTTGATTTCTACTATTTCAAAGCACTTTACACGCTTATCGATTAATAGGTTATTGATCAAACCACTCGCTTCCTGCTCCGTCAGTCCATTGGGAACAGGCGTTCCTGTACCATAAGAAACCAAGTCACAATCCATGCTATCTACGTCAAATGAAACGTAGAGAATGTCGCAGTCTTTGAGGTAAGACAAAATTTCTTCGGCAATTTCACGCACCTCCGACCTTCTCACTTGCTCTACCGGAATGTTTTTGATATTCTTTTTAGCCATGAAAAAGTCTTCTGGATCTTCGGTATCTCTCACACCTACAAACACCAAATCCTCAGCATTAACCTTAGGAGCAATTCCTCCCATGGTCTTGAGTTTATTCCACTGAGCTGCCAACTCATCATCCAATTCTTTGATCTTATGCTCCTGATTGTCCTCATTTAGTGCAGTTGCCAATGGCATCCCATGAATATTGCCCGATGGAGAAGTATAAGGAGAATGTAAATCCGCATGTGCGTCAATCCAAATTACCCCCAAACGCTTGTCGGGATAAGCTTTCTTAATTCCTGCAATAGTTCCTCCCGCACACGAGTGATCTCCAGAAAGCACAATCGGATATTTGCCACCATCAATGACCTCAGACACCATTTTTGACGACTTTTCATAGTTATCTACCACACCATCAATTCGCTTGGCTTTATCAAATTTGATATCGTTGTATAGCAAATCGTTTTGAGTAGGAATTACTGATGTATTGTAATTTGCAAAATATTTGCTACCTGCCTTAATAGAAGCAATCTTCATCGCATCGATTCCCAAACTTGCACCTCTGGTTCCAGCTCCCAATTCTGAAGCATTCAGTATCAATCTAATCTTTTCCATAAGGATTTACAAAAAATAAATAAAAGAACGCGAGTTTACGGATTTTTATCACAATTAACAAAGGATTGATAAGGATTATAGCAAGTTGTTCTATTTTAGCAAAAGAGAAAAATATCTCATATATTTTAACTAACATTGCCGACCATATTCAGCTACCTTGAAAAACTCATTTTACATAGCCATTTTTATCTTTTCTTCAGCTTTTGTTATAAGCTGCGCAGATAGTATGCCAGGCAGTGAAGATGGGGAACCAACAGCTTCTTTTGAAAACGAAGAATATAAACATTTCAAGACGCAACTCAAGGAACAGGTTACTGCACAAAACGATTCCATCCTGAACCTAATATATGCGCAAAACAATTCATTTTGGTTGGATGAAGACTTGACCTTAAACGAACAAGGCTCGTTGGCTGTGAATCATCTTACGCATGCTGAGCATTTTGGGTTGAACCCCAAGCATTACAACGCTACTTTTTTTGACTCCCTTCCTACTCCACTCACACCTGAGATGGCAGTAAGTATTGAATTAGAATTAAGCCAATCGTTTTATCTTTTTGTAAAACACCTACGGTATGGTATGATCCCCTCAGATTATTATAAGAAAATTACTGTACTCAAAACAAAAGTGGATAGCGTTGACCTGTTGGATATTTTTCTCACAGAAAATGTGGTTGAAGCGGGACTAGGCATGCAACCGCAACATCATTACTATAAAGATCTGCAGGCGGCTGTTGCTAAATTTTATGCAGAAAATGAATTGACAGAAGAGACGATTTACATTCCCAACTTCAAGAAGGATTCTGTAGAAGCCTATCAAAAAGCGAAGGAAGTTCTGGTTAAATTGAAGTACCTGAATCCAGAAGACGAAGGCGAAAAAATTGTGGAAGCTATAAAGGCGTTTCAAAAAAGTAACGGGCTAACAGCTGATGGTCTGATTGGCAAGTATACGGTTCAGATGCTGGAACTCTCTACCGAAAAAATGTACTTTCAGGCAGCTGCCAACCTTGAAAAGTGGCGATGGCTAGAGGCGTGGGGAGACACCTATTTTTTTGCCAACATTCCTGAATACATGATCAATTTGTATTACAACGACTCGCTTTACATCAAGAACAGAACGGTTGTTGGTACAGTTACGAACCGAACTCCTGAAGTAGAAAGCATACTCAACTATTTTATTGTAAACCCCGAATGGTATGTGCCTTATAGCATTACGGCAAATGAATTGATTCCAAAACAAAAGAAGGACTCTACTTATTTGCAGCGTAATGGTTATGCGCTTAGCTCTGGAGGGAGCCTTGATAATGTGAACTGGAATAATGTTTCTGCAAGCAGTATCAAAATCAAGCAAAAAAGTGGTGGGTACAACGCGCTGGGAAAAGTCAAGTTTATTTTTGACAACCCTCATTCTGTCTATTTTCACGACACACCTAGCAAGTCTTTCTTTAACAAGGACATTAGGGCGTATAGTCATGGATGTGTGCGTGTGCAAGACCCATTTGAGATTGCAGATTTTCTGGTAGCCCATGAAGAAAACCCTGAATGGCCAACTACGCTTGATTCGTTGCTTAAATACAAAAAGACCAAAACGTTCACCACGCAAAAAGAATACCCGATTCACTTTGGTTATTTTACTAGCGCTACCGACAGTTCAGGAAGGTTAAGGACCTTAATTGACGTCTATCAAAAGGACACCTTGTTAATGAAACTCTTTGAAGAATATTATTTTGAGGAGAGTGATTTCAAAGTTGAAGGTTAAGCTATGCTCAAGTCTGTTTTTACCTTCGTCAGCCTCGCTGCAATGCCTTACACTGGCTTGGGACAGGTTTCCTATTTAGACACCATCTCTGTTTCTGGAACAGTAAAGCGAGTTTCGTATAGTTTAGATGGCAATGAATTGTTTGACTCCTATGTGTTGGTCTTAGACACTCTGATTAGAGAGGTAAACAGGACTCCAACAGAAAGTAACTGGGAACCATTGAGAATGGTTGAAGAAATACACCTTAATGCATTACATGAAAAAATCTTACCTTATGAAGGAGACCATGTAACTGTCAATGGTGTTGCTTTTCATGCCTTGACAGCCCATCATTTACGTGACTTATGCGTTTTTGTAATTGATATTGACCATTAGCTTCTCTTTAATCAAATGGTGAAAGAGGAAGCTAAGTCAACCAGAATCATTAACTTCAACTCAGCAAATCAAACATCATGAAAATCATCGCATTTGGTGCTTCTTACAGCACAACCTCTATCAATCGCCAACTTGCGGCCTACGCAGCAAAACAATTTGACGCTCCGGGAGTTGAGATTGAAGTCCTTAGCCTGTTGGACTTTATTGTGCCCATGTTTACGGTGGATGTTGAAGCAGCCAAAGGTCATCCAGAAGGAGCAAAACAATTTGTTGCAAAACTAGAAGAGGCAGATTTGCTTGTTATTTCGATGAGCGAGCACAACGGGAGTTATCAAGCTGCCTTCAAAAATTTATTTGATTGGGCTTCGAGGATCAAGGCTAAGACTTTTGAGAATACAAAAATGCTACTCCTATCCACTTCACCAGGAGCTCGTGGCGGACAAAGTGTTTTGGCCCATGCACTGGATCGTTTTCCTCGGCATGGCGCAGAAATTGTTGCAAGCTTTTCGTTGCCAAGTTTTAAGGATAACTTCTCAGAGGAAAATGGGATTACGAATACTGAACTTGCTAACGATTTTGCAGCCGTAATCGACCGTACCCAAAAAGCACTATAATTAAACCTAACCCAATTCACCCCACTATGATCTACTCTTTCCTAACATCAGCGCTGATAACTGTCATTATCTTTTCAACCACCATCAGCATTGCTCAGGTAAACCCTGACTCCTTAATGCACATTGAAGTCTTGGGAAACACCACCGACCCATGGATCAATGGAGATATCGGAAAGAAGCATCAGGTTTTTTACAACCCTACGAGCACATCAAACAATACCTTACTGCTTCATATGGTGGGTACGATTGACAACCCTAATAGCACAACTTATTTTCCTGAATTAGCTACTGAAAATGGTTTTCACGTTATCAATTTGATGTATCGAAATTGGACCTCGGCTCAAGCCGCCTGTGGAGATAGTACTGATCCAGATTGCTACCTCAACTTCAGAAAGGAGATTATTGAAGGCGTAGATTATAGTGATGTGGCTAACGTTAATGCGGCCAACTCAATACATAATCGTTTATTGAAGTTGCTCGAATACATGACCACTAATTACCCAGGGCAAGGTTGGGATCAGTTCTATTCTGGCAGCTCCATTCTTTGGGACAAAATCATGGTATCTGGGCATTCACAGGGCGGTGGACATGCGGCTGTAATTGCCATGACGGAGCCGGTAAAACGCGTATTGATGTTCGCCTCTCCTAACGATTATAGCGATACACTCAATGCCGTAGCCGACTGGACAGGCGCTACTCATATCGTTCCAGATTCAAATTACTATGGATTCAACGCACTCTATGACGATGTTGTGAATTTTAGCGAGCAGATGGAAGCCTGGGATGGGCTAGGTTTAGACAATCTTGGTGATACTGTAAATGTTG
This sequence comes from uncultured Flavobacteriales bacterium, assembly GCA_964387945.1. Classification (GTDB taxonomy): domain Bacteria; phylum Bacteroidota; class Bacteroidia; order Flavobacteriales_D; family Parvicellaceae; genus Parvicella. The sequence goes on along the minus strand of CAYLYX010000010.1, from coordinate 42,100 downwards.
ATATCAGTACTTCTCCATACAACGGAAGTCGACAGTTGTATACAAAACAAGAAGTTCCTTCAGGTGGAATAGAAGATCTTACGCACAACATTATGATTCGGGATAACCAAACGCCTACGGACCTTTCTGGAACTCCCGTTTACTTACCAGTATGGAAATATATGTTGGGGATTGAAGATCCATCGAACTCGATTACTAGTAGCTCATTGAAAACTGTTAACGTGTTCCCAAATCCTGCTGCAGGAACGATTCGAATAAATATAGAAGCTACGTATACAACTCTAAAGGTCAAGTTATTTGATACTGCTGGCAAACTTTGCTATTCAGCATCGAATCAAACAATAATGCACTTAGATCACTTGAATAAAGGAGTTTATTTATTAGAATTGACCTTAGATGGAGTACCTTCAGGTCATCAAAAGATTGTCCTTGAGTAATTATCCCAATTCGCCTTCACACGTCAATTGCACATCTACGATTGCGTTCACGAACTTTGATTTTTTCAAATACTCTTTTTGAGGATAGTAGATAAAGAAGCAACTTCCATCCTTAATTTTTTCTACTACAGACTCGTATCCAACATGAGGTAAAGCTGGACATCCGTAACTTCTTCCCAACCTTCCATTTTCTTTGATGTAGTCATAACCTACGTAATCTGCAGCGTGCACCACAACACCTCTTTCTCTCGCTTTATCGTTTGAATATTCTAAGCCATCTAACTTCAAGCTCATGTCGTGCTTTCCGTTATAAACTTCTCCTGTCAAGAAAAAACCAAGGCTACTTTGATGACTGTGCTCCACATTGCTGAAGTCCTGTGCAAACTCATCTCCCGTTTCCATGCCGTGAGCTACTAAGCTAGTATGAACCACTTGCCACGTATGCGTATCAATAATAAACATACGCTCATCATTGGAACTCTTGGTCATGTCCACAATTGTTAGATAATCTGGGTTTCTCAATTTATCCTTTGAAAGCAATTGAAAGTATCCTCTCAATGCCATGTTGTAGGGTTTAAAGAATAAGTCTTTCGTTCCTAAATGATTGTATGAATCCTCTGCAAAAGACCCCAAGTCGAGTAATATTTTCTCTTCTGAAGGAGGGTTTACAGTATTCAAAAAATGAGTACGATTATACGTAAACGAGCAAAGAATTAACGTCAAGGCTATGTAGGTCAAAGTCTTCATCGGTGTGCGAATATATCAAAATAAATGATAAATGGATTGTTTTCTCTTTCGAATTCTTTAACTACAAAATGTTATTTAGGTTACACCTGAGGACAAAAAACCTTAAAATCAGCGAATCTAAACACTAGATTTTTGCCGATAATTGCAACATCACGGTTCGCAACGGCTCTACTTTTAGCGGGCGCAATGAATAGGTCTTGTTCGTGAGGTTTGAAACAACAACTGCTGCCTTATATTTTTCCTTAAACGTATAGGAAACACGTGTGTCAAAGATCAGGTTTCCGGTGTTGTGATTTTCATAAAAATCGATGTAACGAATCCCTTGAAGCGATCCACCAGAGTTTTCTGTAACTTCCTCAAAATCGATAATTGCTCGATCTAAATTTTCAATTCTACTAAAATATCTTGCGCTTCCTCCAATGGACAACTTCTTTCTAAACTTGTACTCCACGTCCACTTTGAACGTATGCAAAAAACGATATTTTAGAATTCGGTGAGATGAATCAAAGCTGGTTGTATTGTAGCTAAACTCACCATTACCTCCTGGTCTAAAATCTTCTGCAAAAACCTGATCTGGTTCAAGTGTGGTTGGCAATATGTAATTGTATCCTGCGATAAACGTAAACCCAGATTTCTTCTTGTTTTCATACATACCTGCCATCGAAGCATCTACTCCTACTACCTGAGAAGCTCCTGTGTTGAGGAATTTAAACCCAGCTAAAGCAAACTCGAAGGTAGGATCCCAAAAACCAAAGAGGTATTCAATGGTATTCTCATAATGTTGTTTGAATACTGCCACATCTACATAACCTTTGAATTCTCCGAATTTATAACCTTGACGGAAGCCAGCCTCTATGTTCCAGCTCGTCTCTGGTAGTAAATCAGGATTATCAAAAACGCCAAACGTTCCTACTTTTGTTCGGATAAATCGCTCAGCGATAGTCGGATATCGGTATCCTTGTCCGTAAGAAGCTCTTACATTGGTACCTTCGGTTAGTTTGTAGTTTAACCCAGCTCTAAGAATTGTCGCACCGTTTGAGATGGTATCGTTCAAGATATATCCCTCTCCTCTAAAGCCAAAGGAAAGGTTAACTCTTTCGAAAATAGTTTTCTCGATTTGCAAGTAACCACTGTAATTAGACAATGTGTTGGTACTGTCTCCACTCGCAATAAAGATTTCTGAAAAAGAATGTGTTTGAGTCGTTGATGTTCCTGCGATAAACTCTAAGTCCTTGAACTTTTTGAACGTATGTTTGAATTGATAATCGGCAAAGTAAACATCACTAAAATTGGATTGATTCGCACTCATTTCATTGGCTGTGCTCAACCACCTAGCCTTTACCGAATGTTTCATTCCACTCTTGGTGAAGTAGTTCACATACGGATCGATATTAAAAATCGTTTGTTTTTGTAAAATAACACCTCCCGGATATGCCCTATAAATACCAGAAGTATCATCCAACCACGCTAACGTCATGTTGGTGCTGTTGTACATCGCATTAGCGTTAAGTCCAAACGTTAAACGCTCCATTTTCTTAGGATGATAGCGCAAACCAATGTTCAATCTTCCTTTCTGCGATTTCATTTGATCATCGGTGAAGTTAGTCACTGTATCAATGACAAATTCTCCCGGTTGCGGAGCACCTAAATAACCATGATCAAAATTGACCAAACCTCCTACGGTTAAGTCCAATTGCTTGATTTTTCGGGTATGCAAAAAGTTTGCTCCATGAATGTATGGATAATCACTCCACCACAGTGCCGAATCGTTTTGAGGCTGAGAATAAAAACCCGAATACATGTTAATTTTAGTCAACGGCTTAACTCCTGGTTCGGCTGTTTTGATATGGATAGCTCCACTCAACGCAGACGCACCAGACAAAACCGATGCTGCTCCCTTAATCACTTCTATCTGCTCAATATTTTCTACGGGTATGAATCCCCATTCTGGTCGTCCGGCATCTCCAGATAACATGGGCATGTCGTCTACCAAAACGGCTACCTTACTCCCCACACCGAAGGTAAACCCACTTCCACCTCTAATCTGAGGTTCACCATCCATAATATTCAAACCAGGCGTTTGATCCAATACGGTCTCAATGGACCTTGTGTTTTTGTTTTCAATCAACGCGGGACGAATCACCTCCATCGAGATGGTCATGTCTTTGATATCCTTGTCAAACTTCCCCACTTTCACATCCACCGCTCTCAGCAACTCATTGTCTGGATAGAGTAATATGTTTCGCGTGGTAATTTCGTCAGCTAGAATTTCAATCTCAATTGTATCCGTTTGCATCCCTACAAAAGAGACAATAAACTGGTGCACTCCCGCTGGACATTCAAAAGCAAATTCGCCATCAAAGTTAGTCGATGCTCCCTTGGATTTATCAGAAGCCAACTGAACATTAGCGCCAATTATGGGTTCATCACCCTCCTTGACGGTTCCTTTGAAAACACCTTTTTGTTGGGCAATCAAGTTCCCGCTCAACAAACACAATATGACAAACCAAAGCTTCATTTAGATCATTGAACAAACACCTTTTTGGTAATGATGCGGTTATCGATGTAGTACTTCAACAAATAAATCCCGCTTAATTCACTCAAATTCCAAATCATAGTTGAAGAGGTCTGCCATGTATTGTTAGACACTGTTCTTCCCTGAAGATCGACCAATTCAACTTTTATGTTATCATTCCAACCCTCTTGTGCCCACAACTTAAGTCCATTCTCTAGTGTTGAAACACTCAAGTCATTTGCACTAACCTCTTCAATATTCGTTGGACTGTAAATCAATTCTAGATCATCGAAATAGGCAATACTTCCATTCACTGCTTGCGTACTGTCTCCACTTGTCAATACGGCCAAAATGTATTCTGGTGCATCGGTTGAAGAATAGTTAAAGGGCACTGAAAATCTTGTCCAAGAAGAGATGGTTGCATTCGGCATGTTAAACCTCGCTCGTCCAACTTGATTGGGACCATTTTCATCACCTGGAAAATCAAAACTTGAGGCTTTGTGTAGGATAACATCAACTTTTCCATGATCACTGCCTGATGGCTCATATTTATACCATCCTACCAAACTATCAGGTCTTGAGGTAAATGAAGTATTCCATCTAGCGTCCGAACCATCCGTAAAAACATAACCTTCCTCTGGGTCTGTATCGGCATGAATCCTCCCATTCGATACAATTCCGTTTGCGACTATCCCAAAAGAAGACTTATTCTCTACCATTAGGCTATACGAACCTGTATGCGCATCTGTTGATTTGTCCCAAACCTGAGGTGCGAAGGTATTGAGCGAAGGCACATCACTGGTCTTAATCGAACTCCAATCAACTGGCTCATCTTCTACTGTTCCGGCATCCTCCCAGTTTTCAAAACCTGCATTCTCAAACTGCTGCTGGGCAACCGTGCTTCCTGCTGCCACTAGCAAAAAATAAAGTAAATATCTTTTCATAATGTGTGTAATAACAAGGCAAATATAGACTATTGCTGTTTATCTTATAACACAATGTTGAAAAGAAGGATGAACTTCGCTTTATTGATAACTTTGAAAACTTCAAATCACTCTCTACCCTTGCTCTGAGCTACAACGCCAGTTCTATTGCCGGATCCCAAAAAAGCGTTTCAAAATCAACAATTTGATCACCTTTTACTTTTACACCTTCTTTTTCTAATGCTTCTTGCATTGCATTAGGTGTCTGAAAGTGCATTTTTCCGGTCAGCATTCCCATTCGATTAACTACCCGATGAGCCGGAATCGATTTATCTCCAGCTACAGCGTTCATCGCATAACCAACCATACGAGACGACCGAGGTGAGCTCAGGTATTTTGCTATGGCGCCATAACTCGTTACCCGTCCTTTGGGAATCAATCGAACTACATCGTGCACATTCTGAAAAAAAGTAAATGTTTCTGGCTTCATACTATAGGTTCTGCACCATAAATTTACCAACACCTATTTGATCTGACGACAAGTTCACGTACTTAAACAGGTAGATTCCAGCACGGTAATCGGTAGTTTCTATTTTCAGGTAATCTGTATCTCCATGGAGGATCTCGACCAGTGCACCTTTTGAATCGTAAATTTCAAGATTGTAATCTACAATCCCTGAATGGTCTTTGTAGAAATAGGTATATCCTTGTGTCACAACGTTAGGATAAAGATTATATTCAAAAGAAGTGCTTGTTAACTTGGGTGGTGCCTCATATCCCATTAAATGAAGTCCATATTTTCGATCAGACACTAACAGCCGCTTGGAGGGTAGAAAGGCATACACGCCCCAGGCTCCATGAAAACTGATCGTATCGTCCGGGTAGGTATCATAATATCCTATCCTACTAATATCGCTCGGGTCTCGCACATCATAAACTTGCAAGCCATCTGCGTAATATGAAAAATAAGCAATCCCATCCTTGAGCATTACATTATGTGGAAGCGTCCGCTCATAGCTGGGAGGCTTGGCTAAGCTTGTTACCTGAATGTCCGATAAATCACTTACGTCTAACACTTTGAATCGCATGGCTTCAGTTTCATCACACATCACATAGGTCTTTCCATCTTCGCTTAGCCAACCGCTATGATTATAACCTTTATCTGGATAGAACTCCAAACTCCCCAAAGCTATGGGCATGGTAGGTATTGAAAAATCTGCCACTCGCAACCCTTCAAAAGCTGCATTGATATAGGCTGAATCGTTGCGCACAAAAACATCGTGCACGTAATCCACAAACTCGTAATCATAGATCAATTGTGGATTTTCAGGATCTGCCAAAGACAACAACCTCATCGGACTATCAAAAGTGCCGTAGGTTACACCACAGGCATACAGTATTCCTGAACTGGAATCGATAAAAATGTTATGACATCGAGCAATCAAAGAGCTATCGTCATACACCATGTGCACCGAGTCGGGTAAGTAACTCAAGTCGTATACACGCAATGTACTTTTTCCCTGATCGCAAACACCATACAGATAACCATTATAATCGTGATAATCTCTATGAATGGCTGAAAGTTCTCTCCCTTGAATAAATTGAACCCTAGTCAATGAATTATCATCTTCTATTTTCACAATGTTAGTTCCATCTGCAGAACCAATTACGGCATATTCTTGTCCATCCTGAACAAAGCCCCAAACTTCGTTATAGGCCGTGCCCTGATACCAAACTTGCTGCATAGAATCCGACCACTGCGCCAATTCATAGACGTTCCAATTTCCTTCTTGAGACCAGCCTAAAGAACAGCACAATAAAAGTATGGGCATCCAAAACTTCATGTCGTAAAGTTAATCAATAAATGAATGAGTAGGATCGCTTACGCTAACTCAGCGCTACCATTCCCTAGTTTTTTGTCGATCAAAGAAATCAGTTCTGCTGGAGTAGTGATTCGTTTAAACTCATCACGGGATACAAACACCTCTGGAGAAGTACCCGTTTCTACCTTCAAAATGAGCGGACAATTATCAGATAAACCATATCTTTCGATCATTTGATTTTTGTAAATGAATTCAAATGACATGCGGTGCTTCTTGCGATAGGTTTTCCAAGCTTTTCGTTCACCCAAATTGCTATACGTGATAGCGCACAAGTCACAATCATACGTACTGGGTGAAAAAACTTTGTGCGCTCCATCCAGCAACAAAGAAACTGGATCACTGTTCACGTTATAGACAAAGACTAACTTCATCAAAATACGCCTGGAACAAACCGCCATTTAACTTTATTCATATAAGCTACGTATTCCGGATCTCGTTTTAGATGCTGTTCCTCCGTTAATCCTCTGAGCACATAAATGGTCGTCCAAAAGATCATTCCACCAATCAACCAATAGTTTTCGATCAAGGAAGGGATGACACCTATCCACCATACCATCACTTTGGATAAATAATGCGGGTGACGCACCCATCGGTAAGGCCCCTTCGTAACGATCCCTCTATTGGTAAGGTTGGATGACTTGGTACCCAACACAAAGATTGACCAAACTTTAAATGCCACAATGAGCAACAGGATAATCCTAACAATGGCCGTAATTTCGTGATTCTTGAAAAAAGCAAAATCCTGCGCTCCCATGGGAATAACATAAAAAACCAAAGGATAAATGGGAGCATAACAAATGATCGTAACCGCCCACCCCATCACGGTGTTATCTACCGACTTAATGTTATTTTCTAGCAGATCGCTCTCAACACAATAGCCGAAAGCATACACCACCAAAACAATGGTCATCATCCAATGGATAAAACTTCCGAAAATGTACTTATTGATCCAGTCGACCAGTGTCCAATTGGATGCATCCAACCGGTGAAGACTAAAGAGTTTTACAAAGGCGATTTCTCCAAAGTAAATGGCTCCCAAATACATCAAGGGAATAAACAAAAACTTGAGAACGAAGATCCGAAGACAAAACCAAAATTCCTTGTCAAATGCACGAGTCTTTAACTTCTCAAATACTATTGTAGACTTAGGTGTTTTTCCATCCTTTTGGTATCGATGGAATACAACTGGCAGTACAAGTGCATAAACCAAGGCCAGAAAATAAAGTCCGTTCCCAATCAAAAAGCCCGAAGGGTGGATTCCAAAGTTACCCGAACCGAGAAAAAAGAACTGAAAAAAGGGAAATACTGTATACAGCAATAGCCCCAGACCAATCAACAGCAACTCCAGCAGTATTGCTCGTATCAGCGAATATTTGTAATCGGTCTTGCTCAACACTTAGCTGTTTAAAATTCGAAAGCGTTTACTAAGATACAGATAGCTCTTTAATTAACTTTGATAAACGATTTATCTTTCTTTTTGGAAACGTTAAAAAAATACCTTCCTTACCTGAGAAACAAGTACGTGTTGTCAACATTAGTTCTTGTACTTATCCTTGCTTTTTTTGAAGACACTAACCTGTTTAGACTTTATCAATATAAAAAGCAATTGAGTGAGGTGGTTCGCAGTAACCTGCAAAAAGAGGAAGAGATTGTGATCATCAAACAGAAAACCGTTGAACTCACGACTAATCCTGATGCGCTGGAAACGTTTGCTCGTGAGACGTACAAAATGAAAAAGGAGGACGAAGTGGTTTTTCTCTTTGTTTCGGACACCTTGAAGGAGGATAAGTAGGCGTTTTACTGCTTTATTCTGCACAATTATTAGACTCCTCTAACAATCAAGTTGAAAATTATTAACTTTGACCCAACTTTCTAGTTTGAGAGATGGAAGAAGATGCAATAACAAAATCTGATCTAGCACAACACGACAACCTTTGGTGGGACTTGGTGGAATTCTTTGGTTCGATAGACCCCATACTAGCCGCCTTGATTGCAACCACATTTACGTGGTTGGTTACAGCATCGGGTGCGGGAATGGTATTTTTCTTTAAAACCCTCAACCGTAGCGTGCTCAACATGATGCTCGGTTTTACAGGTGGTGTGATGGTTGCTGCCAGTGCGTTTGGCTTACTGGGGCCGGCAATTGACATGTCTGAAGGAGAAAGTTTTGTGAAAGTTATGCCTTCGGTGATCGGTTTTATGCTCGGAGCCATGTTTCTTTTTGGGATGGATAAAGCAATGCCCCATTTGCATATTAACTTTAAGAACCCGGAGGGTCCGAAAACTACCTGGCATCGGACTACCCTATTGGTACTAGCCATTACCCTCCATAACATCCCCGAAGGACTCGCAGTAGGAATTGTTTTTGGCGCAGCCACAGAAGATTTAGGAATGGTCAATCAAGCTATGATTCTTGCCTTAGGAATTGGAATCCAGAACTTTCCTGAAGGGTTTGCCGTAGCTATGCCACTTAGGCGCGAGGGCGTTTCCAGACGTAAAAGCTTTTGGTACGGACAATTATCTGCCATTGTAGAGCCAGTAGCAGGTGTTATTGGTGCGTGGGCGGTAACCTCTTTTGAGCCATTACTTCCCTACGGATTAGCTTTTGCAGCGGGTGCGATGATTTATGTAGTCGTGGAAGAGGTGATTCCAGAAACACAGCGAGACAAGCATTCTGATGTTGCCGTATTAGGATTTATGGGAGGATTTGTCTTAATGATGGCTCTTGACGTTGGATTAGGCTAGTAAGAGCTTGACTCGTGTCTTAAAATTCCGTAAATTGTAAGAAATGCCTTTTACAATGTACAAAAACGATTATGACACACTTTCGCAAGCCACTAATGGCTTACTCCAAGAAGGTTTTGATGAGGATTTTAAAGCGATTGATGACAAGATCATCGGGTATAAATCCAAAAAGAAATACCTTCCTACCGACTTGAAGATTGTCAAAATTTACCGTTTTGAAGGGATGAGCAATCCGCAAGATGACACGGTTATTTTTGCCATAGAAGCCAACGATGGCACAAAAGGCACGCTCATTATGTCTTACAGCGCTCAGCACAATCAGAATATTGATTTGATTAAGAAAATTCCAGAGGCTGAGGTGTAGCGTAAAAAAGATTCAACGATTTCTCCAGCTGCTGTTTCGGCTATCTAACATTCATCCCATGTTTTTCCTTCAATTTTAAAGACTCTTCGTCTGTGCTCCACACCCCATTGATAAAGTTCGGTCATTACAGATTTACATGTTTTTCCATATTCGGTAATACTGTAGGTTACTGTCACTGGACGAGTGTCTTCCACTTTCCTAACAATGAGCAAATTATCTTCTAGGAATTTTAGCTCTTTTGAGAGCATTTTAGGAGTAATCCCATCTACAATTCTTTCTAGTTCTTTGAATCCACAGGTCTCATAAAAATTTAGAGCTGTAATAATCGGAATCTTCCATTTACCACTAAAGACTTCTAGTGCATCTCTCACCGGAACCATATAATTTCCGTAGTGTTCATTCAACGGAACCTTACTACCCTCAGAATCTTTGTTTTTCATACTGCTATACTTTTGGATACTACTATATTTTTTATAGTTACTTCCCAAAGTAAACCATTCAGGCTATGTTTGCCAAACAAATCGAAAAAAATAAACCATGAAAAAAAGAGATTTAATCATTTACACCATTTTAGTAAGCCTTTTCAGCGTAATTATTCTAATGGGAGCCATCATGTATTTCGTAAAATATGAAATGGTTCATGACATGTTCGTCCACCTGGGAGTTCCGCCCGAAATCATCTACCCATTAGCTATTGCCAAAATTCTTGGTATCGCTACGATATGGCTAATTAAGGTTCCTCTACTTAAACAACTAGCTTTTCTCGGATTTGCTATAGATCTGTTATTGGCTATAATTGCTCATGGCTTGGCTGGAGACGAAGAAATCTACGGTCCAATCGCTCCCCTAGTTCTACTGATTGCATCCTATTGGTTTTATCGAAAAACTAGCACCAACACAACGGACTCAAATTAACCCTCCAGGATAGCCTGGTCATTATTCAAACTTCACCAGAAAGGCATCTTTAAAGACACCATCTTTAATCTCTTTGAGCTTGTTTTTGGCTTCTTTTTTGTCGGCATATGCCCCCACATAGTACTTGTAGTTGTAAGCCGAATTTGGGTTTTGAATGATCAACTCTTCTACTGGAGCATTCACACTAAGGAAGTCTGGATTCTCAAGTGCTACCGGCCCAGTGGAAGCCATAATTTGGATCTTCCAAACGGGTTCGTTTTCCTCTGCTACTTCTTCGTTAGGCGTTTGCATGTCAATGTCATGCTTTTGCTTCACGAAATCTCGAAAAGCTCTGAAAACAGCCGACATCAAAAGGTCTTGCCCGTAATCCGAATTGAGATAACCCTCTTCTTGTTCGTTGGTCATAAAACCCGTTTCAACCAGTACAGCCGGCATTTTTGTTTCCTTTAACACATAGAGGTTGTACAACCGATCGTTCTTAAGTTTTACGCCTCTACTAAATCGAGCAGCTCTATTCTTGAACTGATCCTGAATCATGTGCGCCAACTTACTGCTCGTTTTGCTCTCTTTGAGATGAATGTGCGTTTCTGCGCCATGAATTTCCTTGTTATCCGAGGCGTTACAATGTATGGAAATAAAATAGGCTGCATTCAAATCATTGGCTTTCTTTACGCGATCGTCTAACTCAACAAATACATCCTCTGTGCGCGTATACACCACCTCTATTTTATGTCCCAAAAATTGATCGATATAACCGCCCAGCTTCATTGCCATCGCCAGGTTTAGGTCTTTTTCATCCAGATTTCCTTTGGTTTGATGAAGATTGCCTGGATCATTTCCCCCATGACCTGCATCGATAATTACAATCAGTTTTTCTTCTCCTTCCTGAGCAACTCCAGAAAAGAAGAAAGCCAACAATATGACTAGTAAATACCCTCTCATTCTTTAACGACTCTAACGGTGTATTGTAACTTCGGATTCCAATAAGGATCTTTATCTACATTGGAAATCATAATTCCTCTACTCGAAGAGGCGTGAATCATCTTAAGTCCTTCGGCACCATTGCTGTAAACGATTCCCACATGGCTGATTTCGTTCTTGTTTCGACCAAAAAACACCAAATCTCCACGTTTTGCATCTTTGAGTTTAACTTTCTCGTAGGCAACTGCTTGCGACCCAGCAGTGCGTGGGATGCCCATTCCATTCTTACTGAAAACGTACTGCGTAAATCCAGAGCAATCAAATCCACTTGGAGAAACACCTCCATATTTGTAAGGAATTCCAATGTGCTTCTCGGCTTCTTTGATCAATCCATCGCGAATCGTTCCAGATGAAGCTGAAGCAATGGGCGTGGGCGGCTCTTCCACCTCAGGCTCTACGGTGGTCAATTCTTCGAAATCAGCAATATTCCCAAACAAGCGATTATAGGTATCGTACTTAATCTGCGCTTTATCTTTATGTCCTTGCTGGTTCAACTGCTGAATCTCTTCTGAGATTCCCATTTTCATATCGTAGATATAGTTTCCGTAAGCCTTTTGATAATACTGAGTGGAATCCATCTCCATGAACTTTTCGTAGTCGTAAATGGCATTAGAGGATGAGAACTTGCTATTTATTCTACTCAATTGATACTCTGCCAAAGCATGAAACACCACGGGTGAAGGATGGTTTTTATACTCGTCCTTGGTCATGAGTTTTCCAGATCGTTTGTAGACAATTTTATAGTGCCCTTGATCGTAAAGCATTTCCAGTTTATCTAACTTCTTGTCTTGAGCAGAAGTTGTAAACATCCAAAAAACACCAAAAAATAATAGTATGACTCTGACACAATTCATCCTGTACAAACCTAATTAATCTCCTCGTTGGTATAATTAACCCTGTAAATTCTGTGCCAACATTAAATTGTTAATGAATCCAGCGCATGATTCCCGGTTCGAAAAGCGCATGCAGCGAAGTTTTTACCCCTGCTACTTTTAATGCATCATTGGTCCAAGTATTGCAGGTTTTGAACCCCCAATAACTACCTTTCGCTTCATAGAAGTTATCGTTGAGGTGATAGCCTTTTCCTGCTATCAACTGAACATCTACTTGCTCTGCACTCCTTTCGAATGAAGCGTTGACGTACTCAATCAACCTAAGGTATTCCTCTCGATCCATGCTGCAACGCACTACACGATCTGACTCACGAGGTTGTTGTTGATAGTATGTAATATGCATTGCGGTGGATGAGGGCAAGAAAATAGCGTTTAATGCCGTAGAAACCTTCAAATCTGCCCAAGTGGGGGTTTCGAGGTAAAAACCTTTGTCTCCCCAGCCAATTCCGATGTATTCTGGTGAACCTTTTACACCTTGAAAATCTTGCGTAGCAATCAATTCCGACCAATCGTGCACATCATTCCTCACCGGAAGACAAATATCCGTATGAACACCGTTGGAAATAACAAAAAACTGGATTTCGTCTTCACTGTAGGCATAATCTGAATTCACGGGAATTTGCATCATCACTAAAAAGTAGATCACATAAAGCGACAGTAAGCCGAAAAACATTTCGAAACTAACCAGAACTGATTTAAAGACTCTTTTCACCATTGGCCGACTGATATTGAGCGATTTTACTCCAAAAAGTCCAACCAATTATTTTTGCCCGTTGAATTGCCTCTTCTGTTTGCTTTCCTTCAAAATTTTGATTCAGAACCTTTTCAAACAATTCTAACCATCGATCAAAATGTTCTTGCCGCACAGGTAGAGCCTCATGCTTTTGGTAAGGACTACCTTTATAACTCCCTTTGCTGAATAATATTGTGTTCCAGAAGTTGTACATTTTCTCCAAATGATGATCCCAGTGTCCGCCCAACTTTTTTTCAAAGATAGGTCCCAGCAGGTCGTCTTGTCGCACCAAATCATAAAAAGCATTAACAAAAACCTTAATGTCTTCTATCCCTTCAATGTCTTTCATGTCTTAAAAAATTGATGTGATTTCATTGACAAAATGAATAGCAATACGATAATCTACAACCACCAGAAATAATGCTCCAAAAATGGCGCCAGCCAAGTGCGCATCATGAGCAATATTTGTTCTTTGGTGCCGATTGGCATAGGATTCAAAAATCAAAAACCCGACTCCCACCAAAATCCCAGGGATCGGAATCGCTCCATAGATGTAAAGCTTTTCTAAGGGAGCAAACATGATAAAAGCAAAGACTACTGCGCTCACTGCTCCAGAAGCCCCCAATGAAAGGTAACCCGGATCCTCACTATGCTTAACAAATGCTGGTACTGTAGCAAAAGCCAAACCTCCCAAGTATAATAGAACATATAACAAGGCTCCTTTTGAGCCAAAGTACCCCATCATAAAATATTCCACCCCTTCTCCCAAAAAATAAAGCGTAAACATATTCATAGCCAAGTGAGTATAATCGGCATGAACCACACCGTGCGTAAAAACGAGCCACCAACGGTTGTGGTGCTTTACGGAATAGGGTGAAAAAGTCAGTTTATACTTGAGGTCTTTATCGTTGATTGCCATGATGGAAACCACGACTGTCAATACTACAATGATAACGGTGATACTCATTACTCTTCTTCGTTCGGCTCCATGACAAAATCCCAGTCGATAAACGACTTAAATGAGGATTTGTCCAAAATCTCCACATCTTCAAAAATCTCTTGGTAACCAAAGGCTGCAACGTATAGGTAGTAGTTACCCGGAGGTAAAATAATCACATAACGATTGGTTTTTTCATTGGGCAGATAATCTCCAAAGATCTCATCGGTTTCTGCGTCCACCACTTGAATAAAAATGTCTTCGAAACGTTTATCAAGTGTATTCGTAACGGTTCCTCGAATCACAGTATATCGAGGTTCAATATCTTTGAAGTTAACCCGATAAATATCCTTATCTCCATAGCCTCCTGCTCTTACGGCAGAAATATAGCCGTACTTTCCAGTTTCAGACATTCTGAAGTTCATGTTATCCTCAGGCGTGTTGATGGGATAACCCATGTTTTGCACTTTGGTAAACTTGCGTTTAACATCATCCCACTCAGCTCTAAAAATGTCATAACCTCCCATACTTGCATGTCCCTTGGAAGAGAAAAACAAATATTCTCCGTCTGGCGAAATGTTTGGAAAATCCTCATCTTCTGAAGTGTTGATTGTTGGACCTAAGTTCTGCGCCATGCTCCAATTTCCATTTGGCAAACGCTGACACATGTAGATATCAACACCTCCATAACCTCCAGGACGATTGCTGGCGAAGTAAAACTTTTGATTGTCATCGGTAAAACAACCCGCAATCTCTGTATACTTCTTGGAATTAATTACATCCGGTAAAATACGTGGTTCTTTCACTCCCTTACCTTCCACACCACTCTCATAAAGATCGCCTTCAAAGTTAAAATCCTCGAAATACATCACGGCTTTTGTTCCATCACCATTCAACCCTACAATTTCTTGCTTTAACTCACTACTTCCTTTTACCCCTGGAACTTCAACAGCTTCAGTGAATTTTCCATCTTTCACGTACGAGATATAGATAGTCGGTAAGTAAGCTCCATTTAGCATAGGCTCACGATTACGGTCTTCTCGGTTGGAATTAAAAATCACAAACTTCTCGTCTCTCGGCACAAATGGAAAATAATCTGCGTAACGCGAATTAATCTGTGGACCAAGATTTTCGAAATCTACACTTTTTGGGAACTTCATCAACTCCCGAGCATTCTCGCAATACTCAATTTGCTTACCTACATTAGCTTGATTTAAATCTGACCCTTTTCCTGTTGCAATAAATTTGTTATACGCCTCAATGGCTTGGTCAAACTGGTAGCCAAAATGATATGCCCTACCCAGCAAATAGTAAGCATCTGCAATGATTTTTGGATTTTCCGTTACTTTCTCCAAAGGAGCAATCGCTAAGGATTTGTCAATGTTGGTATTTAGGTAGCATACCGCTAAATTGTAGTTGTACTCAATGTTATCTGGCTCCTCTTCAACCAGCAAGAGATATTCTTCTAAAGCTTCTTCAAAATTTCCCACTTCAAACAAGTCTGTAGCCAACTTCTTGTCCTGCCCATAGGTTCCAAGTGTCAGAATAACAGCAAATACAATAAGGATAGATCGTTTCATTATTTAGTGAAATTTAGTCAACAAATGTACTTAATTATAGATAGATTCATAATTGTGACTGCAAGGATTGTGCAAAACTTTTGACTATGTAGGATGCGATCACCTGATTGAAAAACTATTTTTGTAGCCGTAAATTTTGACGCATTGGCAAAACAAGCAAAGTTCATTAAGGAGTTTTTTAAAGAAAAAAAGCAGGTAGGTGCAATTGCTCCCAGCTCGAAATTCCTTATGCGAAAAATGCTTAAACCCATTGATTTCAGTAAGTCGAAATGCATCGTAGAGCTAGGCCCTGGAAATGGTATTTTTACCAAAGGAATTCTAGAAAGAATGGAATCGGATTGCCAACTGTTTAGTTTTGAACTAAACCCTAACTTTTACGAGCACATTAAGACCGAAATCAGCGATCACCGACTAAAATTGATCAACGCAAGTGCTGAACGAATCGATCAAGTTCTGAAAGAACACAACATTGAAAAGGCAGATTACATAGTTTCTTCACTTCCGCTCACCGTTATTCCGATGGACGTGAAAACAACTATATTGGATAATGCAAAAGAATGCCTATCAGACGATGGAAAATTTATTCAGTTCCAATATACGCTGAATGCGAAGAAACTATTAGAAGAAAGGTTTGCAGAAGTAAAAATAGACTTTACGCCAGCTAATATACCTCCAGCATTTGTCTACCGTTGTTCTAACTAATTTTTTTCATGATTTCAAGTGCCACCCTAAGCGCACGATCACCGTCTGAAATACTCACAGGAGGTTCCGAATCGTTTACAATCGCTTCTGTAAATGCTTTCAACTCTTCTTCAATTGCATTCACTTGTTCTACTTCTTCTTTGATCACATCGATTTGCTTGTGACCTTTATCTCCCAAATCTATGGTAAGCGCAAAAGGATCAATGGCTTCTGGTGAAACGTCTTTCATTTTAATCACCTCCTTTTCCTTATTCAGAAAATCCACGGCAACATAAGCGTCCTTTTGAAAGAACCTGGCCTTTCGCATGTTCTTCATGCTCATTCTGCTGGCCGTAATATTAGCCACACAACCATTATCAAACTCAATTCTTGCATTCGCAATATCTGGCGTATCACTTACAACAGCTACACCACTTGCTGCAATGCTTTTCACGTTGCTATTGACTACGCTCAAAATCACGTCAATGTCGTGAATCATCAAATCTAGTACTACAGACACATCTGTACCTCTAGGATTAAACAACGCTAGCCGATGCGTTTCAATAAACATCGGATCATTCAACTCTTTTTGAACCGCTACAAATGCAGGATTAAACCTTTCTACATGACCTACCTGAACTTTTACATTCGCTTCCGTAGCTAACCCAATAAGTTTTTTAGCCTCTTCAAGCGTTTGTGTCAATGGCTTCTCAACAAAAACATGCTTCACGTTACGCATTGCTTGCTGAGCAATCTCAAAATGCGTAATGGTAGGAGTGACAATATCAATGGCGTCAACTTGTCCAATTAATTCATCTAAGCTATCAAACGCCTTTACCTCAAACTCTTCCTGAACTTGTCTCCTAACTTCCTCGGAAGCGTCATAAAATCCAATCAACTGTGCAAAGTCAGCCGCCTTTAAAATTTTCAAATGAATCTTTCCCAAATGTCCAGCTCCAACAACTCCTATTTTTAACATGCTAAAGTAATTTAGCTTCAAAAATATTGCATCAAATTGCTGATCTGAGAAAAACAAGCTATTATTATTAACATCTATGTTTTAGCATTTATTAAAACGAAACTGATCGATAATAAAGCCGTAAACTCTATTTTTGTTACGCAATGTTTCAAACGGAAGACACATACAAGCATCAAGGAATGCGTAAGGGACTGGTAAGTCTGTTGCGTGAAAAGGATATTGCATCGGAAGATGTGCTGGAAGCGATTGGAAAAGTTCCTCGACACATGTTCTTTGACAGTGTGTTTCACAATAACTTTGCATACCAAGACTTAGCTTTTCCCATCGGTGCTGGACAAACCATCTCACAACCCTCTACAGTTGCGTTTCAAAGCACCTTACTTGATATTAAAAAGGGAGACAAGGTGCTGGAAATCGGTACTGGAAGCGGTTATCAAACGGCTGTACTGTTGGAATTAGGAGCAAAAGTATACTCTATTGAACGACAGCGAGAACTCTTTGCTACTACCAAAAATGTCCTTCAACGTTTGAAGTATCGCGCGAACCTATATTTTGGAGACGGCTTTGAAGGGAAACCCACTTTTGCTCCTTTTGACAAGATTATTGTCACCTGCGGAGCTCCATTTGTTCCACCTAAGTTGGTTGAACAATTAGCAATAGATGGAAAAATGGTCATCCCTGTAGGAGAAGGAAAAATGCAAATCATGAAGTTGATTCTAAAAGACCAAGAAGGAGAGCTATTCGAAGAGTCTTTTGGAAACTTTAGTTTTGTTCCGATGCTTAACGACAGACAATATTAATTTTGGAAAATCGTTACTTCACTAAAAATTACAGTATGAAAACAACTTTCTTAAGCCTACTTCTTTTGTTTTGCGCAATTGCTATCAGCCAGGAGGATAAAAAAGTAAGTATTGAAACACAATTCAGACTTTTCAATAATACAGGTACTTCAGAGAACAACTTAAAGATTCGATATCACTTTAATGAAAATCATGTTTTGAGAACCAACTGGCGCTTTATGTACAGTTCGGTGACCAATGAAATCCTAGAAGTGGATGGCGATGGTGTAGGTTCGCTCGAAACTGTTTCCTCAGGAAATTACATTTCGCTTGGTTACGAGAGACATTTTGCTTTTGATAAGATGTCTCCTTATTTAGGAGGATCATTTGGCTATGGGTTTGGAAATGATAGCGAATATGGGTCTCGAACGGATGGAACTACCTTCATCAATGATTTCAACTTTAACCAACAGCAAAAGCTTTCTGCTGTGTTTGTAGACGTGTTTTCAGGCTTTGACCTCAACCTTTATAAAGGATTATATCTTGGAACTGAAATTGGGTTCAGGTTTTTAAACACCAAATATTTAAGGGGTGAATTACAGACAGAAGATGCTTCTTCCACGACAGATTCTTCTACAACCACACCAATTCCTGAAAAAAAATCATCCTCGTTCTCCCTAGTAAACATGGGGATTGTGAGAGTCGGCTGGAAGTTTTAACAAAAAAAATTGCAACCTTTTTGAATAAGTGCCGTTCCAAGTCACCGAACCAGTAAATAGTTAAAATTTTATTCTGTAATTAACAACATTTGGTTAACAAATCAATTTTACCTAAATTATGCAGGATAGTTTAACATTTACCTTTGAATTGAAAAACTATAAATTTATCATTATGAAAAGAAAAGCACTTTTTGTTGCAGCATTAGTAGGTCTAGGATCTATGGCTAATGCACAAACGACTGAGGTGACCAATGACAACGGTACAGTTGTTACACCTCAATCAGGAGACTGGGCGATTGGTTTCAACGCAGCTCCAATGTTTGATTACGTTGGTAACATGTTTAACGGTTCTACCGGAAACAGTTTATCAACTCAATTCGTTAACGCAAACAACGCCATTTATGGAAAGATGTTTGCAGATGAGAACACAGCCTACAGAGGATCTATCAGATTAATGTACGGTTCTGGTTCTCAAGTAATGTTGCAAGATACTAACACTATGGACGCAGCTCCTGATTACATTGAGAACAAAGTTACTCAATCAGGTGCAGGTATCGTTTTAGGTGCAGGTATTGAGAAGAGAAGAGGTCATAACAGACTTCAGGGTTACTACGGTGGAGAAGCGTTGATTACTTTAGGAGGTACTACTCCAAACATGAAGTATGAATATGCTTTGGAAATGACTGAAGATAACGTTCTTGACGGTTTAGTGACTAACGGTAGAACATTGTCTTCTAAGTCTGGATCTACTTTCGGAATCGGAGTAAGAGGATTCATCGGAGCGGAGTATTTCTTCCTTCCTAAGATTTCTGTTGCTGCTGAGTACGGATGGGGATTGTCTTGGAGTACTACAGGAGCTGGTGAAACAGTGACTGAAAACTACGGTTTTGAGACTTCAACTTCTACTACTGCAACTACTTTTGAGTTGACTACAATGACTGGTAAGTCAAGCAGTTTCAACATTGATACTGACAACTGGGGTGGTGCAATTAGAGTTATGTTCCACTTCTAATCAGAAGTAAAATTCTTTGAAAAGCTCGAACCTTTTGGTTCGGGCTTTTTTTTTGCCTAAACCTCCTTACCTTTGTAGTCAAATAGTTTAAAATTATGAGACTACTGTTATTTTCTATCCTGTTCACGTTTGCCCTACCCTATGTTTCACAAGATGTAGAGTTGGTAACGCAAGAAAAAGTTCTGGGTGTGATCAACGACATTAAGTATAGCCCAAGTGGTAAATACGTGGCTTCAACCAATTCCAGAGACAACAACATCATGATTTGGGATGTTCGATCTGCCAAGTTGATTGGTCAGTTAATAGGACATCAAAAGCCGGTTAGCAAGTTCTTTTTTAATCCCGTGAAAGATGAAATCGTTTCTTTGGACGAAAGTAATAAGTGCTACTATTGGGACCTCAACAACTGGAGTAAAACCGATAGTTCTGAACTGAGTTTTGGTCAAGAACTTATCTCCTACGATCCAACCGGTGAATACCTCATCTCTTACAAAGCAAATCAACTTATCACCCTAAAGGGTAGTACAGAAAACACTATTTATAAAAGTAAAGGAGGCATTAATGACATCTCAGTCGTTTCTTCGGATAAAGACAAATGGTGGGTAGGAACTTCAAAGGGCGCTTACCTTGTTTCCATAACATCTGGTGATGAAGTGAAGTCTTTCAAATTGAATACACAGTATGAAGTCAGGTATATCTTTGGAACAAAGACCAAACAAGCGTTTGCTGTAACCATCAAGGGAGAGGTTTTTGTCGTAAACGAAAACGGAGAGGTTGTGAATGAATTTTCGACCATCAAAGATCCTTTAGATCTAGATGTATCTACAGCCTCTGCACAAATTGCAATGATCGATGAGCACGGTAGCACCAAAGTCTGGAACGCCAATGGTGAGCTGATCGCTACGCTGAAAGACGAAAGTGCGCACGAGAAAACGAAAGTAATTTCATTCAGTCACCAAGGAGAAAGCATTGCCTCAGCGGGCTTTAAAACACTTCTTTTTGACAAGATTTACTCTAAAAATAATGTTATTCAGATCTGGAACGTAAGCAGAGGAAATGTTACGAAAACACTCAAAGGAAATGTAAACGCTATCGATGCGTTTGCTTTTAGTCCGGCTGATAACTATCTGTATACCCTTCGTGGTGAGCAATTAGATATCTGGTCACTGAATAGTGCACAGCGCTTGGGCACCTTTACGTTTCCTGAAAGAAAACTGGAAATCAAAGACCGAGGCAAGGACAATGTTGCTGCAAAAACGGAGGAAACAAAAGAAGATGTAAAAGACAAAGTAGAAAACACAACAGTAACAGAAGGCAAAGTCAGTAAATGGAAACAAATTGCCTCAGGAGACTTTAGCTCCATTAAAGACAATGCTAAGGATAAAATCAAAGAAAAAACGGACGCTGCAAAAACTTATGCTAAAGAAGAAAGTAAACTAGCTGGGAAAGCAGCTTTTAGTCGTTTTGGTTTTCAGGAAGATCAAATCATCATCTCTCCGAAAGGCAATTATATGCTCACGGTGTTTAAGAACGATGAAATCCGACTCTACAGTCTGAAAGATGGACTACCTACCTATATAGATTACGTAAAAACAGGTCAGAAAGAGTTTTATGATATCGTCTTCGATAAAGAAGAGGAGTATCTTGTAGTAGGCGGTAGTGGCAGAACACCTGTATCCATTGTCTATATTGAAGACATTCAAAACACCACCAAAAATCAATTGGAAGTAAACGAAACGGATGATTTAAAGATGAATGGAATGTTTCAGGTCGCCAATGCGATTACACTTTCGAATGATGGCAGGTACCTGGTGGCAGCTTTTAACACGGGAAGGATCGTAGCTTGGAGAACCAGTGGATGGTATCGTGTGCTCGACTTCAACCCCAAAATCACCATGTCAAGGAAACCGTTTATCGGATTTAGCGAAGCTGGTGACAAACTCTTTGTCAATACAGGAATTGGAATTTACTCCTATGATTTTAAATCTGTGTTGGGCGGTAGTTCAGATGAGACACTATCTAAAATTACTGGTGTTAAAAAAGAAAAAGTTTCCGGTTTCCCTGTCATGACGCACATGCCACTCGACCATGTAATTACGATTGATGATAATAACATCAACTTCATGGACATTATCAATGACAAAGTTGCCCAATCTCCAACTATACCTTGTAATCTAGTAACGGACGTTCAGGTGAACAAGTTTGGCTACGTTGGTGTAAGTTTGAAGAATGGATCGTTAACCATCTTTGACCCAGCAACTGGAAAAGAGCGTTTCATTATGGTTGGTGAAAATGAAAACGCCATCTTCAAAACTCCAGAACAGTACTATAAAATCACAAAAGAAGGTCAAGAATTGGTGACCTTCAAAGTAGGAAGTGAGGCCTACCCTTTTGAACAATTTGACGCTAAATTTAACCGACCAGACATCGTACTGAAAGCCATGAATAGTGAAGATGAGGCGCTAGTGGAGCTCTATTACATGGCTTATCAAAAACGTTTAAAAAAGCTGGGGCTAAAAGAAGCTGACTTGGGAAATATCAGTTCTTTGCCTACCATCAGCATCAAGGACTTTGAATCCATTCCTTTGACCACAGATAAACGATCCATCACCTTTACTATTGCCGCTGACGCAAAAGATGGAACGTTGGGAAGGTTAAAAGTTTGGAACAACGATGTTCCCATCAATGGCATGCAAGGAAAAACGATAGCTGGAACTAAACTAGATGAAACCGTAACTGTGGAATTAGCTTCTGGCAAAAATAAAATCCAAATTGCCGTAGCGGGTAAAAATGGGTTAGAAAGTCTTAAAGAAACCATTGAGATCATCTGTACGGATGAAGCTAAACCCAATCTTTACCTTGTTACCATTGGTACTTCTGAATACAAGGACAAGCGTTTTAACCTGAACTATGCCGCTAAGGATGCTAAAGATCTGGCAGCCATCTTTGCAGGAAGTAATGAAACGTATGATCAAGTCCACACGAAGACCATCACCAACAAAGAAGCTACGGTAGACAATATCACCAACCTTAAATCTTTCTTTGAAGGAGCAGGAATTGATGATGTGGTAATTGTATTTGTAGCAGGACACGGGTTGCTGGACGTCAACTACGATTATTATTACGGTACGCACGATGTGAATTTCAACAAACCCTCCGAAAATGGGTTGGCCTACAACCTTCTGGAGGCACTGTTAGATAATATCTCTCCGTTAAAACGTATTCTGATCATGGACACCTGCCACAGCGGTGAGGTGGAAGAAGAAGAAATTTTGGTGAGCAATGAGGACGTTGAGGAAGAAGAGGATGTTATGTTTAGATCAGTGGGACCTTCGCTGTCCACCATAGAAGCAAGTCCTTCAAAGATGATGAAAGAGCTCTTTACCGACCTCAGACGAGGTACGGGAGCTACGGTACTATCATCAGCGGGAGGTGCTGAATTTGCCATGGAAAGCTCAGAGTGGAAGAATGGACTCTTTACCTATAGCTTACTCTTCGGCCTCAGAAACGAAACTGCCGACTTAGACAAAGATGGTAAGATCATGTTGTCTGAATTGCAGATTTACGTTTCAGAAATGGTGACCAAACTATCGCACGGTAAACAGACACCTACTGCTCGTATTCAAAATCAGGAGTTGGATTATGTGATTTGGTAATGACTTCGGCTCAATTCTTGCACTCCATATAATGTTTTCACAAGAGCAACGGTTTCGTTATCTTTGGAAGCATTAATAAATGATTATGAAATATAGTTTAGTATGGATCGGTCTTTTCATCTTCGGAGGGATCGTAGGACAAGGGAAGAAACAGATCGATAACAATATCATCTGGAGTACGCGTACGTTTAGCGCTGCTAATGTGTATGGTGTGGAAAGCATGAACGATGGAATGCACTTCACACAACTCACCCACTCTAGAGAAGGTGCTGCCATTGATAAGTTTAGCTACGAAAAATACGAGAATGTAGGCACTATCGTAAAGTCCATGGATTTGGTTTATAAAGGAGAACCTGTTTCCATTGATGATTACGATTTCAACTACGATGAAACCAAAATACTCATCGCTTCTTCGCAGGAGAGCATTTATAGACACAGTTCTAAGTCTTTTTACTTTATTTATGACATAAAATCTAAAAAGCTCGAACCGCTGGCAGACATGGCCAAAGGAAAACAGCGTTTGGCGGCATTCTCACCTGACGGTCAGAAAGTAGCTTTTGTGAGAGACAACAATATTTTCTACCGCTTTCTAAACGATAACAAAGAAGTTCAGGTAACCTTTGATGGGGTGATGAATCAAATCATCAACGGTGCAACAGACTGGGTATATGAAGAGGAATTTAGTTTTGATAGAGGCTTTTATTGGTCGCCCAACAGTAACCGCATTGCTTATTATAAGTTTGATGAGAGTGCGGTGAAAGAATTCCAAATGGAAATGTATGGAACCCTCTATCCAAAACATTATAAGTTTAAGTATCCAAAGGCTGGGGAGGCCAATTCTGTTGTAACCATTCATGTTTACGAATTAGAAACCAACAGAACGGAACCATTTGATCTAGGTGCAGAAACAGACATCTACGTTCCAAGAATCACTTGGTCTAACGATAAATACACATTGGTTGTACAACGTATGAATCGTCTGCAAAATAAATTGGAGATTATGACAGGGAAATTTGACCCTGCCAGAAAACCTAATATTCCCGTTCCAACTAAAGTTGTCTATTCTGAAGAAGCGAAGACCTACATTGATATTCATGATAATACAGAGTTGCTAAGCGATGGAAACACCTTGCTTTGGACCAGCGAAAAAGATGGGTACAATCACATTTACCTCATCGACTTGGCAAGCAAAAAAGAAACTCAGATTACCACAGGAAAGTGGGAAGTAACAGAAGTTTATGGTATAGACGAAAGCAAGAAAACCATTTACTTTCAAGCGGCAAAAGAAAGTCCTACCCAACGAGAAGTTTATAGCATCAAAACGGACGGCAGTAAGTTGACGAAACTAAGCACACAACCTGGAATGAGTTCGGCTGAATTTAGCAGTGGTTTTAAATACTTCTTGCTCTACCATTCGGACGCCAACACACCTTTTACCGTTTCGATTCATGGGAATCACAAAAAATCGAAACTAAAAGCCCCATTGGTTATCGAAAACAACAACGCCCTGAAAAAGACCATGGAAACGTTTGATCTTTCTCCCAAGACATTTTTCACCATCAAAGGAGCACAAGGGGATGACCTGAATGCATGGATGATTAAACCTTCTAATTTTCAAGAAGACAAAAAATATCCTGTACTCATGTATGTATACGGAGGTCCTGGTATCAATACCGTAAACGATGAATGGGGCTATGGGAATTACTTTTGGTTTCAATCGCTCGCGCAAAAGGGTTATATTGTTGTCTCTGTAGATGCCCGTGGAACAGGTTATAGAGGTCGAGATTTTAAGCACAGTACTTATTTGCAGTTAGGTAAATATGAAACAGAAGATCAAATTGCAGCGGCAAAAAACTTGGGTAACCTCCCCTACGTTGATAAGGAGCGAATCGGAATTTTTGGGTGGTCCTACGGAGGTTATATGTCATCTTTGTGCATCACCAAAGGAGCAGACGTGTTTAGCACAGCAATCGCTGTCGCTCCGGTAACCAACTGGAGATACTACGATAACATCTACACCGAAAGATTTATGCGCACACCTCAAGAAAATGGCAAAAATTATGACGTCAACTCACCGATCAATCATGTTGAAAAACTAGAAGGAAATTACCTTCTCATTCACGGAAGTGCGGATGACAACGTTCATTTTCAAAACGCCATGGAAATGGTAGATGCACTCGTCAAAGCGAACAAACAGTTTGATTTCATGGCTTACCCGAACAAAAATCATGGAATTTATGGCGGAAATACTCGTGAGCATTTATACAACTTAATGACGAACTACCTAATCGAAAACTTGTAATATGAAACATTTATTTCTACTCATTATAATTGGCTTATCTAGCTTCTCAGCACTCGCTCAAGAAACCGAAGAAATTCAGTGGATGACGTGGGATGAAATGGTTGCACAACGAGAAAAAGATGAAGTCAAAAAGAAGGTTTTTATCGATTTCACCACTGGATGGTGTGGATGGTGTAAGAAGATGGATGCCACCACATTTAAGGATCCAAATATCGTTCAGTACATGAACGAAAAGTATTATCCAGTGAAGTTTGATGCCGAAACACGAGACACCATTGAATTTAACGGACATACGTTTACTAATTCAGATCCGAGTTTTGTAAAGACAGCTCCCAACGCACGAGGCAAAACGCACTGGTTTGCTTACTCCATTCTAGACGGAGCAACTTCTTACCCTTCTTATGTGCTCCTAGACGAACAACTTACCCGCCTGAGCATCTACCCAGGGTATAAAACGCAAGAAGACCTCATTGGAATTCTCGTTTTCTTTGCTACGGATCAGTACAAGTACTACCACAATTACTTGAATAAGATCTGGAACAATGCCTTGAAAGAACAACAAGAAAGCGCAAGCGGAGGAAAGTAACAATGGAGAAAGACCGTAACTTCAAACCTTTTAATCGGTTTCGATATAACCCAGATTACACCAACATCCAGAGTAAAATTATCTTGGTGATGCTCCTGGGCCTGATCGTTTTTGGTGTTGTTTTTGTACTTTCTTACTATATCTAGGGAACAAACCATTTAACAGCATTAAAAAAGCCTCTTCTCAGAGGCTTTTCAATTAATTTAATACTAGTTCGACTTGTTTGACGTAGTTCGATTTTTTGAACTCTAACGACTTACTGTAGTTTAACAGCGATTGAATAATGGACGGTTTTACCTCCTTGACCTCGGTGGCCTCTTTTGCTGTATTTGATGTAAGATTTTTTGAATAAAAAGTAGAATTTTCTTGCATAGGCAAAGTCAATTTTTTAAGTGATTATGATTTCAAAACGAGCGGATCGATCACTTTATTGCTTCACCTTCAAAAAAATTATGCTAGCGTGAGATTCAAATTCTTTTCACTCACCAATTTTCTAAGGTTGATGAGCGCGTAGCGCATTCTTCCAAGTGCAGTATTAATACTAACATCTGTTCTTTCGGCAATGTCTTTAAAGCTCATTCCCATAAAGATGCGCATACGAATAATCTCTTGTTGGTCTTCTGGCAAAAATTCCACTAGCCCTTTAACGTCAGATAAAATCTGTTCGTAAATCATTTCATCTTCTACGTTGGCATCTTCCATTTTGAGAATTGAAAAAATATCAAATTCATCCTCGTCATTACCGCTTCCTCTGCCCGCGATTGGCATCTTTTTGTCCTTTCTGAAATGATCTATGATTAAGTTATGTGCAATTCGCATCACCCAAGGCAGGAACTTTCCTTCTTCGTTGTACTTTCCACTCTTGAGGGTACGAATAACCTTCATGAACGTATCCTGAAAAATATCGTTTGCCAATTCTTCATCACGAACCATTTTCATGATGTAGCCAAATACCTTACCTTGATTTTTGCGGAGAAGTTTTTCAAACGCAGCCTCATTACCATTCAAATACTCTTTAACGAGTATTTTTTCATCTACTTGATCTAAATACATAATCCTTAACGATTAGGGTTAATACATTTTTAAGTAGATGTTTTCTCTATAGGCGAATTTTTAGCGTTTGTATTAAGAACTAAATTAATGTAAAAGGGTTGCCTTAACAACCATCAACTTGGCAAAAATAAGAGAATTTCTTACAAACCATCAAATTTATGTGACGAATGTCCTTTATTGACTTATGGAACGGTTACCCAATCACTCTAGCGTCTGCTACAGCCGATTCATAGAGCTGTTCATACAGCGGCAGTACAACAGATTTATCAAATTTCATGGCTTGTTGCTTAGCCGCCTTCTTGAATTCACTCAAAGTTGCCTCAGATGCTAAGATTTTTAGGGCATTGCTCGTCATATCTTGTACATCACCCACATCCGAAAGGAAACCACTCACTCCGTGTTCCACAACTTCAGGAATACCTCCCGTGTTGCTTGCGATGACGGGGACCCCACTCGCCAAAGCCTCCAATGCTGCTAACCCAAAACTCTCGGTCTCTGAGGGAAGTACGAATAAATCAGAAATGGTAAGTACTTCTATCGTTGATTTCAAACTTCCCAGAAAAACTACTCGATCACAAATCCCCCATTCTCTGCACTGTCTTTCTAATTTGTTTCGTTCTGGACCATCACCAACCATCATGAGTCGAGCATTTACACCTTGATCTAATAAACCTTTAAAGACCAAAATTACATCCCCCACCCTTTTCACTTTTCTGAAATTGGACACGTGCGTGATCAATAATTCTCCGTTTGGTGCGTACCTGCACTTGTACTTCCCATTGTTTTCTAGCTGATAATCTAATGAACAAATAAAGTTCGGGATTACATCGATCTCTCTGCTGACATCAAAGTGATTATACGTATCCTTTTTTAAACTCTCCGAAACCGCTGTCACCTTCGTTGATCGATTGATCGAAAAAGTAATGACAGGTTCGAAAGACGGATCTTTTCCTACCAAGGTGATATCCGTTCCATGCAACGTGGTGATGAACGGAATAACAATACCTTGCGTTTGCAAAATCTGTTGTGCCATGTAGGCTGCTGAAGCATGTGGAATAGCATAGTGGCAATGCAAAAGATCAAGTTTTTCATACTTTACCACGTCCACCAACTTACTGGTCAACACTTGCTCGTAAGGTGTATGCTCAAACAACGGGTAATCACTTACAGAGACTTCATGAAAATAGATGTTCTCCCTTAACCGATCTAACCTTACCGGCAAGCTATAGGTAATGAAATGAATTTCATGTCCTTTCTTCGCCAATGCCTTTCCTAACTCTGTTGCAACTACACCACTTCCACCAAATGTTGGATAAAGAACAATTCCAATTTTCATAAATCTCAAGTTTGTGCCCACAAATATAATCGGGAATTAGGTAGAACGGTACTCTGATAAAATTAATGCCATCTAATGCGGCTTAGCGACCTCATTTCACCAACTTTATGCTATATTCGCAACAGCAAAATAAAATAAGATGGCAGAGGATATTAAGTTTAATAAGAATGAAGATGTCAACAAACTCAAAGTAGCCGAGTTGAATGAAAAACTAGGAAAAATCTTCCTTGGCGGAGGAAAGAAAAGAATTGAAAAACATCATTCTAAAGGAAAACTTACAGCACGTGAACGAATAGATTATTTGCTGGACACCAACTCAAAGTCAATCGAAATTGGTGCTTTTGCAGGTGAGGGCATGTATGAAGAACATGGAGGTTGTCCTGCTGGTGGTGTTGTCATCAAAATCGGTTATGTATCTGGTAAACAGTGTATCGTTGTTGCTAATGATGCCACAGTGAAAGCTGGTGCCTGGTTTCCGATTACCGGAAAAAAGAATTTACGAGCGCAAGAAATCGCTATGGAAAATAAATTACCGATTATCTATCTCGTAGATAGTGCAGGGGTTTTCCTTCCGATGCAAGATGAGATCTTCCCAGACAAAGAACATTTCGGTCGGATCTTCAGAAACAATGCAGTAATGAGTTCTATGGGTATCACACAGATTGCTGCAGTAATGGGATCTTGCGTTGCAGGTGGTGCTTATTTGCCCATCATGAGTGACGAAAGCCTGATCGTTGATAAAACAGGAAGTATCTTCCTTGCAGGGTCCTATCTCGTAAAAGCTGCCATCGGAGAAGTCATCGACAATGAAACATTAGGAGGAGCAACTACTCACACAGAGATTAGCGGTGTATGTGATTACAACTCCAAAGACGATAAAGATTGTTTGGAGACAATCAAAGCCATTATGGACAAAATTGGAGCGACTGAAAATGCTGGATTCGATAGAAAAAAAGCTACTGCTCCTAAGGAAGATGAGAAAGAGATTTACGGCATCCTTCCTGAAGATCGAGTTACACCTTATCAAACGATTGAGATCATCAAACGACTGGTAGATAACTCTGAGTTTACGGAATACAAGAAAGGTTACGGAAAAACCATTCTTACCGGTTATGCCAGAATCGATGGGTGGTCTGTAGGAATTGTAGCGAACAATCGAGAGATCATCAAAAGTAAAAAAGGAGAAATGCAATTCGGAGGGGTGATTTATAGCGATAGCGCTGATAAAGCAGCTCGTTTCATCATGAATTGTAATCAGAAAAATATTCCATTGGTTTTCTTACAAGATGTTACTGGATTTATGGTTGGATCACGATCAGAGCATGGAGGAATCATTAAAGATGGAGCCAAATTGGTGAATGCCATGTCTAACTCGGTGGTGCCGAAATTCACAGTTGTGCTGGGTAATTCTTACGGTGCAGGTAACTATGCGATGTGCGGAAAGGCTTACGACCCCAGACTTATTGTGGGATGGCCATCGGCTAAGGTAGCCGTGATGGGAGGTGCGCAGGCCGCAAAAGTACTGTTGCAAATTGAAGTGGCGAGCATGAAGTCCAGAGGAGAAGAGATTACCAAAGAGCGAGAAGAAGAACTGTTTAATAAAATTAAGGATCGTTACGATCATCAAACCACACCTTATTATGCAGCTTCCAGACTATGGGTGGATGCCATCATTGATCCGCTTGACACTAGAAAATGGATTTCTATGGGTATTGAAGCCGCTAACCAGGCTCCTGCCGAAAAACCTTATAACGTTGGAGTAATCCAAACCTGATCATCATTATGAAAGTTGTTGTTTACGGTAAAAAGTTTGGCGAAGAAGCCGATGAATACATCAGAACACTTTATCGAAAGTTGGATCAGATGGGCATTGAGTCGATTACCTATGATCGATTTGCCAGCTTTTTGAGTACACGAGCTATTCCAGACTTCAACCGACCAACGTATGAAAAACCAAAGGACATTCAACTTCCAATTGACTTTTTAATATCGATTGGAGGCGATGGAACCATTTTGGATACCATTTCGTCTATTGGCGATAGTGAAATCCCAATCGTAGGGATCAATACAGGAAGACTGGGTTTCTTGGCAAACAATTCAAAAGAGGACGTAGAAAACGTCTTGGAATTGCTTGCTGCCGGTGAGTACAACCTACAGCACAGAACGCTGTTATCCTTGGATACAGAGGATAATCTCTTTGGAAATTACAACTTTGCCCTCAACGAAATCACCATTCACAAGAAAGATTCATCCTCCATGATTACGTTGCACACGTATGTGGATGGGGAGTTTTTAAATAGTTATTGGGCTGATGGACTCATCATTTCAACGCCAACAGGTTCTACAGCGTACTCTTTGAGCTGTGGAGGTCCAATTCTAGACCCTTCAAGCAAGAGTTTTATTGTAAACCCAATCGCTCCACATAACCTCACTGCACGTCCTATCATCATTCCAGACGAAGCTGTTATCACTGTTGAGGTAGAAGGAAGAGATGAAGAGTTCCTCGTAACCGTAGACAGTAGATCTAAATCCATCGCAAGTAAGTATCGTCTGAAAATGTACAAATCTGATTTTCATATCAATTTAGTACAATTTGAAGATCAGAATTTCTTTAAAACTATTCGTAATAAATTGCTCTGGGGACAGGATAAACGCAATTAATTTGAACATTCGTATAAGAATTGTATCTTTTTAAATAATTAATCGTTGAATCAGTTGTTAATTTAAAATAGAATATTAGATTTGTATACAACCATATTGAAGTTGATGAAGAAATTATTACTCATACCTCTGCTTTGTATAGCTTTTTCAGGATTTTCTCAGAGCTGGAAATTTTATAGACATGAAGTTTCTTTCGGCTTAGGAACAAGTCACTTTTTGGGAGAATTAGGAGGCGCAAACGATATTGGATCAAGTGGAATAACTGGATTCAAAGATTTAGAATTCAAATTAACTCGTCCTACAGTTGCTGTGGGATACCGTTTTTATATCAGTCCTATGTTTGCTTTAAAAGCTGACCTTTCTTATGGACGTTTGAACGGTGATGATGCGTTAACAACCGAGATTTACCGTCAGAACAGAAACCTGCACTTTAGATCGCCAGTTATTGAGTTAGCAGGAAGAGTGGAGTTTTATCCGCTTAAGGAATATTTCGGACACCTTTATAGAACGAATGGGGTTGTGGGTAAAAAAGTAAACCATTGGAGTCCTTACTTATTTGTTGGTGTCGGAGGAGCTTGGTTTAATCCAAAAGCTGAATACAATGGTGATTGGGTGGCACTTCAACCACTGAAAACGGAAGGTGTAGATTACAAAAAAATCATGGGAGTTTTCCCAATGGGTGCTGGTGTTAAATATGCCATTTCAAAGCAGTTTAGTATCGGACTAGAAATTGGTCTGCGTTATACTACTTCAGATTACGTTGATGACGTTAGTGATGTCTACATTGATCACTCGAACAGTGATGCCATGACTGCTGATTTAGCCGACCCTAGCCTAGGAATTATCGAAACATACACAGACGGGACGTACGTATACGACCCTACTGCTCCAGGTATGCAGCGAGGAGACCCTACGAACAAAGACGCTTATGTGTTTACCCTTCTTACGGCAAACTATAAGTTCTTGAGAGGAAGATTGAATCTTCCTAAGTTCTAAACTGTTTTTAGCAATATCTTTTCATTTTTTGCGTTGGGACGTTGATGCGTTGGATTTTCTTTTTGATAGTATTTGGCATTTCTTTTGGCTGTAGAGCTCAAGCCGTTCCTGAAATCGGTGTAGTTGTTGGTGGAAGTTATTACCTCGGAGATCTCAATCCTTACAAGCATTTTAACAATACAAAATTTTCTGGCACATTCCTCTATCGCGATCAAATTGGGAGAAGTGATCGCTTGAGTTATCGCATACATATTGGTTTTGGAACCGTAGAAGCTTTTGACTCCGAAAGTACTGATCCTGCGAGAGTAAATCGTAATTTGAGTTTCAGATCACGAATCCTTGAAATCGGACCTCTTATCGAGATCAACTTCCTGCCCTATGAAATCGGAAGCGATAAACGCCCTTTTACACCTTATATGTTTCTAGGTCTCACCTATTTCAAAATGAACCCGATGACGCAATACAACGATTCATGGATAGAATTGCAGTCGCTGGGTACGGAAGGTCAAGGAACCGAGTTTTCAGATAAAAAACCCTATAAACTGAATCAGCTCTCCATTCCACTTGGACTAGGTATGAGGTTTAATATGACGCCAAGATGGGCTATCGGATTTGAGTATGGCATTCGAAAAACGTTTACCGATTTCCTAGATGATGTAAGTGGCAATTATGTAAACCCTGCACTGTTATCAGAAACCACAGGTTCGCTATCAGCTGATTTGTCTGATCAAAGCTTAAACAATGAAGGTAGTTTTGCTAACGTCAATGGACAAAGCGTTTCTAGAGGTAATCCCAACACCAAGGATTGGTATGTTTTTGCCGGTCTTACCTTAAGCTTCAGAGTGCTTGAATACACTACCTGTCCTAGAAGATAGGAGAATTGTTAACAAGATTAACATTTTTTAGATTATATCTGCCAATAATCCTTTAAGAATCCCGTTATTTTTCAGAAATTCGCACCCTTGCAGGAAGAAGACCTATGTCATTTAAAGACCAGCTAAATACCAATAACATTCCAGAGCACGTAGCCATCATTATGGATGGTAACGGTAGATGGGCAGAAAAACAAGGTGAGCATCGCGTTTTTGGTCACACAAAAGGTGTCGAATCAGTTCGAGAAGCGCTTACCGCTGCGGGTGAAGTAGGCGTAAAGTTCTTGACCTTATACGCATTCAGTACAGAAAACTGGAATCGCCCAAAGGAAGAAGTTGATGCCTTGATGGACTTACTGGTAAGAACCATCACGCTTGAAGTAGACTCACTAAATGAAAACGAAGTGCGGCTGCACGTAATTGGTGATCTTGACAGCCTTCCTCCAGGATGTAAGGAAGCGCTCAACCAAAGTATTGATGACACAAAGAATAACGCACGTGTCAACCTTATTTTGGCGCTAAGCTATAGCTCTAAGTGGGAAATCACTCGTGCGATCAAGAATATTGTGGATGACGTACAGAATGGAAAAATAACCAGTAACGACATCAACACCGAAACAATTGACAACTACTTAAATACAGCCAACTTCCCTGAGCCGGAACTATTGATCCGAACAAGTGGAGAAAGACGAATCAGTAATTTCTTGTTGTGGCAACTTGCCTATTCAGAACTTTATTTTACTGAAACGCTTTGGCCCGATTTTAAAAAAGAACATTTTTTTGAAGCAATTTACAATTATCAACAGCGCGAACGAAGGTTTGGAAAGACTAGCGCACAAGTCCTACCCAATGAGTAAACTTCTGTCTATATTATTTACAGTATTGATCTCTGGAGTTATGCTTGGACAAAACTTTGGTGAATTCAGCTATATGTCTCCAAAGACGTATACCATTCATGACATCAAAGTACAAAGTAGCCACAACATTGATCACAACGTAGTAATTGCTGTTTCTGGTCTAAAAAAAGGACAAAAAATTACCGTGCCCGGACAACAGATTGCGACAGCTATTAATAAGTTGTGGGATTCAGATCAGTTTTCGGATGTGCAAATCCTTGCTGAGACCGTCAAAGGCACGAGCATCGTTTTGATCATTAAAGTTGAAGAACTAGAGAAGTGGTCGGGTAAGTTTAGGTTCAAACCGAACATTTCTAAAAACGAAAAGGACGATATTGAAGAGGCGCTTGGTTTCTACGCCAATCAGCGAATTTCACAAGACAACCTCAAGCAAGTTAATAAAGTTGTAAGAGGGTACTTCATTGAAAAAGGTTATTGCAAAGCAACAGCAAAAAGCTGGCTTAAGGCCGATACGTTACTCGGGAACTATGATATCATCGTAAAACTAGATAAAGGAGAACGTTATAAAATCAATGCGATCAACGTTGAAGGAAACGAGGCGCTTTCTGACGGCCAGATCAAACGACAAATGAAAGACACCAAAGAAAAGCATTGGTGGAAGCTATTCTGGCGTTCCAAATTTATCAAGTCAAGCTACGAAAAAGACAAAGACAAAATCATTGCCAAATACGTAGACATGGCCTATCGAGATGCTGAAATCGTATCCGATACTGTTTATGACCATGATGAGAAAACCATCAACATTGACATTAAAATCAATGAAGGCAACAAATACTATATCCGAAGCATTAACTGGGTAGGAAATACCAAATACAGAGATGGTCAGTTGGACACTGTTCTCGGAATTAAACCTGGGGATGAATACAATCAATCTGTGCTGGAGACAAGACTTTACATGAATCCTAGCGGAAGTGATGTAAGTTCGCTTTACATGGACAACGGTTACTTATTCTTTCAAATCAATCCCATTGAAAAGCAAGTTTCTAATGATTCGGTTGATCTGGAGTTCCAAATTTATGAAGGAAAACAAGCCCGAATCCGTGTTGTGAGTGTTTCTGGAAATACAAAAACCTCTGATCACGTGATCATTCGAGATTTGTATACGCAACCAGGTGACCTCTTCTCAAGAGATGCGGTAATTAGAAGTCAGCGAGAACTTTCTCAAAAAGGATATTTTAACCCGGAGACATTAGGTGTTAACCCGATTCCAAATCCAGAAGACGGGACGGTAGATATTGAATATACGGTAGAGGAAAGTCCAAGTGATCAAATCGAACTTTCAGGTGGTTTTGGTGCCGGAAGAGTTGTTGGAACATTGGGAGTTTCATTCAACAACTTCGCACTTCGTAGA
The DNA here is from genome assembly GCA_964387945.1 of uncultured Flavobacteriales bacterium. GTDB lineage: Bacteria > Bacteroidota > Bacteroidia > Flavobacteriales_D > Parvicellaceae > Parvicella. Next base: position 6,547 of record CAYLYX010000010.1, on the reverse strand, counting down.
CTGTTTAAAGGACCTTGGAACCCACTTCCTTCAGGAGACGGACAACGATTAAGTATTCGAGCTCAATCGAATGGTTACTGGTTTCAATCGTACAACATGTCATTTACGGAGCCATGGTTAGGCGGCAAAAAACCTCAGGCGTTTAGTTTTAGCGCGTTCCACTCCGTGCAGTCGTCTCAACCCATCTTCCAACGAGATGCTAACGGAAACATCTTGAGAGATGCTAACGGAAAGGCAGTTCGAACTGAGGATAGACAATTCCTTAAAATCTCTGGTATATCTGTTGGATTAGGAAAAAGACTAAAGTGGCCAGATGATTACTTCCAGACGTATCATCAGTTATCTTACGAGAAGTATAACGTAAATAATTATGGTTCTGTTCTTTCGTTCTCTGACGGTGTGGCGAACAACTTGAGTTACTATTTTAATATTTCGAGAAACTCGATTGACCAACCACTTTATCCACGAACAGGAGCACAGGTTTCGTTATCGTTTAAGACCTCCCTACCCTACAGTTGGTTTGATAACACGGACAGTTATGACGACTGGAGCGATGAGCAGCGATTCAAATGGCTAGAGTACAACAAAATCAAGTTTACGACCTCATGGTTTGCGCCATTGACCAAGGATAAAAAATTGGTTGCTAACGCAAGATTTGGTCTTGGGTTACTCAACCCTTGGAACAAATCTAAAGGCGTGATTCCTTTCGAGCGTTTCTATATGGGAGGAAGTGGTTTGACCGGTTTCAACATTGGTGGACGTGAGATCATTGCCTTACGAGGTTATGATGACGGTGTGATCTCTGACCAAAATGGAGACCCATTAATTGCCAAGTATACGCTTGAATTGAGATACCCGTTATCATTAAATCCATCAGCTACTATTTATGTGCTTGGATTTGCCGAAGCAGGTAACTCTTGGCAGAATTATAAAGACTTCAATCCATTAAAAGTAAAACGCTCTGCAGGCCTCGGTGTAAGAATTTATTTGCCAATGTTTGGACTTATGGGACTTGACTATGGATTTGGGTTTGATCCCGTTGATTCTAACCACAGTGGAGCAGGTGCTCACAACTTTAATATCCTCAATCAAGGCTATCATGGACAGTTCCATTTCACAATTGGTATGAATCTTGGAGAACTGTAAAAAGTGAGTGTAATTAAATTGTATTTTTGAACCCTCGTAAAATTGACGCAATGAAAAAATTATTCTTTATAGCTCTTATGATGATTGGAAGTATTTCTGCCACTCAAGCACAGAAATATGCTTTTATTGATGTGGAGTATATCCTCAATCAAATGCCAGAATATAAAGAAGCTCAAAAAGAGTTAAACAAATTGGCAGAAGGGTATCAGCAAGAAATCGAAGCTAAATATGCTGCGATCGCGAAAAAAGAAGAAGCATTAAAGCAAGAAGAAATTCTTCTTCCTCCTGAAACAAGAAAACAACGTCAGGCAGAGATTGATCAGCTAAGACAGGAAGCGCAGTTATTTCAGCAGCAGAAGTTTGGTGTAAATGGCGACCTCTTTGATAAAAGAAAAGAATTGATTGAACCGATTCAGAATAAGATTTATAAAGAAGTTAAAAACATGTCAGACGAAAAAGGATACGACTTTGTCCTAGACAAAGGAGCGAACAGTAACATTCTGTTTGTGGACCCAAAGTATGACAAGAGTGATTATATATTAAAGCAATTACAACAGTAAGAAAAGAGAATCAGTAGAAACAAACCCTGATGGATGCAGACGGGAATTAACATTAGAAAAACATGAGAAAAGTATTATTTACCATAACCTTAACCTTAACTACATTATTTTCAGTTGCGCAAAACATGGCACACATGGATACGCAAAAGATTATTCCTCAACTGCCAGACTATACTAAAGCTCAGCAAGAGTTGGAAGAGGCTATGAAAAAGTCTCAGGAAGAGATGGAGTTTTTTGCTCAAAAAGTAAAAGACAAGCAGGAAGAAGCAATAAAGCTGGAAAAAGCGTGTCAGGCAGATCCTGAAAATTGTGATCAGGGAAGTTTGCAGTTGGCGTACCAGATGTATGAGGATAGAATGAAGAATTTTGAGGATATCCAGTACAAAAGTGAAATGGAGCTTCAAAACCTTGAAAACACAAAGATCAATAACATCGTAACTAAGATTCAAAAAGCAGCTAAAGAAGTGGCGGCTGAAAAAGGTTATGTATATGTATTTGACGTAAACTCACTTATGGTAGCTGGAGGTGAAGACATCACAGAGTTGGTTCTTGCTAAGTTATTAGCTAGCTCTACTGCTGGTGGCGAGTAAATAGCCAACAAGAAACTTACTAAAAGGTGCTTCAACTTGAAGCGCCTTTTTTTATGCAAAGCTTTCCAGCATTTTATCACACATAAACTCCCCTGCTTTTCCATCACCGAATAACGGTGGAAACGAAACTTCTGTATTACTCATATAGAAATCAAAAGCTGATATGATCTGGTCTTTATGCCAACCCACAATCTTTGCAGCTCCACAGGATACAAGCTCCACCCATTCTGTTTCTGGACGAAGAATTACACACGGTTTTTGAAAGAAAAAAGCCTCTTTTTGCACTCCTCCGCTATCGGTAACAATGATCTTTGCATTCTTTTCTAGTGCTATCATATCCAGGAAAGAAACAGGTTCAATCAACTTCAAACGATCTTCCTTTTCAATTTGATTCTTTAGTGCGTCAGAAAGGTTAACCTCCATTTGCTTAGCCGTTCTAGGGTGCAAGGGCAAGACAAAAAATAAGTCATGTGTTGCGATGATCTCAAGTATCGCTTCAAAAATCCCTGATAAACGCTCGGGTTGATCTGTATTGTCATTTCGATGAATGGTTGATAGCACGAATTCGCCAGTCCTCAATCCATTTTGAGCTAGAACTTCACTTTTTTGATCAGAAAGCGTAGAGAAGTACAAGCTATTATCGTACATGATATCCCCACAATGAAACACCCCTGGATTGTCCATCGTGTATGGAGCTTTTTGCTCCAAACTAAAACCTTCCTTCAAAAGGTTGTCCACTCCTGCTTGTGTAGGTGAAAACAACAACGTGCTGGAATGGTCACACATAATCCGGTTAATCTCTTCTGGCATTTTCTTGTTATACGACCGAAGTCCAGCCTCTATGTGCACGATTGGTACATGAATCTTTGAAGCTGCTACGGCTCCTGCTAACGTAGAATTCGTATCTCCATAAAGCACAATGGCATCAGGTTTTTCGTTGAGCAGAATCTCCTCGATTCCCGAAATCATTTTTGCCGTTTGTTCACCATGTTTTCCAGAACCTGTATTCAAATTAATATTGGGTTTGGGAATCCCCAATTCCTCAAAAAACACTTCTGACATGTTCTGATCATAATGCTGCCCAGTGTGGACAATTATCTCCTCAATTTGCTCTGCAAAATTTTCTTTAATTGCTCTACTTAACCCAGCGGCCTTGATGATCTGAGGTCGCGCTCCAATAATAGTTACTATCTTCATCTAATTCAAGAATTCTAAGGTGTGCACAAATGTAAGCATTAAATTTTGTGGTTATCGGCAAAGCTATAGTAGGATGTCCCGGTAATAATAAGGTGATCAAGTACGTTAATATCCATGAGGCTTGCGCTTTTCTTAATCTTTTGGGTAAGCGCCAAATCTGAGTCACTGGGTGCGAGGTTTCCGCTGGGATGATTGTGTGCCAAAATAATTCCCGAGGCCAAATGCTCTAATGCACACTTTAAAATCACCCTCACATCGGCAACTGTGCCAGAAACACCTCCCCTACCAATCATCTGAGTGTCGAGCACTTTGTTGTTTCGAGACAAGAAAATGGCCCAGAACTCTTCGTAGGGAAGATCTTCTAGTTTGGTGCGGATAATCTCATAAGCAGACCTGCTGGAAGAGATTTGTTGAATAACATGGTCCGATTGTGCTGCTCTTCTTTTTCCTAATTCCATGGCTGCAGAGATGGTGATTGCTTTTGCCTCTCCAATTCCTTTAAACCGCTGCAACTCTTTTACCGAGGCTCTGCTAATCGCGATTAAGTTATGTTTATAGTTGGCAAGCATTCGCTGACTCAGCTGCACAGCCGTTTCTTCTCGGCTTCCCGAACCAATCAGAATGGCCATCAACTCTGCATCGCTTAACGATTGCGCACCGTTCTTGAGCATTTTCTCACGTGGTCGGTCGTCTTCCGAGAGGTCTTTTAGGGATAGTTTTATTGCCATATTCGTAGTTTTCGGTTTCTATAAAGCAAAAGACCCTGACACGCTAAGCGGTCAGGGTCTACAATTTATTTATTTAACCTACGAACTCCTTATAGCGAGTTAACGTGCTTCGCTAATTTCGATTTAAGGTTAGAAGCTTTGCTCTTGTGGATAATGTTTCTTTTCGCCAATTTATCCAACATACCTACAACAGAAGGATACAACTCAGTCGCTTTCTTCTTGTCAGTAGTTGCGCGCAACTCTCTAACCGCATTTCTGGTTGTTTTGTGCTGGTACTTGTTTCTAACTCTTTTCGATTCGTTAGATCTAATTCTCTTTAATGCTGACTTATGGTTTGCCATCTATTTTAATCTTTTTTTAGTAGCCCGTAGGGGAATCGAACCCCTGTTTCCAGGATGAAAACCTGGCGTCCTAACCCCTAGACGAACGGGCCAACTGAATCATCATTCAATTGATTTGGGCTGCAAATGTAATACTAAAATAATTACCTCCAAACAAAATTCAACTTTTTTTAAGGATTATATATCATCTGAGTCTGCATTAAACCTAAACCCAAGTCTTTTTCCTGTTTTCATACGCAAACCTTCGCTTAAGCGCTGCATTTCAAAAACTGAAACCTGCTTCACTTCGTCATAAGGAGGCACATACAAGTCAAAATCTAGTGCATAAAGTACCGCTGATTGAATCACCGCTTTCATTTGCTCTTTATCGATCACCGAATTAATGATGTCGTTGTACAAAAATCCCAACTGTCGTTTCCCTTGCACCATGTAATGATTCTCATTGTTGATAAACAAACGAGCAATCAAATACCCTAGGTCGTTTACCCGATTGTATTTGTAAGAATCCGTTAAAAAATTGTACACATTGATCACCCCGCAATATCCTCGGTTGACATTTTCTTTGAAATACGATGTTCTCCACAACGAGTGATTATCGTCAAACTTAAAAACATTGGTATGCATGTGAAAGATTAAGATATCCCCTCCAATTCTCAAATGTGCTTCATAATCATCTACATCTCTGTACTCGATGATAACGCGCTCATCTACCCCGCTCATTCGGTCTTTCAGATCATCTCCTACTTCTTTCAGAACATTTTTTAGAATTTTAAAGTTCAACTGAATGTTATGAAACACGTTTTGCTTAAGGATACACTTCTCCTGAACAACCCTAAAAATCAAGTCTTGACTATCTGTACTCTCCATGATTTAACATTTAATACGCCTTTGCAAAAAGAACTTTTCTCTGCGAAGGATTTCCTGTAAAGATACATTTTCCTTCCTCATCTTTCGCATCAAAAGGAATACATCTGATCGTTGCTTTAGTAGCTTCTTTTATTTTTTGTTCGGTCTCTTCCGTACCATCCCAGTGGGCTGCAACAAAACCACCTCTGTTCTCAATCACATCCACAAACTCTTCCCAACTCGATACTTCGTGCGTATTCTCTGCTACAAAATTTTTGGTTCTACTCAACAGGTTTTCCTGAATTTCATCCATTAATCCAGCTACATGGTCTACTACCGCTCCCTGATCAAACGTTTCTTTGGTCATGATGTCTCTTCTGGCTACCTCAACCGTACCATTTTCCAGGTCACGAGCTCCGATAGCAATTCTTACAGGAACTCCTTTTACTTCGTACTCAGCAAACTTCCAACCTGGTTTACGCTTGTCGTCATTATCATACTTTACAGAAATACCTTTTGCTTCCAGTTGGCTCTTGATTTCGTTTGCCACTTCAGAAACTTTAGCTAACTGCTCTTCTCCTTTGTAAATTGGAACAATTGCCACTTGGATAGGCGCTAATTTTGGAGGCAAAACCAATCCATAATCATCTGAATGCGTCATGATCAAAGCTCCCATCAGTCGAGTACTTACCCCCCAGGATGTGGCCCAAACGTGATCTTGCTTACCATCTTTATCGGCAAATTTCACATCAAAGGCTTTCGCAAAATTCTGCCCTAAGAAATGACTTGTTCCAGCCTGCAAAGCTTTTCCATCTTGCATTAATGCTTCGATACAATACGTTTCATCTGCACCAGCAAATCGTTCGTTTTCTGTCTTATACCCCTTCACTACAGGCATTGCCATAAAATCCTCGGCAAATTCTGCATAAACGTCCAGCATTTGAGCTGTTTCATCTAGCGCCTCTTGCTTCGTGGCGTGTGCGGTATGCCCTTCTTGCCATAGAAATTCAGCCGTTCTTAAAAACAACCTTGTTCTCATCTCCCATCGCACCACATTTGCCCATTGGTTAATCAAAATAGGTAAATCACGGTACGATTGAATCCATCCTTTATAGGTATTCCAAATGATTGCCTCACTC